>JAXHME010000001.1:0-33293 GCA_034521615.1 Halobacteriales archaeon
CGCATGGCGCGAGTGCAGCAGGGCCATAATATTCTATCAGAAATCGGTGGTCACTTTCATTCGGTGGTAGCTACGCGATACGTAGAGGATGCATCCATCACGGTCGGGCTTGGATTGGAGGATACTGACAGATAACAACTCCATTTGTGACCCGGGACAGCAGCCAAGGAATTCGATCTTTCAAACTGATAAATATCACAATCGTTTCCCCTTACGGGATGACGTGACCGGGATCTGGCCAAACCACGGCCGGCAAATATCACCATTCACGGCCAGAGCCCACGCGACGCGTGGGCCTCAGCGATCCGCGAGAGCGCGACGATATAGGCAGCCTCGCGCCAGGTCACGCCCCGTGACTCGTACTCCCGTCGGACCTCGTTCCACGCGGACAGCATCTCGGCGTCGAGCTCCTCCTCCACTCGCTCGAGCGACCAGGCACGGCGATTGATGTCCTGGAGCCACTCGAAGTAGCTCACCGTCACGCCACCCGCATTGGCGAGGATGTCCGGGATGACCGGGAGGTCACGGGCGTTGAGGATGGCGTCCCCGCCGGTGGTCGTCGGTCCGTTCGCCCCCTCGATCACGAGCGTCGCCCGGACGTCGGCGGCGTTGGCCCGGGTGATGACGTTCCCCACGGCCGCGGGGATGAGCACGTCGACATCGAGGGCTAAGAGCTCCTCGTTCGACAGGGTGTCGTCGGCGGACCCGGTGACGGCCTCCGGCTCCTCGTCATGTGAGGGGATGGTGTCGACCGCGAGCCCATCCGGATCGTAGACGGCCCCGTTGACGTCGCTGACGGCCACGACCGTCGCTCCCCACTCGTCGAGCAGGCGCGCCGCGTTCGCGCCGACGCTCCCGAACCCTTGGACGGCGACCGTCGTCCCCTCGAGCGGGAGGTCGTAGTAGTCACAGGCCGCCCGCGTCACGATGGCGACGCTCCGACCCGGGGCCTCCTCCCGGCCGGAGCTCCCGCCGATTACGGGCGGCTTCCCGGTGACGACGCCGGGCGTCGTCTCGCCGACCTGCATACTGTAGGCGTCCATGATCCACGACATGGTCCGGGCGTCCGTCCCCATGTCCGGGGCGGGGATGTCCCGGTTGGGACCGATGTCGTTGCGGATCTCCTGGGTGAACCGGCGGGTGAGCCGCTCGTTCTCCGCGTCGCTCAGCGATTTCGGATCGACGACCACGCCGCCCTTCGCGCCACCGAACGGGAGGTCCATCAGCGCACACTTCCACGTCATCCACATGGCGAGGCCGACGCACTCGTCTCGGCTGACGCCCGGGTGGTATCTGAGGCCGCCCTTGAACGGGCCGCGGACGCTGTCGTGCTGCGCCCGGAACCCCGTGAACACCTCGACCGTGCCGTCGTCGCGCTCGATCGGGACCTTGACCTCGTGGACCTTCGCCGGGTGTCTGAGGCGCTCGACGACGTTCGGGTCGATGCCGAGATGGGCGGCGGCGCTCTCGAGCTGGCGCCGAGCGATCTCCAGCGCGGACTCGTGGTCGGCGGGGTCGAGGCTCGCCGGGGAGTCGGAAGTCTTGGAGGCCATGGGTTATTCGAGGGGCGTCCGGCGATTCCGGAGGGCGCTCCCGCAGTCCTGGCATTCACCGGGGTTCGACTCGGCGATGACGAGCGTTCCGCAGCTGAAACACTCGTAGGCGGAGGCGGCCTTGGGGTCGTAATCGACGTCTCGCATCACGCAGCCCGGCCTTCGGCCGGCGGCCCCTTGGCCAGGCCCGTTGAGTATCTAGGCACCTGCTCACGAAGCGGTTCAATATCGGATATGCCGTCGTCCGGGTCACCCGGACGCCTGCGACCGCGGCAGGCGGGGGTCGTCGAACACCGTCGCGAACAGCTTCCGCTGGACGGTCCGGGCGTGCTGATAGAAGGCGGCGGGTGAGATCCCGAGCGTCTCGGCGACCTCCTCGCCGGTGCGCTCCCGTGGCGATTCGAAGTAGCCGCTGAAGTACGCCGTCTGTAAGACCTCGAGCTGGCGGTCGGTCAGCTCGTCGAGGAAGGAGCCGTACGGGTCGGCCGTCGAACTCCGGTCGAACGTCTGTTTCGAGCGGAGCTCGGTCTCCGAGAACGACGACGAGACGATCTCCTGGACGAGCCGACCGTCGACGCTCTCCGGGACATCGATTACGAGCACGGTGCTCGTCTCGTCGGCGGTCGCCCGGCGGAGCACAGCCCCGTGGCCGGCGAGTTCGAGGGCGAGGAACGGCTGGGTCAGGTGGAGCCTGAGCACGCCCCCGGTCCGCTCCTCCCCGATCCGTTGGACGTCGTCGACCGCGACGAGGTCGGCCGCCGCGGTCTCGACGCGGTCCAGGTCCGCCCCCTCGACGGTGACGAACACGTAGCTTCCGTCGTCAGTCTGCTGGACGCCGCCGTGATACTTCAGCCGACACCCGGCCTCCCGGGCCACCCGCGAGAGGACGAACGATGGATCGTCGACCGCGTACTCGAACCGAGTGACGGCCGTCGTCAGGAGGGCGTGCTTCCGCTCGATCGCGCTCGTCGCGGCGGCGATGGTCTCGCCCAGCTCCGCCAGCACGGCCTGGGCCATCTCGTCGAACGCCAGCCGGGAGGTGGCGTAGACGCTGAGGACCCCGTGCAGGTGGCCGTCGTAGACGAGCGGGACGCTCAGGGCCGACAGGTAGTCCCGGGTCAGCGCCTCCTTCCGCCAGGGCTCCGCCCGGAGTTCGGCCGGGACGTCGGACACCATCGTCGCCATTCTGGAGGCGGCCGCTCTGGCGGTCGGTTCGGCGTCACCGGTGGTCATCGGGAACGCCGTGCTGTCGAGGTAGCCCTGTTCGACGCCGGCCCAGGCGCTGGGCTCGATGGTGCCAGTACCGCTCTCGACGACCCCGATCCAGGCGAAGCGGAACCGATCGGCCTCGGTCAGGCGCTCGCAGACGGAGTGCTCGATCTCGGCCCGGGTCTCGGCTTGGACGAGCGCCTGGTCGATCTCCCGGATGATCTCGTTGACGCGGTTCAGCGTCGTGAGCTGGCGGTTCTGCCGTTGGAGCTCGCGGTCCTGCTCGCGGAGCTGTGACTCGCGGGCGACCCGGTCGAGCGCCGCTTCGGCGGTGGCGGCGAGGAGGTCAGCCAGCTCTCGGGTCACGGCATCGAACCGGCCCACGTCGACCGACCCGACGAAGAAGACGCCGTGGTCGCCGAGGGGGATGTACGCCGCGCTCCGGACGTCCGTCGCCGGGTTCTCGAGCCGGTCGGATTCGTGGACATCGTCGAGGAAGAGCGATTCGTCCTCGATGAAGCTGTAGCCGACGAGGCTCGAGGCGTCCGCGTGGACGGTCGAGAGCGGCCCGTGCAGCTCCTCCAGCCGCGGTGACCGGGCGACCGGACGGAGCTGGTTCTCGTCACCGTCGAACAGATAGACCCCGCTCGCCTCGAGGTCGAGGACGCCCGGCGTGTCCTCGACGACGTGGTCGGCAATCTCGTGGGCCGTCTCGGCGTAGAGGAAGTCGCGGGCGGTCTCCTGCAGCGTCGCGAGGGCCTCCTCGCGTTGTTTCCGCTTCGTGACGTCACGACAGCTGTAGAGCAGGGTGCCGTCCTGGATCGAGACCTCGCGGACGTTGACCAGCAGGGTGTGTTCCCGGCCGGCCTTGTCCTCGGCCGGACACTCGATGTTCTTGAGGACGCCCTCCGCGGCGAGCTGCTCCCGGTCGAAAAGGTCCTCGCCGAGCAGCGCGTCGATGGTTCCGAGCTCGTGGATCTCCCGGGCGGTGTACCCGAAGATGAAGTGGACGTTCGGGCAGACGTAGGTGTACTCGCCGGCCTCGTTCGTGATGAGCACCGTGTCAGTCATGTTGTTCAGGGTGACCCGATGGAGCGCCTCGGACTGGCGGAGGTCCCGTTCGAGGCCGACCCGTTCGGTGATGTCCACCCCGTCGACGACGACGGAGACGACGTCGCCGCGCTCGTCGGTCACGGGCCGGGCGGAGACGTCGAGCACGTGGGCGTCGTCGCTGGCGGCGCCCAACATCACGACCGCGTTGGCGAACGATCCCCCGAGGGCCTGTTCGGTGACGGACCTGATGTCGCCGGAGAGGCCGTCCGGGCCCGCCCACCAGGGAAGCGTCCAGAACGGCTCCCCGACGACGGTGTCGATGTCGACGTCGATCATGTCCCGGGCGGCCTGATTGGCGCGGGTCAGCGCGCCGTCCCGGTCTAGCACCCAGGTCGCCGTCCGGGCGTCGTGGAAGCTGGCGTCGAACTGCCGGGCCCGGTGGCGCCGCGTGACGGTGCGGCGTGCCGACCGGAGGGCTCGGTCGAGCCGTTCGAACAGGGGCTCGAACGCAGCTTCGGTATCGGCCGCCCGGTCGATCGAGACGTAATCAGTCACCCCCGCGCCGATGGCCTCGCTGGCGACGGCCTCGTCGCCGCTGGCGGTGGCGAGGACGACCGGGATTGTCGCCGTCCGGTCCCGAACGGACTCGAGCAGCTGGATCCCCGTGGCGCCGTCGAGCTCGTACTCGGTGACGATGCAGTCGAGGGATCGGGTCCGATGGAGCTCTAAGGCGTCCTCGATCGACGAGGCTTCGAGCACTGTGCCGTGGCAACGGCGTGCCAGCTCGGCCGCGAAGGCGTCCAACCAGTCGGTGTCTCCGACCAGGAGGATATCGGCCGAGGCGACCGAGCCCGTGGAGGGTGACATCGATACCGGAGCATGACGGACGGTTCAATATAAAGGCATCAATCGCGGCGAGGGTACTATGTTGAATGGCAGACGGCCGTGTCGGGGAGGCCGACCATGGATCAGGGACCGCCATCGTCTGGTTGCGGCCGGGGCTCGTAGGACTCACGATATCGCCCCGGCTAACGAAGAGCGGAGAGAGTCAAGCGTTTGCGCCGGTGCCCTCAGGGATATGTTCAGGGGGGACAGGTGTCGAAGCGTACTTTCTTTGAATCTATCACAATCGGTGTGCTGCACTGATGGTCTGGATGCATCAGGGTCAAACTATCCTATGAGAAATCAGTAGTCGATATTACCTGATGATACCTACGCGGAATAGAGGTATCACCGAGCCCCTGTTCCCGACGCATTCAGAAAGCGAAGTCTTTCACGGCTCTCCGAAGCTGGCCGCTTCGGTCGGAGTCCGAGATCCGTGACGGACACGACCACGCCTCGCCTCTCGCCGAGACGACCTGCTGAAGGTCGATGAGGAGCCCCTACCGGATCGTCACGTACTCGGAGTCCTCGTCGAGCGCCAGGTTCGTCGCGATCTCGACGTTCCGCATGGCGTAGCCCGCGGTCTGCTGGAGGTCGACGAGGACCTCCCGGACCCGGAGGAGGTCCTCGTTCGCCATCTCGGGGAGGTCCGCGAGGATCTCCTGCTCGCGGTCGCCGATCTCGCTGAACAGCTCGCGGGCCTCGATGGTGAGCTCGTAGTCGCGCTCGACGGCCGCCCGGACCGCCATGGCGGTGAGCTCGTCGACCTGGTCGGTGAACTCCCGGATGCGGCGGATGACCGACTGGTCGACCGAGAGCGCGTTGCCCTCGGTCTCGAGCACCGTCTCGGCGATGTCCTGGGCGTTGTCGGCCGTGAGCTCGAGGTTCTTCGCGATGGTGCGGTAGCCGATGAGCGGGAACGTCGACCGGACGCCCACCGCGCTCGCGAGCGTCGGGTTCTGGTAGGCCATGAAGATGAGCCGGAGCATCAGCACGAAGATCTTGTTCGCCTGGCGCTCCCGGTTGAGCGCACGCTGGGCGAGGTCGGGGTCGCCCCGGGCGAGCGCCTTGACCGCCTCCCCGCGCATCGTCGAGCCGGTGTTCTCGAGGCGCTCGAGGAGGTTGTCGAGCGTGAAGTCCGCCGGGTCGACCGAGCACCGGATGGCGATGCGGTCGGGCGTCTCCTCGACGACGCCCAGCCCCATGAGCTGGGCCTCGGCGGAGTAGACCGCGTTGATCGTCTCGTTGTCGAGCGTGTCCTCGCTCTCGACGTAGATGACCCGCCGGCCGAGGACGTACTGGGCCACGATGGCGCGCTCGACCGAGTCCGCGTCGAGATGCTCGGCGTGGATGGTCGCCTCCGACTCGCCCGTCTGGGCCGACTGGGGCATCACCGTCAGCGTCCCCTTGCCGCCCATCCGGATCGACACCTCGTCGCCCTTCTCCACGCCGTGCTCCTTCGCCCACTCCGCCGGCAGCGTCATCGCCAGCGTCGAGGGCCCCAGCCGCTGGACCTTCCGGGTCTCCATATACCATCCCCCAGACGGTTGGCCAGCTTAACCCTGACTATATGCGACTTATTGACACACAACACGACGGCGGCGGGGTCGACAATGGCGGCCGACGACCCACCGCCCGACCGGCCCTTCAGACGACCTGCAGCAGGCGGTGCTCGAAGCGGCCCGTGCGGACCTTCCGCCACCCCCGCAGCGACTCGTCGAGCGCCTCGTCGCCGGTGTCGACGCGGAGCACGCCCGTCTGGTCGAGCTTGCGCCTCGAGGCCACGACGTGGACGTCGCAGCGCTCGATCACCGCCGGGGAGAGCTGCTGGTTGCCCCGGCCGAAGACGAAGCCCTGGCCGCCGATCGGCGAGATCACGATGACGTTCTCCTCGCCCAAGGCCTCGAGGAGGTCCGACTCCGCGCCGTCCTCGACGAGCACCTCGCCGTCGCGCCAGACGTCGACGCCGAGCGGCGAGCCGTCGAAGCCCAGCTCCCGCTTGACCGCCCGCAGCGTACTGCCGGGGCCGAGCAGGTAGGTGACCCCCGGCTCGACCGCGTCGGCCACGCCCTTCGCGACCCCCTCGACGGTCCCGCCGCCGAGCTGCTTGGCCGACTGGAGGGCCTCGGCGACCGGGACCCGGGCGATCGCCCGCAGCCGCGTCTGGACCTCGCCCTCCCGGTAGGCCTCCTCGTCGAGGTCGACGACCTCGCGCTCCTCGGTGGTCGTGAACGTCGCCGCGACCCGGCCGGCCGCCGGCGGCGTGACGCCGAACACCGAGGAGTACACCTTGACGCCCGCGGGGACGCCGAGCATCGGGACGTCGGCCTCGAGCGCCTCGAGGCGCTCGGCGACGTCCACGGCGGTGCCGTCCCCACCCACGAACAGGATAAGATCCACCCCCGCGTCGACGAACGCCTCCACGGCGGCCCGCGTGTCGTCGGCCGTCGTCCCGGCCGTCTCGGCGTCGTCAGCTGGGCCCACGGGCTCGCCGACGACAATCGGCTCGAAGCCGGCCGCCCGGGCCTCGTCGGCGCCCATCACGCCGCCGTAGGTCAGCACCTCGGCGTCGGGGGCCCGCTCCCGGAGGGCGGACAGGGCCTCGACGGCTCGCCCGGGCGCCCGAGCCTCGGCGCCACGATCGCGGGCCTCCTCGACCTTGCCGTCGGTGCCCTTCAGGCCGACCCGGCCGCCCATGCCGGCGATGGGGTTCACGACGAGGCCGACGCGCATGGGCCGGCGTAGGCGGGTCAGCGCTGAAAGCCGTTCGGAAGCCCGCCGGCGAACCGCAAGGGTAAGGCCCGGCCGAACGCTGCCCTCGACCAATGCGCCTCCGGTCGGTCCGCGGGCTCGTCGCGGTCTCGAGCCCGCGGCGGGTCTGGCTCATCACGGGCGCCCACGCGGTCAACGAGTTCTACAGCGTCGCGCTGCCGCCGATCCTCCACCTGCTGGTGGCGGACTTCGACATCACGCTCGGCCAGGCCGGCGCGCTGTTGACCGTCTTCTACGCCATGTACTCGGTGTTCCAGCTCCCCGCGGGGGCGCTGGCCGACCGCCTGGGCAAGAAGCCGGTGCTGGGCGCCGGGATGGTCGTGCTCGCGGCCGGGATCTTCCTCGCCGCCCAGGCGGACAGCTACCTGACGCTCGTGGGCGCCCAGGCCCTCGCGGGCATCGGGGGCAGCACGTACCACCCGTCGGGGATGTCGCTCATCAGCGACCTCGAGAGCGGGGCGACCGAGGGCAAGGCCATGGGCATCCACGGCCTCGGCGGCGTGGCGGGCACCGCGATGGCGCCCGCCATCATCGGCGGCCTGGCGGTGCTGTTCGACTGGCGGACCGCGCTCATGGCCGGGGCGGCCGTGGGCGTGGCCTACGCCGCCGTCTTCGTGCTCTGGTTCCCGTCGCCCGACGACGGGGCGGCGCCCGAGGCCGCGGCCGACGGCGGGAGCCCCGAACGTGGGGGGCTCCGGGCGCGGGCCCGCGACGCCGTCAACGTCCCCCTGGCGTGGTGGGTCGTCGGCCTGTTCGTCGCGAACCTGCTCATCTCGCTCGAGATCGGCGCCGTCCGGACGTTCGCCGCCTCCTACCTCGTGCTGCGGACGGGCGGCTCGACCGCCGTCTCGAACGCGGTGTTCTTCGTGATGCTCGCCGGCGGCGGCGTGGCCTCGCTCGGCGCGGGCAGCCTCGCCGACCGCATGGACCGGCGGACGCTCGGCGTCGGCGTGCTCGCGCTCTCGGCGCTGGCGCTGGCCGCCACGGCGGCCGTGCCCGAGGCGCCGCTGGCGCTCACGGCCTGGTTCTTCCTGCTCGGCGTGATCCTCTACGCCGCCTTCCCGGCGTTGAACGCGCTGACGTCGGCGTACGCCAAGCGGGGGTTCTCGGGCAGCCTCTTCGGCGTCATGCTGACCGCCGGCGCGCTGGGCGGCGCGGGCGGCCCGCTGCTCGTCGGCGTGGTCGCCGAGCGCCTCGGGCTGGTCGCGACGTTCCCGCTCATCGCGGCCGTCAGCGTGGCGGGCCTGGTCGCGTTCCTCGGGCTCTACCGCGTCTGAGCGCCTACGCCTCGACGCGGGCCTCGAGCCAGTCGGCCGCGGCGTCGACCGCCTCGGCGTCCTCGCCCTCGAGCTTGACCCGGACGCCGTCCTCGCCGGGGTAGGAGCCGACCGTGACGCCGGCGAACTGCTCCTGAAGCGCGGCGAACCGGTCGATGAGCGCGCTCTCGGGCTCGGTCGTCTCGACGAACCGCCGGGTCCGGGGCTCGCCGTCGAACTCGTCGGCGATGGCCTCGAACATCGCCTCCATCTCCCGGGGCACGCCCGGGAGCACGTAGATCGGGACGCCGTCCTCGCCGGTGCAGACCGCGCCGGGCGCGACGCCCACGGGGTTCATCAGCAGCCGGGCGCCCCGCGGCAGGTCCGCCGTGCCGTCGACGAGGTCGTCGTGGGAGTACTCGGCGTGGCCGTCGTACCAGGCCACGGCGTCCGCGCTCTCCTCGACCGGGACGCCCAGCGCGGCCGCGACGCCGTTTATCGTCAGGTCGTCGTGGGTCGGGCCGAGCCCGCCGGTGACCACGACGGCGTCGTGGGTCGCCCGCAGGCGGTTGACCTCCGCCGCGATCTCGCCCACCCGGTCGGGCACGACCACGACCCGCTCGACGTGGGCGCCGCGGCGGCCCAGCTGCTCGCCGAGCCAGGCGGCGTTCGTGTTGACCGTGTCGCCGGCGAGGAGCTCGTCGCCCACCGTGACGACCGCGACGCGCATGGTCACCCTGCGACCCGCGGGCCCAAAAGTGCGCCGTCGATGCCCTCAGGGACCGCCCGAGTCCTCGTCCCAGGCGACCTGCTGGCGGCGCTCGCGGAGCGTCCGGAGCTGCAGCCAGAAGTAGATCAGCCCGCCCAGAATGCCGAGGCCCGCCAGCGTCAGCACGGCGGCGAAGATGACCAGGTCGCGCTCGAGGTAGTACTCGACGACGAGGCGTTCGCCCGAGAGCGCCTCCCACCGGAGGCGGACCCGGTCGTCCGGGCCCTCGGTCCGCTCGTCCGCGCTCGGGACCACCCGGCCGAGCAGGAAGTACCGCACGTGGGCGTCCTCGGGGAGGAGCAGCTCGTGGGAGCCCTCGACGACGATCGGTACCCGCACGCGCTTGCCCTCCTTCGGGAGCGCCACGGCGAAGCGGCCCTCCTCGGCGGGCAGCTCGACCACCGTCCGGGAGTCAGCCGTCGAGAAGCTCATCGCGGCCGGGCCGACGACGGTGCCGTTGGGGTATCGAAAGCGTGCCGCGACGGGGTCGAGCGGTTGCAGGTTGCCGAACCGGCGGAAGCCGTACAGCTCGAGCGTCGAGCGGTTCTCGACCCGGTAGACCGCCAGGACCCGGTCGCCCTCGACCGTCAGCGTACTGTTCGCGGTCGTCTCCCAGTCGTAGCTCGCGGTCTCGTTGGCGCGCGACGTGTCGAGGCCCCCGCCGCCGAACGGCCCCGCACAGCCCGCGAGGACGGCCAGCAGCGCGAGCGCGCCGACCGCGAGCAGCCGGCGCCTCATTCCGGGATCACGCAGCGCAGCTCCGAGCGGAGATGGGGCCCGATGGCGGCGAGCAGCCCCGGCGGGTCGGTGCCCTCGGCGCAGATGACGCTCTGCTCGAGCAGGCCGAGCCGCTCGACGGTGACGATGTCGTCGGCGTGGCCGGCACGGTTCACCGTCGCCCGGACCTCGCTCCGCGTCGCGCTGTTGACGTTGACCCGGCCCCGGCCGCGCTGCCAGCCGTAGAGCCGGTCGCGCTCGGCGTCGGCCAGCCGCGGCGGGTCGCCGGCGACGAAGCGCATCGGGAGGTGCTGGACGAGGCCGAACCGCTCGCGCACCTGGCTCGGCGTGCCGGGCCCGAGCCCGAGCTCGGCCGCGGGGATCCGGACCGGCTCGCCAGCGTCGAGCACGATCCCGTCGTCGTCCCAGGAATCGAACGTACCGACGTAGGTCTCGCCGTCGCGCCGGCTCCCGCTGACCTCGCCCCACGCCTCGCGGAGCAGGTTCCGGGCGGCCTCGGCGTCGTCGCCCTCGACGGTCACCGAGGGGAACTCGTCGCGGCGCAGGCCGACCTCGACCGTCACGTCGAGCTCGCCGACGGCGTCGTTGACGACCGACCGGAGGCTGTCCAGCGCGCGGTCGCGGGCGTCGCCCTCGACGTACACCTTCGTCGCCAGGACCACCATGCTCAGGCGTCCGCGGGGTGGCCGAGCTCCTCGATGCTGAGCTCGTCTCGGAGGCCATCGAGGCGGTCCTCCATCGCGTCGATCAGGTGCGTGTTCGCGAGCGCCTCGAGCGGCGAGCCACACTGCGGGCACTCGAAGCCGTGGTCCATCGCCTCGCCGAACTCGAAGCGGAGCGAGTCGACCTCACAGAGGTAGAACTCGTGTTGTTCCTCGTAGTCGAGGCGCTCCTCGATCGCCTCGTAGAGCCGGTACATCTCCTCCTCGAGGTTCTCCGGGATGTTGTCGTACTCGAACGTCCAGAGGTAGGTCAGCCAGCCGGAGTCCTCGTCGCGGACCCGCCGGTAGGTCGCCAGGTCGTTCTCGTAGAGGATGAACAGCGACCGGCGGACGTCGTTGAGCTCGAGGTCGAGCTCCTCGGCGAGCTCCTCGTCGGTGACCTCGCCCTCCGGGGGCGCCGCGGCCACCGGCATCCCCCGCGGGCCCACCAGCTCGTGGAGGTACTTCTGGATGACCGGGTCCTCGAGCAGCCCATCAAAAGCCATTGGTCACGTTCGGCGGTCGCGAACCTTCAATCTGTTCACTCGGCCGCCGAGCCGTCGCCGTCGGTCGGTTCGACGGACTCGACGTGCTTGCCCTCGGCCCGGGGCACCACCTCGCGCTCCGCGTTCCGCCACGGGCGGTCGAGCTCTCGCCCCTCGAACAGCCGGTCGAGGAACACCGCGAGCGCGGCGACCTCCGAGTGGGGCTGGTTCGTGACGCCGACGTTCCAGTCCGCCGCCTCGTAGACGTCGAAGGCGACCTTGGCGGCGCCGACGACGACGAGCAGCGGGGCTTCGGCCCGGGCCGATCGAATATCGCCCACGACGTCGGCGACCGGCTCGCCGTACATCGTCAGGTGGGCCACGCGCCCCTCCCACTCCCGGACGACGCGCCCGGGCGAGGCCGCGGTCTCGACGGCGAACGGCCCCCCGAACCGCTCGGTGACCTCGACGACGGTGTCGCGGGCGTGGCCCGCCGCGTCGGGCAGCACCACGCGGTCGGCGCCCAGCGCCCGGGCGGTCAGGCCGACGTGGGTCGTCATCCGGTCGTCCCGGCCGGGCCGGTGACCGAGCCGAACGACGCAGACCTCGGGGTCGCCCTCCATGGCGGAGCCCAGGGGGGCACGCGGGTAACCCGTTTCGGCTCCCGGCCGGGCGTTCGAGCCGCCCACGAGGCCGACGAGCGGGCTGGACACCGGAGGTTATGCCGTTGAGGCCATCACGGTACGTATGCGCGGGGCCCTCGTGCTGGCGCTCACGGTCCGCTACACGCTGGCGTTCGGCGGCGGGCTGGCCCTCGTCGCGCTGGCCGTCGGGACGGGGACCGGGCTGCCGACCTGGGCGCTCGGGCTCGGGCTCCTGGTGCTCGGCGTGCTGATCGTCACGACCACGCTGACCGGCGCCAACGGTGTCGGGCTGGCGGGGATGGCCATCGAGCCGGCCTCCGGCGTCAACATCGATCCCATCGAGTACCTGCAGGCGCCGGTCGGGAGCAACCAGTTCAAGGCGCTGTTCTTCGGCGCCGGGCTCGTGGTCTTCGGCGGGGCGATGTTCGTCGTCTTCGGCTGAGGGCACGGCACCGACCGGAACGGGTTTACCGGTTCCACCGGAGCCTCGGCCATGGACCTCAGTGGCGCCCGGATCGCCGTGACGGGCGGCGCCGGCTTCGTCGGGAGCCACCTCGCCGACCGCCTCGTCGACGACAACGAGGTGGTGGTCGTCGACGACCTCACGAACGGCGACCGGGCGTGGGTGCCCGACGCCGCCGAGCTGATCGAGGGCGACCTGACCGACCCGAGCGTGGCCGCCGAGGCCATCACGGCCGACGTCGACCTCGTCGTGCACTGCGCCGCGGACAAGGCGGCCGACCGCGACGACATCGCCCAGTTCCGCCTCAACAACCGCCTCACGGAGACCGTCGTCGAGCGCATGGACGCGGTCGGCGTCCGGAAGCTGGCGTTCACCTCCTCGTCGGTGGTCTACGGCGAGGCGCCGCGGCCCACGCCCGAGGACCAGCCCCCGGCGCCGATCAGCGTCTACGGGGCGAGCAAGGTCGCCGAGGAGGCGCTGCTGAGCGTCTACGCCCACAGCCACGGCTTCACGACCTGGACGTTCCGGTTCGCGAACGTCGTCGGGCCGCGCCTGCAGCCCGGGGCGGTCATCGTCGACTTCATCGAGAAGCTCCGCGCCGACCCCGACCGCCTCGAGGTGCTCGGCGACGGCCGCCAGGAGAAGTCCTACCTCCACGTCGACGACTGCGTCGACGCGATGACGACCGTGATCGAGGCGACCGACGAGCCGGTGAACGTCTACAACCTCGGCACCCGCGAGGCCACCGCCGTCGACGAGATCGCCGCGATCGTCGCCGACGAGATGGGGCTCGACCCCGAGCTCGAGCACACCGGCGGCGAGCGGGGCTGGGTGGGCGACGTCCCCCGGATGCAGCTCGACGTCAGCAGGTTGGAGGCGCTCGGCTGGGCCGCCGACCTGGGTTCGGACGAGGCCGTCCGCCGGGCCACGCGCGAGCTGCTTGCCGAGCGGCGCTGAGCCCGCCTCAGACCGCGAACTCGGCCCGCGCCGAGGCGTCGAGGTTCCGCGCCGCCACGGTCGCCTCGGCCACGTACTCGCCCGGCGGCGGGGCGTCCCAGATGGCCCGGTGGACGACTGTATCGCCCGGCGCGAGCTCCTGGTCGCGCAGCGGCGTCCCGGCGTCGCCTGGGGCGCGCTCGTCGCGCCAGGTCCAGACGACCTCGCCGCCGCGTCGCACCGCGATCTCGGCGGCGACGTCGCCCGCGAACTGGAGCGTGGCGGGCTCGGTCCCGACGTTCGCGACGCTGAAGGTGAGCTCCACCCGGCCCGCCTCGACGTCGGCCTCCAGGGCGGCCTCGAAGTTCATGGTCCACGTTGGGCCGCCGAGGCCTTAACTCGTGCCCGCGCTCCCGTAGATTGATTTTCCACCGGACCCTGTCTCCGGCCATGTCAACGGGGCTGCCAGCCGCGCTCGACGCCCTCCGCCGCCCCGAGTACACGGGCGAGAACCGGTGTACGCCCTGCACCGTTCTCAATGCGGCCATCGCCGTCGTCGTCGCGGTGGGCGCCGGGCTGGCGGCGCCCGTCGGGCCGACTGCCTCGGCGGCATTGGGGGTCGCCGTACTCGGCGTCGCCGGGGCCGCGATCGCGCTGCGGGGCTACCTGGTCCCCGGCACGCCCCGACTCACGAAGACGTACTTCCCGGACTGGCTCCTCCGGTATTTCGACCACGATGGCCCGGCACCGGCCGCGACCGAGGTCGACGCCTACGAGGTGCTCGACGACGCCGGCGCCCTCACCGAGTGCCCGGACGTCGACGACCTCTGCCTCACCGACGGCTTTCGGAGAGAGTGGTGGGCCGAGATCGACGCGCTCGGGGACGCCGACGCGGGCCGGGCCGAGCTCGCGGCCATGCTCGAGCTGCCCGCCGAGGAGGTCGAGCTCGAGACCCACGGCGACGCCTACGTGGCGCTGGCGGCGAGCGGCGGCCCCTCGGGCCGGTGGCGGATCGGCCAGTGGGAGTCCGCCGGCGCGTTCCGCGCCGACATGGCCGGCGCCCGGGTCCTGGACGCCCGGCTCGATCGGTGGGCCGGCCTCGACCCGGTGGCCCGCGGCCAGGTCCTGAACGGCCTCCGGGTGTTCCTCGACCGGTGTCCGAGCTGCGGCGGCGACGTCCGGTTCGGCGAGGAGACGGTCCAGTCGTGCTGCCGGACCCGGGAGGTGGCCGCGGTGACCTGTCAGGACTGCGGCGACCGGCTGTTCGAGGCCGAGCAGCCCGCGGCCGCCTGAGCCCCCGGAACGCCACCGCTTTAGGCGGGCCTCGCCTACCCGCGGCCGTGCAGGTCGTCGGCTACGACACCGGGCTCTCGGCCCTCGCGTACGACCCCATCGAGGGCGTGAGCGGCGAGCCCGACGACCCCGCACTCCTGGTGGCCGAGGACGGCGCCGTCCGTCGGGAGCCCCTCGGACCCGGGGTCGAGCTGGCCTTCACGCTCGCACGACGCCACTGCGCGGGCGTGCTCGACGGCGACCGCCCACCACGGCGTGCGACGCCGCCGGCGCGCCCTACTGCGCCGACCACACCGACGACTGGCCCTGTGCCCGGTGTACGGGCAACTGCGAGAAACCGCTGGCCAGCTGCGATGCCGAGCACGCCGTCTACCTCGCGTCGTTCGCGCCCGCCGTGCTCAAGGTCGGGGTGACGAAGCTCGCGCGGCTGCCCGTGCGGCTCCGCGAGCAGGGCGCCGACCGCGCGCTCCACCTCCACACGGTCTCCGACGGCCGGATCGCCCGCCGGGTCGAGCGCGAGCTCGCCGAGGACGTGCCCGACCAGGTCCGGGTCGCGACCAAGCTCGCGGGCCTCGCCGAGCCGGTCGATGAGGGCGCCTGGGCGGCGGCCCGCGAGCGCTACGACGCCGTCGACGCCTTCCGATTCGACTACGGCCTCGAGCTGGCCGAACGGCCCGTCGCCGAGACGCTCGCCACGGGGACCGTCGTCGGGACGAAGGGCCGGCTGCTCGTGCTCCAGCGGGGTGGGGGGACCTACGCCGTCGACCTCCGGGACCTGGTGGGCCACGAGCTCGAGGCAGGGGCGACCGACCGGGAGCTCCAGTCCAGCCTCGGCGCCTTCGGGTAGCCGCGCCGACCGGCGGGATGCCAACGCTTTTCCGCCGCGCCGGACGTGGGCCAGGCATGGCCGACGACGAGGCCTCAGACGGCGACGAGGGCACCGACGAGGAGCAGTCGTTCCGCGAGCGCGTCGAGGAGCTCCGCGAGCAGCGCGAGGGCGAGGGCGGCGGCCCCCGCGAGGCGATGGGCGGCGGTCCCGGCGGACCCGGTGGCATGGGCGGCGGGCCCGGTGGCGGCGGGAACCCCTTCGCACAGATGATGGGCGGGATGATGGGCGGGGGCCCCGGCGCGATGGGCGGCGGGCCCGGCGGCGGCGCCGGTGGCGGCCTCGACTCCGAGACGTTCACCCGCGAGATGGAGCGCGTCCGCGACGAGATCCGCGACGTCACCGAAGCGCTCGAGCGCATCGCCGACGCGCTCGAGGACGACTAGCCGGTCGGAGCCCGACGGTTCTCCGCGATTACAGCTCGGCGTAGAGCGACGCGAGCCGGTCGACCGCCATCTCCACGTCCAGCGACGGCCGGCGGTCCACACACGACGCCGTGAGGGCGGCCTGCTCGGCCAGCGCCCGGCCCACCGTCGTCGCGAGGTCGTCGGCGTCGCCGGCGGCGAAGTGGTAGCCGGTCTCGCCGTCGTCGATGGTGGCCTCGAGCGCGCCGCGGTCGGCCCCGACGACCGGCGTGCCACAGGCGATCGCCTCCAGCGCGACGATGCCCTGGGTCTCGACCGGGCTGGGGAAGGCGAAGACGTCCAGCGACGCGTAGAACGCCGAGAGCTCATCGCGGTCGAGAAAGCCCAAAAAGCGCACGTCGGCGTCGAGCTCGGCCGCCCGGCGCTCCAGCGCGTCCCGCGCCGGCCCATCCCCGGCGAGGACCACCGTCGCGTCGATCCCCGGCGCGGCCTCGATCAGCACGTCGAGGCGCTTCTCGTGGCCGTGCCGGCCCGTGTAGCCGACCAGCGGGCCGTCGCCGAGCCCGTGGCGCTCGCGGAAGGCCCGGGTGTCGACCGGGCCGAACCGCTCGGTGTCGACGCCGTTCGGGACGACCTCGACGCGCGTGTCGACGCCGATGGCGTCGACGAGGTGGTCCCGCGAGGGCTCGCTCGGCGCGGTCACCAGGGCCGCGCGGTCGTAGAACCGCCGTTCCCAGCCCCGACTCACGGCGTCCAGGCCCCGCTCGAGCGTCGGCTGGGAGGTGAGGTAACCCACGTACTCGTTGGTCGGCGTGTGGTAGGAGGCGACGAGGGGCACGTCGAGCCGGCGCGAGAGCCGCCAGCCGGCCACGCCCATCGAGAACGGGGTGTGGACGTGTACGAGGTCGACGTCGGCGAGGCCGCGGGGCAGCCGGGGCAGCCCGATCCGGAACCCCTCGTAGAACGGGAACGGCAGGCTCCGGACGCCGTGCTCGCCCGGCCCGGCGTCGTGGCCGTCGGCCCGGGGGTAGACGACGGCCATCTCGCCGCCGCGGGCCCGCCACCGGTCCCGCCAGGTCGTCACCGTGTAGGTGACGCCGTTGACCGTCGGCAGGTAGGTGTCCGTGAACGCCGCGACGGCCTCCATCGGGCGAGGTTCGCCGGTGGCGGCTTAAGGGCTTGCGACTTACGCCATCGGCCTGGACGGAGACGGCCGCCGGCCGTTCGGCGGGGGCTCAGCCGTCCGCGAGCACGCGCTCGTAGGCGTCGACCAGCCGCTCGCCGACCCGATCGAGGCCGTGGCGCTCGGCGGTCTCGCGGGCGTTCGCGCCGAGCTCCTCGCGGCGGCCCGGGTCCTCGGCGAGCCGGTCGAGGGCCGCGCGGAACTCCTCGACATCGGCACAGAGCACGCAGTCGACGCCGTCCTCGTAGTACTCCCTGAACACGGGGATGTCGCTCAACAGGCAGGGCTTCCCGCACGCCATCGCCTCGAGCACCGCGATGCCCTGGTTCTCGACCCGGGCGGGGAAGACGAGGACGTCGCCAGCGGCGAACGCCCCCCGCTTGTCGTCGACCCAGCCGGTGAACGTCAGGTTCGCCGGCGGGTCACCGGTCCACCGCCTGACGGCGGGGCTGGCCTGGGGCCCCGTGTCGTAGGGGCCGAACCAGGCGAACCGGTGCTCGGTCGCCTCGGCGAGCCGGCAGAAGGTGGAGAGGCCCTTGCGCTCGAAGACGTTCCCGACGGCGAACGCGACGAGGCCGTCGAGGTCGAAGCGCTCGCGGTAGGGCTCGCGCAGCGCCTCGAACCCCTCGAGCGAGCCGAGGTCGACGCCGTTCGAGACTGGCTCGACCGGCGCGTCGATGGGGTAGCCCGCCAGGGTGTCCCGGGTGTACTCGCTCGGGCAGAGCACGAGGTCGGCCCGGGAGTAGAACCACCGGAGGTAGCGCCGGAGCGGGCCGGCGGCGAGGTCCGAGCCCCGGAAGCTGCCCCGGAAGTCCTCGGCGGTGACGTGGGCGTGGGCCACGAGCGGGACGTCGCGCCGGCGGGCCGCGGCCGCGACGGCCAGCGTGCCGGGGCCGAACAGGTTGACGTGGGCCAGATCGAACGGCCGGACCGGGGGCCACCCGCGGCGCCACGGCGAGGTGACCACGTCGACCTCAGCGGCCTCGAGGGCGGCGCGCTGCTGGGCCGCGGCGGTGCCGATGCCGCTCCGGTCGAGCCGCCCCGCCAGCTCGAGGTAGTTCAGGACCCGCACGGCCCGCCGGAGGCCGGGGGCGCAGGTAAGCGTACCGGGGCCGCCGGAGGACAACCCTTTAGCCCGCCCGCCGCGGCCGTTCGAGCCGTGTCCCCCGCGGACCCGGACGCCGACACGATCGCCGCCGAGCGCGTCGAGCGGCTGGTCGAGCTCGCCCGGGCCGCGACCCTCGAGGACGAGCCCGGGCGGGCCCGGGAGTACGTCCGGCGGGCCCGGCGGATCGCCGAGCGACACCGGCTCCGGCAGCCGCGGGCGCTGACCCGCCACACCTGCGACGCCTGCGACCGCTACCTCGTCGTCGGCCGGAACGCCCGCCACCGGCTCCAGGACGGCCACGTCGTGGTGACGTGTGACTGCGGCCACCAGGCGCGATACCCCTACGAGTAGGCCGGGGCCGCGCGCCCGGATTGACGGCCTTTCGACAGGTGTTTGACCGGTCAGGCGTTACGCCAGGCCGACATGGACCGCCACGCCCTCCGCAAGCAGGCCCACGACCTCGACGTCACGGTCTGGGTCGGCAAGGCCGGCATCGACGCCGTCGCCGACGAGCTCAGCGGGCAGCTCGACGACCGCGAGCTCGTGAAGGTCAAGTTCCTCGAGGCGAAGGCGCCCGACGCGTCGACCGACGAGCTCGCGGCCTCGTTGGCCGAGCACGTCGGCGCCGAGCTCGTCGAGACCCGCGGCCACACGGCCGTGTTCCACTGATGGCGCTCCAGGCGACGCCCACGACCCCCATCGGCTTCGACCCCGCCAGCGGCGGGGCGTTCGGCGAGCTGTCCGCCGGGCGTACGGCGTGCCCTACGCGGCCACCCTCGGCACGGCGGTGTCGTTCATCGCCGCCTTCGTGGGCGTGTTCCTCATCGGGCGGCTCGTCGTGCTGCCGTTGATCGAGCGCGTGTTCGAGTCGCGTGACCTCGACCGCCACGCCAAGGTCCCGCTGCGGAAGGTCACCTGGATGGTCGTGATCTTCGCGGCCGTCTCCGTGGCGTTCGGCTTCGCCGGCCTGGGGAGCTTCCTCACCTCGCTGGCGACCATCGCCGCGGCGGCCACGCTCGCGATCGGCTTCGCGATGCAGGACGTCATCAAGAACTTCGTCGCCGGCATCTTCATCTTCACCGACCGGCCGTTCCGCATCGGCGACTGGATCGAGTGGGACGGCCACGCCGGCATCGTGAAGGACATCAGCCTCCGGGTGACCCGCGTCGAGACGTTCGATTCGGAGCTGCTGACGGTGCCGAACTCCCAGCTCACCGACGGCGTGATCAAGAACCCGGTCGCCAACAACCAGCTCCGCCTGAAGTTCCTCTTCGGCATCGGCTACGACGACGACATCGATGAGGCGTCGAGGATCATCGTCGAGGAGGCCGAGGCCCACGACGGCATCGTGGACGACCCCGCACCGAGCGTCCGGCTGACCGAGCTCGGCGATTCCTACGTCGGCCTGCAGGCGCGCATCTGGATCGACAACCCCCGGCGCTCGGACTTCGTGAAGGTCCGCAGCGACTACGTCACGAGCGTCAAGAACCGGTTCGACGAGGCCGACATCACCATCCCGTTCCCCCAGCGCGAGCTGTCGGGTTCGGTCGACCTCGCCGACGAGCTGTCCGGGTAGGCCCCTTGCGGCCGGCCCGTTTATCCCGCTGCCCGGGGTGGCCCCGCCATGGCCCGCGTCCCCTACCGCGACCCCGAGGAGCTCCCGGCGGAGCACCGCGACCTCCTCTACGCGCCGATGAGCGAGCAGCAGACCGTGAACGTGTTCCGGGCCATCGGGAACAACCCCGCGGTGCTCGACAGCTTCCGGAAGTACTTCGGGGTGCTCTGGACCGAGGCGGGCCTCTCCGGCCGCGAGCGGGAGCTCGTGATCCTGGCCACGGCGCGCGCGACCGACACGGCGTACATGTGGCACCAGCACGTCCGGCTCTCGCGCGCCCTCGACGTCGACGACGACGCGATCCGCGCGGTGAGCGCCGGCGAGTTCGAGGCGCTCCCTGGACGCGAGCCCCTCCTGCTGCGGTACGCCACCGCCGTGGCCGATGGCCGCGTCGACGACCCGCTCGGCGAGGCGGCCGCGTCCGCGTTCGAGCCCGACACCGTCGTCGGGATCACGATGTTGGCGGCCGGCTACGTGGCCGTGGCCCGGGCGCTGTCGGCCCTTGACGTCGAGCTCGAGGACGCCTTCGTCGGCTGGGCGCTCGAGGGCTGAGTCGGTCGGCGCCGTTGCTCTGCAAGTAGGACGAAGATGCGGACGGGTCGGGGTGGCCCGCGCGTCCGAGCACGGGTGGTCCCGGTTGCCTCCTCCACCCCGCGACCCATCGAGCGACGGGTGTCCGACGGTGGGCTGCTCACTTCCGTGCCTGACCCGTTGCCGCCGATCAACCGCGGCGACGCGACCCTTCGGTTGCGCGCCGCGGACCGCCGTCCCCGACGGACGAGGCTTCGACGTCGGCGCTCGGGGCCCGCGCCCGTCGGCGTGGACGCCCCCGACGTTCGGCCCCCGCTGAAGACCGTATCGCGGGCGAGGGGCGGGGCCTGGCCGCCCGGCCTAGTCCGCGGAGAGGCTTCCCCGCGACCCGTAAAGGGCCTTTCGACTACCCGCGTGCGGGCGCCGGGTTTCCCGGGTGGACGGTCAGACGACCTCGCTCGCGAACGCCCCGGCGGCCCCCAGGAGGAGGACCCCGGCGAGGACGAGCGCCCAGCGGTGGTGCTCGAACGCCGCCACGGTCGTCATCCCGCCGACGAGCGCCGGCGAGACGCCGAGCGCCCACGGCGCCAGGACGACCAGGGTCGCGAACGCGAAGACCACGACCACACCCGCGGCCGTGGGCCGGTCCGTCCGGCCCCGGTGGGCGCCCCCGAGGCCGATGCCGGCCACGGCGGCGAACAGCCCCGCCAGCGGCGGGCCCAGCAGGCCGCCGTAGTAGACCCCGATGGCCCGGGCGTCGGCGACCGCATAGGGCGCCAGCACGAGCAGCACGATGGCGGCGGCCGCGCCGACGCCCAGCCGGGTCGCGACCCCCTCGCGGTTCATGGCCGGCCGGACGCCCGCGGGCCCGATAAGCGGCCCGGAGTCGAAGCAGAGGCGGAACGCACAAACCCAGGCCGCCCCTGGGGTCTTGCATGCTCGGGAACGCGGGGCAGAAGATCTCCCGGATGGTCGACCTCGCCGAGACGCTCTACGAGAAGGTGGTCGAGCTCCGCGAGGAGGTCCAGGCGCTCCGGGAGACCACCCGGGAGACCCGCGACCGGGTGGCCGACCTCGAGACCGAGGTCGCCGGCCAGCGCGCCCTGCTCGAGGCGCTCGCCGAGGCCGAGGGGCTCGACGTCGAGTCGATCCGGGCGGCCGCGGAGGCAGAGGAGGGCGAGTCGGCGGCGGCCTCGTCGGGCGCCGGCGACGAGCGATGACGGACCACGACCGCCCGCTCGATTCCGTCCTCGAGACGATCGGCGAGACGCCGCTGGTCCGGGTCCACGACGGCCCGGACGAGGTTCCGATCTACGCGAAGCTCGAGTCGTTCAACCCCGGGGCGAGCGTGAAGGACCGCATCGGCTACTACATGCTCGAGCGGATGCTCGACCGGGGCGACCTGTCGGCGGGCGGCACCGTCGTCGAGCCGACCGCCGGGAACACGGGCATCGGCTTCGCCATCGCGGCCGGCCAGCTCGGCGTCGACGCGGTCTTCGTCGTGCCCGAGCGGTTCAGCGTCGAGAAGCAGCAGCTGATGCGCGCGCTCGGCGCCGAGGTCATCAACACGCCGACGGCCGACGGGATGGGCGGGGCGGTCGAGCGGGCCCACGAGCTCGCCGAGGAGCTCGACGACGCGGTCGTGCCCCAGCAGTTCGAGAACCCGCTCAACGCCGAGGCGCACTACGAGCTGACCGCGCCCGAGATCTACGAGGCGCTCGACGGCGAGGTCGGCGCGGTCGTCGCGGGCTGTGGCACGGCGGGGACGCTGATGGGCATCGCCGAGTACGCCCTCGAGCGCGAGCCCGACACCCACGTCGTCGCCGTCGAGCCGGCGGGATCGCTCTACACCTCGCTCGTCGGCGAGTCGCCCGAGGAGGCCGAGTACAAGGCCGAGGGCATCGGCACCCACGACCCGTCGGCGAACGCGCTGTTCGACACCGCACTGGTCGACGAGATCGTCCAGGTGACCGACGAGGACAGCCACGCCGAGCTCAAGCGGCTCGCCCGGGAGGAGGGCCACCTGGTGGCCTCGAGCGCCGGCGCGGCCAGCGTCGCAGCCCGACGGACCGCCGAGCGGGCCGCGGAGGGGGCGCTGGAACTCCCGCATCCGTCGGTGGTGACGATCTTCCCGGACTCGGGCGAGCGCTACCTGTCGAAGGGCATCTACCGGTCGTTCGAGGGCTGGAGCGGCTGAGCGGGGTCGACCCCCGGCGTGGCGCCGTCGCCCCCAGACGGCGGGCCGTAAGATAGCGGCGATCCCGATACAGCCATGTACTCCCCCGTCATCCCGCCGAGAACGCATGCGCGGCCGGATTTCGAGGCGGGCCTTCCTGGGCGCGAGCGCCGGCGCGGCGCTGGCGCCCGTCGGGGCGGACCTCGCCGCGGCGACGGGGGCCTGTGAGACGTACCGCGAGGAGCGCGACGCCCTCGAGGCCGAACGCGACCACCTCGCCGATCTCGAGCGCGAGCGCGACCGGCTGGACGAGGCCATCGCCTCGCTCCAGTCCACCGTGGCGGCGGGCCGGGACGCCGCTCGTGGGGACCACCCCTACGACGCGGCGGTCCGCGAGGAGGCACGCGCGGTCGGGCTGGAGGCGCGGCCCGGGATGGCGTTCCTCGAGATGACCGACGACATCAGCGTCACCACCGCCTCGGCCTGGTTCGTCGACGAGCACCTCCTCCTGACGAACAACCACAACGTCTCCGACCTGACCCCGGAAACCGAGCGGACCTTCTGGACGATCGACGGCGAGCGCCACACGTTCGAGGTCGTCGGCCGGTCCGAGCAGGGCGCCGACATCGCGCTGCTTCGGACCGACGCGTCGGCGCCGAAGGTCCTCCCGACCGGCTCCTCGACGAGCGTCGAGCCGGGCGACCGGCTCGTCCAGGTCGGGAACCCCGGCGGCTTCGGTCAGTGGGTGTTGACGCTGGGGGAGCTCGTCGAGCACCGCGAGAGCTGGACCGACTTCGTGACCACGGTTCCGGGGCTCCAGGGGGTGAGCGGCTCGCCGGTCGTCGACATGGGGGGCCAGGTGGTCGGCGTCACGTACGCGGGCCAGCCCCACTCGGACTGGGAGCCCGGTCAGCGCCCCGAGCCGTCGTCGACGGACGTCGTGACCTACCCGCTGGTACCCGACAGCGACGGGCTGCACGTCCCGATCGAGGCGGCGCTCGAGCTGATGGAGGAGTGGACGTGAGCGCCGACGAGCCGGCCCGGAATCGCCCGGCGACTCGGCCGGCTCCGGGCGGCGGCCGGCGCGGCCGGTGTCGCGGCGCTGGGGTCGCTGGCTGGCTGTAGCAGCACGCCCGAGGGCGGGTCCGAGCCGACGGCGACCTCCCCGGACAGCGTCGCCGCGACGGCGGCCTCGACTCCCGAGGCAACCGCGCCGGTCGAGCCGACCGAACCGGCACGCAGACCACGGCGGCGCCGTCCACCCCGGCGGTGACGCTGTCGACGGCGGAGTGCGAGGACGAGCTCGAGACCCTCGAGGCCGAGCGCGAGACCGTCCGGGCCGAGATCGATCGCCTGGAGGCGGCGCTCCCGATGCGCCGCCGGAAGCGATCGAACCTCGAGGGCATCGCCTCGCTGTTCGACCCCCCGGCAGAGGACGTGGTCGCGACGGCGAAGGCCGTCGGTACCGCCGCCCGGGAGGCGGTGGTCTTCCTCCAGGCCGGCCAGGGCATCGCGACGGCCTGGTACATCGACGACCATCACCTGGTGACGAACGCCCACAACGTGTTCGACTTCGTCTCCGGCGAGACCCGCGAGTCGACCGTCTGGACGCTCGGCGGCGAGGAACACGCGGCGTCCGTCGTGGGCATCAACGAGTCGCTCAGACCCGACGTGGCGGTGCTGCGGACCGAGGCGGCCGCCCCGGCGGCGCTGCCGCCGGGGACCACCCCGCCGGGGGACTCCCGGGAGCCCCTCGTCCAGGTCGGCCACCCCGGCGGTATCGGCAACTGGATGATCACGCTCGGCAACCTCCGCTCGATCGGCCAGTACGGACGGGAGAGCGACGAGCCGTACTTCGAGCTCGAGACCGACGTCCCAGGCCGTCAGGGCGTCAGCGGGTCACCCCTGCTGAACTTCGACGGCGAGGTGGTGGGCCTGACCTACGCTGGCTCGCCCGTCCAGTCCAAGCAGGCCGACGAGCAGCCTATCGTGGCCGACCCGCTGGTGTACGACCGCCCGATCGCGAGCCTGAGCTACGGCTTCCACGTGGCGATCGACGACGTCATGGGCTACTACGAGGAGTGGACCTGAGCATGGCGGAGAACGCACCCCGACGGGATTACCGCCCCGACTGGCAGTGCCAGGGCTGTGGCGCGGTCACCGACGAGCGGCCCGAGGCGTGTCCGGCGTGTGGCCACGGGACGTTCCGGGCCATCGAGCGGTAGTCAGCCCGCCGACGCGGCCGGGATCCGCCACCAGAACACCGCCGTTACCGCCGTGAGGCCCGCCAGCAGCAGGAAGCCCGCGTCGAAGAGGCCGGCGTCGGCGAAGACGCCGATGACCGACGACGCGGTCGCGCCGAGGCCGAAGAACAGCGTCCGGAGGAGGCCCCAGCCGGTGCCCTGGACGGCGTCGGGCAGGTCGCGGACGATGAACGCGCTCGCCAGCGGCCCGATGGCGATCCGCACGCCGAGCAGCGGCACGAGGACGGCCAGCGCGAGGCGCCCCCCGACGAACGGGAGCGCGGCCAGGGTGACGGTCGAGAGCGCGATGACGCCGAACACTGTGCCCCGCTCGCCCAGCCGGTCGGCCAGGTGGCCCGCCACGGGGTTGACCACCGCGCCGACGACGAACAGCAGGCCGAACACCGCGGCGGTCAGCCCCTGGCTCAGGCCCTTCACCTCGACGAGGTACGTCGGGAGGAACGAGACGAGGCCCTGGTAGCTGAAGACGAACAACAGCATCACGACGCCGGCGAACTGGACGCGGGGCTCGCCAAGCGCGGCGAGGGTCTTGCGCACCGTCTCGCGGGTGCCGAGCCGGCCGCCGAACTCGCCCGAGCGTTCGGGGACGAACCGCCAGAGGCCGAGCCCGACGAGCACCAGCAGCGGGAGCAGCCAGACGACGGCGGCGCGCCAGCCGAACCGGGTCGCGATCGCCGCGGCGACGAACGGGAGCGCGGCCGCGCCGAGGCTGCCGGCGGCGAACGCGACCCCGAAGGCGGTGTTGTCCGCCTCGCGCCAGGTCCGGCTGAGCAGCATGTCCCGGGGCGTGCCGAACAGGCCCGCGCCGAGCCCGAACAGCGCACAGGCGAGCAGGAACAGCGCGTAGCCCGGCGCGAGGTAGAACGCCGCGAAGCTCGCGGCGCCGAGCAGCGCCCCGGCGGTCAGCAGGAGGCGCTCGCCGGTGCGGTCGGCGACCAGCCCGGCGGGGAACTGGAGGACGGCGTAGAGGGCCCAGAGCACCGTGAGCGCGAAGCCGGCCTGGGCGTTGTCGATCGCGAAGTCCGCCTTGATGCCCGGGAGCAGCACCGGGAGCACGACGCGGAAGCCGTTGATGAAGAGCCAGCCGACGGCGACGAACAGCAGCGTCCAGCCCCGGCCGCCGCCGCGGAGCTGGGCGATTGCGGTCCTGACCGGGCCGGCGGTGCGGCCCGACTCGTCGGGCATGGAACCGACTACCCGACCGACGCCCTTGGCTCCGCCGGAGTCGGCACGCGGGCCCTATCGTTATTACGCGCCCCGGCGGAGGGGCAGGTATGGACGAGTTCGAGCACATCGTGATCGCCGGCGGCGGCCGGGTGGGCCATCGGGTCGCCCAGCACTTCGCGAGCCGCGACGTCGAGGTCACCGTCATCGAGCGGGACCCCAACACCATCGAGGACGCCGACCGCCGCGGCCCGATCGAGTACCTCGAGGGCGACGCGACGCGGCCGTCGATGCTCCGGGCCGCCGTGGGCGAGGAGACCGCGGTGCTCGCCGCGCTGACCGACCGCGAGGACACGAACCTCGCCATCTGCATGGCCGCGAGCCGCCTGTTCGAGGACATCCGGACCGTCGCGCGCATCGAGGACGAGGACGGCGACGAGTACACCGAGTTCGTCGACGACATCTACTTCCCCGAGCGGGCGAGCATCAAGGCGGCCGTGAACGCGGTCTCGGGCAGCGACGTCCAGACGCTCGAGGGCGTCACGGGCGACCTCGAGGTGCTCGACATCCGGCTGGACTACGAGGCGCCGGCGGCGGGCCAGGTCGTCTCCGAGGCGCTCCCGGAGGGCTCGGTCGTCATCGCCGCCGTCGGCGGGCACGTGGCCGTCCAGCACACGACGAAGCTCGTCGCCGGCCGGCGGTATCTCGTCGCCGCCGACCAGGACGTCGTCCACGAGGTCATCGACGCGTTCCGGGGCGAGGAGGCCTAGGAACGCCCGCGGGCGGCGGCCGCTCAGCCGATGAGCCGCTGGTGCTCGACCTTCATGCAGCGGTCCTGCACGACCCGCTTGCCGGCGGCCTCGGCGCGCTCGGCCGCCTCGTCGTCGCGGATGCCGAGCTGGGTCCAGATCACCCGGACGTCGTCGCGCTCGAGCGTCGCGTCGACGATGCCGGCGACCTCGTCGCTCGGCCGGAAGACGTCGACGAGGTCGACCTCGCCGGGCACGTCGGCGAGGGTGTCGTACGCCTCCCGGTCGAAGATCTCGTCGGCGAACGGGTTCACGGGGACGACGTCGTAGCCGTGCTCGAGGAGGTACTTCGGGATGCCGTGGGCGTCCTTGCCGGGCGTCGAGGAGCAGCCGACGACGGCGATCCGCTCGAGGCCCAGGATCTCGCGGAGCTCCGCGTCGTTCGTGACGGGCATACCTGCGGGGAGACGGCCGGCTCGCAAAAGCGTACCGTCGGCGGCGACTCAGGCGAGCGCCCGGCCGACGAGGAACGCCGCGGCGGCGAGGAACATGCCGTACTTCAGGTGGGTCTGGGCCGCCGTCGGGTCGTCGAAGCTCTCGTAGGCCGCATAGAGCATCACCGCGTCCGCGGGGAGCACGACCGCGAGGTAGGCGGGGCCGAACGCCCCGTCGAGATAGGGCCACGGGCTCGCGATGACCGCCGCGAGCAGGAGCACCGCGCCGATCCAGAGCGCGGGCCGCGCGCCGACGGCGATGGGGAGCGTCCGGAGCCCCTCGGCGGCGTCGCCCTCGAGGTCCTCGACGTCCTTGACCACCTCGCGGGTGAACGTCGCGAGCGCCGCGAGCGCGAACAGCGTCGCCGCCGCGCCGACGTCGCCGACGGCCGCGCCGCCGAACAGAAACGTCGAGCCGCCGAGGTACGCGACGAGCGCGTTGCCGGCGCCCGGCCGGCCCTTGAACCACGACGTGTACGTGAGCAGCGCCACGAGGTTCACGGCCGCGATGGCGATGGCTAGCGGCGGGAGCGTCAGGGCGACCGCGACCGCGCCCCAGAACAGGACGACGCTGTACGCCAGCGCCGTCCGGGGCTCGACGGCGCCCCGCGGGATCGGCCGCCCGGGCTGGTTGACGGCGTCGATGTCGCGGTCGAAGTAGTCGTTGACCGCGTTGCCGGCCGCGGTCGCGAGGACCGTCGCGCCGACCGCGGCGCCGACGGCCACCGGCGCGCCCACGGCCCCGCCGGCGACGTACGCCCCGATGGCGGTGAGCCCGCCGGCCGCGACGGCGTTCACCGGCCGGGCCAGCTCCAATAGGCCGCGGGCGGGCTCGGCGGGCGCCATGGCGCCGGCTGCGCCGGTGAGTCGCATAAATGGCCCGGTGGCGACGGTCCCGGCCGACGGGCCCTTGACCCCGGGCCCCGAGCGGGCCGGTATGGCGACGACGAGGCGGGACTACCGGGGGCTCGCGCTGGACGCCCTCGCGATCGGGGCGGTCGCCGCCCTCCTCGTCGGCATCCACGTGCTCGTGCCGGCCGGGCTCCGGCACGAGCTCGCCCTCCAGTACGCCCGGCCCGACCCGCTCCACGCCCTCACCGCGGCCTACGTCCACCTCACCGACGCGCACCTCGTCGGGAACGTCGGCGGGTTGTTGGCCGGCGGCGGCTGGCTCCTCCTCGTGAGCTGGCTCGCCGACGAGCGCCGCTGGGCCCGGTTCTCGTTCGCGTGGTTCCTCACCGCGCTGCCGATCGCGGTGGGGATGACGGGCGCCGCCCTGGTCGGCGGCCCCCTGACGACGCGGGGGTTCTCGGGCGTCGTCGCGGGCCTCGCCGGGTTCGGGCTGGTCGGGGTCGGCGTCGTGCTCCACCGGGCCTACGGCGTCGACCGCTGGCTCGCCTGGGACGTCGTGGCGGCGGTGACGGTCGTCGTCGCCGCGGAGATACTCTGGCTCGTGACGGGAACGCTCTCGACGGCCGCCGGCGGGCTGCTGGCACTCGGGGGCGTGGCCACGGTCCTCCCGATCGCCCGGGCCGGCTATCACGCGGGGTTGCCGGCCGATCGGGACGGCTGGCGGCGGCTGGTCGGCGCCGCCGTGACCGCCGGACTGCTCGGGCTGCTCGTCGTCGTGTTCGTCGTGGGGCTGTTCCCGACCGACATCGCCTCAGGGGAGTCGATCACCAACGTCCTTGGTCACTACCTCGGGCTGGTCTACGGGGCGGTGATCGCCGGCTGGGGCTACCGGTACTGGTCGACGGCGCCGGCGCGGAGTCCGGAAAACCGCCGGAGTTAAGCGCGCCGGCGGGGAATCACGTGGCTGTGGGCGCTTAGCTCAGCTTGGACAGAGCACTTGGCTTCGGACCAAGGGGTCGCGGGTTCAACTCCTGCAGCGCCCGTCCGTCTGCGTCACGGTCCGAATACGCAAGACGGCGACGGAGTGAACTTGAACCCCTGACGAGATTAGGCGCCCTCAGTTCACCCGCCAGGTAACTAGCCCGTTTTACAAATTCGTTTCGGCCGAATGTGCCCGGTTCGTCGCCGGCTATTGCCCGCCCGAGGGATCGAGTAAATGGACGATCCGCTCAGCCGAGTGTGCATCCACAGTTCGGACAATAATTTCCCTCGCCGTCCAGCAGCTCCAGGCACTCGACACACACCCGGTCGCTCGGCGAGTCCGCGACATCTTCGAGGAAATCGATCGCCGTTTTCGAGCTGGCTCCTGGCCCGTAGCCGTATGCATCGCCTGTGAGCGTCGACGCCCAGTGGACGCCATCGTTGACGATCGCGACGTGACCGGCGACATCAAGGTCACCACTCCGTTTGTAGGCCTCCGATGGGCGTTCGTCGATGTTCTCGATGAGGACGCGGTTGTTCTTGAGGTCGCGCTCGTATACCGCTTCAGCCGTCGGATGGTTGATGGCTCCGGGGAAGTCGTCGATCGTTCCGTGTCGGGCCTCGACCCGGTCGATCTCGACCGGGATACCGTGGTCGTCGTGAATCCGCTCCAGGAGTGACACCATGTGTCCGTGCCAGTCTCGGCGTTCGGCGTCTCCGTAGTAACGGACGATCACAGCGAACGCCGAGACGGCGGAACGGATTAGTCGTCCGGGTTGGGACCGCTTCGAGAATCGTGTCGCCGAGGTACACGAAACGAACGCAGGCCGGTCGCGGACGCCGCTGACAGTTCGGGCCGCCCCCAGGGAGTCGGACCATCAGGAGAACGCCTACGGGTCATCGGGCCGAACGGCTAGCCGTGACCCGCTACGCGTTTCACTTCGTGTTGCGACCGAACCCACCATTGCGAGTTAAACCAGACACCGATGTCTGGCGGGAGGACGCTGGTGTGTGGCCAATGCAACGGTCTCTTCCCGGTGGAGCTCATATATTAGCGCCGAGACGAAGATATATGTTCTCCAGATCCTAACCAGCTCCCATGACTCCCGCGAATGAGGCCGACCGGTGGCAGGGCGATCGGACGACGTTCCAGCGTGTGTATGACGTCCTCGTCGCCACCAGGGAGTTCCTGACCGCGGCGGAATTCGCCGAGCGTGCGGATTGTTCAGAGAACGGTGCCCGCCGCGCGCTCGAGCAGCTCGCCGAGATGGGCATCGCGTCCCGACAGGACGCACGCCCCGCCCGATACCGACGTAACGACTCGTACTTCACCTGGCGGCGGGTCGAATCGCTCGCCCGCGATTACACCGCGGAGGAGCTCCGCGAGCGGATAGCCGAGCTCATCCAGGACGATGAAGCATTCCAGAAGGCGTACAGGGTGCCCGATCCCGACGCGGTGTTGACCGATGACCTGCCCGTCGACGACCACGAAGCGCTTCAGGAACGCTGGGAGGACCTGCAAGAGTGGCGCACCGTGCGGCGCGACATCAGGCTCCTCCGGCGGGCCGTTCAGCGGGTCGAATCTCCCGTCGACGACGCTGCTCTCGCGTGACCGCCGACGATCTCTCGGGAGGCCCGCTGGACATCGCGACGCTGGAGCTCATGGGTCGACGAGCCCTATGATCCAACGTTCCTCGATCGGCTTGAGTTGGCAGTGGATGAGACGACGCCGCCCTAGTACCGCCGGCCCATGCTAACCCCATAGCGGAGAGAGGTCGGAGATGATATAGAAAACCCCCAGGAAAGCATTTTTACCTCTTGCCCATCTACTGGCTACCATGGCTGAAGAGAATCCCGACCTCTGGGAAGGCGACATCAACGAAGCGGTGGTCGAGGAGTGGAAAGCTGAGACCACCCCGTTCGAGCGGGTGCAGGAAGTGATCCGGTCGACGTCGACGCCCCAGTACGCCAGTGAGATCGGCGAGCGAGCGAGGGTAAGCGAGCCCACGGCCCGGACGCACCTCAAACGGCTCGTGAAGACCGGGCACGCCGAGACGGTGGAGACCGGCCAGGGGACCCAGTACAAACGATCCCGCCAGACGATCGCCATGAGCCGGATCGTCGAACTCCATCGAGAGCTCTCCAGGGAGGAGCTCGTCGATGGGATCAAGCGGCTCCGGGCGGACATCAACGACCTCCAGAATCGGTTCGACGCGACTGACCCCGACGACCTCGCGATCCAGATCGAAGACGGCGACGCCGAGGAAGCATGGAAAGCGGTCACGGAGTGGCGCTCGCTCGAGGAGAACCTGGACATTGCGAAGGCGGCGTTGGCGCTGTACGACTTCGATCCCGACACAGAGGGCGATCGTGCAGCCGTTGAAACGGCCAGTGCAGAGCGAGGCTCGTTCGCGGATACTCCTCCAACCTCAGGCAGCACTGGCGTGTCGAGAACGGCGTGAGCGATGGGAGACGCGCCGCCCGGGACTGTCGGTATCCCCGAAGAGGAACTCGAAGGGGACATCGGGACGCCGGACGTCGACGTAATGACCGACATCAGGGACCTGTTCCTCGATGAAGAGCCGTTGGTAGAGGACTACTCCTGGAACGATCCGATCTACAAGCGCGAGTTGCACATCCACTTCTCGGAGGGCATCGACGCGGCCTGGAGTCGGCTCGACGTGACCTGGTACACCTCGGGGGCGTACAAGTTCCACTACGTGGACGAGAATGACCGAAACTGGCGGTTCGACAGGCATCCAAATGACCACTCTGACGAGAAGCACTTTCACGAGCCGCCCGATGCGGACTCCAGTTCAGCAGTCAAATCCTGTATTCAGGTGGAAGAGCCGGGCTTAGTGGCAAGAGCGGTGATGAAATTGTGGCGTCGGGCGGTGGTGGCCGAGACGTTTGAAAATTTGAATACCGCACCGAATCCTCCGTAATTGGACCTAGCAGCCAAGAAACCAACCAGCTGGCTGATAAATGGAGCGCCAAGAGGCATTTGAGTCCTATTGGATGATCATCGTACTGAATTCAGCGTGATTATCTTGTCCAAGAATTGATGTCGGAATCGGCGGTAGCACCAGCCGCGTAAATTACGATTTTCCTCAAACTATAAGGAATCGAGCTCCGAGAGAAATGCGTCGTAATCATCAAAGAGTGTAGGACCGTCGCGATCGAGTTTTGAGACTACGTTATCAATGACGCTGGTGTTGATCCATTTGGATTCGATGAACCGGTAATCGCAGTCCGTGATCAGCGCATGAGCACAGATCTCCATGTCTGCGAAATCGTTGCTATCAGGTTTCTCAGTGTCCTGCATCTGGTGGATCCTGTTCAACTCAAGCATACCACGGATGAATTCTGGACCGTCGACGTGGTGTTGAGATAGTTTGAGTTTGTCACCATCAACCTCAAGATATTCTTTGAACATGTAGCCCATGGAGTTCTCGAACCCGAATTCGTCGTAGATTTGCTTCATTCGCTCGGAGAGGTCGTTCTCGACAGCTTCGATACCTTCGGCCCAGCGGACGAAGACGCGAACCGTGTCCATCTGCGTCTTCTCGGTCACGGTTGCCCAGCCGGTCTCCTCCCGTCGCTGGAGCTGGTACTCCTTGACCATGCGGCCCGTGAGGTCGTTGAGGTTGTCGATACCCTGCTCATCGAGCCACTCCACGAAGGTCGAGAGTCGCGACCGATGGGAGGTGATGGTGGCCTCTGATAGGTTCCCACCCCGGTCAGCCAGGTACAGTTTAAGCGCGTTGCCCGGTTCGATTGGGTCGAGTTCTGACATGCGGTGTCGCTCCTTTGATTGGGGAGCGAATCACCGGGCGACGGGGCCTTATCCGGATCGTATCGGGCTTGGGGAGTGCCTGCAGCGCCCGTCGCAGCACGTTGTGGCGAAGAGTGGCAAGACGGCAGTGGAATAGAGCCGTTTGAAGGCCGCTCAGTGGGTTAGAGTTGACCACGTTGCGTTGCGGCCCGGATAGGTAGCGAGCGTTACCGTGGGAAAGAAGCGGTAGGATTCGTGGATTCGGGTGTAAACATGAGTCCTAGAAGATCCTCATATGGATCCTTGCACCTCTTCGATTCAATCGGTTGCCAGTAACCATGTCGAGGGGAGCATCCGACACTCATAGCTGACATCTAACATAACAGCCCTTGCATT
>JAXHME010000002.1:0-3371 GCA_034521615.1 Halobacteriales archaeon
TGGTGTCGCCGCAGCAGCCTGCGCCCCCGGCCACACCGAGGGGGAGCCAGCCTGTCAACAGCTCAAGAACGACCGGGCCGTGATGACGTGGTTCGATGCCACTGACACGCCGCTAGTCGCGAGGTTCGGCTACCCCTGTGGCTGGACGACCTCGGTGAGCGAGCTCGACGGACGCACGCAGGCCAACGTCACCCGGAGCGAGATCGGCCCCGAGAACGCCTATGTCGACGTGCAGGTGCGGAACTACCACGAGCCCGTCAGCGAGGGGCACCTCGACTCGATAGCCGAGGAGGGCAGCTACGATGAGGTCGAGTACCAGTACGACGGCGAGGTCCGGACGGGGCTGCTGAGCTCGGCCGACACCGCGCAGTACGGCACAGTGGCCCACGCGACGCTCCCGGATCCTGACTCCGAGATGCTGGCACACGTCGAGCTCGTCTCCACGCTGAAGGGCGCCGACTGCCCGCAGCCCCAGCCAGATTACCTCCTCGTCAAGCAGATGCTGAAGTCCCTCCAGCCGAATCGACCCGCCCCTGCCGTGCGCGTCAGCGACCAGGAGGTGAGCGGGGTGGTCAGCACCCAGGGAGTGACCGTCGACCACGTCTCGCTGCCCGCTGGGGGGTTCGTCGCCATCTACAAGCCACCCGGGCCGGATGAGGACCCCGCCTCGACGTTGCTGGGGGCCTCTAGCTACTTGACGGCTGGCAGCCACGAGAACGTCCGTGTCGCGCTGGATTCGGCGATCACGAGCACGGGGGAGCTCATGGCGGTTGCCCATCGCGACGACGACGGCAACAACGTGTTCGAGTTCGCAGCATCCCCGGATCGCGACCGGCCGTACCAGGGGGCCGACCTGGCGACCGTGTCCGACCGGGCGACCATCAGCGTGGTGACCCCGACCCCCGTGCCGAGCGATGCCACGAAGAAGCGCACGACGGCCCTGGGAACGACACAGCCATCGGCCACGCTCGGCGATGCCGCGACAGCCGGACCGACGACCACCAACCCCCCATCGGGCGGAACGACCACGGCGGACGCCGACGGGTTCGGGTTCGGGGTCTCGCTTGCCGCGCTCGCCGCGGCGACGGCCGTGTGGATCCGGCGTCATCGTGACGGTCCGGGCGAGTGACCAGGGACCGCAGGCCCGGTGACCGCTACCTCTCAGGGTCGTAAGTCTCGTACCAGTCCGCGAGCTGCTCGAGCCGGTGGACCGCCCGGTCGGGGTCGCCGATGTTGTGGTGCTCGTCCGGGTAGACCACGAGCTTCGCGTCGACGCCCTGCTTCCTCGCGGCGTTGTAGAGCTGCTCGGACTGGGTGGGCGGACACCGCCAGTCCTGCCCGCCCGCGGTGATCAGCATCGGCGTGTCGAGGCCGGCGACGTCGGTGATCGACGAGTGCGCCTCGAACGTCTCGGGCACCTCCCACGGGAGCCCGAAGTCCCGCTCCATCCAGTTGTGGGAGTCGCCGGTGCCGAAGTCCGATCGGAGGTCGTAGATGCCGTGCTCGGGGGCGGCCGCGGTCAGCAGGTCGGTCTGGGTGACGAGGTAGCCCTGCGCGATGCCGCCGTAGGAGAAGCCCCGGCCGAAGACGCGGTCGGGGTCGACCCAGCCGCGGTCGACGAGCGACTCGACGCCGGCGACGATGTCGTCCACCTCGACGGTGCCCCACCGGCCGACCAGCGCGTCGGTGAACTCGCGGCCGTACGACGAGCCGCCGCGGTAGTTCGGGCAGAAGACGAGGTAGCCCCGGCTCGTCCAGGCGGCGTACTCGAACTTGAACTCCGGCTCGTCGTAGGAGACCGGCCCGCCGTGGATCGAGAGCACCAGCGGGTAGGGCTCGTCGGCCGACAGGTTCCGCGTCCGGCGGGGCGTAGAGCACGCCGTCGAGCGTGTGGCCGTCGCTCTCGAACTCGACCCAGCGGGTCTCGGGCATCGGGTGCTCGGCCCGGAGCTCGGCGTTGCGGTCGGTGAGCCGGGCCGGCTCCGCGCCCGCGTCGTCGAGGTCGGCCTCGGCCATCGCGTACAGGTCCAGGCCCTCGTTCGGGTGGGTCAGCAGGAGCGCGAGGGTCCCCGCCCGGAGGTCGAAGGCCGGGACGCCCCGATCGTCGCCCTGCGCAGCGAACGTCTCGGCGGCCCCGCCGTCGGGGTCGACGCGGTACAGCTTCGTCTGGGCCTCGTCCGCGATGTTCACCAGGAGATCGCCGTCGCCGGTCCACCGGACCGTGCCCCCCCGGGCGACGGTGCGGTCCAGCTCGTGGGTCAGCGAGCCGTAGCCGTCGCCGTCCCACAGGTAGACCTCCGCCGGCCCGGCCGGGTCGTCGGGGTCGTGGGCGGCGAAGGCCAGCCGCTCGCCCTCCGGGTCCCATTCGAGGCCCCCGGCGGCGACGTCGCCGTCGGTGAGCCGCTCGACGCCCGAGCCGTCCGGCTGGACGAGGTAGACGTCCATCGCCATCGAGTCGTCCGGGCGTTCGGTCCGGTTCGAGAGGAAGGCGATGCCGGCCTCGCCCCACGTCGGCTGGAGGCCGCCGAGGCCCTCGTAGGCGCCGCCGCCGTAGGCGTCGTCGAGCCGCTCGAGCTCGCGGCCCTCGAGGTCGCCCACGAACAGGTAGCTCGTCACCGAGTCCTGCCAGCCGACGCCGTCGAGCTTGTGCTGGAGCCGCTCGGTCTCGATGGGGCCGTCCTCCTCGCGCAGCCGCTGGAGGTACTCGGCCTCCTCGTCGGTCGGGTCGCGGGCGGAGACCACGACCCGCTCGCCGTCGGGCGCCCAGTCGAACTCGCGGACCCCCTCCTCGCGGTCGGTGACCTGCCGGGCGTCGCCCCCGCGCTCGAGGTCGAACACCCAGAGCTGGGGCTTCGGTTCGTCGCCCTCGAGCGAGGGTCGCTCGTCCTCGTCGTCCTCCGCTGGCGGCCGGCCGAGGCCCCGCTCGAGGTCCGCCTCGCGGGCGCCGACGAAGCCGAGCTTCGTGCCGTCGGGGCTCCAGCGGGGCTGGCCGGCGTCGGAGGCCCGGGTCAGCCGGTGGGGCGGCTCGCTCCCGTCGGTCGGGACGACGAACAGCGAGCTGCGGGCGTCGTCCTCCTCGCCGTCGTGCTCGGTGGCGACGAACGCCGCGCGCTCGCCGTCCGGCGAGAGCGCCAGCTCGGTCGGCAGGCTGAGGTCGTAGTAGGCCTCGAACGGGATCGGCTCGGGCATGGCTGCGGCGCCGGGACGGGCGGCCAATAGCGCTTGCGCTCGCGCAGGCGGGCCGCTCGGACCTTCGGGAACGTGACGGCGCCGATTGGGGGTCCCACCCGGTCAGTGCGCTGAGTGGTCCCAGCGCGGGAATCGAAGCCCTGGCCCGGACTCCAGCGTCGACGTTACCTCGAGCCGCCGGA
>JAXHME010000003.1:0-4293 GCA_034521615.1 Halobacteriales archaeon
TTCGAGGTGGGCCGTTCTACCCCCGAGCGGGGGTTAGGGCTTCCGGAACCGGGCCGGAACGGCCTCGATTCGAACGCCTTAATCCGCCGGCTCGTCGCCCGTCTGTATGACCACGACCCCCGCCATCGAAACCCGAGACCTCGTCAAGGAGTACGGCGAGCTCCGGGCGCTCGACGGCCTCGACCTCACCGTCGAGGCGGGCGAGTTCTTCGGCCTCCTCGGCCCCAACGGCGCCGGCAAGACCACCTTCATCAACATCCTCGTCGGCCTCGCCGAGCGGACGAGCGGTGAGGCCCGGGTGTTCGGCCACGACGTCCAGGCCGAGTATCGCGAGGCCCGCGACGCCATCGGCCTCGCGCCCCAGGAGTTCAACGTCGACCGCTTCTTCCCGATCCGCGAGGTGCTCGCCCACAAGGCCGGCTACCACGGCTGCCCCGAGGACGAGGCGCTCGAGCGCGCCGACGAGGCGCTCCGCACGGTCGGCATCTACGACAAGCGCGACGTCCGGTTCGACTGGCTCTCCGGCGGGATGAAGCGACGGCTCCTGCTGGCGCGGGCCCTCGTCACCGAGCCCGACCTGCTCATCCTCGACGAGCCGACCGCCGGGGTCGACGTCCAGCTGCGCCGCGAGCTCTGGGAGATCATCACGGGGTTGAACGACGACGGGACGACGATCCTGCTGACGACCCACTACATCGAGGAGGCCGAGCGGCTCTGCGACCAGGTCTGCATCATGGACCGGGGGCGGAAGGTCGAGGAGGCCAGCCCGGACGAGCTCCGTGGCCGGGGGACGGATACCCTCTACCTGCGGCTGGCGGACGTGCCCGCCACGGCGCCGGAGCTGGACCTCGAGACCGTCGAGTCCATCACGCTCGAGGGGGACCGGCTCGTCGTCCGCGCGAAGGAGGGTGGCCGGACCGCTCCCCGCCTCATCAAGGAGCTCGAGTGGGCGGGCCACGAGGTCGTCGACCTCGACATCGCCCGGACCTCGCTCGAGGAGGTCTTCGTCGACCTCACCGAGTCGAACGAGGACCGCGACGCCGGGCGGCCGGGGGTCTCGGCCTGATGGACACCGTCGGGCTCCGCACCCTCGCCCGCCGGGAGGTCCAACGCTACCTCCGCCGGCCCGGGAACACGTTCGTCCCGCCGTTCATCACGAACGTGCTCTACTTCGCGGTCTTCGGGGTCATCCTCGGCAGCCGCATCGGCGAGGTGGCGGGCTTCTCGTACGTCCTGTTCGTCCTGCCCGGGCTGATGGTGCTCGGCACGGTCTCGAACGCGTTCGAGAACGCCTCCTTCTCCGTCTTCCACGGCCGGTGGAACGAGTACATCCACGAGGTGATCACCTCGCCGCTGGCGTACACCGATCAGGTGGCCGCGTACGTGCTCGCCGCCGCCCTTCGCGGGCTGTTGATCGGCATCCTGATCGCGCTCATCGGCGCGGTCTTCACGCCCGTGGGTATCGTCCACCCGGTCTACCTGGTGGCGTTCATGCTCGCCATCGCGACGCTGTTCTCGGCGTTCGGCCTCGTCGGCGGGCTCTGGGTGCGCGACTGGGACTACCTGACCGTGCTGAGCCAGTTCATCATCCGGCCGCTGACGTTCTTCGGCGGGGTCTTCTACTCGCTCGACGTCCTGCCGCCGTTCTGGCGGACCGCGTCGCTGCTCAACCCGATGGTCTACATGGTCAACGGCGTCCGCTTCGGCTTCCTGGGCTACGCCGAGGTCGACCCGAACCTCTCGCTGGCGGTGCTGTGGGGCGCCGCCGCGGTCGTGCTCGCCGTCGACGTCGCGCTGTTCAAGCGTGGCTACGGATTGACCGACTGACCGGTACCGCCACCGCTATTGAGGCGGGCCGGCCTACGATGACGTACCATGCGCGCAGCCCGATTCCACGAGCACGGCGGCCCCGAGGTACTGCAGGTCGACGAGGTCGAGCGCCCCGAGGTCGGCTCGCACCGCGTCCTCGTCGAGGTCGGGGCCGCCGGGGTCAACCCGGTGGACACCTACTTCCGCGAGGGCGGCTACGACGTCTTCGAGCTGCCGTACACCCCCGGCGTCGACGTCGCCGGCACCGTCGTCGAGACGGGCGGCCACGTCTCGGGCTTCGAGCCCGGCGACCGCGTCTTCGGCACCGGGCTCGGCGGGGGCTACCACGGCGCCTACGCCGAGTACGTCTCGGTGCCGGCGCGGCTGCTCGTCGGCCTGCCCGACGGGGTCGACCTGACCGAGGCCGGCGGCGCGGGCGTCGTCGCGGGGACGGCGTGGCGGGCGCTCGTCCACCACGCCGAGCTCGGCCCGGCGGAGACCTGCCTGATCCACGGCGGGGGCGGCGGCGTGGGCCACGCGGCGGTCCAGCTCGCCGCCGCCGTCGGGGCGCACGTGATCACGACCGCGGCGCCGGCCTACCACGACGCGCTGGCCGACCTCGGCGCGGACGTCACGCTCGACTACGGCCGCGACGACCTCGCCGAGGCGGTCCTCGAGGCCAGCGACGGCGGCGTCGACGTCGTCCTCGACCACCGGCTCGACGACTACCTCCAGTTCGACGCCGAGGTCGCCGCCACCGGCGCCCGGGTGATCGGCATCGGCGAGAACGACCCGACGGTCGGCTTCTCGGACGACGGCGTCGCCCGGTCGAAGGACGTCAGCTACCAGTTCATGAGCCTGTTCAACGCGCCGGACTTCCGGGAGATCCTCCGGCCGCTCGGCCGGCTCATGGCCGCGGGCGACCTCTCGATCGAGGTGGCCCGGACCTACGACCTCGAGGGGGCCCGCCAGGCCCAGGTCGACGTGATGGAGGACAGCTTCCTCGGGAAGCTCGTGCTGACTCCCTGAGCGACGGGGCCACCACTTAACGTCCGGTCGGCCCTACGCCGCCCCATGTCCGCCGACTACGACTTCAGCGGCCGGGTCGCGCTCGTCACCGGCGCGTCGGGCGCGCTCGGCTCGGCGATCGCCCGCGCGTTCGACGAGGCCGGCGCGACGGTCGCGGCCGTCGATCTCGTCGCGCCGACCGAGGACGACGCCCTGCTCGCGCCCGGGACCGCCGACTTCTACGAGGCCGACCTCACCGACGAGGCGGCCGTCGAGGAGACGGTCGACGCGGTGGTGGACGACCACGGCGGCCTCGACGTCCTCTGTAACATCGCCGGCACCTGGCGGGGCGGCTCGCCCATCGACGAGACCGACGTCGAGGAGTTCGACCTGCTGTTCGACGTCAACCTGAAGACGATGTTCCTGGCGTCGAAGCACGCCATCCCGCACCTCCGCGAGCGCGACGGGGCCATCGTCTCGGTCTCCGCCCGGTCGTCCCTGGAGGGCGGCGAGCGGCGACGGCCCTACCGGGCGTCGAAGGCCGGCGTCCGCCTGCTCACCGAGACGATCGCCGCGGAGAACGAGGGCGAGCTCCGCGCCAACGCGATCATGCCCAGCGTCATCGACACGCCGATGAACCGCGACATGATGCCGGACGCCGACCACTCGACGTGGGTGGACCCCGCCGACATCGCCGAGGTCGTGCTGTTCCTCTGTTCGGACGCGGCCGGCGTCACCAGCGGCGCCGCGGTCCCGGTCTACGGCGAGGCGTGAGGCCCGCGCTCACGCTGTCCCAGAACGGGGTGTAGGCGATCTGCCCCGCGGTGAACGTCCGGGACCGCGAAGCAGTCGGAGTAGCCACCCCAGTCCGCCGCCTCGGGCGCCTTGACGACCTCGGCACCGGCCGCCGCGTCCGCGATGCGCTCGTCGACGGTGGGCGGCGCAAGTAACCCGACGACAACGCCTTAGGCGCACGCCTGCCTCCCGGGCGCATGGCGCACCTCGACTACGTCGATCCTGACGACGTCCCGCCGGCGACCCGGGCGCTGCTCGAGGCCGACGCCGAGACCTACGGCCGACCCTCGCTGTTCGCCCGGGCGCTCGCACACAACCCCGCAGTGCTGGCCGCCAGGGCCGAGTACACCCGGTCCATCGCGGCGGATGGTGGGCTCGAACCCGAGCTGCTCGAGCTCGCAACCGTTGCCGTCTCCGCCGCGAACGACTGCGCCTACTGCGTCGCAAGCCACGTCGAGCGCCTGATCGAGGGGCTCGCCGTCCCGGCCGAGCACGCCCGGGCCGTGGCGCGCGGCGACTACGCCGCCCTCGACCAGCGCGAGCTGGCGGCCGTCGAGTTCGCCCAGCAGCTCGTCCGGGACCCCGAAGGCGTCGGCACGGAGGGCATCGAGGCGCTGCGCGAGGCGGGCTTCGACGACGCGGGGATCGTCGCGCTGGTCACGGCGTGCGCGACGGCGGTGT
>JAXHME010000004.1:0-4889 GCA_034521615.1 Halobacteriales archaeon
CACCAGCCGGAACTTCCGGCGCGAGCTCGACGCCGACCTCGCGGAGTTCAGAGTCACGGACGGCGAGCTCCCGGCGGGGTTCGACTACGACGGCGTCGTCGTCACCGGCTCGAAGGCGTCGGTCTACTGGGACGAGCCGTGGATCGACGACCTGCTCGACTGGACCGCCGAGGCGGTCGACCGGGGGCTGCCCCACCTCGGGGTCTGCTACGGTCACCAGGTGCTCGCCGAGGCGCTCGGGGGCACCGTCGAGCACATGGGCGACTACGAGATCGGCTACCACGAGGTCCGCCGGGTCGGCGAGTCGACGCTGCTCGGCGACCTCCCCGAGCGGTTCGTCGTCTTCACGACCCACCAGGACGCGGTCACCGAGCTGCCGCCCGGCGCCGAGCCGATCGCGGAGAACGAGTACTCGAACCACGGTTTCGAGCGCGGCGACGTGTTCACCGTCCAGTTCCACCCCGAGTACGACCGCGGGACCGCCGAGTCGGTCACGCGGGGCAAGGACCTCGACGACGCGACGCTCGAGGCGGCCCTCGACAGCATCACCGACGAGAACTACGCCGCGGCCTGCGAGGCCAAACGCCTCTTCGACGCGTTCACCCGGTACGTAAACGAAGAACGGGCCGACCCGCCGCGGACGGCCTGAGCCGGCGGCGGACCCGCGCCTTCTTTGGGGCCCGCGGGTGTAGGGTCGACCATGTACGAGATCGTGATGGCCATCGACACGGACGAGGACAGGGCGATCGCCCAGGCCGAGACGGTCGCGGACCTCCCGGGCGCCGACGACGCGGTCCACGCGACGCTGCTTCACGACTTCACCTACAATCCCGAGGGCGGCTCGGTGAGCCAGGTGGCGGCGGTCCGGCGCGCCAAGGAGGTCCTCGAGGCCGCGGGCATCGAGGTCACGCTCGAGGAGTCCAGCGGCGACCCCGGCCACGCCATCGTCCAGCTGGCCGACGAGCGCGACGCCGACCTCATCTGTGTCGCCGGCCGCAAGCGGTCGCCGGCGGGCAAGGCGCTGTTCGGCAGCGTCACCCAGGACGTCTTCCTGGGCACCGACCGGCCGGTGCTGCTCGTGAGCGCCGACGGGAACTGAGCCTCCGCTACCGGTTTCGGAGCCGCCGGAGGAGCCCAACCAGCAGCGCCGCGTAGCCGACCGCCCCGACGAGCGCCAGGGCCCGACCAGCGACGGTCAGCGCCTCGACGCCGCCCAGTAGCCCGCCGACCTCGACGAGCAGGCCGACCGCCAGCAGACCCGCGACCGCGAGGCCGACCCGATCGCTGGCGCCCCGGAAGCGCCCGGCTGCCGGCGGGTAGAACTGGTAGGTGACGCCGACGATCGTGAGCCCGAGGAAGCCCAGCAGGTTGAGCCGGGCGTGGGCCCGAGCCAGCTCGAGGTCGAAGCCGGCGGTCGCCATATGGAGGCCCAGCCCGACGGCGGCGACGCCGGCGAGCATCCCGGCGCCGACGGGGTAGAAGCCGATCCGGCGGCGGTCCGACCGGTGGAACAGCCAGGCGTAGGCGGCCGCGAAGCCGACGACGGCCGTGGCCTCGAGCGCCGCGCCGACGACGAACAACGGCCCGGCGGGAAGGTACGTCGCGAGGAGGGCGGGCCCGATCGCCCCCGCGGGGAGCACGATGCCGACGAGGAGCCGGGGCGGCCTGGCGACGAGGAAGCGCGGCAGGAGCCGGAAGCCGACGGCGAACAGCAGGAGCGTGACCGCGCCGGCGGCCAGCAGGTGCGAAGCTCGCGGGGGGTAGCCCCCGAGCAGTGTCGGGAGCGCCGACCAGGAGGCGGCCAGCTCGTAGGCGCCGACCAGGAGGTAGGCGCCGGCGACCGGGACGAACGCGTTCGCGAAGCGGTCGACGGCGCGTCGGTCGGCGTTGGGTTCGCCGGTGCCCGTCGCCGCGCCGAGGAGGTTCCCCCGGAGCGTCCAGCCCATGGCGCCGGCGAAGACGAGCACGCCGGCGAACCAGGCCAGCGCCCCGACGGCCCCGATGGCGTCCGGCGCCCAGCCGCCGGCCGCGGCGGCCAGTCCGAGCGCGCCGGCGGCCGTCAGCGGCAGCTGTACGGTCGGCGCCCACGGGACCGCGAGCTCGCGCTCGAAGTACGACGGCACGAGCGTGAACGCCTTCGCGAAGACGACGTGGAGGACGAAGCCGAGCAGGCCGAGCGTGACGGCGACGGTGCGGGGCGCGCCCGCGAGGACGGCGAGCTGCCAGAGCACCAGGAAGGCGACGGCGGCGTGGAGCTCGCGGTGGACGCGCGACGTGAGGCCGGGCGGGGCCATGGCGGGCCGTCGGCGGCCCGCCGGAAAGCTCTCACCCTTCGGCGGTCGGTGAGGTGGCTTTTTACCCTTACCCGGCCGCCGTACGCCCATGCTCGACTACGTCGACCTCGAGGCGGACCTCGACGAGGAGGAGCGCCTCATCCGCGACACGGCCCGCCGCTTCGTCGAGGAGCAGGTGGCCCCCGACATCGGCGACCACTTCGAGGCCGGCACGTTCCCCGAGGAGCTCATCCCCGAGATGGGCGAGCTCGGGTTCTACGCGCCGAACCTCGAGGGCTACGGCTCGCCGGGCGTCGGCGAGCGCGCCTACGGCCTGCTGATGCAGGAGCTCGAGGCCGGCGACTCCGGCATCCGCTCGATGGCGAGCGTCCAGGGCGCGCTCGTGATGTACCCCATCCACGCCTACGGCTCCGAGGCGCAGAAGGAGCGCTGGCTGCCGGCGCTGGGCGAGGGCGAGGCCGTCGGCTGCTTCGGCCTGACCGAGCCCGAGCACGGCTCGAACCCCGCGGGGATGGAGACGTACGCCGAGGCCGACGGCGACGGCTACGTGCTGAACGGCTCGAAGACCTGGATCACGAACTCGCCGATCGCCGACGTGGCGGTCGTCTGGGCCCGGGACCGCTCGGCCGAGGACGACCCCGTCCGGGGCTTCCTCGTCGAGACCGATCGCGACGGCGTGACGACCGACCCCATCCACGGGAAGCTCTCGATGCGGGCCTCGATCACGGGCTCGATCGGCCTCTCGGACGTCCGCGTTCCCGAGGACGCGGTGCTCCCGGGCGTCGAGGGGATGAAGGGGCCGCTGTCGTGTCTCACCCAGGCCCGCTACGGCATCGCCTGGGGCCAGGTCGGCCTCGCCCGGGACTGCTTCGAGGTCGCCCGGGCGTACGCGACCGACCGCGACCAGTTCGGCGGGCCGATCGCCCGGTTCCAGCTCCAGCAGGAGAAGCTCGCGGAGATGGCCACGGGCATCACGACCGCCCAGCTGTTGGTCTACCGGCTCGCCGAGCTCAAGGCGCGCGGCGACCTCCGGCCCCAGCACGTCTCGATGGCCAAGCGCCACAACGTCCGGGTGGCCCGGGACGCCGCCCGGACGGCCCGGGAGATGCTCGGCGGCAACGGCATCACGACCGACTACTCGCCGATGCGCCACCTGGCGAACGTCGAGACGGTCTACACCTACGAGGGCACCGACGACATCCACACCCTCGTGCTCGGCCAGGACCTCACCGGCATCGCGGCGTTCGAGTGAGCACCGGCGGCGCGGATTGATTACCCGGCGGCCGGTTGGGCCGCCATGGCCGACGACTTCGACCTCCGCATCGACGCTGCGACCGCCCCCGACGGCGCCCGGGTAGCGATCGGGATCAGCGACGGCGCTAGATCGCCGCGATCGCCCGGGACGACGACGGCGACGAGATCGGGCCCGCGGGCGAGGTCATCGACGCCGGCGGCCACCTCGTCTCGCCGTCGTTCGTGGACCCGCACCTCCACCTCGACAAGGTCTACACCTACGACGCGGCCGGCGAGGACGCCGTCGAACGCTACCAGGCGGGCGAGATGGGCGACGCGATGGGGGCCATCGAGTCGGCCTCCGCGGTGAAGGCGGACTACGACGAATCGCGGATCTACGAGAACGCGAGGCGCGCCGTGGAGCTCGGAATCCGGCACGGCGTGCTCCACCACCGGGCGTTCGCCGACGTCGACACCGCGGCGGGCCTCGAGGGCGTGAAGGCGCTGCTCCGGCTCCGCGACGACTACGCCGACGTCGTCGACCTGCGGGTCGTCGCGTTCCCCCAGGACGGCCTGCTCCGGGACCCCGGCGCCGAGTCGCTCGTCGAGGAGGCGATGGCGCTGGGCGCCGACGAGGTCGGCGGCATCCCGTGGATCGAGTTCACGGAGGCCGACGCCCGCGAGCACGTCGACCGGATGGTCGACCTCGCGGTCGAGCACGACGCCGACGTCGCGATGCTCACCGACGACGCGGGCGACCCCGGGCTGCGGACGACGGAGTACCTCGCCACGGCGGCGATCGACGCCGGCTGGGAGGGCCGGGTGACCGCCTGCCACGCCCGGGCGATGGCGCTGTACCCCGAGCCCTACCGCCGGAAGCTCTACACGCTGCTCGACCGCGCCGGCGTGAGCGTCGTGACGGACCCCCAGACCGGGCCGCTGCACGTGCCGGTCGACGAGCTGCTCGAGGCGGGCATCCCGGTCGCCCTCGGCCAGGACGACATCGCCGACGCCTACTACCCGTTCGGCCGGAACAGCCTCCTCGAGGTGGGCTTCCTCGCCGCGCATCTGCTCTGGAAGACGACCGCCGACGACCTGCAGGAGATCCACGCCATGCTCACCGAGCACGGCGCGACGTCGCTCGGACTCGAGGCTCACGGCCTGGCCGAGGGCACCCCGGCGGATCTCGTGCTGCTCGACGCCGCGAGCGTGCCCGAGGCGATCGGCCAGCAGGCGCTCGTGACCCACGTGATCAGCGGCGGCGAGCTGGTGGCCGAGAGCCGCCTGGAGACGACGCGGTACGGCTGATCCCGGCGCCCGGCTACTCCTCAGCTCGGCGGCCGACGGCTCCCCACGTGCCGG
>JAXHME010000005.1:0-521769 GCA_034521615.1 Halobacteriales archaeon
TGAAGACCGCCGCATCTGATCAGTCAACGAATACTTTTCTTCCTTCGGAAAACCCTTAGTCGCCTCAAAAATCTCCATCCCCAGCCCATAAGCCTTCTGATACACAATCAAATCCCGAAACCCCCAAATCACCGCCATCTCTCACCCTACACACACACCACAATTATCTCCCAACTGCCTTCTCCCAACTCCCTACTCATTACTCCCAACTGATCTCTCACCACTCACAACCGGCATGGGCCGACACGCAGGTCGGCCCCTACAACTCCCCACTCCCCCACTCCCCACTCACTACTCCCCACTCACTACTCACTACTGCCTTCTCCCTACTGCCCTCTCCCCTACTGCCCTCTCCTTGACACATCGATGCCCTGGTGTTAAAGTGTATTATCTTTCCAAAAAAGGAGATACAAATGGGCCGATTAACCATCACTCTTGAAGACGATCTGCACCGCGCCCTTAAAGAAACAGTTGCAAGACAGGGGCGCAGCATTGGAAACATAATAGACGAAAGCCTGCGGCTTCGTGGTATCAAATCAATGGAAAATGCCAGACATCTTGTGTCCCGCGCCAGACAACACGCCCAATGCACCGAAAAGAAGGCAATCAAGCTGGCCGTTGAAGAAACGCGCGCCCACAGAGCCCAATGAACCACCGTATTTTTATCATTGATACCAATGTGCTTGCCGCCGGGCTCATTACCACTGAACCCGAAAGCCCCACAGCAAAAATTCTTGACGCCATGCTAAATGGCAGCCTGCTTTATATCCTGTCTTCAGATCTGCTCCTGGAATATCGAAATGTTTTACTTCGTCCCAATCTTGTACGGTACCATGGACTTGGCCATAAAGAAATTGATCAACTCCTGACAGAAATAACTGCAAACGCCATCTGGCGCGAACCAGTTGCCGAAAACACCGACCCGCCCCCAGACCCAAACGATTCCCATTTATGGGCACTTCTGGCCTCAGAACCCAAAGCCATACTGATCACCGGCGATCAGCTTCTCCTCAAAAACCCCAAACCCCAACACTCAGTCATCCCCCCATCCGCCTACCCCCACCCAACACCCTAATTCCAACCACTCCTACTCCCTCCTGACCTGGGCCAACACACAGGTCGGCCCCTACAACTCCCTACTCCCTACTCCCTACTCCTACTGCCTACGCTGGTAAATCCCTTTTAAAATAGATAGGTCTCCAAAACCTGCTATCAGTGCAAGTAAAGGGCCCGTGTTTATGCTGATGGCTTCTGTTTCAGGCATTTTGCATGTCCGCAACAAGTTCCTCTTCTTCAAGGTCAATCATCGGCACATTGAAACGATGAAGATCAAGCAAAAATTTAACCCTTTCACAACCTGCCAGTTTCGCCGCCTGACCGGACGAAATTCTTTTTAATTCAAAAAGCTTAACAGCCATTGCCATTTTTGCCTCTTTCTCAAATGCCTGCCTCGTCACCTGAAGAGCATCAGGCAAATTCTGCGGATATTCAATATTGAGCTGATTTGGCATATGTCACCTTTGCGATTTTTTGTGCCTTTCCATGTTTCTACATTAATGCTTACCTATTGAAAACTCAACCACAAACAGACCCAGCTCGCCAATGCCTTCTCCCAACTCCCTACTGCCTTCCCCCAACTCCCAACTCCCTACTGCCTACTGCCAACTCACTACTCACTACTCACTACTCACTACTCACTACTCACTACTCACTACTCCCTACTCCCTTCTGTCTTCTGTCTTCTCCCTACTGCCCCCAACTTTCCCTAAAATACAACACCCTGTCCTTCTGCTCTCGGCTCAAAGAGAAACGGCTCAATATCCCGTGCCAGATAATCCAGATCCAGCTCATCAACCCGGGCCTTAAATTTTCTCAAAAACACATCCCGTTCAAACCCCAGGGTCTTTTTCACATAAGCATAATCGGGCCGGGTCTTGCCCATCAAAAAAGAAACATCAAACAAATCACGCCCTTTTTCCTTTTTGCGATATAAAACAGCCATCATCTTCTGTGCCAGCAGCACTTCAGCCGGCGCAGCAATAATTTTTCTGAACACGGCAAACCGGTTTAATATGGCAACAGCCGGGTCATAATGCTTCTGCTTTTCCTCTGTGTCCACCTGCACAAGTATTTTCCGGCCCTTGTCCGGGCTGATCCCTGTCTTGTATAAAATTTCAGGAAACCGGATATAGCAGTGAAATGCCCCCTTTTCCACCATGCGGTACTCAGCAACAAAGCCTTTGTCTTCCATATTCCGGCATGTTTTTTTCAGCAGTGATTCAAATTGCTCAAAGGAAAGCCCGAAATTGTCAAAATCAAGACCTTCTGAAAACCGGATGCTCTGATGCAAAATCCGGATGGCGGTTCCCCCCATAAAAGACAGGCGGGCGGCGTCAGGCACCTTGAACAAAGAGTCAAGCAGCTCATACTGCAGATACTCGACCAAAGCGCCCTTTGGATTTTTCCGGAACACGGACTGCGGAAAATCGGATTCGATTTGCTCTATTGTAAGCATTGAGTCGCCCATTTCTCCAGCCTGGCAACATCAAAAGCCGCCAGATATCTCAAAAACTTTTCAGGCTCCAGCCGGGACCGCAGCTGCCCGCCGTTAAAACGAATCCCCTCGAAATCCTTCTGACTGCGGATTTTGGAAAGATTCAGATAAAGGTAATCCAGCACCGCTTTTTCCGGCTCTGCCATCAGATACTGCCCGGACTTTGCCGACACAGTCCTATAGCCCCAGAACAATTCCTTTTTAATATGCCGATAAATAAAACGGCCAAAATCATTATCAAAAACCCTGTTGATCTTGGAAGTCACACTTGTCTGGGCATAAACCATCTCCGGAATAAAACCATAGCCCGACAAAACGCTTTCCATACTCAGATAACTGGGCTGATAAAGCAGATAGGCAATCTCTTCTCCCACAAGCTGATCCGCGTCCCTTGCAAAGGCATACACACCATTTTTCAAACGGATCAAATACCCCTTTTTCACCCACAGACTGAGCTGATAATCATAGACTTTCAACCCATGGATCAAAAGCTCCTGCCGGGTAAACACCGGGATCGGATACAGGCTTCCAGATCATTATATTTCATAAACTTATTAATATTAATAGATTTATAAAACGTCAACCGAATTCACGATTACCTGCACAATATACGTCAGTGCTGTAACCGATTGCCGAAATCATGATATAAAGCGTCTTTAAGCAAAACTTCAAACAGTTTTTGATCCTTTGACCGTTGCAGAAAAAATCTGTGCATAAAAACCATTGACATTCTCAACAGCTGGCAAACTTGATCTGCCAAGGCTTCCAATGGACGACTGGACAGATTATTCACAATACTTGCAAAAACATTGACACGGTGCTGGGAACGCAGTTCCGGAACACCGGCAACAAAAGCTATTTTGGCCTGCCCAACTCCCAACTCCCAACTGCCTTCTGCACAACTGTCTTTCCAACTCGACTACTCACTACTGCCCTCTCACTACTCCCAACTCACAACTGTCTTTTCTGACTCCTCAACTCACAACTCCCTACTCACAACTGCCTTTTCCCACTGCCTTCTCTGAGCTTTTATAATAATATTGTTCTAAATGCCTTTTTATCTTTTATTCGATAAATGGAAAAATCCCGGTCAATCGTTGCAATTGTATTTATACCCGTTTTTTCCGCCAGCAAGACAAGACATGAATCTGCAAAATCCATTGGCAGGTCACTGTACTTTTCAGTTAATGTTTTAATTCTTAGAAAGTCCGTATTGTTAATATTTGCGATTTCAACTCCGCCTCTGTAAACCCATTCAATAAAATCTAATTGAGCATTTCGATTAAAATCAAGCAAGTGCAGGGTCTCTGTTATTGATGCGATGGTGGTCACCAGTAAAAACTGGTTCGTTTTGATAAATTCTAAAGTTTTTTGATGATATTTATCGGATGAGTCAAACAGTGCGATTAAGGGCCGCTGTCAATGAGAATTTTACTCATTTACTTTTTGCCCGAAGTTTGTCTTTTAAAAATTCTTTTCTGCTTGAAGATAAATCGTTTTGACCGCTGGAGTATTTGCCGAACAAATCTTGGCCTGACTCCCACGGATTTTGTTTATCGAGTTTTTCAATATAATCAACAAGGCTTTTGCGGATAAGTTCAGATTTTGACAGGCCAAGATATTTTGCTGTTTGACTGACTTGTTGCTCAAGCTTTGGATCAAGTCTTAATGTAATCATAAAATCACCTCCGTAATACAATATGTAATACACCAAACAGCCAATGTCAAACCTTCATCTTTTCACCCTGCCTTTTCCACTCCCCACTCCCCACTCCCAACTCCCAACTCCCAACTGCCCTCCCAGCTTGTCTCTGAACCTCAGGGGCCATTGATTTTACATTTGATAAGGGTTATAATATATTTAGAATTCAATTGAGGGGTTCCATGATTTCAGAATATATTGACCGGGCGTCATATAGCCCGGGCGATGTTGGCCGGGAACTTGAGTAAAAAATCTGCACTATCTAAATTTTTTAATTTTTAAAGGTGTCAGTATGTTAAAAACAGTAGAGGCAACAATTGATGCCAATGGGAAAATTCATCTTCACGAACCACTGAATATTTCTTCTGCATGCCGCGCCATTGTGACCATCACAGAGGAACCAAAGGCCTCTGAAACTGCATTGCTAAGCCAGCAGTACCTTTCCCGGGACTGGGATCAGCCGTTATTTCCGCAGCAAAATTCTTAAAGAAGCCGAACCAGGAGTTGCTTATGCAAACAAATGAATTATCAAAAAGCGAATTAAGGGAAATAATCAAAGAAGCAGTTACTGCCGTACTAACGGAAAGAAAAGATTTGCTTGAGGACGCGTTATCAGAGGCCCTCCTTAATATGAGGCTGGGCTTGGCTATGGAGGAAGCTGATTCCGGAGAATATGTCACAGAAGAAACAATTCTGTCGAAACTCACGGAATGATCCATGAAGGTTCTTTATTCAAAGAGATTCAGCAAGGACCTTGATCATATTGCCACTGACCGAAAACTTAAAAAAAGCTCCTGCACCTTATAAATCAGATCAAGCAAATAGAATCGTTGTCTGAGTTAGAAAATGTAAGGAAAATTCAAGGATATGATGGATATTTCAGAATACGTCTCGGTGATTACCGGCTTGGAGTTAAAATCACAGATAAGGGTTTAGAAGTGCTTCGTTTTCTCCATCGAAAAGACATATACAGGCGATTTCCCTGAATCCTAAAACTGAATTATTTTCGATCAAATCCTACACCCACCAACTCCCTACTGACATGGGCCGACACACAGGTCGGCCCCTACAACTCCCAACTCCCAACTCCCTTCTCCCTCCATTATTGACAAACTCCACCGGATACCCCATATTGTTTTTAAAATACCAAACTTCCAGCTTATATCGAAAAGCAAGGACATATATCATGGCTCAGGACTTTTATGTAATTATCGAAAAAGATGAAGACGGATACCTGGTTGGTGAAGTCCCTTCATTAAAAGGCTGTTATTCCCAGGGAAAAACACTTGAAGAACTTCTCAAAAATATACGGGAAGTTATTGAGATTTGCCTTGAGGAAGAGCACATTGTCCAAAACGAATTCATTGGTGTGCAGAAAGTGAGCCTGGACAATGAACCAGCCAATGCTTAAGCTGAGATAGATCTTAACAGCCTTGAAAAACACGGCTTCACAATTGCCCGCCAGAAAGGCAGCCACATTCGACTCCGCCATGAAGATGGCCGCCGCACAACCCTGCCATATCACCCCGGCCAGGACATCGGAAAAGGCCTATTACGCAAAATATTCCGAGGCACCGAACTATCAATTCACGACTTGCTGAAAATCCCAAAATAACCCCAACTCACCACAATCTTTTCTACTCCCAACTCACTACTGCCAACTCACTACTGCCCTCTCTAGCCGCATGGGCTGCGCTGGGCTGGGTCGGACCCGCCGAATCAGTTGATTTTTAAATAAATCGCATACAAATTTGGGCTTATATGCCGCTTAAAATGGCATTTTCAGGGGTAAAAAGAGGACCTGTGCTGGTAACTGATATTGCCGCAAACCGGAAGGCGGGCTCAAGTTTTAAGTAAAAGGTGAAATCGGGGGTTCGGGGGAGTTTGGATGGCGGGAGGCATCGGGAATTGGTTGAATTTTTAGAAAGGCCTTAATATTGTTAAAGATAATATATTGTTTCAAAACATCAAAGATGGGATCAGATCGGTGAAAGATCCATGCCGAATCAGATCAATATCGAATATCCGCAGAATTTGCCCGATGCCCTGCAAGTGACGAAACAGGCTTTTGAGAAATGAGCCGGTTGCCTGTGACAGATCTTAAAAACAAAGAACTGATGATGGATATGCAAAATGTATGAAACTATGGAGGTTGTTTGCTTTTTAAAATTGCTTGGGGAGGCCGGCCTGTTTTAACACAGCATTTGCGGTATGTCTGGATTTTATTGAATTATCGATCACGAACCGAACTCTGGTGATGGGACTGTACCAGATTTCATGATCACCTTTTCCTTGTCTTTCGAATGTACAGCCTGCTTTGCGCAGGAGTTTCTTTAGATCGCCCGGTATAGACGGCCATCAGACAGCAGCCCGTTGAGTGATTTCAAATCTTCGGGTAAACAGTTCAAATGGGACCTCCTGATCGGTTTCAGTTCCGTTGGCCTCAAGAAGTTCAGGAATCATTATTTTTAGTTTTTTGATCAAGCCTTCCAGGGTTTCTTCTTCAGTGGCAAGCCCTGGCACATCGTCACTGCTTGCAACCCATACCTGTGCTTCGTTGTCCCATTCGGCTCTGTATAAAAAATGGTTTTATGGCCATAGCGAATGTCCTGTTTGGTTTGTGATTTTATGAAGAATTTGACTTTTTCTGGATACCTGAGATTATGCTTTGGCGGGCGGTAATTGTCAAGGGGAACAAGGTTCAAGGTTCAAGGTTTTCCACACCCAACTCCCAACTCACCACTCACAACTCCCTTCTGCCTTCTCACAACTGCCTTCTCAATACTGCCTTATCAACTCCCAACTCACAAATGTCTTTTCTACTCCCAACTCCCAACTCCCAACTGCCCTCTCACTACTGCCAACTCACTACTGCCAACTCACACCTGAAACAATGATATCGCACTTGCCGGCGATAGCACATTCTATGAATTTATCATCATCAGGGTCTTCGCAAATGGAAAGTTATGTCGTCAGTTGGATTATGTTTTGAGTTTAATTCCGTCCATATGATTCCCGAAAATTTAAAGATTTCCATATTATTCTTTTAATTCCCGATTAAAGCTTTTTCGTTCCCTGGCGTAACGGGATTTTATAGAATCGTTTTCTCATAACGAAAGGAGAAAACGATGGCCAGGACACCTTCGCGCAAGCGCCCCTGTCGTATCTGCAAACGCTGGTTCTTGCCAAATCCCCGGGTTAAAGACCGGCAGAAAACCTGTGGCCACCCTAGCTGTCAACGCGAGTGGCACAGAAAAAAATGCGCCGAGTGGTACAAGGAAAATCCCGATTACTTCAAGACCAATTACCTTCAGAAAAAAATCGAAGCTGTCGTTGAGGCCAAAAATGGAGAGCTGCCGAAATCAACAGCACCCGCCTTTCGCTTAAAATCGGGGTTGCCCCATCCATTTGTCAAAGAGATGATCGGGCTTTGCCACCTTGTTATTATTGAATATCAAGCCCAGTTAATCGACCGGCGCTGGCACCGGTTAATTGAAGGCCACACCGCAGTCAATCCCTGCCCGATTCGCCGACAACCCGGCATGACTTTTTCAAGAGGTGATCCGGGCTTAACTGCTCGTAATAAATAAACATATTGACCAACAACCCGAATATTGTTTTTAAGAGGTGATAGACACTCAAGTTTCTGAAAATATTAATTCATATTAACCAACTACTCCGTTTTTATTTTTAAGATCCGATCGACTCCGAATGTGACAGGCGGTATGTGTGATCCATAATCAAAAAAGGGGGCGATCATGATAAAGAAAAAAATCCTAAATCCGAAACGGGTGCGGCAGATCAAGGGTGGATTTGCTTTTATTCTGCATCGTTTTATTACCGATGGTTTTTTAGCCGCGCTGGGCCACAACGAGCTGCTCCTGTATTTTTTCCTGGTGCTGGTATCGGATCGCAATGGCCTTTCCTTTTACAGCTATGACAGGATCTGCACCATGCTCGAACTAAGGCTGGATCAATACGTTAAAGCCAGGGACAGCCTTATTGAAAAAGATCTGATAGCTTTTGACGGCACCCTGTTCCAGGTTTTATCCCTCCCGGAATCTTGCCCGGACAGCAAAAGTCGACAAGGGAAAAAGATGTCCGTAACTTGGCAAAAAACATGCTGTCATCGGTTTAGAGGTTAAGATGAGAAAAAAAGCTGCATCCGGGTTGCCTCAAATTTATGAAGACTATCTGGCTTGGTATGCCATGCGTCATGAGCCCTGTGAAAAACAAGTCAAAATGATCCGGGCGGTGCTCCTGAAGTTTTACGCTTATCTGCAGAGTTGTAAAGTCCACCTGAACTCGCTTCGGATTGAAGAGGTCGATGGATTTTTTAGCACGCATTACCTCGGCTGCGCTCGGTCCACCAAGCGGCTTTACCGCACATTTGTTCGCGGATTTTTATCATATCTTTACCATGAGCGGCAGGTTTTGAAAAAAGACCTTGCACCGCTTGCTGTCGGTGCCCCGAATTTTTCGCGTTCCAAGCCGCCGCGATTTTTAAGGAAACAAGAGGTCAAGGCGCTGTTTTCCCATACAGATGAACCGACGCCTTCGGCATTAATGACCAATGCCATTGTTTGCCTGTCCTATGCATTGGGCCTTCGCCCTAAGGAGATCCGTCAGATCACGCTGGATAACATCAGCTTTGTAAAAGAAGAACTGATCATAGCAGAAAGAAAGTGTGGCAATCCGTTAATACTTCCTTTACCGGCAATCGCCATAAAGATGATCGCCGCTTACCTTATCGGTGCAAGGCCGGAAAGCGAGCACCGGAATCTGTTTTTATCATTTAGACATCCTCACCGGCCGTTATCTCCCAAGATGGTCCATCATTACGTTAAAAAACGCATGCAACAGGCAAACATCACCGCCACCCCTTACGCGCTGCGCCACACCTATGCCCAGAATCTGCTCGAAGCCGGTGTGTCGCTGTATGAAATCAAGGAAATGATGGGCCATGACAGTATCGAATCCACCCGCAAATACCTTCATGTTCACATCAAACTCATGCGCGAGGTGCTCTTTGGTGAGCCGGTTTGACAGCTTTTTGGGGCCGCTTATGGAAGAATATCTCGGCTATCGGGAAAATCTGGGCTATTGCATCAAACCGTCATTTAGCCACCTTAAAATATTTGACCGATATGTAGAAAGGAAAAACATTACGCAGGCAAAAACTGGAACCCTTGTTTTTTCTTGAAATGCGCTCTGAACTCAAATTTGAGCCACGATCCGTCAATCGTATTATTGCCTCAACCCGTGTATTCTTCCACTATCTGGTCCGGCGGGGATATTACACCGACAATCCCTTAAAAGATGTCCCCTATCTGCCGGAATGGTCCTTAATCCCGTTTATCTTCTCTTGTGAAGAAACAGATCGTTTGCTTACGGCTGTCAGCAACCGAATCCGCCGAAACCGGCAGTACTTTTTAAAAGATATGTCACAGTACATGGCGATTTTGCTTATGGCCAGATGCGGACTGAGAATCTCGGAGACCATACGGCCTGCTTTGCCATCATTACCGGCCGGAGGAGCAGAGCCTCTATATTGAGCAGACCAAATTTAAAAAAGACCGGTTGATCCCTTTGCCTCGTCAAATTTGGCAGGAAATGGCCAATTACATTGCAGCTCCGCGGTGTGTTGGCCTCACCCCATAACCCTTTTCTTTTGGCCGGGCTTTATCAAAGAAGTCTTTACCAATGCCGGAATCCTTCGGATGTTCCGCTGCACTGTAAGAGACATCGGCCTTGATCAGCAAAGGCAACGCGTCGCCACAATGATCATAAGCCCGCCCACTCCGCATAGCCTACGCCATTCTTTTGCCGTCAATATTTTAAAGCAGGTAAAAGAAAGGGGCGCTTCGGCTCAGAACGCATTGCCTATACTTGCCGTCTACATGGGCCACAGCGAATATAAGCATACCGTCAAGTATCTGAAGCTGGCCGATGCCAATCATCACCGACAAATCACACAGTTTATCTCATCGAAAAAGGCGTGCCCGTGAACCTTAAGCCATGTATCCAACAATTTTTTGATCAATACCTTGTCCGGATCAAGGGCAGCAGCCCGAAAACCATTAAGGCTTATCGCCGGGTCTTTGGCCTCCTTCTGCCCTTTGCCACAAAACACTATGGCATCGGTATGAATCGTCTTGTCATCGAACATCTCTCACCCGAATTGATAATGGCTTTTTTGGATCATTTGCAAATAAAACGACAAAACTCGATCCGCACCAGGAATCACCGGCTGGCTGCCATAAAATCCTTTGCCAAAATGATCCGGCTTTTGCATCCCGAAAAACAACCGATTGCGGAAAAGATTTTGCGCATCCCCAAAAACGGATGCAGCGGAAACTTGTTGGATTTTTGTACCCGGATGAAATCCTGTCGGTCTTTGAAGCGGTGGATTTGAAAAGATCGGACGGGTTCCGCGACTATACCCTGTTGCACCTGCTATATGACTCCGGGGCCCGGGCCAGTGAGATCGCCTCATTGCAGATCAATTATTTTGACCCGCTTCATCAAAGCCTGGCAATTCTGGGCAAAGGCAACCGCTTCCGCATGATCCCTCTCTGGACAAAAACCGTGTCGCTCATCCAGCGCTACATTGAAAAATACCGCGTTCATCCTAAACTGTCATACCAGGAAACGATCTTTATCAATCAACGCAAAGAGGCCTTTACACGGCATGGAATCCATTACCTCTGTAAGAAACATCTCTCAAAAGTCCTTTGTTCCAAAAGGCTCAAAGACATTAATCCTGCACATAGCTTCAGGCACTCTTGTGCAGTGCGTATGCTTCTGTCCGGGGAATCGCTTGCTGCGATCAAGAACCATCTGGGGCATATAAATGTCGAGTCCACCATGGTTTATCTGAACCTGGACTTGAGGCGAAAACGGGATGTGCAAAAGCGATTTATCGAATACACCCAATCCATCATCAGTGACGATCCGAAAATAGACGATTTGATTGACTGGGAAAATAAAAATGAAATTTTGGCGTGGCTGGATAGCCTGTCAGGACAGGACCATCAAACCATGCATGGAGAGGCGCATAATTTGCCGAAATGATATGTTGCGAGTTTGGAAATTTCATCTGGAAAAAGCTTATAATGCCCTGAATCAAAAACATATTTGGTTTTTAGTCGATTTTGTTAATTTGACACAATAATATCAAGCAATTAGAAGGACTCTCAACATAAGGCAAGCATGATTCTCATTTCTTTCTTTTCCGGACTTTCAAAATAGCCTCATTAATATCGCTTTTTCTAATTCCGGCTTGTTTCCCTTTTTTTCTGGCTTCAGCTATTAGATCGCCAAATTCGTCAAGTGATGGTGTCGATATGCTTTTAAGAATAACAACATCCATTTTTCAACGAACAACGACAAATTGAGCACCGACCTTTAAATTCAGTCTTTTTCTAATGTTTTCAGGTATAACGACCTGCCCCTTAGAGGACATCTTTGTTGATATATCAGCCATACTGACCTCCATAATCCTGTTAAATCTTACTGGTAGGATATATGGGGAGTAACAAAAATCAGTACTTAAAATGACCCCAGACTAAAAACTCAACTCCCAACTCCCCACACCCCACACCCCACTCCCAACTGCCCTCTCCCTACTCCCAACTCACTTACTCCCTACTCACTACCGCTTTCTCCCTCCTGCCTTCCCAGCTTGTTCCTGAATTCATTTAGCCGCTTATTGATTTTAGAGTTTATAAGGGTTATGATATATTTAAAATTTAACCAGGTATTCCCGGAATTTTCCCGGATTTTAGGATAAAGGAGTGCGGCTCAATGAGGATTGTCAATATTTCTGAGGCAAGAAAACTACCTCTTCGAAGCTGGTTTCCCTCTGTTGACCAGGGCGAGAAGAGCGTCATCGCGGAAAACAACCTCCCACCTGTGGAATTGGTTGTCCATAAGCCAGAAGGGAAAAGGAAGCTTGGGCTGCTGGCAGGGGCAAGTTCACTGTGCCTGATAGGATAATGGATGAAGACCGGGAAATTAACTCCATGTTCTATGGCAGCGACAAATGAATATCATCATTGATACTCATATCTTTTTGTGGGCATTATCCTTGACATGAAGCTCGGTTTGGCCATGGAGGAAGCTGATTGCTGGAGAACATGTACCGCAGAAGAAAAGCAACTCTGTCGAAAACTCATCGCTGCCTGAGTTAGAAAATGTAAGGAAAATTCAAGGATATGATGGATATTTCAGAATACGTCTCGGTGATTACCGGCTTGGAGTTAAAATCACAGATAAGGGTTTAGAAGTGCTTCGTTTTCTCCATCGAAAAGACATATACAGGCGATTTCCCTGAACCCTGAAACTTGAATGATTTTCGATCAAATCCTACACCCACCAACTCCCTACTCACATGGGCCGCTGACACACAGGTCGGCCCCGACAACTCCCAACTCCCAACTGCTTTCTCCCTACTCCCTACTCCCTTCTGCCTTCTGTTGAATGCTCTCAATGAGCTGTGCTATATGGAAATACTGAAAAGAGAAAAGAAACCGGGCCTGCCGCCCTGGGGCAGACCCGGTTATGAGGAAGGGCAAGCTGCCTTGGTTATTTCGGTGTTACAATATCCGGAGTGCGCGTTGGTACTGACTAACATCGTTGTGAAACGCGCCGGGTTCCATTGCAATTTGCTGATCAAGAATATCCCCGGATGAAACAGCTTGTATTCATCCCACCCGCGGGGGTGAGGAAACTGATCGTTTACATTTTTAATAACATAGGCCCCCGCCGGCCAGTGTTGTAACATACATAGCGGTTTGCGTGCCCAGGCCCGGTGTGGCCATCTACTCCAAATATTCATCCCCGACTTCGGGCAGGTGAATTATGTTTCTGTACACATGGTCAGGCGAATGCTCAAGACCTGTATCAATGTTAATCAATGTAACCGGCATATTGGCCAGGCTGGAAGGACCATCAGGATCATCCCATTTGATATTGGCAAGCCGTATAACAACGCCCTGATCCAGCCCTTTGACATGCCCCACAATCCTATCGGCAAGCCGGAGAGTTTCTGCTTCCCGGCTATCTGATGTCAAAAGAGTATAATCGTAAGTGTCGTAGGCGCGCCAGTCACTGTCTCTATAAGGGTGCTCGGAAAATGCTGGTTAAAGGTAAGAGCCATCATTCCCACGAGTTTCTGCAAAATATATCTCCCTGTCTCTCCATACCGGACAGGTAAAGATCCACATAATACTCGGGAGTGTGCAGTCCTCCGCTGAGGTGCTGTTTTTCTATCAAAAGATTCAAAGTGTTCAGCTGGAGAATTGGCATAGCATCTGAAACTGCGTAAACAGGCTCTGATGGTTCTGCTGGTTCACAGCATGCCGGGTTTGCAGGGTCCCCCAGATATCAATGGCGCTTCCGGTATCGGCGGCGCCTTCCAGTATCCTTCGAAACTTGCGCAGGGCATCTTCAAGCTCTCTCGACATCAAGGTCGTCCCTGAATCGTTTTACCTCCGCTTTCCAATCGGAATCATCAGAATCACCATCATGATTGGATATCAACCACAGGGTCTCCTGAAGCCTTTGAGTCTTTACGATCTCGTCTTCAAGCGTGCCGACCAGGATTGTATACTCATTCTGCTCGGCCTGGCTCAGGATTTGAATAAATCTTTGATGCATATCCGCTTCAAGATTCTCCAAGTCCTGACGCAGCTGGTGAATTTCCTGCCCGTTTTCCCTGATGCCATTTAAAACGGCCGGATCTGCTGGATAATCAGGTTCTCCGGAGCCTCCGAAATCTCTGTCCAGGACCCACCCGGTCGCTCTGCCGCCGATTTGGCTTCCGGCACCCTGGATCAGTCCCTTGGCAAATGTTTTGGCCACCTCGCTTTTGGCAGAGCCGACCGCTGGAGCCGGAGCAAATGTACGGCCCTGCTCCTGGGCATCGCATTTCGTCAACAAGGATGTTCACAAAAAAATCCAGGCCGCCGTTTTGGGCACAATGTTCGGCAAAAATTTCTCTTGATATCCTGGTGGAAAAAAGATGCGTTAGCAAATGCTGTGTATCCGGGATTCCAAGGAAATCGGCAACCTCTGATTCGGATGCCGCCGCGCTCTTTTCCGGATGCCTGTCCATATAGGCGGCCAGCAGAGTTGAGGCAAAACCCACATGCAGCAACCGGTCTGCGTCCCTGACCCCATGATCCACAACAGCCTCAAGTGTGTCTGTAAAAGGGATGCCGGGATCTGCAAGGATGCCCCCACTTATTTCCATGCGATAGCCGTTTTCCGTCTGCCATCGCGGCACGGGAACCAGAAAAGTGACCCTGGCCCTGGGTTTCCTCTGGAAATTCACCAATCAGCATGCCGTCTTGCGTAAATACTGAAACTGTAGCTCCTTCGACCGGCTCTTGGTAGTGGCAACCTCCTTGATCCGCATCGCTTCATAATTATCGTTGTCATCAGAGTCACACCCCGCCACCAACGCCATAGCCAGAATTCCGACTACCAGATAAAACACTTTACATTTACACTTCATTACCATGGTCTCCTTGTGCTGTTTGGCTTTCCAAAAACTCTTGTATGTCCCGACGGGTCATACACTATTTAAAGCGATGTTACTTCACCTACTTTCCATGGTGCCATTGGGCTGAATACGAGAAACTATATAATTTATAAATATATAATCGTATCGCAGCAGATGTGAACAATCGGAGAATCCTGAGCATGAAAGGGATTGGCTGTATAAGTCCAGTCAATTAATTTTCGCTCTGCAAAATCTTATCGGCGGGCATCCTAAAAAAGTTTAGGAATAGAGCCACAACTGGTGGAGCCGAACTGTAAACCTCAATATTGAAGGCGGCACCCTTTATCCGGAACCAAGTATCCGCCATGACCGGCGTGTCCAAAATCCTTTCTCCCGAACAGGTGCGAAAGGCGGCAGCCGCCATGCGAGCAAGGCCATGGAGCGGTACATCATCCCATCCGACCACGATAGCAACCTCTACTCCCAACTCCCAACTGACATGGGCCGACACACTGCGTACGGCTCCCAACTCACTACTCCCAACTCACTACTCCCAACTCACTACCGCTTTCACCCTACTCACAACTCACGACTCACCACCTGTCTTTTCCAACCTTGCAACCCCGATTGCTACCTATTGCAAGAAAATTGGTAGCTTTTATGCTCAGCGTTGAAAAATCCGGAAAAACTTTTGCCCTCTAAAAACAAAAAAGGCCGCCCGAAGGCAGCAAAAGAGGCGATCAAATAAGGATCTGCCTTCCGTTTCTCGCATTAGAAATACTTGAAGTGATCGATTCAGATCGGTAATACTTCCATTATACTGTTTATAGGTCGGCAGTCAGCCCAAATTTACACTTCGATGATGGTCATTTTTAAAGAAGCGACCTGACACTGGCAAATGGACATCCCCGAATCTCATCAAAAATAACTGTTGTAAGGCAGTCAGAATACATGAACCAAACATAGCATAAAATTTTCGAAATAAATTGACAAGCTATACCGGATTATCAGAATAATTGAGCCTCATTGGGGGCTTTTTTTATGCACAAAAAAGGGCGGCGAGTGTTGGCGCACTCAAACCGCCCGAAAGCACCGGCCTGGCTCACAAAAACTGAACCAGTTAAATTGATTGATCCATGTTTTTATATCAATCAAGGAAATTTTTCAGACTCGGCCGGTAATTACCAATGGCAGCGCCCAAGGCATTGCCCGCGGTGCCATTGTTTTAAAGTCTGGGGCCACGGCTTTAGGACACCTTCTTTGATGGCTATAAAGACCCGGTGCCATTAAAGCGCTGGCGCTGCCCCAATGCGGGTGTGTCATCTGCTACCGGCCTAAAAACTATTTTCCTCGTTTTCAAACCCCGATTAAAACCATCCGATCTGTCATATCCCACCGATTGCAGTGTGGCCGGTGGCCGTCCGGATTTATCCGCTGCCGGGGCGGCCACTGGTTGAGAGCTTTAAAAAAGCAGGTTGCTGCCCGATTGGGTTACACCTGGCAGGGCGGTTTGCTGGCGGCATTTGATTATTTTATCGGGCAGGGCCAGATCCCTGTCACACGGAGCATTTAATCTGCCAGCAGAGCAGCTTTGTTATCAGACCTACCCAACAGTGTCATTTTAACCTCTTGCCAGCCGTTATATGGGCAAAATACCGTCGACGGCTTTAAAAAAAACATAGGTAAGGGAGGATTTTAAATGACAGATGATGAAAAAAAGCAGGTGGCTATCTTCCGGCTTGGTGTGATTGGCGAGTTTGTCAATGGCCCGGCACCCGACTACGGAGAAAAACAGCGACTGCTACGAGACAAGTGCGCCCGTAAATGGGACATCCCGCATTCTGCAAAGACCCGGATCTCCCGGAGCACGAATCCTTCGGTGGATAGCCGGTATAAGGCCGGCGATAAAAAACTCGAAGCCCTTTATCCCAAAGACAGAAACGACAGGGGCAAAAGCCGGAGCATGGATGAAGATACCAGCCTGGCCCTGATCAACCTGCGCCATGAGCTGCCCAATGCGACCGCAGTAGAGCTTTGGCAGAAATGCAAAACCGCAGCCTGGTCACTCCGGGCATAAGCATAAACTTACTCAAAGGTTTACCGGTTTTTGCACCAGCATGATCTTATGGCAAAGCCCGGGCGAAAAGCCGAAGACCGGCGCAGGTATGAAGCTGAGCTGCCCAACGATCTATGGCAGGCCGATGTGATGCATGGGCCCGAAGTTGAGCATCAGGAAGGCAGCGAAGAACTTATCTGATTGCCATTATTGATGATCACAGCCGCCTGATCCCTTATGCCGGCTTTTATTGGTAAGAAGAAACTCTCCTGCTGGCTTGATGCCCTGGAAAAGGCCCTGGCCAAAAGGGGGTTGCCAGAAAGATCTATGTGGATAACGGGGCTGCGTTTAGAAGCAAGCATTTTGAGGCCACCTCTGCCTTGCTGGGCATAGTTCTGATACACTCCAGGCCCTATAAACCGCAAGGTGAAGGAAAAATCGAGAAATGGTTGCAGACCGTGCGCTCCTCGTTTTTGCCTGATTATCAGCCCCACAGCATAGAGCAGCTAAATCATGATCTTAATCTTTGGATAGATCAGCAATATCATCGAAAAAATTCACAGCGCCACCGGCCAGACCCCCTTTGCCGAGTTTGCTGCCCACAGCGAGTGCTTAAGATGCGCCCCGGCAGATTTGCATGATCATTTTCGCAAAACCGTTCGGCGCCGGGTGGCAAAGACCGAACCATTACCATTGACGGTCGGCTGTTTGAAGCGCCAGTGGGGCTTATCGGCAAGCAGGTAGAACTCCGGTATCATCCGGAGCACCCTGAGAGCGTGGAGATTTTTGACAATCAGCAGTCCCGTGGATTTGTTCTGCGGTGGATGTCCATGTCAACTGCCGGGTCAAACGCGATAAAAACAACAACGCAGAGCTTGCAACAAAGGCGGTAGCATACCAGGGCGGCCGGCTGCGGATTTACAGGAGGAAGCGATGGAGGCTAATTACCGGACATTTTTTCGGGTTAAAAAAGAGCCGTTCGGCGCTGACATCCCAATTAAGGAAATTATGCAGACCAGGCGCCTGTGCGGAGTCTGGGACCGGTTTGAATACACGGTAAGGCTGGGCGCCATCGCAGTTGTCAGCCGGCGAGATGGCTCGGGAAAATCAACGGCCCTGAGGATGCGATAAAAGCTTCACCCTTCTGAATGCAGGTGGCTTTATGTCATTGGCACGTCAGGCTCCATACTGGAGCTGTATCGCCAGTTAATGGCAATGCTGGGCACCGAGACTGCCAGCAACTCCAGGGCGGTTATGCTAGGGCGAATCAAAAAAGAAATCCATCGCCTGGTTACAGACAAGAAAATGAAGGTGGTGTTAATCATTGATGAGGCCTCACTATTGCGATTGGAAGTTTTTACCGAACTTCATGCCCTGCTGCAGTTTGAACGAGATGCCAAGCCATGGCTTGCAGTTGTTTTGGCCGGCCAGGCAAGCTTAATTGACAAGCTCATGTATCGCTCTTGTGCACCACTGGCCTCCCGGGTTGTGGCGAGAAGTCATCTGGAAGCCATCGACCGTCAAGGCATGGAGGACTATATCAGCCATCATCTCCATATTGCCGGTGGGCAAACCAACTTTTATGACACAGCCGCCATTACAGCCATCCACCAGGGTTCAGGCGGGCTTTACCGCAAAGCCAATCATCTGGCCAGGGGGGCACTGATTGCCGCAGCATCTGAGAAATCTTTAACAGTTACTGCCGAGCATGTGCGCCTGGCAGCCACAGAAATCTTTTAACGGGTTCGGTGAAACAGAGCCGGGCTCTGCCTTGGGGAGGAACCCGGCAAGGGATAGCCGAATGTGGGAAGACGGTTCACATCGTCAGGGGGACCCGCCGGTGCCCGCCACATCTGTGTGAACTGGGCTCCGCCCGTGCCTCAAAAACCCAGTGAAATAAACTGAGTGAAACGAATCCTTTTTGAATACGGAGGACTGAAAATGTACGACATGGAAGACGAATGGGAATATGGTGAAAAAAGGGCTCAGGTCCAGATGCGATGCTCGAAGAGCTTGTATTGGATGCCATTATTGAGGCTTTAACAAAGATCAAACAAAGAAATGAATGGGTGAATCACTCAGGCTGGAGAAGCCAGCCAAGAGATGACATTTTAACCCGGGAACTTGTAGCAGGGGATATTTTATGCCAATCTGAAATATCTCCGGTCAAAAATAACCCGGAAACGGCCGGGGCGGTCAGTGTTGGGGCATTCCAAAGCTATAATTGCTGTGGCAGAGAGCCGCACATGTATGTCGGCCGACAAGCAGGGGTCGGCGACCGGTGAACAGGACGTGGTAACTGACGGGGGGACCGAGAGCGCTGGGGGCGACTCGTGGTTCGCCCGGTACTTCGGTTTCGACGCCCACGACACCGACCTCCGAACGGAGGTCCTCGCGGGGCTGACGACGTTCCTCTCGATGTCGTACATCGTGGTGGTCAACCCCGCGATCATGACGGACCAGCCCGGTGACGGTGGATTCACCGACGGCATCTCGATCACCGGCTACACGCCGGGCGAGGTCAGCCAGATGCTGGCGGTGGTCACCATCCTCGCGGCGTTCGTCGCCATCATGGTGATGGCGTTCTACGCCAATCGCCCGTTCGCCCAGGCGCCCGGGCTCGGCCTGAACGCCTTCTTCGCGTTCACCGTGGTCGGGGCCTTGGGCATCCCGTGGGAGACGGCGCTCGCGGCCATCGTGGTGGAAGGGGTGATCTTCATCCTCCTCACCGTCGGCGGGGCCAGGCGGTACGTCATCGAGCTGTTCCCGAAACCGGTGAAGTTCGCGGTGGGGACCGGTATCGGGCTGTTCCTCACCATCATCGGGCTCGAGGAGATGCACGTCGTGGTCGACCACCCGGCCACGCTCGTGACGATGGGCCAGATCGCCTCGGACCCGGTGGCGATCCTCTCGGTGCTCGGGCTGTTCCTCACCTTCGTGCTCTACGTGCGGGGGGTGCGCGGGTCGATCATCCTCGGCATCCTCGTCACGACCATCATCGGGTGGGCCGTCACCGCCGCGGGCGCGGTCGACCCCGGCGTGCTCGCGCCCAGCAGCCTGCCGGCGGCCCAGTACGACATCTCGCCGCTGGTCGGCGCGTTCATCCGCGGCTTCCAGAACGTCGAGGCGCTCAGCTTCACGCTGGTCGTCTTCACGTTCTTCTTCGTGGACTTCTTCGACACGGCGGGGACGCTGACGGGCGTCTCACAGGTCGCGGGCTTCCTCGACGAGGACGGGAACCTGCCGGACATCGACAAGCCGCTGATGGCCGACGCGATCGGCACCACCTTCGGCGGCATCATCGGCACGTCGACGGTCACGACCTACATCGAGAGCGCGACCGGCGTCGAGGAGGGCGGCCGGACCGGGATGACGGCGTTCACGGTCGGGATCCTCTTCCTGGCGTCGCTCGCCATCGTCCCGCTGGCCGCCGCGGTGCCGCTGTACGCCTCTCACATCGCGCTGGTGATGGTCGGGCTCATCATGCTCCGGAACGTCACCGACATCGAGTGGGACAAGGCCGAGTACGCGCTGCCGGCCGGCATGACCATCCTCATCATGCCGCTGACGTTCTCGATCGCGTGGGGGATCGCCGCCGGCATCATCACCTACCCGATCGTCATGGCCGCGAAGGGCCGGACCAGCGAGGTCGCGATGGGCCAGTGGCTGCTCGCCTTCGCGTTCGTGATCTACTTCATCGTCCGGACGGGCGGCATCCTCCAGGCCACGGTCTGAGGCCGGGAGCCCGCCGCCTTCTTCCGTTCGCTCGGCGCCACGAGCCATCGCGCCGGGCCGGCCCGAACCGCTTTTGACCGTCCGCCGCCACTGTCCGGCAATGACGGACCTGGGCGTCCTCCTGACGGGAGGGCCCTTCGACAGCCAGCGCTGGCGGACCGGCTACGAGCTGGGCCGCGCGGCGCTGGACCGGGGGCTGGAGGTCAGCTACTTCCACTACCTCGACGGCGTCCTCGTCCCGGTCGTCGACCAGCGGCTCCCCGACTGCTCGGACGCCAGCCTCTACGACGAGATGCCCACCGACAAATACCAGGAGCTGGTCGCCGACGGCGCCGAGGTCGTCTGCTGTGGGCTCTGTGTCGACGCCCGCGGCATCGACGCCGGGACGGACTACCCCGATGGCGTCGAGGTGGGGCTGCTCCCCGACCTCGCGGACCTGCTCGGGACCGCCGACCGGGTGGTGTCGCTGTGAAACGGGACGTCCTCGTCATGCTGACCCGCGCGCCGGAGCGCGTCCACGCCGCCGAGGGGCTGCGGGCCGCCCGCGGCGTCGCCGCCGGCTTCGACGAACACGACGTCACGGTGCTGTTCACCGAGGACGCGGTGTACGCGGCGCGGCGCGCGGTGGACCGCGACGCGCTCAACCTGCCGGACCACATCGCCGAGCTCCACGCCGGCGGCGGCCGGATGGTCGCCGACGGGGCGGCGCTGGAGGCCCGGGGGATCGACCCGAGCGAGATCGCCGACGACATCGAGGTGCTCGACGGCGGGGCCGCGGCCGGCCTCGTCCACGACGCCGACCACACCCTGGACTTCTGACCATGCTCTACCTCATCGACAAGCGGCTGGCCGACGCGGGCCTCAGAGCCGCGCGGGAGGACCCCGACGCCCGGATCGCCCTCGTCCAGGACGGCGTGCTGCTCGACCCCGACCTCGACGTCCCGACGGTCGCGGTGCGCTCGGACGCCGAGGTCCGCGGCGTCGACCTGCCCGACGGCGTCGAGCCCGTGGAGTACGACGAGCTCGTGGCGCTGCTCTTCGAACACGAGGTGGCCTCGTTCGTATGAGCCTGTTCGAGCGCGCCGACGAGCTGGTCGGCCGCGGCGAGGCCGCGGCGATGCTGACCGTCGTGGGGAAGGACGGCAGCGCGCCCCGCGAGGTCGGCGCGCGGATGCTCGTCACGGCCGACGACACGTACGGCACGATCGGCGGCGGCACCGTCGAGGGCCTGGCGATCGAGGAGGCCCGGGAGGTGCTCGACGGCACGGCCGAGCCCGGCATCCGGACCTACGAGCTCCGGCCGGGCGGGAACACCGGCATGGTGTGTGGCGGTTCGATGGACGTCTTCCTCGACCGACTCCGGGGCAAGCGCCACCTCTACGTCGCCGGCGGGGGGCACATCGCCGCCGAGCTGACGCCGCTGGCGAGCCGACTGGGCTACGCCGTCACCGTCATCGACGACCGCGAGGCGTACGCCGACGCCGAGCGGTTCCCCGAGGCCAGTCGGGTGATCCAGGGGGCGTACGGCGAGGCGCTCGCCGAGCTCCCGATCACCGGCGAGACCGCGGTGGTCGTCGCGACCCGCAGCGGCACGTTCGACGCCGAGGCCGTCGGCGCGGCGCTCGACGGCGGCGCGGGCTACGTCGGGCTGGTGGCGAGCGACACGAAGTCCCGGCGCGTGCTCGAGACCCTCGCCGAGGACGGCCATAGCCGGACGGGGCTCGCCCGCGTCCGGGCGCCGGTCGGCCTCGACCTCGGGGGCGGCGGCCCCGAGGACGTCGCGCTCTCGGCGCTCGCCGAGCTGCACGCCGAGCGCCACGGCGCGACCGGGCGGCGGCTGACCCGCCTCGACCTCGACGAGCTCGTCGTCGTCCGGGGCGGCGGCGACCTCGCTACCGGCGTCGCCTACCGGCTCAACCGGGCCGGCTTCCCGGTCTGCGTGCTCGAGGTCGAGCAGCCCACCGCGGTGCGGCGGGCGGTGGCGTTCGCCGAGGCGGTGTACGCCGACGAGGTCGAGATCGAGGGCGTGGTCGGCCGGCGGGTGGCCGACCACGAGGCGGCGGTCGCCGCGATGGCCGAGGGTGAGGTCCCGGTGCTCGTCGACCCGGCGGCCGAGACAATCGACGCGCTCGAGCCCGCCGTCCTGGTCGACGCCGTGATGGCGAAGGGCAAGCGTGACACCGGCACCCGCCGGGGCCAGGCCGACGTCGTCATCGGGCTCGGCCCGGGATTCGAGGCCGTCCCGGCGACCGCCGACGGTGAGGCCGGATCCGACGCCGAGATCGAGGCGGAGGTCGCCGACGGCGGGCCGGTGCCCGTCGACGCCGTGATCGAGACCGACCGGGGCCACGAGCTCGGCCGGGCGATCTACGCCGGGACCGCGAGCGACTACGACGGCGAGCCCGGCGAGCGCGAGGGCTACACCCACGAGCGGGTGCTCTACGCCGACAACGCGGGGACATGGACGCCCGATGCGGCCATCGGCGACCTCGTCGAGGCCGGCGAGGTCGTCGGCCGCGTCGGCGACGAGCCGGTCGAAGCCGCGATCGGCGGGCTCGTCCGCGGGCTGGTCCACGGCGGCCTCGACGTCGAGGCGGGCACGAAGCTCGGCGATGTCGACCCGCGCGGGGCGTCGGTCGACCCCAAGAAGATCTCGGACAAGGCGCTCTCGCTGGGCGGCGGGGTGCTCGAGGCCGTCCTCCGGCTGCGGGCGTCGCGCTAGCGCGACTCCGCGGTACCGATCGGTATCTCCTCGATCGACGGGTCGACGAGCCGGGCGCCCTCCCCGTCGGTGACCCGCCCGACCTCGCGGTGGAACACCCCGGCCTCGTCGAGGGCGGCCTCCAGCGACCCCGCCTGCTCCTCGGGCACTGCCGCCAGCAGGCCGCCGCTGGTCTCGGCGCTCTCGCCGACCTCGAGCCCGTACCCGAACAGCGTCGAGAGCGCGAGGGTGTCCTCGACGACCGGGAGGTGGGTGAGTTCGACGCCGACGCCGCTGTTGGCCGCGAGGGTGGCCGCCTCGCCGAGCGGCCCGAAGCCGGTGACGTCCGTCGCGGCCGACGCCAGCGGGCGGGCGGCGAGCGCCGCCGCGCGGTTCGGGGTCACCATCCAGTCGAACGCCTCCCGGCCGATCGCCGCCACGTCGTTGGCCACGGCCTCCTGCACCGTCGCCGCGAACTCGCCGTCGCGGACCCGCAGCGCCCCCATCGCGGGCTGGCTGCCGAGCGGCTTGGTGAGGTAGAGCCGGTCGCCCGGGCTCGCGCCGTCGGTGGTCAGCAGGTCGTCCTCGGCCGCGGTGGCCGTGACCGCGCCGCCGGCCAGCGGCCAGGGGTTGAGGATCGTGTGGCCCCCGGCCACGACGCCGTCCATCTCCGCCAGCGCGTCGACCATACCCGACAGCACGTCGGCCGCGACGTCGGTGAGCTCCCGGGGCAGGCCGAGCACCGCGAGACAGGTCAGGTCGTCGACCGCGCCGGTGGCGAAGGCGTCGCTGGCGGCGTTGACGGCCGCCACCCGGCCGAAGTCCGCGGGGTCGTCGATGATGGGGGTGAACACGTCGACCGTCGAGACGAGCGCCCGGCCGTCGCCGAGCGACCGCGCGGCGGCGTCCTCGCCGACGCCGAACAGCAGCCCCGGCTGGTCGCCGTCGAGGCCGGCCTCGGCGAGCAGGGCCTCGAGGTCGCCCTGGCCGACCTTGCACGAGCAGCCGTGGAGCTCGGCGTACTCCGTCAGCGCCGGGGCGGCCTCGTCCGCCATCCTACGCGCCCGAGAGCGTCGCGTCCTCGGTCACCGTGATGTGCAGCTCGAACGCGCCGTCGCCGTGGTTCGGGCCGTCGGCCACCTCGTAGCCGTGGCGGTCGCAGGTCCGCCGGAGGTTGCGCTCGGCGGGCGGGTAGTCCCCCCGCACGAGCAGCTCGTCACCGGGGCCCAGCTCCTTGAGCCGGTCGCGGACGACCAGCGCGGGCCGCGGACAGACCTCGCCGGTGACGTCGACCTCGTCCATGGCCGCCCGTACTGGGCGCGAGCCCATAACGGTAGCGTCGGCCCGCGCGGAACGCTCAAACCGGGCCGGGCCGAACGCCGGCCATGGACCTGGCGGGGGCGCTCGGCCTCGACGACCGCGCGCTGGTCGCGTTCGTCGGGGCGGGGGGCAAGAAGACCGCGATGGCCCGGCTCGTCGTCGAGGCCACTGAGCGGGGGCTGGCGGCGGGCTACACCACGACGACGCACGTCCCGCCGCCGGAGCTGCCGCTGGCGCTGAGCGAGCCCGAGACCCTCGAGGCGGCCCTCGAGGCCCACGAGCCGCCGGTGGCGTTCGCCCGGTCGGAGGTCGAGTCGCCCGAGCGCGCCGCCCGGAAGCTCCGGGGGTTCGAGCCGGCGGTCGTCGATTGGCTCCACCGCACCCGGCGCTTTGACTGGTTGCTCGTGAAGGCCGACGGCGCGCGACGCCGCCCGTTCAAGGCGCCGGGGCCCGACGAGCCCGCCCTTCCCGAGGAGACGACCGACCTGGTCGCGGTCGCGGGCGTCGGCGTCGTCGGCGAGCCGCTCACCGCCGAGCACGTCCACCGGCCCGAGCGGGTCGCGGCGGTGGCCGGGCTCGACCTCGGCGACCCGATCGACGCCGAGGCGGTCGGGCGCGTCCTCGCGAGCGCCGACGGCGGGCTGAAGGCGGTCCCCCCGGGCGCGGCGGTCACGTTCCTGCTGAACCAGGCGGACACCGACGCGCTGGCGGAGACCGCCCACGAGGTCCTCGAGCACGCCCTGGCGCGGGCGGATCGGCCGGCGCGGGGCGTCGTGAGCTCGTTCGAGGCCGACCGCTGCGAGGTCGTTGAGAGGTAAGGCCAGGGGGCCGCCTCAGCCGACGACGACGTCGACGTACTCGAACGCCTCGACGTCGACGAGGCCGTTGTTCGTCAGCCGGTACTCCGGGATGACCTCGAGCGAGAGGAAGGAGAGCTCCATGATGCCGCCCTCGTGGGTCATGCCGAGCGCGCGGGCGGCGTCCTCGACGGCCTCGAACCCGTCGCGCACCTCGGCGAGCGGCCGGTCGGACATCAGCCCGGCGACGGGCAGCGCCAGCGACGTCACGGCGTCGTCGTCGGGGTCGTACGCCGCGACGCCGCCGCCGACCTCGCGGAGGTGGTTCGCGACCCGGGCCATCGAGGCGTGGTCGGCGCCGGCCACGACGAGGTTGTGGGCGTCGTGGGCGACGGTGCTCGCGACCGCGCCGCGGTCGAGGCCGAGCGCGTGGACGAAGCCGCGGCCCACGCCGCCGTCGCCGCCGTGGCGCTCGACGACCGCGAGCCCGAGGAGGTCCGCCTCGGGGTCCGGCGCCAGCCGGCCCTCCTCGACCGGGACCGCGGCCTCCAGGCGGCCGGTCTGGAGGCCGCCGACGGCGTCGATCACCCGCACGGTGGCGCTGTCGGCCGTGGGCTCCGGCGCCGCGATGGCGAGGTCGGCCGGCTCGACCGGGTCGAACGACACCGTGTCCGTCGCGATCCGGGTCGCGGGCGGCTCCTCGACGCCCGCCGTCGGGTCCAGCTCGCCGTCGACCAGCACGTGCTCGACGGCCCAGGTCTCGAGGTCCGAGAGCAGGACGAGGTCGGCCGGCGCGCCCGGCGCGATCCGGCCGAACGGCAGCCCGTACGCCTCCGCGGTGTTGAGCGTCCCCAGCTGGACCGCGACCACGGGGTCGACCCCGAGCTCGATCGCCTTCCGGAGCGCGTGGTCGACGCCGCCCGCCGCCACGAGGTCGACCACCTCGCGGTCGTCGGTGCACAGCGAGAGCCGCCGGGGGTCGACGTCGTCGACGAGCCCGACGAGATCCGCGAGGTTCCGGCTCGACGAGCCCTCCCGGAGGTAGACCCGGAGGCCGGCGTCGACCTTCTCCCGGGCCTCCTCGAGCGTGATGCTCTCGTGGTCGGTCTCGAGGTAGCGGGCGACCGCCTGGAGGTCCGAGCCCCGCACCCGGGGCAGGTGGCCGTCGACGGTGAGGCCGCGCTCGCGGGCCGCGGCGATCTTCGCGTGCACCGATTGCTCGCCCGCGAGCACGCCCGGGATGTTCATCACCTCGCCGAGCGCGACGACGCCGTCGGCGTCGAGCAGCCGGGCGACGGCCTCGGGCCCGAGCGCGGCGCCGGCGTCCTGGAGGTCCGTCGCGGGCACGCTCGAGGGCACCGTGAACCGGGCCTTCAGCGGCGTGTGCTCGGCGTCCGCGAGGTGGGCGCGGACGCCCGCCTCGCCGACCACGTTCGCGATCTCGTGGGGGTCGGTGACGACGCTCGTCACGCCTCTTGGGACGACCGCGGCGCCGTAGCGGGGCAGCGTCACCATGCTCGACTCGACGTGCATGTGCGCGTCGATGAGGCCGGGGGCGACGTACGCCGCCTCGAGCGTCCGCTCGGCGGGGCGCTCCTCGAGGGCGACGATCTCGCCGTCGTCGATCGCCACGGCGCCGTCCTCGTCGAGGTTCCCGGTGTTGACGTTGACGACCGTTCCCCGGACCAGGGTATCGACGCGCTCGCTCATGTCTGTCGGGCTACGCGGCCGTGGCTCAAGAAACCCGACGCCTCACGGCTTGACGGCCTGTGCGGCCTCCCGGTGCTCGGCCAGGTCGAGCTCGACCTCGCGGGCCTCGCGGCGGATCGCGTCCGCGTCGGCGACGGTCAGCTCGCCGTCGTCGTAGAGCACCTCCCCATCGACCATGGTGAACCGGACGTCGTCGCCGTGGGCCCCGAAGACGAGATGGCTGCGCACGTCGTGCAGCGGCGTCGCGCGCGTGATGTCGGTCGTGAGGCCGATGACGTCGGCCTTCCAGCCCTCCCGGAGGGCGCCGACGTCGTCGAACCCGGCGGCCTTCGCGCCGTTCCGGGTCGCCATCTCGAGGATGACCGAGGCGGGCGTCGCGGTCGGGTCGAGCCGCTCGACCTTCTGGAGCAGGCTCGCCTGGCGCATCTCCGTGAAGGCGTCGAGCGTGTTGTTACACGGCGGCCCGTCGTTGCCCAGCGCGACGTTGATGCCCCGGTCGAGGTAGTCGACGACCGGCGCGATGCCGCTGGCGAGCTTCATGTTCGACGACGGGCAGTGGGTGACGTGCGTGCCGGTCTCGGCGAGCAGCTCGCGCTCGGCGTCGTCGGTCCAGACGCAGTGGGCGAGCACGACGTCCTCGCCGGTGAGGCCGACCTCGTCGAGCCAGTGGATGTTCCGCATCCCGGTGTCGGCCTCGACGGCCGCGATCTCGTCCCGGTTCTCCGAGGCGTGGGTGTGGATCCGGACCCCGTCGTGGCGGTCGGCGAGCTCGCGGGCCCCCCGGAGGCAGTCCTCGGTACACGAGACCGCGAACCGCGGCGTGACGGCGTACCTGATGCGGCCGCCGTGGCCGCCGTGGTAGCGCTCGATCAGCTCCTCGGACTCGGCGAGGGCGTCGTCGGCGTCCTCCAGCAGCCCCGGCGGCGAGTCCTTGTCCATGAGCACCTTCCCGAGCAGGCCCCGGATCCCGAGCTCGCCCGCGGCCTCGAAGGCGCGGTCGGCGTGGGCGACCGAGAGGTGGTCGATGACCGTCGTGGTCCCGCTCTCGAGGCACTCGAGGTAGCCCAGCTTCGCCGCGACCTCCATCTGGTCGGCCGTCAGCGAGGCCTCCATCGGCAGCACGTGGTCGAACAGCCAGTCGAGCAGCGCGGTGTCGTCGGCCATCCCGCGCCCGAGGCTCTGGACGGAGTGGACGTGGCCGCCCACCAGCCCCGGCGCGAGCAGATCGAACGACCGGCGCTCGTGCTCCGGGTACCGCTCGACGAGCGCCTCGCGCTGGCCGACGGCCGCGATCCGCGAGCCCTCGACGACGAGCGCGCCGTCGGCGATCACGGTGTCGGCGTCCTGGATGACGGTCCCGGTGAGTAGCATCCCGACACGCCTTCGAGCCGTCGGCGGGAAATAGTTACCCTTCGGGGCGGGCCGCGGCCTCAGTCGGTCTCGCGGCTGTAGGCCTGGAGCAGCGCCCCGGGGACGCCGAGCTGGGTCCGGCCGGCCTTCCGGACCGTGATCGCGAGCACGGCGATGGTCGCGAGGTACGGGTAGGTCGACATGATCGTCGGGTGGAAGACGAAGCCGGCGATCGGGTTGACGATGTCGGCCGCCGGGAAGCCCGCGCCGACCGTGAGGTCGAGCGCCTGCGAGCGGAGCTGGAGCGCGTCGAGCAGCCCGAACAGGTAGGCGCCGACGAGGGCCCGCTCGGGCCGCCACTGCGCGAAGATGACCAGCGCGACCGCGATCCAGCCCCGGCCCGCGACCATGCCGGGCACCCACAGCTGGGCGAACCCGAGCGAGAGGTGGGCGCCCGCCGCGCCGGCGAACGCCCCGCCGAGCAGCACGCAGAGGTAGCGGATCCGGAAGACGTTGACGCCCATCGTGTCGGCGGTCTCGGGGTCGTCGCCGACCGCGGTGATCTCGAGGCCGAGGTTCGTCCGGAAGAGGAAGTACCACGTGATCGGGACGAGCGCGAGCGCGATGTAGTCGGTCGGCGTCGCGCGGAACAGCGCCTCCCCGATCAGCGGGATGCCGACGAGGTACTGCCCGACGATCGGGAACGTCACCTGGGGGAACCCGGCGATGGAGTGCTGGACCCACTGCTGGCCGAAGAACGTCGTCAGCCCGATACCCAGCAGCGTGAGCATGATGCCGCTGATGACCTGGTCGGACATCAGCGAGATCGTCAGGTACGCGTGGATGGCGCTCATCGCGATCCCCACCGCGATGCCCACGAGCAGCCCGAGCCACGGGTTGCCCGTGATGACGGTGATGACGAAGCCGCTCAGCGCGCCCCCGAGCATCATGCCCTCGACGCCGAGGTTGAGCACGCCGCCGCGCTCGGCGATGATCTCCCCGATCGAGGCGAGGATGAGCACCGTCGACGCCCGAACGGTCGCGTCGAGCAGGCCCGCGAGGAAGGAGACCATCTACGCGGCCTCCCCCTTGGCCGCTCCGGAGCCGAGGTCGAGGTCGATCGAGACCTCGTAGGCCTTGACGAACTCCGCCGTGATGAGGAACAGGATGATCAGGGCCTGGAGCACGTCGACCATCGCGTTGGGCACGCCGAACTGCGTGCGGATGGCGAAGCCGCCGACGAAGATGACGGCGAAGAACAGCCCCGCCAGGACGACCTGGGGCGCGCCGTTCCGGCCGAGCAGGGCGATCGGGATGGCGGTGAAGCCGTAGCCGGGCGAGAACTCCGGCCGGAGCCGGCTCTGAACGCCCGCGACCTCGATGACGCCCGCCATCGCGGCGAGTGCGCCGCCGGCGACGAGGACGAACACGTAGACCCAGAACGAGTTCATGCCCGCCTGACGGGCCGCGTCGGGGTTCGAGCCGACGAACGTGATCTCGAAGCCGAGCCGCGTCGTTCGAAGCAGCGCGTAGACCGCCACGCCCGCCAGCAGGGCCACGAGGATCCCGATGTGGACCTCCGTACCGGGCACGAGCGGTATCCGGGCGGCCTCGGGCAGCAGCGCGCTGACCGGGAAGTTCCCCTCGCCGCCCTGCATCGGCCCGCGGACCATGTAGCCGTTGAGCTCGATGGCGACGAACGTCAGCAGCAGCGTGGTGATGATCTCGTTGACGTCCCACTTCGCGCGCAGCCAGCCGGGGACGCCCGCCCAGACCGCGCCAGCGCCCGCCGCGGCCGCGAGCATCAGCGGGATCAGCGCGATCGCCGGCAGCCCGATGTTCAGGCCGACCCACGTGCCGGCGATGGCGCCGACGTAGATCTGGCCCTCCGCGCCGATGTTCCAGAGCCCGCCCCGGAGCGGGAGGTAGACCGCGAGCCCCGCGAGGATGAGCGGGACCGCCCGGATGAGCATGTTGGTGAGCCCGAACCCGCCCGTCAGCGTGTCGATGAACATCGCGTTGTAGACCGCGATCGGGTCGAACCGGAGCGCGACGAGCGCGACCGCGCCGACGGCCAGGGCGGCCACGACCGTGAACACGGGCGCGCCGTAGATCAGCCACGCGGGGACGTCCTCCCGCGAGGAGATGGCGACATCGACGTTCACGCCGCGTCACCCCCCTCGGCGACGGCGGGCTCGGCGCCGCCCTCGGCGGGCATGCCCCGGCCGCCGGTCATCTGCAGGCCGACCTCCTCGCGGGTCGTCTCCTCGGGCGTCGTCTCGTGGACGAACTCGCCCTCGTAGATCACGAGGATACGGTCGGAGAGGTCGAACACCTCGTCGAGGTTCTCCGAGATGAGCAGGACGCCGGTGCCGTCGGCGCGCTGCTCGAGGATGGTCCGTCGGACGAACTCGATGGCGCCGACGTCGACCCCGCGGGTCGGCTGGTTCGCGATGAGGACGGCCGGGTCCCGCGAGAGCTCGCGCGCGAGGATGAGCTTCTGGAGGTTCCCGCCCGAGAGGTCGCCGGCCTTCATCTCGGTGACGTCGTTGACGCCGCGGACGTCGAACGACTCGACGAGCTCCTCGGCGTAGGCGCGCATCGCGTCGTAGTCCAGCACGCGGTCGCCGAACTCCGGCCGGCGGAAGTCCTTCATACAGGCGTTGTACATCACCGAGAGGTCCTCGGCACAGCCGAAGCGCAGCCGGTCCTCGGGGACGTACGAGACGCCGTTCTCGATGAACCGCCGGGGCCGGGCGCCGGTCAGGTCGACCCCGCCGACGCTGATGCGGCCCGCCGTCGTCGGCCGGATGCCGACGAGGGCCTCCGCCAGCTCGCGCTGGCCGTTGCCGCTCACCCCGGCGATGCCGACGATCTCGCCCTCGTGGACGTCCAGGTCGACGCCCGCGAGCCCCTCGATGCCGCGGTCGTCGTCGGCCCGCAGCCCCTCGGCCGTGAGCACCGACTCGCCGATGTCGACGTCGGCCTTCTCGAGCTCGAACAGCACCTCCCGGCCGACCATCAGCCGGGCGAGGTCCTCGCGGGTGACCGAATCGGTCTCGACGGTCTCGACCTTCTTTCCGTTGCGCAGCACGGTGACGCGGTCGGTGAGCGCGGTGACCTCCTTGAGCTTGTGCGTGATGAAGATGATCGTGAGGCCGTCCTCGGCGAGCTGGTCGAGCGTCTCGAACAGCCGGTCGGCCTCGTTGGGCGTGAGCACGGCCGTGGGCTCGTCGAGGATGAGGAGGTCGACGTCGCGGTAGAGCGCCTTCAGGATCTCGACGCGCTGCTGCTGGCCGACGTCGAGCTCCCAGATCCGGGCGTCGACGTCGACCTCGAAGCCGTACTGGTCGGCGAGCTCCTCGATGCGCCGTCGGGGCTGGTCGAGCCCGAGCGAGAACAGCCGGCCGAACGCGCGACTCGCGGGGTTGCCCGCGAGCCAGCTCGGAAGTCGGCCGCCGCCCTCGGGCCGAAAGGAGGCCGCGGGCTCACGGCGGCCGAGCACGACGTTCTGGGCGACCGAGAGCCGCGGGATGAGCATGAAGTGCTGGTGGACCATCCCGATGCCGCGGTCGATGGCGTCCTGGGGCGAGTCGAGGCGGAGCCGCTCGCCGTCGAGATAGACCTCGCCACCGTCGGCGCGATAGAGCCCGTAGAGCACCTTCATGAGCGTGCTCTTGCCCGCGCCGTTCTCGCCGAGGAGCCCGTGGATCTCGCCGCGGCGGACCGAAAGGTCGACGTGGTCGTTGGCAACCACCCCGGGGAACTCCTTGACGATGTCCGCCATCCGGAGGAACGCGTCTTCGCTCATGTATAAGCGTCAGTTGCGGACACTGCCGAGGCCAGAGGTATAACTGTTTCTTCACGCCGATAACCGCCAGCCGGCGGTTCGGTCGTCGGACCGATCGAACCGGCCGCAACGGCCGCCGTACGCGGCCCTCCCGACCCGGGCGTGGGACCGGTTAACAGGCAGCTTTATGTGCCGATAGTGAGACGTTGTACCCAGATGCCACTGTCGGGCAGTGACGGCGGTACGGTGTCGGTGGGAACGGCCCCCAACGGAAGCTAACCATGTCCAAGAAACAGTTCACACGACGCGACGCACTCAAGGCGATGAGCACGGTCCCGGCCATCGGGCTGGCGGGCTGCCTCGGCGGTGGCGGCGGCGACGGCGATGGCGACGGCGGCACGAGCCCCACGGCGACCTCGGCCGACGAGACGGTCCGGGCCGCGTGGGTCTACATCTCCGAGGTCGGCGACCTCGGCTGGTCCTGGGCCCACGATCAGGGCCGGAAGGCCGTGGCGAACCGCTACGACTGGCTGGAGACCTCCTTCTCGGAGTCGGTGTTCCCGGCCGACGGCAAGCAGGTGATGGACCAGTACACCCAGCAGGGCTTCGACATCATCTTCGGGACCACGTTCGAGTACATGGACCCGATGCTCGAGCTCGCAAAGGCCAACCCCGAGACCCTCTACGAGCATTGCTCGGGCTTCAAGACCCACGACAACATGGGCAACTACTTCGGTCGGATGTACCAGGCCCGCTACCTCGCGGGCATGGCGGCCGGCATGATGCCGGACGTGAGCACGATGGGCTACGTCGCGGCGTTCCCCATCCCGGAGGTCGTCCGCGGCATCAACGCGTTCACCGCGGGCGCCCGGTCGGTCGACGACTCGATCACCACGAAGGTCCGCTGGACGAACACCTGGTTCGACCCGCCGACGGAGAAGGAGGCCGCCCAGAGCCTCGTCGACGCCGGCGTCGACGTGATGGCCCAGCACCAGGACTCGCCGGCGGCCGTCCGAGCCGCCGCGGAGGCCGGCATCTGGGCGACCGGCTACGACGCCCCGATGCAGGAGTTCGGCGGCGAAAGCTACATCACGTCGCCGATCTGGAACTGGGAGGTCTTCTACGAGCCGACGCTGCTGGCGGTCAAGGACGGCTCCTGGGAGTCCGACGCGTACTGGGAGGGTCTCGACGCCGGCGTCGTGGGGCTCTCCGATTGGGGCCCCCAGGTCGGCAGCGACGTCCAGGACGCGGTCGACGACGCCGAGGAGCAGATCCTCACCGGCCAGCTCGACCCGTGGGCCGGCACGAAGTTCGAGGGGAAGGACGACGGGTTCCTCTTCGGCCAGATGTCGAGCTACGTCGAGGGCGTCGAGGGCTCGGTCCCGAGCTAGAGGCCGACCCGCTGCGATTCTCCGTTTTTCCCGCGCGCCGAGCGACCGCCCCGCGCGACGGTAAGGCAAGCTATATGCGAGTCACGGGGGTAGCTCAGCGGGACCACATGCGCCTTGAGAGCATCCGCCCGGAGATCGACGACTGGGTGGCCGAGCACCGCGACGACTGTATCGCCTTCCTGCAGGACCTCATCGCCATCCCCAGCGCCACGACCGTCGGCGAGGACGAGGCCGAGATCGCCGACCGGCTCGTCGAGGAGATGGAGGCCCTGGGCTACGACGAGGTCCGCGTCGACGGCATCGGGAACGTCCACGGGATCATCCACGGCGAGCGCGACGACGAGGGCGCCGTGATGCTGAACTCCCACATCGACACCGTGGGCACCGGCGACCGCGCGCAGTGGGAGCAGGACCCCTACGGCGGCGAGATCGTCGACGGCCAGCTCTACGGCCTCGGCAGCGCCGACATGCTGTGTGCGATGGCATCGATGGTCTACGGCGGCGGCGCGCTGCTCGACCTCGACGTCACGCCGACCCACGACGTCTACGTCACCGGCGAGGTGTTCGAGGAGGTCCACGAGGGCCACGCGATGCGCTACGCGGTCGAGGAGGACGGCCTCGACCTCTCGGCGGTCGTCATCGGCGAGGCCTCGGAGATGAACGTCAAGCGGGGCCACCGCGGGCGCTGCGAGCTGAAGGTCGAGATCGAGGGCGCGTCGTGTCACGCCAGCGCGCCCGAGCGGGGCGTGAACCCGCTCTACCACGCCGCGGCGATGCTCGACCGGATCGAGGAGCTCAACGAGGAGACCAACGTCGACGAGTTCCTCGGCAAGGGCACGATCGCGGCGACGAACCTCGAGGTCGACACGCCGTCGAACAACGCCGTGCCGGCCCACGCGACGCTGTACGTCGACCGCCGGCTGACGCTCGGCGAGGACGAGGCGACCGTCCACGGCGAGCTCGAGGACGCCATCGACGCGGCGACGGCCGAACACGGCGACGAGGTCGTCGCCCACGTCGAGACGCTGAGCTTCGACACGCCCTCCTACACCGGCTACGAGATGGAGACGCCGAAGTACTACCCGACGTGGGTGCTCGAGGAGGACCACCCGCTCGTGCAGAACACGTACGACGTGGTCTCGACGATGCTGGACACCGACCCGGAGATCACGAAGTGGACGTTCTCGACCAGCGGGAACTACACGATGGGCGTCGCGGACATCCCGACCATCGGCTTCGGCCCCTCCCGGGAGGAGTGGGCCCACATGGCGAACGAGCGCGTCGCGGTCGAGGACGTCGTCGACGCCGTCGGCGTCTACGCCGGGCTCGCGGCCGAGCTGTAGCCCGAACCGACCGAAAAAGGTCGCGCTTCTACTCGTTCTCGATGACCCGGGTGCCGGCCTCGCCCTCGAGCGCGGCCTGGGCCTTGTCGAGCGACGTGATGAGCGCGACCCGATCACGGCGGGACTCGCCCTCGACGAACCGGCAGGCGGCCTCCACCTTCGGCCCCATGCTGCCCTCGGGGAACTCGCCGGCGTCGAGGCGTTCGCGGAGCTCGGCGGCCGACGTCTCGTCGATCCGCGACTCCTCGTCGGTCCCGAAATCCCGGTAGACGCCGTCGACGTCGGTGAGGATGAGCAGGAAGTCGGCGTTCAGCGTGTGGCCGACCTGGGCGGCCAGCAGGTCCTTGTCCACGACCGCGTCGAGGCCCTCGATCTCCCCGGGGCCGCGGATCACCGGCACGCCGCCCCCGCCGCCGCAGATGACGAGGTCGCGCTGGTCGATGAGCCGCTTGACGGGCACCTCCTCGACGATGCCGAGCGGCTCCGGTGAGGGGACCACCCGGCGGTAGGGCCGCTCGTCGTGGTCGCGGACCGCCTTGACCGTCGCGCCCTGGCCGCGGAGCTCCTCGGCGCGCGCCTCGTCGAGGAACGGGCCGACGGGCTTGGTCGGGTCGTCGAAGGCCGGGTCGTCGGCGTCGACGATGGACTGGGTCAGCAGGCACGCCACCGGGACGTGCTTCCAGCGGCGCTCGAGCTGGACCTGCATCCGCTGGGCGAGCATGTAGCCGATCTGCCCCTGGCTCATCGCGCCGCAGACCTCGAGGGGTTGGGCCGGCGGCTCGCCCTGTTCCTGCTGGTTCAGCAGCGCGCCGACCTGCGGGCCGTTGCCGTGGGTCAGGACGACCTTGTAGCCGGCCTTCATCACGTCGACGACCTGCTCGGCGGTCTCCTCGACGGCCGCCCGCTGGGACTCGTAGGTGCCGTCGGCGTCCGCGGGGCTGATCGCGTTGCCGCCCAGCGCGATCATCGTCAGCGGCTTCTTCCGGGGCGTACCCCAGAACGCCGGCGGCTCGACGTCGAGCTCGAACGCCGGCACCTCGTCGGGGTGGAACTCCGGGGGCTCCTCGTCGGGGGCGCTCATCGGGGGCTTACCAGCCGCGCCCGCCCATCGTGAGCGCCATCAGCGCCTTCTGGGCGTGCATGCGGTTCTCCGCCTGGTCGTAGATGACGCTCTGCTTGCCGTCCATGACGGCGTCGGTGGCCTCGTAGCCGCGCTTGGCCGGGAGGCAGTGCATGTACTTCGCGTTCGGCTTCGCGTTGGCGAGCATCTCCTCGTCGCAGATCCAGTCCTGGTTCGCGTCGTGGATCTCCTTCTCCTTCTCGCGGCCGCGCTCGTGGACCTTCGTCGAGACCCAGTGCTTCGGGTAGACGACGTCGGCGCCCGAGAACGCGCGCTCCATGTCGTGCTCGACGGTGAAGTCCACGCCGGCCTCCTCGGCGTTCTCCTCGGCCTGCTCGACGATCGTCGGGTCGAGGTCGAGCCCCTCGGGGTGGGCGAGCGTGACGTTCGCGCCCATCTTCGTGAAGCCGAGGATCGACGAGTGGGGCACCGAGACCGGCCGGCGGATCTCGGGCGCGTAGGCGTACGAGATGACGAAGTTCTGGTCCTCGATGGCGCCCTGCTTCTCCCGGACGGTCTGGAGGTCCGCGAGCGTCTGGCAGGGGTGATAGGTGTCACACTGCATGTTGTAGACCGGGACGTCACAGCCCTCCTGGTACTCCCGGACGATCTCCGTCCCGCGGGGGTACTCGAAGTCGACGGCGGCGCCCAGGACGCGGACCGCGAAGCCGTGGCCGTACCGCGAGAGGACCTTGGCGGTCTCCTTGGCGCTCTCGCCGTGCTCGATCTGGAGCTGGTCGGGCGACATCACGTGGGGGTAGCCCCCGAGCTGGGTGATGCCGGCCTCGAAGGAGTTGCGCGTGCGCGTGCTCGTGTTGTAGAACAGCATGAACAGCGACTGGCCCGTGAGCGCGTCGTAGTGGCTGAGCTCGCCGCGGGCGAACTCCGCCTTGAGCTGGTCGGCCACGTCGAGCACCGACGTGAGCTCCTCCTTGGTCCACTCCTGGGTCGTCACCATGTCCTTACCGCGGAGTTGTGATTGCATACGTGAGGTCGCCTCCGGAACCGACCGACAGGGTCGGGTCGATACGGCAACCAACCCAGCGTCGGGCTAAATAGGTTCGGGGATTGCCCCGCCGGCCCGGCGGTCCCGACGGCCGCCGCCGCGCCAACACCCGCAGCTTTTTGACACGCGTCGGAGTAGTTCAGAGCGGACAACCATGAGCAGTGACGCAGAGCGAGTCGGGCTGTACATGCAGGACAAGCACCCGATTCGCGAGAACATGGAGTACGTACAGTACGCCGAAGAGCAGGGCTTCGACGAGGTCTGGCAGGCCGAGTCACGGCTGGCCCGGGACGCCATCACGCCGTGTGCGGCCTACGCCGCGGTCACCGACGAGATCAAGATCGGGACCGGGGTCATCAACAACTGGACCCGGAACACGGCGCTCATCGCCCAGACGATGTCGACGATGGAGGAGCTCGCGGGCCCGGACCGCATCCTCTGTGGCATCGGCGCCTGGTGGGAGCCCATCGCCTCGAAGGTCGGCGTCAACCGCGAGCGCCCGCTCCGGGCGATGCGCGAGACCGTCGAGGTGCTGAAGATGCTCCTCGACATGGAGAACGTCACCTACGACGGCGACTTCGTCACCGTCGAGGACATCGAGCTCGACGTGGTCCACGGCGACACCGGCCCGCGGACGGTGCCGGTCTACGTCGGCGGCACGGGCTTCACGATGCTCGAGCTGACCGGCGAGTACGCCGACGGCGCATTGTTGAACTACCTCGTCAGCCCGGAGTACAACGAGAAGGCGCTCGACGCGCTCGAGACGGGCGCCGAGCGCGCCGGCCGCACGCTCGACGACATCGACCGGCCCCAGCTCGTGGTCTGCTCGATGGACCACGACGAGCAGAAGGCGCTCGACAACGCCCGGGAGCTGATCACGCAGTACCTGGGCCAGCAGCCCCACATCATGAAGGCCTCCGGCGTCAGCCAGGACCTCATCGACGAGGTCGGCGAGGCCATCGGCGGCTGGCCGGCCGACGAGGAGGACATCCAGAAGGGGATGCACCTCGTCCCGGACGAGGTCGTCCGGAAGCTCACCGCCTCGGGCACGCCCGAGCAGTGCCGCCAGAAGGTGCAGGAGTACCACGAGACCGGCTGCCAGTGCCCGGTGCTCTACCCGCTCGGCGACGACGTCGAGCTGATGATCGACGAGTTCGCCGACGGCTACCTGTAGACCGGCCGGCCCGCGGCGGCCCTTCGTTGGTTATTTCTCCCCGCTCCGTGTTGGTCGACCGATGACGGGCCCACACTGGGACAAGAGCCGTACCGCCAGCGACGACATCTTCGCCTCGATCGGCGAGACGCCGCTGCTCCAGATCGACACCGAGTCGGACGCCGACGTCTACGCGAAGCTGGAGTTCCTGAACCCGAGCGGCTCCATCAAGGACCGCATCTACCGGGCGATGATCACCGCCGCCATCGAGCGCGGCGACCTCGAGCCGGGGATGGAGATCCTCGAGTGCTCGACGGGCAACGCCGGGATCGCCTGCACGTTCGTCGGGAGCCAGCTCGGCTACGACGTCACCATCGTCATGCCCGAGGGCATGAGCGAGGAGCGCAAGAAGGTCATCCGGGCCTACGGCGGCGAGCTGATCGAGACGCCCGGCGGCGAGTCCGACGTCGACCTCTCGATGGAGCGCGTCGAGGAGGAGCTCGACGACGCCCCGGGGCAGTACTGGTTCCCCAACCAGTTCGCGAACAAGGACAACCCGCGGGCCCACGAGGAGACCACGGGCCCGGAGATCATCGAGCAGTTCGGCGGCGCGCCGGACGCGTTCGTGGCGGGCCAGGGCACCGGCGGCACGCTGACGGGCGTCGGCCGGGCGCTGCGCGCCGAGCGCGACGACGTCCAGCTGTTCGCGCTCGAGCCCGCCGAGGCGCCCATCCTCTCGGCGCGACAGTGGGGCAGCCACGAGATCGAGGGCATCGGCGACGGCTTCGTGCCCGAGAACCTCGACCCCGAGCTGATGGACGGCGTCGTCACCGTCACCTCCGAGGACGCCATCAACCGGTCGCGGTGGCTGGCCGACGAGGAGGGCGTCTTCTGTGGCATCTCCTCGGGCGCCAACGTCGAGGGCGCGGTGAAGGTCGCCGAGGCCCAGGGCCTGGACTCCATCGCGACGATCATCTGCGACACCGGGATGCGCTACTTCTCGACGAAGCTGTTCGAGGACGAGTACGTCATCGACGTCCCCGACCGGGACCACCCGCTCGACCAGCGGTCGATCGACGTCCTCGAGACCCACCAGGACAGCTGGACGATCCTCGACTGAGGCTCGCCCCGACCCTCAGTCCGCCGCGCCGCCGTAGCGCTCGGCCACCGCGTCGAGCGTCGGCGGGATCGACGTCGGCGTGCCGGCCGCCTTCTGGGCCGACTTCGTGTCCTTGAGGCCCGTGCCCGTGACGCAGACGACGACGGTCTCGTCCGGCCCGATGATCCCCTGCTCGCGGGCCTCCCGCACGCCGGCGACCGGCGCCGCCGCCGCGGGCTCGGCGTAGATGCCCTCCGTGCTCCCGAGCAGCGTCTCGGCCTCGAGGATGGCCTCGTCGGAGACGAGCACCGAGTCGCCGTCGCTCTCCCGGAGCGCCTTGACGGCCTTGGCCAGGTTCGCCGGCTTCCCGACCGCGATGCTGTCGGCCAGGGTGTCCGCCGCCTCGGACGGGTCGTCGTCGCCCTGGAAGACGTCGTGGACGTGGGGGGCGCCCTCGGCCTGGACGCCGAGCATGCGCGGCGCGTCGTCGACGAGCCCGAGGTCGCGCAGCTCCTTGACGCCCTTCCAGCCGCCGAAGATCGTACAGCCGTCGCCGACCGAGAAGACGAACCAGTCGGGGCTGAGCCCGCGCGCGTGGGCCTGCTCGGCGACCTCGAGGCCGACCGTGCGCTTGCCCTCGACCTGGAACGGGTTGATCGCCGCGTTGCGGTTGTACCAGCCGTAGGCGTCGGTGACCTCGAGGCTCAGCTCGGTGGCCTGCTCGTAGCTGCCCTCGACCGCCAGCACGTCCGCGCCGTAGACGAGCGGCTGGGCCAGCTTGCCCTCGGGCGCCGAGCCGGGCACGAAGATGCGGCAGTCGAAGCCGCCACGGGCCGCGTAGCCCCCGAGCGAGGCCGCCGCGTTCCCGGTCGACGCGCAGGTCACGGTCCCGCGGCCGAGCTCGCGCGCCTTCGTCATCGAGACCGACGAGGCGCGGTCCTTGAGCACACCCGTGGGGTTCCGGCCGTCGTCCTTGACGTACGTCTCGACGCCGAGCGCCTCGCTGAGCCGCGGCGCGTCGAGCAGCGCGGTGCCGCCCTCGCCGAGCGTCACCGGCTCGACGTCGTCCTCGACCGGGAGGAACGCGCGGTACTTCCACTGGTCCTCGATGACGCCGTCGAGCTCGGCGTCGAACCGCTCGAGGACGCGGTCGTAGTCGTAGATGACCTCGAGGATGCCCGCCCAGCCGTCGTGCTCGTCGCAGGTGTAGCGGAACTCGTTCGGGTCGTACTCCGCCCCGCAGCGCGTACATCTCAGTGCGGCGACGTGGTCCATACCGGAGGTCGCCGGCGGGCGGCAATAAAACCCCCCGACCCCCCGGGCGGTCCGGCAGCTTTTTGCGCCGATTGGGCGACTGGGTGGGCGTATGCTACTCAACGCCGGGACGCTCGTCACCATGAACGACGAGCGGGACGTACTGGAAGAGGTCCACGTCGCCGTCGAGGACGGCGAGATCGTCGCCATCGAGGACGGCTACGAGACGGGCGAGGACGTCGTCGACGCGCGCGACGAGGTCGTCATCCCCGGGCTGGTGAACTGCCACACCCACATGTACGCGCTGCCGATCCGCGGCGCGCCGCTCGACGTCGCGCCCCAGAGCTTCTACGAGGCGCTGGTGGACATCTGGTGGAACGTCGACGAGGCGTTCACGATGGACGACGCCCGGCTCTCCTCGCTCGGCTCCTGCAAGGAGATGCTCGAGGGCGGCGTCACCGCCTTCTGTGACAACTACTCCGGGCCGAACACGCTCCCGGGCGCGCTCGACGCGGTCGCCGACGGCGTCGCGCAGACTCCCATCCGCGGGCTGATCACCTTCGAGACCACCGCGCGGAACTCGGTCGACGAGGCCATGGCCGGCATCGACGAGAACAGCCGGTTCGTCCGCGGGGGCGAGGACGAGTACGACCGCGTCGACGGGCACTACTGCCTGCACACGCTGTTCACGAACACCGAGGAGACGGTGGCCGAGACCGCCGAGCGCGCCATCGAGGACGACCGGCCGGTCCAGCTCCACCTCGAGGAGGGGCTCATCGACGTCCACCGCTCGATCGAGGAGTACGGCAAGCGTCCGGTGTTCGCGCTCGAGGACATGGGCCTGCTCGACGCCGAGGTCATCGGCGCCCACTGCGTCCACTCGACCGACCCCGAGATCGAGGTGCTCGGCGAGTACGACGTGAAGGTCGCCCACAACCCCTACTCGAACACGAACAACGCGGTCGGGATCGCGAACGTCGAGAAGATGGAGGAGGAGGGCGTCACGATCGGCCTCGGCGACGACGGCTGGGACCCCGACTTCTTCGAGGTGATGCGGACGGCCGTCGGCATCCACAAGCTCAAGAAGAACAACCCGAGCGGCTTCGACATGGCGAAGGCGCTCGAGTGGGCGACCATCGGCTCCGCCGAGGTCATGGGGATGGCCGACGAGATCGGGAGCGTCGAGGTCGGCAAGCGCGCGGACTTCGCGACGCTCGACCTCGGGCCGAACCCCGTGCTCCCGGGCAGCGCCCCCTACTACGTCGTCAGCGCGGCGGGCCGGGCGGACGTCACCCGGACCATCGTCGGCGGCGAGGTCGTCTACACGCCCGAGGACGGCGTGGCGGGCGTCAGCCAGGCGGACCTCGACGAGATCGGCGCCGCCAGCCAGGAACTCTGGGGCCGGCTCTAGGCGTATCGCCGACTGCTCGGTCCCCCAACGTACCTTCTCCGTTCGCTCGTGATTCCCCGATCACGCCAGCCGTTAGCATATACCGTACGTTGACGCACCGTATACGATCGGGCGCGAGACGGTTATGATACCCTTAGGGTGTTAATTTCAGTCGTATATCCAACTTGATTCGGACGGAGCCTACTGCCAGAGCGGGCGACGCCCAATCGGTGTACGTTGGGCCCAATTCCACGGATGAATTCAGGCTGAAATGGCCATTTGTCCGACTGTAGGCTCCGTGCAGATGCACCGACGATATTTCCGGCCCATGGACCGTATCTGGTCCGTTCCGTGAGTGTTGGTTCAATTCTCACCTCTTGGGAAGGTCTGATATATCCGGTCGGACGATCGCCGCGTCGCTTCGCTGTCGAGCCGCGTTTTTCGTCGGATATGAACCAACACATATTGCGCCAGAACTATGGCCGGCTTGGGAGAACTGGTCCGTAGATGAGCGGGGACGCCGGCTGTAAGGTGGAGGTGGTGACCGACGGCTACGGCCTGGCGCCCCCCGGAGGGCGGTACGCCAGCCTCGACGACTACCTGCTCGCCCGATGGACGGGCGCGAGCGGCCGCGAGCCGGTCGGCTACCGCACGCTGGCCGAGGAGTTCAACCGGCGCCTGCTGAAGCGGGTCTACGACGACCACGACCGGCCGGCCTTCGACGCGCGCGTCGAGGCCGACTACGCGACGCTGACGGGCGACGACTCGCTCGGCCGCGGCGAGCTGGCCGACGACCTCGCGGCCGACGGCATCGACGCCGAACGGCTCCGCCGGGACCTGGTCTCCTGGGGGACGATGGCGACCCACCTGAAGGACTGCCTCGGAGGCGAGAAGGCCGCCCCGACGGCCGAGACGGACTGGGAGCGCCGGAGCATCGACATCGCGACCGACCGGGCGCGGGCGAAGGTGGCTGAGGCCGTCTCCTCGCTCGCGGGGAAGGGCGAGCTGCCCGACGGCGCCGACGAGGAGGTCGCGCTCCAGGTCCAGCTGGGCTGCCCGTCGTGTCACACCCGGGTGCCGCTCTCGATCGCGCTGGAGCGGGGCTACGTCTGCGAGACCCACAGAGCATGACCTGGACCGTCCACATCGAGAACGTCGCCGGCATCCGGGCGGGCGAGGCCACCCTCGAGCCCGGCCTCGACGTCGTCCGGGGCACGAACTGGCAGGGGAAGTCGAGCTTCATCGTCGCGATCGAGGCCGCGCTCGGGACCCGCCACGTCCTCACCGAGGGCGCCGCGACCGGGCGGGTCGACCTCGAGACGCCCGACCGGACGGTGCACATCGAGCTCGCCCGCGAGAACGGCGCCGTGACCAGCCGCGGCGAGCCCCTGCTGACCGACGAGTACGACCGGGTGCGGGCGTCGCTGTTCGCCTGCCTCGGCGAGGACAACGCCGTCCGGGCGGCGGTCCGGAACGGCGAGAACCTCGAGGCCGTGCTGACCCGCCCCCTGGAGTTCGAGAACATCGAGGAGCGGCTCGCCTCGCTGACCGAGGAGCGGAGCCGGGTCGAGGCCGCGCTGGACGGGGCCGAGGAGGCCGCCAACCGGCTGCCCAAGGTCGAGACGCGCATCGCCGACCTGGAGGCGACGATCGAGGAGCTCCGGGCGGACCTGCCGGCGGAGGACGAGTCCGAGCCGGGGCCCGGGCACGAAGCCCTGAGCGAGGCCCGGACCGAGCGCAACCGGGTCCGCTCGCGGGTCGAACGGCTCGAGAGCGGTATCGAGCGCGCCGAGGCGACCCTCGAGGAGCGCCGCGAGGAGCGCGCGGACCTCGAGGTGCCCGACCCCGAGGACGAGCCGCCGGACCCGGCCGCCGCCCGGGAGGAGCTCGCGTCGCTCCGGCGGGACGTCGAGCTGGTCCAGTCGGTGTTCTCGGCCAACCGGCTCGTGCTCGAGGAGGAGCGCCTGGACCTGCTCGGGGAGCTCGACCGGGAGATCAGCGGCGAGACCGTGACCTGCTGGGTCTGTGGCTCGGCCGTCGACCGCGACCACCTGGAGGAGCACGTCGGCTCGCTCGGCGACCAGCTCGGCACGCTCCGGGCGCAGGCCGAGCGGGTCAGCGAGCGCGTCGAGGAGCTCGAGGCCCGGCTCGAGGGCCGCGAACAGGCGGAGCGTCGCCAGCAGGCCCTCGACGAGGAGATCGCCGAGCTCGAGGCGACGCTGGAGGAGGACCGCGAGCGCCTCGCCGATGCCCGGGAGCGGCTGACGGCGCTCGAGGCACGCGTCGAGGAGCTCTCCGCCGAGGTCCAGGAGTCCGTCGAGACCGTCGCCGAGCTCGAGAGCGAGATCCGGTTCCGCGAGGCGGAGCTCGAGGAGGCCCGCGACGAGCGCGAGACCCTCGAATCGCGGGCCGACCGCGAGGACCAGCTCCGGGCCCAACGCGACGAGCTCGCCGAGGAGATCGAGGCGCTGCGGGGCCGGAAGGACGAGCTCGAGCAGCGCGCCCGCCGGGCGTTCGACGACGCGCTGGACGACGTGCTCGAGCGGTTCGACACCGGGTTCGAGTCCGCCCGGCTGACGGCCTCGTTCGACCTCGTGGTCGCGAGAGACGGCCGGGAGGCCAGCCTCGAGGCGCTCAGCGAGGGTGAGCTGGAGCTGCTGGGTTTCGTCACCGCGCTCGCGGGCCACGAGGCGTTCGAGGTCGGGGCGTGCGTGCCCGTGCTGCTGGTCGACGGCCTCGGGAGCCTCGCCGACGAGAACCGCCGGCGGCTCGTCGAGTATCTCGCCGACCGTGTCGACTACCTCGTGTTCACGGCCCACCCCGAGGACTCGGCGGTCGAGGCCCACGAGATCGACCCGAGCGGGTGGACGGTCGTCTCGGACCGCGGAGCCCCGGAGGACTGAGCCGGCCTCAGTCGGCGACGTAGAGCGCCCGTTCGAGCAGCCGCTCGGTCAGCGATTGGGCGTCGACCGTCTCCGGCTCGGCGCCCTCGCCCCGCCGGATCCGGTAGGCGCGGTTTGCGCCCTCGACCACCCGGTCGAGGACCTCGAGGCGCTCGTCGGTGCCCCGGTCACGATAGGCCTCCCCCGCCCGCAGGCCGACCGCCGGCACGTCGGCCGGCCAGTCCCAGTTGAACTCCGCGAGGTACTGGCCGAGCTGCCAGACCAGCGCCTCGGGCTCGGTGCCGTCCTGGAAGTTCACCCCGGCGCCGAGCGCGGCCAGCGCGCGGTCCCAGTAGTCGACGACGCAGTCGCGGAGGTCGGCGTCCACGGCGCCCTCGACGAGCCGGCGCTCGAGCGGATAGCCGATCTCGATGCCCACCAGCGCGTGCTGGTCGAGCCGGGCCAGACACCGCTGGCACTCGACCTCGAAGACCGGGATGTCGAAGGGGTCCCCCACGACGAGGTGGGCGATCTCGTTGCCACAGCTCGGGCACCAGACGAAGAGCACGCCGTTGTCGGCGCCGTCGAGCTCGGCGAAGACGGTGAGGTCGTCGAACGCCGGCTCGCCGGGGAGGTCGAGCGGCCCGTTCGCCGCGCCGCCGCCCGGCGCGGGGGCCTCGCCGGCGTACTCGGCGAGCTGGCGGTCCTTGAGGAGCGTCTTGATGACCGAGTCGTGCGAGGAGTGGGACTCGGCCGCCTGGATCTCCTCGATGCGCGCCTTGGTCCAGTCGCGCACCCGGATCGTGGCCATGGCGTACACTCAGCGTACACGTCGCCATAAAGCCTTCTCGCGGGGGCCTACTCCGCCTTCAGGCGGGTGATGTAGCCCGCCACGCGGTTCCGGAGGTTCCGGGACTCGACGCTGGTGAGCGCGCCGACCTGCTGCTTGTTGGCCTCGAAGTCCGGCCCGAACGCGTCGCCGTGGCGCTCGAGCAGCGAGTCGCCGATCTCGATGACGTCGGTCGGGTCGATCGTCATCTCATTCGTACTCGATGGTCGCCGGGGGCTTGTGGGTGACGTCGTAGACCACCCGAGCGACGTTCGGCAGCGTGCCGGTGATGCGGCTCTGGACGCGCTGGAGCGTGTCCCAGTCGAGCTCCTGGGCCCGCGCGGTCATCCCGTCGCGGCTCTCGACCGACCGGACGGCGACGACCCAGCCGTGGACCCGGTTGTCGCCCTTCACGCCCGTCGCCTTCCCGAGCACCGCGGCGAACGCCTGCCAGGGCTCGTACGCCTCGAGCTCGTCCTCGACGACTGCGGTCGCCTCCCGGACGACCTCGAGCTTCTCCTCGGTGACCTCGCCGACGATCCGGACCGCGAGGCCGGGGCCGGGGAACGGCATCCGCTCGGAGACCACCGACTCGAGCCCCAGCTCGCGGGCGACCTCGCGGACCTCGTCCTTGTAGAGGTCCCGCACGGGCTCGACGATGCCCTCGAAATCAACGACCTCGGGCAGCCCGCCGACGTTGTGGTGGGACTTGATGGTGCCCTCGGACTCGATGCGGTCGGGGTAGATCGTCCCCTGGACGAGGTAGTCGGCGTCGACCTCGTTGGCCACCGTCTCGAACTCGCGGATGAACTGCTCGCCGACCGCGTGCCGCTTGGCCTCGGGGTCGGTCAGCCCGTCGAGCGCGTCGAGGAACCGGTCCTGGGCCTCGACGACGCGCAGGCCCTCCATGTAGCCGAACGTCTCGCGGATCTCCGCGGTCTCGCCCTTGCGCATCAGCCCGGTGTCGACGTAGACGGGCGTCAGCCGGTCGCCGATGGCCTCGTAGGCGAGCGCCGCGGCGGTCGAGGAGTCGACGCCGCCCGACAGCGCGATGACCGCGTTGGCCCCGCCGATCGCCTCGTCGACCTCGCTGATCGCCTCGGGGATGAACGCCTCCGCGTCGACCATTCAGGCTTCCACCTCTTCGCGGGACGCGTCGCGGGCCAGCACCGCGTCGAGCAGCCCGACGAAGGGCGGGCTCGCCCGGCCGGGGCGCGAGCGGAACTCGGGGTGGAACTGCGTGCCGAGGAAGTACGGGTGGTCGGGCAGCTCGAGCAGCTCCATCCGGCGGCCGGCCTTCCCGCTGAACCGGAGCCCGGCCGCCTCGAGGTCGTCGATGTACTCGGGGTTGACCTCGTAGCGGTGGCGGTGGCGCTCGTAGCAGACGTCGCCGCCGTAGAGCTCGGCGGCGAGCGAGCCCGGCTCGATGTCGGTCTCGTGGGCGCCCAGCCGCATCGTGCCGCCCATGTCGTCGACGCCGGCCTGTTCGGGGAGGATGTCGATGACCGGGTGGGGCGTGTCCGGCTCCATCTCCGCCGAGTGGGCGCCCTCCAGGCCCAGGACGTTCCGGGCGTACTCCACGGTCGCCATCTGGAAGCCCAGACAGAGCCCGAGGAACGGGACGTCGTGCTCGCGGGCGTACCGGATGGCCTCGATCTTGCCCGCGGTGCCCCGGGCGCCGAAGCCGCCGGGCACGACGACGCCGTCGACGTCATCGAGGTGGCCGTCGGCCCCCTCGGAGAGGTCCTCGGAGTGCACCCAGACGGCGTCGACCTCGACGCCGTGCTCGAGGCCGGCGTGCTTCAGCGACTCGTGGATCGAGAGGTAGGCGTCCTCGAGGCCGTACTTCCCGACGAGCCCGATCCGGACCGACCCCTCGGTCGGCCGCGTGACGAGGTCGCGCCAGTCGCTCGAGCGCTTGGCCGGCGGCAGCGCGCGGGCCGCGAGGCCGAGCTGGGCCATCACGTACTGGTCGAGGCCCTCCTCCTCGACGACCAGCGGGACGCGGTAGATGTCGTCGACGTCCGGGTTCGAGAACACCGCGTCGGTCGGGACGTCGCAGAACAGCGCGATCTTCTCCTTGGTCGACTCGTCGAGCCGGTCGTCCGCCCGGCCCACGAGCACGTCGGGCTGGAGGCCGATGCTCCGGAGCTCCTTGACCGAGTGCTGGGTCGGCTTGGTCTTCTGCTCGCCGTTCTTCGAGTAGGGCACCAGCGTGACGTGCACGAACAGCACGTCCTCGGCGGACTCCTCGTGGGCGAACTGCCGGAGCGCCTCGAGGTACTGCATCCCCTCGATGTCGCCGACGGTCCCGCCGACCTCGACGATACAGACGTCCGTTCCCTCGGCGACCTCCCGGACCCGGCGCTTGATGTCGTCGGTGACGTGCGGGATGATCTGCACCGTCTTGCCGAGGTAGTCGCCGGCCCGCTCGTTCTCGATGACGTGGCGGTAGACCTTCCCCGTCGTCACGTTGTTCGCCGCGCTCATGTCCACGTCCAGGAAGCGCTCGTAGTTCCCGAGGTCGAGGTCGACCTCAGCGCCGTCCTCGAGGACGTACACCTCGCCGTGCTGGTACGGGTTCATCGTCCCCGCGTCGACGTTGAGGTACGGGTCGATCTTCACCGCGGTCACGTCGAACCCGGCGTTCGCGAGCAGCCGGCCGGTGCTCGCCGCGGTGATCCCCTTGCCCAGCCCCGACATGACGCCGCCGGTCACGAAGATGAACTTGTTGCCCAGCGACGGGTCGTAGCCCGTCTCGGGGGTCGTCGGCATAACGAGGTGACGCAAGCGGCCGTCAAAACGCTTTCGGGGTCGGGGCTGACCGCCGGCGGGCGACGGGGTGTCCGCGGGGGACCGTGGGGCCCCGTGACGCACAACGGTTTTCCCACTCCGGCGTCCCGTGGGCGATGAACGCCGCTGGCCCCGGGCCGGTGGCCACCTCCACCATGGCCTCGCTCATCGTCGTCGCGGTCGCGATCCTCGGCGGCCTGTTCATGGCGTGGGCGCTCGGGGCCAGCAGCAACTCGCCGCCGTTCGCGCCGGCCGTCGGCGCCAACGCCCTGCCGACGATGCGGGCGGCGCTCCTGATCGGGATCTTCGCCGGGCTGGGCGCGGTGGCCCAGGGGTCGAGCATCTCCGAGACGGTCGGCACCGGCCTCATCGACGGCGTCGCGATCACGCCGCTGGCCGCCGCGGCCGGCCTGCTCACCGCCGCCGGCTTCATCGCGATGGGCGTCGGGACGGGCTACCCCATCCCCGCCGCCTTCGCGGTCACCGGCGCGATGGTCGGGGTCGGGCTCGCCCTGGGCGGCGACCCGGCCTACGACACCTACGAGCGCATCCTCGCCTTCTGGGCCGCCGTCCCGATCGTCTCGGGGTCGATCGCCTACGGCACCGCGACGCTGCTGCGCCGCGACGACATCCCCGAGACCGTCGGCGTCCCCCTCCTCGGCGCGCTGGTCGGCTTCATCGTCGCGAACATCCCCCTCGCGTTCGTGCCGGCCCCGGCCGGCCAGGGCACCTTCGCCGGGTTCGCGAGCCGGACGGTGGGCGTCGAGGGCCCGATCCTGCTGGCCGGGTACGGGCTCGTCGAGGCCGCCGCGAGCCTCGTGGTCGCCCTGCTGACCTTCCTGCTGCTGCGCCGGCAGATGCGCCGCTCGGTCGCGGACGGCATCCGCCAGTTCCTCGTCGGGCTCGGCGCCCTCGTCGCCTTCTCCTCCGGGGGCAGCCAGGTGGGGCTCGCCACCGGGCCGCTGGAGACGCTGTTCAGCACCCAGCTGGGCCTGCCGGACATCGTGCTGCTCGTGTTCGGGGGGACCGGGATCCTGCTCGGGGCCTGGATGGGCTCGCCGCGGCTGCTCCAGGCGGTCGCTCGCGAGTACTCCACGCTCGGGGTCCGTCGGTCGATCGCCGCGCTGGTGCCGGGGTTCATCATCGCGCAGGCCGCCATCGCGCTCGGCATCCCGATCTCCTTCAACAACATCATCATCTCGAGCGTGATCGGCAGCGGGCTCGTCGAGGGGTCGGCAGGCGTCTCCCGGCGGAAGATCGGCCGGACGGCCGTCGTCTGGATCACGACGCTGCTCGCTGCCGGCGCCTCGGGCTACGGGCTCTACACCGCGCTCTCGTTGATCCCCGGGGCCGCGTGACCCGCCTCGCGTCGGGCCCGGTCAGTCGTCGCCGCGGGAGAGCAACCCCCGCAGTCGCCCCACGGTCCCGCCGGTGACCCGGAGGTAGGCGACCTCGCTGACGACGGCGAAGGCGACCGCCAGGCCGATGAACAGCGCGGCCTCGGGGTAGTTGCCGTCCGCGGCCGCCAACAGGCCGACGCCGACCGCCGGCCCGGCGACCACCACCGTGGTCAGCTGCCACAGCGAGCGGACGAGTCCCATGGCCGAGCGCGCGCGGCGGGCCGGGTTAACCGCTCCCCTTCGCCGCCGTGGCCGGGCGACCCTCGCGAGCCCGCCGGGCTCAGGGATCGCCGCCCTCGTCGAACCGGTCGGCGAGGAAGTCGGCGGCCCGCCCGGCGACCTTCCCGCGCTGGCCCACGAAGTGGTGGTCCGCCGGCAGCGCCGCCACCTCGTGGCCGAGCTCGCGGGCCCGCTCGGCGACCGGTGTCGAGTCGACCACGCGGTCGCGCTCGCCGTAGAGCAGCAGCACCGGGACGTCGACGGCCTCCAGAACGGCCACGGTGTCGAGCGTCGGCAGCCGGTGGGCCGGCGAGAGCGCGACGACCCCGACGACCTCGCGGTCGGCGGCCGCGGCCAGCGCCACCGTCGCGCCGAAGGAGAAGCCGAACAGGCCGACGGCGCCGTAGCGCTCGGCCGCCCAGTCGACCGCGCGCTCGGCGTCGGCCACCTCCCCTTCGCCGTCGTCCCAGGGCCCGTAGTCGAACCGCAGCGTCGCCAGCTCCCGGTCGGCGAGCGCCTCGCCGAGCGCCGTCAGCACGGGGTTCGACCGCGTCCCGCCCGCCTGGGGGTGGGGCGGGCAGGCGACCACGCAGCCCCGGCCGCCGGCCGGGCCGTCGAGCGACGCCCGGACGTCCCGGGGGCCGCCCACGACGACGTCCTCGGACATGGGGACCAGTAGGGAGACCCGTGCGCATGAACGGTTCGCTCCGGCCGGCCCGCCGAACCGTCGGGATTTATTCGCGACAGTGCCGAGACGGCGGCCATGGCGACCGCTCATGACGGCCATGACGGTGGCGACCTGACGGATCACCTGCAGCCGTTCGCCGGCCTCGGCCAGGGGATCTCGGCCTTCATCGTGGGCTACCTGGCCGTGACGGCCCTCTGGTTCGTCGACGCGGCGGTCACCGGGGGCTCCATGGACTTCGGGGGACTGGTGTTCGGCGGGCTCGAACGACTCCTCGCGAGCCACCTCGGTGTGGCAGGAGGGCCCCCGCTCACGGCCGGCAGCTCGACGGGCGTCCCGGCCGCGGCGTACCTCCTCGTCCCGGTCGTGGTGCTGGGCTACAACGGCTGGACGATCGCGAGCCGGCACGCGGCGCCATCGGCGCGGGCCGCGGCGGTCGCCGGGGCGAGCACGGTCGTCGGCTACGCCGTCGCAGTCCTCGGGTCGGTGGCCGCCCTGGCGTTCCTCGTGGACGCCCTCCTCGGCGCGCTCGGCGTGACGGTCGTCACCGGCGCGCTGGCCGGCGCGGTGAGCTCGCCAAGGACCTTCGCCGTCGCCGGGGTGCTCTACCCCGTCGCCTTCGGCGGCCTCGGCGGCTACGCCGCCTACCGCTGGCGGCAGCGGGATTCGTAGGGCCCGACGGCCACCTGGCGACGACCCGGCCTTGACCAGGCGTGGGGTGTACGGATCGGTACAGCGGGCCCCGGCGGGTCGACCGACCGGTCCGGCGCCCGGGGGTACCGCTCGCCGGCTCGGAGGGACTGATATTTATCCCCGCGGCGACATATGCTGGACCATGGGTATCCTCTCGCGGCTCTCGTACACCGTCCGGGCCTGGCTGAACTCGGTGGTCAACCGGGCCTCGGACCCCGGCCGGGAGCTCGACTACTCCTACGAGCAGCTCCGCGACGAGCTCCAGGACGTCAAGCGCGGCATCGCGGACCTCACCACGCAGAAGAAGCGCCTGCAGAAGCACCGCGACCGGCTGCAGTCGAACGTCGAGAAGCACAACGACCAGGCCCGCGAGGCCATCCGACAGGACCGCGAGGACCTCGCGCGGCGCGCCCTCGAGAAGAAGCAGGCCAACCTCGGCCAGATCGAGGACCTCGACGAGCAGGTCGCCGAGCTCCAGGCCACCCAGGAGAAGCTCGTCTCGAAGAAGGACCAGCTCGAGAGCCAGATCGAGCAGTTCCGCACGAAGAAGGAGACGATGAAGGCCCGCTACGAGGCCGCCGAGGCCAGCGCCCGGGTCTCCGAGGCGCTGACCGGCGCCGGCGACGAGATGGGCGACGTGAGCCGGACGATCGAGCGCGCCAACGAGCGGACCGAGCAGATGGAGGCCCGGGCGGCCGCCCTCGAGGAGCTCGAGGCCTCCGGCGACCTCGACAACGTGCTCTCGGAGGGCGACTCCATCGACCAGGAGCTCGACCGCATCTCCTCCGAGCGCGAGGTCGACTCCGAGCTCGAGACGCTGCGCCAGGAGCTCGGCAAGTCGGAGGGCGGGAGCGCCGTCGAGGTGGACGAGACGGCCGTCGACGAGGAGCTCGCCGAGCTCGAGGCCGAGGAGTCCGAGGACGGAACGTAACGCCGGTCAGTCCAGGAAGTCGGGCGCGAGCCGTTTCTCGTCGCGCTCGGCCTCGAGGTGCTCGCGGAACGCGTCGGGATCGACGTCGTTGGCCTCGCGCTCCTGGCGGTCGCGCACCGAGACCGTCCCGGCCTCGACCTCGTCGTCGCCGACGATCAGCATGTACGGCACGCGGTCCTCGTGGGCCTCGGCGATCTTCCGGCCGATGGTCCAGTCGCGGTCCTCGACCTCGACCCGGAACGCCCCGAGCGTCTCGCTGATCGACTCGGCGTACTCGTGGTGGCGCTCGGAGATCGGGAGCACCCGGACCTGTTCGGGCGCGAGCCAGAGCGGGAACCGGCCGTCGAAGTGCTCGATGAGCACCATGAAGAAGCGCTCGTAGCTCCCGTACAGCGCCCGGTGGATGAGCACCGGCCGGTGCTCGGTGTTGTCCTCGCCGACGTAGGTGAGGTCGAGCCGCTCGGGCATGTTGAAGTCGAGCTGGACGGTCGGGCCGTCCCAGTCGCGACCGAGCGCGTCGCTGAAGGCGAAGTCGATCTTCGGGCCGTAGAACGCGCCGTCGCCGGGCTCGAGCGTGTAGTCGATGCCGTCGTCCTCGAGCACGGCCTCGAGCTGGGCCTCGGCGCGCTCCCAGATCTCGTCGGAGCCGACGGACTTCTCGGGCCGCGTCGCGAGCGCGACCTCGTAGTCGAGGTCGAACGTCTCGAGGATCTCGAAGATCATCTCCATGATCGCCCGGACCTCGGCCTCGATCCCCTCGGGCTGGACGAACAGGTGGCCGTCGTCGATGGTGAACGCCCAGACCCGCGAGAGCCCGGAGAGCTCGCCGCGCTGCTCGCGGCGGTAGACCTTCCCGTGCTCGTAGTAGCGCACCGGGAGGTCGCGGTAGCTCCAGGCGCCCTGGTTGTAGATCGTGGCGTGGCCGGGGCAGTTCATCGGCTTGAGGCCGAACTCCTCGTCGCCGACGTCGAGGAGGAACATGTCGTCGCGGTAGTTGTCGTAGTGGCCCGACTCCTTCCAGAGCTCCGTCCGGAACAGGTGGGGCGTCTCCGTGGGCTCGTAGCCGGCCGCCTCGTTGAGCTCGTCCACGTAGGCCCGGAGCGCGTTCAGCACGCGCTTGCCGTTCGGGTGGTAGAGCGGGAGGCCGGGCCCCGTGATGTCCGGGATGGAGAAGAGGTCCAGCTCGCGGCCGATCTTCCGGTGGTCGCGCTCCTTCGCCCGCTCGCGCTGGGCGAGGTACGTCTCGAGCTCGGCCTCCGAGGCGAAGGCCGTCCCGTAGACCCGCGTGAGCATCTCGTTGTCCTCGTCGCCGCGCCAGTAGGCCGCGGAGATCTCGAGCAGGCTGACCGCGCCGATCTCGCCGGTCGATGCCACGTGCGGGCCCTGACAGAGGTCCTCCCAGCCGTCCTGCTCGTAGAACCACACGGGGTCCTCGCCGGCCGCCTCGGTGTCGAGGATGTCGCGCTTGAACGGGTTGTCCTCGAAGCGCGCCAGCGCCTCCTCGCGCGGGCGCTCGACCCGCTCGAGCGCGTAGTCCTCGTCGATGATCTCGCGCATCTCCGCCTCGATGGCCTCGAGGTCGGCCGCCTCGAGGTCGACGCCGGCGACGTCGTAGTAGAACCCCTCGTCGGTCGGGGGGCCGATCGCCAGCTTCGCCTCGGGGTGCAGCCGCTGGAGCGCCTGGGCGAACACGTGGGCCGCCGTGTGGCGGAGCACCCGGACGTAGCGGTCCGAGCCGTCGGTGACGATCTCGATGCGCGCGTCCTCGGTCAGCGGTGTGGCGAGGTCGACGAGGTCGCCGTCGACGACGCCCGCGACCGCGTCCCGGCCGAGGCCCGGACCGATCTCGAAGGCGACGTCCTCGACGGTCGACCCGGGCTCGACGCTGAGCTCGGAGCCATCGGGGAGCGTTACCGCTACGGATGCGTGGTCTTGGTCTGACATGCGTTCAGTGGAGCCGGATCGGCGGTCCGCGAGAACCGGACGATGGCGGCGTCGCTGGGTGCGGGGTCACGCCCGACGTGTAAAGTGGACACCGGCCATCATCGCCGGCCGGCGGTTGGCCAGCCGGGGTCATAAATCTGTTCAAGCGGCCGGTCAGCGGACGACGGTCACGGGCACGGGCGAGCGGCGGGCGACCGTCTCCGCGACGCTGCCGAGCAGGATGCGCGAGACGCCGGTCCGGCCGTGGCTCCCGATGACGATGTGGTCGGCGTCGTTCGCGTCGGCGTAGTCGACGATCTGGCGCGAGGGCCGTCCGAGCTCGCGGGCGGTCCGGAACTCGCCGCCGTGGTCGGCCGCCAGCTCCTTGGCCGCCGTGAAGATCTCCTCGGCCGTCGCCTTCGCCGCCTCGTACCACTGCTCGGAGAAGTCCGGGAGCATCGCGCCCGCGGAGTAGCCGGTGTCCGATGGGTCGATGACGTGCAGCACCGTGACGTCCGCGTCGGGGTACTCCCGGAGGGCGTGTTCGAGCGCCTCGTCAGCCTGGGGCGAGCCGTCGTGGGGCACGAGGACGTGGTCGGTCATGCTGTCGACTTCGGCCGCGACCGGCCTAAGGCGTTCGGCGGTTCCCAGGGTCTGGAAAGACGAATCGGCCCGCGCCGTCAGGACCGCCGCGCCAGCGCGAGCGCCAGGATTCCCGCCAATGCGGCGGCCGCGGTGAAGCCGGGCTGGCCCGGCGTGGTCGTGCGGTCGGTCGTAGTCGAAGGCGGAGCCTGTGCACGACCGGCGCGGGTTCGGGCTCGAGACGGTCGTGGTCGTCGGCGATCGTCGACGGGTCGTCCGGCGTGGCCGTCTCCGTCGTCGGCACCGTCGGGGTGGCGGCGACCGGCGGACAGCTCGTTCCGTTCCAGTTGTGCGTCGCTCGGGCCGCCGCGCCCGGATAGGGGATCTCCTCGTACGTCCGGTCCACGCGCAGGGCCCGGACCGCGACGCCGTAGGCAGCCAGGTCCCGGCCGCGGACTGGGTCGCTGTCCTTCCAGAGCTCCGACCGAGACCCGCGTCTCGACGCCGGGATCGACCCACTCGACGCCGACCTGCTCGCAGGTCTCGTCGAGCACCTCCACCTTCCCGCCGTGCGAGAGCCTGACCGTGACGTTGACGGCCACGCGGTCGTCGACCACCTCGGTGACCCGCTCGCCGTCCCGGGTCACGACCTGCTCGCTCCTCACCTCGGTCAGCGTGGCGTTCCTCACGCGGGCCGACGGGTCGAGCACCGTTCCGTTCGTGCGATCGACGACCACGCCGTCGTGGACGAGTTCGAGCGTGTAGCTCGTCCCGGGCTCGACGTCCCGGAGGTCCAGCGTGACCCCCTGGAACCCTGACCAGTCGACGGGGCCGACGGCGTGGGTGACCGTCCAATTGTCCCTGAGGGTCAACCTGACGGTCGGCGTCGTGTCGGGCTGGATGTTGACCTTGCACGGGAAGCTCGACGCGCCTCCGGCGGGCAGGGGCTCGCCCGGCTCGAGCCGGTAGAACTCCGCCGCCGTGGGGTGCAGCGCCAACGTCGGCCCGGACGCCTCGGCATCCGGCTCGAGGCCGTAGCCGAACGTCACCGCGAACCGGTTGCCGTCGCGGACATACGCCGAGTGGTCCTCGCTGCCCTGGTAGTGGAAGGCGAGCTTGCCGGTATCGACGACCACGTAGGTCGTCGTCCCGGCTCGGTGGACGGTCAGGTTGGCCGGTCCGACTCGCGCCACCTTCGGCGCGCGCTCAGGCGTCGGGTTCGTTTGGGTGAGCCGGAACGTCGCGTTCCCCTCGATCGCCTCGACGAACCCGTCGGTCGCCGTGCCGTTCACCGCGTCAATCTCCTCGGCGAGCCGCTCGGAGTTGATGGCCACGACGAGCCGTTCGCCGACCTCGAGCTGGTCGGCGGGCTCGAAGCGTGCCGTTCTCGATGGCCGATTCGATGGCGGCGGGGTCGTCGAGCGAGGCCGGGGTCGGGCCGTAGAGCGTCACGTTCGCGGAGTCGGCGGCCGCGGCGGTCGTGGCCGGGGCGGCCGAGAGGACGAGCAGGGCGAGCAGCCCGACCCCGAGGGCGGCGACGAGCACGGGCGGCCTTCGCGGCAGACCATGCGTGTCCCCGAACAGCGAGCGCGCGGACTGGTAAAGTCCCGGGTGGCTCAAACGCCGATTTCACTCTCGCGACGGTCGCCCCGGCCGCCCGCTCGTCTCAGTCCCGGCCGTGCCGGGTCAGGCACTTCGAGAGCCCGGCGAGCTCGACCGGCTCGGAGTTGTCCGGCGAGTAGACGACCAGCTGGCCGGTCTCCATGTAGGGCACCTTCTCGGCGAGCGCCGTCGGGAGGTTCATCGAGGAGATGGCGTCGTCGTCGCCGAGGTTCAACACCAGCTTGGTGTTGACCTGCTTGAACACCGCGTCGGCGATGTCCTGGGGGTCCTGGGTGACGAGGAACAGCCCGAGGCGCTCCTTGCGGCCCTGCTTGGCGGCCTCGGTGAACTTCCCGATGACCCGCCGGGCCTGGGCGGTGTCGCCGCTCGAGAGGAAGTTGTGCGCCTCGTCCATGCCCACCACCAGCGGCGTCTCCGAGATGCGGTCGTGGGTCGAGTCGTTCGAGAGCTTCTCGTCGATGAGCAGGCTCGCGAGGCCGAGCACGACCGTGCCGGCCGCCCGCGAGTTGTTGATGTGGTAGGTCGGCACCGTCGTCAGCCCGCCGGGCCGGACGAGCGTCTCGATCAGCTCGGTGATCGGCGGGGCGGCCTGGTCGAACACCTGGCCGAACGGCCCGCCCATCACGCGCCGCTTGACGGCGTCGAAGGTCGCCTCGTGGACCTGGCCGCTGCCCGTCTCCGTGCCGAGGCGCTCCTTCACCGTCGGGTCGTCGAGGTAGTCGAGGAACTCCCGGTAGGTGCCGTCGTCGCCGTAGTCCTCGAAGAAGCCCGGCAGCAGGTGGTACGCCAGCGCCGAGTACTGGTTGTCGTTGAGGTTCCCGCCGGCGACGAGCCACTTGTTCTCCCGGACCATCGAGAACGGCAGCGTGAACTCGACCTGCTCGGCCTTGTGGTGGCTCGCCGAGTACGACGCGTTCCCGACCTTCGGGACGAGCACGACGGTGTCGTCGTGGCCGCCGTGGGCGATCCCCTCGCGCTCCCACCGGCGGGCGTCATCCGCGGTCGCCGCCGGGTTGTCGTCGTGCATCTGGGCGTACTCGTCCTGCGGGTCGAACTGGACGACCGCCGGCCGGACCGTCCGGCTCGCGCCCGACTCGACCGGGTAGGCCCGCTCCTCGCTCAGGTACTGCCGGAGCACGTTCTTCGCGGCGTGGGTCTTCCCGGAGCCGGTGCCGCCGGCGACGAGCGTGTGGCGGAACACCAGCGGGTCGCCCGTCGCGTAGTCGTCCTTCAGCCGGTAGTCGATCGTCGGCGGCTCGGCGGCGGTCCGGACGACCTCGCCCCCGACGGCGAGGTGGCCGAGGAACACCCCCTCGGCGGGGATCTTCAGCCCGGTCTTGATCTCCGACTTGTCGGCGGCCCGGCGGACCACCGTCTCGGGCTTTGGCACCCGGTCGGTCATCCGGCGCCGGAGCTCGCCGTCGTCCGGGTAGAGCACCGCGATCGGCTCGAGCGTGGCCATGAACTTGTAGTCGCGCTCGTCGATGCCGCCCGACCGCATCGCCCGCCGGGCGTGGATCTCCGTCGCGTCGTCGGCGTGGAACTCGGGGACGTACTCGAGCGCGGCGATGCGGCAGAACAGCGTCTCGTCGTCGGGGTAGGGCGCCAGCAGGTAGGTCCCGATGCGGACCGCCGACCGGTTGCCGACGGTCACGTAGGCCCGCAGCCGGGTCTCGTCGCCGTCCTCGGCGATGCGCAGGCCCTGGGCCGTCGCGAGGGTCCCGATGCCGACGTCCTGGCCGGCGGGGGAGACGTCGACCGGCTCGAACGACGGGGACTGGTCGGGGGGAGACTCGTCCGCCGGGGCCGCCCCGGCGTCCACCGGCGGCTCGCCGCCCGCCTCGGCGGGCGCGTCGTCGCCCTCGTACTCCGAGAAGTCCCCGAGGTCGGTCATACCGGGGGCGAGGCGGGGCGGGTAGAAAAGCGCTGGCACGGGCCGGCCGCTTATCCCCGCCGGGCGCCGAGCGGGGGCGTGTTGCTGATCGAGGGGTCGGCCGCCGGCACGACGCTGACCGGGACGCTCTACGAGCCCGGCGAGCGGCCGCCGTCGTTCGCGGGCGCCCCCGACGAGGGGGCGCCGTACGTCTGGGTCTGCGACGAGGTCTATCCGGTGGCCTCCGGCGGGACGGTCCAGCGGCTCGCGGGACCGGGAGCTCAACATCGCGTTCGAGCCGCCGCTCGCGAGGGGGTTCGAGGCCCGCGAGGCCGCGGTCGAGGCGGCCGGCGAGCACCTCCGGACGCAGTTCTCGCGGCTCGGCGTCGCCTCGGAGGACGTCGAGGTGCGCAGCGAGCCGGTCGAGCCCGAGCCGGCCTGAGCCTCAGCCGTCGAACCCCTCGCCCCAGCGCGTCTCGTCGTAGGTCCGGGTCCGCTCGGCCGCGAGCTCGCGCTCGAGCGCGTCGGTCAGCCCGGCCTTCTCGTCGCGGCTGATGCGCGCGAGCTCGTCGGCCTTCGCGACCGCCAGGGGCGGCCCCCGGCCGACCGCGACGTCCTGGAGCACCTGCCGGGTGAGCCGCTCGCGGGTCTCGGGGTCCTCGGTGAACGCCCGGGGCGCCTCCACCCGGAAGAGCAGCTCCTCGCGGGGGTCGTAGACCACGAAGAACGTCACCTCGTAGGCCGCGGGGTCGAGCGCGCGGTCGACGCCGAGCGCGTCGCCCTCCGCCGAGAGCGCCCGGTCGACGCCGCCGCGGGAGACGAACCACGAGCTGCAGGTCAGCCGGTCGCGCGCCCCGTCGCCGGGGTCGAGCACCTGCCGGAAGAACGCCGCGTCGTCGACCCACGGCGAGCGCCCGGTCTGGCCCCGGACGGTCCGGGTGAGCGCCCGGCCCGACGGGTGCTTGATGAAGCCGATCAGCGGGACGTCGCGCTCGACGAACCGCTCGACGAGCTCGAGGTAGTTCCGGAGGATGGCCTTCGGCCGGGCGGCCTCGGCGAGCAGCTCGCCGAGCCGCCGGTCGCGGCCGGTCCACTCGAGCAGCCCCTTCGGGTAGAGCGGGCCGTCGAGCACCAGGAGCTCCTCGACCGCGTCGGCGTGCTCGAGGGCGTGGTCGCTCTCGGCGAGGTAGAGGCTCAGCGCGTGGACGACCTGCTGTTCGAACCGGTCGACGCGGGGCGCCTGGATGATGCGCTCGCGGCTGTAGCCGGCGTCGAACTTCGTCCAGTCGCCCTCCTCGACGCTCACGGTCGCGTCGTTCGCGTGGACCGTCGCGACGATGGTCCGCGAGCGGTGGAGCTCGAGGTCGGAGGGCACGGCGCTCATCGCCGCCTGGGCGACGTCGAGCACGAGCCCGTTGGTGAACGTCGTCGGGTTGATGGTGCCGGCGTCGAGGCCGTGCTGGGTCCCGAACGGCGACGCCGCGAGCGCGGCGTCCTCGACCGCGACGCGCCGGCGGCGGCGCTCGCCCAGCGGCTCGATCACGGCCACCCCCTCGGCGACCAGCGGGTCGAGGAAGCCCTCCCACACCGTCCGCGCGAAGTCGTGGTGGTCCCGGGTGTCGACGCCACGGCTGATCCGCCCGGCGAGCCGGGCGATGCCGTCGAAGTGGACCGGGTCGAGCGTCACGGCTCGGGCTCAGGCCGAGCGGGGCAAAAAGCTACGCCACGGCGCGGTCCCCGGCGGGGGACGGCACGGATGTTAATACACATACTAGGAGATTGAAGTGTACGGGGACCGCCGGCCCCTACGTTTAAATACCCGCTGCGGATAGCAGGGGCGATGACGTGTCCCAACTGCGGCGGCGCGATGGCCCGCCCGGCCCGATCCGGGTACGCCCAGTGCGCCGACTGCGCCTACGTACCGGCCCACGGCGCCGACTGAGCCCGCGCCCGACCGCGCCGCGACCCGCCCGCCGCTCCTCCGGACCGACCCCCGTCGATAGCGCCGCGGCCGCCCGCGGAGCGAAGGGGCCTTGGCGGGGCCCCGCGACGGGGCGCCCATGAAGGCGGCGCTCGTGGTGCTCGACGGCTGGGCCCTCGCCGACCACGACCGCCGCGACGCCGTCCGGGCCGCGGCCACGCCCACGTTCGACCGCTGCTGGAGCGCCGGCGCCGCCGGCACGCTCGAGGCCTGGGGCGAGCGCGTCGGGCTCCCGCCGGGCGGCATGGGCAACAGCGAGGTCGGCCACCTCACGATCGGTGCCGGGCGCGTGGTCCCGGGGGCCCGCACCCGGATCGACCGCGCCCTCGAGACGGGCGCCTTCCGCGAGAACGACGCGCTCGTCGGGGCGTTCGACCACGCCGCGGCGACGGGCGGCCGGGTCCACCTGACGGGCCTGGTCAGCGACGCGGGCGTCCACGCCGACGTCGCCCACCTCGAGGCGCTGATCGAGCTGGCGGCCGACCGCGGCGTCGAGGCGGTCACCCACGCGTTCACCGACGGCCGGGACACGGCGCCGACCGACGGCGTCGGCTTCCTCGAGCGGCTCGAGGCCGCGGCCGACGCGGCCGGCACCGGCGACGTCGCGACGGTCTCGGGGCGGTACTACGCGATGGACCGCGACGAGCACTGGGACCGGACGAAGCGGGTCTACGACGCGATCGTCGGCCGCGAGGCCGACCACGTCGCGCCGTCGGGGGTCGCGGCCGTCGAGGCCGCCTACGGCCGCGGCGAGACGGACGAGTTCGTCGAGCCCACGCTGGTCGAGGGCGGGCCGGCGCTGGCCGACGGCGACGCCGTCGTGGCCGCGAACTTCCGGGCCGACCGCATGCGCCAGCTGGTCCGGCTGCTGGGCGGCCTCGAGGCCCCGGTCGACGTCGACCCGCCCGAGGTGGCGCTGGCGACGATGACCGAGTACGACGAGTCGTTCGAGTTCCCGGTCGCGTTCCCGAGCCCGACGCCCGAGGACACCCTCGGCGCGGTGCTCGCCCGGGCCGGGCTGACCCAGCTCCGCATCGCCGAGACCGAGAAGTACGCCCACGTCACCTACTTCCTCAACGGCGGCCGGGAGGGGGCGTTCGACGGCGAGCGCCGCGAGATCGTCCCGAGCCCGGACGTCCCGACCTACGACGAGCGGCCGGAGATGAGCGCGCCGGGCGTGACCGACGCCGCCATCTCCATCGTCGAGGCCGAGGACCCGGACGTGCTCGTCCTCAACTACGCCAACCCGGACATGGTCGGCCACACCGGCGACTTCGAGGCCGCGGTCGAGGCCGTCCAGGCCGTCGACGCCCAGCTGGCCCGGCTGCTCGCGACGCTCCAGGCGGCCGGCGCGCACGTCATCGTCACCGCCGACCACGGCAACGCCGACGACATGGGCACGGCCGAGGAGCCCCACACCGCCCACACGTTCAACCCGGTGCCGTTCGTCTACCTCTCGCCCGACGGCGACGACGGCGGCTACCGGGTCCGAGAGGGCGGGGGCCTGGCCGACCTCGCGCCGACGCTGCTGGCGCTGCTCGGCGTCGAGCAGCCCGCGGCGATGACCGGCGAGCCGCTGCTGGTCCGGGACTGAACCGGGCGTTCGGCGGGAGGCTTAACCCGATACTCGGCCTCGAACGGGCCAGCCATGGCGCCACCGCCCACAAACGGACCACACGCGGGCGAGCCGTTCGCCCTGGAGGAGCTGCTCGCCTACCAGGAGGGTGCCGTCGTCAGCCGGACCCTCGTGGACGAAGCGGCGGGCACCGTGACGGCCTTCGCCTTCGACGAGCCCGAGCGGCTCACGGAGCACACGGCCCCCCACCGAGCCATCCTCCAGGTGCTCGACGGGACCGCAGCCGTCACCATCGCGGACGAGCGCCACGAGGTGTCGGCCGGCGAGGCCATCGTCCTGCCCGCGGACGTCCCCCACGCCGTCGACGCCGTCACCCGGTTCAAGATGCTCCTGACGATGATCCGGTAACGGGCCGCAGCGCCAGCCATCGGACTCACCGGGCGTCGAAGACCACGTCGCCGTCGACGACCGTGAGCGCGACCTCGAGGTCCTCGATCGCCTCGGGCCGGTCCCAGGGCGAGCCGTCGAGCGCCACGAGGTCGGCGCGCTTGCCGACCGCCACGGTCCCGAGCCGGCCCTCGTCGAAGCCCGCGTACGCCCCGCCGCGCGTGTACGCCCGGAGCGCCTCGGTGACGGTCAGCGCCTGGTCCTCGGTCGGATGGTTGACCGCCTGGTGGACGCCGAACAGCGGGTCGAGCGGCATGCCGTCCGAGCCGAACGCCAGCGGCACGCCGGCGTCGAGGAGGTCCCGGTACCGGTTCGTGGCCGCGCCGCGCTCGGGCCCGAGGCGCTGCTCGTAGAGCCCGCCGGGCCGCGCCCACTTCAGGAAGTTCGGCTGGACCGAGGCGACGGCCCCGAGCTCGGCGAACCGCTCGACGGCCGCGTCGCTCGTCAGCTCGGCGTGCTCGACGCGGTGGCGGGCGCCCGCGGGGTCGTCGGTGTCGGCGTACGCCTCGAGCACGGCGTCGACCGCGGCGTCCCCGATGGCGTGGGCCGCCAGCTGCAGCCCCGCGCCGTCGGCCCGCTCGACCAGCGCCTCGAGCTCGTCGGGGTCGACGACCCACTGGCCGGTCCCCTCGCCGTCGGCGTACGGCTCGTGGAGCTTCGCGGTCCGGCCGCCCAGCGAGCCGTCGGTGTAGGTCTTGATCGCCCCGACCCGAACCATCGACGAGCCGTCGTTGGTCGCGAGCCCGGCCTCGCGGACGGCGTCGAGGTGGTCCGACCAGTAGTTCAGCCGCACCCGGAGGGTGAGCTCGCCGGCCCGGTCGAGCGCCCGGTAGACCTCGGGGGCATACGAGCGCCGGACCATGTCGTGGACCGCCGTGACGCCGAGTCGGTTCGCCTCGGCCTGGGCGGCCCGCAGCAGCTCCTCGCTCTCCGCCCGGCCCGGCTCGATCGCCCGGTAGACGACGTCGATCGCCTCCTCGACGAGGACGCCGGTCGGCTCGCCGGCCTCGGTCCGGACGTCGTCCTCGGGCATCGCCTCGAGGTGCCGGTCGAGGGCGACCGAGTTCACGCCCGCGACGTGCATGTCCTCCCGGAACGCGACGACGGGCCGCGAGTCGGCGACGGCGTCGAGGTCGTCGCGGTCGAGGTAGCGCGGGTCGGCCCAGCCGCTCTCGTCGAAGCCGAAGCCGAGCACCCAGCCGTCGCCCTCGGCGGCGGCCTTCCGGAGCCGCTCGACGCACTCGTCGGGACCGTCCGCCCCGCGGAGGTCGGCGTGGACGAGGTACTGGCCGAGCATCGTGAGGTGGGTGTGGGCGTCGACGAAGCCGGGCAGCACCGGCCGGCCCTCGAGATCGATCACCTCGGTCTCGACCCCCGCCAGGTGTCCGACCTCCCACGCGTCGCCGAGCCGGACGATCGCGCCGTCGCGGACGGCCACCGCCCCGTGGGTGGCGTCGGGCGTCGCCAGCGTGTGGACCTCGGCGTTCGTGAGCACGAGGTCCGCGGCCGCGGTCATGGCGGAGGCCCGGCCGGGGGCGGCATAAACCGTCGGATGGGCGCCCCGACCAGGCGACTGGACGGCCGTCGGGGGCGCCACGGCGCTCGAAACCGTTAGGGTGGCCCCGGCCGACGGGCGACCCATGACCGACCCCGAAGCGCTCGCCGCCCGGGTCGCCGACGGCGAGCTCCGCCTGCACGAGCTCGAGGAGCACGCCGACGCGGCGACGGCCGCGGCGGCCCGCCGGGCGTTCGTGGCCGAGGAGACGGGCGTCGAGCTCGGGGCCGTCGGCGACCACGCGTTCGCCGCCGAGTCGGCCACCGCGAACATCGAGAACCTCGTCGGGGCGGCCCAGGTCCCGATGGGGATCGCCGGGCCGGTGACGGTCCGCGGCGGGGCCGCCGACGGCGAACACTACCTCCCGCTGGCCACGACCGAGGGCGCGCTGGTGGCGAGCGTCAACCGGGGGCTCGGGACCATCGAGCGCAGCGGCGGGGCGGCCGCCCGCGTCGTCGAGTCGAAGATGACCCGGGCGCCGGTGTTCCGGACCGACGGCGTCGAGGCGTCGGTCGCCGTCGCCGACTGGGCCCGCGAGCACGTCGGCGCGCTCGCCGAGGCCGCCGAGGCCACGACGAGCCACGGCGAGCTGCTCGACGTCGAGCCCCACGTCGTCGGCGACAACGTGTTCCTGCGGTTCGCCTACGACACCAAGGACGCGATGGGGATGAACATGGCCACCATCGCGACCGAGGCCGCCTGCGAGGTCGTCGAGGCCGAGACCGCGGCCGAGCTGGTCGCCCTGAGCGGCAACCTCTGTACGGACAAGAAGCCGGCCGCGATCAACGCCGTCTCCGGGCGGGGTCGCACGGTCGCGGCCGACGTCACGATCCCCCGCGAGGTGGTCGAGGAGCGCCTGCACACCACGCCCGAGGCCATCGCGGAGGTGAACACCCGGAAGAACCACGTCGGCAGCGCGAAGGCCGGCAGCCTCGGCTTCAACGCCCAGGCCGCGAACGTCGTCGCCGCGGTGTTCCTCGCGACCGGCCAGGACGCGGCCCAGGTCGTCGAGGGCGCGAACGCCATCACCACCGCCGAGGCCCGGGAGGACGGCCTCTACCTGTCGGTCACGCTGGCGAGCCTCGAGGTCGGCACCGTCGGCGGCGGGACGACGCTCGCCACCCAGGCCGAGGCGCTCGACCTGCTGGGCGTCCGCGGGGGCGGCGACCCGCCGGGGGCGAACGCCGACGCGCTCGCCGAGCTGATCGCCGTGGGCGCGCTCGCCGGCGAGTGCTCGCTGCTCGCCGCGATGGCCTCCCGGCACCTGGCCTCGGCCCACGCCCAGCTCGGCCGGTAGCCCCGGGCCACTTCCACTTCCGGGCCGCCGTTGGCCGACCCCTATCGCCTAATCACCGATAGTTGCGGCGCCGGCCCTTGCCGGCGATCCCCCATGGTCCCCCTCGACGCCGACGACCCGCCGACGCCGCGCCGGGCGGTCGCCTGGCTCCGGCTGCTGAAGCTGCTGCTCTCGGTCGTGTTGCTCGCCATCGGCGTGCTCGAGGCGCTCGGGCGGCTGGGCCTCGCCGGCGGCTGAGGAGTTATGGGTCCGCCGGCCGTCCGGTCGGGCATGGAACCGATAGCCGTCGAGGACGTCGAGACCGAGGCGCTCACCGGGGCGACGCGATGGGCCGAACTCCTCCGGGCGGACGCACTCAGCGTCGGGCGATACGTGGTCGAGGCCGGCGGCCCGGACGAACAGGATCCCCACACCGAGGACGAGATCTACTACGTCCTCTCCGGGCGGGGCGACGTCCGCATCGGCGACGAGCGCCATCCGGTCGAGCCGGGCGACGTGGTCTACGTCGACCGGGGAGTCGACCACGCCTTCGTCGACGTGGAGGAACGCCTCGACCTGCTGGTGGTGTTCGCGCCCCCCGAGGGTTCGCTCGCGGACGATTGACCCGCCGACGGGAGCGTCGACGCTAGCGGCCGTCTGACCGGCGGGAGCGGGGCCACTGGCGCCGGCGGCCGCCGGAAGACGCGGTGGTCCACCTCGCGACGGTGGCCGAGGCAAGCCGCGACCGGGGGTTGCCCCGAGCGGTCCGGCCGCGGCAGTCGAATCGCCCACCTGCGGGCGTCGGTTCCCGAACGGCTAACTACCCGTCGGCCCGACGGGAACTGATGGCCGACCACCAGGAGTTGGCGGGCGTGCGCGCGCTCGTCACCGGCGCGAGCGCCGGCATCGGCGAAGCGACGGCGGTCGAACTCTCCGACCGGGGAGCCCGGGTTGCGCTGGCGGCCCGCCGGACCGAGCGGCTTCGCGACATCGCGGCGCGAATCGAGGACGACGGGGACGCGGAGCCGCTCGTGGTCACGACGGACGTCACCGACCCCGACGCCGTGGACGAGATGGTGGCCCGGACCGTCGACGCGTTCGACGGCCTGGACCTCGTCGTCAATAACGCCGGCATCCTCCGGCAGCGTGACCGCCTCGAGGAGCTACCGGTCGAGGAGTATCAGGCCATGCGTGCGGTCAACATCGACGGGATGTTCTACACGGCCCGTGCCGCCCTGCCGCATCTCCGGGAACACGGTGGCACCATCGTCTTCGTCGGGAGCGACTCGGCCAAGCATCCCGACCCCGGACTGGCGACCTACGCCGCCACCAAGTGGTGGACGCGGGGTTTCGCCCTGAGTCTCGAAGCCCGCGAGGGCCGAAACGGCGTCGGCGTCGCCGTCGTCCATCCGGGCGACACCTTGACGGACATCAACGCCGGGGGGCGTCCGTATTCGGAGGTGGCCGACCCCGACGAGGTGCTGGGGGCCGAGGAGGTCGCCCGCGCCATCGCGTTCGTCGCCGGCCAGGACTCGACGTCCGTGGTGCCGGAACTCGATATCTACGACCGTGACATGACGGCCGGGGTCTTCCGGATCCCGGAAAGCGAGCACTGAGACGCCGAACGCGCGAGGTCGGGCGAGAGAGGGCCCCCATCGCCGGCCGGATTCGAATCCTCGAGCGTCGGGGGCGGACGGTTCTGACCGGGCCCTCGGCACGCGGTCACCCTCGCGAGCGACTTATGCCACCCCTCGACCGACCAGCCAGCTACTCCGGCGCGTAGTCCTCGTGGATGCGATCCATCCGGGCGGCCATCACGAAGTCCGACTTGTGCAGGCCGTCGATCTTGTGGGTCCACATCTCGATGACGACCTCGCCCCACGCGAGGTGGATGTCGGGGTGGTGCCACTCCTCCTCGGCGAGCTCGCCGACCTCGTAGGTGAACTCGAGGGCGTCGCGGAAGTCATCGAACGCGTAGGTGCCCTCGAGGTGGTGGTCGTCGACGACCTCCCAGACCTCGCCGTCGAGGTCCTCGAGGTACGGCGCGTACTCCGCCTCGGTCAGCGGCTCGTCCTCGGAGGTGCACGCCTCGCACGGTTCGTCGGCTAGCGTGGTGGCCATGGACGCCCTACGGCCCGCGAGCCTTGTAGCTTCACCGCCCGCGGCAGGGGTCAGAGCCGCCGGTACCGGCCGCCCGACTCGCTGACCTCGCCGGCGCGGACGAGCTTCTCGAGCAGCGGCGGGACCGCCTCCGGGGCCACGTCGTGCTCGGCCGCGTACTCGACCACCGCGGCCTCGGTCGGCCGCTCGAGGTCTTCGAGCGCCCCGAGCACCGTCTCCCGGCGGCTCCGCCCCGGGCGGGGCCGGCGGTCGCCCGCTCGCCGGCGGCCTCGACGGCCTCGCGGTCGAGGCCCGACTCCTCGAGGTACGTCGCCTCGCGCGACCGCCTCGAAGTCGAGCTGGCCCGCGAGGTCGGCGTCGACCTCGGCGAACGCGTCGGCCTGGCCGGCCCGGTCGGCCAGCAGCGCCGCGCGGGCCCGCCGGGCGGCGTCCTCGTCTTCGACCTCGGCGAACGCGTGCAGCCGCTCCGTCGGGTGTCGCTTGCCACACCGGGGACAGGTCGTCGTCTCCGGGCGGTCGGCGACGATCCAGAGCGCGCCGCAGTCCCGACAGCCGACCACCCGGTACATGGCCGGCCGTGGGGCCGCCCCCGTCGAAAAGCCTCCGGCACGGGCCAGAGGCAAAGCCCTTGACGCCCCGCGGGCGTACCCCCGTCCGAGATGCCCCTCGACGACGCGACGCGCGCCGGCCTCGCCGACGAGCTCTACGCCGCCTTCCGCGACGCCGAGCCGATCGACCCCCTCACCGACCGCCACGAGCTCGACGTCGCCGACGCCTACGACATCCAGACCCGGCTCATCGACCAGCGCCTCGCCGACGGCGCGAGCGTCGTCGGCCACAAGGTCGGCCTCACGAGCGACGGGATCCAGGAGCAGCTCGGCGTCGACCGCCCGGACTTCGGCCGCGTGCTCGACACGATGTTCCGGCCCGACGGCGTCGTCCCGACGGGCGACCTGATCGTCCCGCGCATCGAGCCGGAGGTCGGCTTCCTGATGGCCGAGGGGCTCGAGCCGCCGGTCACCCACCTCGACGTGCTCGCGGCGACCGAGGCGGTGCTGCCGGTGCTCGAGATCATCGACAGCCGCGTCCGGGACTGGCAGATCGAGCTCGAGGACACCATCGCGGACAACGCCTCCTCGGCGCTCTACGTGGCCGGCGGGGCGACGCACACCGTCGAGGGCCGGGACCTCTCGCTCGAGGGCGTGAAGCTCCGCCGGAACGGCGAGGTCGTCTCGACGGGCGTCGGCGCGGCCGTGCTCGACCACCCGGCGAAGGCGGTCGCCTGGCTGGCGAACACGCTCGGAGGGATGGACGCGAGCCTCGGCGCCGGCGACATCGTGCTGAGCGGCTCGGTGACGCCGGCGGTCGACCTGGCGCCCGGCGACGTGTTCACGGCGGAGTTCACCACCATCGGCACCGTCACGGCCCGCGCCGAGGACGCGTAGGCCGCCCGCCTCACTCGGCGTGCAGGGAGATCGAGCCGAGGCTGGCGAAGTCGACCTGGAACGTGTCGCCCGGCGCGGCGTCGACCGCGGCCGTGATGCCGCCCGTCATGACCAGGTCGCCCGCCTCGAGCGCCCGGCCCTGCTCGGCCAGCCGCTCGGCGAGCCACGCGACGGCCCGGGCGGGGTGGCCCATGACGTCGGCGCCGACGCCGGCGTCGACCACCTCGCCGTTCACCGAGATCACGACGCTCTCGGCGCGGAGGTCGACGTCCCGGACGTCCCGGAGCCGCTCGCCGACGACCACGCCGCCCGCCGAGGTCAGGTCCGCGATGACGTCCTGGGCCGACGGGATGCCCCAGTCCTGATAGCGGCTCTCGAGCACCTCGACGACGGGGAGGACGCCCCCCGTGGCCCCGAGCAGCTCGGCCGTCGAGACCGGCGGCTCGAGGTCGTCGTCGAGCACCAGGCCGATCTCCGCCTCCACGCGCGGCGCGATCATCGAGTCGGTCGGGATCGGCCCGGCGCCGAGGTCGGTCTCGGGGAGCACCTCGCAGCGGATGGGCTCGGGGATGCCGAGCTGCTCCTGCTTGGCCTCGCTGACGAGCCCGAGCTTCCAGCCCAGCCGGCGCCGGTCGGGGTCGCGGATCCGGTCGAGCACGGCGGCCTGGACCGCGTAGGCGTCCTCGGTCGTCAGCTCGGCCTCCTCGCTCAGCGGGGGGATCGGCTCCTTGGCCACGTAGGCCTCGTAGAGCGCCCCGGCGAGCTCCTCGATCGCGGCGTCTCCCATCGCCATGGTGGCCCTGCCCGGACCGGCGGGTTAACGCTACCGCTCCTCGCGGGCGGGACGGCCCCCTTCCGGCAACCGCCGCCGGGGCCACCGTGGAGTTAACCCGCCGCGTGGCCAACGTCGGGTATGACCGTCGACGCGGCCATCGTCGGGCCCGGGAACATCGGGACCGATCTGATGTACAAGCTCCTCGACCGCGGGGAGGGCATCGACCTCAAGCGGATGATCGGCATCCTCCCCGTCGAGGAGTCCGACGGGCTCCAGGCCGCCGAGGCGGCCGGCGTACCCGTCGCGACCGAGGGCGCCGACAGCGTCCGCGAGCACGCCGACGAGTTCGACCTCGTCTTCGAGGCCACGAGCGCGAAGGTCCACGCCGCCCAGGCCCCGCTCTACGAGGAGCTCGGGCTGTTCGCGATCGACCTCACCCCGGCCGCCGTCGGGCCGTACGTCGTGCCCGGTCGTCAACGCCGACGACGTGGTCGGCGAGGCCGACAACATCAACATGGTGACCTGCGGCGGCCAGGCGACCATCCCGATCGTCCACGCGATCGACCGGGTCGCCGACGTCGCGTACGCCGAGATCGTCGCGACCATCGCCTCGAAGAGCGCCGGGCCGGGCACCCGCCAGAACATCGACGAGTTCACCCAGACCACCGCGGCCGGCCTCGAGGCGGTCGGCGGCGCCGACGAGGGCAAGGCCATCATCGTGCTCAACCCCGCCGAGCCGCCGATCATGATGCGGAACACCATCTACACGCAGGTGCCCGGGACGGCCGACATCGACGCCATCCGGGACTCGGTGGCCGAGATCGAGGCCGAGGTGCAGTCGTACGTGCCCGGCTACGAGGTGACGCTCGAGCCCGTCGTGAAGGACCAGGACGACGTCGGCTTCGACCTCGGCGACAGCGTCATCGTCACCACGATGATCCAGGTCGAAGGCGAGGGCCAGCACCTCGAGCCCTACGCCGGGAACCTCGACATCATGACCAGCGCGGCGCTGGGCGCGGCCGAGCGGGTGGCCGCCCAGCCGCCGGAGACCAGCCCGATCGGGAGGGCCGCCGATGACTAGCGACGTCCGGCTGGTCGACATGACGCTGCGCGACGGCATGCACGCCGTCGACCACCAGTTCACGCCGGGGCAGATGGCCGACATCGCCGGCGCGCTCGACGCCGCCGGGATGGACGTCGTCGAGCTGTCCCACGGCGACGGCATGGGCGGCTCGTCGATCAACTACGGCTTCTCCGCCGCCTCGACCGGGGAGTACCTGGACGCGGTGGCCCCGGCGCTCTCGACCGCGAAGCTCTCGGTGCTGCTGCTCCCGGGCATCGGCACCGTCGAGGACCTCGAGCTGGCCGTCGAGAAGGGCGCGGACGTCTGCCGCATCGCCACCCACGTGACCGAGGCCGACGTCTCCGAGGACCACTTCGAGTACGTCAAAGACCGGGGGCTCGAGGCCACCGGGCCTGCTGATGCTCTCGCACATGGCGCCCCCCGAGACGGTCCTCGAGCAGGCCGAGCTGATGCAGTCCTACGGCGCCGACTACGTCTACGTCATGGACTCGGCGGGCGCCATGCTCCCCGGCGACGTCCGCGAGCGCGTCTCGCTGCTCGCCGACGAGCTCGACGTCGGCGTCGGCTTCCACGCCCACAACAACCTCGGGCTCGGCATCGGGAACACCCTCGCGGCCGTCGAGGCCGGCGCCGAGACCGTCGACGGCTGCCTCCGCGGCATGGGCGCCGGCTCGGGCAACGCCCAGATGGAGGTGCTCGTCGGCGTGCTGCAGAAGGCCGGCTACGACGTCGGCCCGGACTTCTTCGGCGTGATGGACGCCGCCGAGGACGTGCTGCTCCCGATGCTCACCGCGGAGACGATGCCCGAGCTCGACAACGACTCGCTCATCATGGGCTACGCGGGCGTCTACTCGTCGTTCCTCCGGCACACCCGGCGGGTGGCCGAGACGCTACGACCTCGACCCCCGGGAGGTCCTCATCGAGCTCGGCGAGCTCGGCGTCGTCGGCGGCCAGGAGGACATGATCACCGACGTCGCCGCGAGGCTGGCCGAGGGCGAGGCCGAGCCGGCACGAGCCGACGACTGACGGGAACAGACATTCAGCGGCGCTCGTCCGGGGCAGAGCGGATCGACCACCCGCTCGTGACCGACTCAGCGGCGGCGTACCGCGAGCAGCGGCACTGGCGAGCAGGGCGAGCACGGCGACCACGATCCCGAAGCCGGGCTGGCCGGGGGTGCTGGTGGCCGGCGCGTCGGTGGCGAGTGCCTCGGCCGTCGCGGTCGACACCGGCGTATCTACGGCGGTCGAGGTCTCGGTCGACGGCGTCGGCGTCTCGTCCGGCGTTGCCGTCTCGATGGGAGTCGACGTCGGGGTCGCGGTCGGCGTCTCCGTCGTGGTCGGGGTATCCGTCGCGGCCGGCGTCTCCGTGGCATCCGGCATCGGGGTCGACGTCGACGGGGACTGACCGCCACCGCCCGTGGACGACTGGGCCGTCTGGACCGTGACGGTCAGGGAGTCCGCATCGGTGTTGCCCGCCGCGTCCGCCACCGTGAGCGTCACGGTGTAGGTCCCGGCGGTGGAGTAGGTTTTCGAGGCCGTCTGGCCGCTGGCCGACGTGCCGTCTCCGAAGTCCCACTGTGAGGACGTGACACCGACGTTGTCGGTCGAGGCCGAGCCATCGAACTGGACCGTGTCACCCTCGTCGATGGTCAGGTCGGCACCGGCGTCGGCGACCGGTGGGGTCGTGTCGGCAGTGGAGACCGAGACCTCGCCCGCGGAGTAGTGAAGCTCGACGTCGAGGACCATGCCACCCGTGACGGACCAGGCCGAGAACGTCGTCGTGTTCCCTTGGTAAGCGGCAAATAGCTGATCCGGTGACGTCACGTTCCACGCCGCGAGGAGCGCGTCGGGCAGGAACGCCGTGTAGAAGCCGGAGTTGTTCGCGCCGGCGACGGTGAAGTGCGGCCCACCGACGAGCAGCGACAGCGTCGCGGGCTGGCCAGCGGTCGCCGCTTGATAGACGGGGCTGGCGAACAGCTGGGCGTCCGTCGTGAGGTAGCTACCCTCGAGCAGCGTCTGCTGGGCGCTCGGGTAGACGGACAGGTCGTCGACCGCCAGCGAGACCGTCACGTTCGTCCGGTTCGTGGCGGTGTCGTTGGCGCCCGTCGGCCAGTCCGCGAGATCGGGCGTGGTACAGTTCCCACCCGCATCGCAGATCCACAGCGATTGGGTGGCCACGGGCCGGACGCGGACCGTGACGTCGGTCGCGTTCGCGTCGGTTCCGTTCGGCGTCACCTCCCAGCTCGTCACGTTCCCGGCACCGAGGAGAAGTCGCGGCGTGAAGTTCTGCACCGTCAGATCGATCTCGAACTCGCTGGTGTGGTCGACCCCGAGGCCCTCGAGGTCGTACTCGCCGGACTCGCTCGACCGGAGGTTCAGCTGGAGCATCGGCTGGGAATCGACCCAGGCCTCGACGTAGGGGAGCTGACCCGGTACCGTGCCGTTCGTGACGGTGATCGCGTTGACCGTGACGTCGCTCGTCTCGCCGGTCGCAGCACTCTCGACCTGGACGACCGCCGTGGCTGTCGTGTTCGCCGAGGAGACGTTGACGAGTGGGCTCCCGACGTCGTCGACCCCGGTCACGTAGCTGAGGACGATGGTCGTCGAGTTGCCGCCCTCGAGCGTCACCGCCTGACTGTCGACCGGCGTCCCGTTGAACGCCAGGACGACGGTCTGCGTTCCGGACTCGTCGCCGGTGTTCTGGATCGTGGCCGTGACGTTGAGTTCCTCGCCGGCGTCGACCGGGCTGTTCGTCCCGTCGATGGCGACGGCGAGGAAGGCCGGCGTGGGACTACTCGACCCGGCAGCCAATGGGAGGTAGTCGACGTGGCCGCTCGCGAACGTGTACGGGGCGTCACAGATGCCGTCGCCGCGGTCGGTGCAGGTCTCGCTGAACCCCGTGCCGGTCTGGTTGGCCCAGTAGTTGCCGCCGATCGTCGCGCCGCCGATGACGTTGAGCCCGGGTGTGGCGGTGGTGTTCCAGGTGGCGTTCGCCACGCCGGCGGGGTCGGCGAACACGACGTTGTCGGTGTTGTTGAGGTGGTTGTCGTAGACCACTGGCGCCTCGTATACGCTCGGGAAATCCAACCCCACGGCGTTCCCGGTGAGCACGTTGCCGTAGATCGTGTCGTTCTGGCCGTCGTAGCCGAGTTCGATTCCCATCCCACCGTTGTCGGTGATGCTGTTCCCAAGGAATCGGTTGTCCCTCGCGTAGGTACTCATGGAGACACCATCACCGGTGTTCCGGCTGATGACGTTGTCGACGACAGTGACGTTGTTGAGCTGCTGGTTGCCCGTGATTCCGTCTCCGGTGTTATCCGTGATCTGATTGCCAACGATGACGCTCCAGTGAGCACTATTGAGATAGATGCCCCTGTCGTTGTTCGCGATTGTGGAATTGCGAACGGTGAGCCGTTCGCTCCCCCATCCGTAGACGTTGATCGCGCTCTTGTAGTTGCCCGTGAGCGTGGCGTTCTCGAAGGTAGTGTCCGGCGAATCCTGGACTACGACACCGTCGGCGTAGGCAGCGGTGTTCGTGATGCTCGTGTTCACGAACCGGGTGTGCGTGGCGGCGAGCAGGCTGATACTCTGGGCGCCATCGAACCGACTCGACTCCACGACGGTGCGGTCGCTGCCGTGCCAGATGCGCATGGCGTTCCATCCCGTACTGGAATCGGTGACGACGTTCTTTATCACCGTATCGTCGGCTTGCCAGAGGAAGAGATTCTCGTAGTTATTGGCCGGGAACGTGATGCCGTCCACCGTCGCGTTGTCAGTACCGATGAGGACCACCCAACCCGCGCTCGGGTCAACCGCGAAGTCCGACTCGTTGACGTGGTATGCGACGGGGCGTCCCTCCACGGTGTTGGTGGCATCGATCGTGTGGGTGAGTGTCGACCAAGAACCCCCACGGACGCGGAGGTTCCAGTCGTTTCCTTCGAAGGTGTTCCCGGAGACGAAGGCGTCCTCGGTCTCGGTGAGGAAGAGGCCTTCCCGGTCGGTACTCCACTCCTGACCGTTGTTCAGGAACTGGTTGTTGAGGACCCGGGTGCCGGACCCCTGATTGACCTGCAGGCCACGGTATTCGCTGTCCGCGACGGTGTTGTTCTCGAACGTGACGCCGACTGAGTTCTGGATGAGGCCGCCCGTGTTGCAGTACTGCAGCGTGTTGTTCGCGATGACGTCGTCCTCGGCCCCGTTCATACTGAACCCGCTACAGGTCCCGTAGAACTGCTGGCTATCGGCCCAGGCGGTGTTGTTCGAGACGCGATTCGGCAGCCCGTCGGATCCCTGGATGGAGACGATGCTCCCGTACTCGACGCTGTTGTTGTGGACGAGTACCGATCCACTGTTGCTGATGTCGACGGCAGGGGACGAGTCCTCGAAGGCGCTGTCCCGGACGGTAACCTGGTTCGATTGCACGACGCTCACACCGGTGTCGTCGGTGAACGTACTGTCCTGAACGGTATGCCCCGATCCGCCGTAGACGTAGACCCCGTGTTGGTCGTTCGAACTCGTGAGCCCCGAAACGCTGACCGTTGAACTCCCCTCGATCCGAGTTCCCGCGCCAGACCAGCCCTGGTGGCCAGACGTCGTGACGTTCTGCAGAGAAACGCTGCTGGCACCTCGGAGATACAGCCCGTAATCGCGGTTCGATGACGCGGTGACGTTCGCGATGTTGCCATCGTCACTGGCGTTGTAGTAGAGGCCGAACTCCCAGTCGCTAACCGCGAGGTTCTCGACGGTCACGTTGTTCAGGCGGGCACCGGCGTATCCGTCGACGTGCACACCGATACTGTCGATGGCATCACTCCCGCTGATTGAATGACCGGCGCCATCGAGCACGACGTCACTCGACGTGATGGCGATGCACGTCGCGTTGGCACTCCCGTCGATGTCCGCCCCGAGGACGTACTCGCCAGGCGCGTCGATGGTCGTACAGTTAGTAATCGTCGTCGGCGCCGCCACGGCGGTCGCTGTCCCCGCGATGAGCACAATGACGAGCGCCAGCGTGACGGTTCCGAGGGCGATGGCTACGCGATCCGGGAGGCGTGCGGTGTTGTCAGCTACCATTTGGGATGGGTGGGGTGTCGGGGCAGGACACGACCACCACGTGAAGTAGCAATCTCCCGACCCGGACTGTCGAAGGTACCAATCCTGGGTGTACGTATAGCTATTCCTAAATGAGTGAGGTAATTCAATTTACATTTTTTCGGATACACGAACCGGGACGACCAATCGATATGCATATAGATAACAGCCCACACGGTCGATCGGCTCACCCAACTCGTACAGTCAGCCTTGCGGAGACGATGGTGATAGAGTCATGATATGATACAACGGCCCGATCACCGGCGGCCGCGGTCGGCTACAGCGAGTCCTTGGGCTCGTGCTTTTCGGCCATCCGCCCGGCCTCGGCCGCGTACCGCGCTCTCGTTTCCGAATCCTCGACGGTGCCCAGGTTCCCGGGGTCGACGACCAGGCTCACCTGGCGTCTCCGGGCCGGCCCCGAGAAGCTCGCTCGGTAGTGCCCGCTCCTTGCGGTACTCGCGGGCGCCGTCCGGGGTGGCGTAGGTCAGGATGATGAGGTTCAGCTCGTCGTCCGAGTAGGTCCGCTCGACCAGCCACACCCGGACGCCTTCGCCCATCTACGCCAGGTCGTGGATCCGCTCGGCGACCTCGTCGGCGAACGTGCTGGTCGCGAGCTTCTCGCCGCCCTCGACCTGGCGGTGGATGTCGTAGGTGACGCGCTTGGCGGAGATCTGGGCCTCGATGGCGTCGCGGATGAGGTCGGCGGCGTCCGCCCAGCCGAGGTGCTCGAGCAGGATGCGTCCGGAGAGGATCATCGCGCTCGGGTTCACCTTGTCCTGGCCGGCGTACTTCGGCGCGGAGCCGTGGACGGGTTCGGCGAGGATCCGCCCGTCGCCGATGTTCGCCCCCGGCGCGATGCCGAGGCCGCCGATCTGGGCGCCCGCGGCGTCCGAGAGGTAGTCGCCGTTGAGGTTCGGCATCGCCAGCACGTCGTACTGGTCGGTCCGGGTCAGCAGCTGCTGGAGCATGTTGTCGGCGATGCGGTCGTTGACGACGACGGCGTCCTCCGGCGGCTCGCCGTCGCGCTCCTCCCAGAGCGTGTCCTCGGTGATGACCTCGTCGCCGTACTCCTCCTCGGCGACCTCGTAGCCCCAGTCCCGGAAGGCCCCCTCGGTGAACTTCATGATGTTGCCCTTGTGGACGAGCGTGACCGTGTCCCGGCCGTGCTCGAGGGCGTAGTCGATGGCCTTGCGGACGAGCCGCTTGGTGCCGAACTCGGTGATGGGCTTGACGCCGATGCCGACGGCGCCGTCGTGGATGGTGTCGTCGAAGCCCATCTCGTCCTCGACGAACGCGCGGACCCGCTCGACCTCGTCGGTGCCGGCCTCCCACTCGATGCCGGCGTAGACGTCCTCGGTGTTCTCCCGGAAGTTCACCATGTCCATCTGCCCGGGCTCCTTCACCGGCGAGGGGACGCCGTCGAGGTAGAACGTCGGGCGCAGGTTGACGTAGAGGTCGAGCAGCTTCCGGAGCGCGACGTTGAGGCTGCGGAAGCCCGACCCGACCGGCGTCGTCAGCGGCCCCTTGATGGCCACCCGGAACTCCCGGATGGCCTCGACGGTGTCGTCGGGCAGGTTCTCGTCGTATCGCTCGCGGGCGGCCTCCCCCGCGTAGAGGCGCATCCAGTTGAGCTCGCGGCCGGTGGCCTCGGCGGCCGCCGAGAGCACCGCCTGGGCCGCCGGGCCGACGTCGACGCCGATCCCGTCGCCGTAGATGATGGGGACGATCGGGTCGTCGGGGACGTCGAGCGCGCCCGTCTCCTCGTCGGCGAGGGTCACCGGCGTGCCCGAGGCGGGCACCGAAACCTGCTCGAAATCGTGACTCATGACGTGCGTGAGTGGGGTCAGGCGACACTAAGGGGTTGCCCTTCCGGCGCGCCGGCCGACGGCCGCTTCCGGGGCACTTATCGCCGCGGGGGCAGGCCGCCCGGACATGCAGCTCATCGTCCACGGCGGCGCCGGGTCGGACCCCGACGAGCCCGACGCCCGACAGGCGGTGCTCGACGAGGCCGCGGCGGCCGGCGCCGCCGAGCCGACGCCGCTCGACGCGGTGGTGGCCGCGGTCGCCGGGCTCGAGGCCTCGCCGCGGTTCAACGCGGGTCGCGGCGGCGCGGTGCAGGCCGACGGCGCGGTCCGCACCGACGCCGGCGTGATGACCGGCGACCGGGCCGTCGGCGCCGTCTGCGCGGTGCCGGGCGTGCTCCACGCTGCGGCCGCCGCCCGGGCGGTGCTCGAGCGGACGCCCCACGTGCTCGTGAGCGGGGACGAGGCGGCCGCGTTGGCGGCCCAGGCCGGCGTCGAGACGGGCCGGGACCTGCTGACCGACGACACCCGGGCCCGGTTCGAGGACGCGGCGGCGCCCACGGACGACCTGGCGGCGACGATCGACTGGGTCCGCGAGCGGTTCGGCGAGCCCGACCACGCCCCGGGGAACGACCACGACACCGTCGGCGCCGTGGCGGTCGCCGAGGACGGCCGGCTGGCGGCGGCGACCTCGACCGGCGGCCGCTGGTTCGCGCTGCCCGGTCGCGTCGGCGACACGCCCCAGGTCGGGGCCGGCTTCTACGCCTCGGCCGCCGGCGGCGCCAGCGCGACCGGGTGGGGCGAGGACATCGCCCGCGTCACGATGTCCCGGGAGGCCGTGCGGCGGCTCGAGGGGGGCGAGGCGCCCCAGGCCGCCGCCGAGGCGGCGGTCGAGCGGTTCGAGGCCGAGACGGGCGGCGATGCGGGGATCATCCTCGCCGACCGCGAGGGCCGGGTCGGGAGCGCGTTCAACACCGCGCTGATGCAGACGGCGGCCGCCGACCGGTAGCTCCCCCGCGGCCGCCTCCGAAACCCCTTTGGCCGGCTTCAGCCAACCGGAAGCCATGACCGAGGTCGACCTCGACGCCGAGCGGTACGAGAAGCACCGGGAGGCGGGCGAGATCCTGGTGGACGTCATGTCCGAGGCGAGGGAGCGCGTCGGGGTCGGCGCGAGCCTGCTCGAGATCGCCGAGTTCGCCGAGGCCCGCATCGAGGAGCTCGGGGGCGCCCCGGCGTTCCCGGTGAACATCAGCGTCGACGAGGAGGCCTCCCACGCGACCCCCGGCCGGGACGACGAGGACGCGTTCGGCGAGGAGGTCGTCTGCCTCGACCTCGGCGTCCACGTCGACGGCTGGATCGCCGACGCCGCGGTGACCGTCGACCTCGCGGGCGAGCCCGCGCTCGTGGCGGCGGCCGAGGACGCCCTCGACGCGGCGGTCGATACCGTGCAGGCGGGCGCCCACACCGGCGAGGTCGGCGCCGCCATCGAGGCGGCCATCGACGACGCCGGCTACAACCCCATCGTCAACCTCTCGGGCCACGGCCTCGCGGAGTACGACGCCCACACCGGCCCGAACGTCCCGAACCGCGCGGTCGACTCCGGCGTCGAGCTCGAGGCCGGCCAGGTGCTCGCCATCGAGCCGTTCGCCTCCACCGGGAGCGGCAAGGTCGGCGAGGGATCGAAGACCGAGATCTACTCGCTGGTCGAGGCCAAGCCGGTCCGCGACCGACGGGCCCGTCAGCTGCTCGAGACCGTCGCCGAGGAGTACCAGACGCTGCCGTTCGCCGCCCGATGGCTCGAGGGCTCGCGGGTCGACATCTCGCTGACCCGGCTCGAGCGCGGCGACGCGATCCGGAGCTACCCGGTGCTCCGGGAGGACGAGGGCGCGCTCGTCAGCCAGGCCGAGCACACGCTCATCGTCACCGAGGACGGCTGCGAGGTCCTCACCGACGGGCTGTTCGGCTGAGCGGGTCGGGCGCGGGAGGGTCGCGCCCGGCGGGACGGCTACGCGTTGTTCATCCGGAGCGCCGACTCGCCGCCGCACTGCTGGCAGGTGGCGACGCGGTAGGGCTCGCGGGAGAAGGCGGCGTTCTCGCGTTGCTTCGACTCCGTTCGGATCTCGATCCGCACGGCGTGGGGCGTCTCGCGACGGCAGGCCTCGCAGGCCTCCGTGTGGCGGTCGTATTCAGGGCGGTTGACTGACATCGGGACCTCGAGAGGCGGTGGGGCCGAGGGCAGTATAAAAAGGCCAGACCGTACGGTCCGTTTCGGCCGTTCAACCCACCGCCGGCTTGCGTTTTAGTGGTTTCAACCGTTCTCCAGCCCCGAGACCGTTCATCGCGGCCGCTCGTGGCGTAAACAGTGCGAACTCGATGAATCGGCCAGCACGCTTATAGTTCAGATCGGCCCGGCCGGGAGACAGCCTTACGGGCGGGGCCGTCGAGCCCCGACCATGGACCAGCTGTTCGCCCCCTGGCGGATCGAATGGGTGGAGCGCGAGCGGCCCGAGGACGAGGAGGAGTGCGTCCTCTGTGCGCTCCCGGAGCGCGACGACGCCCGGGAGGCACGGGTGGTCGCCGCGACCGAGCGGGCCTACGTCGTCCTCAACAACTACCCGTACAACCCGGGCCACGCGATGGTCGTCCCGCGGCCCCACGGCGGGGAGTACGGGGCGCTGGACGACGAGACCCTGCTCGAGCACGCCCGGCTCAAGCAGCGCACGTTCGAGGCGCTCCGGGACGCGATGGGGCCGGACGGCTTCAACACGGGCCTGAACCTCGGGGCAGGGGCGGGAGGCTCGATCGACGACCACCTCCACACCCACGTCGTGCCCCGCTGGCGCGGCGACACGAACTTCATGGCCGTGCTGAACGAGACGAAGGTCATCGTCGAGGCGCTCGATCGGACCTACGGCCGGCTCAGGGACGCCTTCGCCGGGCAGGCCGGCGCCACCGTGGGCGAGCCCACCGACCCGATCCGGCTCGCGCTCGACTGAGCCGCCGGGGCCCGGCGCTAGACCGCGCCCGAACGGACGTCAGCCGGGTCCAGCCGCCGAGCGACACTGACTACTGGGGGGCCGTCGAAGCCGAGGGCGTGTCGCGACGGCAGGCCGTCCGGCGCGTGGGGTGGGTCGTCCTCGCGGTCAACCTGCTGCTCGTGCTGGCGAAGGGGTGGGTCGCCCTCGCCACCGGGAGCCTCGCCGTCGGTTCGGAGGCCGTCAACAGCCTCGCCGACAGCGCCTACAGCCTCGTCGTCCTCGGCGGCCTGTTCCTGACGACCCAGCCGCCCGACCCCGAGCACCCCCACGGCCACGAGCGCATCGAGCCGTTCGTCTCGCTGTTCGTCGCGCTCGGCGTCTTCGCCGCCGGCGGGTTCGTGCTCTACCGGGCGGCGGTCGGCGTGCTCGCCGGCGGCGCCGGCGCGGGCGACTACGGCACGCCCGCGATCGCCGTGCTCGTCGCCACCGCGGCCGTGAAGTACGGGCTCTACCGGTACGTCCGGGAGGTCGCGGACGCCCACCGGTCGCCGGCGCTGGTGGCCACCGCGCTGGACAACCGCAACGACATCCTCACCGCCGGCGCCGCGCTCGTGGGCGTGCTCGGCGCCGACGCCGGGCTCGCGGTCCTCGATCCCCTCGCGGCGGGCGTCGTCTCGATCGGCATCTTCTGGACCGGCTGGCAGATCGTTCGGGACAACGTCAACTACCTCGTGGGACGGGCGCCCCCCGACCGGCTACGTCGGGAGATCCTCGAGCGCGCGCTCGAGCACCCCGAGGTCCACGGCGCCCACGACGTGGTGGCCCACTACGTCGGCCCGGAGGTCGACGTCAGCCTCCACATCGAGGTCGAGGGCGACCGGACGCTCGCCGAGGCCCACGACATCGAGACCGAGGTGATGGACGCCATCCGCGGGCTGCCGGCCGTCGACGACGTGTTCGTCCACGTGGACCCCCGCGAGCTCGGCGAGTGGAAGCCGGACCGGGACGTCGACGCGCTGCTGAAAGACGAGGAGTGAGCCGCGATGCGGCCCGAACGCGTCACCGAGGGACCAGAAGCCGTTCGAGCGTGGTGATAGGTAACAATACGCCGACGGCCCCGTAGCATGCCTGGTGATTAACCGTGAAGGTTCGGCGACGTCACAGACGCGACACACTTAACCTCTTAGAAGCCCTACACGTGAATTGACCATGCACGACCTGACCGGCTTCCAGCGCGACCTGCTCTACGTCGTCGCCGGGTTGGACGACCCGAAGGGCCTCGCGGTGAAGGCCGAGCTCGACGACTACTACGGCACCGAGATCAACCACGGCCGGCTCTACCCGAACCTCGACGTGCTCGTCGATAAGGGGCTCGTCGAGAAGGGCAAGCTCGACGACCGCACGAACTCCTACTCGCTGAGCCGCCGGGGCCACCGCGAGATCCTCGACCGGCGCGAGTGGGAGGACCACTACGTCGCCGACACCCTCGCCGAGCAGAAGGCCGCCGCGTAGACTCGAATCCCCCACGCCGCTTCGGTGAGTGCTCGATCCGTGAGCGGCCGCGCCGGCGGCTACGCGGCGACCCGAACCGGCTCGCCGAGCGCGTACCGCCCGCGTGACTCGGTCACCTCGACCTCGAGGAACTCGCCGACCTCGACCCCGCGGGACGCGGCGTCCTGGACGACGATCTGGCGGTAGGCGCCGTCGTACCCCTTCACCGAGTCGCCGGTGCCCGGCTCGACGACGAGCACCTCCCGGGTCTCGCCGACCAGCGCGTCGTAGGTCGCGCCGACGACGGCCTCCTTGACGTCGGTCATCGCCTTCGATCGCTCCTTCTTCAGCGTCCCCCCGAGGCCCTTCAGCTCGGCCGCGTCCGTGCCCGGCCGCTTCGAGAACCGGGTGATGTTGACCCGCCCGGGGCGGACCTCCCGGAGGAGCTCGAGGCTCGCGCGGTGGTCGGCCGCGGTCTCGGTCGGGAAGCCGACGATGAAGTCCGTCGCGAGCGTCCAGTCGTCGAGGGCGCGGTCGAACGTCTCGACGACCTCCCGGAACTCCCGGACCTGGTGCTGGCGGCGCATGTCGCCGAGCACGGCGTCCGAGCCGCTCTGGACCGGCGCGTGGAGGAAGTTGTAGAGCTCGTCGTGGCTCGCGAACACCTCGGCGAGCTCCTCGCGGATGCCGTGGACGCCCTTCGGGTTCGCCATGCCGACGCGGACCCGGAAGTCGCCCGGGAGCTCGCAGATCCGTCGGAGCAGCTCGGGGAGCTTCCGCTCGCCCGTGTCCCAGCCGTAGACGCCGGTGTCCTGGCCGGTGATCCGGAGCTCGATGGCCCCGGCGTGCAGCAGGGCGCGGGCCTTCTCGACGTTCGCCTCGACGGGCGGCGAGTCGATCTTCCCCGTCGCGCGCTTGGTGATGCAGTACGAGCAGTCGCTCATGCAGCCCCGGGCGATGGGGAGGATCCCGATGGCGCCGTCGAGCACCGGCTCGGCGTCGCCCGTCGGCGTCGGGCACTCGCCGTTCCCGACCGCGGTCGGCACCTCGTCCCAGTGGACGACCCGGGCGTCCACGCCCGCCTCGGCGAACGCCTCGCCCTGGGCGAGCGCCATGCAGCCGGTGATCACGAGGTCGGCCGTCTCGTCGGCGAGCTCGCCCGCCCGCCGGAGCATGCGGTCCTCGGTGGTCTCGACGACGGTGCAGGTGTTGAGGATGGCCACGTCGGCGTCGGCGGGCGCCTCGACCCGCCGGTGGCCGGCGTCCCGCAGCCGGCGCTCGATGCCGGCGCTCTCGCCGCGGTTGGCCGTGCAGCCGTAGGTTTCGATGACGTAGCTGGCCATCCGGTCGTGGTTGCCGACTGGCGCGGGGGAGCAAAAGCCCGACGCTTCGGCCGACCGCGCCCGACTACACGCTTTTCTGCCCCGGGACCCTACGCGGCGCCATGGCCACCCTCGCGTCGGCCGTCGAGGAGACGGCGGCCGACATCGCCGCCATGGAGATCCGCGGCGCGGCGACGATCGCCGACGCCGCGGCCGGGGCGCTCGCGACCCAGGCCCGGGCCAGCGACGCCGCCGACCCGGAGGCGTTCCGGGCCGAGCTCCGCGACGCGTGCCGGACGCTCCACGACACCCGGCCCACGGCCGTGAGCCTCCCCAACGCCCTGCGGTTCGTGATGCGGAACGTGGAGGGGGAGACGGTCACGGAGCTCCGGGAGGCCGTCGTCGACGCCTCGGCGGCGTTCCGGGCGAACCTCGAGCGGGCGCAGGACCGCCTCGGCCGCATCGGCGCGAACCGGCTGCGCGACGGCGACACCGTCATGACCCACTGCCACTCGACGGACGCGCTGTCCTGTGTCGAGGCCGCGGTCGAACAGGGCAAGTCGATCTCGGCCATCGTCAAGGAGACCCGCCCCCGGAACCAGGGCCACCTCACCGCCCGGGACCTCCGGGCGCTCGACGTCCCGGTGACGCTCATCGTCGACAACGCCGCCCACCGCTACCTCGACGACGCGGACCACGTGCTGGTCGGCGCGGACGCGGTCGCGGCCGACGGCGGCGTCATCAACAAGATCGGCACCAGCGGGCTGGCCGTCTCCGCACGCGAGCGGGGCGTCCCGGTGATGGTCGCCGCCCAGACCATCAAGCTCGACCCGTCGACGCTCGCCGGCCACACCGTCGAGATCGAGCTGCGCGACGAGTCGGAGGTCCTCGACGACGGCGACCCGCGCCGAGCTGGGCGACGTCGACGTCGCGAACCCGGCGTTCGACGTCACGCGGCCCCGACACCTCGACGCCATCGTCACCGAGCGCGGCCAGTTCCCGCCCGAGAGCATCGTGACGCTGATGCGCGAGCTGTTCGGCGACGAGCTCGACGAGCCCTGGACCCCGTAGGGGCGACCACAACGCCTTTCGACGCGGCTCCGAACCCTCGGCCATGGCGATCTTGCCGGCCGGCTTCGCGCTGCCGCCCCTCCCCTACCTGCTCGTGCTGGTCGTGGGGGTCGGCGCGGTCGCCGCCGGGCTCTGGCGGCTCGCCCCCGCCGTGACCGCCGACACCGTGCTGGGCCTCGTCCCCTGGATGGCCGTCGGCTCGGCGCTACACGCCCTCTACGTACTGGAGGCGGCGCCCGGGGCGATCCGACCCCTGCTCGGGGCGCCCGCCGTCTACGCCGCGGTCTTCGTCGTCCTCGGCGCCGCCTGGCTCCTCCTGGAGCGCCGCGGCCCGGGGCCAGCGGCCGTCGCCCGCCGGCTCGCGGCGGCGGGCGCGGTCGCCTTCGGGCTCGCGGCGGGCGCCGTGCTCCTGAGCGGGGGCGGCGTCGCCCCGCTGTGGCCCGTCGCCGGCCTCCTCGTCGCCGCGGGGCTGACGGCGGCGACCTGGCGCGGGCTCCGCTCGCTCGTCCCCGAGGCGGGCGCGACCGGCTACGCCGGCGTCGTCGTGCTGTTCGGCCACGCCCTCGACGGCGCCTCGACGGCCATCGGCGTCGACCTGCTGGGCTTTGGCGAGCGGACGCCGGCGTCGCGGCTCATCCTGGACGTCGCGGCCGCCCTGCCGACCGCGGAGGCCATCGGCGTCGGCTGGCTGTTCGTCCTCGTGAAGCTCGCCGTCGCCGCGGCGGTCGTCTGGCTGTTCGCGGACTTCGTCGAGTCCGACCCCCGCCAGGGCTACCTGCTGCTGGCGGTCGTGGCCGCCGTCGGGCTCGGCCCCGGCGTCCACAACCTCCTACTCTACGCCGTGGCGGCGTGATGTCCGCCGATTGCCACCGGCTGGGAACGGTGGTAAGGGGTCATGGCCCGTGGGAGCCGAGGTCCACCCGTATGTCGACCACCACCATCGGGACGATCCGGACCCTGCTCGAGTCGGTGCTGGACGCGGTCGCCGACGACGAACAGCGGTACCGGCTCCGGACGGCGCTCCAGCTCCTGGACGCCCTCGCCAAACACGAGACGAACGCCCGGGTCGCGCTCTCGACCGCCGAGCTCGACGACGAGCTGTCCGCGACGCTGACCGACCTCGGCTACCTCGGCTGAGCCGGCCCCGGCGCCTTTTTCTCGGCGGCGCGAGTCGACCCGACCGATGCCCCGGGTGCTCTGTGCCGGCCACGTCAACTGGGACGTGACCCTCCAGGTCGACGCCCTCCCCGAGCCCGACGGCGAGGCCCGCATCGAGGCCCAGCGCCGGTCGGGCGGCGGCAGCGCCGCCAACGCCGCCGTCACGCTCGCCGGGCTGGGCGTGCCGACGGGCCTGGTGGGCAGCGTCGGCGACGACGACCACGGCACGCTGCTCCGGGCCGCGCTCGGCGACCGCGGGGTCGCCCTCGACGGCCTGCGGACCGTCCACGGCGCCGAGACCACCGTCAAGTACCTCATCGTCGACCGGGCGGGCGAGGTGATGGTGCTCGGCAACGAGGGCGCCAACGAGGCCGTCGCGCCCGAGGACCTGTCGGCCGACCTCCTCGCGGGCGTCGAGCACGTCCACCTGACGAGCCAGCGGCCCGACACGGCCGCGGCCCTGGCCGGGCTGGCCCACGAGGCGGGCGCCGGCGTCTCCTTCGACCCCGGGCGCCGGCTGGCCGACCGGGACTTCGGCGAGGCGCTCCGGCTCGCGGACATCGTCTTCCTGAACGACCGCGAGGCGGCCGCCGTCGCCGAGCTCGACCCGGCGGCCATCGAGGGGAGCGTCGTGGTGGAGAAGCGCGGCCGGGCGGGCGCCGAGGTCCGCTGGGCGGACGGCTCGGCGACCCACGGCGGCTTCGACGTCGAGCCCGTGGACTCGACGGGCGCGGGCGACGCGTTCGCCGCCGGCTTCATCGCCGCGCGGCTCGACGGCGCCGACCACACCCGGGCGCTGGCCTACGGGAACGCCTGCGGGGCGCTGGCGACGGCGGGGGAGGGCGCCTGGGTCGCCCCGGGCCGCGACGAGGTCGAGGCGGTAGTGGGCGACGCCTGACCGGCCGAACGGGCGAGTTAAGGCATCTGACAGCTTCCGGTGGGCATGTACCACTGGATCGCCACGCTGCTCGAGGGCCTGTCGCTGCTGGAGGCGACGGTCCTCATCGTGGGCGGCTCCCTGCTGGTCGCGTTCCTCGTCGAGTTCGGGCTCATCCGGGGCCTCCGGCTGCTGGTCCGACGGAGCGAGACCCGGCTCGACGACGTCGTCCTCCAGAGCCTGCGCTGGCCCGTCGTGGTCTCGATCGCGCTGGGCGGCCTCTGGCTGTTCAGCCAGACGCCGGTGGCGTCGGAGACGCTGCTCGACCAGGCGACGCTCGACACCCTCCTCGCCCGACCGGCGCTCTCGGTCATCGTCGTCCTCTGGGCCTGGTCGCTCCACCGGGTCGTCGAACGGGGGATCGACGTCATCCAGTCCTCCGACCGGCACTTCGACGCCGCGCCCGTGTTCTCGAACGTCTGGACGCTCTCGATGGCCGTCGCGGCCCTCGGGCTGTTGCTGTCCATCTGGGGCATCGAGATCACGCCCCTGCTCGGCGCCGCCGGCATCGCCGGCATCGCCATCGGCTTCGCGGCGAAGGACACCGTCGCGAACTTCTTCGGCGGGATCGCGCTCTTCTTCGACGACACGTACAAGCTCGGCGACTTCGTGGTGCTCGAGAGCGGCGACAGCGGCACCGTGGTCAAGATCGGCATCCGCTCGACGACGCTGCTCACCCGCGTCGGAGGTGCTCGTGACCGTGCCGAACTCGATGCTCAACGCCGGGAAGGTCGTCAACGAGTCCGCGCCCCAGCGGCGAAAGCCGGATCAAGCTCCCGATCGGCGTGGCCTACGGCACCGACCTCGACGCCTTCGAGGCCGCGGTCCTCGAGGTCGCCGAGGCCGCCGACCAGGTCCTCGAGTCGCCCGAGCCGCGGATGCGCTTCCGGAACTTCGGCGAGTCCGCCCTGGAGTACGAGCTGCTCTGTTGGATCCGCGGGCCCAAGCGGGCGGGCCGGGCGCGCCACGAGCTCCTCCGGGGCATCGACGCCGCGCTCCGCGAGGCCGGCATCGAGATCCCGTTCCCCAAGCGCGACGTCGCCATGGTCGGCGGGGAGGCCGCCGACCAGCAGTCGGAGCCCGACCCCGCCGCGGGCTAGCCGCCGGCGTCGGTCCGCCGCCGACGCAGCTCGCTCGCCAGCTCCCGGAGCGCCGCCGGCCCGATCGGCAGGTCGAACGCCGCATCGACGGCCTCGTCCAGCCGCTGTTGGGTCGGCTCGCCCGGCGCCGCCGCGTAGGCCCGGCCCGCGGCCGCGAGGCGCTCGGCGGCATCGCCGGCGCCAGCGAGCGGACGTCGAGCGCCGGCAGCGACGCCGTCTCGTAGGTCATCAGCTGGAGCAGGCCCGCCTCGTCCCGGCCGGTCACCTCCATCGCGGCGGTGCCGGCCGAGCTGTTGAGGGCGGCCAGCAGCGCCCCACGGCGGACGCCGTCGGCGGGCCACACCCCGTCGATGGCGTTCGAGGGCACCGCCCGGGCGTCGTTCGCGACCGCGAACACGCGATCGCGCAGCAGCTTCGGGACGAACGCCGCCGGCGCGCGCAGCTCGCCGAGGTCGAACCAGACCCGGCGGGACCGGCAGGTCCGCCCCTCGTGCCAGCCCTCGCGCTCGGCGTGCTCGACGTAGCCGAGCAGGCCGTCGGCGCCGGACGACGCGAGCGCCGCCTTCGCGGCCGCGTCGTCGGCGTCGCCATCGAGCCCACGCACGAGCGGATGGGCGTCGATCAGCCAGCGCTCGACGTCGGACTCGTCGACGGCCGGGCGGTCGACCGAGCGGAGGCTCTTGACGGCCGGCCGGAGGAACCGGTCCTCGAGGCCGAACCGTTCGACGTCGTCGACGTCGACGAAGAAGAACCGGTTGGCGCCGGTCATCGTCCCGCGGGCAACGGCCGCGAGGTCGTCGAGGCGGACGAACGCCGGGCCGGCGAGCAGCTCGAGCAGCTCGGCGGGGGCCTCGAGGTAGCGCGCCAGGCTGCCCGAGGCGGTGAGCGCGCCCTGCCGGCGCCGGACCGCGGGAACGTCGGGCTCGGCGCCGACCGCGGCGGCCAGCTCCTCGGGGTCGACACGGCCGGGCAGCCGGACGAACCGGAGCGGCGTGCCGGCGGGGGCGTCCGGATCGCGCTCGGCGAGCAGCAGCGCCGTGTCGACGAGGGCGTCGTCGAACGCCCGCCCGTCGAACCCGACGACGGCGTGGACCCGGTACTGCGCCCGGAGGAACCGGCGGAGGTCCTCGCCGTAGGCGCTCATGAGCCACTTCGTCGGGAGGACGAGCGCCAGCCGGCCGCCTGGGCGGAGGAACCGCGTCGCCTGCGGTGACGAAGTAGGCGTAGGCGTCCGAGCGCCGGCCGATCGCCCCCTCACCGTCGGCCCAGTCGGTCGGCCCGTCGAACGCCTCGAGGTGGGCGCGGTAGTGGTCGAGCCCCGGCGAGAGCGCCTCGGCGCGGACGAACGGCGGGTTCCCGACGACGGCGTCGACCCGCGGGGGCCCCGCCGGGCCGTCCGGGTCACAGTCGAAGAACGAGCGGTGGTGCAGCGCGAGTCCATCGGGGGCGGCGACGCCGGCCGCGGCCGCGAGCCGGAGGCCGGCCAGCTGGAGCGCGACCCCGTCGACGTCGACGCCGTGCAGCGCCCGCAGCAGGCTCGACGGGTCGGCCGCCCGGGGGGCGAGCCGCTCGGCGGCGGCCCGGAGGAACGTCCCGGTGCCGACGGCCGGGTCGAGCACCGTGGGCACGCCTTCGGGGACCGCGCCGACCGCCCAGTCCACCAGCGCGGCGGCGATGGGCTCGGGGGTGAAGTACTGCCCGCGGGCGTCGCGGTCGTCGGCGTCGAGCGCGGCCTCGTAGCCCGCGCCGATCGGCCCGTCCTCGACTCCCCGGAGCGCGTCCCGGGCGGCGGCCGGAACCCGGACGTCGTCGAACGGCGCCGGGAGCGCCGCCAGGGCCCCGCCGGGGGGCCGGCCGAGCCGCGCGGCGAACCGGGCGCGGCCCGCCAGCAGGCACGCCAACCGGGGCGCCTCGCCGGCGTCGTCGAGCGCCGGGCGGAGCGCGTCGACGAGGCGCTCACGGGCCGCGACGGCGGGCTCGGCGGTCGCCATGGTCACGGCGGCGTCGGCCGCCGGGCAACCTAAACCTTCGCCGGAACGGCTGACGCGCGTCTGACCGGCCGTTTTTTCTCGGGGGTCGTCGAAGGCCGCGCATGGCCAAACAGCCCCACCTGCTCGTCGAGCCCGGCGACCTCAACGACGTCGCGCTCCTGCCCGGCGACCCCGACCGGGTCGACCGCATCGCCGCCCAGTGCGACGACGTCGAGGTCCGCGCCGAGAACCGCGAGTACCGCGTCGTGAACGCGACCTACGGCGGGACGCCGGTCACCATCTGCTCGACCGGCATCGGCTGTCCGTCCGCGGCGATCGCGATCGAGGAGCTCCACGCCGTCGGCGTCGAGACGCTCCTCCGGGTCGGCACCACGGGCGCGCTCCAGCCCGGCATCGAGATCGGCGACATGGTCGTCGCGACCGGCGCGGCGAAGGACGAGGGCACGACCCGGCGATACGAGGACGACACGGTGCCGGCGGTGCCGTCGTTCGAGGCCGTCCGGGCGCTCGTCGACGCCGCCGAGGGCGCCGGCGAGGACGTCCACGTCGGGCCGATCGCGACGGACGACGCCTACTACGCCGAGACCGAGGCGTACGTCGAGGACTGGTCCGAGGCGGGCCTGCTCGCCGTCGAGATGGAGGCCGCGGCGGTGTTCACGCTGGCGCGCCGACACGGGCTCACGGCGGGCGCGATCTGCACCGTGGACGGCAACCTCGTCGAGGGCACGCAGAAGGGCGAGACCGAGGCCGACGAGCTCCCGCCGAAGGCCCACGACAACGTCGAGCGGATGATCGCGCTCGGGCTCGAGGCCGCCGCGACGCTGGCGGGCTGAGCGCGGCCGACGGGGGAGCTTAAAGCCCCGGGCGGACTGTTGGCCGCCAATGGCGGCACTGCCGGTCGAGGTCCTGCTGGGCGTCTACCTCGGCCTCCTCACGGGGATCATCCCCGCGATGGTGGCGTGGACCCTCGGCTTCCTCTTCAAGTACTTCACGGGGGTGAGCGTCCCCGCGCTGGCCGTGGTCGTGCTCGGCGTGGCCATCGCCGGCGTCAACGGCGGCCTCCTCGCCCTCGTCGACCCCTCGATCTCCACGCTCCCCCACTCCGAGCGCGTCCTCGTCGCCATCCTGGTGGTCATGATGATGTCGCTCTACGCCCACGCCCAGGGTGACCGGCTCGGCGCGAGCGCCCCGCGCCGCCTTTCGCTCAAGCGGCTGCGCGAGCGCACACTCTCGGCCGACGTCGTCGAGCTGGTCGGCGGGCGCGGCCAGGTCCGGGTCACCGTCGCGGGCGAGGTCGGCGACATCGAGGGGTACCCGCCGCTCGGGCCGGACGACCGGGCGGCGATCCGCGCGGGGGAGTGGCCGTTCCCGGCGGACCTGCCGCTCGTCGAGATCGAGAGCCGGCTCGAGGACCGCCTCCGGACGACCTACGGGCTGGCGGAGGTCGACGTCACGCTCGACGACCAGGGGCGGGCCCACGTCGCCGCCGCGTCGGCCTCCCACGGCGTCTCGGCGAGAGTGCCACCGGGGCGCCGAGCCGTCTCGATCGGCGCGCTCGTGCCGTCCGGGGTGGCCCGCGGGGACGAGGTCACCATCGCGCTGCCGGACGGGCTCGTCGAGGGGACGGTCGTGAGCGCCCGGTCCGATATCGGCGATACGACGGCGGCCGAGTCGGGCGCGCAGGCCGACCCGGAATCGACCGAGCCGGGCGACCGGGAGCCGGCCGTCCAGCCCCGCGCGGCGACGACGACCGGCGGCGAGGGCCGGGTCACGGTCGCCGTCGACCGCCGCGACGCCGAACGGCTGCTCCGGGCCGATCGCGCCAGGGTCCTCGTCACCTCGAAGGGCGTCCGCGGCGAGTTCGAGCTGCTGGGGCTGCTCCGGCGGGCCGGCGCACGGCTCCGGCGGCTGCCGATCGCGGAGGGCAGCGAGCTGGCCGGCCGGACGCTGGCCGACGCGGCCGTACGGGACGACTACGGCGTCGAGGTGCTCGCGGTGCGAACCGACGGCCGCTGGACGGTCGCCCCGGCGGGCGATACCGACCTGCCGCCCGGCGGGGAGGCGTTCGTCGTCGGGCGTGACGACGGCGTCCGGCGGTTCGGGGAGGCGAGCTCGTGAGCCTTCAGCCCGGCGGCGGGTTGGCGGTCGACCCCGCCTTCGTGGCCGGCGTGGTCCTGCTCGCCGCCCTGCTCGCGGCCGTGGCGGCCGCGCTCTACCGGTGGTACGCCGGGGTGCGTATCCAGGAGGGGCTGGCGGTGCTGATCGGCCTCTCGGCCGTGGCGGTCCTGCTCAACACCACGACCGCCCTCGGGCAGGTGATCGGCCGGACCGGCGGCGGCCTGTTCGACCTCGACGCCGCGCTCGTGAACGTCGCCGCGTTCCTCCTGGCCGGGGTCGGGACCCTCGCGGGGCGGGCGGTCGGCGACCGGCTGGCCGTCGAGGCGTCGGTGCTCACCGGCCGCCGCGAGGTGGACGTCGACCTCAGCCGGCTCGTCACCTCCGTCGGCCGCGCCATCGCCGTGCGGATCCCCGAAGAGGTCGAGGATATCGATGGCTACGACCCAGTCCCGGCGGAGACCAAGGCGACGTTCGCGGGGAAGACGCTCCTGTTCCCACGCCGGCTCACGGTCGCCGAGCTCGAGGAGCGCTTTCGGACCCGGCTCGTGGACGACTACGGCGTCGGCCACGTCGACGTGGAGTTCGACGGCGACGGCCGCATCGAGTACCTCGCGGTCGGGAGCCGGGCCGCCGGGCTGGGGCCGACGCTCCCGCCGGGGACCGCGGCCGTCGCGGTCCGGGCCGACCCGCCGTACGCGGCCTCGTCGGGCGACGTCGTCGAGCTCTGGCGGACCGACCCCGAGCCCGAGCGCGTGGCGACGGCCGAGCTCCGGGGGACCGCCGGCGACGTCGTCACGGTGGCGCTCGAGGAGGCCGAGGCGCGGGCGCTCGAGAGCGACGGGCCCTACCGGCTGGTGACCCGGACCGCCTCGGGCGAGGCGGCCCGCGAGTTCGCCGGCGTGCTCCGGGCGGCCGACGAGACGCTCGGCGCCGTGACGGTGGCGCCCGGGAGCGAGCTCGTGGGGACGGCGCTCGCGGCCGTCGAGGTGGCGGTCGTGGCGGTCCAGCCGGCCGACGGCGAGCTGCTGGCCGTGCCGTCCCGCGACCGGACGTTCGCGGCCGGCGACGTGGTATACGCGGTGGGTCGGCCCGCCGCACTCCGGGGGCTCGAAACGGCCGCCAGCGCGCCGGAGCCGGAACCCTCATCGTGATGGGCCGGCACGAGCCGGGCATGGAATGGCGCCTCTTCGCCGACCTCGCCGACGCCGCCGGCGACCGCCGGATCGGGATCGACGCCGAGGGGCTGGCGACGGTGGGCGACGCGCTCGACGCGCTGCTCGAGGACCGGCCCGCGCTCGCCGACCGGGTGCTCGAGGACGGCGAGCTCGCCGACCACGTCAACGTCCTGGTGAACGGCGAGAGCGTCTCGGCCGCCGAGGGCCTCGAGACGCCCGTCGAGGCGGGCGACGAGCTCGCCCTGTTCCCGCCGGTCAGCGGCGGCTGAGCGCGGTTCAGTCCCGCCGGGTCAGGTCGTCCGCGAGCACGAAGTCCGGCTCGTCGGCGATCCCCGCGCCGGCCAGCGCCGCGTCGCTGACCGCCTGGGCGGTCTCGGGGAGCAGCACCCGGACCCGGTCGGCGCCGACCGTGGCGGCGTCCGCACGCACCGCGTCGAGCAGTGCCGCCGCGGCGGCCGGGTCGGCCCAGGCCGCCACGCCGTACTCCGCCCAGCGCTCGAGCTCCCCCTCGTCGGTCTCCCGCTCGTCGTCCCTCACCCGGAACGTCAATCCCCGGAGGCCGTCGTCCTGGACGGCGGCGAGGAACGTCTCCTCGGCGGCGCGCTCGAGGGTCGCCTCGGTCAGCTCACAGAGCGCCCACGACTCCCCGGGCGCCAGCGCGAGCCCGCGGAGGTGCTCCCGGGCCGCGCTCGACCCCCAGAAGGTCCAGGCCGCGGCCGGGTCCGCCGTGATCGCGAGGTCGGGCTCGGCCCCGGCGTCCGGCCCGGGGTGGGCCCACCGGAACTCGGTCGCGGGCTCGAGCCCCGCCGCGCGGGAGGCGGCCAGCGCCGGCGCGTTCCAGGAGAACACCATGTTCCGGCCGACGGTCGCCCCCTGCTCCCGGGCCCAGGCCGCCGCGGCGTGGTGGAGCTGGACGCTGACCCCCTGGCCGCGGGCGGCGGGCGCGACCCGCATGCCCTGCATCCAGGCCTCGCGGTCGGTCAGCAGCACGCACTGGACGATGCCGACCGCCTCGCCGTCGCGCTCGGCGACGAAGGTGCGCTGGGCCTCGCCGTCGGCGGCGACCCAGTCGGCGAACACGTCGGGCAGGTAGTCGCCGCCGCGGTCGGGCCAGGTGTCCCGGGTGAACCCGACGACGTCGGCCTCGTCGTCGCGGGTCGCCTGGCGGACGGTGACGCGCATGGCCCGGTCGAGGCCCGGCCCGGTGGAAACGGTTTCGACCCGGCTCGGGGGTACCTATTTACCCCGACCGGCCGACCGACGAGGCATGCCCTACAGCTACGAGCCGCATCACTTCGAGGACTTCGAGGTGGGCCAGACGTTCGAGTCGGTCGGCCGGACCGTCACGGAGACCGACCTCGTGATGCACTCCTCCCTGTCGGGGGACTGGACCGAGCTCCACACCAACCGCCACTACGCCGAGGGAGAGTACTTCGGCGAGCGGGTGGCCCACGGGCCGTTCACGTTCGTGCTCGCGACGGGCTTCGTCTACCGCTCGGGCATCGTCGAGCGCACGGTGCTCGCCTTCCTCGGGATGAACTACATGGACATCCCGGCGCCGGTCGGCGTCGGCGACACCGTCTCGATGGAGATGGAGGTCACCGAGACGAAGGCCCTCTCGAGCCGCGACGACGCCGGCCTGGTGATCATCGATTCGGCGGTCACGAACCAGGACGGCGAGACCGTGTTCGAGGGCGACATGAAGTTCCTCATCAAGACGAAGGACTGAGCGACCGGCATGCCACGCACGGACCTGACGATCCCCGGCGAGTCGGCGGCCCTCACCGGCGCCGCGACGGGCATCGGCCGGCGCATCGCGGCCGCGCTCGCGGGCGCCGGCGTCGACCTGGCCCTGAACGACCTCGACGCCGACGCGCTCGCCGAGGCGGAGGCCGAGCTGGCGGACACGGGCGTCGAGGTGGTCACCGTCGCCGGCGACGCGAGCGACCCCGCCGTCACCGAGGCGCTGATCGACGCCGCGGTCGAGGCGTTCGGCGGCCTCGACATCCTCGTGAACAACGTCGGCATCGCCGGGCCGACCAAGCCCGCCGAGGACGTCAGCCACGAGGAGTTCATGGGCACGCTCGAGGTCAACCTCGGCGCGATGTTCTCGGCCACGACGGCCGCGATCCCGCACCTGACCGACGGCGGCGGCCGGGTCGTGAGCCTCTCGTCGATCAGCGGCAAGCGGCCGCTCCGGGACCGCACGCCCTACACCACCTCGAAGATGGGCGTCATCGGCTTCACCCGGACGCTGGCGGTCGAGCTCGCCGACCGCGGCGTGACGGCGAACGCGATCTGCCCGGGCAGCGTCGAGGGCCCCCGGCTCGAGGCCGTCATCCGCGGGCAGGCCGAGAGCCAGGGCCGGCCCTACGACGAGGTCGAGGCCGAGTTCCGGGCGGCCGCCCCGATGAACCAGTTCGTCCAGCCCGACGACATCGCCGACGCGGTGCTGTTCCTCTGCTCCGAGCGGGCCGAGCGGATGACCGGCCAGGACCTCAACGTCACCGCCGGGAACGTGATGTACTGACGCGAGGGGCAGCGACGATTGGCGCCATGACCGACTCCTCGGTACCCCGGCTGTGCGAGATATGGCTGGAACGTCTCCGAAATGCCCTCAGCCACGAAGTGATCGCAGGAGGATCAGAAACCCGATCCCCACGGCGACGGACTCGACGATGTGGACGACCGCGAGGTTCAGTTCGAGAAGTTCGAACAGCACGCCCTCGATGAAGACGCCGACCGCGATGACCGCGAACCCGACCGACGCCGTCCGGAGGTACTCCGTACCGGTGCGCCGATAGGCGCGGTAGCTGATGGCCGTGACGGCCAGGGCGACGGCGAGGACGCCCACCCGGGAGATCACCAGCAGTGCCCGGACCCACTCCGGGGCGTCGGGGTGGACGGTCATTCGATCTCACCGCCGTACAGCGCGTAGAGTATCAGCAGCATGCCGGCCGCGACGAGGCCGGTCTGGACGAGCCCTGCTCGGAGGATGTTCCACTCGAAGATATCGATGAAGAGGCTCTCGAGCACCGCGGCGACGCTGATGACGACGAACCCCGCGGCGAGGTAGTACATCGGCGTGCTGCCGTGCCGACGGGCACCGCGGTAGGCCTGCAGTGCGATCGCCACCCCTAGCGCCACGGTGACGGCTTTCGCGATGACGAGTTCGGTGTGCATCACTCGGCCCTCAGCTGGTGCCACATCCGGGTGAACCGGTCGGCAGCGTCGCCGCGCAGTTCGAGCTTGACATCGAACTCGCCGTCGACGAGTTGGACGATCAGCCGATCGATCGCGGCCTCGTACTCGTGGTAGTGGTGCCCGCCCTCCGCCTCGATCCTGGTGTGTTCGGTCAACATGTGCTGGTCAACGAGCCGGTTGACCCGCCGGGAGATGGTCGATCGGGAGAGGTCGTGGGACTCGTGGAGCTCGGCGGCCGACATCGGTGCGCTGTCGGTGGCCCGGAGGATGGTTCGGGCGTAGTCGTCGCCGAGGAGATCGAGCACGATCTCCGAATCCGGCTCGTGGCTCACGATCGCCCGTTACGACCACCCATACCTTAAGCAGTCGCCCGTTTTCTGGCTGAGAAAACGTGCTTCACGGGCCTTATACCCAGGCCATCTACCCCCAGGTGAGGACAAACCCATGACCCAACCTGACCATCCGACCCGTCGTCGTATGCTCGAAGCGACCGCCGGTGCGGCGCTCTTCGGCCTGGCGGGATGTCTCGGCGCTCCTGTCGGAGCCAGTACCCAGTCACCCACCGATGGTGGCCACGATCACGAGGAGGACGACCATCACGAGGAGACCGAGACCCACGGGGAGGATGACCACCACGAGCACTCACCCACGGAGCACGAGAGCGGCCACGGCCACGACCACGGTTCGGCAGTGACGCCCGCCAGCGACGCCGCGACCGTTCGGATGACGACAACCGACTCCGGCGAACACTTCGAGCCCCACGTGACGTGGGTCAACCCGGGCGGGACGGTCACGTTCGTCAACGAGAGCGGGACCCACTCAGCGACCGCCTACCATCCCGACAACGACAAGCCGCTGCTCATGCCCGAGGATGCGTCCCCGTTCGATTCCGGGCTGTTGACCGAGGAGGGTGCGGAGTTCATCCACACGTTCGAGACCGCGGGGGTCTACCACTTCTACTGTGCGCCACACGAGTCGCTCGGCATGCTCGGGAGCGTCATCGTCGGCGAGCCCGACCCGCACGGCCAGCCCGCGCTCGAAGAGGTGCCGAGCTCGCTTCCGGAGAGCGCACAGGAGAAGATCGAACACCTCAACGAGAAGTGCAACGAGGCGCTCGGCCACGAGCACTAGCCTCCAGCAGGAGTTGACTGACGCCCCCCGAATCTCGTCTTGGGGAAGTCGGTCACGACGACGTTTTTTGTGGCGGTAGGCGTGGAGCCCGTAGCGGTCTCATCGGGACCTCGCGTCGACCATTCACAGGCTGATTCCGGGGATGTCGGGTTTGCTCGATACATCCTTGGCACAGTCCCCGTCATTTCGATGATCGTCCGATGGTGCAGCCATTCAATCTAGGCGGAACCCTGAGGAACCCCGTATCAGGGCGACGTTTCCAGGTGCCTTCTCGGCTACCTGCTCGGTGATCGTCCCGAACACGATACGTGATCCGTCGGTCCGCTGGGACAGTCCCACACAAACGGTGTCATACCGGTCGATTGCCGAGACGATGGCGGCATCGTAGTCGTCGGCGACGGGGACTTCGATATCGTATTCATCAGCATCAAGGCCGGCCGTCTCCGCTATCTCGGTCACGACTTCGCGTGCGGATTGGCCAGCACCGATCTCGTCGGCACTTTCCGGTTGTGCGTACAGAAGCGTCGGTACGGTCCCATCGACCGTCGCAAACTCCGCCGCCCGGCGGGCAACGACCGGCGCGTTCGTCCCCGGGGCTACCAGTGCCACGGGCTTGCCAATGGCGTCCAACGACAGATTGACTAATGAAACGTCACACTGCGCGTGCTTGACCACGGGGTCGAGCGTCGAGCCGAACACGTACTCGTCGTGACTGACCGTCCCGTCCCAACCGAGCAAGAGTTGGTCTGCATCCTCCTCGTCGATGACTTCGAGGATTGCGTCTCCCACATTCGGGGCGACGATTGACCGGGTTCGAAGGCGGATGTCCATCTCCTCGGCGATGTCATGAGCGTTGGCCAACAGGGCTCGCTGGTGATCCAAACGGTCGGATTCGATGTTCTGTAAGGCCGAGTCACGGGGGCCTTCAATCACGTTGATGGCCACGAGTTCGGGCGTCCCCCGTTCGACGTTGGCGTGAGCCGTGGCCGCCGCGAGTCTGAGCAGACCGTGCTGGGTTTCCGGGTTGGCGACTGGAACCACGACTCGATAGGGCTCAGTCGGTTCACGGCGGATCGCATCTCGGAGGAGCCCATCGCTCACGACCCGGCTTCTGGAGTACGCGAAGAACCAAACGATACCCAGACCGACGATTCCCGATCCGATGAGGATGATGACGGGGGCCATCTGTGAAATCACCACGAACGATAAGACAACCCCGAGTATCGGAACCGCCGGATACAGGCGGGCGGGGATCTCGAACGACGGCTCGTACTCGTCCGGCTCGGCCCGCCGGAACACCACCACCGCGATATGGACGAGGGAGTAGGAAACGAGGAAGCTGAAACTCGCCGCTTCGGCCAGCAAGGCGATGATTGTCTCCACCCTGAGTCCAATCAATATGAGGAGGGCCGTCACTCCGCCTGTGATCATGATCGCCCGGTGCGGGGTGTAGAAACGGTGGTGGCTCACGTTCACCCAATTCGTCACGAGCCCGTCGCGGCCCATGGCGTAGACGACCCGCGAGGCCGCTAGAATGGACGAATTCGAACTCGAAATCGCCGCGATGGTGGCGGCGAAGGCGATGCCGATGACCCCGATGTCTCCCATTGACACGTCGGCGACAACGGAGACGGGGATTGGCGAGTCGCCGAGCGACTCGAAGGGTACGACGCCGGTGCTGACGAGCATGACCAGCACGTAGAGGATCGTAACGGAGACCACCGAGAGAACCATCGACAGCGGGATCGTCCGGCCCGGGTTCTTGATCTCGCCGGCGACCGTAGCGATGATCTCGAAGCCCAGGAATGAGACGAACACGATGCCCGTCGTTGCAATGATGCCGCCCGGCCCGTAGGGAGCGAACGGTTCCAGGTTCGCGGTGTCGATGAAGAAGGCGCTCACGGCAACGAAGACCACAACGATCGCTGTCTCCGTGCCGATCATCACGTTCTGGAGGGCGGTCGATTCATCGGTGCCATAGTAGTTGACGCCGATGAGCAGCGCCAGCCCGAGGATCCCCAGGAGGATCACCAAGGCCCGTCCGTCGACTCCCGGGATCGGTCCGACCACGTACTGGCCGAAGCCGACCATGTAAAACGCGCTGGCGAACATCAGGCCGGTCCACATACCCCACCCGACGATGGCCCCAAACAGGCCGCCGAGTGCTCGATTGACGTAGTGGTAGCTGCCGCCGGCGATCGGCATCCCGGTTGCCAACTCCGAGAGCGAGAGCGCAGCAAGGAGCGCGACGAGGCCGGCAATCGCGTAAGAGATGGAACTTGCTGGGCCGGCGTTCCGGGCCGCGATTCCCGGCAGGATGAAGATGCCGGCCCCGATCATCGTGCCACCGCCGAGCGTCATCGCTTCGAGGAAGCCGAGCGTGCGTTCGAGTTCGCCGCCATCTGAGCTCATTGGCTAGCCAGCATGCCGCCGTAATCCGATCCGAGAACGGTCATTCGATATCCCGCACGACGAGGGAGGGTATCTCTGTCTCGTCGATCACCCGGGTGAGGAAGCTGCCGATGATTCGCTCCCGGAGCGATGGATCTGTTTCGCCGAGGACGACGAGGTCGTGCTCGCCGCCGAGGGCGGCGATCTCGCCGTGTGGATCACCCTCTTCCGAGAGCCGACGGTAGAGCCTATCACGGTTGATGCCCTGCTCGACGAGGGCCTCCAGCGCCCGCTGAAGGAGCTCGTCCGCGTGGTCTATGTCACCATCCTCAGCCACGGAATGGAACAGGGTCGCGGTCGCCGCGCTGGCATGGAGGAGGTTCGCCACGACCGACACGATCCGGTCGAGGTTCACGGCGCCCCGGAGCGGGACCAGGATTGCGTCGATATTCTTCGTCTCTCCGGCAGTCAACACAGCGTCGCAGTCGTACTGGTCAGCGACGCGGTCGATGGTCGCTTCCCGGTCGTGCGTGAAGACCAGCACCTCCCGAAGCTTCTCTCGACCGTCGGCGATGTCGCTCAGCCGGGCCGCCGCTTCCGATTCGAACTCGTCCTTGAGGTGGGCCGGTTCGGCCTGGTCGGGGACCGGGAAGTATCCGAGGAGAATAACCTCGTTCGGTTGCAGGAAGTCGAGCACTCCCAACGTCGGCGATCCCGGCTCCGAAACGTCAACCGGGACGAGGATGGTCAAATCGCCGATGGGGGACATCTCTGGGGCCGACTTCGGTTGGTGGTCACGTCAATGCATCGAGCCGGATACACTCTGAAGACCTTTGGGGATGGACCGATGACGGTGAGATGCCTCCGTTGCTGGCCTGTCTCTGACGGTACCGGATCTCGATCTTTCACGGCGGTATCGCCTCATCACCTACCATCTCCTCGGAATCGTAGGCGTGGTGTTCCTGTATACCATTCTATACAATTACGGCATGTTGGTCTTCGAGGGGAAGAGTCAATCAATCCACCACTCAGCCCAGGTCGTCGTTGAAACCATGTCCACGACGGGATATGGCGCTGACTCGCCCTGGTCGTCAGCAGTGATGAACGCGTCCGTGATCTTCATGCAAATCAGCGGCATCGGAATCGGCTTCGTCACCCTCCGGTTGGAACCAGTGAGGCACTCATGCTCGGACCAGCCCACTACCGGAATTTCCTGTCAAGCTACACTGGCTAAAGGAGGGCTGTTTTTGAGGTTCGGCGGTTGGTGCACTCGCCCCATCCGCGCAACATCGCGGGTTAGAGGCATCAATTCTCCAACAACCAAGTCGCCGAGTCGGAACACGCAGTCGGGGGCTACGCCACTCTCGAGAGCGACCACAGCAACGTCACCGAACGCTGCTGGGGCCAGCTACGCGAACGCCACCCGGTCGAGCCCCTTCAGCCCGAGGAACTCCCGGACCTCGTCGGGCGTGGCCGGCTCCCGGCCGGCGACCTCCCACGCGAGGTCGACCGCCTTCTCGACCAGCTCGGCGTTCGACTCGGCGCGTCGGCCCCGCGAGAGGTAGAGGTTGTCCTCGAGGCCGACCCGCATGTGGCCGCCCATCGACGCGGCCTGGCTGACCAGCGGGAACTCCATCCGCCCGGCGCCGATCGTCGAGAACGAGTAGTCGTCGCCGAACAGCTTGTCGGCGATGCGCCGCATGTGCGAGAGGTTCTCCGGGTCGGCGCCGATGCCGCCGTTGATGCCGAGCACGAACTCGAGGTGCAGCGGCGGCTCGATCCAGCCCTGCTCGACGACGTGGGCGAGGTTGTAGAGGTGGCCGACGTCGTAGCACTCGAGGCTCGGGACGACGTCGTGGTCGGCCATCGTCGTGAGCATCACCTCGAGGTCCGCGAACGTGTTCTGGAAGATGAGGTCGGTCGTGCCGGCGAGGTACTCGGGCTCCCAGTCGTGCTGCCAGTCGTCGACGGCGGCGAGCATCGGGTAGAGCCCGAAGTTGATCGAGCCCATGTTACACGAGCACATCTCGGGGTCGAGCCGCGGGACGACCTGGATGCGCTCCTCGGGCGACATCGTCGGCGCGCCGCCGGTCGTCGGCTGGACGATGACGTCGGTCTCGGCCTGGACCTCGCGGGCGACCCGCTCGAACAGGTCGAGGTCGGTGATCGGCTCGCCGGTCTCGGGGTCGCGCACGTGGAGGTGGACCACCGCGGCGCCGGCCTCGGCGGCCTCGATCGCGGCCGTCGCGATCTCGTCGGGCGTGACGGGGAGGGCGGACGACATCGAGGGCGTGTGGATCGCCCCCGTCACCGCGCAGGTGACGATGACGTTCCCGCTGGGGAGCTCGCGCATGGCTGTCCAGGGCGCCGGCGCGGGCCAAAAGCGTTCGCCCGGCGCTCAGGCCTGCGGCCGAACCAGCAGCCGGCACTGCGAGCCGTCGCGGTTCGCGTACGGGATGGGCGTGCAGATGACGTCGTAGCGCCCGGCCTCGACCGACCCGAGGTTCGCCACCCCCTCGATGATGAGGATGTCCTCGGGGAGCAGCGTGTAGTGGACGTCGTGCTCGTGGAGCTCCGCGCCGGGCTTGTCGGCCGACAGCGCGTCGATCGCGAAGCACGTGATGTCCTTTTCGACCATGTACTCGGCGGCGCCCTTCTCCGGCCAGACGAAGTTCCGGAGGTAGTGGTCGGTGTCCTCGGGCGCCATGCCGCAGTCCCAGATGAGGTAGTCGCCGGCGCCGAGGTCGTACCGCTCGGCCTGTTCGGCGAGCTCCTCGCGGGAGACGCCCTCGCCGGGCGCCTTGTCGGTGAAGTCGCAGATCACGCCCTCGGTCACCATCTCGTCGACGGTGACCTCCTCGATGGTCCGGTACTCCGTCCTTCGAGAGGAAGTGCGTCGGGGCGTCCATGTGCGTCCCGCAGTGGGTCTCGACGTGGAGGATCGTCGAATTGTAGTCGTCGTCCTCGAGGGTGGCGAAGTCCTCGAACTCGGGCTTGGGGTGCAGCGGCGGGAGCGTCGGGCTGTCCTCCGCGAGGGTCTGGGTGAGGTCGATCCACTCGCTCATGGCCGATGGCCCGGCCGGCGAGCCCATAGAGCTACGGGGTGGCGGTGGCCCTACGCGTAGGATTCGACGGCCTCGAGCAGCGCCTCGGGCGTCTCGACGACCTCCTCGAGGACGCCGACGAGCATCGCGTTGAGCTCCTCGTCGTCGGCGAAGATGCGGCGGTCGGTCTTCAGGCCGATCACGGGGATGTCGTGCTCGTGGGCGATGCCCATCTCGACGGCGACGCCCTCGTCGGGCACCTGGCCGTCGAGGACCGCGGTGACGACGTCGGCGCCGAGGACCTCCTCGCGGTCGAGCTCGAAGATCTCGACGAGGGCGTCGTGGGAGGTCTCGACGTGGTCGAGGTCGAACACCGCGTCCATGCCCTCGAAGCCGTCGCGCTGGGGGAGGAACACCGAGTGGCCGGCGTCCTCGAGCAGCCCGGAGACCCGCAGGTTGTACTCGAGCTCGGCGTCGCTGAACAGGGGTGCGGCGAAGTAGACGCGCATACCCCGCGCTCGCTCGCGGGGCGGCCATAACTGTACAGGGTCCGGCCCTGCCGGCTCAGTCCCGGAAGTCGGGGACCTCCTCTGGCAGCTCCGAGAGGATCCCGCTGTAGTCGAGGTAGACCTTGAACGAGGCGATCTCGTCGGCCGCGTTGAACCGCATGACGTCGACGAGGCCGACGCCCTCGTACTTACGGCCGGCGGTCGTCCGGCCTTCGATCCAACCCTCACAGACCACGATGCTCCCGTCGACGTGGTAGTCGTCGACGTGGTGGGCGCCCGACTCGAAGAACTCGGCGTTCAGCTCGAAGAACGCCTGGACGCCGTCGCGGCCCTCGAACTTGCCCTCGCGGGGCGAGTAGAGCACGGCGTCCTCGGCGAACAGGGCGGCGATATCGGCGGGCCCGGCGTCGGGGTCGTCGGCGAGCCGGAAGTACTCCTTGGCGGTCTCGACGCTCATGGACGGTCGATCGTCGCGAGCGAGGCGAGAAAATAGCTACGGGTGTCGGGCACCAAAACGTTATCTCGCCTCCACAGGTGGCCTCGGCCATGCAGTTCGACTGGATGGTCGCGTGCTACCCGGGCGATGGCGTCCACCGCGATTACCCCATGATGGCCCACCTCGACCGGGAGACGGTGATGAACGGGGTCGACGCCGTGGTCGACGCCGGCCTCGGCGGGCTCTGGGCGCCCGACCACTTCATCCTCGGCCCCCACCAGGAGGAGTACGAGGTCTGGACGCTCATGGCCGCGCTCGCCGAGCGCACCGACGACGTTGACCTCGGGCCGCTCGTCGGCGCGGTGACCTACCGCAACCCGGCGCTGCTCGCGAAGATGGTCACGACCGTCGACCACCTCTCCGATGGCCGGGTCATGCTCGGCCTCGGCGCCGGCTGGCACCGCGAGGAGCACGAGCGCTACGGCTACGAGTTCCCGGAGGTCAACACGCGCATCGACATGCTCGAGGAGGGCCTCGAGGTCATCACCCGGATGTTCACCGAGGAGGCCCCGAGCTACGGGGGCGAGCACTACTCGATCGACGGGGCGTACAACCAGCCCAAGCCGGTACAGGACCCCTACCCGCCGATCGTCATCGGCGGGGCGGGCGCCCGGATGCTCCGGCTGACGGCCCGGTGGGCCGACGAATGGAACGTCGAGATCAGCGGGCGGAACCGCGGGCCGCCGATCGAGTTCAAGGCCCGCAAGCTCGACGAGTACCTCGAGGCCGAGGGCCGCGACCCCGACGAGGTCGAGCGCTCCTGGCTCGCCCACGTGCTCGTCCGGGAGACCCAAGCCGAGCTCGACGCGGTCTGCGAGGAGATCTTCCCGCTGCCCTGGGGCGAGGAGGAGGACATCGACGAGGAGCTCACCGCCGAGAACGCCTGGGAGAAGGGCCAGATGCTCATCGGCACGCCCGCGGAGGTCGCCGAGCGCATCGAGGGCATCCGCGACCTCGGCTTCACGAAGCTCCAGCTGATGTTCCTCGACTTCCCCGACGAGACCGGCCTCGAGCTGTTCGGCGACGAGGTCATGCCGCAGTTCACGTAGGTCGAGCGCGAATGTCGGCCGCTTATGCCCGGGCCGCCCGAAGCCGCGAGCGATGACCCTTGACGTGCTGGCGGGCGAGGACGCCCCCATCGTCGACACCCACGCCCACCAGCCGACGGCGGCCTTCCTCGAGGACGCCGGCGGCGAGCTGATGGCGGACGCCGCCAAGCCGGTTCGGGACCGACCTGCACACCTGGGACTACGAGGAGATGATCGCGGAGTACCGCGAGGCGGGCATCGGCCGGGCGGTGCTGTTGGGCTGGGACGCCGAGACGAACACCGGGAACCCGCCGGTGCCCAACGAGCACGTCGCCGAGGTCCGTGACGAGCACCCCGAGTTCTTCATCGGCTTCGGCTCGGTCGATCCGCTCAAGGACGACTGCGTCGAGACGGCCGAGCGCGTCGTCGAGGACCTCGATCTCTCGGGCTTCAAGTTCCAGCAGATCGCCCAGGGGTTCGACCCCTCGGACCCGGCCCACGAGCCGCTCTTCGAGACCATCGAGGACCTCGGCGTCCCGGTGGTCTTCCACGGCGGGAACTCGACGCTCGGCGCCGGAGCACCCGGCGGTCGCGGGCTCCAGGTCAAGTACGGCAACCCGATGCTGATCGACGACGTCGCGGCGCGCCATCCGGACCTCCAGATCCTCATCGCCCACCCGGCGTTCCCGTGGGAGCGCGAGCAGCTCGCGGTCTGCCAGCAGAAGGGCAACGTCTACATGGACCTCTCGGGCTGGCTGCCCCGCTACATCGACGACCAGGTGCTCCACTACGCGAAGACGCTGCTGCAGGACAAGGTGATGTTCGGCACCGACTACCCGATGATCCGCCCGAAGGCGTGGCTCGAGTCGTTCGAGGCCGACGTCGACTTCCCGGCCGACGTCCAGCGCAAGCTGCTCTGGGAGAACGCCGAGGCGTTCCTCGGGCTGGACTGACGGCGGCCACCGGCGGCTTTTAGGTCACCCCGGCGGGTAGCGCCCGCCATGGACATCGAGTCGTTCTTCGAGGGGATGCCGTTCGCCGACCTGCTGGGCATCGAGGTGACCGAGGCCGAGGACGGCCACGCCGAAGGGACCATCGAGATGCGCCAGGAGTACTCCTGGCACCAGGAGCGGCTGCTCGCCCACGGCGGCGTCACGTTCACGCTGGCCGACATCGTCGGCGGCGCGGCGCTGGTCTCGGTCGTCGACCAGCCGGTGCCGACCATCGACATGCGCATCGACTACCTCGAGGCCGGCCAGGGCGACCTCTACGCCGAGGCGGACGTGCTCCGGGTCGGCGGCGACGTCGGGACGGTGGACGTCACGGTCGAGGACGGCGACGGCACTCGACTCGCCGAGGTCCGCGGCGTCTACAAGACGGGGTAGTCGGACCCCATCCTCGGACCTGAAGGGCAGTACGACCTGAACAGAACGACCGGAGATGCAGCGATGGCGGGGCGGGACCGTCGATTGATCAGTATCTAGCGAGAATCTGCCAACAATTATGTGCGAGAGGCAGACCATGCATGCCGCATACGTGAGTTTACTGAACGGGTGATTGATAGGAAGTTGCCGCAGAATAGCTGACGTCAACCAATCAGCTGAAACTCCGCTTACGTGATCCCAGTAAACTCGAAGCGGGCCCCGCCGTCTGCTCCATTGCGTACGGTCAATGACCAGCCGTGAGCTTCCGCTATCGAGCGCACGATGCTCAATCCGAATCCAGTACCCTCCGAGGAGGAATAGCCTGGTTCGAGCACCCGGTCCAGTGCCTCGTCATCGAACCCCGGGCCATCGTCCTCCACGTAGAACCCGTTCGGTAACCCGCCGACGCGAACCGTCACGTCCGGTCCAGCATGCTCAACGGCATTGCGGAACAGGTTCTCGAACAGCTGTTTCAACCGGGACTTGTCCGCCTTGATGGTCGTCTCAGTCTCGATTTCGAGCGTGGCGTTTTCCGACTCGACGTTCCGCCAGCAATTCTGGAGGAAGTCCGCGAGGTCGATCGGCTCGGGGTCACCCATATCCGAACCGGCTCGGGCCAGTTCGAGCAGGTCATCGATGAGGGCCGCCATGCGGTCATGGGCACGGGCCACAGTATCGAGGTCATCGCTGTCACAATCCTCGGCGGCCAGCTCAAGGCGACCTTCGGCAACGTTCAGCGGGTTCCGCAGGTCGTGACTCACCACACCGGCGAACTCGTCGAGCCGATCACGCTCTCGCTGCAGTTGGCGCTCCCGTTGAAGTCGAGCGGAGATGTCCCGGAGGACGCCGACGGTCCCATCGAAGTCACCGTCCTCGTACAACAGCGAGATATGGTTTTCCGACGGGATCTGATTACCATCGGCGGTCACGAGATCCATCTCGAAGGTCCCACGCCGGTCTTCTGACTCCAACAACGATCGAATCAGCTCTTCGCCTCGCTCGACGTCCTCGGCGTCCATGACCACCTCAACGTCTTCGCCGAGGAGTTCATCTTCAGTGTGTCCCGTGATGTCCTGCAGGGCCTCGTTTACGTACCGAAAACGGCCATCGGGATCCAGCATGTACATCGGGTCCCCGGACACCTCGACGAGCGTTTCGTACCGTTCGAGGTGGCGCTCCCGATCTTTCAACTCGGTGATGTCGGTCGCCACGGTCTGGATGGCGGGTTCGCCCTCGTACGTGACGGGTGAGGACGTCACGAGCACCGTTTTCTCTCGGCCGTTGCGGTCGAGGAGGGTGAGCTCGTTCGGAGGAACCGCCTGCTTCTCATCGATCAGACGATGCCGTCGGTCCTCCAGTTCGTCTCGGCTGTCCGGATGGATGAAATCCTGGGCGTCAATCCCAGCAGTTCTTCCTCGTTCTCGGCCCCGAACAGCTCAACGGCCGCGTCGTTCGCGTATACGACCTTCTCACTCCCGTCGTAGATGAGTATCGGTGTCGGGGCCGTGGCTACGAGCTGTCGATATCGTTCCTCGCTTTCCTCAAGGGCTCGCTTCCGTTCGAAACGTTCGGTGACATCGGTATAGATGGCGAAGGCGCGATCAGCGTCCTCGATGGTCGCGGCATCGACCGGAATCACTTGACAGTCGAAGTGGCGAACGCCAGCCACGGTGTCTCTCGCGGTCATTTCCCGAGTGACCTCGCCTTTACGGACCCGCTGGCTGAGAGTTATGGCCGCCTCCCTTCGGTCGCCTTCGGCGACGAGCTCATCGATGTCTCTCCCGATGACGTCCGAGTCGTCCGGAACGAACGTCTCCCGGAACGTTGAATTGACGGCTTCGATAATCGGCGTTCCGTCTTGGAACTCGACGAGCGCGATGGCGTCGTTCGCCTGTTTGAAGAGGGCCCGATAGTCTTCGGAACTCATGTTCGGATGATGCCCGTGAAGCGGTGGTCTCCGTCGCGTTCCATCTCTGCAAATGAGATCTCAAGCTCGATCTCGTGGCCGTCCTTGTGGCGTCCTGAGAAATTGGATACTCGTCCAATCACGGGTACGCTCGCCAGTCTCTAAATATCGATCTATCCCCGTCTGGTGGTCGGCCCGGAGGCGCTCGGGCATCAACATCGTCAAGGGTTCGCCCTCGATTTCGTCGGGGTCGTAGCCGAAGATGCGTTCGACCGCCGGATTCGCGTACTGAATCGTGCTCCCTGTATCGATGGTCAGGATGGCATCGGTCGCGGATTCGGCCAGCTGTCGAAACCGTTCCTCGCTCTCTTCGAGGGCGCGTTCCCGTTCGACCCGCTTCGTGACGTCCCGTGAGTTCAGGACGTATCCTCCGACGGACGAATTGCGCTCGTTCCGGCCGATCGTCTCCAACCAGATCCAGCTCCCATCCGCGTGTCTGAACCGATATCGGACTTCTTCCGTTACCGTATCCGTCTGCTCGATTAGCGATGTGAACGTCTGGAATATTTCATCGGCGTCCGCTGGATGGATGTACTCGAAGGCGATTTCGCCCTCCAATTCCTCGGGTTGATAGCCTAGAATCCGTTCGACAGATGGACTCTGGTAGCGAACGACGCCGTCCTCGTCGAGGACCGTCACGACGTCGGTTGACTGTTCGATAAGCGCTTCATACCACTCGGCTTCCGCCTTTCGATCGGTGACGTCTCGGGCGAACCCCACGACATTCTCCACGTTGCCGTCGTCGTCGAACACCGGTTCACCTTGCACCCAGACCCACCGGCCATAGTCCTCCTTCGCGTTGACCCGGTATTCGATATCGACCGGCTCGCCCGAAGAGATGGTCTCCATCGCCTCCTCGACCCTCGGGCGATCGTCCGGGTGAATGCCCTCAAGGAACGATTGCGGACGGGTTTCGAGTTCCTCGATCGAGCGGCCCCAAATCTCCTCGTACGGTGAATTGATAAACAGGAGTTCCTCCCAGTCGGCGGTGAACTTCCAGAGAATGTCGTTCGTGTTCTCGGAGATGGTACGCAGTCGCTCCTCGGTCCGCTGAACTTCGGCTTGCGCCCGATGTTGTTCGACGACGTTCGTGATTCGGTTGGCCAGAACGTCGTACTGGCTCATGCCGGATTCCTTCTGTAAGTAATCGGTGACGCCGGCGGAGATCGCCTGGCTGGCCACCTCCTCGGAGCCCTTGCCGGTGTAGAGGATAAATGGGAGATCGGGAGCCGCATCACGTACCTGTTTGAGGAACTCAATGCCGTTCTCGCCGGGCATATCGTAGTCAGAAACGACGCAATCAAAGCCGTTAGCGCGTAGCCGCTCAAGGCCCTGTTGAGCACTGGTCGTTGGTTCAACGGACAACCTGTCATCATGTCGTTGAATGAAATCCGCGGCTAAGTCCGCAAAATCCGGCTCGTCATCGACGTGGAGAACATTGATAGAGTCAACCGAATTGGTCATGGCCAATGGTCTAACGGGCCCCGGCCCTAAATACGGGCGTTCTAAGACATTGCATGAATACCTAGTCGGTCGAGGCTTTACTCTGGTCGTGTTTCCTCATGGCTCGTCGCTCCCCCCTCCCCTCGCAGATTCTCGACGCCGGTAAACTCGAACCGCGCGCCACCGGTCGCCGCCTCCGTGACGGCCACGTCCCACCCGTGAGCATTGGCAATCGTTCGAGCGATCGAGAGCCCGTAGCCGGTTCCTTCGCCCGATGTCGTGACTCCGTGGTCGAACACCCGGTCGCGGACCTCATCGGCGATGCCGGTCCCATCGTCTTCGACGAAGAATCCCGCATCGAGTGGCCCCACGTGGACGGTGACGGCGTCGCCGCCGTGTTCGACCGCGTTCCGGAAGAGGTTCTCGAAGAGCTGCACCAGCCGGTCGGCGTCAGCCCGGATGGGCCCGAATGGCTCGGTCTGCACCGTGGCGTCCGTTGAATTCGCACCGGTGCCCGCCCACGCCGTCTCGATGACATCCTCGATGTCGATCTCGCCCGGGTTCGTGACCGCGCTGCCGTGTCTGGCCACCTGCAGCAAGTCGTCAACGAGGGCCTCCATCCGGTCGGTCGTGTTCGAGATCGTTTCGAGGTGGGGAGCGAGCCAGTCCTAGAACGAATCGCTGCTGGACGCTACCGACCGAGGAGATTTTACGACGTGGCCTGTTCTCGCGGTACGAAGCATCCGCTCTCTGAATCGAACAGGTACGTTGATGGCTGTGCCAACCAGCCGTTACTCCTATTCACCGAAAGACTCGATGAACTCGGAGATACTTTCTGCCGAATGTTCTCAGCCCCGTTCACGTCCGCGTTCGCCACCGTTCCGCAGTCATCGCACACGTACAGCCCGCGCTCAACACGGTTCGCCTTGCGCTTACGGCCACAGCACGAACACGACTTCGACGTATCACGCTCGGACACCCGTTCGACCGTGATGCCTTCCATCTCTGCCTTGTAGGTTAACAAGTCGGTGAAACGGTCGAACGCCCATGAATGCAGGTCGAGGTTGCCGTGGTTACCCCAGTTCTTCGACTCACTATCCACCTCATCCTCACGAATGCCCGAGAGATCGCCCACCACAATCATCCCGACTTCCTCAGCAACACATCGGTCAACGATGTGTTTTGAGAGTGTGTGGAAGTAGTGAGTGCGCCGACCAGATTTCTTCTGGTGCAACCGCGTGGCTTGCGCTGAGTCTGAATCGGCACAGCGAGCGATTCGCTTGCTGAAGTAGTAGTCGTCCTGCTTCAGACAGTTCAACGGGTACAGTTCGCTGTGGCCGTCCTCGTAGGCGAGTGCGGCGAAGTTGTTGATGCCGAAATCAACACCAACCGTCTTCTCACCAGGGGGTTCAGCAACTTCTATCTCGACCTTACAGACGAAGTGCAGTTCCCATTCATCACCCGTCCAAACGGCTCGAACCTGTTGGACGTTCTCCACGGTGGAGAGGTCAACATCGGGGCGGGTCTGGTACTCACAGAGGATGAAGTCCGACCAGTGGTCTTTGAGGTTCGACCCCTTCGAGAGTCGGACTCGCTCGTACTTGGTGTCGAGTTTGAAACCAGCGGCTTTGAACGTGACCGTGGAACGCGGGTGTTCGTCGCCGTGTTTGCGGTACTTCGGCGGGTTCGCATTCGTGTCTCCATTGCGTCGTTTGCCGTACCAGCCGGTGAACGCTTCAGCGAGTTCTTGCAGGACTCGCTGACTTGACTGGGAATGCAGGTCAGCATAGCGTTCGTGCGACTTGAGGTACGCGGTGAGCTCGTTGTGACCGGGAATATGGCCTATCTCAGACCATACGCGGTCGCAGACCCACCGGCCGACGTTCCAGAGTTTACTGGCCGCGAACCCGAGGGCGTCAAGGTCGTCTTGCACCGGTGACTGGTTCCGTATGGATGCCGTGTAGGTGCGGGTGACGACCTGTTTCGCCATACGTAACCTATGTAGGCAAGATTACTTGAAGGTGTGGATTCGAGCGTAGAATATCCAGTGGTGCTATCGAACGGTGGGTTGTGTAGTTGATTGTCGGATTCATCCCCGCGCTAAAGCACGGGGCTTTCTCCTTGATTCTCCGTAAACCGTGTATGAAGTCCCAAATCTCCCGTGCACTGAGTCGAGCCAAATACGCCGCCGTCTTCGGTGCTGTCGGTGCTGGGATCGGCGGGTTGTTTGGCCGGAGTACGGCAAGCAGCGGGGCAGCGGCCGGTGCGCTCATCGGTGCCTCGCTCGGCGAGCGACGTGCGTCCCCGGAAACCATTTCAGAACGGGTCAAGAAGGAAGTCAACGAACGGGTCACTCAATCCGGTTCGTAGAGACAAGATTCCTCAAGTCCGCCTCACAATCAATAACACGGTTCGAACCACCTGAACTCTGTCAGGAAAGCTCTTGCGCCACTCAGACCATTCGCGCATCAGAGAATCAAACTCAAAGATTTTCTGCATGGCATCCAGCAGGCCTCTACCCCTAACTGTCTGGGGCTCGTAGTACCAAGCAATAATGAACCGGGCCCAGGAGCTCCATGACCTGCTCGCTGACGGCAGCGAGATCAACATCGTCTGTCACGATAATCCCGACCCGGACTGCCTGGCGAGCGCGCTCGCCTTGGGCCGGATTGCGGCGGCGGCCGGCATCGAGGATCGGCATATCCTCTACAGCGGCGATATCTCCCACCAGCAGAACCGGGCGTTCATCAATCTCCTCGATATCGAGCTCAAACCGTTCGATGCCGCGACCGTCGAGGACCGACAATCGGACTCGTTACTGGCGTTCGTCGATCATTCGATCCCCGGCGAGAACAACCAGGTTTCCCCGGAGACACCCGTGGACGTCGTGATCGACCACCACCCAGCTGAGGACATCGACGCCCGGTTCGTCGATCACCGGGAGGAACTCGGGGCCGCGGCGACGATACTGACCGAGTACGTGCGTGCCCTCGATATCGATCTCGATTCCAGCCTGGCTACGGCACTGTTGTTTGCCATCCGGACGGATACCCTCGACTTCCTCCGCGGGGCCACCCCGGCAGAATACGACGCCGCAGGATATCTCCATGCTCATGCCGATCAGGAGATGGTCCGAAAACTGTCATCGCCGTCGGTTACTGGGGGGACGCTCGATGCGATCGCCAGTGCGATAGAGCACCGATGGACCAATGGATCGGTCCTCATCTCGCACGTCGGTCGGACGACCGAGCGGGATGCGCTCCCACAGGCGGTCGATTATCTCGTTCGGCTAGAGGGTGTTGAAACGGCCATCGTCTTCGGACTCGTCAAGGAGGTCATTCACGTCAGCGCCCGATCCCCCGATCCACGGGTCAACGTTGGGAACGTCCTGCACGATGCCTTTGCGGACGTCGGCAGTGGGGGCGGCCACCACGATGTGGCGGGCGGAACCGTCCCGCTCGGGATATTTGCCGACTACACGTCCGACGACGAACAGTTACTCAATATCATCGAACAGGTCATCACTGCCCGCTTGGTCGCGCACCTCAACCTTTCTGTCGATGCGGAGGAGTCTGAATCCACCTGACTTTCGGTCTAAACACAGGCGATCTGTCAGGAACACTCCGCTAACGATAGCCTATGTACGCCGCTCAAGATTAGCGGTTCAGTCATCGCATTATTACGAATGAGTCGGTGGAGACTGGGAATCCATCCACCGCTTTATCGACCTATAGGAACACCGGCATATTCGCGGTGAGGCACTTGCGCCATGCGTGCAGGACAGCTTGTCAGAAGTAAGACTTTCATGATACGAACGGAAGCGTTGTATCACGGCTCCGGTCGCTACGCCCGACTTACATCACCTGCTCGAGCAGCGCGGACTGGCCCCGCCGGAGCCGCTCGAGGAACGCCGACTTGCTGATGTCGAGCGTCGCGGCCACCTCGGACGCGGTGGCCCCGCGGGGCACCGAGAAGTAGCCCGCCGCGTGCGCCGCCCGCAGCGCCTCGGCCTGGGCGGGCGTGAGGTTCCAGCGCCGCTCGACCGTCGAGCCGTCGTCGGGACCCATCGGATAGACGCGCTCGAGCCGGGCGCCGACGGTGTCGCCCGCGGCGTCCATCACGCCCTGGAGCACCTCGTGGCCGACGACGGCGCCGACGACGTGGGCGGTGCCGCCGCGGTAGCGCAGCGACTCGACGAGGAACCCCTCGCTGACGAGCTCGTGGACGACGCAGGGATGCACCGACAGGCAGCGGAAGAGCATCCGGCCGTCGGCCGCCTCGACGTGGAGGTACCGGAGCCGGTCGTCGGCGTCCAGGGCGGCCGCGAGGCCGTCGTCCGCCGGCGCCGAGAACCGCAGGAGTGCGTAGCCGTCGTCGCGCAGCTGGGGCGGGTCGGCGTCGATGGTCGCGCCCGAGAGCTCGGAGGCGTCGGCCAGCGGGCAGCCGTCGCCCTCGAGCCGGACCTCCACGCCGAGGGCCTCGTCGATCACGCCCGGAACGAGGCGGGGAGAGTATTTAAACCCCGTCCATGGGCGGGTGAACCGGTATCCGCGCGCACCCGCAAGGACTGTCCATATCATGGACCTCGAGACCGTCAAGGAGCAGGCCGGGCCGCGGGCGTTCGGCCCGAAGGACGACATGCCCGAGGAGTACCGCAAGGCGGCGACCCGGATGATCCAGTTCCACGCGAACTCCGAGATCATGGGCGGCTACCTCGAGCGGCCGTTCATCCGCCAGGCGCCGTCGCTCGACCGCAAGCTGGCCTTCTCGGCGAAGGTGCAGGACGAGATCGGCCACGGCCAGCTGCTCTACCGGGCGGCCGAGCTGCTCGGCGTCAAGACCCGCGACGAGATGCTCGACGAGCTCGCCAACGGCGAGGGGAAGTTCCTCAACTGCTTCCACTACCCGATGGACTCCTGGGTCGAGACGCCGATGATCGCCTTCTTCGTCGACGCCGCCGCGATGCGCCGGCAGGCGACGCTGAAGAAGACCAGCTGGGAGCCCTACGCCCACGCGATGGACAAGGTCTGCTTCGAGGAGGGGTTCCACGTCAAGCACGGCGAGGACATCCTCCGGACGCTCGCGACCGGCTCGAAGCGCGAGCAGCAGCTCGTCCAGGAGGCGTTCGAGGAGTGGTGGCCCGCGCATCATCCAGTTCTTCGGCCCGACCGACAAGGACTCGAAACACCACGACTTCGCGTCCGCGGTCGGCCTCAAGCAGATGACCAACGACCAGCTCCGGAAGGTCTTCCTCAACTCCTACATCCCGAAGGCCGAGAAGTACGGCCTCGAGATCCCCGACGAGCCCCGCATCGAGCAGGACGACGACGGCAACTACTCCGTGGTCGACGAGGACCTCGACTGGGACGAGTTCTGGCAGATCTCGAAGAACGAGTTCGAGCCGGGGCGGGGCCAGATCGACGAGCGGAAGGCCGCCCGCGAGGCCGTCTCCTGGGTCCGCGACGCGATGGACGACCACGAACAGCGCGCGCTCGGCGGCGCCGCCGCCACGGCGGCTGACTGACCATGATCTGGGAGGTCTTCCGCCAGGAGCAGCCCGGCGAGTACCACACCCACTGCGGGAACGTCCACGCGCCCGACCGGGAGATGGCGCTCATGTTCGCCGAGATCCAGCACGCCCGGCGCAAGCCGACCCACAGCCTCTGGGTCGCCCCCAGGACGCCATCGGCGAGGTCGACCACGAGGAGACCCGCTTCGGCGGCACGACCGACAAGTCCTACCGGTGGACCTCGGCGTACGCCGGCATCGAAGCGGTCGCCGAGGAGGTCGCCGAGTCCGACCGCGAGCAGACCGAGGCCGAGCGCCAGCGGGGTGAGGCCTGATGGCCGCCGCCGAGTCCCTCGCGGGCCCGGACGAGCTGGCCGACGACGAGCGCGAGGCCGTCGCGGCGCTCCTGTTCCGGCTGGCGGACGACGAGTTCGTGATGGGGGACCGCTACACCGACTGGCAGGTCCGGTCGCCGACCCTCGAGTCCGACCTCGCGCTCTCGAACATCGCCCAGGACGAGATCGGCCACGCCCGGCTCTGGTACGACCTGCTCGAGGACTTCGGCCACACCGAGGCCGACCTCATCTGGACCCGGCCGGCCGACGACTTCACCCACGCGACGCTGTGTGAGCTGCCGTTCGACGAGGGCGACTGGGCCGACGTCATCGTCCGGTCGTACCTCTACGACGCCGCCGAGGCCGTTCGGCTGGAGTCGCTGATCGGCTCGTCCTACCCGCGCATCCGCGACCGCGTCGAGAAGGTCATCGACGAGGAGGACTACCACGTCAACCACGGCCGGCGCTGGCTCGAGCGCCTCGTCGAGGGCGAGGACGGCCGCGGCCGGGTACAGGCCGCGCTCGACCGGCTCTACCCCCACGCCCTGACGCTGTTCGCCCCCGGCGAGCACGAGGGCCGCATCGACGAGCTCGGCCTCCGGACCGACACGCTCGACGCCCAGCGCGAGGCGTGGGCCGAGACGACGACGCGGTTCCTCGAGTCGCTCGACCTCGCGGTCCCCGAGGCCGACCTGCCGGACGCGGTCGGCCGTGACCGGAGCCACACCGAGCACTGGGCCGACCAGCACGCGGAGATCACCCGCGCCTTCGAGGAGCTGGGCCGGTCCGAGGTGCGCCGCATCATGAAGGACCCCGACGATGGCGAGTGAGCCGACGGCCGAGTTCGAGGCGCGACGCCGACCGCGCAGGCCTGCGCGTACACCGACTACAAGCGCGGCCCCGCGCCCGAGGAGCTGCCGAACACGGGCGCCGAGGCCGCGGGCGTCGAGCGCCGGGTCTGGGACGCGCTCTACGGGGTCGAGGACCCGGAGATGCCCGTCTCGATCGTCGACCTCGGGCTGATCTACGGGGTCACCGTGACCGACGGCGAGGCCACCGTCGACATGACGCTGACCTACACCGGCTGTCCGGCCCGCCAGATGCTCCTGGAGGACGTCGAGGCGGCGGCCGCGGGCGTCGAGGGCGTCGACTCGGCCGCGGTCGAGCTGGTGTGGAGCCCGCCCTGGACCGTCGAGCTGGTCACCGACGAGGGGCGCGAGGCGCTCCGCGAGTTCGGGCTGAGCGTCTGACCATGCGGCGACCCGACCCCAGCGTCGAGGCCGGCGGCGAGGCGGACACGGCCGCCGCCTGCCCGTACTGCGGCTCGACGGACACCGAGCGCGAGCACCCCAAGGGGCCGGGGCTCTGCCGCTCGTTCTGGGTCTGCCGGGCGTGCGAGGAGCCGTTCGAGCAGTTCGGATAGCCGACATCACACCCACGTATTGCCGAGACCAAACCGCCTACGAGACTTTATCCGATATCACGGGCTAACTGGAGGCATCGGATGAGCCGAATCGTTCACACGGACGGCGTGCTCGGTGGTGAGCCGCGGCTCGAGGACCGTCGAGTGTCCGTGATACAGGTCGCCGACCTGCTACTCGATGGCGACCACGATCCAGCGTATGTCGCCGACCAGCTGGACCTCTCGTTGGCGGAGCTACATACGGCGATGGCCTACTACTACGACCATCCGGAGGAGATCGCACGAATCCGACAGCGTCACGCGGAACTAGAGTCAGAATTGGCGTCCGAATCTAGCGCCCGGGATCTATCGAACAGTCGGATTGAATGGAACGGCTGGCGTTTCTCGCGGACGAACACGTCGCGAACGTCATCGTAACGGCGCTCCGATCGAACGGTTACGACGCGGAATTCGCCAAAGCACAGCTACTCGAAGGTATCCCGGACATCGACCTACTCGAGGCCGCGACCGACCTCGGTAGAGTCCTGCTCACGAACGATCGCGACTTCGTCACCCTAGGCAGGGGTATCGACCACGCCGGGATCGTCGTCTACGTCGACCAAGAGTTGGCACCCGGACCGTTCGTGCGCGGTATCCAAGCTATCGACCGACAGTTCACACCAGGAACCATGTGGAAGAATATCGAATGGCTCGAAGAATGGCTCCACTGAGCATCGACCGGCGCGTACGGCGACAGCTGACACGGCCTCAGAGCTCGGGCACGACCTCGTCGCCGAGCCGCTCGACGCAGTCGACCATCGCGTCCGTCCCGGCGCCGGGGTAGTACGTCCGCAGGATCACGTGGACGTCGTCGCCGACGGCCTCCCGGTAGGGCTCGAGCTCCTCGACCACCTGCTCGGGCGTGCCGACGACCGCCGACTCGCGGAGCTCCGCCCGGCGCTCCGCCGGGAGCTCGGTGACCGGTTCGCCCTCGTACCAGCTCGCGTACGTCCGGGCGAGGTAGAGCCGGCCCTCGCGCATCCGCTCCCAGGCGTCCTCGGGCGAGTCGCCGAGGAAGCCGTGCTTGAGGACGTACGTCGTGAACTCGCCGTCGATCCCTTCCGCCTCGCGGACCTGCCGGATGTCCTCGACGCGTTTGCGGACGTCGTCGACCGAGAGCGACGAGGGCGCCATCCAGCCGTCGGCCAGCCGGGCGGCCCGCCGGACCGCGGGCTTGGCCGCCCCGCCGAGGACGACCCGCGGGGAGCCGTCGGGCTTGGGCGTCACGTCGACGTCCGGGCCGGCGGGGTGAAACTCGGGGTCGAACCCCAGCGGGCCGTCGCTCCAGGCGCCCCGGCAGACCTCGACGGCCTCGGCGGTCCGGGCGGCGCGCTCCTCGGTCGGCACGCCGAACCCCTCGAACTCCGCCTCGCGGTAGCCGACGGCGAGCCCGAGCGAGAGCCGGTCGCCCGAGAGCAGCGAGACCGTCGCCGCGTCCTCGGCGAGCCGGACCGCGTCGTAGAGCGGCGCGAGCGCGATGCCGGTGCCGAGCTCGACCTCGTCGGTGACCGCGGCGAGGGCGGCCAGCGTCGGCATCGTCCCCGGGAGGTAGCCGTCGGCGGCGAAGTGGTGCTCGGAGACCCAGGCGCTGGCGAGTCCGGCGCGGTCGATGGCCCGGCCCAGCTCGAGGACCTCGTCGTAGATCGCCGTCATCGACCGGTCGTCGTCGGGCGGGCGCTGGGCGGTGAACAGGCCCGTGCCGAGCTTCATGGGCGGCCTTCGGGGCGGGCGGGTTTAGAACCTCCCTCCTCGGCGGCCGGCGGTCAGAGCGGCGACGCCGCCCAATGTTCCGTGATGGCCCCGCGCTGCCCGGGATAACGCTCGACTCGATGCTCCTCCCCGTGTTCGCGTCCGCGATCCCGGCCGTGGAGGCGTCGATGGCCGGCGCCTTCGGCGGGATCGTCCTCGTCGCCGACGTCGCCGTGCTCGCCACCGGGCTGCTGAATAGCTGAGCCCGGGTCGACGCCTACGCGTCGACGACGGTGATCTCGTCGACGGGCCAGCGGCTCAGCACCTCGACGCCGTCCTCGCGGACGACGACCATCTCCTCGACGCGGACGCCCTGGCGGCCGGCGGGCTCCTGGGTCTCGACGGCCATCGTCATCCCCTCCTCGATCTCGATGGGGTGCTCCGGCGAGAGCCCGCGCCAGATGAGCGGCACCTCGTAGAGCTGGAGGCCCAGGCCGTGGGCCCAGTGGTTCGTCGTCAGCTGCCAGTGCTCGTCGGCGCCGTACCAGTCGGCGTGCTCGCCGGCCATGTCCGGGAAGCCCTCGCAGATCTCGTCGGTCGTCGCGCCGGGCTCGATCCGGTCGAGCACGTCGTAGAGGTTGTCCCGCGCCGTGGCGTAGGCGTCGCGCTGGGCGTCGGTGGGCTCCCCGACGCTGAACGTCCGGTAGTAACACGAGCGGTAGCCGAGGTAGGCGACGTTGTAGAAGTCGGCGTAGACGAGGTCGCCGGGGCGGATCAGCCGGTCGGTCGTGTTCGCCTGGTGCTTCGGCCAGGTGTTCGGCCCCGAGGTGAGGTAGCCGCCGTGGACCGTCGCGCCGTGGCGCCAGAGCTCGCGGACGGCGTCGCCCCAGACCTCCGACTCGCGCCGGCCGGGTTCGATGCCGTCCGTGATGGCCTGGAAGCCCGCCTCGCAGATCGCCGCGACCTGCCGGAGGCACTCGACCTCGTCCTCGGTCTTGACCTTCCGGGCGTCGGCCAGCAGCGACGCCGCCTCGCCCGCCCGGACGTCGACGCCGCGGTCCTCGAACGCGCCGACGAGACCGCTGTGGCCGACGTCGGTCCCCATCGGCTCCTTCGCGACGCCGTACTCCTCGAGGGCCTCGACGACGGTGTCGGCCATCGTGCCAAGCAGGAACTCCCGGGCCGAGGGCGAGCCGGACGCCCGGGGGACGTTCCCGAGCCCCGGGCAGGCGTAGCGGATGTCGTCGAGCCACGGGCAGTTGTAGCGCTGGTTCGAGGCGTGGTCGGCGGTGTCCCAGTGGACGACGTCGCCGGCCTCGGTGAGCAGCGTGTAGTGGTCCGCGCCGCTGCCGCCGGTCATCGCGAGGCCGGTGACGTAGCGGACGTTCGGGTCGTCGACCAGCAGGACGCTGCCGAGGGGCGAGTCCCGGAGCCGCTCGAGCGCCTTCGCGTGGCGCTCCTCGCGGAGCCGCCCGACGTCGATCCGCTCCTCCCAGTCGACGGCCATCGTCCCGCGGGTGCCGTCCATGAAGCCCGGCTCGTGCATGCCCATCGATTCCGGGACGCCCCTCATGAATTTATGCAAGCCCGGCGGAGGGGGTCCATGCACGACACGCCCATCCGGGTCGACCACGTCGGGATCGCGGTGCCCTCAGTCGCGGACGCCGAACCGACGCTGCTGGCGCTCGGGGCCGAACCGCTCCACGAGGAGCCGATCGAGGAGCTCACCTGGGCCTACTACGCGCTCGGCGGCGCCTCCCGAATCGAGCTCATCGAGCCCCGGGGCGAGGACTCCTTCCTCGCCGACTACCTCGAGCGCGAGGGCCCGGGGCTGCACCACGTCACCCTCGAGGTGGCCGACATCGACGCCGTCATCGCGGGCCTCGAGGCGGCCGGCCTGACGGTCGTCGACCGCGCCGTCCGGGACGGCTGGACCGAGGCGTTCGTCTCCCCGCGGAACCCCACCGGGGCGCTGTTCCAGCTGATGGAGTACCACGACGACTTCGACGACGGGCGGCCCGACGGCCTCTACGTCGGCGGCGAGCGGGTGGACCGATGAGCGAGGTCCCCGCCGAGCGCCGGGCGCACATCGCCGACGACCCGTTCTGCGAGCTGGTCGGCATCGAGCTGGTCGAGCTGGGCCCGGGCACGGCGACGACCGAGCTCGAGCTGACCGACCGCCACGTGAACTTCCACGGCATCCCCCACGGCGGCGCCATCAACGCGCTCGCCGACGCCGCCTTCGCCGCCGCGTCGAACGCCGCCGGCGAGACGGCGTTCGCCCTCGAGACGAACATCTCCTTCCTCGAGGCCGTCGACGTCGGCACGACGCTCACCGCGACCGCCGAGGAGCGCCACGTCCGGGGCCGGACCGGCAGCTACGAGATCGCGGTCACGGACGACGACGGCGAGCCGGTGGCCACCTTCCGCGGCCGGGTCTACCGGCCGGACTGATCGCGAGGGGAAGGGTCATCCCGCCCGAGGGCGACGGGCCGCCCACAGCCATGGAGGAAATCACGGCGGCGGACGCCCCCGCGAGCATCGGCCCGTACTCGACGGCGATCCGGGACGGAGACACCCTCTACCTCTCGGGACAGGGACCCATCGACCCGGAGACCGGCGACGCCTTCAACGGCGACATCGGCGAGCAGACCGCGCTCACGATGCAGAACATCGCGGCGGTGCTCGAGGCCGCGGGGAGCTCGCTCGACAGCGTCGTGAAGGCGACGGTCTACCTCGGCGATATGGACGACTACGCGGCCTTCAACGAGGCCTACGCCGAGTATCTCACCGAGCCCTACCCGGCCCGGGCCGCGGTCGAGGTCGGCGAGTTCCCGGTCGACGTCGGGGTCGAGATCGAGGTCGTGGCGAAGGTCGAGTAGGCGGCCGGCGGTGGCTATATGCGCTCGTCGGCCGGTACGGCTGCGCCATGCGCCTCACCGACGCCGCGTGGGCGACCCGCCCGTACGGCGAGGTCGTCGAGCTCGCCGAGCGCGACGGCTCGCTGCTGGTCGTGCCCGTCGGCAGCCTCGAACAGCACGGCTACCACCTCCCGGTCGCGACGGACACGCTGCTCGTCGACGCGGTGGCCCACGGCGCCGCGGAGGCGACCGACGCGCCGGTCCTCGTCACGCCGCCGGTCTGGACGGGGCTGTCGCCCCACCACCTGCCCTTCGGCGGGACGGTCAGCCTCGAGCGGGAGGACCTCGAGGTCCTGCTGGAGGGCATCGCCGACACCGCGCTCGGGAACGGCTTCGACGCGCTGCTGCTCCTGAACGGCCACGGCGGGAACGCGGCCCTCATCGACGCGGTGGTGGTCTCGATCGGCGCCGACCACCCCGACGTCGAGGTGACCGGGCTCACCTACTTCGCCCTCGCCGCGGAGATCGCCGACGACGTCCGCGACTCCGCGGTCGGCGGAACGGGCCACGGCGGGGAGTTCGAGACCTCGCTCATGCTCCACCTCCACCCGGAGCTCGTCGACATGGACCGCGCCGAGGGCACGATGATGGAGGCGCCCTACGAGCACTCCCGGACGGACATCTTCCACGGCGGGCCGCTGTCGGTCTACCGGCCGTTCACTGACTTCTCCGACTCCGGCGTCATCGGCGACCCCACGCTGGGGACGGCCGAGAAGGGCGAGCGGCTGTTCGAGCACCTGCGCGCGGAGCACGCGGCGCTGTTCGAGGCGATCGCCGCAGAGGCTCGCGACGACGGGGACTGACGCCCGGCGGTCCCGGACGCCGGCGACCGGGCAGGCGACAGAGTGAATACCCGCCCTGAACCCAGGGCGGGCATGAAAATCACGAGCCTCGAGGCCACCCCGGTCAGGGTCGACATCGAACCCCGGTCGACGCCGTACGGCGTCGCGCCGTACGTGGCCGGCTACACCACCTTCGAGGACATCCTGCGCCTCGTCGTCCGCATCGAGACCGACGAGGGGGTCGTCGGCTGGGGCGAGACGACGGTCGGCCCCGAGCCGAACCTCGCGATGGCCGCGATGGAGCACCTCATCGCGCCGGCGGCCGTCGGCCGCGAGGTCTGGGAGGTCGAGTCGTTCCTCGACTCGTTCGAGTACCCGTTCATGCACATCCGGCCGTACGTCGCCGGCGTCGAGATGGCCATGTGGGACGCCCTCGGGAAGACCAAGGACCTCGCGGTGCACCAGCTGTTCGGCGGCAAGCGGGCCGACGAGCTCGAGGTGGCGTACTGCCTCGGCATCACCGACCCCGAGGAGGCGGCCGAGCAGGCGCGGTGGGCCCGCGACGAGGGGTTCGGCGTGATCAAGACCAAGGGCGGGCTCGACGTCGACCAGGACGTCGAGCGGCTCGTCGCGATGCACGAGGCCGTCGACGGCGACGTGAAGTTCCGGCTCGACGGCAACCAGACGATGAGCTTCGGCGAGGCCGTCGAGACCGGCGCCCGGCTCGAGGACGCCGGCGTCTACCTCCAGTACTTCGAGCAGCCCCTCCGGACCGACAGCCTCGGCGGCTACGCGCGGCTCCGCCAGCGCCTCCGGACGCCGATCGGCGTCAACGAGGACACCTACCACCGGCGGAACCTCTTCGAGCTCGTCCGCGAGGACGCCATCGACGCCGCGGTGATCGACCTGATCCCCGTCGGCGGGCTGCTCCCGACGAAGAAGCTGATGGGGCTGGTCGGCGAGGCCAACCTCTCGGCCGCCCACCACTCCAGCTTCGACCTGGGCATCAAGACCGCGGCGGTCCTCCAGCTCGTCGCCGCCACGCCCGAGTTCGACCTGCCGCCCGACCGCGTGAACTACTCGCTGGCCGACGACGTCATCGAGGACCGGTTCGAGGTCACCGACGGCCGCATGACCGTGCCCGACGGCCCGGGGCTGGGCGTCGAGGTCTCCCCCGAGCGGGTCGAGGCGCTCCGGGTCTCCGAGGGCCAGGGCATCACCTACGAGGTCTCGCTGTAGGCCCGGGCCGCCCGGCTACCACGTGAGGACGTAGAACCCCACGAGCCCGACCGAGGAGAGCAGCCCGGCGACCGCCGTGAGCGAGAGCCGCCCCACGTTGAGCGGGGCGCGGAACCCCCGGTCGACGTCCGCGTCCGTGAACCGGAGCTTGAGCAGCGCCCCGTTGACCAGCACGAAGACGACCAGCAGCATGAGGTTCGCCAGCCCGGCGACGACGCCGATGTCGCCCAGGAGGACGAAGGGGACCGTGAGCAGCCCCACCGCCGCCACGGCGTAGTGGGGGGTCTGCCGGGATCGATGGACCCGGCTGAGGACGGCCGGGAAGACGTGATACTCGGCCTTCGAGACGCCGTAGAGCAGCCGCGAGGTGGAGACCTGGAGGATGAGGACGGTGTTGGTCGTGGAGAAGAGCGCGATGGCCGCGAGCACGGCCGCGCCGGCGGGGCCCCAGCCGACCGACGCGACGTCGGCCAGCGGCGAGGCCGAACCGCCGAGCGTCTGCCAGTCCACCAGCGCGACCGCCGACAGGCTGACCAGCACGTACAGCACGGTGGTCACCCCGATCGAGAGCACGATGGCCCGGGGGATGGTCCTCGACGCGTCCCGGGTCTCCTCGGAGACGTTGACGATGGAGCCGAAGCCGAGGTAGGCGAAGAAGACGAGAAAGGCCGCGTGCACCACGCCGAACGCGCCGTTCGGGGCCTGGAGCACCGGCGCCGACCCCCAGGACCCCGCCCCGAGCCAGATCACCATCGCCAGGCCGAGGAGCTCGATGGCGGTGAACAGCAGGTTGATCCGCACCGATAGCTCGATCCCCCAGAAGTTGACCGCGACCATCAGCGCGACGAGGGCGACCGCCGTCACGACGGGCGGCAATGGGACGAACGTCGAGAGGTAGCCGGCGAACGCCAGCGCCACGGCGGCCGACGAGATGGCCCCCATGAGGAGGCGGCCGACGGCGGTCAGGTCCGAGAGCAGCCGCCGGTCGAACGCCTCGCGGACGTAGATGTAGTCGCCCTCGGCCTTCGGGTAGATCGAGGCGAGCTCGGCGTAGCTCAGCCCGGTGAACGACGCGATGAGCGCGGCCAGCAGGAACGACAGCACGATCGACCCGCCGGTCACGCCCGTGGCCTCGCCGAGGATCGCGTAGATGCCGGCCCCGAGGATCAGGCCGACGCCGTAGACCAGCGCTTCGGTCAGCCCGAGCTGTCGCCGAAGCTCCGCCATCAGCTGACGTCGGCGAGGCGAGGGCGGGGCAAAAACGGTCGGGCTTGCCGGCCGAACGTATCGGGTCGAGCCGGGACCCGGACCCGCTCAGCGGTGGTCGTAGACGCGCTTGACCTTCCCGACCTCGGTGCGCTCGATGCCGCCGGGGTCGACCACCTCGACCGAGCTCGGCTTGACGTCGAGCACGTCCAGCAGGCGGGCCTCGACCGCCTCGGCGAGCTCCTCGTTCGACCGGGCGGCGTCCTCGTGGCGCTCGGCGGTGATCTCCATCGTGTCGAGCTGGTCCTCGCGGTAGAGGTCGATGCGGTAGTGCCCGGACATGTCGCCGATGTCGACGACGACCTCCTCGATCTGGCTCGGGTAGACGTTCGACGCCGCGGACGATGAGCAGGTCGTCGACCCGGCCCGCGATGTTGTCCATCCGGACCATCGTCCGGCCGCAGTCGCACTGCTCGTAGTGCAGCGTCGTGATGTCGCCGGTCCGGTAGCGGATGGCCGGCAGCGCCTCGGCGGTGAGGTTCGTGAGCACGAGCTCGCCCTCCTCGCCCTCGGGCAGCACCTCGCGGGTGTCGGGGTCGATGATCTCCGGGTAGAAGTGGTCCTCCCAGACGTGCAGGCCCTCCTGGACCTCGTCGCACTCGACGGCGATCCCGGGCCCGACGAGCTCCGAGAGGCCGTAGATGTCGATCGCCTTCACGCCGAGCTCCCGCTCGATCTCCTCGCGCATCGGGTCGGTGAACGGCTCGGCGCCGATGACCGCCCGCGTCACGGGGAGCTCCCGGATGTCGATGCCGCGCTCCTCGGCGGCCTCCGCGAGGTAGAGGCAGTACGACGGGGTACAGCAGATGGCGTCCGAGTCGAGGTCCCGGAGCATGTCGAGCTGGCGCTGGGTGTTCCCGCCGCCGGTCGGGATGACCGCGGCGCCGAGCGACTCGATGCCGTCGTGGAAGCCGAGCCCGCCGGTGAACAGCCCGTAGCCGTAGGCGTTCTGCACCATCTCGCCGGGCCGGACGCCCGAGGCGTAGAGCGTCCGGGCCATCGCGTGGCTCCAGACCTCGAGGTCGCCCTCGGTGTAGGCGACGATCTTCGGCTTGCCCGTCGTGCCCGAGGAGGCGTGGATGCGGCGGACCTCGTCGTGCTCGACCGCGAACAGCCCGTCGGGGTACTGGTCGCGGAAGTCCTCCTTCGTGGTCAGCGGGAGCTGCTCGATGTCGTCGATGCCGTCGATGTCGTCGGGCGAGACGCCCGCGGCGTCGAACGCGTCCCGGTAGAACGGCACCCGCTCGTAGGCGTTCGCGACGGTCTCGGCGAGCCGCTGGCCCTGGAGCTCGCGAAGGTCCTCCCGGCTCGCGGTCTCGACGTCGTCGTAGGGCATGCGAGGGCGTACCGCAGTCGGCGCCAAAGCGTTTCGGGTGAACCGGGCATCCAGAACGGGTAAGGCCGGGCCGGCCGAACCGGCCGGCCATGTACAAGCACGTCGCCCTGCTGGTCCGCAAGCCCGAGCTGACCCACGAGGCGTTCGTCGACTACTGGCAGACGAACCACACCCCGATCGCCCGGGAGATCGAGGGCGTCGTGCGCTACACGACGGTGCTCCCGGTCGGCGCGAAGGCCGCGGAGTTCGACGGCATCGCCGAGCTCGGCTTCGACGACCTCGACGCGCTCTACGACGCGCTCGGCGGCGAGGGCTCGCGGGACTACGACCCCGCGAAGGGCAAGGCGCGGGAGGCCCGCGAGGACGTCGACAACTTCCTCGACGTCGGCGGCCGGCCGCGGCTCATCGGCGAGGAGACCGTCGAGCTCGACGAGACCGGCGGCGACACCACGGGCCTGTACAAGCACTCGGCCTTCCTCGTCCGCAAGGACGGCCTGAGCCACGACGAGTTCCTCGACCACTGGGCGAACGAGCACGTCCCGATCGCGAGCGAGATCCCCGGCGTCGTCCGGTACGCCCGGGTCGTCCCGACCCAGCCCGACGCCGCCGAGTTCGACGGCATCGCCGAGCTCTACTTCGAGGACCTCGGCGCGCTCCGGGCCGCCCTCGGCAGCGAGGGCTCGCGGGACTACGACCCGGACGACCCCGCGTCGAAGGCGGCCCGCGAGGACGTCGACAACTTCCTCGCCATCGAGGAGCGCCCGCGGTTCATCGGCGTCGAGACCGTCCAGAAGGACGTCACGGGTGACGGGCCGTGACCGACCACGAGGCCCAGGTTCGCGAGGCGTTCCCGGAGCTCGCCGGGATCCGCGACGACGAGCTCCGGGACGGCGTGCTCGAGGCTTGGGTCCTCGCCCTCGAGCGCGGCGGCTGGAGCGACGTCGAGGAGATCCCCTACGCCTGGAACATCCACGAGGTCTCGAACGTCGAGCACGTCCGGGGCGTGACCCAGATCGCCGTCGAGTCGGCGGCCGTCCAGCGCAACCTCCACGGCGCCGAGCCCGACCTCGACGTGGTCAGGGCGGCCTGCCTGCTCCACGACGTCGGCAAGGGCTACGAGTACACCGACTACGTCGACGACGAGCTCGTCGACCCCGACCCCCGGTTCGGCGGCGACACGATCCCCCACTCGCTGTCGGGCTACGCGCTGGCCCACGAGGTCGGCCTCCCTCTGAGCGTCCAGCGCGCCATCCCGCACTTCCTCGGGGAGGTGCCCCAACGGACGCTCGAGGCCGAGCTGGTCAAGAGCGCGAACGCGGCGAGCTCGAACGCCATCACGATGGCGACGATGGGGCTGACGCTCGACGAGTGGGTCGAGGAGTACTCCCAGACGTCGTAGCAGCGGCCGGTAGCTTCAGCCCCTGCGGGGCTTTGGCAATAGTAGATTGAGGTAACCGACACGAGGTTCGGTCATTGCGATAGGCAGACCATCTGTGCAGCATGGCCCCGGATGACCTGATGTCGTTCATTTTTGTGTGGTCATCTGAATTTGATGGGATTGCGGGGCTGATCCCACCGCGCGAGTCTTGCACCCATAGCTGCTCGAATAGTGGACAAGGAAACGGTCGATACAGTCAGCATGAGCAGTTGCCTGAAATCCCTGACGGATCGAAAGTTAACACATATATCTGACAATCGTGTGTTCCTGAGTTAGATGCGATTCTGCGACGAGTGTGGTTCGGTGATGTACACGGATGGCGACACGTGGGTGTGTCGCTCCTGTGAGAACGAGGAGCCGCGAGACCCGCATGCGGAAGCGTCAATGGCGACCCGGGATGGACAGCAGGACGACGGGGCACCGGCCGTCGCGGACACGACGCAGGAATCCACCGAGACGGTGCAGGCGCCCTGTCCGGTGGACGACTGCCACAGCGACCGGGCCTACTACGAGATGATGCCGAAGCCCGGCGGCTCCTACGAGGTTCGACTGTTCACCTGCGTTGAATGCGGCCACAAGTGGCGCGAGTCATGACGGCGCAGCTCGGGAAACCCGCGCTTAAGGATGCACAGGCCGCCACATCGGACTCTCAACGCCCGGGGGTACACAATCTCAAGTGGAGCCGAAGGTCCGACTCCAACCCCCTTATTTCCAGTCGGATTAGTGGCTCAAGTATTATTCGGTAGACCATGCACAGGCGTCGCCGTCCGTCAGTTCGTTCACTTCGATGTACGCCGATAACCAAGCGTAGTTACAGGAGTATACGGGTGAGCCACAATCGGCGGTGGAGTCACGGATACATATCGGATCAGGTAAAGATACGCGAGCCACAGTACGTACAGGCCTGATCGGCATTGGGGGTCTCGACTGTCGTAGTCATACGCGTACTAACGGACGGCGGCACGAACCCTTCCGACGGCTGATAAAGCCGCTCTGAACAGCGGGCGATTGAACGTTTTCAGGCCACTTTCATGACGTTCCCGTTCGGCGAGACGTGTAGGTCCCGACCCAGTTGGTATCCATGTCTCGATGCCGTCTCGACGTATCCCGAGAACCCTTTCATGTCCTGATGAGCGGGGGTGACGTGTTGGGGCTCAAGCGCCTGCAGCATCTCGTAGTGGCCCTCTTGGGAGAGGTGGCCTGAGACGTGGACGTTGTCGTAGATTCGCGCACCCTGGCCCTTCTATCCTCTCCCAAGGCCACGCCTCTCTACAGGATCGTTCGTGCCGGGTCTCGTAGTCGAACCAAATTTTTAGCCCTTCTCACGAACATCAAGTATGGACCTCACCGTAATCCAGGGCGATATCGCTGCCCAGCAGGCCGACGCGCTCGTGAACGCCGCTGGCACGAGCCTCCAGATGGGGAGCGGGGTTGCTGGGGCACTCCGACGAGGCGCGAACGGACCGATCAACCAGGAAGTGGTCTCGAAGGGTCCGGTCGAGCTCGGCGGCGTCGCAGTCACGGACGCCTACGACCTCGACGCCGAGTACGTCATTCACGCGGCGGCGATGCCTCATTACGGCGACGGCCTGGCGACGACTGAGAGCATCCGGGAGGCGATGAGAAACACGCTCGAACGGGCTGACGGACTGGGCTGTGAGTCAATCGTCATCCCGATTCTCGGGACCGGTGCAGCTGGGTTTGATTTCGGGACAGGGGCCCAGCTCATATGTGAAGAGATCTGGCAGTATCAGCCCGACACACTCCAGGACGTTCGGATAATTGCCTACTCGAAACGGGAGCTCGAAACGCTTCAGGAGATCGCCGGACGGATCCAATCCGAGTGACTTCTACCGTACGGGTGCCGGCTTAGCCCGATCGATGCGTGGGCGAATGCTCGAAACCGGTTGTGACGGTGATCCCTGGTTCTCGAACTCGATCCAACGACTCGTCTACCGGCAGGAGTACGATGTTCAGTCCCCAGGTCTGCTCCCCGTAACGGTCCCGGATAGCGAGGCTCGGGCGGTCTGGAGTTCGAACTCCAGTCCCGACCCCTGGCCATGGGTGACCCAGAGAATGTACTCCACGCGCTCGGCCAGTTTCGACATGGTCGCCCCGTCGTGCTGGGTATAATCGAGACCGAAGAGGCCAAGACCGGTCCCGGCCCGCAGACCGGAAATCCGTCCCATGACGTTACAGATGGCGTCCGTTGGAGAATCCCGGAGCAGTGGGGTGAGTGACCGCACGACCAAGTGGCGCGTTCCGTTCGCCGGCACCCGATGGCCCGTTATCTCGGCGAGCGCCATCACGATCCGTTCCAGATCGCTGGGCGTGAACACGACCGGACTGGTGTCGTAGACGGCCGAAACGAACTGCTCTTCGGAGGTTGCATCGACGATTCCAATGCTCGGCCTGTCGTCGGTCGGACAGACTGATTTGAACGTTTCGAGCGTCTCATCCGCGCCCTCAGTCGTGGTCACGACCACGGCGTTGTCCTCAGCCACCGAGTACTGACAGAGCGCCCGGAGGCCCAAAGCGTACACCGTCGGGTCTACGTTTCCGGCGAGGAGGACAGTAGCCCCAGCATCGAATGTTGTCGGGAATGCCAAAATCTCTGCATCGGGGGGTTCGGGGATATCGGTGGATCGGACCATGGACTCTCAGCAGTCCCCTCTAGAACGGTACTCGCTGGAGGATCGGGTCAGCTTTTCCAACGTTTCCTTCGGGAAATAGCGGGCACCACACTCGGGACATACTGCTACCCGGACGTGTCCTAGTCCGACCGGTGACAGCGGCAGCTCGCTCGCGTGGATCAATTGCTCGGCGAGCTCTGTGTCGCAGTCCGAACATGGTAATTCTATTTCGAGCATCATGAGCTGTGCCGGCCCGTGCCCCTCAACGAACCCCAGCGGTCACCAGGAAAGGACCGTCATCCGGCACGGCGCATCTCAGAGCAGTGCCCTCGGAGGACGCCCCTGTTATGGTGGCGAACCGATGGGCGAACGGAGAAAGGACGGCTGCCGTCCTTCCATGGAAATGAGGGGAACACTCGAATATATGTTTCGTTCCTGCCCGCTGATATGATAGGGGACGGAGTGCTCACAGACCAACGACACGAGCCCGGACACGGGCGTCAATCAAACCGATAGGTTTCGAGGTTCCGGGGGGCACACGTACGGACGTTGAACGGTTGCAATCGCTAACAGGCCGGCCACCAGGGCGAAAATCGGGCCGAACCCGTAGGCGTCATATAGTACCCCGGCTCCGAGCGTCCCACCAATCCCGGCCGCCATCCTTGCCGCGTTGTATTTCCCGATGTGGTTGGCCCGCTCGCCGCCCGGAGCGAGATCACCGACCAATGCCAGGCCGAGCAGTCCTACCCCCAGCAACCCGAGGCCTTGCAATGACCGGGCGGCGATGAATCCGAGACTCGACTCGACGAACGGAAACAAGGCGTACGCCCCGACGCTGAGGACGAGAGCAGCGATCAGCAAAGATCGCTTATCGTATCGGTCACCGGCCCAGGCTAACGGGACGATTCCGACGAATCGCGCGAGCCCCAGAGAGGCCACGAACAATCCGATTTCCAACCCGGAAGGATCGAGCAGGTCAATGTAGGTCGGGAGCAGCGTGAGAACGGTGATGTAGCCGAAGCTGTTGGCAAAGCGCGTCAGGTAGAGCGATCCAAACCGCAACTCGTCGTCGTCCATCGAACCTGACTTTGGCTCCTTGGGAGGGGTTGAAAAGACTCCGAACTCCATCTCAAAACAAGTGGAGTGAGTTCGATACGGGGCCGAACTTACCGGCTACTCCGGATGTCCAGTAACCCCAAACCGTGTCCGTGGACGCCCCAATCCTACCGTGCGTTTCCTCAAATCCCGGAGCCAACCATCCACGAAGCGATTGCCCGGCTAGTTCGACGAAGGAAGCTATGAAACGAACTCGACGTCGAGTGCCCCTTCCTCGGCCGTCGTGGCCGAGGTCCGCCAGACGAGCTCGAACTCGATGCTTTGTTTCGCTTCGACATCTCCTTCGGACCAATCCGATTCACCCTCTAGTTTGAACGTGATCGGGTCAACGGGATCGAGCGACACGTTTCGATTCCCGAGGGTGAGGGTGACGACTCCACTATCATCGAGTTGATCGGCTAGTTGCCGGAGATACGTGGCGATCTCGGATCGGGTGGCCTGCTCTTCGGTTTCGAGTTCTCCCATGGGAAAATTATAGCCATCGAGCTACGATAAGCCACACCGGAAGTTCCCACGAGACGGGAATCGGCCGCTACCCACAACTACGACAGGACAGTTGAAGCCATGTGGCTGGGTTTGCACCTGTACTCTCAACGGCCTTCGTCGCCGTCAACGCACGCCGGCTGAGGGGAATCGACCTCTTCATCAGGCGCAAAACGGTAGATAGTTCACCTTGACTTCTCGGGACAACCTCCGATGCGGGGCTTCAGAGTTTCGGTGAAACTCAATGGAAAAACGTGGTGCCTACTGCTCTGAGTGGCGCGGAACCGAATATTCCTGTCAGCCCACACTGACTAACTCAGAGCTGATAGTGAGGATCCACGAGTGCTGCACTCGCGCCATGAGCGCAGCACCGCAAACCGCCCTCCGATCGAACCAGTTCGTCACCACTGGCGCGACTCGGGGGAGCTTCAGGAATCTCGGCGCTAGTCGGGACCGCTTACCGAGCGATCAGACCGGCTCGAGCCCCGCCTCCTCGCGGAGCACGTCGATGTACTGCCGGAAGCCCGCCTCGAGGTCGTACTCGGGCTCGTAGCCGAGCTGCTCCTGCGCGGCGGTCATGTCGAGGCGCTGGGTCCAGGGCAGCTCGCCCTCGTCGGCGACCTCGAGCTCGGCGTCGGGGAGGATCTCCCGGACCGTCTCGGCGGCCTCGCGGATGGTCGCGAGCTCGCCGCGGACGTTGAACACCCGCTGGTCGAGGCCGCCCTCGGGCGCGAACGACGCCTTCCGGAACGCCTGGGCGATGTCCGCGACGTGCTGCCAGTCGATCTCCTGGTCGCCGTAGTCGACGCTGAACGGCTCGCCGACCGCGGGCTTCTCGACGATGTTCGCGAGGAACGCCGAGCCGCCGGTCTCGCGGTACGGACCGTAGGCGACCGTCGGCCGGATGGCGACGTGGTCGAGGCCGAAGTCCTCGTGGTAGACCCGGGCCTGTGACTCGTTGTAGGCCTTCGAGGCGCCGTAGAGCGTGTCCGGGGCGTAGAGGTCGTCCTCGCCCACCCACCAGTCGCCGCCGTCGTCGTAGTTGGCCGGCGGCGCGTAGATCGCGGCGCTCGACGCCCACGCGACGCGCTCGACCTGGTCGTCCAGCGTCCGGGCCGCCTCGAAGACGTTGTTCGTCCCCTCGACGTTGACCGACAGCGCCGCCCGCGGGTTCTCGCGGGCCGTCGTCGTCAGCAGCGCCGCGAGATGGACGATGTGGCTCGCGCCCGTCTCCCGGACCGCCCGGACGACGTCGGTCGGGTCCGTGACGTCGCCCCGGCGGACGTCGACGTCGTCGGCGACGCCGAGCCGCTCGAGGATCTCCGTGTCCGTCGAGAGGTCGTACGCCACGACGTCGTGGCCGTGCTCGACGAACTCGCGGGCCGTGTACGACCCGATGAACCCCGTCCCGCCGGTGACCAGCACGCGTGTCGACATGGACGAAGCTCGCGCGGGCGCGCCGAAAAGCGTTACTCGTGCAGCCCGCCGACCGAGGCGTAGAACGACGACTGCAGCCGCTCGACCATATCCTGCTCGCGGTCGATGCGGACGTCGAGCACCGTCGGGACGTCGCGGGCCTTCGCGGCCCGGAGCGCGTCGGCCAGCGCGTCGGGCTCGGTCACCCGGACGCCCGCGGCGCCGAACGCCTCGGCGACCGCGACGAAGTCGGTGTCGTGGAACTCGACGCCGGGGATGTCGCCGGGCTCGTCCTGCATCTGGCGGACCATGCCGAGGCTGGTGTCGTTGAGCACGACGAACGTCGGGGCCACCCCGACGTCGACCGCCGTCTCGACGCTCGTCATCGTCATGGCGAAGCCGCCGTCGCCGGCCACCGAGATCACGTCGCGGTCGGTGGCCAGCGCGGCGCTCACGGCCGCCGGCGGCGACCAGCCCATGCCGCCGACGCCGCCGCTGCCGAAGTAGGTCCGGACCGCCGGCGTCTGGAGGTAGTTCAGCAGCCAGAACCGGTTGTTCCCGGAGTCGGCGGTGACGATGGTGTCGGCGTCGACCGCGGTCTCGATGGCCTTCACCGCCCGCTGGGGCAGGATCGGCACCGCGTCGGAGTGGCACTCGGCGGCGTCGAAGTCCTCGCGGGCGTCGGCCGCCCGGCGCTCGGCCCAGTCCGTGCCCCCCTCGGCCGCGGCGGGCGCGTCGGCGAGCGCCGCGAGGGTCTCCCGGGCGTCGCCGATCAGCCCGACGTCGGCCGGGTAGACCCAGCCGGCGTTCCGGGGGTCGACGTCGGCGTGGAGCAGCGTCTGCTCGTCCGGCCGGATGAACCCCGAGGCCCCCCAGTTCGAGTCCATCGGGTTGAGCCGGCTGCCGACCACGAGCAGCACGTCGGCCTCGCTGACGGCCCGGTTGGCCCCCTCGTGGCCGAACGAGCCGATCACGCCGGCCGCGAGCGGGTGGGTCTCGGCGATGGTCGACTTGCCGAGGTAGGAGGTCGTCACGACGGCGCCGTACGCCTCGGCGACCCGCTCGAGGGCGTCGTAGGCGCCGGCCGCGTGGACGCCGTTCCCGCTGACGATGACGGGCCGCTCGGCGTCGGCCAGCGCCCGGGCGGCGGCGTCGAGGTCGCCGTCGGTCGGCCGCGAGCGCCAGTTCCGGGCCTGGTCGCGGGCGTCCCAGAGCGGTGGCGTCGGGTCCTCGGGCACCTCGGCGGTGACCGCGTTGCCGTCGAAGATCACCGCGGTCGGGCCGGGCCGGCCCGCCGTGGCGTGCTTGAACGCCAGGCCGACGCTGCGGACGGTCTCCGGGGCCGTCCGCGGGAACCAGTGTTCCTTCGTCACCGCGTCGAGGATCTTCGGCAGCTCGACGCCGCCGTAGTCGCCACGGGCCTGCTGGTAGGGCGCGACCGTCGAGTAGTCGCCGCGCTCGGAGGCCTCCGTCAGCACGACCATCGGCGAGGAGCCCAGCCGGGCCTCCATCTGGCCGAACGCGCCGAGGCTCCCGATCCACGGCCCCTGGCCCATGAGCACGCCCGGCTCGCCGGTCAGCCGGCCGTGGACCTCCGCCATCACGCTGGCCTCGCGCTCGTCGCGGGGCCGGACGACGTCGACCTCGGTGTCGGCGAGCGCCTCGAACAGCTCGATGACGCGGCCGCCCGGGTAGCCGAACACCCGGGGCACGCCGAGCTCGGCGAGCATCCCCGCGACCGCCTCGGCGGTGGTCGTCATCGGCTCACGTCCATGGCCGCGAGCTCTCGGTGATCTCGCCGGCGAGCGACGTCCCCATCGCGGCCTCGACGCCGCCCGCCGGGAGCGCCTCGGGGTTCGCCAGCGCCCACATCAGCTTGACCTTCGCCGTCCCCGGCAGCGTGTCCTCGGCCTCGACGACGCCGGCGTCGAGCAGGTCGCGGCCGGTGTCGTACACCCGGTCGCAGACCCGCCCCCAGAGGCACTGGCTCGTCATCACCACCGGCGTGCCGGCCTCGACCAGCTCCCCGATGGGCGGGATGAGGTCGGTGTGGACGTGGCCGAGGCCAGTGCCCTCGATGACGATGCCTGCCTTGCCCTCGCAGTGCTCCAGGAACGCGGGGTCCATCCCGGGCGTGAACTTCACCAGCTCGACGTCGGGCTCGAGGTCGGGGGCGATGGCGAGCTCGGTCCCGCCGCGCTCGCGGTAGTCGCCGTGGAACTCGACCGTCTCGGTCGCGTAGTCCACCGTGCCCAGCGGCTCGGCGCCGACGGTCTCGAAGGCGTCCCGGCGGGAGGTGTGGTTCTTCCGGACCCGCGTCCCCCGGTGGAGCGCGCAGGCGTCGTCGGAGCCGTCGGCGTGCATGCAGACGAGCACCTCCGCGCAGTCGGCCGTCGCGGCCTCGACGGCGCAGACCGCGTTCATCACGTTGTCCGAGGACGGCCGGTCGGCCGACCGCTGGCTCCCGGTGAACACCACCGGCACCGGCAGGTCGAGCATGAACGCCAGCGCCGCGGCGGAGTACTGCATCGTGTCGGTGCCGTGCATCACGACGACGCCGTCGGCGCCGGCCGCGATCTCCTCGTGGACGGCCCGCGCCAGCTCCGTCCAGACGTCGGGCGTCAGGTTCTCCGAGAGGACGTTCGCGACGACGCGGCCCCGGTAGTTCGCCCGGCCGGCGAGCTCCGGCACCGCCCGGAGGACGTCCTCCGCGGTGAACTGGGCCGTGACCGCGCCCGTGCGGTAGTCGACGGTGGAGGCGATGGTCCCGCCGGTGGAGATGAGCGCGACGGTCGGCAGGTCGTCGTCGAAGTCGATGGCGGTCCGGTCGTCGGCCGGCGCGTCGCCGTCGAGCTCGTGGACGTCGGGCTCGAGCACCTCGGCCTCGGCCGCCTCCCGGTCGAGGCCGACGTTGTAGCCGCCGTCGAGCTTGACGACGAGGTGGTCGGGCGTGCTCGAGGGCATCAGGACGCCCTCGTAGTCCACCCCGGCGCGCTCGACGCGGACCCGGTCCCCGGGTTGCATGGCGCTCGCTACCGGCGGCCGGGACGTAAACCCATTCCTTCGGCGGCCCTCAGGCGGTGACGAGCGCCCAGCCGTCCTCGGCCTCGGTGAGGACGCCGTGCTCGGCCAGCCGCTCGAGGCAGTCCTCGACCAGCGACTGGGGGAGGTCGAGCTCGCGGCTGATGGCCGCGGCGTCGCGCTCGCCCTTCGCGACGGCCGTGAGCACCTCGGCGTCGAGGTAGCCGTCGTCCTCGAGCTCCGAGGAGAGCCGCTCGAGCACGCCCGCGATCTTGCCCTGGACCCAGCGCTGGGCGACCGAGAGCTCGCGCTCGATCTCCTCGAGCTCCTGGAGCGCGCCCGCGAGCGACGCCAGCTCCCCCGGCTCGGCGGTCTGGGTGCCCCCGTTGGCGACCGCCCGGGGGTGCTCGTCCTCCTCGGAGACCTCGATCGAGAGGTGCGGACACCGCGAGAGGTCGAGGCTCGGGCTCGCCGGGTAGTTGCTCTTCATCCCGAAGCCGTAGGGGGCGACCGAGACCTCGAGCCGGACGTTCTGGGCGATGTGGAAGTACTTTCGGCGCTGGTCGTCGGTCCGGCTCTCGATGAGGCCGGCGTCCTCGAGCCGCCGGAGGTGGTCGATGACGGCCTTCGGGCTGACGCCGAGGTGCTCGGAGATCTCCGTGACGTAGCAGGGCTTGCGCGAGAGCAGCCGGAGGATGCGCCGCCGGTTCTCGTTGCCGAGGAGATCCAGAAGCGCACCGGCGTCCATCGTTCTGACCGACTTAGGCATCAGGAGCCAAAAGGGTGTCTGCTCGGCTGAGACGCGGTCGCGGTGGCCGCCGCTGGCCGGCGGGCCGGACGGGCCCGCGGCGTCAGGCGTCGGTCGGCGTCGGGGTCGCCGTAGTAGTCCCGGCGTCGCCGCCACCGGAGCCGCCCGCCGAGCCGTTCCCGCCGGCGTTGCCGCTGTTCGAGTTGCCGGCGTCGTCGGACTTGGAGTTGTTGCCCGCGTTACCGGACTTGGTGTCGTTACCCGCGTTCCCTGACTTGGTGTCGTTACCCGCGTTCCCGGACTTGCTGTTGTCGCCGGCGTTCCCGGACTTGCTGTCGTCGCCCGCGTTACCGGACTTGTTGTCGCCGGCGTTCCCTGCGCCCTGGCCCGGCCCGCCGTTACCGGACGACCGGTTCGTGGCGTTGCCCGGGCCCCGGTCCCCGGAGCGGCCCGGCGCCTCGTCGAAGACCCCCGACGACCCGGGAGCGCCCTGGCCGCCGGTGAGGTTCCGCGCCAGCGCACTGACCTCCGCGCCGCTCAGGTTCCGGGCCTGGCTCCGGAGCGTCGCCAGCCGGGAGTCGTTCACGCCGACCGCGGCGCCGCGCTCCCCGGCGCTCTCGATCCCCTCGCCGAGCGCGGCGAGCCGGCCCACGATGGCCGAGAGCCGGGCGAGGTAGGTCGACCGGCTCATCGAGCCGTTCCGGAACGCCTCCTGGAGCGCGGCCCGTTCGGCCTGCAGCTCCGCCGATCGTCCCGTTGAGCCGGCCGTAGCGCTGGGTCGACCAGCGCCCGCCGCTCGGTGTCGTTCGACGCGTTGGCGTACGCCGCCGCCCACATGCCGTTCTCGACCGCGCCGGCGGCCTGTGCGGTGCTGGACTGCATCACCGAGGAGATCGAGTGGCCCAGCGGCGTCGTGTTCGTGGCGGCCGCCGGCGTCCCGACGGCGCTGGCGTCCGTGACGCCCGGCGTCGCCGCGCCGACGCCCACCGAGGCGGCGACCACGACGATCACCAGCGCGACGGCGAGGCGACGGGGGTTCATCGACAATCCGTAGGGAAGGCCCCCTAAAAAAGCAGGCCGTCCGTTCGGTCAGTTCACACGCGTGAACGGTCCGGTCCCGACCGTTCGAATCGAGTGCCTGCGGCGGGGCCGACCGCGCTGTTTGCGCTGCTATAAGAACCGTTCGGCCAACCCTTATACGGGGATGGGGCATGTCACCACGTGACACCGATGTTCGAGGCCTTCTCCGAGGGATACTACCTGGGGCGGCTCTACGTCGAGCCCCACCCGGGCGACCGGCCCGTCATGCAGGCCAGCCAGCACGAGCGGGTCAACCGGCAGGTGTACGCGACCGGCGAGGGGCTCGAACGCCTCGACTACCCGCTCGTGATGAAGCTCGACGACCACCACCTCGCCGTCCACGGCGCCGCCGACGTCCCCGCGGACACGCTCGCCCTCCCCGAGTCGTTGCTCGACGGCTCGCGGATCGACCGCCCGCCCGCGCTCCGGGAGGTGCTGCTCGCGAAGGCCGACCGCGCCGCCCAGCTGCTCGACTGGTTCGACCTCGCGGGCGCCCCCGAGCGCAAGCGGCAGTAGGCCGCGCCCGGAACCTACAAGGCGCCCGGCGACCGCCTCCCGTCGATGGCCGACGGGCTGTTGGGCCGGCTGACCGGCGCCACCGAGCGCGAGCTCCGCGAGGAGGTCGCCGAGCTCGAGGCCGAGCGCGAGCGCCTCGAGGACCGGCTGGAGGCCGAACGCGAGCGCCGGGCCGACGCCGTCAGCGCCCGCCAGGACGCCGAGGAGCGGGTCAACCGGCTGGAGGACCGCATCGCCGACCTCGAGGGCCAGCTCGAGCGGGCCGGCGACGAGGCCGGCGGGCCCCACCGGCGGGGTGCGGAGGCGCTTCGGGGCGAGCGGCTGGCGCGGGTGCTCGACCGGCTCGAGAGCGTCGAGGCGCCAGACGAGGGCGCGCTGACGGCGATGGTCGACGGCGACGTCCCGCTCGCGGTCCGCGAGGCGTTCGGCGAGCGGACGCTGCTCGTCGAGCGGGCGGCGCCCTGCCTGGCGCTCACCGACGACGCGGGGCTGGTGGCCGCGACGCTCGAGCCGCCGCTGACGCCCGAGCCGTTCTGTGCGTGGGACGACCGCTTTCGGCTCGACCGGGCGTGGTTCGAGCCCACCGGCGAGCACGCGGTGGCGCTCGTCCGGTCGGACCTGTTCGCCTTCGGCGCCTACGAGGGCACCGAGCGGGTCGAGTTCGAGGGGTTCGACAGCGACGTCAAGGGCAAGCACTCGAAGGGCGGCTACTCCCAGGGCCGGTTCGAGCGCCGCCGGGACGCCCAGATCGACGAGCACCTCGAGCGCTGCGAGGCGGTCCTCGACGAGCGCGCCCCCGAGCGGCTGATCGTGGTCGGCGAGGGCACGCTGCTGGGCGAGTTCGCCGACCGGGCGGCCGCCACGGCCGCGGTCGACGCCACCGGCGACCCGGAGCCGGCGCTCGACCACGCCGTCGAGGACTTCTGGACCACCCGGCTGACGCTGGTCTGAGGGGGCGTCGACGGGCCGCGCGCCGACTTAGAAGATGTTCGCCTGCCGGAAGACGCTGATGCCGTCGTTGGTGATCTCGAACGGCTTCATCTCGCGGGAGTGGTTGGCGTTCCGGATCTTCTGGATCTCGATGGCCAGCCGGGTCTCCCGGAAGTCCTCCGGCCGGATGTACCGGAGCACGAACACGGCGTCGGTGAGGTACTCGATGATGCCGAACCGGGAGGCGTAGGCGGTCTGTTCGGAGGCCTCGCTGGTGAGCATCGTCGTCACCCCGGCCCGTTTGAGCGCCTGCGTGAAGTCGAAGATCTGGTTCCGTCGGGTGGCCTGGTCCTCGTACATCATCTCGAGCAGCGAGACGGAGTCGAGCACCAGCCGCGTCGGCGCCGAACTCGTTGACGAGCGCCGGCAGCTCCGACCGGATGCTGGCGAGGCTGTTCGCCATCTCGAATGGGATCGAGGTCGATGACGGCGAGCTGGCCGTCGTCGACGTACTCCGAGAAGTTCCAGCCCTTGTCGTCGGCGGTGCCGACCACGCCGTCGTGGGTCTCCTCGAGCGCGATGAACACCGCCGGCTCGCCCTTCTCGAGGCCGTGGCGGATGAACTGGAGGCCGAAGGTCGTCTTGCCGGTGCCCGCCGAGCCGATGGCGACCATCAGCGAGCGCTCGGGTACCCCGCCCTGGATCATGTTGTCGAGCCCCTCGATGCCGATGTCGATCCGCGGGATGTCCGACTCGTAGGGCTCGCCGTCGAAGTCCTCGGGCGCCTCGCCGCCCGCGAACGCCCCCGCGAACTCGTCGTCGGGCCCCGGCGCGCCCTCGAACGCCGCGGCGAAGTCGTCGTCGAACGGGCCGTCGACGGGCTCCGTGGCCGCATCGGTGGACGCGCCGCCCTCGCCCTCGGCACCGTCGAACCACTCGTCGGCGTCCGAGCGGCCCGACTTGCCCTCCTCGAGGGCCTTATCGAACCAGTCCTCGTCCTCGCCGCTCATGGCGCCCTCCGGCGGCCCGGGGCTCGCCCCCGGTCCCGTGGTGCGCACTGCATGCCCCGCCATTCGGCCGTCGACGGGTAAGTAGTTTGGCCCCCGTCGACGGCGGGTTTTTTCGCCCCCGGGCGCGAGGGGCGGCCATGGAGCTGGGCCTCGTCGCACAGAAGGGCAACGAGCGCGCGACGGCGCTCGCCGACCGCGTGGCCGAGGCGCTCGAGGCCGACGGCGTGACCGTCCGGGTCGACGAGGCGACGGCCGCGGCGGTCGGCCGCGACGGCGTGCCGACCGGCGAGCTGGCCTCGGCGCCGCTCGTGGTCAGCGTCGGCGGCGACGGCACGTTCCTCTACGCGGCCCGCCACGTCGGCTCGACCCCCATCCTCGGGGTCAACCTCGGCGAGGTGGGCTTCCTGAACGCCGTCCCGCCCGAGGAGGCCGTCGAGGCGGTTCGCGAGGAGGTCGCGCTCGTCGTCGAGGAGGGCGCCCCCCGCTCCCGGGCGGTGCCCCGCCTGGCCGCCGAGGGGGGCGACTGGTCGCTCCCGCCGGCGCTCAACGAGGTCGGCCTGTTCGCGCCCCAGCGCGGCCGCGGCCACGGGATGGCGCTGGCGGTCGACGTCGACGGCGAGCGCTTCGCCGCCGGCCACGCCGACGGGGTCCTGGTCGCGACGCCGACCGGCAGCACGGCGTACAACCTCGCGGAGGGCGGGCCGCTGGTACGGCCTGGCGTCGAGGCGCTCGTCGTGACGCTGATGAGCCCCCGCGAGCCGACGCCGCCGCTGGTCGTCGACCTCGAGAGCACGGTGCGGCTACGCGCCGAGGGCGCCGACCACGCCGAGGTGGCGAGCGACGGGGCCGCACGGAAGCGCCTCGAGACGCCCGCCGAGGTGACCGTCCGCCGCCACCCCGACCCGGCGCGTATCGCCGGCCCGTCCTCGACGTTCTTCGAGGCGCTGGAGAAGCTCGAGCCGGCGGCCGAGGACGGCTGAGGCGGGCGGTCCGCGGAGCCGGGAACCGTGCGCTTAACCGCTACGGGCGACAGATTCCGCGTACATGGGACACCAGCTGCCCGACGTGCAGGCGTCGGCCCCGGAGGTCTCGGTGGGGCTGAACCGCGTGGGGGTCACCGGGGTCGAGAAGCTCCTCGAGATCGACCGCGAGGGCCAGCGGCCCTACGTGCTGATGGCGTCGTTCGACGTCTTCGTCGACCTCCCCGGGTGGCGCAAGGGCGCGGACATGAGCCGGAACATGGAGGTCGTCGACGAGATCATCTCCGAGGCCAGCGGCCAGTCGGGCCTCCGCATCGAGGAGATCTGCGGCCACGTCGCCGAGCGCCTCCTCGGCCGCCACGACTACACGACCCAGGCCGAGGTCGAGATGGAGGCGGAGTTCGCGGTCAACGAGCGCACGCCGGCGTCCGACCGGCCGACCCAGAGCACCGCCACCATCATCGCGGGCGCCACGGCGACCGAGGCGGGCACCCGCGAGAAGATCGGCGCCCGGGTGACCGGGATGACGGTCTGCCCGTGCTCGCAGGGCATGATGGCCGAGCGCGCCCGTGAGCGCCTCGACGAGCTCGGCGTCGACGAGGAGTCGGTCCGGGCGTTCCTCCAGGACATCCCCCAGGCGGGCCACTCCCAGCGCGGCCACGCGACGCTGGCGATCGCGAGCCACGGCGCGCCGGAGGTCGACCTCCACGACGTCATCGACGTCGCCCGCGACGCCATGAGCGCGCGGACCTACAACCTCGCCAAGCGGCCCGACGAGGACCACATGACGTTCCACGCCCACGCGAACGCGCGCTTCGTCGAGGACTGCGTCCGGGCGATGGCCTCGGGCGTGGTCGCGACGTTCGACGCGCTGCCCGACGGCGCCGTCGTCACGATGAAGCAGTCGAACGACGAGTCCATCCACCAGCACAACGCCCACGCCGAGCGCGTCGCCGAGCTCGGGATGCTCCGCCACGAGATGGCCGACTAAGGGCCCGTCACCCGACTCGACCGCCTCCCAGACGACTTTACACCCATGAGGGCCTGTTCCACGGTATGAGCACCCTATCGGGGCCCGTCCGCATCCTCCACGTGGACGACGAGCCGGACCTCGCGGAGATGGTGGCCGAGTTCGTCGAGCGGGAGGCCGAGGAGCTCTCCGTTGAGACCGTGACCAGCGTCGACGATGGGCTGGACCGGCTCGCCGATACCCGGTACGAGTGCATCGTCTCGGACTTCGAGATGCCCGGCTGGGACGGGATCGAGTTCCTCCGGGCGGTCCGGGCGGACCATCCGGAGCTGCCCTTCATCCTGTATACCGGCAAGGGCTCTGAGGAGGTCGCCAGCGATGCCATCTCCGCCGGGGTGACCGACTACCTTCAGAAGGGGACCGGCAGCGACCAGTACGCGCTGCTGGTCAACCGCATCCGGAACGCGGTGGGCAGCCACCGGGCGACCGAATCCGTCCGTGAAACCGAGGAGTGGGTCACGACCCTGCTCGAGCACTCCTCGGACTTCCTGTTCGTCGTCGACCCCACGGGGACCACCTCGTACGTATCGCCCTCGGTCCAACGGGTGTTGGGGTACGATCCGGCGGAGATCACGGGGACGAGCGCGTTCGACTTCATCCATCCGGACGACCTCGAAACGGCCGCGCAGACGTTCGCCGAGACGCTGGACCAGCCCGACGAGGAGGTCACGACCGAGTTCCGGGGGCAGGACGCCGACGGCGAGCACCGCTGGCTCGAGGTTCGGGGTCGGAACCTGCTCGACGACCCCATCGTCGAGGGGATACTCGTGAACGCCCGCGACATCACCGGCCGGCGGGAACAGGCGGCCGAGCTCCAGCGCATCCGGGAGCGCATGGAGTTCGCCCTCGAGACGACGGACTCGGTCATCTTCGAGCTCGACTACGAGACCGATACCGAGACACGACACGGCCCCTTCGAGCGGATCTACGGCCTGCCAAACGACGAGGCCCTCACCTCAAAGCGGTTCTACGAGCGCGCCGTCCACCCGGACGACCGCGACCTCGTCGAATCGCAACAATCCGAGATCGTCGAGCACCGCACCGACGCGGTCGAGGTCGAGTACCGCACCCACCCCGACAGGGGGGACGTCGAGTGGATCCGGACCTCGATGGCCCAGGTCCCGGGGGGCGAGGGTGCCGACAGCCTCATCGGGCTGTCGACGGTGATCACCCCGCTGAAGGAGCGCGAGGCCGATCTGGAGGGACAGAACGACCGGCTGGAGGAGTTCGCCAGCTTCCTCTCCCACGACCTCCGGAACCCCCTGAACGTCGCCGAGGGCCGACTGGCGCTGGCTCGTGAGGAGCACGACAGCGAGAATCTCGCGGCCGTCGGCCGGGGGCACGACCGGATGCGGAGCTTGATCGAAGACCTACTGATGATGGCCCGGAGGCCCGAATCGGCGGGCGGAAACGAATCGGTGAAGCTGGCGGACGTCGCCGAACGCTGTTGGCTCGACCTGCAGACGGAAACGGCGACCCTCCGGACCGAGACGGACGGTTCGATCCGGGCCGAGCCGACCCAGCTCCAGCAGCTGCTGGAGAACCTCATCGGGAACGCGATCCGACACGGCGGCGACGGCGTCACGGTGACCGTCGGAACGATGGACGACGGGTTCTTCGTCGAAGACGACGGGCCGGGCGTCCCCGCGGCGGAGCGGGAACGGATCTTCGACGACGGGTACACGACCGTGACGGAAGGTACCGGGCTGGGGCTGAGTATCGTGCGGACGGTCGCCGATGCCCACGGGTGGGAGCTCGGAGCAACCGACGGACGCGAGGGTGGCGCCCGGTTCGAGATCCGGGGGGTCGAATCGGCCTGACGGACGGCCCACTCGCTACGGCAACAGGTCGGGCACCGGCTCGGCGGCCTCCCACCGCGGTTCGAACTCCTCGTTGACGTTCGAGGCGAACGACGGGTCGGTCAGCGCGATGAGCGCGAACGCCTCGCCGGCGGCCAGCGGGTTGGTCACCTCGATGCAGACCTCCGTCCGGTCGACGAGGTTGAACGTGCCCGCGAGGTCGTCGGTCACCCGGAGCGCGAACGCCGGGTGGTCCGCGACCGAGGCGTACTTCCGGATGAGCCCCGGCGGGATGGCCTCGAGCAGCGACGACGAGATCAGCATGGAGATGTCGACGCCGCGGTCGAGCGCCGCCTCGAGCTCCCGGGCGATGTGCTCGCCGACGTCGCCGATGTCGAACTGGGCGGACGGGTGCGAGACGACCATCACGAGCCGGTCGTTCGCGGCCGCCAGCCGCTCGCAGAGCAGCTCGATCGTGTCGTCCGGCCCGATGGCCACCGTCCAGAACGGCTCGTCGGTGGCCGCGGGGTCGTCGAGCTGGTCGGCGAGGTCGTCGACCGTCTCCTCGTAGGCCTCGAGCTCGGCCTCGAGCTCCGCGCGGCGCTCGTCGAGCAGCCGGGAGAGCGCCGTCCGTGGCTCGACCGGCGCGTACTGCTTCGGGCGGCCGGCGTGCTGGCTGCGGACGAGCTCCGCGGCGTCGAGGTCGTTCAGGACGTCGTAGATGCGGCCCATCGGCACGCCGCTGGCGTTCGACAACTGCTTGGCGGTTGTCGGGCCGGTCCGCAGCAGCGAGCGGTAGACCCGGGCCTCGTACTCCGAGAGGCCGAGGTCCCGCAGGGAGGCCATACCCGCTCATGTCCCCGGGCGTCCATAAACGCACGGCTCGTTTACGCCGAGCGGGGGTCGGAACGCGTAAGGACCGCGGCCGGGAAGGGCCGCCATGCTCCGCTGGGTGCTCGCCGGACTGCTCCTCATCCCGCTCGCGGACATCCTGCTGCTGGTGTGGGTCGCCGGCCAGCTCGGCGCGGTCGTCACGGTGGCGCTGGTGGTCCTCACCGCGCTCATCGGGATGCTGCTCGTCCGCGCGGAGGGTCGCCACACGCTCCGGAAGCTCCAGCGGCGGCTGGCGGCGGGCGAGGCGCCCGCCGACGAGCTGCTCGACGGCGCGCTGCTCATCGCGGCCGGGGCGTTCCTGCTCACCCCCGGGCTGGTGACCGACGCCGTCGGCCTGCTGCTCGTGATCCCCGTCACCCGGCTGCCCCTGCGGGCGGCCGTCAAGCGCTGGGTCGCCGTGCCGCTGCTCGACCGCGAGACGGGCGGGTTCGTCACCGGCCGGGTGTACACCGCCGGCGCGCCGTTCGGGCGGGGCCCCGACGGCGACGTCGACGACCCGGTCGACCTGGGCCCCGACGCCTACGACATCGACATCGAGGACGACGACGAACCGCCGAACGGAAACGCTTAACCGCGCGTCCGGGCTACCATCGGCTCGTTCGGGCCACTAGCTCAATCAGGTAGAGCGCCACTCTGATAAGGTGGAAGTTTGCGGTTCAAATCCGCAGTGGCCCACTCCTCCTCCTCCGGACGCATCGTCCGCGAGCCCCGGGCGAACCTTTATCGCCCACAGCCCCGACGTCGGGCCGACCCATGCGCCGACGACGCCTGCTCAAGTCCGCCGGCGCGCTGGGCGGGCTGGCGGCCCTGGGCCCCCGATCTCGGGCCCGGCCGTACCACCATGACTCGGCGAGCGGCTGTCCCGCCGGCCAGCCGCCCCGCGACCCGCCGCGGGCGTACGACGACTACGCGGTCCGCGAGGTCCCCGGCGACTACGCCACGATCCAGGCGGCCGTCGACGCCGCCGAGCCGCGGGACCTGGTGCTGGTCGACGAGGGCGTGTACCGAGAGGGCGTCACGGTCGACACCCCGCGGGTCACCGTCCGCGGCGTCGACCGCAACGCGGTCGTCCTCGACGGCGGGTTCGAGCACCCGCTGGCCGTCCACGCGACGGCCGACGACGTCGTCCTCGAGAACCTCACCGCCCGCCACTACACGCAGAACGCGTTCTACTGGACCGGCGTCGAGGGCTACCGGGCGAGCTACCTCACGGCGTACAACAACAACCTCTACGGGATCTACGCGCACACCAGCCGCCACGGCCGGTTCGACCACTGCTACGCCTCGGGCCACACCGACTCGGGCTTCTACATCGGCGAGTCGAACCCGTCGAACGCCGTCATCACCGACGTCGTCGCCGAGGGCAACGCCATCGGCTACTCGGGGACGAACTCCGGGGGCTGCTTGACGCTCAAGGACTCGGTCTGGCGCGAGAACAAGGCCGGCATCGTCCCGAACTCGCTGGCCACCGGCGCGGGCGGGACGGGGCCGGGCGACTACGGCCAGGCCACGGCACCCCAGTCCGCGATGCGCATCGAGAACAACGAGGTGGTGGCGAACAACGCCGCCGGCGCGCCGACCCGCGACTTCGGCGACATGGCGTTCGGCAACGGCATCCTCGTGCCCGGCGGCACCCACAACGAGATCGTCGACAACGTCGTCGAGGACCACCTCAACTACGGGATCGGGCTCGTGCTCATGTTCCACCGCGGCGAGGTGTTCCTCCCCGAGGGCAACCGGGTCGAGGGGAACCGCGTCTCGGGCTCGTCGCGGGCCGACCTGGCGCTCGGGGCGCCCAACGGCGGCTCGAACCGGTTCGCGGGGAACGACGCCGGCTCGAGCCGGCCGCGGCGCCTCGACGGCGGCGGGCTCGGGCGCGGCGTCGGCGACCTCTGGGTGACGTTGACGCTGCTCCAGCAGTTCCTCCGGACGGAGTTCGACGACTACCCCCGGGGCGACTGGCAGCGCGCGCCCGAGCCCGACCCCCAGCCGACGATGCCCGAGCCCGACCGGCCGCCCCGCGAGGCCGTGCGGCGGGAGGCCGCATGACCGCGACCCCCGGCCCGGCCGAGCTGGTCGAGCGCGCGCGGGCCCACTCCCGGGCGGCCCAGGTGCTCGTGGTCGCCTTCGCGTGGCTCGTCGGGGCGTACGCGGCGTGGCTCGGCGGCGACTACGGCCTCGGGCTCGGCTCGGTGGTCGGCTTCGGCCTCGTCGGCGCCTATGTTCTCCTCCAGCAGCCCTCGGCCCGGGCGGTCGCGGCCCGCGGCTGCTACCTGCTGGCCGGCCTCGTGCTCGTCACGCCCGTCTTCCTCAACCTCCCCGTGCTCACCGGGGGCGCGCCCGGCGTCATCGACCCGGCCGCGATGGTGTTCCACCCCGGCACGTACGCCATGGCCCTCGTCTTCGTCGCGCTCGCGGCCGTCCTGGCCGCGGTCGGCTACGGGCTCGGCCGCCGCCGCGCCGCCCCCGGAACGGAACCTTAATGAGCGACACAACGGCAGTACGGGGTGAGATGGTCGGCCCCGTTCCGCTGCAGCTGATGGACGAGCTCCTCCTGCCCTACCACCTGGGCCACGCGGCCCTCGTCCTGCTCGTGCTGACGGTCCCGGCGGGCCTCGTGAAGGGCTCCGGGAAGCTGGTCGGCCTCATCTTCGTCGGCTTCGGCGGGCTCCTGCTCGCCGTGCCGTCGATCGACGGCGACGCCGGCCTGCTCTTCGGCGTCCTCGGCATCGCGTTGTTGCTGATCGGCCCGGTCGTCTACGCGACGGCCGAGCGCTGACCGAAGCGAGGCCCGACCCGCCCCGGAGCCGCTACCACGCCGAGCCGGAGGTCCGTCACCGGGAGCCGCCGGCGGCGGCCGAACGGCAGCCCTTTCCGTCGGCCCGGCCTCCGTCTGCCCATGCCAGAGGACACCCCGAGCGCGGTCCTGCACACCAGCCACGGCGACATCGAGATCGACCTGTTCGCCGAGCGCGCCCCGGAGACCGTCGACAACTTCGTCGGCCTCGCGACCGGCGGGACGACCTGGGAGGACCCCGAGACCGGCGAGACCCACGAGGACGAGCCCCTGTACGACGACGTGGCCGTCCACCGGATCATCGACGGCTTCATGATCCAGACCGGGGACCCGACGGGGACCGGCCGGGGCGGCCCCGGCTACACGTTCGACGACGAGTTCCACGACGAGCTCGGCCACGAGGGCCCGGGCATCGTCTCGATGGCCAACCGCGGCCCGGACACCAACGGCTCGCAGTTCTTCATCACGCTCGACGCCACGCCCCACCTCGACGGCCGCCACGCGGTCTTCGGCGAGGTGACCGACGGGATGGACGTCGTCCGCGAGATCGGGTCGGTCGAGACCGACGGCGACGACCGCCCGGTCGAGGACGTCGTCCTCGAGTCGGTCTCCGTCCACCGGTAGGCCCCGATGGCGCGCGTCGCCCGGCTCCGGCGCTACCCGGTGAAGTCCCTCGACGGCGAGGCCGTCGAGTCGGCGACCATCGCGCCGGGCGGCGGGCTGGCGGGCGACCGCGAGTTCGCGCTGTTCGGCCCCGACGGCGAGCCGATCACCGCCAAACGGACCGCCGACGTCCACCCGCTCCGCACGAGCTACGACGCCGAGACGGCGACACTCACGGTCGAGCCGCCGGGGGCGACGACGCCCGGCCAGGTTCGACCTCGCTGACGACCCAGGCACGGCCGAGGCATGGTTTGGCGACTACTTCGAGACGGTCGTGCGCCTCCATCGTGACGCCGAGCGCGGCTTCGCCGACCGGCCGGAGTCGGGGCCGTCGGTCGTCAGCACGGCCACTCTCGAGAGCGTCGCCTCGTGGTTCGATACGCTGAACGTCGAGGACGTCCGCCGCCGGCTGCGGGCGAACGTGGAGGTGGCCGGCGTGCCCGCCTTCTGGGAGGACCGCTTCGTCGGGGCGGGCGCCCCGGCGTTCGTGATCGACGGCCCAGACGGCGACGTCCGGGTCGAGGGCGTCGAGCCCTGCGGCCGGTGCGTCGTGCCCGACGCGGGACCCCGACACGGGCGAGCCCCTCGACGGCTTCCGGGAGCGGTTCATCGAACGCCGCGCCGCGACCTTCCCGGACTGGGCCGACCGCGAGGCCTTCGACCACGACTACACCCTGATGCTGATCGCCCGGGTCCCCGAGGCCGACCGGGGCCGTCGGCTGGCGGTCGGCGACGAGGTCCGGGTCGTCGAGGGCTGACCCCGGCCACCGAAACCGACTTCCCGCCCTCGGGCGAACCGACGACCGCGCGAGGGTAGCCAAGCCAGGCCAACGGCGTCAGGCTTAAGACCTGATCCCGTAGGGGTCCATGGGTTCGAATCCCATCCCTCGCACTCCACGCACCAAGCGACAGCCGTCGGGTTCCAGCCCCTCCTCCCGACCAGTCCGCTCGAGCGCTCAGACCACGCCGTCGGCCTGGAGCTCCGCCAGCACGTCGTGGGAGGCCTCGAGGAACCCCTCGACGTCGGCCTCGGTCATCGCGTAGGAGACGTTGCCCATCGAGCCCTGGTTGAAGTAGTAGCCCCGCTCGAGCAGCCCGCGGTGGTAGGCCTTCAGCGCCGCGCCGTCCGTGCCGGTCTTGACGTCCGTCGGGGACTCGAGCGGCCGGTCGGGGTTGAGCACCGGCTGGAGCAGCGACGAGAAGCCCAGCGGCTCGCCCTCGACGCCGAGCTCCTCGAAGACCGCCCGGAGCCCCTCGCGGGCGCGCTCGCCGAGCGCCTCGGTGTGGTCGTGGACGGGCTCGGACTCGATGGCCTCGAGCGTCGCCAGCCCGGCGACCGCGGTCAGCGGGTTCGCCGAGAACGTCCCGCCGGCGGCGAGCACGCGCTCGTCCGGGGAGGCGCCCGGCGCGGCGGGCGCGAACAGCTCGGCCCGGCCCGCGATGGCGCCGACCGGCATGCCGCCGCCGAGCACCTTCCCGAGCGTCGTGAGGTCGGGCTCGATCCCGACCCGCTCGCCGTAGGTGCCCGGCGAGACGCGGAAGCCGGTCACCACCTCGTCGAGGACGAACAGCGCCCCGTTGTCGGCACAGCGGTCCGCGAGCGAGCGCAGGAACGCGGCGTCCGGCTCGGTGCCGGCCTGGCGCGGGTCGACGATGGCGGCCGCGACCTCGTCGCCGTGGCGCTCGAACAGCTCGGCCACGCCCTCGTCGTCGTTGAGCCGGAAGGTGTGGACGTGCTCGGCCGGGCCCGGCGGGAGCCCGTGGCTCGTCGGCGCGTCGAACGGCGGGTTGACGCCGTGGGCGAGGTCGGTGTTCCCGCCGTGCCAGCCGCCCTCGACCTTGAGCACGCGGTCCCGGCCCGTGTGCGCCCGGGCCAGCCGGACGGCGTACATCGTGGCCTCGGTGCCCGTGACGGCGAAGCGGAACGTGTCCGCGCCCGGCAGGAACTCGAGTGCCTTGCGGGCGAGCTCGAGCGTCGGCTCGTTGACCGCGCCGAAGTGGAGCCCGTCGGCGGCCTGCTCCCGGACGGCCTCGACGACCGCCGGCGGGGCGTGGCCGAGCAGGCTCGCGCCGTGGTCGTTCCAGAAGTCCACGTAGCGATTGCCGTCGACGTCGATCAGGTGCTGACCCTCGCTGCGCTCGATGTAGACCGGGTACGGGTCGGCCGCCCGGACGTTGTGGCTGACCCCGCCCGGGAACACCCCCGTCGCCGCCTCGTGGAGCCGCTCGCTGCCGGCGGTCGAGCCCGAGCCCGCGGGTCGCTGGTCCATGGCGGCGGTTCGGCCGGCGCGGGTTAAGTCCCTTCGTCCCCGGCAGCCCCGCGCCGGCCGAACGTGGCCTCGACGTCGACCTCGAGCCGGAGGAGAAGCGGCAGCGCGACCGCGGCCAGCGCCACCTCCAGGGCCCCCACGACGAGGAACGCCGCGAGGAAGCCGAACTGCCCGGCGACGGCGCCCCCGACGACCACCCCGGCGAAGAAGCCGATCGAGCCGAACGTGTTGAACCCGCCCATGGCGGCGCCCCGCTCCTCGGGGGCGGCGAGGTCGGTCACGAGCGCCATCGTCGCGGGCGCCATCAGCGCGCCGAGCACCCCGACGACGACCAGGAGGCCGCCGGCGAGCTCGAGCGACGGCGCGAGGCCGACCCCGACGAGCGCCACGCCGTAGAGCGCCGAGCCGGCGACCACCGGCGCCGTGCGGCCGATCCGGTCCGAGAGCACGCCGAACGGGTACTGCAGCAGCGCGAAGGGGGCGAAGAACAGCGCCAGCACGAGGCCGGTCGCCGCGGCGTCGAGCCCGAACGCCGTCCGGAAGTAGAGCGTGCCGACCAGCGCGAAGAAGCCCGCCGAGAGCCGGTCGATGAAGCCGAAGGCAAAGGGGATGCCCAGCGCGGGGCGGTCGGTCAGCCGGGCGAGGCCGTCGGCGACGCCGCTTCGGTCGGGGTCGGGGCTCCGGTCCCGGACGCGGGTGACCAGGGCGGCGGTGAGCAGCAGCACGGCGGCCGCGACGAACAGCGGCAGCAGGGGGTCGACGGTCGTCAGCCGGCCGCCGACGGGCGCGCCCGTCGCGGTGCCCAGGCCGATGGCGATCCCCGCCGCGCCCATGTTCCGGCCGTGGCCGCTCGGGAGGTCCATCAGCATCGTCATCGCCAGCGAGAAGGCGCCGATGGTGGCGGCGCCCTGGAGCGCCCGGAGGACGAGCACGAGCGCGAACGACGGGTCGCCCAGCGCCGGCGAGAGCGCGAGCGCGAGGTAGCCGGCCGCCCCGCCGAGCGCGCCCGCGAGGATGAACGGCACGCGGCGGCCGGCGGCGTCGCTGGCCGCGCCCCAGAGCCCGGCGGCGAGCACGAACGCCGCGAACTCGACGCCGAGGAACCAGGTGCCGGCGTCGAGCGCGCCCGTGGTGGCCCCGAGCGCGGCGACGAGGTCCGGGACGCCCGGGTAGAGGAGCACCTGTGCGAACAGGACGGCGAAGACCACCGCCGCCAGCAGGACGCGATCGCGGCGCTCGGGCTCCATCGGCCCGACCAGCGCCGCGGTGCAGGTCAGATCGTCCGCGAGCCCGGGGCGAACCTTGATCGCCCACAGCCCCGACGTCGGGCCGACCCATGCGCCGACGACGCCTGCTCAAGTCCGCCGGCGCGCTGGGCGGGCTGGCGGCCCTGGGGCACCGGGCTCGGGCCCGGCCGTACCACCATGACTCGGCGAGCGGCTGTCCCGCCGGCCAGCCGCCCCGCGACCCGCCGCGGGCGTACGACGACTACGCCGTCCGCGAGGTCCCCGGCGACTACGCCACGATCCAGGCGGCCGTCGACGCCGCCGAGCCGCGGGACCTGGTGCTGGTCGACGAGGGCGCGTCAACCGAGAGGGCGTCACGGTCGACACCCCGCGGGTCACCGTCCGGGGGGTCGACCGCAACGCGGTCGTCCTCGACGGCGGGTTCGAGCACCCGCTGGCGGTCCACGCGACGGCCGACGACGTGGTCCTCGAGAACCTCACCGCCCGCCACTACACCCAGAACGCGTTCTACTGGACCGGGGTCGAGGGCTACCGGGCGAGCTACCTCACGGCGTACAACAACAACCTCTACGGGATCTACGCGCACACCAGCCGCCACGGCCGGTTCGACCACTGCTACGCCTCGGGCCACACCGACTCGGGCTTCTACATCGGCGAGTCGAACCCGTCGAACGCCGTCATCACCGACGTCGTCGCCGAGGGCAACGCCATCGGCTACTCGGGGACGAACTCCGGGGGCTGCTTGACGCTCAAGGACTCGGTCTGGCGCGGGAACAAGGCCGGCATCGTCCCGAACTCGCTGGCCACCGGCGCCGGAGGGACGGGGCCGGGCGACTACGGCCAGGCCACGGCACCCCAGTCCGCGATGCGCATCGAGAACAACGAGGTGGTGGCGAACAACGCCGCGGGCGCGCCGACCCGCGACTTCGGCGACATGGCGTTCGGCAACGGCATCCTCGTGCCCGGTGGCACCCACAACGAGATCGTCGACAACGTCGTCGAGGACCACCTCAACTACGGGATCGGGCTCGTGCTCATGCTCCACCGCGGCGAGGTGTTCCTCCCCGAGGGCAACCGGGTCGAGGGGAACCGCGTCTCGGCATCGTCGCGGGCCGACCTGGCGCTCGGGGCGCCCAACGGCGGCTCGAACCGGTTCGCGGGGAACGACGCCGGCTCGAGCCGGCCGCGGCGCCTCGACGGCGGCGGGCTCGGGCGCGGGTCGGCGACCTCTGGGTGACGTTGACGCTGCTCCAGCAGTTCCTCCGGACGGAGTTCGACGACTACCCCCGGGGTGACTGGCAGCGCGCGCCCGAGCCCGACCCCCAGCCGACGATGCCCGAGCCCGACCGGCCGCCCTGCGAGGCCGTACGGCGGGAGGCCACATGACCGCGACTCCCGGCCCGGCCGAGCTGGTCGAGCGCGCTCGGGCCCACTCCCGGGCGGCCCAGGTGCTCGTTATCGCCTTCGCGTGGCTCGTCGGGGCGTACGCGGCGTGGCTCGGCGGCGACTACGGCCTCGGGCTCGGCTCGGTGGTCGGCTTCGGCCTCGTCGGCGCCTATGTTCTCCTCCAGCAGCCCTCGGCCCGGGCGGTCGCGGCCCGCGGCTGCTACCTGCTGGCCGGCCTCGTGCTCGTCACGCCCGTCTTCCTCAACCTCCCCGTGCTCACCGGGGGCGCGCCCGGCGTCATCGACCCGGCCGCGATGGTGTTCCACCCCGGCACGTACGCCATGGCCCTCGTCTTCGTCGCGCTCGCGGCCGTCCTGGCCGCGGTCGGCTACGGGCTCGGCCGCCGCCGCGCCGCCGGAACGGAACCTTAATGAGCGACACAACGGCAGTACGGGGTGAGATGGTCGGCCCCGTTCCGCTGCAGCTGATGGACGAGCTCCTCCTGCCCTACCACCTGGGCCACGCGGCCCTCGTCCTGCTCGTGCTGACGGTCCCGGCGGGCCTCGTGAAGGGCTCCGGGAAGCTGGTCGGCCTCATCTTCGTCGGCTTCGGCGGGCTCCTGCTCGCCGTGCCGTCGATCGACGGCGACGCCGGCCTGCTCTTCGGCGTCCTCGGCATCGCGTTGTTGCTGATCGGCCCGGTCGTCTACGCGACGGCCGAGCGCTGACCGAAGCGAGGCCCGACCCACCCGGAGCCGCTACCACGCCGAGCCGGAGGTCCGTCACCGGGAGCCGCCGGGGGCGGCCGAACGGCAGCCCTTTCCGTCGGCCCGGCCTCCGTCTGGCGTATGCCCGAGGACACCCCGAGCGCGGTCCTGCACACCAGCCACGGCGACATCGAGATCGACCTGTTCGCCGAGCGCGCCCCGGAGACCGTCGACAACTTCGTCGGCCTCGCGATCGGCGGAACGACCTGGGAGGACCCCGAGACCGGTGAGACCCACGAGAACGAGCCCCTGTACGACGACGTGGCCGTCCACCGGATCATCGACGGCTTCATGATCCAGACCGGCGACCCGACGGGGACCGGCCGCGGCGGCCCCGGCTACACGTTCGACGACGAGTTCCACGACGACCTCGGCCACGACGGACCGGGCAAACTCTCGATGGCCAACCGCGGCCCGGACACCAACGGCTCGCAGTTCTTCATCACGCTCGACGCCACGCCCCACCTCGACGGCCGCCACGCGGTCTTCGGCGAGGTGACCGACGGGATGGACGTCGTCCGCGAGATCGGGTCGATCGAGACCGACGGCGACGACCGCCCGGTCGAGGACGTCGTCCTCGAGTCGGTCTCGGTCCACCGGTAGGCCCCGATGGCGCGCGTCGCCCGGCTCCGGCGCTACCCGGTGAAGTCCCTCGACGGGGAGGCCGTCGAGACGGCGACCATCGCGCCGGGCGGCGGGCTGGCGGGCGACCGCGAGTTCGCGCTGTTCGGCCCCGACGGCGAGCCGATCACCGCCAAGCGGACCGCCGACGTCCACCCGCTCCGCACGAGCTACGACGCCGAGACGGCGACACTCACGGTCGAGCCGCCGGGGGGCGACGGCCCGGCCAAGCTCGACCTCGCTGACGACCCAGGCACGGCCGAGGCATGGTTTGGCGACTACTTCGAGACGGTCGTGCGCCTCCATCGCGACGACGAGCGCGGCTTCGCCGACCGGCCCGAGTCGGGGCCGTCGGTCGTCAGCACGGCCACTCTCGAGAGCGTCGCCTCGTGGTTCGACGCGCTGAACGTCGAGGACGTCCGCCGCCGGCTGCGGGCGAACGTGGAGGTGGCCGGCGTGCCCGCCTTCTGGGAGGACCGCTTCGTCGGCGAGGGCGCGCCGTCGTTCGTCGTCGACGGCCCAGACGGCGACGTCCGGGTCGAGGGCGTCGAGCCCTGCGGCCGGTGCGTCGTCCCGACGCGGGACCCCGACACGGGCGAGCCCCTCGACGGCTTCCGGGAGCGGTTCATCGAACGCCGTGCCGCGACCTTCCCGGACTGGGCCGACCGCGAGGCCTTCGACCACGACTACACGCTGATGCTCATCGCCCGGGTTCCCGAGCCCGACCGGGGCCGTCGGCTGGCGGTCGGCGACGAGGTCCGGGTCGTCGAGGGCTGACCCCGGCCACCGAAACCGACTTCCCGCCCTCGGGCGAACCGACGACCGCGCGAGGGTAGCCAAGCCAGGCCAACGGCGTCAGGCTTAAGACCTGATCCCGTAGGGGTCCATGGGTTCGAATCCCATCCCTCGCACTCCACGCACCAAGCGACAGCCGTCGGGGTCCAGCCCCTCCTCCCGACCAGTCCGCTCGAGCGCTCAGACCACGCCGTCGGCCAGGAGCTCCGCCAGCACGTCGTGGGAGGTCTCCAGGAATCCCTCGACGTCGGCCTCGGTCATCGCGTAGGAGACGTTGCCCATCGAGCCCTGGTTGAAGTAGTAGCCCCGCTCGAGCAGCCCGCGGTGGTAGGCCTTCAGCGCCGCGCCGTCCGTGCCGGTCTTGACGTCCGTCGGGGAATCGAGCGGCCGGTCGGGGTTGAGCACCGGCTGGAGCAGCGACGAGAAGCCCAGCGGCTCGCCCTCGACGCCGAGCTCCTCGAAGACCGCCCGGAGCCCCTCGCGGGCGCGCTCGCCGAGCGCCTCGGTGTGGTCGTGGACGGGCTCGGATTCGATGGCCTCGAGCGTCGCGAGCCCCGCGACCGCGGTCAGCGGGTTCGCGGAGTACGTCCCGCCGGCGGCGAGCACGCGCTCCTCGGGCGTCGAGCCGGGCGCGGCGGGCGCGAACAGCTCCGCCCGGCCCGCGATGGCGCCGACCGGCATGCCGCCGCCGAGCACCTTCCCGAGCGTCGTGAGGTCCGGCTCGATCCCGACCCGCTCGCCGTAGGTCCCCGGCGAGACGCGGAAGCCGGTCACCACCTCGTCGAGGACGAACAGCGCCCCGTTGTCGGCACAGCGGTCCGCGAGCGAGCGCAGGAACGCGGCGTCCGGCTCGGTGCCGGCCTGGCGCGGGTCGACGATGGCGGCCGCGACCTCGTCGCCGTGGCGCTCGAACAGCTCGGCGACGCCGTCGTCGTCGTTGAGCCGGAAGGTGTGGACGTGCTCGGCCGGGCCCGGCGGGAGCCCGTGGCTCGTCGGCGCGTCGAACGGCGGGTTGACGCCGTGGGCGAGGTCGGTGTTCCCGCCGTGCCAGCCGCCCTCGACCTTGAGCACGCGGTCCCGGCCCGTGTGCGCCCGGGCCAGCCGGACGGCGTACATCGTGGCCTCGGTTCCGGTGACGGCGAAGCGGAACGTGTCCGCGCCGGGGATGAACTCGAGTGCCTTCCGGGCGAGCTCGAGGGTCGGCTCGTTGACCGCGCCGAAGTGGAGCCCGTCGGCGGCCTGCTCCCGGACGGCCTCGACGACCGCCGTCGGGGCGTGGCCGAGCAGGCTCGCGCCGTGGTCGTTCCAGAAGTCCACGTACCGGTTGCCGTCGACGTCGATCAGGTGCTGACCCTCGCTGCGCTCGATGTAGACCGGGTACGGGTCGGCCGCCCGGACGTTGTGGCTGACCCCGCCCGGGAACACCCCCGTCGCCGCCTCGTGGAGCCGCTCGCTGCCGGCGGTCGAGCCCGAGCCCGCGGGTCGCTGGTCCATGGCGGCGGTTCGACGGGCGCGGGTTAAGTCCCTTCGTCCCCGGCAGCCCCGCGCCGGCCGAACGTGGCCTCGACGTCGACCTCGAGCCGGAGGAGAAGCGGCAGCGCGACCGCGGCCAGCGCCACCTCCAGGGCCCCCACGACGAGGAACGCCGCGAGGAAGCCGAACTGCCCGGCGACGGCGCCCCCGACGACCACCCCGGCGAAGAAGCCGATCGAGCCGAACGTGTTGAACCCGCCCATGGCGGCGCCTCGCTCCTCGGGGGCGGCGAGGTCCGTCACGAGCGCCATCGTCGCGGGCGCCATCAGCGCGCCGAGCACCCCGACGACGACCAGGAGGCCGCCGGCGAGCTCGAGCGACGGCGCGAGGCCGACCCCGACGAGCGCCACGCCGTAGAGCGCCGAGCCGGCGACCACCGGCGCCGTGCGGCCGATCCGGTCCGAGAGCACGCCGAACGGGTACTGCAGCAGCGCGAAGGGGGCGAAGAACAGCGCCAGCACGAGGCCGGTCGCCGCGGCGTCGAGCCCGAACGCCGTCCGGAAGTAGAGCGTGCCGACGAGCGCGAAGAAGCCCGCCGAGAGCCGGTCGATGAAGCCGAAGGCAAAGGGGATGCCCAGCGCGGGGCGGTCGGTCAGCCGGGCGAGGCCGTCGGCGACGCCGGCGCGGTCGGGGTCCGGCGACCGGTCCCGGACCCGGCTGACCAGCCCCGCGGCGACGAGCAGCACCGCCGCGGCGGCGAACAGCGGCAGCAGGGGGTCGACGGTCGTCAGCCGGCCGCCGACGGGCGCGCCCGTCGCGGTGCCGAGGCCGATGGCGATCCCCGCCGCGCCCATGTTCCGCCCGTGGCCGCTCGGGAGGTCCATCAGCATCGTCATCGCCAGCGAGAAGGCGCCGATGGTGGCGGCACCCTGGAGCGCCCGGAGGACCAGCACGAGCGCGAACGACGGGTCGCCCAGCGCCGGCGAGAGCGCGAGCGCGAGATAGCCGGCCGCCCCGCCGAGCGCGCCCGCGAGGATGAACGGCACGCGGCGGCCGGCCGCGTCGCTGGCCGCGCCCCACAGCCCGGCGGCGAGCACGAACGCCGCGAACTCGACGCCGAGGAACCAGGTGCCGGCGTCGAGCGCCCCCGTGGTGGCCCCGAGCGCGGCGACGAGGTCCGGGACGCCCGGGTAGAGGAGCACCTGCGCGAACAGGACGGCGAAGACCACCGCCGCCAGCAGGACGCGATCACGGCGCGCGGGCTCCATCGGCCCGACCTAGCGCCGGCGGCGCGTATAAGCCTACCAGCCCGGCGGGGCGAACTACAGCGCGTCGCGGGCTCGGGCGACCCCCCGGAGGGTCTCGTCGGCGTGCTCGGCGGCCATCGGGCGGACGACCACCTCGTCGACGCCGAGCGCCCTGAGTGCGGCGAGCTCCTCGCCGGCCGCCTCGGCGTCCCCGGTCAGCAGCCAGTCCGCCTCGGGCCCCCAGCCACGGTAGCCGTCGGCGAGCAGCGCCTCGGCGGCGGCCTCGGCCGCCTCGCCGTCCTCCAGCACCAGCGCGTCCCGGCGGACGACCACGTCCACCCCGTGGCCGTGCTCCTCGACGGTGCGGACCCGCTGCTCGATCCCCGCCCGCGGCAGGTCGGCGTTCGCGACCCAGGCGTCGCCGAGCCGGGCGGCCCGCTCGACCGCCGGCCGTGCCGTGCCCCCGATGCAGACCCGCGGCTCGGCCTTCGGGTTCACCGAGGCGTCGTGTACCCGGTAGAACTCGCCCTCGAACGTCACCCCGTCATCGGCCCAGAGCGCGTCGAGCAGCGCCAGGGACTCCTCCATCCGGCCGGCCCGCTCGGCCAGCGGGACGCCGAACGCCTCGAACGCCGCCTCGTTGTAGCCCACCGCACACCAGAGGTCGAACTCGTCGACCAGCGCCGCGAGCGTGCCGGCGTCCTCGGCGACGTGGATCGGGTCGTACAGCGGCAGGAGGAACATCGCGGCGACGCGGTCGAAGCGCTCGGCCAGCCGGGCGGCCATCGGCACGTTCTGGAGGTAGCTGTAGCCGCCCGCGAGGTGGTGGTCGCCGGCCTCGACGAGGTCGTAGCCCGCGTCGGCCGCGAGCGCGGCCCGGTCGAGGACCGCCTCGGCCGCGGCCCGGGGGTCCTCGTCCCGGCCGAACGCCGAGCTGACGGAGTAGCCCAGGTCGAGCCCGCTCACCGGTCGACTCCCGTCCCCGCCGGCGCGTCCGGGACCGCCTGACGTTCGACGTCGAGGCCGAGCTCGTCGACGGCCGCCTGCATGTGGGGGTCGTCCACGAACTCGGCGCCGGCCTCGACGCGGTTGGCGTGGGCGAGCGCGAGCACCTCGCCCCGGCGGTCGTCGGGGACCGGCCACTTGTCGGCGACGAGCTCGATCGTCAGCCCGTTGTTGTCCCGGGTGTACAGCGAGTGGAACGCGCCGCGGTCGAACTCGCTGTAGCGGTGGCCGGCGTCGGCGAGGGCGGCCTTCACGTCGGCCAGGCGGTCGGCCTCGATCCGGAAGGCGAGGTGGTGGACCTGGCCGACGTCGACGTCCGGCGGCGACTCCCGTGAGGGGCGCTCGTCGCCGACGAAGAACGTCAGTATCCGGCCGTCGCCGGTGTCGAAGAACAGGTGGCTCAGCTCGGGCTGGTCGAGGTTCGGCTGGCGGAGCACCAGCGACATCCCCAGCAGGTCGCGGTAGAACGCGACGGTGTCCTCGACGTTGCTCCCGGTCACCGTGACGTGGTCCGTGCCCCGGACCGTCACCGGGCTGTCGGGGCGTTCGGCCGTGACGGCCGGCTCCGCGGCGTCGCTCATGGGTTCCTCGACGGCCGCGGCGGACAAGAAGGGCCGGGCGGCGGCGCGGCCTGCCGGCGGGTTTTTGCCCCCGGCGTGCGGCTCAGTAGGTGATGGAGAGCCAGCTCCTCGGCGACGGGCTCGCCGACACCATCGTGACGCTGTGTCGGACGACGATGGGCGACCACCTCCGGTCGGTCACCTACTTCACGCGGAACGACTACGAGCAGCTCTACCTCCGCGAGGACCTCGAGCAGGACGCCGACCTGACGACGTTCATCGGCAACGAGTGGTACGGCTTCCAGGTGACCGAGGGCTCGTACGCCGAGACCGAGCTGGGCCGGTACCGCTACTCGATCCGGGTGTTCGAGAACGGCTACCTCGTCCGCTACACGACGGACCACGACGGCGTGTTCCTGACCTCCGACGGGCTGACCACCCGCCGCTTCGACGAGGTGGTCGCCGCGCTGGACGATATCCTGACCGAGCGATAGCCGGGGCCGTTCCGGGCGGCTTTTGCCCGCGGCCGGGCTACGGCCGATCGATGGTCGACCGACTCGAGAAGGCCGAGCGCGCGCTCGTGACCGGGGCCGGGTTCGAGCGCGAGGATGGCGCGTTCGTCGCGGAGGGCACGCCGTTCGAGGCGACGGTCCGCCTCGAGGCGCGCGAGGGCGCCGTGCGCTACGAGCTGGAGATGGAGCTGCCGACACTCGACCGCGTCGTCGCCGGCGAGACCGTGGCCGACGTGGTCGAGGACGGCTGGTTCGAGACGCTCGAGCGCCGGCTGGAGGACGCCGACGGCGCGCTGCGCGCCGACGTCGACCCGCCGGCCGTCGACCGCGACGAGCGGGCGGGGCGCGTCACCGTGTCGGCCGTCTACGAGTCGGCGCGGCCGGACCACGGCGCGGAGGACGCCGCGGCGCTGGTCGGGTACGTCGAGGGCACGTACATGGAGGGCGTCATCCCGGGCTACGCCTACCGCGAGCCCGTCGCGGGGCTGCTCGAGCGGGCCCGCGAGCGCTCCGGCGCCTGACGGCACGGCCGCTGGGCCGGGCGGGCGGACGGGACGGGGTCCTCACTCCATCGCGATGTAGGTCTGCGTGCCGTCGACGCCGTCGATCGAGTGGATCTGGTTGGCGGCGATATCCTTGACGTCGGCCGGCGAGGCCACGTCGAGCTTCGCGATGAGGTCGACGTCGCCGGCGACGATGTGGACGTCCACGACGCCCTCGACGTCGGCGATCGCCTGTTTGATCCCGTCCGCGTCGCCCGTCAGTGCTTTGACCATCACGTAGGCGGTGACCATGGTTAGGTGCCTCCGGCGAGCTGCAGGTTGGCGCTGCCGACGATGATCCGGTGGACGTCCTCGAGGACCTCGAAGTCCGCCAGCACCGCGAGCTGGTCGCCGGCCTCGAGCGAGTCGTCCTCGAGCGGGAGGCCCATCGGCTCGTCGGCCTTGCCGAACGCGAGCACCGCGGCGTCGCCCGGCAGCTCGAGCTCGCCGATGGTGTAGCCGCGCATCGGCGAGTCGGGCGTCACCGTCAGCGCGAGCACCTGGAGGTTCGCGGCGACGTCGGCGATGGCCCGGACGTTCCCGCCGAGCAGGGCGTTCTTCGCCGCGATGGCGCCGAGCCGCTCGGGGTAGATGAGCTCGTCCACCTCGTCGGCGTACTTCCGGTAGATGTCCTCGCGGTAGTCCTCGTCGATGCGCATGACCGTCCGGCAGCCGTGGTGCTTCGCGATCATGCAGGCCGCGAAGTTCGTGTTGAGGTCGCCCGTCAGCGCCCCGATGCCGTCGGCGTCCTCGACGCCCGCCTCGAGCAGGGTGTCCTCGCGGGAGCCGTCGCCGGCGACGACGGTGAAGCCCCGCTTCTCAGCGCGCTCGACCTTCTCGGGGTCGGTCTCCACGAGGGTCACCTCGTGGTCCGCGTCGGCGACGACGCTCGCCGTCCGCAGGCCGACCCGCCCGGCGCCGACGATGACGAACCGCATGTGCCTCCTACGTCGGACCCCGTGGGACATAAGTGTAGGCGAAAGCGCCGGGCGACGGCCGGCCGGAACCGCCCGCCCGGGAAAGGCTTTTGCGGGCCGCCGGAGTAGCGCGGCGCATGGTCGATGCCGTCATCATGGTCAAGACCGACGCCGGCCGGTCCGAGGAGACCGTGGTGGCGGTCCGGGCGCTCGAGACCGTCACGGAGGCCCACGTGGTCGCCGGCGAGTTCGACCTCATCGCCGAGGTGACCGCCGAGGAGGTCTACGACGTCCTCCACACCGCCTCCTCGAGCATCCAGGGGCTCGAGGGCGTGCTCAACACCAAGACGTACATCGCGATGGGCTAGGGCCGCGTCTACCGGCCGCGAGTACCCGACCGAGCAGCCTCAGTGCTCCCGTTCGAGCAGCGCGGCCCGCTGCTCGCGGAGCCGCGGGGGTAGCTCGTCGTAGACGCTGTCGAAGACCGCCTCCGGGCGCTCCTCGGCGGCCGTCTCCGCCGCCTCGACGGCCTCGGCGATCGCCGCCGACGCCTCCTCCCGGGCCGACTCGACGAACTCCTCGTCGATGACGTCGGCCGCCAGCAGGTAGTCCGCGAACCGCTCGACGGGGTCGGCCGTCCGCCACTCGGGCAGGTCGGTCGGCTCGTCGCGGTAGCGGGCTGGCTCGTCGGCCGTGGTGTGGGCGCCCTGGCGGTAGGTGAGGCTCTCGACGAGCACCGGTTCGCCGCCCCGGGCCCGCTCGAACGACCGCTCGACCGCCTCCCGCACCGCCAGCGGGTCGTTGCCGTCGACCTGGATGCCCTCGAAGCCGTACGCCTGGGCCTTCCCCGCGATCGTGGCGCTCGCCGTCTGGCGGTCCCGGCGCAGCGAGATGGCCCACCGGTTGTTCTCACAGAAGAACACCACCGGGGCGCCGAAGACGCCGGCGAAGTTCAGCGCCTCGTGGAAGTCCCCCTCCGAGGTGGCGCCGTCGCCGAAGCACGCCAGCACGGCGCGTTCGTCGCCCCGGTAGTTCGCCGCCATCCCGAGCCCGGTCGCGATCGGCAGCTGGGTCGCGATCGGCACCGTCTGGGGGAAGTTCGGCTGCTCGTGGTCGCTGTTGAACTCCGGGAACCCCCGGCGGAACAGCAGCAGGTCGCGCAGCGGGACGCCCCGGGCGAGCAGCAGGGCGTTCTGGCGGTAGGTGGGCACCAGCCAGTCGTCGTCGGCCATCGCGGCCGCCGCGCCGATCTGGGAGGCCTCCTGGCCGCGGAACGGCGGGTAGCCGCTCATCCAGCCGCGGCGCTGCAGCGCCAGCGCGCGCTCGTCGAACCGCCGGGCCCGGACCATCGTCGCCAGCATGCCCCGGGCCGTCTCGGGCCCGTAGGGCGTCTCCTCGAGGGAGCGCTCGCCGATGACCCGGTGCATTGGCCGACGGTTCCGGGGGACGGGTAAGGGCCTTCCGATGGCCTCCAGGACCGCCGGCCATGGAAGCCGACACCGCAAAGGGGGCCGGCCGGCTACCTCGCGGCCATGGTGAGCCTCGGCGGCGCGGTCGTGGTGGGGATCCTCGTCGCCGTGCACACGGTCGCCGCGGCGGTGGCGACCCGGCTGCTCCGGGTCCGGCTCGAGACCGCCTGGGGCCCGGTCGTCTTCGCGCTGGTCCTGGTCCCGCTGGCGCTCGTGGCGTCGACGATCGTGGTCACCGGGGCGCTGGGGCTCGGCGCGGACCTCGGCGGGCCGGACGTCGCCTGGTTCCTCCTCGTGGTCGTCCCGCTGGGGCTCGGGCTCGCGATCGACTACCTCTGGATGCCGCCGCCCGACGCCGTCGGGCCCCCCGCGGCCGACGACGGCGGGTGAGCCCGGCTCAGACGCCGAGGTCGGCCAGGGCGTTCTCGGCCTCGGCGATGACGACCTCGGGGGCCTGGGTGGCGTCGATGCGGACGAACCGCTCCGGGTCGTTCCGGATGAGCCGCTCGTACTGCTCGCGGACCGACTCGAGGAAGGCCGCCTGCTCGAACTTGTTCGTCGCGCCGCTCCGGGCGGCGCCGGTCTCGGGGTCGACGTCGAAGTAGAGGGTGGCGTCGGGGGGCTCGGTCCAGGGGGTGTGGACGCCGACGATGTACTCGAGCGGCCGCTCGATCCGGCCCTCGAGCGCCGCCGCCTGGTAGGCGTACCGGGAGTCGGAGTACCGGTCGGAGATGACGAGGCCGCCGCGCTCGAGCGCGGGGCGGACCACCTCGGCGAGGTGGGCGGCGTGGTCAGCCGTGTAGAGGAACAGCTCCGCGATGGGGTCGGCCCCCTCGTCGCCCAGCGACCGGCGGACCGCCTCGCCGTACCACGACCCCGTGGGCTCGCGGGTGAACGTCGCCGCCGGGTAGGCGTCCTGGAGCGCGTCGGCCACCGTCGTCTTGCCGCTCCCGTCGAGGCCCTCCAGGGTGACCAGCATGCCCCGGGCTGCGGCGCGGGCCGTTAAGCCAGTTCCGGGATTCGTGGGGAGTGACAGGTACCCTTTTCCGCCCGGAGCGCGCCCCCGCGGACATGCACGTACTGGTCACGGGGGGCACGGGCTTCGTCGGTCGGCACCTCTGCCGCGAGCTGGACGAGCGCGGCCACGACGTGACCGCCCTCGCCCGGTCGCCGCGTGGGGCGAAGCTGCCCTCCGGGGTCGCCACGGTCCGGGGCGACGTCACCGACCGGGACAGCCTCGACAGCCCGATGGCCGGCATGGACGCCGTGGTGCACCTGGTCGCGCTGTCGCCCCTCTACCAGCCGAAGGGCGGGGAGGCCCGCCACGAGGCGGTGACGACCGAGGGGACGCGGAACGTCGTCGACGCCGCCGAGTCGGCCGACGTCGAACGGCTGGTCTACCAGAGCGCGCTGGGCGCCGACCCGGAGACCCGGTGGGCGTACAGCCGGGCGAAGGGCCGGGCCGAGGCGGCCGTCCGCTCCTCGTCGCTCGACTGGACGATCGTCCGGCCCTCGGTCATCTTCGGCGAGGGCGGGGAGTTCGTCGACTTCACCCGGCTCGTGACGACGCCCTACGTCACGGGGCTGCCCGGCGGCGGCCGGACGATGCGCTTTCAGCCGATCTGGATCGAGGAGTTCGTCCCGCTGCTGGCGAACTGCCTCGAGGACGGGGCGCACGTCGGGCAGACCTACGAGGTCGGCGGGCGCGAGCAGCTCTCGCTGGCGGACGTCACCCGGGCGGTCTACCGGGCCCGGGGGCAGTCCGTGAGCATCCTGCCGGTGCCGATCGCGGTCGCGAAGCTCGGGATGGCGCTCGCCGACCCGCTGCCGTTCGTCCCCCTCGGCCGGGGACAGGGCCACGCCTTCCGCTACGAGAACGTGACCGACGACAACGCCGCCGAGGCGCTCGGCGCCGACCTCGACTCGCTGACGACCCTCGGGGAGTACCTCGAGCGGACCTGACGATTCCGTCGACGACGTCGGGTCGGAACCGTCCGAGACCGCGGCGCCGTTTATATAGCTCCCCGGCCGTCAGTCCCCCGACCGCCAGCCGTCCGACGGGCCTATAACGCGGCGTTAAACGCCCTGCTGGCTGGTGAAAATCTTCCGGCCGCCCCCCGGATTCGGCGGACCTAACCGACCAAAAGGCTTATTCGCGTATCTGGTGTCGTTGTGGGTTAACGGAGCATGGCGTCACCATGAAACTCGCGCTGATCGGGTTCGGGCAAGCCGGGGGCAAGATCGTCGATAAGTTCCTCTGGTACGACCAACAGACCAGGAGCAACATCGTCCGCTCGGCGGTGGCCGTGAACACCGCCAAGGCGGACCTCATCGGGCTCGACTACGTCCCCGACGAGAACCGCGTCCTCATCGGTCAGTCCCGGGTGAAGGGCCACGGGGTGGGGGCCGACAACGAGCTGGGCGCGGAGATCGCCGAGGAGGACATCGACGAGATCCAGGGGGCCGTCGACAACGTCCCGGTCCACGAGATCGACGCCTTCCTCGTCATCTCGGCGCTCGGCGGCGGCACCGGCTCGGGGGGCTCGCCGGTCGTCGCCCGCCACCTCAAGCGCATCTACACCGAGCCCGTCTACGGCCTCGGCGTCCTCCCCGCGAGCGACGAGGGCGGCATCTACACGCTCAACGCCGCCCGGTCGTTCCAGACGTTCGTCCGCGAGGTCGACAACCTGCTCGTCTTCGACAACGACGCGTGGCGCCAGACCGGCGAGTCCGTCGAGGGGGGCTACTCGACCATCAACGAGGAGATCGTCCGCCGGTTCGGCGTCCTGTTCGGCGCCGGCGAGGTCTCCGTCGGCGACGAGGTCGCCGAGTCCGTCGTCGACTCCTCGGAGATCATCAACACGCTCGCCGGCGGCGGGGTCTCCACCGTCGGCTACGCGGCCGAGGGCGTCGAGACGTCCAGCGACAGCGGCCTGCTCTCCCGATTCAAGAACGACCGCGGCGACCAGTTCGACCAGAGCTCGAACACCACGAACCGCATCACGAGCCTGATCCGCAAGGCCGCCCTCGGGCGGCTGACCCTGCCGTGTGAGATCGACGGCGCCGAGCGCGCGCTCGTCGTCGTCTCCGGCCCGCCCCAGCACCTCAACCGCAAGGGCATCGAGCGCGGCCGGAAGTGGCTCGAGGAGCAGACCGGGAGCATGGAGGTCCGCGGCGGCGACTACCCGCTGCCCGGCGAGAACAAGGTCGCCGCGGCGGTCATGCTGTCGGGCGTCTCGAAGGTGCCCCGCATCAAGGAGCTCCAGCGGGTCGCCATCGAGGCCCAGGACAACATCGAGGACATCCGGCAGCAAAGCGAAGCGAACTTGAGAGAGCTGGTCGACGACGGTAGTGATGAACTCGAGCCGCTCTTCTAGCCTCGCCGCGCTCCTTCTCGTACTCGTGCTGGCGGTCGGGGCCGCGGGGGCCGCGACGGTCAGCCAGGCCGACGCGCCGTCGGAGGCCCAGGTCGGGTCGGACGTCCAGGCGACGTTCGTGCTGACCGAGCTGTTCCAGAACCCGTCGCTCGAGCAGTGGAGCCTCGAGGGCGACACCGAGCTTCGGAACGTGACCTGGACGGTCCAGGTCGATAACCAGGCCGGCTCGCAGATCGCCCAGGAGACCTACGACGGCCAGACGTTCGAGCACCCGGTCGATCTCGATAACGGCGACAACGAGATCCGGGTCACCCTCACGGGCACCGTGCCGCCGGTCGAGAACTACACCTACAGCCCGGCCGAGCAGTTCCGCTTCGCGGAGCTGAGCCAGGCCCGCCAGGGGGGCACGAGCGACGTCATCGAGAGCTACGAGACCCACCACTACACCGAGGACAGCCGGACGGCCCGGCAGGCGATCGACTCGGCGCAGGCGGCCATCGAGGCCGCCGGCGGCCACCAGGAGGCCCAGCGCACCCTGAACTCGGCGATCGACGCCTACGAGTCCGAGCCGCCGAACTTCGAGCTCGCGACCGACCTGGCGAACCAGGCCGAGGACACCGCCACCAAGGCGCAGTCCAGCCAGAACCGGAACCGGCTCATCCTCATGGCCGTCGGCGCGCTCGTGCTGATCGGCCTCGTCGTCGGCGCCGTGATCTACTGGCGCCGCTCGCGCACCCACAGCCGACTCTAGGGGATGCGGGTCGTCGTCCCCTTCGACGCCGGGGCCCCGAAGACCCGGCTCTCGCCGCTGTTCGACGCCGGGGAGCGGGCCGCGTTCGCCCGGGTGATGCTCGAGGACGTCCTCGGGACGCTATCCGCCGCGGGCTACGAGCCGACGGTGCTCGCCACGGAGCCGGTCGACTGCGCGGCGGCCGTCGAGGTCGACGAGCGGCCGCTCACCCCGGCGGTCAACGCGGTGCTCGAGGCCGCCGAGGGCGCCGTCGCCGTCGTGATGGCCGACCTCCCGCTCGCGACGCCCACGAGCCTCGACCGGCTGTTCGGGGCCGAGGCCGACCTCGCCGTCGCGCCGGGCCGGGCGGCCGGGACGAACGCGTTCGTCGCCCGCCACCCCGAGTTCCGGGTGGACTACCACGGCACCTCCTTCGTCGACCACCTCGCCATCGCGGAATCCGTCGGCGCCTCCGTCGAGGTGGTCGACTCCCACCGGCTGGCGACCGACGTCGACGAGCGGGCCGACCTCGTCGAGGTGCTGGTCCACGGCGAGGGCACCCGGAGCCGCGGGTGGCTGCTCGACCGCGGGGTCGAGCTCACCGTCGCCGACGGCCGCGTCGGGGTCGAGCGGGACTGAACCCCCTGGGCGCGCCTACTCGAGCGTGACCGCGGTGCCGTAGGCCAGGATCTCCGCGGCGCCCTGGGTGATCTCCGAGGTCTCGAACCGGATCTCGACGACGGCGTCGGCGCCGAGCTCCTCGGCGGCCGCCGTCATGCGCTCGAGCGCCTCGTCGCGGGACTTCGTCATGAGCCCGGAGTAGGACTTCAGCTCGCCGCCGGTGATGTTCCGGACCGTCTGGGTGATGTCCCGGCCGATGTTCCTCGCTCTGACCGTGTTCCCCTTGACGAGGCCGAGCGTCCCGTCGACCGTCTCGCCCTGGATCGTGCTCGTCGTCGTGAGCTGCATACCGACACCGTCGCTCCCGGCGGGGTTAGTCGCTTCGAGGCGCCCGCGCGGTCCCGAGGCGGGGCCGTGGTGGGACAGCGTTTTACCGCCCGCGGGGGTAGCCGGGACCGATGTTCACCGGGGCGGCCGAGCACGGCGTCGAGCTGACCGTCGACGGGGCCGACGTCGACGCCCTCCTGGAGGTCACCCCGGCCGACGTCGAGGCCGCCGACGCGCTCACCTACTGCCGGAACGTGTTCGTGCCGCTGACGACCGCCTGCCGGTACACCTGCACCTACTGCACCTACTTCGACCCGCCCGGCGAGGCGAGCCTGCTCGCGCCCGAGGACGTCCTCGACATCGTCGAGACGGGCGTCGACGCCGGCTGCACGGAGGCCCTGTTCACGTTCGGCGACGACCCCGACGGCCGGTACACCGAGATCCACGACCAGCTGGCCGCGTGGGGCCACGACAGCGTCCACGGGTACCTCCGGGAGGTCTGCGAGCTGACCCTCGAGGCCGGCCTGCTGCCCCACTCGAACCCCGGCGACCAGACCCGGGAGCAGATGGCGACGGTCGCGGAGCTGAACGCCTCGATGGGGGTCATGCTCGAGACGACCGCGGACGTCGACGCCCACGCCGGCCCGCGCCGGAAGACGCCCGGCCAGCGGCTCGCCACCATCGAGACCGCCGGTCGGCTCGGCGTGCCCTTCACCACCGGGCTGCTCGTCGGCATCGGCGAGACGGCCCGCGACCGGGCGGAGAGCCTGCTCGCGATCCGCGAGCTCGACGACCGGTACGGCCACGTCCAGGAGGTCATCATCCAGCCGGTGGTCGACAACGAGCGCTGGGACGGCGGCTCGCCCGACCTCGAGGCCCTCCGGCGGACCGTCGCGATGGCGCGCCGGGCGCTCCCCGAGGCGGTCTCGGTCCAGGTACCGCCGAACCTCGCGCCGGCGCGGGAGCTGCTCGACTGCGGCGTCGACGACCTCGGCGGCGTCTCGCCGGTCACCGCCGACCACATCAACCCCGACTACGCCTGGCCGGCGCTCGACGAGCTCGAGTCGATCGCCGAGACGGCGGGCGTCCCGCTCAGGGAGCGGCTGCCGGTCTACGAGCGGTTCCTGCCCGCCTCGGACGAGGCCGCCAACGAGTGGCTCTCCGAGCGGGTGACGGCGGCCCTCCGGGCCGACGACGACGCGGGCGCGCGATATCGCCGGGTGCTCGAGGGCCCGGTGTCCGCGGACTGACCCAGCCCGGCCGACGACCCGGAACATGTTCGGGGCGGGCGCCTTGCGCGACCCGACCCAACAGCTGGCCATGGCCGCCCACGACCACGCGGATGCCGACCCCGTGACCGACCGGGTTCACGAGAACTCCTGGTCGGCGAACCTCGAGGGGCCCCGACACGCCGACGACCGCGAGCGGGTGCTCGCCGACGCGACGGCCGCGATCGAACACACCGCCGCGGGCTACCACGTGAACCTCGTCACCCACGCCGAGCAGGGCCACCCCGAGGGCTACCTCTACCCCCACCTCGAGGCGGCTGACGTGGACGCCGACCTCGAGTGGGAGTACGTCGACCAGTGTGGCTGTGGGGGGCACGTGACCCGGGTCCACGTCGGCTGAACCGCTCGACCGGGGCCGGACTCAGCGGCCGAACAGCCCGCCTCGTGCGTGCCACCCGCGACGAGGCCAGCGTCTCGAAGGATCCAGACAAGCCCGTGGCACGTTGACACGTGGCAAGACCGTCGCTCGCCGCGGAACCGATCCCCGATCCTTCAGTCGTCGGCGGAGATCGGCCCGTCGGCGGCGTCGAGGGACTCGCCGGGCGCGAGCATCGGGGTGCCGTCGGCCCGGGGGCCCAGCGCCGGCCCGAACGGCGGGTCGTCGGGGTCGATGCGCCGGCGCTGCTCGTAGTCCGTCGAGCGCTCGACCGGCGGCCGGCCGACCGCCGAGAGCATCCGGACGTAGTCCTCGAACGACCGGAACTGGCCGAAGGTGCCCCCGGCCCGGGCGGTGATCTCCTCGGAGAGCAGCGTGCCCATGAAGTCGTCCGCGCCACACGAGAGCAGCTTCAGCCCCTTCTCGTCGCCGTACTTCACCCACGACGACTGGACGTGGTCGACGTTGTCGAGGAAGAGCCGGCCCACGGCGATCATGAGCTCGTCCTCGGCGTCGCTGGCCCCGCCCTCGACGACGCCGCGCTCGAACAGCGGCGTGTTCGGGTGGACGAACGACAGCGGCACGAACTCCGTGATGTTCCCCGTGCGGTCCTGGAGGTCGCGGAGCACCTCGAGATGCATCGCCCGGTGGCGGGCGTTGTCGACGTGGCCGTACATGATCGTGGCCGTCATCGGCAGGCCGGCCGCGGCGGCGCCCTCCATCGCCTCGACCCAGCCCCCGGTGTCGATCTTCCCCGGGCAGATGACGTCGCGCACCTCGTCGACGAGGATCTCGGCGGCGGTGCCGGGGACGGAGTCCAGCCCCGCGTCGCGCAGCCGCTCGTACACCTCGCGGTAGGACCAGTCCGTCCCGCGGCGGGCGTGGGCAGCCTCCTCGGGCGTCATCGAGTGGACGTGCACCCCGTCGACGCACATGGCCTCGAGCTGCCGGACGTACGTGCTCGGGTCGGTGGCGTACTCGCTCGGGGGCTTGTAGTTCACCTCGATGGCCCCGCGCTCGTACGACTCGAGGATCTCGCGGTGCTCCTCGTCGAGCGCCAGCGCCGGGTGCAGCCCCGAGACGGAGGTGACCTCGTAGATGCCCCGGTCGACGGCGGCCTCGACGAGCCGGCGGGACTGCTCGGGCGTCTTGGTGAACCCCGCCGTGCCCGCGTCGTGGTCGGCCTCGAACGTGTGGGCGGGGTCCTTGAAGTTACAGAACAGACAGCCCGTGTTGCAGGCCGTCGTGAGGTTGTTGTTGAGGTTCGCGACGAACGTGACCTCGTCGCCGACGACCTCGGCGCGCCGGCGGTCGGCGAGCTCGAGCACCCGCTCCTTGCGGTCGGCGTCGATGCCCTCGACGTCCGACCCGGTCGTCAGCAGGGCGACGGCGTCCTCGACCGAGAGCCGCGCGCCGTCGCGGGCCGTGGCCAGCGCGTTCTCGAACGGCTGGTCGGTCGTCGGAGCGTGCTCGAAGGTGTACTCCCCGGAACTCATCATCCACCCATCACCGACCGGCCATAAAAGCGGTCCGCTCGCCCCCGGGAATCGCCGCCAGCGGCTCAGCGGCCGGTCGGGACCGCGGTGGCGTTCGGGAGCGCCTCGGCCACCCAGTCGGGCCGCTCGACGGTCGTCGAGCCGACCTCGTCGAAGGTCACCGTCCGGACGATCCGGCCCTCCCAGCCAGTGTAGGAGGTCCCGTTGGCGCGGTAGCTGACGGCGTAGCGGTGGACGAGCCCCGAGGGCGCGACGAGCGCCTCGAAGCTGACGTTGGTCGCCTCCACGAAGCCGAAGCGGGTCGCCCCGCCGTCGCCACGGACGTGGAGGTAGGTCGTCCCGCCCCGCCGAAGCGGGCCGGCCACCGTCGGCTCGGTCGAGGAGAGCACCGAGTAGATCGGCCCCTTCCCGATGACGTCGTTCGCGATCATCGGCGACTCGGCGGCCGACGTGACCAGCGTGGTGTTCTCCTCGGCGCGGCGAAAACGGATGACGACCCGCGAGCCGTTGGAGTAGGCGTCGACGGCCCGGAGCTGGGTCACGACCGTCGGGACCACGCCCTCGACGCGCATCCGGTGGACGAAGGCGCCGTCGGGCGCGACCCGCCGCACCGTTTCCACGGTGCCCAGCTGGATGCCGTCGGTGGTCTCGACCACCACCGTCTCGCGGTAGGTGAAGGACTGCCCGGTGAGGACCGCGGTGTGGGCCCGGGCGAGGTCGAGTGGATTGGCGACGACCTCGGTGGTCATGCCCGGGGGCAGCGGCTCGGGCCACTCCGGCGTCGCCGTCCGGTCCGGCGTGCCCGATCCCGCGTCCAGCCCGATCGCCGTACAGCCCGCCAGGACCACCAGCAGCGAGAGGAGGAGCGCGGACCGGGCGGACTGACGCATCGGCCGAGCTACGGCGGGCGGGATGAAAAGCGCCCCGTCGGGGCCAGCTACGGCGCCAGCGGGAGGTTGTAGCCGGTCTCGTGGGCCATCACGTGGGCCCAGGTCGCCTCGCAGTCACAGCCGACCTCCTCGAAGACCGAGGGGTCCTGTCGGAGGTCGAAGTCCTCGATCGCCCGCTCCACGACGTCGTCGCACTCCCCGCAGTTGTGCGGGCCGCGGTCCGAGCCGGCGCCGACCGGGTCCGAGACGACGATGGCGTCGACGTCGGCGGTCCGCCGGAGCACCTCGACGACGCTCCAGAGCCACGGCGGGCGGTAGCCGCCGTCGAAGTAGAGCTGCTCGACCATGGTGTAGCGCTGGACGTTCGTCGGGTTCATCGAGACCGTGTGACAGCCCTCGACGGCGGCGCAGCGCTCGACCGAGGCGACCATGTCCTCGACCGCCTCCGACTCCGTGAGGAACGGCGGCTTCAACAGCAGGTAGGCCTTCACGCCCGCGCCGGCGGCGGCCGCCTCGGCGCAGGCGGCCTCGAAGTCCGCGAAGTCGAAGTACTTGTTCACGCAGTCGTGTCTGACGCGGTCGGTCGCGGTCTCGAGCCCGACGGCGACGTCGACCGCGAGCCCCCGGTCGGTGAAGTCGGCGAGCTTCCCGGCCTCGACGAAGTCGGGCAGGCTCTCGACGACGACGCGGTCGCGGCCCTCGAGGGCCTCGGCGATGGCGTCGCGCGTCTCGGCGGGCACCTCGCGCTCGTCGAGGAAGGAGCCCGAGGTGTAGATCTTCACCAGCGGGCTGGCCGCGTGGGAGCCGTCGCGTTGCCCGTCGACGTGCTCGCGTTCGTGCTCGAGGGCGGCCTCGATCTGGGCCATGAGGTCGTCGTGGGCGACGGTGCCGCCCTCGACCGACTCGGCGACGTAGCCACACATCGTACAGCCCCCCGCCCGGGCCCACCGGCAGCCGCCGGTGTTGAGGATGATCGTGAGGCTCGGCACCACGCCGTCGGGCGTGTTGTCCTCGTCGAGCCAGACCCGCGTCGGCTCGCGGGGGTCGTACGTGGCGTCGTTGCGGCCCCGGATCTCGCGCATGACCGCGTTGTGCGCGTCCATGCCCCGGCCGCGCTCGTGCGACTCGGGGGAGGGGGTGCCGCTCATGGGTTCAACCTTTCCCCCTCGTGGACTAAACGGCGTCGGCTGACCGTCCCGCTCATCGTTCCTCGACGTGGCGGACGTCGACCGCGACGCCCCGTGAGCTCGAGGCCATCTCGGCGCCGTGCATCTCCGCCCGCCCGACGCCGAACGCCTGCGGCCCCTCGACGACGACCTCGTCGCCGACCCGGATCCCGTCGCTCGCGTCGACGACGCCCGGCGCGAGCACGCTGCCGTGGGGCACGAACGAGTCGATCGTCACCCGGCGGACCGGGACCGTCGAGTCCGCCCAGCGGCGGGCCCCCTCGAGCGTGAGCGCGAGCAGGCCGTAGGAGGGCTCGAGCGCGGCCAGCTGCTCGCCGTCGGGGTCGTGGACCCGGTGCTTGGGCCACGGCGCCTGGATGCGGACGTCGTCGAACAGCGCCTCGCCCGCGCCGTCGCCGAACTGGAAATCGGCGATGGCCCGGACGGTGCGCCGCTCGCGTTCGCGCTTGGTGTACTGCCCCTCGCCCTCGAGCGCGGCCGCGAGCGCGGCCAGCGAGTCGTCGTCCGTCGGGTGGTCGGCCACGGTGAACTCGACGGGCAGGTCGCGGCCCTCGAGCGCCCGCTCCACGGCGGCGCGGTAGCCCTCCTCGGGCACGTGGGCCACGACCCGGTCGTACTCGACCCGGTCGAGGTACCGTCCCAGCACGCGGGCCACGAAGTCGATCTCGGTCTCGGACCACCGGCCGGTCACCGTCGTGTCGTAGTGCTGGGCCGGGTAGGTCAGCTCGAGCTCCTGGGGCACGACGCCGATGGGCGACGTCATCGAGACCTTGTGGCCCCGGTAGTGGATCGTCTCGTGGAACCGGGCGTGGCTCTTCGAGTCGCCGTAGGGCTTGCGCGCCGAACAGGGCACGAGCACGAGCGGCCCCCCGAACCGGCCGACGTAGCGGGCGGTGACCCGGTCGGCGAACCGCCGGATCTCGACGCGGCGCATCGCGTCGTCGGTCGTCGCCGCGATGGTGGCCCGCCGGTGGACGGGCGTCCGGGGCTCGAGGTAGCCCCAGCGGTCGTCGAGCCGGCGGAGGACGCCGGTCAGCCACTGGTCGTGGCGGGCCTGGGCCTCGACGTAGTCCCGGAGCCGTCCCTGCCGGATCCGCTCCCGGACGGTCGCCAGCTCGGCGGCCAGCGCCCGGCGGTTGTGCTCGGCACAGGCCTCCCGGTCGAACGCGTCGAGCCCGGCGTCACAGGCCGGACACGGACACGTGAGCTCCTCGAGGGCGTCGAGGGGCCGGTCGTCCTCCCGGGTGAGGTAGCGCCCGCGGGTGCCCGCGACGGCTGCCCGCTCGGCGTCGAGCAGGTCCACGCCGGCGTAGACCAACGTGGCGGCGTTCCGGGGAGTCGCGACGCCCGACAGCCCGAGCGCGACGTCCGCCGGGAGCGCCTCCTTGGTCCGGACGACCGCGTCGACGAACGCCTCGGCGTGGCCGACGAGCCCCTGGGCCGTCGAGAGCAGGAAGGCGTCCGCGCCGCCGGCGCCGAGGCGCTCGGCGGTCGCCGGGGCGCCGACCGCGGCCGCGGGGAAGTCGACCTCGGGGGCGGGCTCGGCGAACGCCGCCTCCACCTCGGGATCGGTCCCCGCCGGCAGCCCGCGGTGGGGGAGCACCGTCAGGTGGCCGTCGTCGCCCGCGGGGGTCGGCGGCTCCTCGCGCCACCGGCTGCCGGCGTCGACGAGCACGTCGTCGACGAGGGCGGGCGTGACGACCGGGTCGGCCAGCCGGAGCTCGCCCAGGCGGGCGGCGCCGTCGTGGCCGACGACCTCGAAGTGCTCGGTCACTGGCGGGCCTCCGCCCGGCGCGCTCAACTACCTTGCCATCCGCGGCGTAGCCTTTTGCCCGCGGGGGCCCCACCAGGCCCCGATGGCCACCGTCCACGAGACCTACGCGGCGGCGATCCAGCACGACCGCGCCGGCCTGCCCGCCGGCACCCGGCTCGTGGGTGTGGTCCGCCGGCCGATGGGCTGGTTCCACGGCGCCGTCGACGAGAACGTGCCGGCGCTCGGGCCGCCCGGCGAGCTGCTCGACGACATCAAGGAGCGACAGGCGACGCTCGAGGCCGAGGGGATGGCGGACGCCGAGGCCGTCGAGCGGGCCTGGGCCGACGTCGACTTCGGCGAGCGGTACCACGAGTACCTCGAGACGGACGCCGAGGCCGGCGAGGCGTTCGAGGCGCTCGTCGACGAGGTCGTCGGGGGCACCGACGTCGCCGTCGTCTGCTACGAGGCCCCCGACAAGCCGTGCCACCGCCACCTGCTCCGCGAGCGGCTGCTCGACCGGCTCGACGGCCGCTGAGGCCGGTCGCCCGCGGTCAGGGCGGGGTCTCCGATTCGACGTCGCCGAGGTCCTCATCGATCGCCCGGAGGACGTCCCGGTCGCGGGGCGAGTCAGCCCAGGAGTGGCGGTAGGTGTGCACGAGCGTGCCGACCGCCGCGGCGACGACCAGCGTCGGGTCCGGCTCGGCGTCGCTGGCCCCGGGGCTCTCGAACGTGTCCTCGAAGGCGTCGCTGCGCGCCCAGTCGAGCCACCGCCGCTCCGCCCCGTCGCCGACGAGGGCGACGACCTGGTCGGCGGCGAGCCAGTCCGCAGCCTGATCCGGGCCATGGGCGGTGTCCCCGGGGAGCACGAGCAGGTCGGCGTTGTGGGTGTTCTCGACGGCGGGGAGCTCCGCCGGGAACTCGAGGTCGGCGTTCGGCGAGACGTACGTCGCCGTCCGGGCCAGCCGGTCGTAGGACTGGTCGTCGTCCCTATCGGCGGGGAGCGCCGAACAGCCGGCGAGGGTGCCGACGAGCGCCGCGGCGCCCCCGAGGGCCCGACGTCGGGTGAGTCGTGGCATGGCGGTCGTTTGTCTCGGCCCCACTCAGTAGCTTCCGGAAGCGCAAACGGGCGTTGTTGTGTGGCGCTATCCCACGGTCCCGAGGTCGACGGTCTCGATCCCGCCCGGTAGCCGGTCGAGCGCCGCCGCGGCCCAGCCCCGGTGGGCGAGCGCCATCGTCGCCCCGGGATGCAGCTCGGCCAATCGCGCGACCGCCCGGGCGGCCGCGACCTGGCTCTCGACGTCGACCCGCTCTGGCACCTCCGCCGTGACCGGATAGGTCTCCTCGAGCGCGGGGGGCACCGGCCCGAACGGCGGGACGACGGCCCAGACCGCGTCGTAGGCGCCGGCGTCCACGGCCTCGCCGGGCTCGCCCTCGGCGAGCAGCAGCCGGTCGGGGACCGAGAGCCGGTCGAGCCGGTCGCGGTGCCGGCGGACCTCGGGCCGGCGGGCGCTCTCGGCGGAGACGTGGAAGAACGCGCCCTTGCTGGCGGGGTCGCCCCGCTCGAGCCAGTCGCCGTGGTCGAGCAGCGCCCGGTAGCCGTCGAGCACCGTCGGGTGGCCGCGCGCCCGGGCCTCGACGAGCTCGAACAGCGTGCCGTCGCGGATCGACTGGCGGACCCGGCGGAGCTCGCCGAACGAGACGTGGAGGTTGTGGGCCGCGAGGGCGTCACGCCGGTCGCTCCGGGGGGCGTCCTGGAGCCCTGCGGCCGTCCACTCGGTGCAGACCGGGCACTCGCAGGGCAGGTCGTGGAGGTCCGCGAGGTGGTCGGTGCCCCGGACCGTGAGGTACCGGCCGTCCTTCGCGTAGAGCGCGTAGGCCGCCGAGTCGAAGAGGTCACAGCCGAGCGCGGCCGCGAGCGCGAACACCATCGGGTGGCCCGCGCCGAACAGGTGGACCGGCGCGTCGACGCCGAGGCCGCGCTTGGCGGCCGCCACGAGGTCGACGACGTCCGCGAACCGGTAGTCGTTGAGCAGCGGCACCATGGCGCCGACCGGGAAGACGTCGAGGCCGGTCGCCCGGGCGTCGCGGCCCGCCCGCTCGCGGAGCTCGGGGTCGGTCGAGCCCTGGACGGGCCCGGTCACGAGCATCTCGCCGGCGTCGAAGCCGGCGGCCACCTCGAGGCGCTCCTGGGTCTCCGCGAGCTCCGACGCGGCCCGGTCGCGGTCGACGTCCGGCGGGGTCGGGATGTCGACCGGGGTCGCGATGTCCGAGCCGATGTCGCGCTGGAAGGCGAGGATCTCCTCGGTCGTGACGTCGATCTCGCCGTACTCGGCGAGCTGGAACGAGCCGGAGTCGGTCATGATCGGGCCGTCGAAGCCCAGCCAGTCGTGGAGGCCGTGCTCCAGCGCCGGCTCGCGGAGCTCCGCCGAGCGCCTGATGATGTAGGCGTTCGTGATCAGCGCCTGGGCGCCGAACTCGTCGGCGAGCCGGGCGGGGTCGATCGTCTGGACGTTCGGGTTGACCACCGGCAGCAGCGCGGGCGTCTCGACGACGGCGTCGGCCCGCGGGCACCGTCAGCTCGCCGAGCCGGCCGGCGCCGTCGGCCGCGCGCTGCTCGAAGACCGGGGGCATCTGCCCCACCCTCCACCGCGCGGGGGCACGATGCTTTCGGTCCGGCGGCCGACAGGGCGATCAGCTCAGGGCCCGACGCCGGCGAGCGCGGCGTGGGAGACCCCCAGGAGCGACCGGCCGTCCCGGAGCTCGCCCGCCAGCGCCGCCTCGACGAGGGCGTCCCACCCGACCGTCGTCACGGCGATGCTCTCGTTGTCGTCGAGCGCCCGCTCGCCGTCGGGCGTACAGCCCCGGGCCACGTGGTAGCTGAAGACGAAGTCGCCCAGGCCGTTGGCGGGCTCGACGGTCACGAGGGGCTCGACCGACTCGGCGACGTAGCCCGTCTCCTCGGTGAGCTCCCGGCCGGCCGCCGCCTCCCGGTCGGGGTCCTCGGGCTCGACGCCGCCCGCGGGCAGCCCCCGGCTCACGCGGCCGACCGCCTGGCGCCACTCGTCGATGACGACGACGTCGCCGTCGGGCGTGAACGGCAGCACGACCACCGAGGGCCCGTCGACGACGCTGTGGAAGTCGGTCTCCGTGCCGTCGGGCAGCCGGACCTCGTCGCGGCGGACCGCGAAGCCCGGGCACTCGTAGTCCGTCGTCGACCCCAGGGTCTCCCAGCGCAGCGCCTCCGACATGGCGGCGGGGTCGCCGCGGACGGCCAAAAGCCGTTCGGGCCCCAGAACCGTTAACATCGCCGGCCCCCTCCGCGCTTGGTGATGGAGGCCGACCAGTTCCCCGAGCCCGGCGCGTCGGTCCGGGAGATCCCCGCGGCGGCGCTCCTCGAGCGCCTCGAGGCCGGCGAGGCGGTCACGGTGCTCGACACGCGCCGCCCGGCGGACTTCGAGGCCTGGACGCTCACCCACCCGAACGTCACGAACGTCAACGTCCCGTTCACCGAGTTCCTCACCGCGGACGGCGACCCGGCCGAGGCCGTCCCCGAGGGGGTGCCCGACGGGCCGCTCGTGACCTGCTGTGCGAAGGGCATCTCGAGCCTCTACGTCGCGAAGTTCCTCGCCCAGCAGGGCTGGGACGTCGAGGCGCTCGACGACGGCATGCGTGGCTGGGCCCGGCTCTACGAGGCCCGCGAGGTCGCGTCGGCCGGCCCCGCGACGGTGCTCCAGTACCACCGGCCCTCCTCGGGCTGTCTGGCCTACCTGGTGATCGACGGCGACGACGCGGCGGTCATCGACCCGCTCCGCGCGTTCGCGACGCGGTACGCCGAGGACGCCGCCGAGCGGGGCGCGACGCTCCGGTACGCCCTCGACACCCACGTCCACGCCGACCACATCAGCGGCCTGCGGGCCGTCTCGACGCTCACGGGCGCGGCGGCCGTGCTCCCGGAGGGCGCCGTCGGCCGCGGGCTCGCGTTCGACGCCGAGCTCGTCGGCGACGGCGACGTCGTGGAGGTGGGCGACGCCGAGATCGAGGCCGTCGCCATCCCCGGCCACACCAGCGAGATGACGGGCTTCCGGGTCGGCGACGTGTTCGTCACGGGCGACACGCTGTTCACCGGGAGCGTGGCCCGGCCGGACCTCGAGGCGGGGGCCGAGGGCGCCGCGGACGCCGCCCGGCGGCTCTACGACACGCTCCAGTCGGTGGCCGAGCTGCCCGACGAGACCGTCATCGCCCCGGGGCACACCAGCCCCGCGGAGGCCCCGGCCGCCGACGGCACCTACACCGCCACGCTGGGCGCGCTCCGCGACGCCCTCCCCGTCTTCGGCCAGGAGCGCGAGGCGTTCGTCCAGGCGACGGTCTCGGACATGCCGCCGCGGCCGAACAACTTCGAGGAGATCATCGCGACGAACCTCGGTCGGGCGGCGGTCGACGACGACGAGGCGTTCGAGCTCGAGCTCGGGCCGAACAACTGCGCGGCGACGGCGGACTGATTCCGGACCTCAGAGCTTCCCGGCGTCGAGCGCCTGCTGGGCGCGGCGGTCGGCCTGCTCGAGCCGGCGCTCGAGCGCGTTCCCGACCGGGTCGGGGAGGTCGCCGCGGGCGGCCTCCAGCCGTTCGGCGGCCCTCCCGAGGCGCTCGGCGACGCGGTCGAGGGCCTCGTCGGCCCGGCCGGCGTCCCCGGCCTCGGCGCGCTCGGCCGCCCGGCGGGCCGCCTCCGTCACGGCCTCCAGCGCCCGCACGAGCCCGGTCACGGCGTTCGACCGGCCCCCGGTCCGCTCCTCGACCGTGCCCCGGCTCTCGGCCGTCACGTCGGCGACGAAGGTCGAGAGGACCGCCTTGCCGGTCTCCGGGCGCTCGATCTCGACGCGGGCCTCGGCGCCGGGGTTGACCCGGAACGCGCCGAGCTCGGCGTCGGCGTCCTCGACCTCGGCGGTGAACGCGCCGCCGCGGTGGACGTACACCCCGTCGGCGGCCTCGAGCGGCGCGTCGTAGAGCCGGCCGGCGAAGTCGTCCTCGACGGCCAGCCGTCGGAGGTCGGCCTCGGCCGCGTCGGGGTCGACGCCGAGCTTGACGGCGTGCTCGTTGGCCACCAGCGGGATCGACCCCTCGACGCCGGCGACCGCGTCCTCGCCCGCGCCGACGGCCACCGACTCGCTGTGCGGGGCGCTCCCGGGGGCGTTGACGGTCAGCCGGTGGTCGCCCTCGGGGAGGTCCTGGGCCACCACCACGCCGCGGAAGGTGGGCACCGCCTCGGGCTCGCTCTCGAGCAGGGCCAGGCCCTCGACGCTCGGCTCCTCGACCGTCAGCCCCTCGCCGTCCGGCGCGTCGTCGGCCTCGACGGCCTGGCCGAGCAGCGCGATCACCCGGTTCGTCCCGCCGGGCTCGTCGATCGCGCCGTAGCGGTCCGCCAGCGTCTGGCGGTGGACCGGGTCGGAGATGTCGGCCGCGGGGTCGTCGTAGCGCGCCTGCGTCCAGGGCACGCCAGAGGTCGTGATATGGCTCGCGATCAGGTCCTCGACGAAGCCGGGGACGGCGAACTCGAAGCTCAGCTGGGGCCCGGTGAACGCCGCGATCTCCTCGAGCTCGGCCGTCGGGACGAGCGCGTAGGCGACGTCGACCTCGTCCGAGCGGGCCGCCGGCCCGAACACCAGCCCGGACTCCCGGCTCGGCAGCTCCTCGGGGGGCGAGGTCAGGTCCGCGAAGCTCCGGACCGTGAGCGACTCGTCGATCAGCGTGTCCCGTTCCACCGACGGGCAGGTCCGGGTGGTCGTAGATGGGCGCGCCGTCGAGCTCGGGGACGAGGTACGGCAGCGTGAGGCCCTCGTCGCGGGGCAGGCCGTAGGCCGCCGGGAGGTTCGTCAGCGATTCGATCGCGCCGATCGCGCGGTTGGTGATGTCGGCGGCCGTCTCGGCGCCCGGGAGGCGCTGGAACGTCGGCACCTCGTCGTTGACCGATAGCGCGCTCGAGTGCGAGCCGAGCTCCGAGAGGATCGTCGGCGGGGTCTCGGGGTCGAGGAACTCGTTGTTCGGGACCGTCCGCGAGTGGGCGCTCGCGACGTAGAGCTGGGGCTCCTCGGTGTCCAGATCGACGAACGCGTGGAGCACCTCCCAGTCGTGCCAGTGGAAGTTCGTGGCGAACTGGTCGAACGGCGAGTAGGCCCACCACTGGACCACGCCGAGCGAGGAGCCCTCGTACTGCAGCCCGTGATAGAAGACGGTCGGGTCGGGCGGGTCACCGGCGTCGGCGAACCGTTCGCTGTACCCGTCGAGCGCGTCGAAGCCGTCGACGACGGTCTCGCCGTCGGCCTCGCTCGTGTACGGCCGGGGGTCGGTCGGGAACCAGCGCTCGGCGGCGTCGAAGTACCACGTGGGCGCAAAGCGCTCGGCGAGCTCGCGGGCCCGCTCGGGGTCGAGCGCCGTCGTCGCCGCGTCGACGGGCGGCTCGCCGCCGCCCGGGAGCGAGCAGCCCGCCAGCGGGGCCGTGGCCGCCGCTCCGGCGAGCGCGCGGAGCGCGTCGCGGCGGGAGAGCCGGTACGGCCGGGCGGTTCCGGGGGTCATGGGTGCGCCGCTCGTGGGCGGGGAGGGGATACGCGAAGGGGTGCCCGGCGGCCATCAAAGGTCTTCTGGCCCGAGCGGCTCGACCGGTGGAGGAGCCCTCAGGCCGCGGCGACGGGGCGGCTCAGCTGTCGGCGCCCGACCGCGACCGCCAGCGCGACGACGGCGGCGATGACGAGGTTCAGCTCGATGCTCAGCAGCTCGTCGACGCCGGGCGTGTTCACGTAGCTCAGGAAGGCCAGGAAGACCATCGTGAGCCCGAACGCCGCGTAGCCCAGCAGCGCCGAGCGGCCCCAATCCGGGCACCGTCGCCCAGCGCCAGGAGACCAACCACGCCGCCACGAGGCCGGCGGCGACGCCGGCGAAGACGCCGAGGATGCCCGGGCCGACGTCCGCTTGCGTCGCCGCGGAGACGAGCTCGATGGCCACCACCGCGACGACCAGGAACGTGGTGACGGCCGCACCGGCGACCGCCGCGAGCTTCTGGAGGTTCATGACCACACGGAGGCTGCCGGGACGGTTAAGGTAGTTGACGATTCCCGGCTTCCGGGAGTCAGCTGCCCCGAACGGGCACCTTCGCGAGGTCGACGGTCACCGAGCCATGTCCGGTCTCCTCGGCGCGGTAGGTGGTGGTCCGGACCGTGACCTTCGACGGCGACGCGCTCTCGGGGATCTCCCAGGCGCCGGTGACCTGGCCCGTCTCGCCGGCGGGGATGCGTCCGGTCGTCGACCCGCCGGCCACCGAGTCGCCGCTGCCGAGCCAGAGCGTCGCGAGCTCGACCTCGTAGGGCACCTCGAGGGTGTTCTCGACCTCGACGGAGAGCACGAACAGCCACGGCGTGTCCGCGGCCCGGATCTCCGCGCCGGTGACGGTTTCGTTCGGCGCCGTCGCCGGAATCAGCTCGTCGCCGACCCCGACCCGGTCGGGCGTCGCCGTGCCGGCGGGCGTCCCCCCGTCGCCCCCGACCAGCTGGCGCTCGACGAGGCCGAAGAACGTCACCGCCTCGACGGCGACCGGGATGCCGATGGCGAGGCCGATCAACAGCCGGATGAGGGTGCGTCGTTCCATGAGGGAAGACCGGGGGCGGCCGGCGGCGTCAGACCGGGAACGGCGGGCTGCCGGGCGCGAAGATCCCGTCGGAGAGCATCACCCAGAGCGGGATGCCGTAGGTCAGCACGACCAGGACGATCGCGATGAGCGTCCACAGCCGGAGGTTGTCGAGCACGAGCGGGCTGTGCTCGGCGCCCGACAGCGGCTCGGGGATGAGCCCGTTGACCCCGATCGAGCCCGTCGGCGCGCCCAGCCAGGTCGCCACGACGACGGCCAGGAACAGCACGAGCGAGACGAACAGCAGCGTGCCGCCGATGGCGATCTGGAGCTGCATCTCGGCGACGGAGCCGACCACGGGCTCGAAGAGCGCCGTGCCGACGTTCTCGAACAGCGGCTCGGCGGTCCGCCGGGGCAGGCCGGCGAGCCCGCCGCGGTGCATCGCGTTCGACATCAGCGTCATGCCGACGAACCAGAGGTAGACCTGGACGAGCGCGGCGCCCCGGAGCCGCAGGCGCTTGCCGGTGAGCTGGGGGAACAGCCAGTAGGTCACCGCCATCGCCGTCAGCGCGAACGCCGTGCCGACGGTGAGGTGGAAGTGGCCGGGGATCCAGACCGTGTTGTGGACGAGGTAGTTGAGGTTCAGCCCGGCGTTGACCATCCCCGAGAAGCCGCCGGCGGCGAACATCAGGCCCGCCAGGGCGATGCCCGCGAACGCCGGCTCGTCCCAGGGCAGCGACCGCAGCCAGCCGAACCGGCCCTTCCCGCCGCGCTGGCGAGCGCCGTGCTCGAGGCTGGCGACCACCGTGAAGGCGGTCAACAGGCTCGGCAGCAGCAGGAACATCGTGTTCGTCATCGCGACGAACTTGAAGCCCTCCGGGATGCCGGGGTCGAGGTACTGGTGGTGGAAGCCGGTCGGCGTCGAGAGCAGCAGGAACAGCACGAACACGACCCGCGCGAGCGGGTCGCTGAGCAGCCGCCCGCCGGCGAGCTTCGGCAGCACCGTGTACCAGATGACGTACGCCGGCAGCAGCCAGAAGTAGACCACCGGGTGGCCGAAGTACCAGAACAGCGTCCGCGTGAGCAGCGGGTCGACCTCGGGGACGAGGCCGAGCGACCACGGCAGCAGGAAGACGACGACCTCGATGGCGACGCCGAGCGACGAGAGGTACCACATCAGCATCGTCGTGAGCACCATGAACGCCTGCAGCGGGATGCGCTCGCCGGCGTTCTCGGCGCGCCACTTCCAGTACGCGAGGAAGTAGTTCGCGCCGGCGATCCACGAGCCGACGATGATGAGCGCGGCGCCGAGGTAGAAGATCGGGTGGGCCGCGAGCGGCGCGTAGAACGTGAACAGCACGTCCGCGCTGACCTCGCTGCCGACGAGCCCGCCGAGGATGGCGACCGACGCCAGGACCGTCCCGACGGTCATGAGCAGGAACCAGCTCCACATCAGCCGCGGGTCCAGGTTCCGCTCGAGGCTGCGGGCGGTCGCCCAGGTGAACAGCCCGGCGATGAAGAACGTCGTGAACACCAGCGCGAGCAGCACGCCGTGGCCGGTCAGGATGGTGTAGTAGTCCGACGAGCTGACGAACCCGCGGAACGCGCCGGTGCGGTGCAGCGCCTGGATGAGCCCGAACAGGCCCCCGATGCCGAGCGCCGTGAACGCGACGCCGAACGCGAGCCGCGTGATGCGGGCCTCCTTGGGGTACTCCTCGACGAACGTCACGCCGATCCCCCCTCGAACTCGTCGGGCGGCACGACCTCGAGCCGGCCCTCCATGGCGTGGTGGGCCGCGCCGCAGTACTCGTTACAGACGAGGCCGTAGGTCCCGGGCTCCTCGAACTCGACGGTCAGCTTCGTGACCTGGCCGGGGATCACCATCGCGTTGACGTTCGTGCCGACGAGCTGGAAGCCGTGGATGACGTCGGCGCTCGTGACGTACAGCGTCACCGTGCTCCCGGCGGGCACGCGGATCGCCTGGCTCGTGCCCGGCTCGAACAGGAACTGCCGGGCGACCACGTAGACCGCGTACTCGTCGGGCCCGGTCTGGTAGACGCCGGGGTCGTCGAAGTTCGCCGACGCCGTCGGGTCGGCTGGCTCCTCGATCTGCCCGCCCTCGTCGTCGACCATCTCGATGCCCACGCCGACCGCGCCGTAGGTGACGGTCGCGATCCAGCCGACGATGAGCAGCAGCGACACGCCGATCCAGGCCGCCTCGTACCGGTGTATCTCCATGATCAGCCCACCACCGTTGGTCCGTTGCCGAGGAACTCGACGAAGTACATGAACACCCAGAGCACCAGCAGGATGACGAAGTAGAGCGCGACGAGCCACGCGGTGCCGAACGGGTTGAACTCGTCGTGGCCGATCTCCTCGACCACGCCCGTCCAGGGCTCCTCGGGCGCGCCCTCTTCGAGCTCCCTGACCGACTCGCGCGAGCGGTACCAGCGGTAGAGCTCGCCGGCGAACACGGCGCTGATGGCGAGCCCCGTGGCGCCGAACAGCGCGCCGAGGAACGCGGCGCCGATGTCGCCGCCGGGGAGCGGCCGGCCGCCGCCCTCCCCGCCACCGCCGCCGCCGCCGCCACCGCCGGACGGCGCGCCCGGTTGGGCCGTCGGGACGTCGTCGCCGACGGCGATCCCGCCCTTCATCCCCAGCCCCAGATGGGGGAGGCAGTAGTAGGTGTTGATGCCCGACTCCTCGAAGGTGTACTCGTAGTTGACGCCGGCCTCGGAGACCGGGTCGCCGCTGTCGAGGTCGGCCGGGCCGTCCTGGGAGACGACGTTGTGGCCGCCGCCCTTGCCCGTCCACTCGAACTTGACGGTCGTCCCGGGGTCGATCCAGAGCGCCGAGGGCTCGAACGCGAAGAAGTCGCCGTTGCCCTCGGTGCCGACGCCGACGGTGACCTCGTCCTCGCCGCGGCGGTCGGCCGTCTCGCCGGTGTAGGTCTCGTCGGCGCCGCCGTCGGCCTCCGCCGTGAACCAGTCGCCCCAGTCGGGCTGGGCCGCGTCGCCGCCGCCGCCGTCCGTGGGCGTGCCCTCGGGGAGCGCGCCGGCCACGACGACGCCCTTCATCCCGAGCGCCGCGTGGGGGTCGCACTGGTACTTCACGACGCCCTCGGACTCGAACGTGTGCTCGAAGGTGAAGCCGGCCTCGTCGGTCGTCTCGCTCGTGAACGAGGCGCCCTCGGCCGCGTGGACGTTGTGCATGCCGCCCTTCCCGGTCCACTCGAAGACGACGGTGGTGCCGGGGTCGACCTGGACGGCCGGCGGGGCGAAGGCGAAGAAGTCGCCGTTGCCCTCGGCGCCGACCTCCACGGTGACCTCGGACTGCCCGGTCCGGTCGGCGACGGTGCCGTCGTAGTTGCTCGTCTCGGAGAGCCAGCCGCCGAAGCCGGTCTGGGCCGCCGCCGGCCCCGACAGGGCGGCCGCCGTCGCCGCCGAGCCCGCGATGCCTTTCAGGAGCGTTCGTCGGTGCATGATGGGGGTGGTCCGGTCTGGCTCGCTCATTTCGATCGGTGGTCGTCGGTCGGGCCAATGGGACCCGACGTGAAATAGGTCACGTCATCGTTACCCTCCGGCCGTCGGCCGCCGCCGTGTGGGTCCATCCGGTGGGCGCGTGGGCGGGACCGAGGCATAAACCGGCGGCCGGCTTACCAGCGCCCGGGAACGAGCCGCGAATTTAAGAGGGCCCACGCGCTACCGCCCGCCATGTCGCTGGACCCGCGTCGGCTCACGCTGCTGTCCCTGCTGGCCCTCGCGCCGGTGGCCGCCTTCCTCCTCGGCCGGTCCATGCGGGCCGCGCTCGCCGTCGTCTGCGTCCTCCTGATCACCGGGAGCCTCTACCAGATGTTCGGCCCGTCCCAGGCGGCGAGCGCGTAGGCGATGGGCGCCGACGCCGCGACGCCGCGGCCGGCCGCCAGCCCGCCCATGACGGCCTGTACCCACTGTGGCAAGCCGACGCCCGACCCGCCGGTCACCGACCCGGCCGTCCCGGGCGAGTTCTGCTGCACCGGCTGTCTGGGGACGGCCCGCGACTCGATCAGCGAGGCGGCCACGCCGGAGACCGAGCCCGAGGAGGCTGGCGAGGAGTCCGAGACCACCTACCTGGGCGTCTCGGGGATGCACTGTGCGACCTGCGAGTCGTTCATCGAGCGGCGGGCCGGGGACGCCGACGGCGTCGTGAGCGCCGAGGCCAGCTACCCCGCGGGCATCGTGAAGCTGACCTACGACCCCGACCGGCTGGCGGAGGCCGACCTGCCGGCGCTGATCGACGGGCTGGGCTACACCGCCCGCGACGTCGAGGACCGCGAGGCCGAGACGGGCGAGTCGGTCGGCCGGCTGCTCGTCGGCGGCTTCTTCGGCATGATGGTGATGCTCTGGTACGCCCTCTTCCTCTACCCGACCTACCTCGGCGTGGCGGCCGACGCCCTCCTGCTCGACGTGACCGGCCCGGCGGGCTGGTACGTCCTGGCGAACACCTGGGTGATGACGACCGTCGTGCTCGGCTACACGGGCTTTCCGATCCTTCGCGGCGCGTACGTGAGCCTCCGCGCCCGGTCGGCCAACATGGACCTCCTGGTCTCGCTGGCGGCGGTCACCGCCTACGTCTACAGCACGATCGTGCTCCTCACGGGCGGGACGGAGGTCTACTTCGACATCGCGGTCGTCATCGTGCTCGCGGTCTCCGTCGGGAACCACTACGAGAGCCGGATCCGCCGGCGGGCGGCCGGCCGGCTCGCGGACCTGACCGAGGAGCGCGTCGACCGGGCGCGGCGGCGGGCCCCCGACGGCGTCGAGACGGTGGCGCTCGACGCGCTCGCGGACGGCGACGAGGTCGTCGTGCGGTCGGGCGAGCGGGTGCCGATCGACGGGACGGTCCTCGAGGGCGAGGCGGCGGTCGACCAGGCGCTCGTCACGGGCGAGTCCCTCCCCGAACCCGTCGCGCCGGGCGACCGCGTGGTCGGCGGCGCCCGGGTCGTCGACGGCGGGCTCGTGCTCGCGGTCGACGCCGAGGCCGGGAGCACGCTCGACCGCCTCACGGACCTGCTCTGGGAGGTCAGCGCCGGCCGGGCGGGCGTCCAGGGCCTGGCCGACCGGCTGGCCGGCGTCTTCGTCCCGCTGGTGGTCGCCCTGGCCGCGCTGGCGGCCGTCGGCCACCTCCTGACCGGCAGCGGCCCCACCGCCGCGGTGCTCACCGGCCTGGCGGTGCTGGTCGTCTCCTGTCCGTGCGCGCTGGGGCTGGCGACGCCGCTCGCCGTCGCGTCGGGCGTGAGCCGCGCCCTGGAGGACGGCATCGTCGTCGCCGACGGCTCGGTGTTCGAGCGCGCCACGCAGGCCGACATCGTGGCGTTCGACAAGACGGGGACGCTCACGACCGGCCGCATGCGGGTCCTCGAGGCCACGGGCGAGGAGCTCGAGCTGGCCGCCGCCGTCGAGCAGTTCTCCGACCACCCCGTCGCCGAGGCCATCGTCGACGAGGTCGGGGTGCCCGACGCCGAGGTCGCGGGCTTCGAGCGCCACCCCGGCCGGGGCGTGAGCGCCCGGGTCGACGGCCGGGCGGTGGTCGTGGGCCGGCCCGACCTGCTCGAGGACGAGGGGTGTGCGATCCCCGAGGCGCTCCGGGCACGGGCAGCGGCGGCGAGCGACGCGGGACGCGTACCGGTGCTCGTCGGCGTCGACGGCGAGGCCACGGGGCTGCTCGTGGCCGGCGACGAGCCCCGCGAGGGGTGGGCCGACGTGGTGACCGAGCTCGCCGCGGACCGCCGCGTCGTCGTGATCACCGGCGACAGCGAGGCCGCCGCGGCCTACCTCGCCGACCACCCGGGGGTCGACGACGTCATGACGAACGTCCCGCCGGAGGGCAAGACCGCCGCCGTCGAGGCGCTCCGCGAGGAGGGCACCGTCGCGATGGTCGGCGACGGCAGCAACGACGCCCCGGCGCTGGCCGCCGCGGACGTCGGGATCGCGCTCGAGGAGGGCACCCGGCTGGCCGCGAGCGCGGCCGACGCCGTCATCGTCACCGACGACCTGTCGGCGGTCCCGCGGGTGTTCGAGCTGACCGCCGCCACCCGGCGGCGCATCCGCGAGAACCTCGGCTGGGCGTTCCTCTACAACGCCGTCGCGGTGCCGCTCGCGCTCCTGGGGCTCATCAACCCGCTGTTCGCCGCGATCGCGATGGCGACGAGCAGCCTGCTCGTGGTCGGGAACTCGGCGCGGTCGCTCGGCTGAGGAACTGGACGGACGTCCACCGGGCGCCCTAGAGGGCTTCAGCGTCTTCTAGGAGTTTTAGGGGTCGCTTAACCCTCGTCGAGGCCCGACCGTCCGGCCATGCACACGAGCACCATCACGACGACCCGCGCGCTGCACGAGTGTTTCACCTGCGGCCGACGCGTCCGGGACCCCGACACCCGGGAGTGTTCGAGCTGTGGCGGCCAGCTGCGGAACCTCAGCCGCCCGCGGGACCTCTAACGCCGGGCTCCCGGAACCTCGAGCCGGCTCGACCCCCAGCCGTCAGTCCTCGATGCGCGACCGGATGCGCTCGGGGTCGGCCTCCTTGTCGTGGTACGTGGCGGCGTGCTCGGTGGCGATGCGGACGATCTCGCCGGGGTCGCGGGTGCGGATCAGGAACTCGCAGTCGCCCGCCTGGCACTCGAATCGGGGCATGGTCATCGTGAAGAGAGGCGGTAGCGGAAGATGGCTGAACGGCGAAGGTGTTCGGTTCGGCGGGGACGGCGGCTCGCGAGACTCGCCGATGCCCAGCCGGCAGGACCGGCAGGGGCAGACGGAGCCGCCCCGTGGGCCGTCCGCACTCACTGGCCCAGGAGGAGCCAGGCGAGTACCCCCAACACCGCCAGGACGACCAGGACGACCAGCGGACCGCCGACCATCCAGAGGAGTCGGCGGGTCTCCGGGCTCTCCTCCAGCGCACCCTCGACCACGGTCAGGAGCTCGTCCGTCCGGCCGGTCCACGCCCGGTAGCTCTGCCGGACGCCGACCAGGAGCATCCCGAACGCGACGGCGTAAGACGAACGCGAGTCGGGCGAGCTGCGCCGGCGTCAGCGCGAGCGCCGGCATGTCCGACGCGGTTTCCCGAGGCTGATTAAAACCCCGGGGCTCGCCGAGGGGTCGATGGGCGAGATTCCCGGTTCGCGGCCCGACCACGTCGAGGCGTTAGCCGGCCTCAGCAGCAACTCCACCTGACGCCGCAACAAGGAGGACCTCCTCAAGATGGGACCTCGTAGTCCAGTCCGGGAACATCGGAAACGCGCCACTCTACCGGCTGGCCAAGGACGACTCACGAGGCGAGGCCCTCGACATCCCGATCGAGCAAACCAGTGCCGCGTTCGCAAACAAAATGTCAATCGAGATATCTCGGGGTCGTCTTCAGACCACCTCCTCCGGGTAGACGGCGAAGGTGACCCTCGGAGATTCAGCCTCAGCGACATCGGACTCCCGTTCCACTTGGGCCATATTGAGCCCGAGATTCGGTCGGCCCGTAAGCGACCAAGGGGCCGTCCAAAAGTCGACTCCGCACCTATTGGTGGCCTGGCTCTCGCCGGAAAACCAGCCTCTCTGCCGTTTGTCCGAATGTATCCGAATGTCCGAATTTCCTTCCCATCTATGGTATTCGCGTGAAGTGTCGCCAGGGGTGGTCAAGTTTTTTAGAAACTGTCACGATAGCAGTACTGCACTCATGGCGCTAGCGCGAGCGTCGAAGATATTCATGAATTTCAACAGGTAGGTTGAGCGGTTGATGAATGCATGGCCTGAGTCGCTCACAAGAGATATAACACGAATTAAGAACGTACTCCTTGGTCGGTAGCCGAAGTCGGACCACGGTCCCCCGCGGTACGTTCTCCTCGAACTCCTCGGTGACATCGAGTTGTTTGACGCCCACTCGACCGCACGCTGAAGCTGGCGCGAACAATCGCCGATAAACAGTACTAACTGCGAGTATAGATGTAGACATCAAGTCCGATTAACCCGCCGATCAACGTCAGCAGCGTGAGGATGCCAATGCCAACTGCCCACAGAGCGGCGTTGTCCCGGCCGCGTTCCATTGCATCCTTATAAACCCAGTAAGCAAGTACTCCGGCGACGATCAGGACAAGGACGCCGACTGAAACCAAATCGGGGCTCCCGCCGATTTGGAGATAGCGGAACACACCTCTGGGGAGAGGCCATTCCGGGATAGTCCCACACCAAGACAACCCATGGACCATAAGGAGGGGTGCTCACAGCTTTTTCTAATCGATGTCTTCATCGACGCCCAGCTCGGCGTTACTGCCAGTATAACGCCTGTTCTACCCGTCCCGATTGGAGACGGCAGCATGCTGTGCCTGAGTTAATCGCGCACGTAGCTGATCCAGCCGGTGTTCGATCGCCCGCTCTAGGTCGGCAGGCAGCGAGTCGCGGGCCTCATCGAGTCGGTCCGTGACCCGTTCAAGACGGTCTTGGACGGTTTCGAGGCGTTCGTTTGCTACTTCCGCATCGCCGGCATCGGCTCGCTCGGCGGCGCGGCGGGCGGCCTCGGCGACCGCCGCGAGCGCCTGTGCGAGGTTGGTGACCGCGGAGCCCGAATCGTCGCCGTTCTCCTCATCCCCGACGGCCGCTACGGCTGCGCTCGTCGCTCCGCAACAGCGGCGAGATACTCCGCGAGTGAGCCCTTCCCGGTTCGGGGTTCCTCGATGCGAACAGATGCCTCATCGGTGGGGTTGACCCGGAACGCGCCGATTCTCCTCGGCCGCGTCCGTCACCTCGACCGTGAAGGCTCCTCCCTGGTGCACGTACACTGCATCGGGCTCCGAGAGCGGCGCATCGTACAACCGTCCGGCGAAGTCGTCCTCGACAGCCATGTTGGTCAGATTCGCCTCGGTTCCCTCGGCGTCAACTTCGAGCTTGACCGCGTCCGCCCGGGCCACCAGCGGTATTTCGCCCTGAACCCCGGCTGTCGTCGGCCCGTTATCCTCGGCCGAGATTTCAATCGACTCGCTGTGTGGTTCGACTCCCGGGCCGTTCACCGTCAACCGATGCTCGCCGTCGGGGACGTCGTGAGCGACCACCACGCCGCCGAACGTCGGAATCGCCGTGGACTCGCTCTCAAACAGTGCCACTGACTCGACGGCTGGGTCCTCGGTCGTCAGTCCCTCGTCCTCCGGGGCATCGTCGTCGCTGACCGCTTCCGTGACGGCGGCGACGAGCGTGTTTACTGGAGCCGGGTCGCCGATGGAGTCATACCGCCCTGCCAGCACGTTCCGGTGCGTCGGGTCAGTAATGTCCTCGGCGGGGTTGTCGTACCGCGGCTGATCCCACGGGATCCCCGCGGTCGTGATGTGGCTCGCTATCGCGTCCTCGGCGAACTCCGGGATGGCGAACTCGAAACTGAGCTGTGGCCCTCCAAACTCGACGATGTGTTCGATCTCACTCGCCGAGGTGAGCTCGTACTCGACGTCGGTATCCGCGTCCCGGCTTACATGGTCGAAGACCAACCCCGTCTGCCGCTCGGGCAGATCCGTCGGCGGTGACGAGAGGTCGGCGAACGAGCGGACAGTCAGGTCATCCGTGATGAGGTCACCAGGCTCGACGGACGGGAGCCGCTCGTGGTCGTAGATCGGCCCGTCGTCCAGCTCCGGGACGAAGACGGGGGCAGCGGGTACCCTCGTCCCGGGGCAGGCCATACGCCACCGGCAGCTCGAAGATGTCCTGGATCCCATCGATGGCGCTGTTGGTAATGTCGGCGAACGTGTCGCCAATCGGAAGCCGCTGGAACCGACCGGCTATGTCGTTGAGCGACAGCGCGCTCGAATGTGACCCCAGCTCCGAGAGGATCCGGGGCACCTGGTCCGGTTCGGGGTTGAGGAACTCGTTGTTCGGGACGGCCCCGGAGTGCGAGCTGGCCACGTACAGCTGTGGCTCCCCAGACTCCGTATCGACGAAGACGTGGAGCACCTCCCAGTCGTGCCAGTGGAAGTTGGTCGTGAACTGGTCGAAGACCGAGTAGTACCAGAACTGGACGACCGCCAGGGGCGAGTCGACGTACTGGACCGCGTGGTAGAATACGGTCGGTGCCGGCGGTCCGTCGGATTGTCGAAACTGGTCGGTATAGCCGTCGAAGGCTCCGAAGCCGTCAACGACACTGTCCCCGTCTCGCTGGACCACGTAGGGCCGGGGGTCGGTCGGGAACCACTTCTCCTGTTCGTCGAAGTATAGCGTCGGAGCGAACCGAGCGGCGAGTTCGCGGGCCCGCTCGTCTGCTAGTTCCGTCGTGGAGCCATCACGCTTTCCCTCGAAGAGGGAACAGCCGGCCAGAGACATCGCCCCGGCGAGCGACGCGAGGGTTGCCAGATACGTCCGACGGTCAACCGCGGATGAGGCTTCTTCCGCCATCCGTATCTCTTGCCCGATCGGGCTCGTTGATTGGTTCAGGTAGAGCCATCCCGGTCCGGAGCCGATCCATGCCCAGGTTCACGCCACCTGTTCGCTGTCCCGGAAGGTGACCGTGGTGTCGTCGGATTCGACGGTGGTGAGGATGGTGATCCAGCCGTCGTGCTCGCTCGACCTTCTGGGCGTCTTGGAGCGAGAGCTCGACGCGTTTCGTCGTCGTATGGGAGGTCCCCGCTTCGAGTGTGCCGACCTCCTCCTTGCCCTCCCAGACGAGATCGTCCTCGTCCGCGTTGTCCTCGCCGGCGAACACGCGGGTGAACACCGTGACGCCGGACGCGGTTTCGTCCTGTTCGTTGTGCAGCGACGCGGTCACGTCACGGCAGGTCTGGCCACACTCTTCGACCTCGTCGATGGTGAACGAGAACGGAGCGGGCTCGGCGGTGGACGTCGTCTCCGATCCCCCGTCGCTTCCGGACTCGTCATTGGAAGGCGTGCGCGGTGGGGAAGTCCGTGATGGTGTCGCCGGACTCACCCCCGGGGGCCGGTCCCAGTCCCATGTAGACGGCCGCCCCGATGCCCACCGCGACGAGTACGATCCCGAGGACGCCAACCGCGATAAGTTTCCGATTCATTGGTGAACTCCGATCACCCGTCGCTCTCCCCTTCGTAGATGACCTCGACCTCCTCGGCCACCGGTTGGAGGACGTACTGGTCGGTCGTCCCCTGCTTGACCGGCGTGAAGTCAGCGATGAACGTTGTGGTCTGGTCCTCGCGGATCTCGAACGACTCCTCGAAGGTCAGCGGGGCCTCGCCCGGAAGCTGACACAGTCGCCGAACCGCCCTCGGTCAGGACGGCCTCCGTGGCCTCGGCGTCGAGCTGCAGGAACTCGTAGGATCCCGTGTCCAGTTCGGTCTCGTCGATGAGCTCGGACGCCTCGCCAGTGAGCTCCGTCAGATCGACCTCGGCGTCGGCATCCAGCTCCACGAGGTCGTCGTCCTCGGGCTTGACCCGAACGCCGCTAATCTGGATCAGCAGGCGGTCGAAGTCCGCGATATCGCCGGGTTGATCCGACACGTGCGTGGCCAGGGTTCCCAGACTATCACTGCCGAGGCATCCAGCGATGGCCCCGATGGCCGGAACGGTTCCGAGGGCGCGGAGGTACGAGCGGCGGCTGGCGAACTCCATATATGATTTGATATGTCGGCAGGCGGGTAAGGGTTCTGGCCGATTTACCATGGCCTTTAAGATAGGGAGGAACTCCTCGACGACGGCCATCACAACGGGCCGAGACCCAGGGTGCCCAAAATCCACAACCCGATATCGACCGCGAGGACGATCAGGACGAGCCGCCACGCCAGCCCGAGGAGGACCCTCCCAGACGACCAGGATCAGGAGGAGCACGAGTAGACTCCCGACCAGGACGGGTGGAGCCGTGAGCGGGCCGATGAACAACTGGCTAATCGGGGGAGGCAGGCCACGGCCGACCCGTTCCCAGACCGGACCGCGAAACTGCCGACTTGCCAGGTCGGGTGCCCGACCCCAAGGGACCCCGAAACCCCCGATACACCTGTCGGTAAAAACGCCATTGCAGACCATGCCAAACGGTAACAAGAACGGGGTGGGAGTACGATTCGGGGCCAGTGGTAAACCCCGTTCCTCTGTCCCCGAACGCATCACCCCGGCGAATGAGATAACACTGGGGTTCCCGAATCCCCCATTCGGGAACCATTCCATGCGACCGATGCATTGACGAAAAAAAGCATTGCCCGCTGGCAACGAGACGGCGGTATTGAAGCGACCCGAACTGGCGAGCTTGTCGCCTGGCTAGCCGCGAATAATGCGACGGACGAACGCGCCGGGGGGAACCGAGCAAAGGAGTGCCAGGACCGCACCGCTGACCCGGCATGACAGACCGTTGGGAGTTCAATCGGTCGCGGGGACTCTGGTGGGGGGTGACGGTCGTCCTGGCCAGCGCACTCGTCTTACTGCTTTACTCGTATATCGGGACGTTCGTTTTCGGGGTCTTCATCTATTACGCGGCTCGACCGCTCTACCGTCGGTTACGGCCCGCCGTGGGGCGGCCAGGCGTGGCCGCGGCGGGCGCGCTGTTCGCCTTCGAGATCCCGTTTCTCGCGGTGTCCGCCTACCTCCTCTTCCTCGCACTCAGAGAACTCGATCGGTACGCCGGGACCGGGGCCGATCTCATCGCCCGATTCCTGCCCGTGCCGCCAGCAGAAGTCGAACAGGCCATCGCCGATCCGGGAGCGTACGTTTCGGCATCTCGAGTTGAACACGGTCGGCGAGGTGGTCACGACGGGGGAAACGATATTCGCACCGACGGCGACGTTCCTCATCCATTTCGCGCTTGCTGTCGCGTTGGGATTCTATCTACTCCGGGACGGTGACCGCCTCGCCGGGTGGTTCCGCGGGGAGGTGGGCGAGGATTCGGCGTTGTGGCTCTACGCTGACGCTCGTCGATCGGGACCTCCAGGTGGCCTACTTCGGAAACATCCGGACCGTTGTCGTCGTCGCACTCCTGGCAGTAGGCGTCTACAATGGGCTCAACACGGTCGCCCCACCGGGACTGCAAATCCCGATTCCCAACGTCCTCGCCCTCCTGACGGGCGCGGCGACGCTCGTTCCGGTCGTCGTGGGGAAGGTGGTGTACGTCCCGCTGACGGTCTATCTCGGATCGATTGCGCTGGAGACAGGCCCCCGAGCGCTCTGGTTCCCCATCGCCGTCGCACTCGTCGCCCTCGTCGTTCTCGATCTCTTCCCCATCATGGTCGTCCGGCCCTTTCTCGCTGGGCAGAGCACCCACAAGGGGTTGATGATGTTCTCGTACATCTTCGGTGGCCTGCTCTTCGGCTGGTACGGGATCTTTCTAGGCCCACTCTTGCTGATTGCGACCATCCACCTGGTCAATGTAGGCCTCTCGGAACTCGCTCGCGGCGATCACGTTACCGCCGAAGTGACGGTCGCGAAGGGGCTCGGGGCCACGCCACGACCCGACTCGGAACCTGATGATGAAGTGACCACGGACGAAGCGACGGCAACAGCCGACGAGTAGCCGGGCGAGTGAGACAAATTGCGTTGAACGGAGCAGGCTCGCGGTTCTCACACCAGAGATTTCGAGCGAATCGATCGTTTGATTCCAGGCGTCCTGGGGGAAAAGGACCACCGCTGGGAAGTGCTCTGAGGACAGTCTACCACGTGTTCCCTGGGTTATTTTGGAGGATACACCACTAGACACGGCTATGAAGTGTGACCGGTGTAAGGAAGAAACCCGTGTCAAGCGTTACGATGTAGATGGGTTTGTTGGCTATCTGTGCGACGAATGCCGGGAAGATTGGGACGAATTCAAGGCGGAATAGTCAATCATTCGGGACTGAGAGAACGTCGCGATTGTTGATATTATTGGTAGGCGATTCCTGCAAACCGTCCTCCCGCTGAGCTAGACCGGGATGGTCGCTGCAACATCAGCGATATGGAGGGCGATGTCGGCCGGGTTCGCCCCCGACGCGATCTCGCTGACGGCCTCTCCCAGGCCTGCAGCTCCCTCACTGATCGCGCCGAGCACGTCGCTGACGAAGTCGGGCACCGCGTCTGGAAGGTCAACATTCGGTGCCTGGCTCGCGGTTTCGTTTCCTGCGTTCTGTCCCTGGTTCGCGGTTTCTGATTGTGACATTGCGTCTGATGCGTATCGGTTGGGGTGGATAAAGTGGCCATACCGTATCGCCGGATTGCCGCGAGTTTGGATGCATTGTTCCGAATTAGACCCGAGTTGGGCTGCTCAGAGAGCCAATCGCGGTTTTTCGCCTACCTTCGGCGGAAGTATTCGGAATATCTCCCGTCGCGCGGACCAGTATCGATGCGAAAGCTCGGGGCTAAAACCTCGTCCAACTCACCCGCACCCATTTCCGTATATATGCCATGATAGACCATGGTACAGGGATTGGAACACGGAGACGGTACTCATTATTTAGAGGGGCATCCGCTCATGACATCCGAAAGCTCAACGGACGGCACGCTAACCGACACGTATGAAAGTCACATCGGCAAAGCCTCGACCGACGACGAAGCCAGCGGCTACTGGTTGTTCATCCTCGGTGCCATCCTCGGCATCGTCGGGGTGCTCCTGTTCCTGAACAGTCAGTCGGCCGGGAGCCTCCGGCAGTGGTCCATCGTGCTTGCGGCCGCCGGCCTCGTCCTGATGATTGCCGGGCCGATCATTCGATTGCCGCTGCAGGCCAAGGCTACCACGATGGTCGCTATTGGCGGGGTCATCTCCGCGGCGGGAATCCTCTGGTTCGTTACCGCCTATCCAGCCCAATGGAGCCCCCAGACCGGGAACCTGGCGATCATCGCCCTGTACGCCGTCGGCGTGCTGGTGATCGCCGCTGCCGGCGCGTTCGTCCCGGTCCTGACGGATCGTGGGGGCAACGACGCCCGGGTAGCGGCCCTCCAAGCGGAACTCGAAGAACTCCGGGCATCGGCCAACCGATCTGAGGCAGATGATTCCGAGCATGCCGACGAGGTCGCCGAGCTGGAAAGCGCCCTCGGGGACGCAGACGCGGAGAACTCCAACCTCGAAAGCGACGTTGAACAGCTGCAAGCCGACCTCGCAGACGCGAAGGCCGACGAGGCTGAACTCGCGGTCCTCCTGAGCGAGCTCCAGGAGAGCGAGTCACAGTTCGAGCTCTACGAGGACCGCGGTGGGTCGTGGCGCTGGCGGCTCCGGCATCGAGATGGCGAGGTCATTGCGAGTAGCGATGAGGGCCACGAGCGCCAGAACGACGCCCAGGCGGGCTTGCAGGCGGTTCGACGCGACGCCTACGGGGCGACCTTCCTCCTCGTCGAAACCGAGGAGGAGCTCCCCGAAACGGAGTCCAGCGAGGGATTCCTCTTCCCCGGCGAAACCGACAGCCAGGCCACCTTCGAGCTCTACGAGGACGATGGCGGCGAATACCGCTGGCGGCTCCGCCACGACAACGGCAACATGATCGCCCACGGCGGACAGGGCTACGCCTCACGGGCCGGTGCGGAACACTCGGCGGAACGCATTCGGGGGTACGTCGGCCCGGCGGAGTACCTCCAGCCGGATCCGACCGCCATCGAAGTCTACCGCGATGAGGCGAGCGAGTGGCGGTGGCGGCTCCGTCATAAGAACGGCACCCTCCTCGCGGGCAGCGGCGAAGGGTACGAGACCCGGGCCGAGATGCGGCAGGTCATCGACCGCCTCCGCGATGACATGGACACGTTGAAGATCGAGGTCTACGAGGACGAGGCCGGCGAGTACCGCTGGCGGTTGGACGGCGGGGAGGAGCACGTCATCGCCGATAGCGGCGGGTACGAGTCCAAAGCCGGAGCGCAGGAGGCCGTCGAACACGTTCGGACATCCATGCCCGAGGCCGACCTGATCGATGTCGGAGAGGCGGCCTTCGAGATCTACGTGGACGAGGGCGAGGAGCACCGCTGGCGACTCCGCCATCGCAATGGTAACGTCCTCGCTAGTTGCGGTGAGGGCTACTCCAGCCGGACTGGGGTGTGGGATGGCATCGAGAGCGTGAAGCGGAATGCCCCCGACGCTGGATTCGAAGAAACTGACGAGTGAGGTGACAGTCACCTATCTGTGCTGCAACGGACCGTCGATTAGCGAGATATCGCTTCGCCCGACTTCCTTCCGGAAGGGTTGATGAACCAAGTCGAGTCCTCAAAATAAGTCCCAATCGCCCGCGCCGATATCAGTCAAGTTCGTAGAAAATGACTTCCCAGTCGTCGAGATCCTTCTGGCCGTTGCGATAAACCCAGCTCCCCCGTGGGTCGATATCGTTCTCGGCTGCGGTTGTCAAGAGTGCGCCCACCGCGTCCTCGAACTCTTCAACTGTCCCGATCTCCTCTGGCGAGATACTACCAGCCATAGCTAGGCAGTGTCCTTGGCAGGACCAGTCCCGATACCGCGTACTTACGGGGGTCACAGCTTCGCGCTCATGAAGCCGACCGACAATCATCTTTGGAAACTCCTTCGTGTGCTAGTTGGTGCCAGCCCGGATAGTCCCATCGGTTTGCATGGTAGACCATGCCGAACTGTAGTTCAGTGGCGGCTGGTCCCAACGGGCTTTATTCACTTCGAGACGCTTTCTGAGCTAATGGCCGTCATCGTTGACCTGGCCCTCCCATCGAAACAGTTCCAACTCGGTCAGATCTTATCGATGGTCGAGCAAGAGCATATCCAGCTTGAAACCATGGTACCGTTGGGGAATCGGTCGGTGCCGTTCTTCAGGCTCACGGAGACCGCCCGCAAGTCCTTCGAAGAGCATGTCCAGGGGCACGACGCTGTCGAGGATGTTCGGTTAGTTAACGAGCACGACGGAGAGGTGCTCTACGCCCTAACCTGGGACGTTAGCGGCGACACGTTCATGCGGGGCATCCAAAAAATTGGTGGCCACCTCCTCGACGGCTCAGGCGGGTCCGATACATGGGGCTTCGAGCTGCGGTTTCCCACCCATCAAGCACTCTCCGAGTTTCAGGAATATTGCCATGAGTACGACGTCCCCATCGACATCAAGCGGATTTTCAACCCGACAAGACCGGAAGCCGGACCATGGTACGGCTTGACCCAACCCCAGCGGTCAATGCTGATCGAATCTGTTGAGAACGGCTACTACGATCTCCCTCGCGGAACGACGACTCAAGAGTTGGCGGAGGACTTCGGCATCTCAGACCAGGCGGTCACCGAACGACTACGACGCGGGATTTCAAATCTGGTGACGAACACGCTGCTCTTGGAAGCCGATGGAGAGGACTGAGCGGAACGTTACGCTACGTTCCACAGGTTAGTCCATTACGACGACGGTAGTCCAGTTCATCCTGGGGGATGCCTCAGGCCTCGGTCTGGGTTTCGTAGCTGACCTTGACCTCGTCGGCCACCGGCTGGAGAACGTATCGGTTCGTCTGGCCCTGTTTGACGGGCGTGAAGTCAGCGATAAAGGAGGTGGTCTGACCGCTGCGAATCTCGAACGCCTTGTTGAACTTCAAGGGAGCGTCTCCCGGGAGCGAGACATCGGCCGACCCGCCGTCGGCGAGGGTCGCCTCGGTCGCCTCGGCCTCCAGCTGGAGGAACTCGTACGTACCCGTTTCCAAGTCCGATTCGTCCACGATGGCCGACGCCTCGCCGACGAGTTCGGTGAGGTCCACCTCGGCATCGGCATCGAGCTGTTGGAGGTCTTCATCTTCCGGCTTGACGCGGATACCGTTGATCTGTATCAGTAGGGAATCGAAATCGCCGATGTCGCCCGGCTGATCGCTCACGCTCGTCGACAGCGTTCCGGTCTCCCCGCTGCTGCCACAGCCGGCGAGGACGCTTCCCAGCGCTAAGCCGCCGAAGGCCGATAAGACGGGTCGCCGTCGAATCGTCCGCTTTCGATTCTCATCCATGCGTCCGGGTTGGCCCCCACCGGCCGGGGCCTGTCCCTTGGCACACAATGCTCCTTTTCCGCCATGACGACAGGAGCCAAACAGACCATGTCTACGACAGCTCCCGTTGGGAGCACTGCACCACAAGTGTGGCGGATGAAGGGCAGGGGAATCGACAGGACTTTCTCAAGAGTCTTTGTCATACGTTAGCATGGTTGAATGCGCGTATCTCGCATCTCAACCCTCTGTGCAACGTCCCGAACAAGGGTAGCATGTTACACCAAGCAGCAGTGATATCCATCCCCACCCTCAGTGTTTCGACATGGTACTCAGCCATTCAGCCTTGGAGGTATCGGCGTCATCTCTGTTAACCCCCCGACAATTTGGTGGGGGGTTCATCGAACTCGCAATCCTGTTCCTGATACTCGCCGTTGTTGCGGGGATTCTCGGTGCACGGGGGGTTGCCGGATCTCAGTATGCAGATCGCCAAGTGGCTCGTCATCATATTCGTCGTTCTGGCTATCATCTCGTTCGTCCTCTAACCATCCGGTGATTATCAGTAGGAAATCCGAACCGGCCGTCAAGTCTCCCGGGTCAGTAGAGATTCGACTTGGGACATTAGCCGTGAGAAAGCCAGCGATCGCCATGATGAGATATCCATCCGGGCAGTGTGAAGCTTTGAGATATGCTGTGATATATTAGGCATGGTATACCATGTGGAACTTACACCGGTTCGTACCGTTTAACCCTCATTACCTGGCATGGTTGAGTGTCCCCGGTGTAACCGGACCGTCGAGAGCCTGAATGTCGTCACCCCCGACGTCATCACTAGGGAGTTAATCGAACGGATGGGTAGCCGGCCAGATAGTCAGACCATGGGAGACGGGTTCGAAGTCTGCACCGAATGTCTGGAGGAACTGACATAGGATTACATCGACGTGCTTTCTCGGACCGGGGTCCTGCTTAGCTCATCCGAGTCGAGTACACTGGTCGGGTTGGAAGCCCATGGTCGTGGTAAGAAACCCATTACAAGCCATGCCACACAATGACAAGGTAAGGGGTTGCCGTACGAAATGGGGACAGTGGTAAACCCCGTTCATCTGTCCCCGAAAGCATCGGCCACTCCAAAGCCATGGAACACGGGTTCCCGACCTCCCCTCAAATCCCGCTCGGGAACCTTCTCAGAGCGACGCGGCTGATTGTAGAAGATAAGGATTACCCGGTGAAACCGTAATAGCGGTAATTGACCCACGAAATCCGGCCAGTCCCATGTCCTTTAGTTCTTCCTGAGCCGGGTAATGGTTGTGATATTTTACGTCCCTATGGTTCGCTAAGCTGATGTACTCATCCCATTAATCCATCAAACGATTCCTATCAATATATGAATACGAAATTTCTCTCGTGCTGCACTGATGGTCTGAGTGCAGCACCATCGTTCCGAACGCTTCGATTTTTGTTAGGAACGTCAATCAAGACTTAGACTAGGAGCCGCGCCAGGCGAGCCATCCCATTAAATTAGCAGTGCGAGGCCGACACCAACGGCCGCGACGATACCTAAGACGAGCGTCACGAGGCGACCGAGCCGCCCGGTCCCGAGCACCCAGGCCAAACCGGCTTTGACAACGGTGTTCGCCACCGCCGCGATGACGATTCCGGTCGTCGCTACCTCGGAGGTGATCGCCCCCTCCGCGGCGAGTCTGCTCAACGTGAGCGCGATCGCGTCCACGTCGGCAAGCCCTGAGACGAACGCGGTCGCATAGACTCCTGACGTCCCGAGCCAGGCGTTCGCGTACTCCGAGACGAGCAGCACGGCCGCGAAGAGTGCGCCGAAGAACAGGGCTGGCCGGAGCCGAAACGGGTTCTCGATGTCCACCTCGATAGCCGCCTCCCCAGACGTTCGCCAGTAAATCGCCCCCGCGACCATCCCTCCCGCAATCGTCATCGCGCCGAGCGGAACGAGGACGTGGGGCAGCAGTGATCGGTTCACGATCGCTATTTCGATGATCGCCCGCGGGAACATGACGACCGCCGCGATAATCGTCGAGAACGCACAGACGCGATAGAGGTCCGGCGTTTCAGCCGTCCGGTTCGCCATCGAGACCGTCGTCGCCGTTGACGAGACGAATCCCCCGAGAATTCCCGTCAATGCGATTCCCCGGTGTGCGCCAACGACGCGGCTCAACACGTAGGCGACGAAGCTCAATCCAGTCACGAGCACGACCATGAGCCAGACGAATCGCGGGTTCAGGCCGAAGAGCACCGAGAGCTCCCGATTGGGTAGGAGGGGGAACACAACCAGTACTACGAGGATGAACTGGATGGTCGCCCGCCGTTCGGCGTCCTCGATCCGGTCGGCGAACTCGTGGATCCGCCCTTTCGACGTGAGGAGGACCGTCATGACCCCGGCAACGATGATCGCCAACGAGGTCGCGACCCGCGAATGGGTCGTCATCGCACCGAGGACGACGGTCAGCAGCGCGGCCGTGAGCGTCGTGAGACCGATGTCACCATCCGTCCAAACCTTCCCCGCGTAGGCGACGGTAAGAGGCAGCGCGATAGCCACGAAGGCCAACGGGAGCAGTGTCGGGAAGAACAACCCGACTAATGCCCCGTAGAGGGCGAACAAGGGGAACGTCCGACTCCCGGCAAACGTTCCTCCCGATTCGGCGTGCTCCCGCTCTAAGCCGATGAGTGCACCGATCCCGAAGGCGACGGCGACATGGCCCGCGATGGTCAGCAGCGAGTCGGCTGCGGGATCGACCATTAAATAAGGCTTCGCCCGGCCCGGTGCATCAAGCTTCGGGGATTCGCCAAAAGACCGCCCAATCAGCCATTTCGCGTTGATTGTCGAGGCCAACCGTTGCGGATTGCGGCACGAGAGCGGTGAGCCAGCTCCTGTACCTATCCGACGCCACCGGTTGGATTATCGACCTGCTCGATGGTCGCTCCCGGCGCGTTCTGCTTCACGCTCTTGAGCCCTTGCTCGCAGCTCTGCCGGCTTGCGTACCCCTCGCCGCCGTCGGCGATGATGTTCCCGTTGGCGTGAACGAGCCGCCATCGCCACTTCCCCGCTCGGTCTTCGTATACTTCGAATGTGGCCTTCGATGTCGATTGGGGTTCGCCCCCGTTATCGGGCTTCTCTGAGGCCGCCACTTCGGGCTTGGGACCGCCACCGGTCTGGGCCTCGCCGGCCTCGCCCCAGCCACCCGCGTCAACTACCTCGAACAGCTTTCGCCAGTTCCCGTCCTTCTCGGCTTCGGGGAGCGCATCACGCAGCTGCTGGAAATCTGACGCCGGCACGAGCGTCCGGACGAAATCGACGATCACCCGTGCGTGATAGGCAGCCTGTGTCGGATCGCTCTGCTCGATCTCGCTGACGCGCTCGACGAACTCCCGCCAGTCGAAGCGCTGGCCGTGCTCGTGCACCGCACCGGTCAGGTACCACTTGATCTCCATCGGCAGCGACGCGGCGAGGTCCTCGGCGTGCCCCTCGGGCAGGCGTTGACCGAGCGTCATCAGCGTCGCTCGAATCGCTCGTACCGATTCGCCGGTTTCCGGCAGTTCGAGGCGGTGCTCGATCTGCCCGGTGAATTGGTCGAAGTTCATGTGGTTATGGATCGTTGGGCTGGGGCATTCATCCCGTGGGCCGTATCCCACCTCCTGAGAACGGAGACGGGACCCCGGCCGTAGGCGGGGGAACGCGTCGGGATTAGTAGGCGGCCCGCTGGCTCCGTATGATGGCCGCGAGCTGTTGGTGTTCGTCAGCGAGCAGTTCCGTGAGGTCGTCGGCGGTGATGATTCCGACGAGTTCGTCGTCTTCGGTGCAGACGGGAAGCCGACGGACGCCGTTATCGCTCATCACCTGGGCTGCCTCGTAGAATCCGGCCTCGGGCCCCACCGCACAGAGGTCTGAGGACATCACGTCCTGGGCGGTCAGGCCGATGGCCTCCCGCTCATCGGCCAATACGCGTATCGTCAGGTCCCGATCTGTGACGATACCGACCGGGCTGTCGACGTTGGTGATGACGACGCTGCCGACGGTTTCGTCGCGCATCAGCTGAGCGAGTTCGGCAATCGACGCGTCTTCATTGGCGGTAACGATCTCTTCCCGAGCGAGGTCTTGAATTGGCATTTGCTGTTCATCCAGTCAGTTAGTTCATCCCAAGCGGGGAAATAGCGGCCAGGTGATTCCCACGTGCTGAATACGCTCTCTATAGTCAGCAAGCCTTCAGTATCGTATCAATCGAATGACTGTGGGGCACCCGACGATTCGTCTGATCCCTGCGTGAGAGACTCGCGCCATTAGTGCAGGATTGGTTGATTGAATTCCTAGTTTATCGTAAGGGACCACATGACCGACCCAGACAATGGATACAGCAGGACGTCATCTACCGAACGACTCCGAACGGCGCTATCGAACAGATACCCGCGTGGTACCACCACCCTCAGAAGGGTTAACCGTGGTGCGGGCTTCTGTTGGGTTGCAATGGTAAACGGTACGGTTGATTTCTTCAACAACTCAGGCGGTTACGGTTTCATCTCGACAGAGGACTCCGACGACGACGTCTTCTTCCACATGGACGAGGTCGACGGTCCGGACCTCGAAGAGGGACAGGAACTCGAATTCGACATCGAACAAGCCCCCAAGGGCCCCCGCGCGACGAACGTCGTCCGCAACTAATCGGTTAGTCGTCCGACTGTCGCCTCCGGGCACGGCCGGACGTTGACACCCGATTTATTCTGAAATCGCGTTGCATAGCCCGGGGTCTCTCCCCGTCCAAGCTATCCCAGATCAACGCGGACTCGCCCGACCATACTCAGGAGAACGCGGTGCAGCATACGCGCCATACGTCGCGCACCGGGCTGCTGACAGACCGCGTGTAGATTATTGGTTGGTGTGCGCGACTCAGACCATCCGTTGATCAAACGCATTTTCGAATCGTGTGTCGGTCATTCCATCTTCCAAAACGGGCTCTGAGCGCTCCCCCACACGGGGTAGCGTGTAGACATGAGCGGGAGCTCGGATTTTACACATTGGCTCAAGGATTAGATATGTAAACTCGACCGTTCTAAGCGATCAATATCAATTAGCAAATCACGGTTGTAGATATGCTTTATACCACGAATCTGGTTAATTCAAGGACTCAGACTGTAAAACGAGGTCAGTGTGTAAAATTCATTCACCAGGGTTTTTAACGTTCCTCCTAGCTGAGGCGATTGGCGTGCTGCACTCATGGCGCGTATCGGTCACGGGAACTTCGCCGGAGTAGCGGCGTTCAGATCGAAAAGTACCGGCAATGGAGAAGGCAGGTCCGGGATAGCACTGTCTCGGCTTCACCGAATGGGAGTCTCTACGAAGTTTGGTGGGCGGTTTCACCAATGAAAGGTACTTCTCACTCTGGTACTGGATTCTTATAGACGCTGCACCCCAATGTGCATCCGTGGTACATCAATGACGACCGTAGAAATCGAATACTGTGACCCATGTGGCTACCTCGAACAAGCGACGGAGAGCCAGACCGGGATTCTCGAATCGTGTAGTGACGCCCTCGATGGTGTCGAACTCGTTCCCGGCGGCGGTGGGATCTTTCAGGTACGTGTCGATAACGATGTGGTATTCGACACGGATGAATCAGACTACGATGAAGACGCGATTCTCGGGGCAGTGTGTGACCAACTTCCCGACTGCCAAAGCGGAACTGCTGACTGCTGCTGACTGAGCGGGAAAACACCTTCCGTTTGCCGTTTCGATCCCGGGACAGCGCGTCCAGAGAACGGTATCTTAAGTGCTTGCTTACGCATATCTACACCGATGAAGCCGACTGAACCGACTGATTGGGAACACTCGTGGCACCAACTGCGAGAGATCCTCGGGTCGAAATGGGCGTTTCACGTGCTACGACTGCTTTCGGATCGACAATACGGATTCAACGAGCTGCAGCGCTCCATCGGCGGGATCACTGCGACGATGCTCTCACGCAGACTCAAGGAACTGGAATGCCACGGATTCGTAGACAAACACGTCCAGCCGACGACCCCGCCATCGACCACTTACGAACTCAGCGGAGATGGGGAGGAATTCGTCCGGTTACTTCGACGGATGGAAGGGATGATCGACCTCGTGGAGTGTTCCGATGGAAGTGATTGTGCGACCACGGGGGAGTCCACGAAATGCGCAACAGTCCAATAGCTCAGTAACCCGGTTCACGCTGGAGCTGTGGACGGTTGTTGATCAAATTGAAGATGAATTGTTTTGGGAATTCTTCACCAACCCAGCGTACACAGCTCGTCCTTCGATAACGGATCGAGGGATATATCGCGTCGGTCGAGCCCCGAACGTTGATGCCGATTACCGGACGAGCAACACGCGGACTGGTGATCGGAATACCACCATCTCGGTCACGCTCCCGAGGAAGAATTGTTCATCCTCACTACGACCGTGGCTTCCGATGATGACCTGATCAATACCGTTTTGGTTTACGTACTCGATGATTTCTCGGCCAGGTTCGCCCTCACGTGTTATTGTCTCGATGTCCGAATCGAACTCCGTTGCGATTTCGCGCGCTTCCTCGAACAACTGGTCCTCGACTTCTTCAGCACGTTCGTACCACTCCTCCGAGCCGTGCAGTGGCTCTGTCTCGGTGTCGTACTCCATCGGGTAACTGTACCCCGGTTGGGCTGGATTGAGAACGTGGAGGACGGTCACTTTGGCGTCCGGATATTCATCGAGGGCGATACGTAATGCTTGCTTCGAGAGCGGTGAACCGTCCATCGGCACGAGCACCTGCTCAATCGTATCCATTCACATTAGTAAGCCATTCAACGAATAAAATGATTTGGTTCGTTGTTTGGAATGGCTACGACGCTGAATGTTGGGTGCGTATCTCGCAGGGTCGGTCATCCCGAAACTGTCGCTAACTACGTTACGCTTAGTTAACGAAGTACGATAGCGGACGTTCAATTCCTGATATGATTTTCCGGCCATACGAGATACGGAGGACGTAGTCAGCACGCGCTCTTCGTTTCAGTTGGACTACTTGCTCTGAACCAACTGTTCACCGAATCTGCGTGCTCATCATGATTGGCAAACTGCTTCTAATTGGTTTATCGGTCTCCTCAAAAAGCCTAATCACTCATCGCCACCAGGTTTGCGTGCTTCGATAGTGCCCGACAACAGGTACTCGCCGAGGTCACGGTCAGCATCCCAATCGCTGATGAATTCGCTACTTTCCGACTTCGGTGCGATTTCAATGTCTTCGAAGCCAACTGCGTCGAGCATCTCTTCAATCGCTTCAACAGTGGCGGCACCAGCCACGCATCCGGCCAGCGATTCCGGATCCATCTGAACGTCGTCCGGAAACGGTGCCGTCCGTAGTACGTCGGAGATAGCAATGCGACCCCCTGGTTTGAGGACCCGGTACGTATCCTTGAAGACCTGCTGCTTCTCGGGAGCGAGATTGATCACGCAGTTCGAAATACCGACATCGACGACCCCGTCAGCGACGGGGAGGTGGGCGATCTCTCCGAGTCGGAACTCGACGTTCGAAACGTCGTTCCTCGCGACGTTCTCCCGGGCTTTGGAGACCATCGCGGGCGTCATATCGACACCGATGACCCGTCCTTCGGCACCAACTTCGCGGGCGGCAAGGAAGCAATCGAATCCCGCTCCCGCTCCGAGATCGAGGACTGTTTCACCGTGGCTCATGTCGGCGAAGGCCTTGGGATTGCCACACCCGAGCCCGAGGTCGGCACCGTCAGCGACCGCTTCGAGGTCATGGTCGTCGTATCCCAGATGCCCGCTCCCGGTGACAGCGGTCGAATCGCCACAGCAAGACGTAGCGTCGATGCTCTCATCGATACCGGCATCGGTGCAACAGGCGTCATCGTTCGTCGCAATCGTTCCATACCGCTCGCGGACGATCTGGCGGATTTCCTCAGGTTCCCGTTCTGATACTGGGACGTCAGCTGGGCGGTGGTTACTCATCGGTTCCCCGCAGGTCATCGAGTGTCGCCAGCAGCGTTTCAGCGGTCCGTGTCGTGTTGTAGTACCGCCACGATCCGTCTTTCCTTCGCGACACAAGTCCAGCCGAGTAGAGACGGGACAGTGCTTGACTGACTGCGCTCTGAGTAACCCCGACCGACGCTTCGAGATCACAGACACAGACGCTTTCGTCTGCGTTCGCTATCCGGCGAAGCAATTCGTAGCGCGTGTCGTTGCTTATCGCCGAGAGCACCTGGAGATCGGTCACCAGTGCCTCGTTGTCAACTGCAGGTATGCTGGTACAACACGGCTCTGAACCCGGTGTATTGATTTTCTCTGAAGTGTCCATGATTTTGCCAATCCGTATTATTTTTTGCTAATATAAGGAGTTACTAATATCTTTCCTCTTTTTGGGGTCATTTGACGAAAAGGTCCCAGCGCAACTCGAAGTGGTTGGGATAGAGTATCCTATTGGCATCAGAACTCGTTACGGAAGAGGCCCAATCCGATGCTGTGTTAACAGGAGTCGGAAGGCATCCAGTTTAATCATCAGTAGCCCGTCAGATGTTATCCAGGGTAAGGGGATTCTGGCTTTACAGACGGCCGGACCGAACTTAAGAACTCAGTGCTGCCACCAGTTCATTAGCATTGAAGATCGGAACGTCCCGCGGAACTGTTCACGACGAGGACCGGCACGGAGTCGGCACGTATGATCCTTTCCGTAGTGCTACCCAATAAGACCGTTTTGAAAGCGGATCGCCCTTTTGCACCCATCACCACAAGGTCAATTCCGTGCTCATCGACATATTCTAGTAGTTTCTCGGGCGGGATTCCTTCCAAGATCGATGTGACGACTGACATATCAGGACCGATCTTGGATTCGATAGCATTCAGCGCAGCTTCGCCCTCCTCGCGGAGGTTTTTCCGGACGATATCCGGATCGACGATCGCATTATCATAGCCCGTTCTCGTCTCGATTACGTACACGGCATGTAGCTCAGCGCCTGACTGTCGTACAAGCTCGATCGCGTGATTTACCGCTCGATCTGCGGTGTCGCTTCCATCCGTTGCGACGAGAATTCGGTCATACATGTCCGTTCACTCCGGAGGGCTCGATAATAAACGAGGGCACGTAGTAATCGGTCACTGGTCCCCGCCCAGTTCTCGTGACAACAGCGAGGATACGGGATCTCGGGTCATCTCCGCCGAACTCACCACACCATTGTTGATGAACTCGCGTGATATATTTATCAAGCGATACTTGATAAATTCAGGATAGATTAAACCCTGGCTGATGGTCCCAGGCCATCCGTACATCAACCGCCCGATCGACCTGTCGATACTACGGAATATTCGTAGTGCTGCATTCGCGCCATGAGTCTTGCAGTAGCCTTCTGGCAGCCGGGGGTGGATTGCGATCAGACGTACTCGACTCAGACCATACGTCGCGCAGCAGAGAATCAAACTCCTCGGTGTTGTGATGCGCTCTGGAACTGATTCAGAGGGCAACCCTGAAACGCCAGGGCAACACATCGAATCGCTGCTCGAATGGCTGAGTCAACTCGGGCAATCGATACGCCATGAGTGACGAATGGCGAGGCGGATCGCTGGCCGTTTGGGCCCTGGTAGCGTTGTTAGGCACGCTGGGAATTCGAGGGTTCATGGGTGGCGGGCAGTTCATCATCGACCCCTCAGGAGCCATCATCGGGGTCTCGACGGCCGTGTTGGCCCCGAGGTGACCCCTCGTTGGGACTAGATTGATAACTAGCTATTGAGTAATCTCCTGGGATGGGGGAAGGGGGTGGGTTCTTCCCCGCCAGGAGACGGTTGAGGGACGACGGGTGGCGGCGCGGTCCGTGGGGTTCAAACGCCCCGTGTCAATAATTTACATACTCGAAGTTATTCATTACGATGTTATTACATGTGAACGGGTTCCGACGGGCTTGCCTATTACCCGACCCTGGATCAGTGTAGCCGTGATCCTCGACTCATGGCTTCCAGCGGGCCTGTAGTCCTAACTGCCTGGGGCTCGTAGTACCAAGCAGTAATGAACCGGCCCCAGGAGCTCCATGACCTGCTCGCTGACGGCAGCGAGATCAACATCGTCTGTCACGATAATCCCGACCCGGACTGCCTGGCGAGCGCGCTCGCCTTGGGCCGGATTGCGGCGGCGGCCGGCATCGACGATCGGCATATCCTCTACAGCGGCGATATCTCCCACCAGCAGAACCGGGCGTTCGTCAATCTCCTCGATATCGAGCTCAAACCGTTCGATGCCGCGACCGTCGAGGACCGACAATCGGACTCGTTACTGGCGTTCGTCGATCATTCGATCCCCGGCGAGAACAACCAGGTGCCCCCGGAGACGTCCGTGGACGTCGTGATCGACCACCATCCTGCTGAGAACATCGACGCCCGGTTCGTCGATCACCGGGCGGAACTCGGGGCCGCGGCGACGATATTGACCGAGTATGTACGCGCCCTCGATATCGATCTCGATTCCAGTCTTGCCACGGCACTGTTGTTTGCCATCCGGACGGATACCCTCGACTTCCTCCGCGGGGCGACCCCGGCAGAATACGACGCCGCAGGATATCTCCATGACCATGCCGATCAGGAGATAGTCCGAAAACTGTCATCGCCGTCGGTTACGGGGGGAACGCTCGATGCGATCGCCAGTGCGATAGAGCACCGGTGGACCAATGGATCGGTGCTGATCTCGCACGTCGGTCGGACGACCGAGCGGGATGCCCTCCCACAGGCGGTCGATTATCTCGCTCGGCTAGAGGGTGTCCAAACGGCCATCGTCTTCGGACTCGTCAAGGACGTCGTTCACGTCAGCGCCCGCTCACCCGATCCACGGGTCAACGTTGGGAACGTCCTGCACGAGGCCTTTGCGGACGTCGGCAGTGGGGGCGGCCACCACGATGTGGCGGGCGGAACCATCCCGCTCGGGATTTTTGCCGACTACACGTCCGACGACGAACAGTTACTCAATATCGTCGAACAGGTTGTCACCGCTCGGCTCGTGGCGGAACTCAACCTTTCCGAGGAGACGGAGTCGCCTGACTCTACGTGAAATTTTCTCCTTAAGAGCGGGGCTCACCGCCCGTGTCCCGTATGGGGAAATTTTTCAACGGAATCTATGGGCGAGACGCGTACCGCCTAGTTCATTCGATGAGTAGGAATGGATCTCGCTGTGAGAACCCCAAGCTGGGACTTATAGCCATGGTGTCCTTCCGATCGAGTGAGAATCGGCGGATCGGTCTTCCAATCGGGAGACGTATGGTTTTACTGGAGGAACTGATATGCCCATCCAATCACTCGCCCGGGAGGAGGTCGTCACCGCCAATGAAGACGCGTCGATCACCGAGCTAGCCCGCCTGATGCGGGACGAAACCGTCGGCAGCGTCGTCATCACGAACGACGGTAGTCCCGTCGGTATCGTCACGGATCGGGACCTCACGACCCGCGTGTTGGCTGACGAACGGGAGCCAATCGGATTGACTGCCCAGGACGTGATGTCCTCGGACCTGTGTACGGTCGGCCCAGACGCCGGATTCTACGAGGCCGCACAGGTGATGAGCGACAACGGCATCCGACGGCTGCCGATCAGTTCGGAAGACGATGAACTCCTGGGCATCATCACCGCCGACGACCTGCAGGAACTGCTCGCGGACGAGCACCAACAGTTCGCCGCCGTCATCCGGGCCCAGCGGCCGGAGTACTGAACCATGCCCGAAGAAGTCCTGTTCAAATCGGAAGCCCCGCACAGCCGGACCGAGATCGCCGAGGCGCTGGTCGCCGCTGCAGAACAGATCGAAACTGGTACCGTCCACTTAGATGACGGGATGGAAACCCAAGAGGTCGCCGTGCCCGACAACCCTCGATTCGAGGTCGAACTCGAACGACTCACCGATTCGGAAACCGGCGAAGAGCGGTACGAGCTTGAGTACGAACTGCGGTGGATTAGATAGCAAGCGCCTGCCAACCACACTTGCGGGGCTGCGGGCTCCATATGGCTTGTTCTCTCGGAGTTGCCCATGCGGCCCGCTCGGCCAAAATATCCCGTCGGGATTCGATGCTTATTCGCACCGGACATAGCTAAGCGGCTGGAGTAGCCGCCATGCAATCACGGTCCCCCATGCGCGACGTATAGTCTCATTCGCGCACGGCGTTCTTCACAGATGTACTACACTATACGGCGGGCTTGTTGAATGGAGGCCATATGTATGTCAACCGCCCAATCGACCTGTTGATACTACGGAATATTCGTGGTGCTGCACTTGCGCCATGAGTCTCGCACAGAACTTGCGACAGCTAACGAGTAGATTTCCAAAGGCCTGTGCGACGCAGACCAGCTGTGCCCCATCGTCAAAGAAGGCTCCAGAGCGATAACTACAGGTGAGGTAGTTGTCGGCGGATGTTGTCCTTCAAATTGATATTTTTTCTGGGAAGAGTAGAGGTGGTGGCTCGATTCGCTTTTGGCATCCTGGTACCACTCCCCACACACAACTAAACAGCCGACATCCTCCACCTCGAACTCCCCCACCGCGTCACGGTCGATAAGTCAATTGTGGATAACAAACTTGGTTGACCAAGCACTCTCGATATCCAGATACGCGTCATTTACTCACTCATGGCACAGTCAACTGCGGACGGGCCATCGGTTTCAATCACCGATTGTCACATAGGTAAATCTGCAACCAGTGACGAAGCCCGCGGATACTGGACCCTCGCGCTCCAGGCGGTTCTTGGCGCTACTGGGTCATTTGTGCTCTTCTGTGATCGTCTAGCGAGTTCACGAAAGCAGGAGGTCGAACGATGAAGAGTTCCAGACAACTACTTCCTCGGCGTCGTGTGCTCAAGGCGATAGCCGCCGGCGGCATGGTCATGGTAGCTGGATGTTCCGGAGCTGACCCAGCCGAGACTTCAACTGCTACCGCCGGACAGCAAACGGATACAGCCGGCAATCCGACCGATACCGCCGGACAGTCAACGGATACCGCCAGCTCTGATGAAACCTCAACAGCGACAGAAGCAGAAACTGAAACCTCCACAGCGACAGAATCACAGTCAACTGCCACGAAAGAGCAATCAAGTGGACCCCCGTCCGTGGATCTCGGAGCGGCCGGAAACTATCGGATTCTGGCAAAGTCGGGAATCTCTACGGTTCCTGATTCCGCTGTGACCGGACACATCGGCGTGAGTCCGATCGATTCGACCGCCATCACCGGGTTCTCGTTAACGATGCATTCATCGAACGAGTACGCGACGTCAGATCAAGTCAGCGGTCGGGTGTACGCCGCCGACTATGCGGCACCAACGCCATCGAAGCTGACCACGGCGGTGGAGGATATGGAAGCCGCCTACAATGACGCCGCCGGCCGCAGCAATCCTGACGTGACCGAGCTGGGCGGTGGAGACATCAGTGGGTTGACGCTCGAACCCGGGCTCTACAAGTGGGGCACCGGTGTCGACATCAACGACGATGTTACCCTCAAGGGTAGCTCGGACGATACCTGGATCTTCCAGATAGCCGGCGGGCTCACGATGGCCAGCGACACCAGTGTCGTTCGATCCGGCGGCGCCGCGGCCAAGAACATCGTCTGGCAGGTTGCCGACCGAACGGCGCTTGGAACGGGCGCACAGTTCGCCGGGAACGTACTGACGCAAACGGGGGTCGACGTGCGCACCGGGGCATCGGTGAATGGCCGCCTGTACGCCCAGACGGACGTCACGCTCGAGCAGGCGACGGTTACCGGCTGATTGCCGTACCAAAAAATCAAGCGAGATGCATGGTGACGTGTCCACATCAGATGACAGCATGGTTCAGACCGAACCGGATCGAGCCCCTGGAGGGCGGGAGTGAGGCGACGTACCTTGGTTCCGAACCCGTTAGTTCTCGAGAACCAATACGGGTGTCCGCGATATGGATCTCGCTGAGGATTGCTTAGAGCTCCAATGACGAACCGAGATGTCGAGTCACGCTGGCCCTCGGACCGTGTTGGATTATCGATCCTTGCCGCAATGAGCGGTGTTTTCGCCGCCCTTATCATCCTTACTCAACTCCCCTACATTATTCTCGCAATCGTCCTCGCCTATGTTCTCACTCCCGCCCAGCAGCGACTCGAACGGCACATGAGCGCAGGTTCGGCTGCCCTCACCCTTACCTCGCTCTCGGTGTTGCTCCTATTCATTCTCGTCGCGTACATCATCACGATTGCCATCCAGCAGGGACTGGCGCTATTCAGCGCCATCCAAGCTGGAGAATTCAGTCACGACATTATTCAGGATCGAATCGCCGCCAATGGATATGTAATTGATCTCGATCTGTTGACCGCGACGTATCAGGAGCCAATTGCCACCGGGTTGGAACGTATGGCCACCGGCGCAATGACTGCCATCGGTGGCCTTCCGGGTGTATTGATTGGCCTCACCGTGACGACCTTCGTACTCTTTGTCCTGTTGCGAGATGGTGAACGGCTACTCACCTGGTTGCGAGCTGTCGTCCCCGTTACCGAGGACGTGCAGCGGGAACTGATCGCCGAACTCGACGACCTCATGTGGGCGTCCGTCGTGGGTAACGTCGCCGTTGCGGGGATTCAGGCTGTATTGCTCGGGATCGGATTGGTGCTCGTTGGCATGCCCGGGGTCGTTTTCTTGACGGTGGCGACGTTCCTCCTCTGCTTGCTTCCACTGGTGGGGGCGTTTGGAGTCTGGGTTCCTGTTTCAATCTACCTGCTCGGAATAGGGCGACCCGTGCCAGCGCTCATCATCTTCGTTATCGGATCGTTAGTCAGTGCCTCGGACTCCTACCTTCGACCGGCCATCATTAACCGGAGCGGAGCCCTCAACGTTGCGGTCATCACCGTTGGAATCTTCGGGGGCATCATCGTGTTCGGGGTGGTGGGCCTGTTCATCGGCCCTGTTGTCCTTGGGGGAACGAAGATCGTCCTCGACCTGTTTGCCAAGGAGCGAGCAGCATCAACAATTTCCTGATTTGGTACTCGGAACGTTGTAACACCCCAGCCCCAGAAGGGCACGGTCTAGACGGCTAAAGTCCACTTCACGTCCCATGATTAGTTCGACGTGTTCGAATAGAAGTAGTCCCCTGTCTAATGAATTGAGCTTGAGCTCCAAAGAATTCATGCCGCTAATACTCCGTCGTAACCTGGAACTGAAAGCAGTACTGAAACGGAAGTGACTAGCTCTCTTTGGCGAGTTCCGTGACGAGGACTTCAAGGTCGGGATGGGCCTCGCCGTTGCGATACTCCCAGGTACCACGCAGGTCAAGGCCGTTCTCGAGGGCTGAGAGAAGAAGGGTCTGTAACGCCGAATCGAACTCCGCTTCGGTCGTGATATCCCGGCCGGGGGTATCGGGGGAATCGCTTGACATGGGTAGGTTGCCAACAATGACCAGGAAGGGCGACGACGGCCGAATTCGGGCCGGCGACAAGATTGTCCGACCGAGGCCAGTTGGGTTGTCCGTATCCTTGCGTAGGCTCCCATAGGGAAAAGGACGCGACTTTGCATGGTACACCAAGGGTCCGTGGCGGGCGGTCTAAGCCAACCTTTTACGGATGTCGTGAGAGAGGTTTACAATGGCCGTCATCGTCGATCTGGCCCTTCCGTCCCAGCAGTTCGAACTGGGCCGCATCCTTGAGATGGAAGGTGATACCAGTGTGGTCCTGGAGACCATGGTGCCAATGGGCGAGCGCACGGTCCCGTTCTTCCGCGTCCACGGAGAAGAAAACGGCTTCGAGGAATCCGTTCGAGGCCAAGCAGCCGTGAGTGGGATCGAAATCGTCAGTACCCACGACGGCGAAGTTCTGTACGCGCTAGATTGGGACATCTCGGATGACACGTTCTTCGAGGGACTGATCAAGACCGAAGCTAATCTGCTAAAGGCCCGTGGGGTCGCCGAGACATGGTCATTCGAACTCCGGTTCCCGACCCACGAAGCCCTCTCGGTGTTTCAAGGCCACTGTACTGACCACGACATTCCAATCGACGTCAAGCGGCTATACAATCCGACCAAGCCCGGTGCGGGGCCCTGGTACGGATTGACCGCCCCTCAACGCTTTACCCTGGCCCGGGCGGTTGAGACTGGGTTTTACTCGATTCCTCGGCAGACGTCAACCCAGGAACTGGCGACCGAGTTCGGTATCACCGATCAGGCCGTGACTGAACGACTCCGCCGGGCGATTCGCAATCTCGTAACTAGCACCCTCCTCCTGACCGAGCGGGAAGAGGAACCGCAACGGCTTAAGATTCAGTAGGTTTGACCGTAGGTCTATCCGAGTGAAGACATAGTTCTACATCGTGATTGCTCCGTAAACGCTGGTTTCATTGAATTCCCGGTTACGTTTAGCAGCCGCTTTTAGCCATATGGTGGCTCGAATACCGCTCGACAGTTGGTTGGTAATCCCGCTTGCTCATGGTCAACCACGTGATTAATGCCTCCATCACCGCGTCTCATCCGGTTGGTGTGACTACGTGTCCGACACGTCCTCACCTCCGTCATCCTCCGTCTGGGACACGGCTCTGCGTAACGGTCGATGATACGATTGTGAGTGTATAACAAACTTGGTTGACCATGCAGATAGGGTATCCGGACACGCTCCCTTAACCGATCATGGCACAGTCAACCGCGGGCGGGCCACTGGCCTCGATCTACGAGGACCGCATCGGGGACTCGACCAACGCGAACGAGGTGATGGGCTACTGGGTGTTTTCCGCCGGGGTGGTCCTCGGGTTCCTCGGACTCCTCCTGTACTCCATGACTGCCCCGGCGACGATGAGCCGCGGGGTCGGCTATGCACTAGCGGCACTGGCACCAGCCCTGCTGATGGCCGGTGCCGTCTTGCGCTTCCCACTCCGAAAGACGGCGACGACCCTCGTCGGTGTCGGGCTGGCACTTGCCATCGCCGCCGTAGCCTGGTTCCTGTGGGTCTTCCCCGCCGGTTGGTCACTCACTACGGGGAACTCGGCTGTCATTATGACGTATGTCGCCGGACTCGCCATCATCGGCATCGCCGGAAGTATCGTTCCGCTGGCGACCGACCGCCGCGACGCTGCCCTGAGCGCCGCGGAACAGCGGACCGAAACCGCTGAAGACGCCACCGGCGCTGCGAGAGATGACGCTGCCGTCGCGAAGCGGGAGTCGGACGGTGCCTCGGATGAGCGCGAGGCGGTCCTCCAGGCCGAAATCGCTGAACTCCGGAGCGCCCTCGCTGAGTCCGAATCCGAAGAACACGGAACTCCAGACCGAGGGTGACGAGTTCCGATCCGACCGGGCCGACACCGAGGCTGACGAAGCCGACCTGGCGGTCCTCCTGAGCGAGCTCCAGGAGAGCGAGTCCCAGTTCGAACTCTACGAGGACCGTGGTGGGTCGTGGCGCTGGCGGCTCCGGCATCAGGACGGCGGGATTATTGCGAGTAGTAGTGAAGGCCATGCCACGCACAACGACGCCCAGCAAGCCATGCAAGCGGTCAGGCGCGATGCCCATGGCGCGACCGTGCTCCACGTCGAAAGCGAGGACGACCTCCCCGAGGCGGAATCCAGTGAGTGGGTTCATTTTCGCCGACGAGGTCGAGAGCCAGGCTACCTTCGAGCTCTACGAGGACGAGGGCGGCGAGTACCGATGGCGGCTCCGTCACGATAACGGTAACATGATCGCCCACGGTGGGCAGGGCTACGCCTCGCGTGGCGGAGCTGAGCATTCGGTCGAGGGTATCCGGGCGTCCGTCGGCCCGGCGGAGTACCTCCACGCGGATCCGACCGCCATCGAAGTCTACCGCGATGAGGCGAACGAGTGGCGCTGGCGGCTCCTCCATCGGAACGGCAACATCCTCGCGGGCAGCGGCGAAGGGTACGAGACCCGGCCCGATGTCCGGACTGCCATCGACGCCATCCGCGAAGATATCGGGGAGATGGAGATCGAAGTGTACGAAGATAAGGCCGGGGAGTTCCGCTGGCGCTTCGACGGCGATGAAAACCACGTCATCGCCGACAGCGGTGGGTACGAGTCCCGCGAGGGAGCGCAGAAGGCCGTCGAACGGTTGCGGACGTTCATGCCCGACGCCGATCTGATCGATGTCGGCGAGGCGGCCTTCGAGATCTACGTGGACGAGGGTGACGAGCACCGGTGGCGGCTCCGCCATCGGAACGGGAACGTGCTCGCAAGTAGCGGCGAAGGGTACGCAAGTAGGGGCGGTGTATGGGATGCCATCGAGAGCGTGAAGCGGAATGCCCCCGACGCCGGCTTCGAAGAAACTGATAAGTGAGGCATCGATCGCCGGTCCCGACCGCGACTAGCCGGTCGGCGAGCTACGAATCGTTCCGCCGGACCTCATGACGGAAGCGATAATCGAAGAGATTGAATCCCACGAGCTGGACTTGAATGACGGGCACGGGCTGGTAGTTTGCGTTGACGGTTTGGCTGATATCGACGGGAACTGATTGTGGCGGACGTCGAGAGCGTTCAATTGCTGATGTTTCAACTGTCTATACTAACTGCTGTACCCCATCTCTGTGTCTTGCAGGAAGGTCTTAACAACGCTACGATAGCTCGAACGGCGCGCCGGTGAGTCCCCCTCTTGTCGTGACCGACCAAACGAAGAATTGGAGTCCGAATTATCGTTTCGGGCCAGGTTTTAGGCGGGGACACCGGCCGATGACTTTGGCATTCATGATTCGGTTCCCCTGCAACCGTTCGATACGCCACGTTCGTCATCGGGTCAGAACGTCAGCTCCCACAATCCCGAACCGTGGGTGATACGTCCGAAACTGGCCAGAGTCAGCTGAATATAGCCGGCCGTAACCGTCACCGCTGAACAGTGGTCACCGGCAGTATCGTACCTTGAGCCGCCGCACTCGTGGCGGTCGCCGTGTCTGTCCAGGTCTGTCCGCGCGGTGCTACTCATCAGGAGTTGAAGCGCTGACCTGCTGCCCCTCCCGACCGTTCTAATCGCGCGTGTAGAGGTAGACGCCGAACGCGATCAACCCACCGATCAACGTCAGAAGCGTAAGGATGCCGACGCCCAGTGCCCATAACAGGGGCTTGTCTCTGCCCCGGCCGGTCGCATCGTTATAGACCCAATAGGTTAACACCGCGGCGATGACGAGTACGATGACACCGAACGACAGTAAGCTGGTTCCACCGGCGTTCCCAATTTGGAGGTAGTTCATCATACGAAGTTGGTAGCCAACTCGATATAGCAGCTCACCATGGTCAACAATGGCACTCATTGGAGTCTGAGACACTGAATGTGCTCTCGTTCGATGAGGACCGAACGGTTGGTCGGTCGTCTCACTCGGTTCGCGTTTTTCTCGACCGTTTGAAGTTTTGCTATGAACTGACGCGTTCTATCAATGGAGGATTCTTGCGACTCGATTTCCGGGAGAGCGTATGAAATGCTTGATTGACCGAGCTCGAATAGTATCCACTCCCGCCTGGTTAAGGAAGCCCTGACAGGGTCACTCTCGGGCAGTCGATTCGTCACGATTCACGAGAACCGCATACCGGGCTTCCTGAGTGACCTGTTTGCCTGGCTCCCCGTCCCGAATTTCGTGAAAGCGTTCTTCGGGGCGCCGGCCTGTTAGGCAACGCCTGTTCCGGCCTACACCCTCGGTGGCGCCAGCCGATGCGAATGAGACACGCCAGGGACGAGTATCGACACGCGTGGTGATTCGGGTTCCGGCGATTCGAGGGCAACGAGGTTTTTCATATTATATTGAGCCCAGTTCCAAGTGCCCCCAGCAGCCAAAGTCCTACGACAACGGCGAACGCGATGAGAACGAGCCGCCACGCGAGACCGATTAACACCCGTCCGACGACCAAGATCAGCAGGAGGACTATCAACGTACCAATCAGGACGGAGGGTGCAGCGAAGGGCCCGATCAACATCGTCGATCCGTGAAAGGCCGCGATTGACATGGAATTACGGGGCCTCTACTTGGTTATGAGTCCTGGCCGGGAACTGAGCCTGGTTTGGATGGGACGATCTCGAAGCCATCAGGCCACCTGTTCGCTATCGCGGAACGTGACGGTCCGCTCGTCGGTCTGCACGGTCGTGACGATGGTGATCCAGCCGTCGTTTTGTTCGATCTTCCGGGCGTCCTGGAGTGAGAGCTCGACGCGCCTGGTGGTCGTGTGGGAGGTACCAGCCTCGAGAGTACCGACCTCCTCCTTGCCCTCCCAGACGAGGTCAGCCGTGTCCGTGTTGTCCTCGCCGGCGAAGACGCGCGTGAACACCGTGGTGCCGGTCGCGGTTTCGTCCTGGTTGTTGTGCAGCGTCGCGGTGACGTCACGACACGTCTGACCGCATTCCTCGATCTCGTCGATGGTGAACGAGAAGGGGGGTGTCTCCGTCGCGGTCGTTCCGGCACCACCGTCATCTGAGCCCCCTTCGGACGGCGTGGCCGTCGGGAAATCAGTGAGCACCTCACCCGAGTCAGCCCCACCTGGGGCCGGACCCCACCCCGTAGTAGAACGCCGGCGCCAAGGCCGACGGCGAGGAGCACCACCGACGAGGACGCCGCCGACCATGTATCGCATATTCACCATCGACGAAATCCCTCATCGGTTCAGTTCTCCTCGTAGCTGACGACGACCTCGTCGGCCACCGGCTGGAGGACGTACCGGTCGGTCTGACCCTCCTTGACCGGCGTGAAGTCCGCGGTGAACGAGGTCGTCTCACCGGTCCGAATGTCGAACTGTTTATTGAATTTCAGTGGTGCGTCACCGGGTAGATTCACGGTCGCCGATGACCCATTACTGAGCGTCGCTTCGGTGGCCTCCGCTTCAAGCTGGAGGAACTCGTAGGTCCCCGTGTCCAGGTCGGTTTCGTCGATGAGCTCCGAAGCCTCGCCGACGAGCTCGGTGAGGTCAACCTCCGCATCAGCGTCGAATCGCTGCAATTCGTCGTCTTCCGGCTTCACGCGGATGCCGTTGACCTGAATCAGCAGCGTATCGAAATCGGTGATATTCCCCGGCTGGTCCGAGACGTACGTGGCCAAGGTCCCCGTGTCACCGCCTCCAGAACAACCGGCGAGGGCTCCGATGATTGGCACGGTCCCGAGGGCTTTCAGGTAGCGCCGTCGCTTGATATCTATCATGTGAAGTATGGAACGGCTGGAACGGAGTAACCGCTTTTCCATGGTCAGTCAAGGGGTTAATCAGTAATTACCCGGGCAAGGTTGGTTTTGATCGTTGGTTTGCCAACCAACGCCGAAACGGTCCCGGTTGAAATTTCCTATAGAATCCGATAAACAAATCACTAGGGCGATACCTACGCGGATGTCGTTGCCGGCGGACATCAATCGGAACGATGCTGCACGCGCGCCATGAGTGCATCATTGATTGTCCTACCATTGGGCAGATACGATGGAATAGTGAACCAGTTGGAGACGTCTTCTCATTTGTGGGTTGGTTCCCGAGCCCGAGCGCGTTAGCGCGATGGTGAGGGGTCCCTTAATTGAGTGGCCTTAGCCACACGTCTAAGTCGCAATTGCGCACGAGATGCGAATCTCGGACGTCGAAACCAACCGTCACCCAAGCTGTTCCTATCGGCCGACTAAGGAGTGTTGGTCAGGGATGGGGCCGACTACCGGCGAAATCTACCGCGAGAAGGGGCCGCTGAGTTAAGATGTCTCTCAACGGGCCACTCAGGTCGGCAGCGCCGTCTGCAGGATGGCCGGGCTACCAGCCACTCGAGCTCGAACCATGGCCTCTCGGAAGCGGTCCCGCTTCCGGCCGGCCGCGATCCAGGCGTCGTAGCCAGCCTTGAGCACGTCGCGAAGTTCCGTCGTCGACTGGAACGTACTGGCCTGCCCGAATCGGAGCTTCATCCGCCCATCCTCCGTGCTGTCGATGTCGACGTCGTTGGCCCGGAGCCACTTAACGAGGCTCGAGTCGCTGAGGTCCTCCGCGGCGACCTCCAGCGCCCCCTCAGCTATCCGTCCGGCGGACACGAGCGTGTCCTGGGCGTGCTGAACGGCCTGTGTGACCCGCTCGGCGATCCACGTGGACCACACACTGAGCCGTACGTGTGCTCGACGAGGTCCTCACGCCGCTGCAGCGCTCGGTAGATGGTCGAGAGGTGATAGTCCGTCTCCTTGGCGAGCTCCTTCGGAGCTGGAGCGCCACCGTCAGTGGCCAGCTCCCGAAGGATCGCTCCATCGGACGAGTCCAACAGGTCGGCGTCCATCCGTGCCAAGCGTTCGGATCACGATCGACTCCTGGCGGTCCTTCAGCCGAGGGGTCGGATCCATCGGAACGAGGACGCGACGACGTTTGGAGGTCTCGACGTCGAAGTAGGCATCCTCGACGTCGACAGTCAACAAGGCGGTCGCCTATTGCCTCGAGGTCATCGAGCACAATCTCGGCGCCCACGCCGACCACCTCAATAGGTCGGGAGATGCGGGAAAAGGGGTATATGTTGAATGGGCCGGCGCAGATTTGAACTGCGGTTACGGCCACCCGAAGGCCGAAGGATACCAAGCTACCCCACCGGCCCGCACCGCGAGACCACGCCTGTGCGAGGTATAACAGTTGTGAAGCGCGCCCCGGTCGGCGGGTTTCGGAGTCAGTCCGCCGCCTCGGCGGCGCCGGCCTCCGCCGGGCCCGCGCCCCCGGCCGACTCCTCCTCGACCGGCGGCTTCAGGAACAGCGCCGCCACGCCCGCGGCCACCGCCAGCGCCCCGCCGATCTGGAACGTCATCCCCCAGCCGGCCTGGGTCACCAGCCAGCCCGCGACGGCCCCGCCGAAGACGCCGCCCCACATCTTCCCGGAGTAGAGCAGCGCGTAGTTCGCCGAGGAGTGCCGCGAGCCGTAGTAGTCGCCGACGACGCTCGGGAACAGCGTGTACTGCGGGCTCCAGAAGAACGTCGCGATCACGACCGCCCCGAGGAACGCCAGCTCGGAACCCGCCCGGGCGAAGAACACCACCAGGAACAGCCCGACGCCACAGAGCGTGAACGAGACCGCCATCGCCCGCTCGCGGTCGACCCGGTCGGAGACGTCGCCGAGGACGAGCCGCCCGACGCCCCCGGCGACCGGGAGCAGCGTCGCCGAGGCGGTCGCCACCAGCGCCGCGAGCCCGAGGTTCTCGGCGAACGAGACCACCTTCGCGGTGAGCATCAGCCCGGCGCCGCTGACGGCGACGAACATCGCGTACATCAGCCAGAACTGCCAGGTCCGGACGACCTCGCGCCACTCGTACTGCCGGCGGACCACGGCGGTCCCGTCGTCGGCCGCGTCGGCCTCGCCGTAGCCGTCGAGGTCGTCGAGCCAGTCCGCCGGGGGGTCCCGGAGCACGAGCGCCCCCACGAGGACGCCCACGCCGATGAGCAGGCCCATGTTCAGCAGGACGTCGGCGTAGCCGCCGGCGGTGGCGTTGGCCCGGACGTAGGGGACGAACAGCGCCGAGCCGCCGGCGAACGCCATCGTCCCGACGCCGGTGGTCAGCCCGCGGCGGTCGGGGAACCACTTGAGGGCGGTGTTGACGGCCACCGTGTAGACGATCCCGACGCCGATCGCCCCGAGCGTGTAGAGGACGTAGAGCTGCCAGACCTCGGTCGCAAAGGAGATGCCGACGTAGCCGCCGCCGGCGAGCACGCCCGCGAGCAGCGTCAGCCGGCGCGGGCCGTGGCGGTCGCGCCACCAGCCGACGGGGAACTGCGAGCCGGCCTGGAAGACGACGAACAGCGTGAAGACGAGCCCCAGCGCCGGCAGCGAGATGCCGAGGCTCTCGGCGAGGGGTCCCTCGATCGAGGACCAGACGTACTGGTACGGGCTGACGAGGCCCATCATCACCGCCGCCGCGGCGACCTGCCACCACCGCGAGAAGCCCAGGAGGTCGCGGGCCCGGTCGGCGGGGGCCGCCTCGGCGCTCACGGGGGCCTCCCTGCCGGCGCGACCGGGCGGGATAGCACGGCTGGGCGTCCGGGAGCGGCCCCCAAAACGGTGTCCCTTCCGGCGGCCTCAGCGGCCCAGCCGGTCGAGGTGGTTGTGCACGACGGCGATGGCCTGGTCGGCGTGCAGCGCCGTCGGCCCGAGCGACAGCCGGGCGTCGGCCTCGGCCCCGAGCAGCCGATCCTCCTCGGGCGTGAAGTCGCGGTGGTCCGAGAGCACGAACGTGACCGGGCCCGCCGGATCGAAGTCCGCCACGTCGTCGCCGTCCTCGTGGAGCTGGACGACAGTCCCCTCCTCGGCGGCGGCCTCGAGCGCGTCCGCGAGTCCCCCCTTCGCCACCGAGACCCCCGGCGAGGCCTCGACGGCCTGGGCGCCGACGGCCCGGTCGGCCGCCCCCAGCGCCTTGTTCACGAGGCCGGCGACGGCCCGCTCGTCGGGCGACAGGCTCCGCACGGCGCCGCCGTCGAACCGGACCGTCAGGGCGTCCTGCAGCACCAGCCAGACCTCGGCCTCCTCGCGGACCCCGTGGGAGGTCAGCAGCGCCGCGGCGACGCAGCGACAGAGCACGTCGAGGCGGCCCGCGCCCGGGAGGTCCGACAGCGGGAACCCGGGCTCGAGGGGCGCCTCGTGGCCCAGGACGACGAACCGGCGCATGGCCCGGGCTTCGGCCCGGCCCCCTGTAGCCGTTGTGTGTCGCCCCCGGTCCGATAGCAAGCCCCTTGGGCGAGCCCCGCCCAGCCGCCCCATGGAGCTGCTCGGGGCCGCCGGACGCGTGCTCGACCAGGCCCCGGTCTGCGATTCCTGCCTCGGCCGGCCGTTCGCCGAGCTGAGCCACGGCCTCACGATCGCCGAGCGAGGCCACGCCCTGCGGGTGGCGCTCGCCCTCGCCGAGGACGAGCCGTTCGAGCCGTACGACGGCGGCTGCTGGGTCTGCGAGGACCTCTGCGCCGAGTTCGACGGCTGGGCCGACCGCGTCGTCGACGCGTTCGAGGGCTACGTCTTCGAGACCTACCAGGTCGGCTGCCGGGTGCCGCCGCTGTACGAGGAGAACGAGCGCCTGCTCCGCGAGGAGGCCGGCCTCGAGCCCGACGCCGGCGAGGCCATCAAGGCCGAGGTGAACCGCGAGGTCGGCCGGCGCGTCGGCGGGGCGCTGGACGTCGAGGTCGACTTCGGCCGGCCCGACGTGCTCGCGATCCTCGACCTCGAGGCGGGGATCGTCGAGCCCCAGATCAACCCCGCGTTCGTCTACGGCCGCTACCGGAAGCTCGAGCGCGGCCTGCCCCAGACCGAGTGGCCCTGCCGGGAGTGTGGCGGCTCGGGCCGGGTCGAGGGCGCCGCCTGCGACCACTGCGGCGGCGACGGCTACCTCTACGCCGAGAGCGTCGAGGAGCTCGTCGCACCCCACGTCCGCGAGGCGATGGACGGCATCGACGCGACGTTCCACGGCGCGGGCCGCGAGGACGTCGACGCCCGGATGCTCGGGACCGGCCGGCCGTTCGTCGTCGAGGTCGACCACCCGACCGACCGGTTCCCCGACGTCGCGGCGCTGGAGGAGCGGATCAACGCCGCCAACGAGGGCCGCGTCGAGGTCGACGACCTGGCCCTGGCGACCTACGAGATGGTCGAGCGGGTCAAGGAGCTCGACGCGACGAAGACCTACCGGGCGCAGGTCGAGTTCGAGGCGCCCGTCGACGACGGCGGCGTTCGCGGCCGCCCTCGGCGGCGCTCGACGGCGTGACGGTCGAGCAGGACACGCCCGACCGGGTCAGCCACCGCCGGGCGGAGAAGACCCGGACGCGGACGGTCCGGGAGATCGAGGGGACGCTCGAGTCGCCGACCGAGGCGACGGTCGACGTCGTCGGGGAGGGCGGCCTCTACATCAAGGAGCTCGTCCACGGCGACGGCGGGCGGACCCGACCGAGCCTCGCGGCCCTGCTCGAGGTCGGCGCCGAGGTGACGGCGCTGGACGTCGTGGCCGTCGAGGCCGACGAGGGCGCGTTCGCCGACCCCGAGTTCCTGCGGGAGCCCCCGGCCGAGTAGTCCGCTGACCGGGCCGTTCGCCCGGCCGAAGCCGTTTTGCCAGAGCGCGTCATACGGTAGCACGGGCCATTATGTGCCACCACGAGGGCCGGGACCTCGAGGCCCTGCGCGAGCGGCTCGAGGCCGCCGAGGAGACCCGAGTCGACCCGACGGGAGGGCTCCGCCGATCCCGCCGAGCTGAGCGCGCCGCCGGGGGAAACGCCTTAGCCCCGGCCAGCGCACGCCCCGTCGATGGCTACCGTCGGCGTCGACGAGGCGGGCAAGGGGCCCGTGCTCGGCTCGATGTTCGCCGCCGCCGTCCGGTGGCCCGACGACCGGAACTTCCCGGCGGGGCTCGCCGACTCGAAGCAGCTCTCCCCGGAGCGCCGCGAGGCGCTCGACCAGGAGCTCCGGGGGACCGACGGCGCCGCGGTCGCCCTGGCGGAGGTGCCCGTCGAGCGCATCGACGACCCCGAGACGGACATGAACGGCCTGACGGTCGCCGCCCACGCGCGGGCCGTGGGGGCGGTCGTCCGGCCGGGCGACGTCGTCCGCGGGGACGCCGCCGACGTCGACGCGAACCGCTACGCGGCCCGGCTGGCCGACGCGCTGTCGACCGACGGGATCGACGTCACCGGCGAGCACCGCGCCGACGAGCGCCACCATGGAGTGGCCGCCGCGAGCGTCGTCGCGAAGGTGGCCCGGGACGCCCACGTCGCCGAGCTCGCCGACGCGTACGGCGCCGTCGGCAGCGGCTATCCGAGCGATCCGGCGACCGTCGAGTTCCTCGAGGCGTACGTCGACGAGACGGGGCGGCTGCCCGAGTGCGCACGGGCCTCGTGGGCGACGAGCGAGCGGGTGCTGGCCGCGGCCGAGCAGGCCGACCTCGGCGGGTTCTGAGCCGACGTGTTCGAAGAGATCGACTCTGCGGAGGCGTAGCGTTGGCCGGCGGCTCGAAGCCGGCCACTCAGTCGCGGGTCGATTCGCGCCAGAACCGGTCGTAGAGCCGGTAGCCCGCCATCGCGACGAGCAGGAGGCCGACGAGGGCGCCGAGCCAGGCGGCCGGGCCGGACCCGCCCGCGCTCGCGAACAGGAGCGGCACGCCCAGGGCGAGCAGCAGGAGGACGATCACGACCGTGAAAACGTCCCAGAGCGCCTCCCGGAATCCGTCCCGGGACGCGCGGCGGACCGTGTCGTAGAGCGCCTCGTGGTCGATGCCGTCGTCGGACATGGCCGTCACCTCAGCGCGAGGCGCAAAAAATCCCCACCCGGGCGGCACCGTCCGGGCCCCTACCGTACGGCCGGCGATCGCCCGCGACCCGTTCACTCCCGGGTGAGCAGTCCACGGAGGATGTCGCCGTAGGCGGGCCGGGTGATCAGCACGCCGATGAAGACGCCCAGGATGGTGACGATCGCGAACCCGCGGAGGTCGCCCAGCGAGAGGATGGCGAGCGGGCTCATCGCGATGACCGTCGTGATCGCGGCCGCGCCGATGACCCAGAACGCCTTGCGGAACCGGCTCTGGAACACCCGGTCCGACGAGACCGAGCCCTCGGCCATCACCTCGTCGGCGATGATGATGAGGTCGTCCACGCCGGTGCCGATGACGGCGATGAAGCCGGCGATGTGCGAGAGGTCGAGCGCGAGGCCCACCCCCGCCGCGAAGCCGAGCAGGATGACGACCTCGCTCAGCGCGGTGACGACCATCGGGGCCGCCACCTTCGGGTCCCGGTAGCGCAGGAAGACCACGCCGGCGACCGCCAGCACGGCGATGATCCCGACGATCAGGCTGAACAGCTTGAAGTCCTCGGCCAGGCTCGGCGCGAGGAAGTACGAGGTGCCCCGGCCCTCGAGGTCGAGCGGCGCCGGCAGCGCGCCCGCCCGGAGGTTGACCTGCAGCCGCCGGGCGTCGCTCATGTTGGTCGTCGTCATCACGAAGTTCTTCGACTCGACGAAGTCGCCGCGCTCGATGTCCTGGGCGAGCCCGTCGCCCATCGAGGCCGAGTAGACGACCTCGCCGTCGAGCACGGTGTAGAGGCAGTAGCCCCCATCGTTCTCGCCGTTCGGCGGCGCGTCGGTCGGGCAGGCGTTCACGCCCGCCCCCGTGAAGCCGAACTGCCGCATGTCCTCGGCGAACGACTCCGCCGCCGAGTCGGTGAGCACCACGGGGACGTGGGGCGCGTTGATGCCCCCGACCTGGCCGGAGGCGCTCTGGGCCGTCCCGACCTGGGCCACCTGGTCCTGGGTGAGGACGGTCTCGTCGCGGGCGCCCTCGCCCGAGCCGTTCGGGAAGTGCGCCACGATCTCGACGACCCCGCGGCTCGCGACCAGGCGCTCGACCTCCGAGCGGTTCTGGTTGGGCACCTCGACGACGATGAAGTGGTCGCCGGTCGAGGTCGTCACCTGCTGGACGGTGCCGCCGGCCAGCCCGGACTCGTCGATCTTCTGGCGGATGACCTCGACGGCCGTCTCGCGGGTCGGCGCGGTCACGCCCGGCCGGATCTCCTCGGGCGTCACCCCGGCCTCCGCGAGCGCGGCCGCGAACGCCTCGCGCTCGACGTCGGCGAACACCTCGACCGTCCCGCGGGCGGGCCGGGCCTGGACGTTCGAGCGCGAGACGCCCTCGAGCTCCTCGGCGACCGTCGACGAGATCGCGGCCTGGTTGTCGATGGTGACGTCGACGCCCTCGGCGGTGAGCCCGATCAGCGGCGCCCGGATGCGCGTGCCGCCGGACAGCTCGAGGCCGTACTTGAGGTTCGTGATCCCGGAGTCGGCCGCCGCGCCCGTATCCGCCGGGTCGCCGACGGCGCTGCTCGGGGCGAACAGGATCACGCCCGAGAGGACCACCAGGACCGTGAGGGCGATCAGCCGCCAGTTCGACCGCAGGCTCACGCGTCGAGCCCCCTGTACCAGCGCAGCAGCCCGAGGTTGAACATGTAGGTGTTCAGGAGGTCCGTCGCGAGCCCGAGCGCGAGCACGGTCCCGATGGCGGTCAGCAGCTCGATGCCGAACAGGGAGGCGGTCAGCGCCATCACGACCGCCGCCGAGAGCGAGGTGAGCGTCATCGTGACCCCGGTCTGCATCGCCCGGTAGGCGCTCTCGTAGAAGCCGCCGCGCCGCCGGAGCACGTGGTTCGTCAGCAGGATGTCGGAGTCGACGGAGTACCCGATGAGCATCAGCAGGGCCGCCACCGTGCCCAGCGAGAGCTTGATCCCGAGGAGGTTCATGATCGCGACGGGGACGACGATGTCGCTGAACGCGGAGACGACGATGGCCAGCGACGGCACGGCCGTCCGGAACAGGATGAACGCGACGATGCTCATCCCGACGAAGGCGGTGCCGACGCCGAGCAGCGCCAGCTGCTGGGTGTTCCCGCCGAACGACGGCGAGGTGCTCTGGACCGACGTCACGGTGTAGCCGGCGGCCCGCGCCTGGCCCTCAAGCGCGCCGGCGTCGGTCGACTGGAAGGTGACGATGAACGTGTCCTCGGCCGCCGGGATGGGCCGGATCGACTCGATCGGGGCGTCGAAGGCGGCCCGGAGCTCGGACTGGGTGGCGTCGGCGACCAGCTGGATCTCCGTACCGCCCGTGAACTCGATGCCGGGGTTCACCGGCGAGCCGGTGACCACGAACCACCCGGCGATGACGAGGAGCGCGACGGCGAGCACGACGAGCGGGACCGTCATGAGCTGACGGTTGGTGTACCGCTCGTAGTCGATGCGCTCCACGTCGAGCTCGACCATGGCTCAGCGGCTGTGGGGGCCCCGCTAATAGGCCTTCTCAAATGGTGGTTCGCCGTCGGCTTGCGGTTCCGGGCCGGCCGTGCGGTCCGGCCGCCGCCCGTCGAAGCCGGTATGGGCCTCGCCGGCGTAGCCCGGGGCATGGACGAGGCCAGCCGGGTCGTGCTCTCCTACCCCGCGGACCTCTCGGAGTGGAGCCGGGACCAGCTCGCCACCCGGTGGTTCGTGGCCTACCTCCGGAAGACCATGGGCCGGGCGAGCGTGGGCCGGGAGTGGAACGAGTTCGTCGACGTGGGCTGCTGCGGCAGCGCCCACGACGTCCCCCTCAGGATCGAGGCGGTCGAGGGCGGCCCCGAGGTCGGCCCCGACACCGAGATCGAGTACACGACCCGGGAGGCCTGCGGCGTCGAGAGCGGCTGGCGGGCCCAGAGCGCGGCCGGGCCGACCCACTGAGCGCCCCACCCGTTTCCCACCGGCCGGGAACGGCAGGTCCTCTTCATCGGCCCCGCGGGCGTACCGTAAGTCATGTCCAACACCACTCGTGCCGCCCGCCGGCTGCCGACCAGCCAGCTGCTCTTCGGCGCCGTGGTCGTCCTGATCGGCGTCCTGCTCCTGCTCGACACCACCGGGATCTACCCCACCGAGCGCCTGCTGCTGTACGTGCCGACCCTGTTCGTCCTGGTGGGCGTCTGGGCGCTGCTCAGAAGCGGCTTGCGGAGCCTCGTCGGGCCGCTCGTCGTGATCGTGGTCGCCGCCGCCTGGCAGCTCGTCGCCCTCGACGTCGCCACCGCCGACCAGCTGGTCGCCTACTGGCCCGTGCTCGTCATCGCGTTCGGCCTCTCGGTCGTCCTCGGCCAGTACCGGTCGCGGGCCCGGGCGGCCGACGACGCCTACAGTTCGGTGTTCGCCGCCTTCGGCGGCGTGGAGCGCCGCATCCGCTCGACGGCGTTCGAGGGGGCCGACCTGACCGCGGTGTTCGGAGGCGCGGAGCTCGATCTCCGGGACGTCGAGCTCGCCGAGCGCCCGGCGCGGGTCAACGCCGTCGCCCTGTTCGGCGGCGTCGACGTGATCGTCCCCCGCGACTGGAACGTCCGGATGGAGGTCCTCCCGATCCTCGGCGGCGCCGCTGACGACCGGCCGCGCCGCGAGGAACAGAACGAGGCGGTCGACCTCGAGGTGACCGGCTTCGCCGCGTTCGGCGGCGTCTCTGTCTCGGACTGACGGCCCCGGCCGGCGAGGGTCGATACGCAGGTCGAGCGATCACTCCGCCGAGCGATAGCGCACGGCGACGACGCCGTCGGCCCCGCGGACCTCCGCCCGTCGGGCGCCCAGGCGGGCCGCCCGCCGCGTCGTGGCCTCGTCGCCGGCGACCTCCTCGACCGCGGCCGCCGTCTCCCCGGGCGGCACCCGCAGCGCGTGTAGCTCGCCGTCGTCGGCCGGTTCGGTGGCGAGCTCGCCGGGGGCCAGCGGTTCGGCGAGCGCCCGGGCCGCCGACGACGGCGGCTCGTCGACGGCCTCGACCGTCACCGAATAGCGCGACCCGACGTCGACGAGCGACCAGCTGACGCCCAGCGGCGGGTCCGGCGCGACGGTGCCCTCGACGACCTCGCCCGCCGACAGCCCCGGGTTCGAGGAGAGCGCCACCACCTGGCCGTCGGCGACGTCGGCGAGCTCGACCGCCGCGTCGTCGGCGGCCGTGACCAGGAACGTCCCCGCCTTCTCGTCCATCGACGCCGGGTAGGCCGCCGGGCCCTTTCCGGGTTTCGTCCCGCGGCTCAGTCGCCCGACGGCCGGGTCAGCCGGATGATGGCGACGATCACCACGGCCGCGAGGGCCGGCGGGAGCAGGCCGTAGCGGTCGGGCAGCTCGTCGAGCCAGGCGGCGGCGGGGCCGAAGGCGCCCTGGACGGCGTGGGGCGAGGGGTCCGAGACGAACAGCGCGAGGCCGAGGCCGGCCACGAAGGCGAAGCCGCCGACCGCGAGCCACCGGTCGGCCTCGGGGTCGTCGGCCCCGCGGCGGTGCCGGCGGGCCGAGACGAGCACGGGGGCGAACAGCGGCAGCAGGACGAGCAGCCCGATGACGCCCAGGAAGGCGCGCTCGCCGAAGGCGACCGGCGAGGCGATCCAGGAGATCAGCGCCAGCAGCAGGAGCATGGAGATGTAGACGCCGAACGCCGCGCTGGCGACGACGTAGGTTCGGAGCAGCCACGACCCGCTCCGTCGCAGGGCGTAGCCGTAGGCGCCGACGAGCCCCGAGTACGCCTCGGCCATCGGGCGCGGTTCGAGCCGCCCGGACGTTAACGCTGCCGTTCCCGGGCGCCCGACCGGGGGGATTTTTGCCGTCCGGCGTCGGCGGGGTCGCCATGCAGATCGACCTCGGGGGCTGTCTGGCCCCGACCGCGGCGCCGGGGATCTCCAAGGAGGCCCTCGAGGCCCTCGACGGCGACGTCGCGGCCGCCCACGAGCGCGTCCAGGCGGGCCGGGAGGCCGACGAGTTCGGCTACGCGGCGCTGAACCTCCCCGAGACGGTCGACCTCGACGCCATCCGGGCCGCCGGCGCCGGCTTCGACGACCCCGCCGCCGTGCTCACGGTCGGCATCGGCGGGAGCGCCCTCGGCGCGCTCACGATCACCGACGCCCTCGGCGGCGAGCCGCCCCACTACGCGCTCGACAACGTCGACCCCGCCCGCACCGCGGCGCTGCTCGAGGGGCTCGACCTCGCGCGCACGGTCGTCCACGTGGTCTCCCGCTCGGGGACGACCGCCGAGACGCTCGCGACGTTCCTCGTGGTCCGCGAGGCGATGGCCGACGCCGGCGTCGACTGGACGGCGCGCACGGTCGTCACGACGGGCGCCACGGGGCCGCTGCGCCGGCTCGCCGACGAGCACGACCTCCCGGCCCTGCCGGTCCCCAGCGGCGTCCCCGGCCGGTTCGCGGCGCTCTCGACCGTCGGGCTCGTGCCCGCCGCGGTCCAGGGCCTCGACCTCGAAGCCCTCATCGAAGGCGCCCGGGCCGTCGCGGACTCGCTGACGGGCTCGCTGTTCGACTGCCCCGCCTACGCCTACGGCGCCGCCGCCGTCGCCCTCGAGCGCGAGGGCGCCCGGGTCCACGTCTCGATGCCCTACGCCGAGGCGCTCGAGCGCTACGCGGAGTGGTTCGCCCAGCTCTGGGCCGAGAGCCTCGGGAAGGACGGCCTCGGCCAGGTGCCGGCCCGGGCGCTCGGGGCGACCGACCAGCACTCCCAGCTCCAGCGCTACCGCGGCGGGCCCGGCGGACGTCCTCGTCGGCCTCGTCCGCCCGCGCGAGCGCGAGCCGGTGGCCATCCCCGAGCCCGACGACGACGAGCTGGCCTACCTCGACGGCGCGACGCTCGGCGAGCTGCTCGACGCCGAGCTCGAGGCCACCGCGGCGAGCCTCGCCGAGGCCGGCCGGCCCCACCTCCTCGTCGAGATCGAGCGCGTCGACGCCCGGGGCCTCGGCGAGCTGCTCTACGGCATGGAGGCGGCGACCGTCATGGCCGGCGAGCTGCTGGGCGTGAACGCGTTCGACCAGCCGGCCGTCGAGTGGGGCAAGCGCGCCGCCCGCGAGCTGCTCGGCGGCGAGGCCACCGACGCCACGCGGGCCGTCGAGCACCGGCCCCGGCTCTGGATCCCGCGGCCCGACGACGACGGGTAGCGCCACGCCTTTATCCGCCGGTCCCCCACCCCGCGCAATGACCGACCGGACCGCCGCGACCGCGGGCTTCGTCGTCGCCGGGATCGCCCTGGCGGCGGCGCTGGGGGGCTGGCCCGGCGGGCTCGGCCCGGTGGCGGCCGCCCTCAGCGGGGCCGCGCTGGTCGGGCTCGGCCTGCGCCGGCACGGCCGGCTGGAGCGGGGGGCGGTCGACGGCGCCGCGGCCCTCGGCGGGGTCGCGGCCGCGGCGGTCGCCGTCGGCTCGCTGTTCGGCCCCGCGGTCGTCGACGGCGCTGCCGCGGTCTCGCCCTGGCCCGTCGTCACCGCCGCCGCGGGCCTGCTCGTGGCGGCGTTCGCCTACGCGGACTGGCTCGAGCTCTCCCGGTCGGCGCTGCTGGACAAGCTCGCCTCGAGCGCCGTCGCCACGGCCCTCGGGCTCGCCGGGCTCGTCGCCATCGTCATCTGGAGCGTCGTCGTCGGCGGGGTGTTCCGCTCGGTGGCCGGGGAGATCTCGCCGGCGACCGGCGCCGTCCTCTCGTCGGTCGCCCTCGGGCTGGGCACGGCGAGCGTCGCCTGGCTCTACCTCCGCGGCGGCGGCCGCGGGATCGCCTTCATCGAGCTCCGCCGGCCGACCTGGCGGGAGGCCGGCCTCGTCGTCGGCGGCGTCGCGGTCCTGCTCGGGGTGAACATCGCCATCAGCTGGGCGTTCCAGCAGCTCGGGCTCGCGGCCGCCGAGCACACCATCTTCGACGTGGCCCGCCGGGACCCGAGCCTCCTGCTCGTGCTGATCCCGCTCTCGATCCTGGTCATCGGCCCGGGCGAGGAGCTGCTCTACCGGAACGTCGTCCAGAAGTCGCTCTACGGGGCGTTCAGCCGGCCGGCGGCGGTGGTCGTCGCCAGCGTCGTCTTCGCGGCCGCCCACGTCCCGGCGTACTCCTCGGCGGGCGCGACGCCGCTGTCGGTCCTCAACACGCTGGCCGTCGTGTTCGCGCTCTCGATCGTCCTCGGCGTGGCGTTCGACCGCACCCGGAACGTGCTGGTGCCGGCGCTCATCCACGGCGGGTTCAACGCCGTCGCGTTCGCGGCGACCTACGCCCAGCTCGTGGCGTAACGGCCGGGCTCAGGAGGGGTTCTTGCGGGCGAGGTCCGAACCACAGATCGGACACCGGTCGGCGTGCTCGTCGAACTCCTGGCCGCAGCCCTGACACTGGAACGTCCAGTCGCGGACCTCGTCGATGCCGTCGCGGGCGATGACCTCGACGCCGAGGTCGAGCTTCTCGGCGACGTTCTGCATCGCGTAGTCGTCGGTGACGACGGTGCCCGAGAGCTCGAGCGTCGCCGCGAGCAGGTGGACGTCCGTCGCCGAGAGCGTCCCGAGGTCGCCCGAGCGCTCGGCCGCGCGCTCGACGCGCTCGACCGTCCCCGGGTCCGGGAGCTGGATGTGCATGCCCGAGCCCTCCATGGCGTCGAACCGGTAGGCCGGCTCGTCCTCGAGCTCCTCGCGGACCTTCGGCACGCTGGCCGTCGGCTCGGTGGTGTGGTACTCGTGGATGAACGCCGACGCGTCCAGCACGTACATTCCCGGTTAGCGCTCGACGACGATGTAGTCCTTCACGGCCTGGACGCGGTGGACCGGAACGTGGAAGCGGCCGTCCTCGTCGACGTCGAAGTCGGAGTCGAAGGCCGTCTCCTGGTCGGGCTCGACGATGAGGTCGCGGAGCTCGCCCGTCTTGATGTTCATCGTGATGTTGTAGAGCATCCCGAGCTCGGTGCCGTCCGACCCCATCACCGCCTTCCCCGAGAGGTTCTCCGCGAGTATGTCGGGCATGGGCCCGGGTTCTCGGGCGTCCGCCATAAAGGCCGCGGGGGCGTCTGACAGCTGGCGCCCGCCGCCACCGGGGCTGAGCGGCCCGTTCGCGGCCCTTGCGCCCGGGCGGCGCCGGCGGTACGATGGCCTTAACTGTCGGGCGCGGCTCCCGTCGGACGAGCTTCTCGGAGTCCACCATGGCAGACACGGAACCGCAGGCGGACGTGGAGGGCGGCGACCTTCGGACGCCCATCGTCGCCGTCCTCGGCCACGTCGACCACGGCAAGACGACGCTGCTCGACCGCATCCGCGGCTCGGCGGTCACCGAGGGCGAGGCCGGCGCCATCACCCAGCACATCGGCGCCACGGCCGTCCCGCTCTCGGTGGTCTCCGAGCTGGCGGGGAGCCTCGTGGACCCCGACGACTTCGACCTCCCGGGCCTGCTGTTCATCGACACCCCCGGCCACCACTCGTTCGCGACGCTCCGGGCCCGCGGCGGGGCGCTGGCGGACATCGCCATCCTCGTCGTCGACGTCACCGACGGCTTCCAGCCCCAGACCGTGGAGGCGATCGACATCCTCCGGCGGACCGAGACGCCGTTCGTCGTCGCCGCGAACAAGGTCGACGCGGTCCCGGGCTGGAACCCCAACGAGGGCGAGCCGATCCAGCGGAGCCTCGAGGCCCAGCCCGAGCGCGTCCAGCGCGACCTCGACGAGCGCGTCTACGAGCTCATCGGCCAGCTCTCCGACGCCGACTTCGCCTCGGACTTCTACTGGCGGGTCGCCGACTTCCGGGACACCGTCGGCGTCGTGCCCTGCTCGGCGCTGACCGGCGAGGGGGTGCCCGACCTCCTGGCCGTGCTGATGGGCCTCTCCCAGCGCTACATGCGCGAGGACATGGCCGTCGACGTCGCCGGCCCGGGCCGGGGCACCGTCCTCGAGGTCAAGGAGGCCCGCGGCCACGGCACCACGATCGACGTCGTGCTCTACGACGGCACCGTCCGGACGGGCGACACCATCGTCGTCGGCGGCACGAACGAGCCCATCGTCACCGACGTCCGGGCGCTGCTCCGCCCCCGGGCGCTCGGGGAGATCCGCGTCGAGCGCCAGTTCGAGCGCGTCGACGAGGTCGAGGCGGCCGCCGGCGTGAAGATCAGCGCGCCCGGGCTCGGCTCGGCGATGGCGGGCGCGCCGGTCCGGGTCGTCCGCGACCAGGAACGTGACGCGGTGATCGAGGAGGTCCAGGCCGAGCTCGCCGAGGTCGACGTCCACACCGAGGAGGACGGCGTGGTCGTGAAGGCCGACACGCTCGGCAGCCTCGAGGCGCTCGCGAACGCCCTCGAGGAGGCCGAGATCCCGGTCGTCCGCGCCGATGTCGGCGACGTCGCGCCGCGGGACGTCGCGGTGGCCAGCACCGCCGACGAGCCGACCCACCGGACCATCCTCGGCTTCAACGTCGACGTGCACGACGACGCGGCCGAGGAGGCCGGGAACGCCGACGTCGAGCTGTTCGTCCACGACGTCATCTACCAGCTCGTCGAGGACTACGAGGCGTTCGTCGAGGAGATCGACCGCCGCCAGCAGGAGACCGTCTTCGAGAACATCGTCCGGCCCGCCCGGTTCCGGATCCTCCAGGACCACGTCTTCCGCCAGTCGAACCCGGCGGTCGTCGGCGTCGAGGTCACGGGCGGCACCCTGCGCGGGAACGTCAACGTCGCCCGGTTCGACGGCGACGAGCCGACCCGGGTGGGCCAGCTCAAGGGCATCCAGCACGAGGGCGAGAACGTCCCGGAGGCCCGCGCCGGCGAGCGCGTGAGCGTCTCCATCGACGGCCCGACCGTCGGCCGGCAGATCGACGAGGGCGACACGCTCTGGACCGAGCTGCCCGAGAAGCACGCGAAGATCCTCGAACAGGAGCTCCGCGAGGACCTGCCGGCCGACGAGCGCGAGGTGCTCCAGGCCTACCTCGAGTCCCGGCGCAAACAGCAGCCGTTCTGGGCCAAGTAGGCGTCAGCCGAACGGCTCGGCGTCGCCGAACGCCGCCAGCACGACCGCCGAGCCGTAGACGCCCTCGGGCACGTCGAACGCCGCCGACTCGACCCGCTCCTCGGGGAGCTCGCGACCGCGGAGCTCGCGGGCCGCCTCGAGGCCGGCCCGGACCCGCTCGCGGGCCGCCGCCTCGTCCTCGGCGTCGCCCGCCTCGTAGAACACGCCGCCCTCGGGTCCGACCGCCCAGCCGAGCGCCGCGGCCGCCCGGCCCGGCCCCGCCGCCGTCGTCCGCGCCTGGACCGTCCAGAGCCGGCCGCCGACGGGTCCCAGCTCCGGCGCCGTGCCGACGGCCTCGACCGTGGCGCCCGGCGGGCACCACCGACGAGAGGCTCGCCAGGTTGTAGTCGTGGACGTTGGCGTCGGCGAGCGCGGCGTCGTAGGACGCGACGGCCGTCGGACCCGTCCCGGTGCCCCAGACGACGCGGAGGCGGGGTGCGCCCGCCCCGTCGGCCGCCATTCAGTAGAAGCCGAGGCCGGTCGGGTAGCGCGCGCCCGAGCGGCCCGCGCCCTCGAGGGCGGCCTTGGCGGTCTCGAAGTCCGCCATCGTCACCTCGGTCCGCCCGTCGCGGATGGCGACCATGCCGGCCTCGGTGCAGACGGCCTTGATGTCGGCGCCCGAGATCTCCTCGCCCTCGGCCGCCAGCGACGCGAAGTCGACGTCGTCGGTGAGGTTCATGCCGCCGGCGTGGATCTCGAAGATGCGCTCGCGGGCCGCCTCGTCGGGCATCGGCACCTCGATGAGCCGGTCGAACCGGCCGGGCCGGAGGATGGCCTCGTCGAGCATGTCGAACCGGTTGGTCGCGGCGATGAGCCGGACCTCGCCGCGGTCGTCGAAGCCGTCCATCTCGCTGAGCAGCTGCATCATCGTGCGCTGGACCTCGGCGTCGCCGGAGGTCTTCGAGTCCGTGCGCTTCGACGCGATCGCGTCGATCTCGTCGATGAAGAGGATGGCCGGCTCCTTCTGGGCGGCGAGGCTGAACAGGTCGCGGACGAGGCGGGCGCCCTCGCCGATGAACTTGTGGACGAGCTCCGAGCCCGCCATGCGGATGAACGTCGCGTCGGCGTGGTTCGCGACCGCCTTCGCGAGCATCGTCTTGCCCGTCCCGGGCGGGCCGTGCAGCAGGACGCCCGACGGCGGCTCGATGCCGACGTCGGTGAACCGCTCGGGCTGCTCGAGCGGGATCTCGACGGCCTCGCGGACGTCGCGGATCTGCTCCTCGAGGCCGCCGATGTCGTCGTAGCTCACGCCCGGCGAGTCGGTGATCTGCATCGCCTGGGCCCGGCTGTCGGTCTCGTCGTCGAGCACCGACTGGACCGCGAAGGAGTCGTTGACGGCGACGCGGTCGCCGGCCTCCAGGCCGCCGCTCAGCGGCCCCTCGAGGTCGGTGAGCACCTCCTGGTTGTTCCCGTGCTGCTTGACGACGACCTCGTCGTCCATGACCTCCTGGACGGTCGCGACGTACAGCGAGGCGGTCTTCAGGAGCTCGTTCTCGCGCTGGAGCCCCTCGACCTCCTCGCGGAGCCCGTCGCGGCGGTCCTCCGCGGAGTCGAGGCGGTCGGCGAGCTCCGCGTTGATGTCGGCGATGCGTTCGAGGTGGTCCTGCAGCGCGTCCAGCCGCTCCGGGTCCGAGAGGTTCGGGTCGAGGTCGATGGACGGCCGGTCGGGAATCGACGGGCTGCGAGACATCAGACGACGCGAGGTAGGGTGGCCGCCGTAGAAGTGTCTTTTGGGTAGGCGACGGACGGCCGGACCCCGCGGGGTCAGTCCACGAGGGCGGCCAGCTCGTCGAGGTAGCCGTCGTAGACGCCGATGGCGCGCTCGACGGGGTCGGCCGTCGCCATGTCGACGCCGGCCGCCCGCAGCAGCTCGAGGGGGTAGTCCCGCGAGCCGCTCCGGAGGTAGTCCAGGTAGCGCTCCGCCGCCGGCTCGCCCTCCGCGAGGACGTCGTCGACGATCGCCGCGGCGGCCGAGATGCCCGTCGCGTACTGGAAGACGTAGTAGTTGTAGTAGAAGTGCGGGATGCGCATCCACTCGCGGCGGATGTGGTCGTCGACGTTGGCCGGGGCGTAGAACTCGGCCTTGAGCTCGCCGTAGAGCTCGTCGAGCCGGTCGGGCGTGAGCGCCTCGCCGTCCTCGACGAGCGCGTGGATGCGGTGCTCGAAGTCCGCGAACATCGTCTGGCGGAACAGCGTCGACCGGAACCGCTCGAGGTACTCGTTGAGGACGTGCCGGCGGAACGTCTCGTCGTCGACGGTCTCGAGCAGGTGGTGGGTCAGCAGCGTCTCGTTGACCGTCGAGGCCACCTCCGCGGTGAAGATGGAGTAGTTCGAGTAGACGTAGGGCTGGTGCTCGCTCGCGAGCTCGGAGTGCATCGAGTGGCCGAGCTCGTGGGCCAGCGTGAACATCGAGGTGATGTCGTCCTGCCAGTTCATCAGGATGAACGGCTGGGTGTCGTAGGTGCCGCCCGAGTAGGCCCCCGAGCGCTTGCCGCGGTTCTCGTAGACGTCGATCCAGCGGGACTCGATGCCCTCGGCGACCGCGGCCTGGTAGTCCTCGCCGAGCGGGGCGACGGCCTCGACGACGTGGTCCGTCGCCTCCTCGTAGTCGAGCTCGGGCCCCTCGCCCTCGGCCATCGGCATGTAGAGGTCCCACATCTCGAGCTCGTCGACGCCCAGCGCGCGGGCCTTCAGCTCGGCGTGGCGGTGCAGCGTGTCGAGCTCCGACCGGACGGTGTCGACGAGCACGTCGTAGACCGCCTCGGGGATGTTCGGCCCGTCGAGGGCGGCCTCGCGGGCCGTCTCGTAGCGCCGGGCCCGGGCGAGCTTCACGTCGGTCTTGACCGCGTTCGAGAGCGTCGTCCCCACGGTGTTCCGGACGGTCTCGAGCTCGTCGTAGAACGCCTCGTGGACCTCGCGGCGGAACGCCCGGTCGGGGTCCTTGAGCAGGACCGTGAGGTTCGACTGCGTGATCTCGACCGCGTCGCCGTCGGGCCGCTCGACGGTGGGGAACGTCATGTCCGCGTCGAGCAGCATGTTGTACGCCTCGCCGCCCGCGCCGAGCACCTCGCCGAGCTCCGAGAGCAGCTCCTCGACCTCCGCCGAGCGGGTGTGCTCGGCGGTCCGCAGCACGTCGTCGAGGTAGTGCTCGTACGTCCCGAGGCCGTCGGTCGACTCGATCATGGCCTCGAGCTCGTCGCGGTCGAGCGCCTGGATCTCCGGCTCGATGAAGCTCGCCGCGCTCGAGGCCTTCGAGGAGAGCGTCCGCGCCCGCGAGGAGTACGCCTGGTACGCCTGGTCCCGGGTGTCCTCGTCCGACCGCATCCGGGCGTACGCGACGACCATCGAGACCTCGCGCTCGAGCTCGTCGGAGAGCTCGAGCACCTCGAGGAGGGTCTCGCCGTCCTCGGCGACCCGGCCCTCGTAGGCCCGCAGCTCGTCGAGGCGCTCCTCGACGGCGTCGTAGGCCGCCTCCCAGTCATCGTCGTCGGCGTAGATGCTCTCGAGGTCCCAGGTGTAGCGGTCCTCGATCTCCGAGCGCTCGGGCACGCTGCTCATGGCCCCACGGAGGCGGGTTGGCGCACTAAGCCTTGTCACATCGGCCCGGGCCGGCGCTCACTCGAGGGGCTCGACGTCGCCGCCACACTCCGGGCACGCCTCCCGGGTCGCGTAGAACGCCTCGCCGCAGTCGGCGCAGGCGTGGGACGCCTCCCCGTCGGCCGCGGCCTCGACCGACCGCTTGAGGCGCTCGACCTTGCGGCCGGCGCGCTTGAACAGGCCCATCGCCCGCCACTGGGGCCCGGCGCGGGATAACCCGTTCGGCCCGCGGCTGCCGGCTCCGTGCCCGTTATGGTGGCCGGCCGAGTGCGGCCGCCATGACCGACGACCTCGCGGCGGCGCTCGGGCGGGCCTGGCGCGACGACACGCCGTGGCAGGTGCTCAGCGACCTGGCGGAGCTCGGCGACCGGATGGCCGGCCACCCCGGGGAGCGCGCCGCGGCGGAGCGGGTGACCGAGGCGTTCGAGGCGGCCGGGCTCGAGGCCGTCGAGACCCAGGCGTTCGGGATCCAGCGGTGGACCCGGGGCGACGCGCGGCTGGCCGTGACGGCGCCGGTCGAGCGCGCGTTCCCGGCGCTGGCGCTGCCCTACTCGCCGGCGGGCTCGCTCGAGGCCGAGCTGGTCGACGTCGGCCACGGCACGCCCGAGGAGATCGAGGCCGCGGCGCTCGACGGCCGCGTGGCGCTGGTCAGCACGACCACGCCGTCGGACTACGGCCGGTTCGTCCACCGCATGGAGAGCTACGGCCACGTCCACGAGGCCGGCGGGGCCGGCTTCGTCTTCCACAACCACGTCCCCGGCCAGCTGCCCCCGACGGGCTCGCTCCGGTTCGACCGCGAGGGCGAGCTCCCGGGCGTGGGCGTGAGCCACGAGACGGGCCAGTGGCTCGTCGAGTACGCCGAGAAGGGCGGCACGGTCGAGCTCGCGGTCGACGCGTCGACCGACCCCGGCGAGAGCGTCAACGTCCACGGTACGCTCGGCCCGGAGACCGACGACGAGGTGGTCGTGCTCGCCCACCACGACGGCCACGACGTCGCCGAGGGCGCGCTCGACAACGCCGCCGGCGTGGCGGTGCTCGTCGGCGCCGCGCGGGTGCTCTCGGCGCTGGAGCTCGACTGCCGGGTGCGGTTCGCGAGCGTCGGGGCCGAGGAGATCGGCCTGCTCGGCGCGGAGGCGCTCGCCGACTCGCTCGACCTCGGGTCGGTCCGCTCGGTCGTGAACCTCGACGGCATCGGTCGGTTCCGCGATCTCAAGGCGTTCACCCACGGCTCGGACGCCGCGCTCGAGGCCGTCGAGGCGCTCGCCGAGGCGACCGACCAGCCGGTGACAATCGAGGAGGCGCCCCACCCCTACAGCGACCACTGGCCCTTCCTCCGCCGGGGCGTGCCGGCGCTGCAGCTCCACGCCGACAGCGGCGAGCGGGGCCGGGGCTGGGGCCACACGCAGGCGGACACCCGCGACAAGGTCGATGCCCGGAACCTCCGGACCCACTCGATGCTCGCGGCGCTGCTCGTGCGGGACCTCACCCGCCGGGAGCTGCCCAGGGTGGACCCCGAGCGCCTGGTCGACCGGCTCGGCGAGGCCGGCCTCGAGCCCGGGATGCGCGCGGCGGACATCTGGCCGAGGTAGGGCGGACGCCGGGGCGTCAGTCCCCGAGGCCGTCGAGCACCCGGCCCATCGCCCGCGACTCGGTCCGGGCCGTCCATGCCCGGTCCTCGAACGTCGCGCGGGCCTCCGCCAGCGCCCGCCGGTCGACCTCGAACCCGATCCCGGGATAGTCGACCGCGGTCAGCACCAGCCCCGCGGCCGGCGCCGGCCCGATCCCCGCGGCGCCCTCGAGCGCCGCGTCGGCGAGCGCGCGCTCGACGCGGTCGGCCGGCGCGTCGCCCCGTGCCACGTCACCGACGAGCGTCGCCAGCCGCCGCACGAGCTCCCGGGGGAACCCGCCCCCGGCCACCGTCAGCTCCAGGAACCCGTCCGCCCGGTCGGCCGAGACGGCGAGCTCCCGGACCGTCCCCTCGTCGTCGGTCGTGAGGTTGTGGAAGTCGTGCTCGCCGGAGAGCCGCTCGGCCGCCGCCCGGGCCCGCCCGAGGTCGGCGTCGGCCGCCGGCAGGTAGTAGGTGTACTCGCGGCGGGCGGCGTCGTGGGTCGCGTGGAAGCCGTCGGGCACGTCCGCGCTGGCCCACGCCCGGACGGCCGCCGGGAGCGCCCCGTTCAGCGCCCGCGGCGCGCACCAGTCGGGCGCCTCGAACGCGACGGTCTGGGCGACGGCGGAGACCCCGGCGTCGGTGCGCCCGGCCGCGGCGTAGCCCGGCGGGACGGACTCGTCGTCGCCGAGCAGCTCCAGCTCGCGGAGCCCGGCCAGCAGCGTGCCCTCCACCGTCCGGACGTCGGGCTGGCGCTGGAAGCCGCGGAAGGGCCGGCCGTCGTAGGCGAGGCGGAACGCGCGCATCCATATCCAGTTATTCGAGGAGGGCCTTAGACGGTATTGGAACCCGGGTCGGCAGAGAATATATGTATACACAGAATAGAGTACACAGATATGAGCAGTAAAAACATCAGCCTCCGCGAGGACGTCTACCGAACGCTCAAGGAGGCGAAGGGCCCGGATGAGAGCTTCTCCGACGTCATCGAGCGACTCCTGTCGCCGCGAGCCGGCCGCCACCCGCTTTACGATCTCGTGGGGACGCTAGACGACGAGGAGGCCCGGCGGGTCCGCGAGGCCGCCGTCGCGTTCCGGGACAGCGTTGACGCGTCGATGGAGCCGCCCTCGTGATCCTCGATTCGACCTTCCTTATCGACCTCATGGCGGGCGACGACGCCGCGAGGGCCAAGCTCGACGAACTCGTCGCTGACGCCGAACCCCTCTCCGTGTCCGCGCTCACCGTCACGGAAGTGGGACGCGGGCTTCGCGACCCTGCCACCCGCGAGACGTTCGACGACGTGATGGCCGACGTGGCTGTCGTCCCGTTCGGCTATACGGAGGCCCGTCGCGCAGCCGGCCTCCTTCGCCGGCTCGATGAAGCCGGGAACGCCATCGGTGCGGTGGACGCGATGATCGCTGCCACCGCCCTGGAACGGAACGAAAAGGTCCTCACCCGAACCGTCGCCGAGTTCCGCCGCGTCGAAGGGTTGCGTTCGACCCCGTACTGAGACTGCGTCGTGGATCGACCCCTCAGGCGAAGTCGCCGTACGTCGGGCGGTCGTGCTCGCCGGGGAACTCGGCGAGGGGCACCTGCACCTGGTCGCCGGAGGCCATGTCCTTCACCGTCACCGCGTCATCGGCGAGGTCGCGCTCGCCGACGATGACGACCGTCTCGGCGTTGACGCCGTCGGCGTAGTCGAGCTGGGAGCCGAAGCCCCGGTCGGCGACGTCGGTCTCGACGACGTGGCCCCGGTCGCGGAGCTCGCGGGCGATCCGGGCGGCCTCGGGCCGGGTGTCGCCGGCCTGGAGGACGTAGTAGTCCGTGGTGACCGCCTCCTCGGGGAAGACGCCGGCCCGCTCGAGCAGCAGCGGGAGCGTCGAGTTCATCACGCCGAAGGCGACGCCGACGGCGGGCGTCGGCGGGCCGCCGAACGACTCGATGAGGTCGTCGTACCGGCCGCCGCCGAACACCGACCGCGAGACGTCGCCGGTGGTGTCGAAGCACTCGAACACCACGCCGGTGTAGTAGTCCAGCCCGCGGGCGGTCGACAGCGAGACCTCGCAGTGGTCGCGGACGCCGTAGTCCGCGGCGGCGTCGAGCACCGCCCGGAGGTTCGCGACCGCCGCCTCGACGCGCTCGCCCTCGGCCGCCGCGAGCACCGCGTCGAGGTCGTCATCGCCGGCCCGGAGGGTGTCGTCGAACGCCCGGGCCTGCTCCCGGGAGAGGCCGGCGCCGACGAGCAGGTCGAGGTACTCGCCCTCGTCGACCTTCGCCCGCTTGTCGACGGCCCGGATGGCCGCGGGCACGTCGACGTCCGCGTCGTACGAGCGCAGCAGCGACCCCAGGATGTCGCGGTGGGAGACCCGGAACTCGAAGTCCGCCGAGGTGAGCCCGAGCGCGGTCAGCGCGTCGGCGGCGACGGCGATGACCTCCGCGTCGGCGGCCGGCTCCGACGAGCCGATGACGTCGACGTTGGTCTGGTAGAACTCGCGGAACCGGCCCTGCTGGACCGCCTCGTACCGCCAGAACGGCCGCGTCGAGCGCCACTTGATCGGCTTCGAGAGCGCCTGGCCGCGCTCGACGACCATCCGGGCGACCGTCGGCGTCAGCTCCGGCGTCAGCGAGACGTCGCGGTCGCCGTGGTCGACGAACCGGTAGAGCTGGTCGACGATCTCCTCGCCGGACTTCTCGGTGTACATCTCGGTCCGCTCGAGGGCGGGCGTGCCGACCTCGCGGTAGCCGTAGCCGTCGGCGACGGCCTCGACCGTGTCGATGACCGCCCGGCGGGCGGCCATCTCGCCCGGGTAGAAGTCGCGAAAGCCCTTCAGGCGGTCGTACATGGCGCCCGCTACCCCCGGCCCGCGCTTGAAACTGTCCGTTCGGGGGCCGTGCGGGCGCCGGGAGAAGCCTGGACGGCTACCGGTGCTTGATGTCGAAGCTCTTCGAGTCGGGCGCCATCTCGCGCAGCAGCTCCTTCATCTGGTTCTCGTCGATCTTGTCGCCCAGCCGGCCGCTCTGGGCCACGGCGACCAGCTGCTGTTCGACCTGGTCGGCGAAGTCCGGCCGGCTCATCCGGACGGAGTTCAGCCGCTGGCGGGCGCCGTCGGTGAGGTACTGCCGGAGGATCGCCTGCTTCTTGGCCTCGGCCTGCTGGCGGGCCTGCTCCTGGGCCTCCTCCTGGGCCTCGCCGCCCCCGCCGCCCTGCTGGTCCTGCAGCTCCTCGAGACGCTCCTTCCGGAGCTCGTCCAGCTCGTCGGCATCGCGTCCACTCATACACCGATGGTTCGGTCGCTCGGCCAAAACGATTGCGGAGTGCGCCCTTCCCGCGGGGAAACCGGCCTACGCGTAGCGCTCGAGCTCGGGGCGGTCGAGCGACTCGAGGACCTCGCCGGCCGTCGAATCGAGCAGCGACCGGCCCTCGGCGGAGACGACGCGACCCTCGTCGTTCGGCGGGCGCTCGAGGTAGCCGGCCTCCTCCAGGCCCTGGATCATCGTCCGGAGCTGGTTCCGGCTGCCCGCGGTCGAGCGCCGGGGGGCGACACCGAACCGGACGGTGCCCTTCTTCGCGCTGCCGTACCGCGTCGCGAGCCGCTCGACGCCGACGGGACCGTCCTTCGCGACGGTCCGCAGCACCGAGGCGGCGCGGACGTACCAGAAGTCCTCCTGCTCGGGCGGGAACTCGCGACCCTCGCCGGACTTGGCGTAGGGCGCCCAGTCGGGCTCGTCGAGCTCCCCCTCGAGCTTGTCGGCCAGCGCCTCGATGAGCGCGTCGGCCGGGACGTCGTAGAGGGTAACCATGGCCAGTCGTTCCGCCCGGCGGCGTTTAAAGCCGTCGTATCGGGGCCAGGGGGCCCCCTGGCGCCGTCCGGCGGTCACGCGGCCACGCGACGGGGCGGTTTTTACGCGGGGCCGCCGATACGGCGCCCATGGACGAGCGGGCGGCCCTCCGGATCCTGGCCGAGCGCCTGCCCGCCGCGGGCGACGACGCCGCGGTGGTCGACGGCCTCGTGCTGACCACCGACATGCTCCACGAGCGCGCGGACTTCCCGTCGGGGACGACGGCCTACACCGCGGGCTGGCGGACGGTCGGCGCCTCGCTCTCCGACGTCGCGGCGATGGGCGCCGAGGCGGTCGCCGCCGTCGCGGTCTACGCCGCGCCCGAGTTCGACCCCGACGAGCTGGCCGCGTTCGTCGACGGCGCGGGCGAGGTCTGCGAGGCCGTCGGCGCGCGGTACGTCGGCGGCGACCTCGACCGACACGACGAGTTCACGGCCGTCGCGACGGCGCTCGGACGGACCGACGCCCCGGTGCGCCGCTCCGGGGCGAGCCCGGGCGAGCGGGTCTGCGTCACCGGAACGCTCGGCCGCAGCGCCGCCGCCCTCGAGCTGTTCGAGGCCGGCGAGGCCGACCGGGCGAACGCCCTCTTCCGCTTCGAGCCGCGCGTGGCCGCGGGGCGCGCCCTCGCGCCGTACGCGTCGTCGATGATGGACTCGAGCGACGGCCTCGCGCGCTCGCTCCACCAGCTCGCCGAGGCGAGCGGCTGCGGCTTCGCCGTCGAGGCCGACGAGATCCCGGTCGACGACGCCGTCCAGGCGGTCGCGGCCGACGACGCGGCGGCGCTCGAGCTCGCGACGGCCGTCGGCGAGGACTTCGAGCTGGTGCTCACCATGGAAGCCGTCGACGTCGAGGCGGCCCGGGCGGCCTGTCCCGTCGAGCTCTCGGCCGTCGGGACGGTCACCGAGTCGGGCGTCACGCTGGACGGCGAGCCGCTCGCCGACGCGGGCTGGACCCACGGCTGAGTCCGGTGCTCACATGATGACCTGGATCGGCACCGGGGTGAAGCAGAGCAGGCCGAGGCCGAACGTCGCGAGGCCCACCAGCTTGCGCCTCGTGTCGAGGGGCTGGTCCTGGATCGGGTTCGCCGAGCCGGCGAACGCGAACACCAGGGCGAGCAGCCCCCAGAACGCCCAGAGGCCGACCGCGCTGCCGACGTCGCGGACGTAGAACAGGTAGCCGGCGAGGCCGAACAGCACGGCCGGGACGATCGCCGCCACCGTCGCCTGGCGCTTGCCGGCGATGGCGCGGACGATGTGGCCGCCGTCGAGCTGGCCGACCGGCAGCAGGTTCAGGAAGGTGACGAACATCCCGACCCAGCCGCCGAAGACGACCGGGTTGACCGCCAGCGACGGGTCGGAGTAGCCGATGGGCTGGCCCATGAGGAACGCGATGGCCTGGAACAGCGGCGGGTAGCCGAACTGGACCTGCATCGTGTTCGGGCTGTCGAGCACCCACTGCGGGACGGCGATGGGCTCGAGCGAGAGCCCGATCGCGGTGACGACGACGGTGGCGGCGAGCCCGGCCAGCGGGCCGGCAACCCCGATGTCGAACAGCGCCCGCCGGTCGGGCATCTGGCCCCGCATCCGGATCACGGCGCCCATCGTCCCGATGATGGTCGGCATCGGGATGAAGTACGGCAGCGTCGCGTCGACCTCGTGGTGGCGGCTCATGACGTAGTGGCCCAGCTCGTGGACGCCGAGCACCCCGAGCACCGCGACGGCGAACGGCCAGACGGTCAGCACCGTCCCGACCGGGTCCGCCAGCGGCTCGCGGACGTAGTACCACATCGTGCCCGCGTAGAGCGTCGAGAGCACCGTCGCCAGCAGCAGCACGATGTTCGTCCACGGGATCCCCGAGACGCCGACCTCGACCGGCTCGGCGACCAGCACGTGCTCGCCGGTCTGCCGGGTCAGCGTCACCTCGTAGCCGTGGTCGCGAAATCGCGGCCAGACCCGCTCCATGATCGCCTCCTGGGGCGCGAGCGGCTCGCCGTAGTAGACCAGCCGGTCGTCGACCTGGCGGGTCTCGTACACCCGGAAGACCCCGGAGAGCGCCGAGAGCGGGGGGCCCGCGTCTGGCGGGTCGACCGGGGACATCGAACCGGGGTACGACACGACCGCAGATAAATCCTCGAACACCGGCCGGCGGGGCCTTGGCTCGGCGGCGGGAGGGGGCAGGAGGGAAGGGGGAGGGAGGGGGACCGCGTGTGACTCGATGAGCCGTCTACGCCGGTTCGACGCGCCAGGTGGTCGCGCCCGTGTACGACCACTTCTCGATCTCGATCTCCGAGGCGGACTCCTTGAGCTTCACCATGAGGGCGCCGATCTCCTTCGGGGAGAGGCCGACCTCCTCGGCGATGAACTTGCTCTTGAAGTAGTAGTCACCGGCGTTGGCCTTGCTGCGCAGGTACTGGCGGAGACGGTCTTCCTTGGAGTCGGCCGACGAGTGGGCGGATAGGCTCATCGCGAGTAGTCGTTGCGACCTATCGAGCATATAAAGCCAGGATACCTAGGGTCAATTCGGGGCCATTCACGTGGTAGGGGTCATTTTCGGACATTTTATCGAGAGTTTAGAAGCCTATAGACCTTTCATAGACAGATTTAAGCGATTGTTACAGCGAAGACGATGTCAGGAAGAACGGCCGGGGGCAACTGGCTAAAACCCCGAATTCGGAGGGGTAGAGGCCTATAAATAATGGCAATTTTTGCCCGTACCCCAAACTGTCGGCTGACAGGTGTCCGACGCGGCGGCCTACGGTCGCTCGTGGACCCAGAACGCGTCCTCGACCGTGACCTCCTTCTTGAACAGCGGCACCTCGGCCTTCAGCCGGTTGATGCCGTCCTCGACCGTCTCGAACGCCTCCCCCCGGTGGCCCGCGAGCACCACCACGAAGACGATGTCCTCGCCGGCCTCGACGACGCCGGTCTTGTGGTGCAGCACGACCTCCTGGACGCCGTCGCGGGCCGACAGCTCGGCCTCGAGGGCCGCCAGGCGCTCGTCGGCCACGCCCTCGTACTTCTCGAACTCGAGCTCCGTCGTCGGGACGTCGTCCGGGGCGTCCCGGGCGCGGACCCGCCCGGTGAACGTCGCGATGGCGCCGGCGCGGTCGGCGTCCGGCGCCGATTTGACCCGCGCCACGAGCGACTCGAGCGTCTCGATCGGCTCCAGGGATTCGAGCGCCTCGTCCACCTCGGCGGGATCCAGCGCCTCGAGCGTCGGCGCCGAGACGAGCGCATCCGGATCGTCGCCGACCGTCACCCGCGGGAGCGCGAGCTCCTCGAAGCCGACCAGGAGCGCCAGCTCGTGTCCGGCCGCGAGCTCGTCGAGGAGGGCGTCGAGGTCCGCGGCCCCGGCCCTTGCCTCGTAGCGGCCCGTCTCGTCGACCCGGTACGTCGAATCCGCCCCCTGGACCGGCGCCTCGGCCGCCTCGGCCCGCTCGACCACGGCCACCGGCCCCCGGCCGTCGAGCCCCGCGAGCAGGCGGTCCCGGAGCGCCCCGACGTCCGGGGCGGACAGGGCGATCGCGTGCATGGGCGGGGACAGGGACCGGCCTCGCTTGTAGGTGTCGCCACCGGCGCGCCGTCCGGCGGCAGGACCGCGAGACGGCGGCTTGACAAGCCTTAAGCCGGCCTCGGCGGTAGCCTCGCCCGATGAAGGTCGTGCTGTCCATCGGCGGCAGCGTGCTCGCGCCGGACCTCGAGCCCGACCGCGTCCGCGAGTACGCCGACGCCGTCGAGCGGCTCGTCGAGGCGGGCTGCTCGCTGGGCGTCGTCGTCGGGGGCGGCGGCGTGGCCCGCGAGTACATCCGGTCGGCCCGCGCGCTCGGCGCCAACGAGATCCAGCTCGACCAGCTCGGCATCGCGGTCACCCGGCTGAACGCCCGGCTGCTCATCGCGGCGCTGGGCGACCGGGCCGCGGTGTCGCCGGCCGACGACTACGACGAGGCGGTCGAGACCATGCGCCGCGGCGAGGTCGCGGTGATGGGCGGGGCCATCCCGGGCCAGACGACCGACGCCGTCTCGGCGGCCATCGCCGAGCAGGTCGAGGCCGACCTGTTGGTGTTCGCGACGAGCGTCGACGGCGTCTACAGCGCGGACCCGAACGAGAACGACGACGTCGAGCACTACCCCGAGCTCACCGCGGGCGAGCTCGTCGAGGTCATCTCCGGCATCGAGATGGCCGCGGGCAGCTCGGCGCCGGTCGACCTGCTGGGCGCGAAGCTCATCGAGCGCTCCGGGATGCGGACGATCGTGCTCGACGGCGCCGACCCCGACGCGGTCGTCGACGCCGTCCTCGCGGGCGAGCACGCGGGCACGGACATCCTCCCGGGCCCCGACGCGCCGCGGCCGCCGCTCTGGGACCAGGGATGAGCGACGACGCGGACTACCGCGTCTTCTGGGCGGACGAGTACGCCGACGCGGTCGAGGCCCGGTCGCCCGACGACCCGATCGTGATCAAGGGCGCCGTCTCGCCGTCGGGTATCCCCCACATCGGCCACTTCAACGAGATCCTCCGGGGCTACTTCGTCGCCGAGGTGCTCCGCGAGCGCGGCCACGAGGTCCGCCAGGTGTTCGGCTCGGACGACCGCGACGCGCTCCGGAAGCTGCCCCGACGGCTCGCCGACGCCGACTGGAACCTCGTCGACCTCGGCGCGGTCGACGCCGCCGCCCTCGGCGAGAACCTCGGCGTGCCCTACGCGGACATCCCCGACCCGTTCGGGGAGTGCCACGCCTCCTACGGCGACCACTTCGCGGCGCTGCTCGAGGAGAGCGCCGCGGCCGTCGGCGTCCCCATCGAGATGGTCTCGACCACCGAGCTGTACGCCACCGGGGTGTTCGACGACGCGGTCCGGACGGCCCTCGAGAAGCGCGAGCTGGCCCGCGAGCTCCTCGCGGAGTACCAGGCCGGCGTCGACGAGGAGTACGTCCCGTTCATGCCCCAGTGCGCCGAGTGCGGGCGGCTCACGACGAGCGTCCTGGACGTCGACCTCGAGTCGGCCACGGTCGAGTACGCCTGCGAGGGCCTCGAGGCCGGCGGCCAGCAGATCGACGGCTGTGGCCACCGCGGCACCGCCACGTTCCGCGAGGGCAAGCTCAGCTGGCGGTTCGAGTGGCCGGCGGGCTGGGCCGCGCTGGGCGTCGACTTCGAGCCGTTCGGGAAGGACCACGCCGAGGGCTCCTGGCCGAGCGGGCAGCGCATCGCGCGGGAGGTGTTCGACATCGAGCCGCCCGAGCCGATGGTCTACGAGTGGTTCACGCTCGGCGGCGAGGCGCTCTCCTCGTCGTCGGGGAACGTCGTCACCGTCCCCGAGCTCCTCGAGCTGATCGAGCCCGAGGTGCTGCGGTACTTCTTCGCGCTGAACCCGCGCAAGCAGCGCGACCTCGACGTCGCCTCGATCGACCGGCTCGTCGACGACTTCGACGGGTTCGAGGCGGCCTACTTCGGCGAGGCCGACGGCGCCGACGACCGGGAGCTCGCGTTCGCCGAGCGGGCCTACCCGTTCGTCGTCGACGAGGTCCGGGAGGCCCGGGTCCGCCTGCCGTACACCTTCGCGGCGGTCCTCGGGATGACCGACGACCGCGACCTCCGGCTCGAGATGGCCCGCCGGGAGGGCCACCTCCCCGAGGACGCCCCCGAGTGGGCCATCGAGGCGGCCATGGACCGCGTCGAGCGCGCCCGCCGGTGGGCCGAGCGCACCGACAACGAGTACAACTACCGGCTCCAGGCCGACCGGCCCGACGTCGAGCTCGACCCGGCGACCCGGGCCGCCCTCGACGAGCTCGCCGACCACGTCGAGGCGGGCCTGGACGGCGAGACGCTCCAGGGCGAGGTCTACGAGACCGCCAAGCGCCACGACCTCGCCGTCGGCGACTTCTTCGGCGCCGGCTACGAGCTGTTCCTCGGCCAGCCCCGGGGCCCGCGGCTGGGCCCGCTGCTCGCCGCGCTCGACCGGGAGTTCGTCGTCGACCGCCTCCGTGGGCGGGGCTGAGCCGCCCGTCGGGTAACCGAACGCCTTAGGCGTCCCTGGCCCCTGCGACCGGCCATCGATGGTCTCCGCCCTCCAGTGGGTCCTCGCGGGGATCGCCCTCTACTGGCTCGGCGTGATCTGGGCCCGCCAGCGCGGGCTCCTCCCCGAGTACATCGGCACCCAGGGGCCGATCCTCACGCTCCACACCAAGCGGTTCCGGGCGCTGCTTGACCGGCTCGCGGCGCCGAAGCGGTTCTGGCGCGCGTGGGGGAACCTCGGCGTCGGCATCACGCTGGTCGTGATGGCCGGCACCTTCGCGTTCCTCGCGCTCGCCGCGCGCTCGACGCTGCGGAACCCGCCCGCGCCGACGACGGTGAACCAGCCCCGGAACGTGCTGGTCATCCCGGGCGTCAACGACTTCCTGCCGCTCTCGGTCGCCCCCGAGATCGTCTTCGGGCTGCTGGTCGGCCTCGTCGTCCACGAGGGCGGCCACGGCCTGCTCTGCCGCGTCGGCGACATCGACATCGAGTCGATGGGGCTCGCGCTGCTCGCGGTCATCCCGATCGGCGCGTTCGTCGAGCCCGACGAGGACAGCCGCCGCCGGTCGAGCCGCGGCGACCAGACCCGGATGTTCGCCGCCGGCGTGATGAACAACTTCGCGGTGACGGCCGTGGCGTTCGGGCTGCTGTTCGGCCCCGTCGCGGGCGGCCTCGTCGTGGCCCCCGGCGCGGCCGTCGGCGGCGTGCTCCCGGGGTCGGCCGCGGCCGACGCCGGCATCGGCCAGGGCGACCGCATCGTCGCGGTGGCCGGCCAGCCCGTCGCCGACAACGCCGCGCTCGACGAGGTCCTCTCGTCGGTCGACGCCCGATCCGTCGAGGTGACGGTGGTCGCCGACGGGGAGCGTCGGACGAGGACCGTCGAGCGGTCGGTGCTCGTCACCGGCGTCACCGAGGGGACGCCGTTCGCGGGCGCGGTCGATATCGAGACCGAGCTCGTGGCCGTCGACGGCGAGCCGGTCCACACCCAGCACGGCCTCCGCGCGGCGATCGAGGGGCGCGAGGTCGTGACCCTCGAGACCGCGGCCGGCGAGTCGGTCACGGGCCCCGCCGGGGCGGCCGTCCTCGCGCAGGAGGGCGGCCCGAGCGCCGACGCGGGCCTGCCCACCGGCGAGCCCGTGGTGGTCGTCTCGATCGACGGCCAGCGGGTGGCCTCGGCCGACGCCCTGTCGCTGGCGCTGGACGACACCGCGCCCGGCGACGCCGTCGAGGTGGCGTACTACCACGACGGCGAGCGCCGCGTCGACACCGTGACCCTGGGCGAGCACCCCCGGGACGGGAACGGCTTCCTCGGCGTCAACGTCGCGCCCGGCGTCAGCGGCCTCACCGTCTCGGACTTCGGCGCCCAGCTCTACCCGGCCGAGCTCTACCTCGGGCTGCTCGGCGGCGGCGATGGCGGCGGCACGTTCCTCGAGGGGCTCTTCGCCGCCCTCCTGCTCCCCGTCGCGGCCGTGACGGGCGCGCTGCCGTACAACTTCGCGGGCTTCACCGGCGGCGTCGCGAACTTCTACCAGGTGACGGGGGCACTGGGCGCGCTCGGCGGCGCCGCGTTCGTGTTCGCGAACCTGCTGTTCTGGACCGGCTGGATCAACCTCAACCTCGGCGTCTTCAACTGCATCCCGGCGTTCCCGCTCGACGGCGGGCGCATCCTGCGGACCGCCACGGAGTCGGTCGTCTCCCGGCTGCCGATCGAGCGCCGCCACGCGCTGACGACGGCCATCACGACCGGCGTCGGCCTCACGATGCTCGCCGCCCTGATCCTCACCCTGTTCGGCCCCCAGCTGCTGGGCTGATCGCCGGCCCGAAGCCAGAACCCCCAAGACCGCCGCGCCCCAGGTTCGGCCATGGAACGACGGGCCCCGCCGCCGACCGAGGAGGGCTGGTTCGCGCTGCACGACTTCCGGACGGTGGACCGCGACGCCTGGCGGGCCGCCGACGAGGGGACCCGCGAGGCGGCGGTCGAGGAGGGCGAGGCGTTCCTCGCCGCCGCCGAGGCGGTCGAGGACGCCGACGCGGGCGCCTCGACGACCTACGCCGTCGTCGGCCACACGGCCGACCTCGCGATCGTCCACCTGCGACCGACCCTCGAGGCCGTCGAGGCGCTCGAGCGCCGGCTCGACGACAGCGCCCTGGGCCGGTTCGCCGAGCAGGTCGACTCGTTCGTCTCCGTCACGGAGGTCAGCGGCTACACCACGCCCGAGGCCTTCGAGGAGGGCGGCATCGACGCCATCGAGGACGCCGGCCTGCGGAACTACATGCAGACCCGGCTCCGGCCCTCGATCCCGGACGCCGACTACCTCTGCTTCTACCCGATGGACAAGCGCCGCGGCCCCGAGGACAACTGGTACGACCTGCCGTTCGACGAGCGCGCCGAGCACATGCGCGCCCACGGCGAGATCGGCCGGGAGTACGCGGGCCGGGTCACCCAGATCATCACCGGGAGCATCGGCCTCGACGACTGGGAGTGGGGCGTCACCCTGTTCTCGAACGACGCGACGGAGTTCAAGCGGCTGCTCTACGAGATGCGTTTCGACCCCTCGACGTCGCGCTTCGCCGAGTTCGGGCCGTTCTACACCGGCCGGCGGCTCGAGCCCGCGACCCTGGGCGGCTACCTCGCCGGCGAGCCGCTGGGCGAGGCCGCCGACCCGGCGCCGGCCGACGCCGGCGACGACGAGGCCGAGGACGCCCCCGACGCCGGCATCCGCGAGGAGCTCGCCGAGCAGGGCGTCTACGCGGGCCAGCCCCACGGCGAGGACGTCCACGCCCTCGTGCTGTTCGCGGAGACCGACGCCGAGGCGCTGCTCGAGGAGGTCGCCGGACTGCGCGGCAACTTCGACCACTACGACACCCACGAGCGGACCGCCGTCTACGACGCCGTCGAGGGCGACGCCACCGCCGTCGTGAGCCTCTGGAGCACCCGGAGCGCGGCGGAGACCGCCGCGGGCTACCTCGCCGACCTCCCGGGCGTGATCGGCCGGGCCGACGAGCTCGACGCGGGCTGGGGCACGATGGGGATGTTCTACACGGTGAAGCCCGACCACCGCGAGGCGTTCGTCGACACGTTCGGCGCCGTGGGCGAGCAGCTCGCCGGGATGGACGGCCACCGCGAGACGCAGCTGCTCGCGAACCTCGAGGACGACCGGGACTTCTTCATCTCGAGCCGGTGGGAGGGCCGGGAGGCCGCCCTCGAGTTCTTCCGCGGCGACGCCTTCCGCGACACGGTCGAGTGGGGCCGCGAGGTGCTGGACGGCCGGCCCCGCCACGTCTTCCTCGCCTGAGCCCGACCGCGGCCAGGGCCACCGTTACGGAAACCCCTAAAGCCGATGACGGGCTAGACGGCTCAGATGACCAAGCGTCACGTCTCGCTGCCCGACGACGCCGAGGCGGGCCTCCAGGCGTTCCTGGAGGACGTCGACGAGCGCCTGAGCGGCGCCTCGGCGGAGCGGACCTGCGACATCGTCGAGGACGTCCTCGTCGACCTGTTCGGGGACCGCGAGGCGTACGAGCGCTGGCAGGACGGCGGCGAGGTCACGCCGGCCGAGCGGGTCCGCCTGCAGGGCTACGACCCGTGTAACGCCACGCTCGAGAGCGAGTACTACGCCGAGGTCGCGAACGACCCCGAGACGTTCGAGCGGTCGAAGTACCTCCAGTGGCTCTGGCGCCAGTTCGACGCCACCCCGATGGCCGACAACGTCGAGTTCGCGCTCCGGTTCCGCCAGATGCTCGGGACGCACCTCTTCGACTCCTGTGGCGACGGCTGCCGGTTCTTCAAGGGCATCACGTTCACCTTCGGCCACAACATCTCGATCGGCGACAACGTCGTGATCCACGACGACGTCCACCTCGACGACCGCGGCGAGCTCGAGATCGGCGACCGCGTCTCGATCTCCGACGGCGCCCACGTCTACAGCCACGACCACGACGTCGTCGACCAGACCGAGGTCAAGAACTACCGGACGGTCGTCGAGGACGACGTCCGCCTGACGTTCGACTCGATGGTCCAGGCCGGCGTCCACGTCGGCGAGAACGCCGTCGTGGGCGCCCGGGCGATCGTCCAGCGCGACGTCCCGGCCCACCACGTCGTCGTCGGCATGCCGGCGAAGAGCGTCCGCATCAAGCCCGGCTTCGAGGACGACGCCGTCCCGGTCGACGCCGACCACGAGAGCCACCGGGAGGAGCGCGAGCTGCCGTACACCCTGCCCGAGGACCTGGACGTCTTCGACGAGTTCCAGCGGCCCGCCGACCGGTTCGGGCCGACGACCACCCACCGCGAGCCGTAGGGGGCTACGCCCGGTTGCGGTCGACGAGCCCCGCCACGGCCAGCCCGACCGAGACGAGCGTCAGCGCGAGCTGGAGCTCGCGGAACCAGAACGGGACGCCGGGCACGACGGCCCGGAGCAGGATCAGCCCGTCCGAGAGCAGCGGCACGTCGCCGCCGGGCGCCTCGGGGTCGCCCGGCTCGCCGTCGGCGCGGGGGGCCCCGACGAGCTCGCCGTCGGGCAGCCGGTCGGCCTCGTAGGGGATGAGCCGGGTCTGGGTGCTCCAGACCACCTCGCCCTCGGCGTCGAGCTCGACGATCCGTCGGTTCAGCGTGTCGGTGATGAGCGTGTGCCCGTTCGCGAGCCGGTCGGCGTCCCGCGGCCAGTTGAGCGCGACGCCGCCGACCCGCTCGACGCTCCAGGCGACCGTCCACTCCCCGGACTCGGTCCGGTGGAGCTCGACGACGCGGTGATTGTCGCTGTCGGCGACGAGCACGGCGCCGTCGCCGAGCCACTGCGGGTTGTGCTGGTGGTCGAGCACGTCGGGATCGCCACACCGGATGTCGCCGTCACCGTCGTAGTCGGCGAGCTGTCGGGCCGACTGGCCGCGGTTCTCGAGCCGGCAGGCGTCGTCGTCCGCGTCGTCGCGGTCCTCGTTGATGACCTCGACGACGCCCTCCTCACGGTCGACGATCACGAGCTGGTTGGCGTTCCGGACCGAGACGAGAAAGCGGCCCTCGTCGATGACGTCCACGTCGTTGATGTGGAGCCAGTCGGTCCGCGTGGGGTCATCGGGCGCGTCGTAGAACGACTCGGCGCGCCACTCCCAGGTCTCCTCGCCGTCGCGGTTGACGGTGAAGATCCGCTCGGCGTCCATGTCCGTCACCAGGAACTCGCCGGTCGGCAGGGCCTCGACGTCGTGGACCTCGCTGTTCTTGCGGCTGCGGACCGGGAAGCCGTACTCGAAGGTCACCTCCGGCGAGCCCGACGGGTCGATCACGCGGAACCCGGTGTGGACGCAGGGCGACTCGTAGGGGCCACAGTCCTCGTAGCCCCCGTGCATGAACCCGGCGAGCACCGTGCCGTCCGCGCGGCCGGTGACGTCGAAGTAGCTGTTCGCGGAGTCCTCGCGCCACCGCTCCTCGCTCCCCTCGAGGAGGAAGACGCTGCCGCCCTCGTGCCAGCCGGGGCCGCCGCCCTGCATGCCGACCAGCGTGCGGTTTGCGCCGCCGTTCTCGACGCCGAGCGACGGCGCGGCCGCGGCGCTCACCGCGAGCGTGGCGACGAGGAGCACCGCCCCGGCGGCGACGAGGAGCTCGGCCCGATCGGCGTCGACCATGCGCTTGCGGGGGGTTCGCCAGCTCCGGGGTAAGGATTTCGGAACCCGCGGGCCGGTGAGACTCTACGCCGTCGGCCGAGGACGGGTGGATGCGCCGACCGGGATTGGCGCAGAGGTTTTACGGGCAAAATACCTGGAGTTCATCTGATTCTTGCAATTGAGTCGTCCTCAGGCTATCCGCTTTCGAGTAGTCAGTCCTACTCGAACATTGATGGATCGTCCATATCGGGTGGTTCAGAAGTAAGCGAAGGGTTTGCACGGTTGAATTTGCCTCCAGGGTAACCATTTACAGGCTAGACTCATTGACACCGAGACTGGTCAGAACCTTCACCCGACACAGGTCATTCCAGCTACGTAAACCGTTCGCCTATTAGCTATGCTCGTCGATCCAGCGACACCAGGCCCGAAAGTCCTTGGCGCCGCACTGGTCCGCGATGTCGTGGAGCGTTCCGATCGAAATCTCGTCATGCATCGGGACCGTGACGACGCGCACCTCGCCAGTTTCCAGGTTTTCGTACCGAAATACACGATGACCGCCGTGACCGCCAGTGAGCCGCCAGCCGAACCGGCGGAGTACCTTCGCGACCTCGCGGCCTGAGAACGTCGTCCGGACCATCCCGTCCTACTGCATGAAGTCGGGAAGCGGTTCGGGGTCATCCGGGATTTCGTCGGGGTCGATCCCGACTTCCCGGAGCGCGGCGTCCTCGTCCTCAATCGGCTCCCCACCACCAGCCAGTAGAATCAGGACCTCACCGAGGTCGCGGACCGCCTCTCCCCGGGTGTCGCCGCCACGTGCGCGCCCGGTCTTGCTATCGACTGCCGTGACCGAGCCGTCGGGCTCCCGGTAGAACTCGACGCGGCCCTCAAGCTTTGTTCGGGCGCTCTTGGTGGCCATATATCTCTGCCTTGGCGAGACGCGTGCAAAAGCCTTCTGGGGTTGTCTGTCAAGTCCATCATCTCCGACAGCGATCCCATACACCGATTCGAGAGACTAAGTAGCGGTCCAGTGGACGACAGACAAGTCGAATCATGCTGCCGTATTCGAGGACTGCCTGTTTGATTTTTCGGCGTTCTTCGCTGGTGAGGAAGTCCCGTATTTGGTGTGTTTGGCTTCCGCCGTTGGTGAACTGTATTTCTGGTTCCCAGTTGTAGTCGCTGTTTCGCTCGTAATTGAGGAATTTGAACAGGGTTTTCAGGGCTTTTTGGACACCGGCTTTGTGGGTGTTTGAATGTTCTTCGAATACTAACTCTTTTGCAATACTCATCCGCCAACTCTTCCGTAACGTTGAGTGTGTAGCTGTCTTCTTTTTCGGCCCATATCCACCGGTAGAATTTGTCGATTTTGTAGCTTCGTCCTCGTGCGGTTTCGTGTGCGTATCCTTCTGCTTTCTCCGGGTTTTTGCCGAAGTGTGTAAGCCACTGTATCAATTCGATGCGTTGTTGGCGGTAGTCTTCGAGCTGTCGCTGGTTCAACAGTCGCTCCGAATCTTCCGGAATCACGACGATTCCATCGACTTTGTCTCGGCTTTCGCTACCCGGCATGAGCTTTGACACCCTTATCGGCGAAAAACGTGGATCGCCTAGCGCTAGGTTCCAGTGAGCTTGATAGCTTTTAAAACCCGGGTACGGCTCCGGGGTGCAATTCGACCACCCGGTGCGTGAGCTTCGATTGGCATGTATCGGGTCATTCCTGGAAACCCGGAAATACCAGCAGTACAGGCCCTGAAAAGTGCGCCGACCGGGAATTGAACCCGGGCCATGAGCTTGGGAAGCTCAGATCCTACCACTGGACCACCGGCGCGCGGGCCGCAGGTAGCCCCGCGCGACACTTCAACGTAGCGTCTGCCCCCGGCTGGACGCCCGTCCAGTTCCGCGCGGCCACGGACACCTATTTGGCCGTCCCGCGCGGACCGGCGGGCATGACCGAACCCGGCCTCGACCTCCGGCTGTCGCCCGACGAGCTCGAGGCGACCCGCGAGCACGTCGTGGGCTTCATCGCCGACCAGGTCGAGGGGGCGGGCGCCGACGGAGCGGTGATCGCCCTCTCGGGCGGCATCGACAGCACGCTCACCGCCCACCTGACCGTCGAGGCGCTCGGCGCCGACCGGGTCCACGGGCTGGTCCTCCCCGCGTCGGTGAACCGCGAGGCCAACATGAGCGACGCCGAGGCCGTGGCCCAGGACCTCGGGATCGAGCACGACGTCGTCGCGGTGGATCCGATCGTCGAGCACGGTGCTCGAATCGGCCCCGGGGATCGGGCCGGACGCCCTCGAGTCCGACCGGCCGGCCGACCAGCTCCCCGTCGGGAACCTCCGCGCCCGCACGCGGACGCTGCTGAACTACCTGACCGCCAACCGCGAGGGGGCGCTCGTGATCGGCACCGGGAACCGGACCGAGGCGCTGGTCGGCTACTTCACCAAGTACGGCGACGGCGCCGTGGACTGCCACCCCATCGGCGACCTCTACAAGCAGCAGGTCCGCCAGCTCGCCCGCCACGTGGGCGTCCCGGACCGGCTGGTGGAGAAGACGCCGACCGCCGGGCTCTGGGCCGGCCAGACCGACGAGGCCGAGCTGGGCCTCGCCTACGACACCCTCGACGCGATCCTCGCGCTGGCGGTCGACGGGCCGCTCTCCCCGTCGGCGGCCGCCGAGCAGCTCGACGGCGTCGACGTGGAGGCCGTCGAGCGCGTCCTCGATCTCCACCGGACGAGCGCCCACAAGCGGGCGGTCCCGCCGTCGCCCGGGCCGGCGGTGTAGCCCGAAGGACGCGGGAACCGAGCGACCCGAAGGCCCTCCACCGATATTGTTCGACCGGCGCAACATCGCCGCCCCCGCCGGGTTTCCAAAGGTCTTTGCCGCTCCCGAGGCTAACCTCGGGTGATGGACGAGGCCGACCGCGCGCGCGACGCGGCGCGCGACGCGCTCGCGGACGTCACCCCGGACCGCCTCCGCGAGCGGCTCTACGACCGCCTCGTGGACGCGCCGGTCGCCCCCGGGGTGCTGACGCTGCTCGCCGCCCGGGCGACCGGCCGGGACGGCCCCCACGCCGGGCTGGACCGCCGGGCCGCCGGCGTCCAGCTCATCTACGACGGCCTCCAGCTCACCCGCCGGCTCGCCCGCGACCCCCCGTGGGAGCGCGAGGCCGACTCCACGGACGCCGACATCGACGTCCTCGCCGCCGAGGTGCTCGTCGCCCGGGGGTTCTACCTCCTCGCGAGCACCGAGGCGGCCGACCAGGCCGTCGAGACCGTCCGCCACTTCGGGCGCGACGAGACCAACCGGGAGATGGGCCGGCCGGACCGGACGCTCGCGGACCGCACCCTCGAGGCCGACGTCTTCGAGCTCGCGATCGTCGCCGGCGTCTCCGCCGTCGGGGCCGCGCCCCCGGCCGACGCCCGCGAGTTCGCCGTCGACCTCGCGGCCTCCTTCGACGACGGGCTCCCGGCGGCCCCGGCGCTGCTCTCCGAGCCCGCCGTCGAGGCGCTCGAGAACCTCGTCGCCGACCGGACCCGGGCGCCGGCCCCCGAGCGGATCTGGGCGGGCTCGGGCGCGACCGACCCGTAGCCGGCCCATTCGAAACGCCTAAACGCCGGCCGGCGGTACCTCAGCCTGCCTCGCGCCTGGGTAGCTTAGCGGTAAAGCGCGTCCTTGGTAAGGACGAGAGCCCGGGTTCAAATCCCGGCCTAGGCTTAGGCTCTTTCTGCCGTACACGCCTTGTATGCACACTTTACGGACTCATTTGTCTTGAACACAACGTGGTCAAAACAGCCTTGTTTCACTAAACAGGGCATCCCTCGCCGTATGGCGATTCTCCAAACTATCAGGACACACAAATTAACCCGCAGACTGCGGCGGGATAGCCCCGAAATTGACCGGGAGCGCATCCCTCAGGGACACACCTGATTTCGCTAATCCGCGCTCGCAGAGAGACGAGTGAAGCGTAGTCAGGAACCTGATAGAACACCCCTCGATGCGGCTATTCACGACGATTACGCGGCGAATGGAGTTCCGCCGAAACGACTATTGGTAAGACCAGCGTATTACGTCTATATGTCTGAAGCGGCCACGAACGACGACGGCGGAGACGACATCGCCACGGTGAACTTCAAACTCACCGAGTCGTTCCTCGAACAGATAGACGATACGTGGCAGGGACGCGGGTTCAACAGTCGGAGCGAGTTCATCCGGTACACGCTTCGAGACGCCGTCGAGTTCCCGACGTTCGACCGCGACGAACTCGTCGCCCTGCTCGAAGCCGAGGAGGACATCCGCGAGGGACGAACGACGAGCGCCGAGGAGGCCCGCGAGCGGTTCGGCACGAGCGATGAGTGACGACGGGTGGACGTGGGAACTCTCCTCGAAAGCCGAGGACGACCTCGATGGGCTCTCTCCCGCCGAGCAAGACCGGATACTCGACAAGCTCGATGAAATCGTCTCCTCGCCGTGGCGCGACCCGCCCGACTACGGGGAGCCGCTCCAGAACAGTCCGCACAAGAAAATACGCATCGGGGAGTTCCGGCTCTCCGTGACCTTCCGACAAAACGACGAGCGGCTGGTCGTCGCACGTATCAAGCGTCGTGGCGGCGCGTACACCGCTGACGACGACTAAGTAACGAACCACCCCAATGCGGCGAGATACGGGGAGAGAATGCATCGGATTAGCCACTTTCAGGGCCGAAGGCCCCCTCGGTAATGCAAGTCCTTGGTAAGGACGAGATCCCGGGTTCAAATTCCGGCCTAGGCTTGCATTAGACCGGTTTCCGGTCGGATTCGCGGTTCAGTTCTCCACTGCCGATTCATCCCGCCAGCGAATGCTCGGAGACCGCCTCCATTAGACCAGTCTCTATCGAGGGTGGTGGGCGTGAACACGGGCAGCGTCTCTACGCGGGCTCGAACTCGTGGATCGGCCACTCCCGCTCGTGGTCGAGGGCCAGCTCCCGCTCGTCGGCCTCGGGCGCGCGGATCGACAGCTCGACCGGCATCCCGATCTCGACGTCGGCGTAGGGGACCGTGACCCGACCGGTCAGGCGCGCCCCCGAGTCGAGCTCGACGATGGCGATCGTGTACGGCCCCCGGTCGGCGAGGGCGGGCGGCGGCGTCCGGACCTCGGTGTAGGTGACGACCTCGCCGGCCTCTGGCTGGCGCTCGATCCGGAGGTCGCGGCTCCCGCAGTCGTAACACGCCGGCCGCGGCGGGACGAGCCGCGTCCCGCAGTCCTCGCAGGCGGCCGCGAGGAGGCGTCCCTCGTCGAGCGCCGCGAAGAAGCCCGGGAGCGTGAACGGGCTGTCCGACGTCACCTCCTCGGGCGATCGCGGCGCGGTCAGGTACTCCTCGGGCGTCCCCGTGTCGGTGGCGTCGGTGTTCTCGGACATCGTTAGGCGGTGGAGAGCACGTGGGCGACGGTGACGGCGTCGGCGACGCCGCCCTCGTTGATCAGCAGTGCGGTGTCGGCGCCGTCGACCTGGCGGTCCGGCGTGCGCGGTCCCGGTCAGCTGCTCGTAGGCCTCGACGGCCTGGGCGAGCGCCGGTCGCGCCGATGGGGTGGCCGCGGGCCTTGAGCCCGCCGCTCGTGCTCAGCTGCGACGTCGGTCCACCCCGACGAGCGCTCGGCGGGCGGAGCGCGGCTCTCGTAGCCCGTTCCCGCGGGGGCGAGGCCGGCGGCCTCGGCGAGGAGCGCCTCGCAGACGGTGAAGGCGTCGTGGACCTCGGCGATGTCGACGTCGGCCGGCGTCGATCCCGGCCTCGTCGTAGGCCTGGGTCGCCACCTCGTGGGCGCCCTCGACGAACGTGAGGTTCCGGTCGGCGACCGCGAGGTTGTTCGCGGCCGGCGCCGACGCCCGTCGACCCGGACCGGAGTCGTCGACCGGGAGCGACGCCGTCACGTCGTCGTTCGCGACGAGGACCACCGCGGCGCCGTCGGTGACCGGCGCGCAGTCGAACAGTTTCAGCGGCGGCGCGACGTAGTCGGAGTCGAGGACCGACTCGACGTCGGTCTCGCGCTGGAACATCGCTCGGGGTTGGCGGCGGCGTTCGCGTGGTTCTTGACCGCGATGCGCGCGAGGTCGCGCTCGGTCGCCTCGGTCTCGTGGAGGTAGCGCTGGGCGAGCAGGGCGTACTGGCTGGGGGCGGTGACGCCGGAGCGCTGCTCGGTCGCGCGGTCGAACGCCGCCGACAGGGCGTCGGTCGCGCCCGGCCGTCCCGCCGGCGGTCATCTTCTCGACGCCACAGGCCAGGACGGCGTCGTGACGCCCGCTCCGGACGTCCTCGACCGCGTGGCGCAGCGCCAGCGCGCCGGCGGCGGCACACCCCTCGACGCGCTCGGCGGGGACGTGGCGCAGGCCGCACCACTCGGCCATGAGCGTCCCGTACATGATCTGGTGTTCGTAGGACTCGGACTGGTTGCCGACGTAGAGGGCGTCGACGACCTCGGCTGGGTCGGGCAGCCCCTCGAACGCCTCCGCGACGGCGACGCTGAAGAGGTCCCGCCCGGTGAGGTCGGTCCGGCCCAGCGGGGAGGTCCCGACGGCCGCGATCCGGGGGTCGGTCATGGTTGCGCCCTGGCCGTCCGGGCGGTTAAGTGTTCAGTCGGGGGCGCTGGGCGAACGAACGGGAATAACCGACTCACTCGACGGGGTCGCCGTGGGACTCCCGGAGCTCGACCTTGCGGATCTTGCCCGTGGCGGTCTCCGGGAGCGCGTCGACGAACTCGACCACGGTCGGGCACTTGAAGTGGGCGAGGTTGTCGCGGGCGAACTGCGATGACCCCCGCCTCGGTGAGGTCGGCGCCGTCGGCCGGCACGACGATCGCCTTGGGCGTCTCGCCCCAGTCCTCGTGGGGCACGCCGATCACGGCGACGCGCACGATGTCGGGGTGGTCGTAGAGGGCGTCCTCGACCTCGACGCTCGAGATGTTCTCGCCGCCGCTGATGATGACGTCCTTCTGGCGGTCCTTGATCGAGATCATCCCGTGGTCGTCGATGGTGGCGATGTCGCCGGTGTGGAACCAGCCATCGGCCCGGCCGCTGAACGCCTCGCGGGTCCGACCGGGTTTGTTCCAGTAGCGGTCCATCACCTGGTTGCCGCGGACGACGATCTCGCCCATGGTCTCGTCGTCGGGCGGGACGTCCTCGCCGTTCCGGTCGACGACCCGCAGCTCGGTCCCGAGCATGGCGTGGCCCTGGCGGGTCTTGACCGCGAAGCGACCCTCGCTCGCGATCCGGCGCGGCGAGTTGCTCGTCGTGATCAGCGGGCCGGTCTCGGTGAGCCCGTAGACGTGCAGGATGTCCCAGCCGAGCTCGTCCTCGACGGTCCGGATGGTGGCCTCGGGCGGCGGGCTGGCCGCCGTCGCGATCCGGACCGGCTTCCCGCCGGTCGCCGCGATATCGTGGTCCTGGTAGTGGTCGATCATCCGGTCGAGGACCGTCGGCGCGCCACAGAGGTAGGTGACGTCGTGGGCGTGGATGCGGTCGAAGGCGCCCTCGGCGTCGAAGTGGCGCTGACAGATGTGCGTCCCGCCGACGCCCGTGATGACGTACGGGTAGCCCCAGCCGTTGACGTGGAACATCGGGAGCGACCAGAGGTAGGCGTCGTCGTCGGTGACCTCGGTGTGGTGGGCGGTGATCAGCGCGTGCCAGTGCTCGGTGCGGTGGGTCCGGACCACGCCCTTCGGCTCGCCGGTCGTCCCGCTCGTGTAGTTGATCGTCGCGGGGTCGTCCTCGGCGATGTCCGGGCGCTCGACCGCGGCCGGGTCGGCGTCCGCAAGCAGCGACTCGTAGTCGCGCCAGTCGCCCTCGACGCGGTCGGCCGGGTTGGCGACGAACGCGGTGGCGGGGACCTCGTCCCGGACCGCCTCGATCGTCTCGGCGTACTCGTAGTCGGCGACGACCACCCGGGCCCCACAGTCGTCGAGCATGTACGCGTAGTCCTCGGCGATGAGCCGGTAGTTGAGCGGGACCGAGATGGCCCCGAGGACGTTGATCGCGAACAGCGTCTCCAGGAACCAGTGGGTGTTCGGCGAGAGCAGCGCCACGCGGTCGCCCGCCTCGACGCCGAGCGCCGAGAGCGCCGCCGCCGCGCGGTCGACCCGCTCGCCGAACTCGGCGTAGGTGTACTCGGTGCCGTCGTGGGCGACCACGCCGACGGCGTCGCCGTAGACCTCGACCCCTCTATCCAGGTAGTCGAGCGTCGTCATCGGTCGATGCATCGTGTGCGAAGACGTTACGGTGAGACGTATAGTTCTTCGCGCATCCCGACGTCAGTCCCCGTCGTCGGCCTCGATCTCGATGACGCCGAGGCGGCCGAGCAGCCAGAGCGCCACCACGACGACGAGCAGGCCGCCGGCGAGCAGCGCGACGGGCCCGCCCAGCATGGTCGCTCCCCGGGTGCCGAGCACGAACTGCCCGAAGCCCCGCAGCAGGAAGGAGAGGAAGATCAGGCCGAACACCGCGAGGGCGAGCTTGGTGAGGGTGGTTCGACGCATGGGGAGCTCGGCCTGAGAGGGCGACCGCCCCGCCCGTAACCGTTTCTACCGCGGCCCCGGCCGGTGGGCCGCCAGGAGCGCCGCCGCCACGACCGCGAACACCGCGACCGCCGGGCCGAAGCCGGGCCTGGCCCGGACTGGTGGTGGCACCCTCGGTCACGCCGGCAGTCGCCGTCGGCGACGGGGTCACGACCTGGACCGTCTCGACGGCCCGGGTTGGCGTCGGCGACCGGGAGTCCGTCATCACGGTGGCCGTCTCGACGTCCGTCGCGGGGGTCGTTGTCCCCGACGCGGTCGTCTCGATGGGGTCGGTGCGCTCCACGCCGAACCGGGACATGACCGGCGCGCCGCCCACCTCGACGGCGGCGTCCTCCCCGGGCTCGAAGCGGTCGTCACCGTCGCTCCGGTGGGCGACCGCCCAGAGCCGGAAGTCCTCCTCGCGCGACTCGTAGAACGACCGGTTGAGCGTCACCGAGACCCCCCGGTGCTCGCCGGCCTCGAGCGCTCGGTGGCCGACGATCCGGCCGGGGGCGCCGGATTCGTCCGCCCGGAGCACGAGGTAGCCCGGTTCGTCGAGCCGAACCGTCCTGATCGACACGCGGTTCCGGTCCGTCTCCTGGGGGAGATCGTGCTCGGCGATGACGTTGACGGGCCCCGCCTCCGAGCGGCGGAGGGCGAACCGGTCGGCGACCTCGGCGCCGCTGCCGGTCGTCTGCACCGGGTCGTCGCCCAGCTCGAACTCCCCGTCGCCATCGTCGCGGTGGAGGGCGACCCAGAGCGGCTCGGACCCGGAGAAGTTGGCCCAGTAGCCGTCGTCGAGCTCGACCGGGTAGCCCGATCGGATGTTCGCCCTCGAAGGCCCGGTGGCCCACCGGTTGGCCAAACTCCCCGCCGTCGTCGGTCCGCACCACGAGGAAGCCGTCCGTGATCACGACCGCGAGCTCGATCCGGACCGTTCCGTCGGCGGACACCTGCGGGTCGACCGAGACGTAGTTGCCGTGGGCCGCGACGGGCACCGTCACCAGCAGAAGCACGGCCAGCACGACGGCGAACGGGCGAGACCGCATCTGACGGGCCTTAGGAAAGGTGCGGCATAGGCCCTTCGGCGGCTGAGTTTCATCGACTCAGCGGAACGGATATCAGAGAGAGGCCAGCGTATCGCAATCAACCGTAGAATAGGGCCCTCATGGCGAACGATACGTAGCGTCGCCACTGAGCCGGTGGAGAGAAGAGAGAAAGCGGTCGGTTAGTCAGTCAGTCGATCAGTCGCGGCGGCGGACCGCGAGCAGCGCGGCGGCCAGGAGGGCCACCACGGCGACCGCGATGCCGAAGCCGGGCTGACCGGGCGACTGGGTCACGACGACCGTCTTCTCGACCACACGGGTCTGCTCAACCACGCGGGTCTCCTCGACGACCTTCGTCTGGACCTTCGGGGTCGGCGAGTCCTGCTCGACCGTCACGACACGCGGCGTCGGGGTCGACCGATCGACCGTGACCGAGGCCGGGTCGATGACCGCCGAGCCGTTGTCCGTGTACGGACCGTCGTTGTCCGGGAAGTCGTAGACCTTGTCGCCGTCGGTGTCCTTGTGCGGCATCGCCACCAGGGTCACCGTCTGCGGGTCCTCGTACGGCTCGTCAAGGGTGATCTTGACGTCCGTGTGCGTACCTGCCTTGAGGTACTTCGAGGAGCCGATGACCGGCCCGCTCGCGCTGCCCTCGTGGATGGCCACGAAGCCGCCCGCGGGCAGGTAGACCGACTCGACCACGACGGAGGAACCCTTCGTGGTCTGGTCGGCCATGCTCACGGTGGCCGGACCGGAAATCCGGCCGTCAGCTGAAGCAGATGTCGATCCAATCGAAGCCTTCACCGTGAAGTTCGTACCTTCCGACTGGTCGCTGAGGTCGAAGTTCAGTCGACCAGGTACCGTCATCCTGAACGGTAACTTGGGTATTCGACTTGAGGAAGTTGCCACCGGACCGGATAGTGACCGACAGGTTGGTGCCAGGCGCACGGCTTGACGTTCCGACTGATTGCCTCACTGTCGCTTGTGCCGACCACAACCGGGTCACTGTCGATACTCACAGAGTCTTCGGCGACCGTGAACGTGCTGCTCACGGTCTCAATCTCGCCGCTGCCGAGGAGGAAGGTGCTCGTCGAGAGTACGCCGTCGGGCGTGTTGGAACCTTCCATGCGGAACTCGACCTCGACCTCATCGTCGACTTCGAAGCCAGCCGCGGAGACATCGATCACAGCGTAGATCGTGTCGTTCGCGGTGTCGTGGATGAGGGTCACGCCGGTGCCTGATCCGTTGAGCGCAATCGGGTCAGCGTTCTGCCCGGCGTTCTGTTCGGTGACGTTCAGCGAGATACCGTTAGTACCATCCAGGGGAATCCCGGAGGAGTCACCCTCGAGACCCGAGACATCGATGGTAACGGTGACGTTGTCGGCCGTCGAGACTGTACCCGAATCGGCCGTGTTCTTGAGGACACCGGCCCTCGTCGTGAGCTCGACTCCGCCGGGCGAGATGCCCGTCGTGAGTGATTCCGTCGACCGCTCTAAGACGTTGATCTGGGCGACGTCACGCTCGGTAGAGCCGGTCTTGACGCTCATGTCGTAGGAGCCGACTGCCAGCGGAGTGGTTAGCGTACCGGACGTGGGACGGACCGTGTTGTTCGTGACGGTGTCGTCCGAGTCGGCCACCTGATAGGCATCCTGGCTGGTAATCGCCGTGGCGGACGTGTTGAACAGCACGGTGACATAGCCGTCCTCATCGCCGCCGTCCGTCAGCGTCAGCGTCGTGTTGAAGCCCGAACTGTTCGAGCCGATTTGGACGGTAGCTGAAGTGGTCTGCGTGAACGAGACGTTTATCGGGATGACGTCCCCGCGCTGCTCCTCGTAGACGGTCTGATCAAAGGTAGCGTCGGTGTCAGCCGCCTCAGACACAGTGATGTCTACCGAGTCGCTGACGCCCGAGTTGACGTCTTGAGCCTCTACGGTGTAATCGTCGGCCGATTGCGGACCGAGGTCGACAGTCGCCTCACCGTTGCCGCCCACCTTGACGACTGCACTGGCGTCCTCGTTGTCGTCGCTATCGGTCAGGGTAACCTCGATGTTGCGGTTACCTGAGCTGATATCAAGGTCAACCGTGACGTTCTCGGAGGTGGTGACATCGTCAGACGATGCGGACACGGTCAGGGTCCGGAAGCTCAGCGTCGCTCCAGTCATGTCACCGAACCCGTCATCAGTCGTATCGATGGTAACGTTGTAGGTGCTGCCGACCGTGGCACTACTACTATCGAACACGGCTAGCGTGCTGTTCGTGCCCGAACTGAACGGACCACTGAACGGATCCCCGTCTTCATCGAGTTCGTACGTGGTATCCGTTCCATTGGTAAAGTTCAGAGCGAGTGGCGCACCTTTGAAGTTGGTCGCCGTATCCACACTGCTTCCGTTAACCTCAGATCGTGCCCGCAGTGACCGTGACTGAGGTGTTGTCGATACTGGTCGAATCAGTGCCATCAGTGACGTTATTGACACTCAGCGTCAGAGACGCGTTCGGGGTGACGTCATTGGGAAGCGTCAGCACGTATCGACTGGCATCGTTGCGAACACGGTCTAACCCAACGCCAGTACTAATGTTGTTACCGTTCTGATAGACAGTGAAATTACTTACCGTTAATGCGCCACTAAGACCGCTGCCTCGGGTGGCTGGTTTGTTGAAGACTACCTCGATGGCAGTACTCGATGCTTTGTTGTCGTATCGATTCGACGGCCCCTGAAATTGCCGGAGCGCGGACGCCGCCGATCCTGTAAACGCCACGGTGGCTCCGAAGACGGAGACCACCATGAGCGCCGTCAGGAACAGCGCGCGTACTTTGTCGTTTGTGCTTGTCATGGTTGGATTGCGTATGCTACATCGGTTACGCACTCGCCATTGTGGTATATACTTTGTGGAATTGGCGTTCTGATAGTATTTCGAATACCCGCCGCCTTCTTGCGGTTATTCGGAGCCCGCCACTCACCCCCTTTATGTCTGACAGGGGTCTGCCGCCCCGTGACACAGCTGTTACCTGCCGCTGACCCAAAGAAGAACGCCCTCACCCGATTCGCCGCCGGAAGCCAACGACTTTGACCCACCCCGCCGTACGCCGGCGCATGACCTACCTCATCGTCGGCGGCGGCCGGGTCGGCCTCCGGACCGCCCGGACGCTCGCCGAGCAGGGCTACGAGGTCGTCATCGTCGAGCAGGACGCCGAGAAGGCCCGTCGGGCCCGCGAGGACGGCTTCACCGTCGTCGAGGGCGACGGCTCGGACGCCGAGGTGCTCGAGGAGGCCGGCCTCGCGGAGGCCACGGCCGTCGCCGGCCTGACGGGCGACCTCAACGTCAACTTCGCCGCCTGCATGCTCGGCGTCGAGCACGGCACCCGGACGGTGCTCCGCATCGACGAGGACTACAAGGAGGCCATCTACGAGAAGTACGCCGACGAGGTCGACGAGATCATCTACCCCGAGCAGCTCGGCGCGATGGGCGCGAAGACGGCGCTGCTCGGCGGGAACTTCAACACCATCGCCGACCTCACCGAGGAGCTCGACCTGCTGACCGTCACCATTCCGGAGGGCTCGCCCGCCATCGGGGTGAAGGTGACCGACCTCGCGGACGCGGTGGGGCTCGAGCGAGCCCGGGTCTACGCCCACGGCCGGTCGCGGAACTCCCTGACGATCCCGCTCCCGGGGACGACGGTCCAGACCGGCGACCGGGTGGCGCTGATCGCCGAGCATGGGGCCGTCGAAGCGGTCCGGTCGGCGCTGCTGGGCGAGTCGGCGGCCGCGTGAGCAGTCCTCGTCGGTCTTAACCACCCGTTGAACCGCGGAGGTCCGGCCGGTTATTTAGCGCCCGCCCGCGGAGAGACGGCTATGCACGGCACCGGCGTCGCCCTGGTCACCCCGTTCACCGAGCACGGCGACATCGACGAGGCCGCCCTGGCGTCGCTCGTCCCCGAGCTGGAGCATCGCGGCGTGGACTTCATCGTCCCCGTCGGCTCGACCGGCGAGTCGGTCCTCATGACCCCGGAGGAGCAGGGCCGGGTGATCGAGGTGGTCGCCGACGCCGCCTCGGTCCCGGTGCTCGCCGGGACGGGCCAGCCGGGGCTGCGGGCGACCGAGCAGGCGACGGTCCGGGCGGCGGCGGCCGGCGCCGACGCCGCGATGGTCGTCACCCCGTACTACTACCGCCACGACCAGGACGCGCTGGCGGCGTACTACCGCGAGCTGGCCGACGGGTCGGACCTGCCGATCTACGCCTACTCGGTCCCGGGCAAGACCGGCGTCGCGATCGAGCCCGAGACCGCGGCCGAGATCGCCGAGCACCCGAACGTCGCGGGGCTGAAGGACTCGAGCGGCGACCTCGAGCGGCTCCACCGGGAGCTCTCGATGACCCGGGAGGCGGCGTTCGACGTCCTTATCGGCCACGGCGGGCTGCTCGCCCAGGCGCTCGAGGCCGGCGCCTCGGGCGGCATCCTCGCGCTCGCGAACGTCGCCCCCGAGCGGGCGAGCGAGGTCTACGAGCGCTACGCCGCGGGCGAGGAAGCCGAGGCACGCTCGCTGAACGCCGAGCTCGTCGAGCTGAACCGGGCGATCACGGCCCGGTACGGCGTCCCGGGCGTGAAGGCCGCCATGCGGCTCCGGGGGCTGCCGGCCGGCCACGTCCGCAAGCCCCACCGGCCGGTCGGGCCGGCGGCCGAGGCCGAGCTCGAGCGGCTCGTCGAGGCGGCCGAGCCGTGAGCTGGGGGCGGCTGTTCGAGCGGGCCGAGGCGTTCGGGATCGACGAGAACGCGGTGCGGGAAGCCCTGGCCGACCAGCGGGAGGCGGACGACCAGTGAGCGTCCGAGCGGCCCGGCTCGTCGCGGACGCCGACGTGCTGGCGGCCGACCTGCTCTGTGGCGGGCCGGCCCGGGACGCGCTCGACCTCGCCCGGGCCCACGACTGGGTGACGCTCGTGGCCAGCGGGCCGCTGCTCGACGACGCCGAGGTAGTCATCGCGGCGCTGGCGGACGACGGGCTGGCGGCGGACTGGCGCGAGCGGATCGAATCGCTCGCCGAGCCCGTCGAGCACCCGGCCGGCGACCACCCCGCGATCGCCTCGGCCTACCGCGGCGACGCGGGCCACGTGCTCTCGTTCGACGAAGGGCTGCGGAGCGCGGCGGCGGGCGTCGCCATCCGGTCGCGGGTCGAGACCAGCGTCAAGCACCCCGACGCCTTCGCCCGGCTGTTCGACCCCGCGTCGATGTACGAGGTCGCCGTCGGCGGCGACTACCCCGGCCCCGACCGCGACCCGCGAGCGTAGACACCGCCCTTAATTTAAATACGTACACGGACAACTGTGTATCGCGTGCCGACCAAGACCATCTCCATCGACGAGGAGGCTTACGAACGGCTCCGAGCCCACAAGCGTGACGGGGAGAGCTTCAGCGATGTCGTCAAGCGGCTCGCCGGTGAGCGATCCTGGGAGACGGTCGCGGGGATCTGGGCCGACGACGCCGAGGGCGTCGAGGAAGTCATCGAGGCCGGCCGCGAGCGGTCGCGAACCCGACGGGACTCGCTCGCCGACGCGTTCGATGACGCCGGGCGATGATCGAAGACACCTCCTTCGTCATCGATGTCCTCCGAGGTGAGCCGCGGGCCCTGGAGCGATTGAGGTACATCGAGGCGGAACGCCGCCCGGAGAAGCTGGCGTCGATCACGGTATTGGAGCTCTACGAAGGGATCGAAGGGGCCGACCGTCCGGAGGACGAGCAGTCCCGCGTGTTGGCGGTGTTGGAATCGAAGCACCTCGTGCCCGCGGGGTATGACGTGATGCGGGCGGCCGGGACCATCTCCGGGGCCCTGTTCGCCGAGGGGCGACCGATCGACCGTGAGGACTGTATCGTCGCCGCGACCGCGCTCGAAGAGGACGAGCCGGTGATCACTCGCAACGGGGACCACTTCGAGCGGGTCGACGGCCTCGAGGTGCTCACCTACTGAGTGTCGCCGTCCGCTACCGGGCGCCCCGGCGCTCGGCCGGCTCGCCGGCGAGCCAGTCGGCGAACGTCGCCAGCGCCCGGCCCCGGTGGGAGATCGCGTTCTTCGCCTCGGTCGAGAGCTCGGCGAACGTGTCGCCGTCGTACTCGAACAGCGGGTCGAAGCCGAAGCCGCCGTCGCCCCGCGGCGCCACCAGGCTGCCCCGGACGGCGCCCTCGAACGTCGCCTCGGCCTCGCCGTCCGCGTAGGCGACCACCGACCGGAACGCCGCGGCGCGGTCCTCGAGGGGCTCGGCGAGCCGCCAGAGCCCTCGTTCCCGAGGGTGTCGTAGACGTACGAGGAGTACGGCCCCGGGAAGCCGCCAAGGCCCTCGACGAACAGCCCGGCGTCCTCGACGAAGACGGCCGTGCCGTCGCCGGCGGCGTAGGCGTCCCGGGCGCCGGCGAGCGCGATCGGCTCGAGGTCGTCGGCCTGGAGCTCCGGGTAGTCGTAGTCCCACGGCTCGAGGCCGTCGATCACGCCCTCGAGGTACTCGCGGGCCTCGCGGACCTTGCCCTCGTTCGTCGTGGCGAACCGGAGCATGGGCTGAGGACGTGACCGTCCGGTAAAAGTCGTGAGCATTTACGACCGGGCCCACGAGCCTTCAGTGGACCTCCGTAACCGTACTCTGTCGGGGCGGCTGGATTAGAAGCTAGCCAGCAGCCCTGGAGTGGAAGCCCTGGATGAGGTCGGTTCATGGTCCCTGGCGCTCCGCAACTACTTACTTAACCGATTACGACGAAGGGACGGTCATGAGCGACGTGGACGACGAGGTCGCCGAGCTCGGGCGACAGGCGCTCCGCACGTCGCGAGTCGAACCGCTCCGGCAGCGGATGCGTGCATTCGTCGCCGAGCACGGCCGGACGATAGATTTTCGGGAGCTTCGTCGTGAAACGAGCGACGGAACTCCCGTGTCGGAATTCGTGGACGAGGGACGAACCGAGCGGCAGTAGATGCTATTTTTCGACACATCAGCCCTCGTGAAACGGTACGCAGAAGAACCCGGGACCGACATCGTCGACGAGCTTCTCGAGAAGGCGGATACCCCCGTCCTCATCACCTCACTAACGGTGATCGAAACCACATCTGCGTTCCGACGGAAACAAAACGCCGGGGAACTCTCGGAACGGCGACGCGATGACCTGCTCGTCGCGTTCTTCCGGGAGGCAACAGGGTCGTTCACCCTCATCCCAGTCCTCGATGAGGGCTTCCAGATGGCAGTAGAGCTCGTGCTACAGGACGATCTCCGAACGCTGGACGCGCTCCAGCTCGGCACGGCGCTCGCGTTGACGGATCTGGGGAGTGACCTGAGATTCGTTGGTGCCGACGAGAACCTGCTCGAGGTCGCCGCAGACCGTGGACTCCCGACGATCAATCCAACCGCCGAGCACGCCTGAGGCCCGTGTGAAACCGCGAGTGACCCCGAATCCGGGGCGATACGGCTCGGCTCAGTCCTCGACGACGACCTCGACCGGCTCGTCGTCCTCGTCGGCCGGCGCCTGCCCCTCGGCACCGCTCTCCCGGGAGAGCAGGAGGCCGGCGACGGCGATGACGACCCACGAGCGCCAGTTCGCGAGGTTCAGCGTGTAGCCCACGCCGAAGGGCTTCTCGACGAGCATGCCCTTCCCGGGCTGCCAGTACGAGCTGAGCAGCCGGCGGAGGCTGGGGCGGTCGAAGTTGTAGGGGATGCCGAACAGGGATCCGGAGCTGGGTTTCTCTGCCATAGCACCATATAGGCGGCTCGCGGATAAGACCGTTTGGGCTCGGGGCGGCCGATCGCGGTCGCCCGGGGCCGAGGGGCCCGGGCGATCAGTCCCGGGGCTGGTACCGCCCGCGGCCCTCGATCTCCTCGAGGCGGTCGAGCACCGCCGGCTCGCCGGCGTCGCGGTAGGCCGTGAGGAGCGCCTCGGCCAGCGCCGCGGTGTCGGTCGCCGTGGCCGCGAGGCTCTGGCGCAGGACGTGGAGGTCCATCGCGAAGTCCTCGACGTCGTCCGAGTGGTAGCCGAGGCCGAAGTCGATCAGCGTCGACCGGCCGTCGATCCGGACGTTCCGCGTCGTCGGGTCGCCGTGGACCAGCCCGGCGTCGTGCAGCGCCGCGAGGTGGCGGCCGACGGCCGCGACCCGCTCGGGCGTCGGCCCGGCGCCGAGGTCGTGCTCGCCGACGCGCTCGAGCGTCAGCGTCTGCTCGTAGGGGTCGAGGTCGCGGACCGTCGGCGTCGGGACGCCGTGGCGGCGGGCCTCGCCGAGCAGCCGGGCCTCGGCGGCGGTCCGCTCCCGGCGCAGCCGGGCGTCGAGCTCGGGATGGCGGTAGGGCTTCGGTACCCGGCGCTTGGTCACGGTTCGGTCGCCGACCGTCACGACGGCCTCCGCCCCGCGGACCGTCTCTCCCGAACTGACCGGTCGGCCGGCCGCCTCCCCCTCTCGCCAGGTCACCGGCACCTCGTCGGGGCGGAAGTCGGGCCGCACGGCCGAGTCGTCGACCGGGATCGTGTCGCCGGCGTCGGCCATCTGCGCCCCCAGGATCGCGATCATCCCGGCGTTGTCGCCGAGGAGGCGGGCCTCCGGAGCGAAGAACGAGGCGCCGCGCGCGTCGCACATCTCGGCGAGCATCGCCCGCAGGCGGTCGTTGTTCCCGACGCCGCCGCCGAGCACGAGCTCGTCGCGGCCGGTGAGCGAGAGCGCCCGCTCGGCCACCTCGGCCAGCATCGCGAACGTGGTCTCCTGCAGCGAGAAGCAGACGTCCGCGAGGTCGGCCCCGTCGTCGACCGCGTCCTGGGCCGCGCTCGTCAGCCCGGAGAACGAGAAGTCCATCCCCTTGACGACGTACGGGAGGTCGAGCAGCTCGCCGCCCGCGGCCGCGGCCTCGACCTTCGGCCCGCCGGGGTGGCCGAAGCCGACGTGACGGGCGAACTTGTCGATGGCGTTGCCGACGCCGGTGTCCATCGTCTCGCCGAGCACGCGGTACCGGCCGGCGCGGTAGCCGAGCACGTGCGCGTTCGCGCCGCTGGCGTTCAGGCCGACGGGGTCGTCGAAACCCGACAGGTGGCGGCCGACCTCCAGGTGGGCGAGCATGTGGTTGACGCCGACCAGCGGGACGTCGAGCGCCTGGGCGAGCGTCCGGGCGGCGGTGCCACAGAGCCGGAGGCAGGGGCCCAGCCCGGGCCCCCGGGAGAAGGCGACGGCGTCGATCTCGCGGGTCTGCTCGAGGGCGGCCTCGACGACCGACGGGATCGCCGCCTGCATGTGCTCGGCGGCCTCGCGGGGGTGGATGCCGCCCGAGTCGGGCTCGTAGGGGTCGGTCTCGAGGACCATCAGCTCGTCAGCGTCGGCGTCGAAGACGGCCGCCGAGGCGGCCCAGGCGGTGCCCTCGAGGCCGAGGACGCGGGTCATGGGGCCGCGGGTCGGTCAGCTGGCTCCCCCGTCATGGTTCGGTTCGCGTCCACCCAGACCCGGCCGGGAAAAGACCACTTCGGTCCGCTATCGCCAGCTGGTCCAGCCGCCGTCGACCACGAGGGATTCGCCGGTGACGTAGCCCGCGAGGTCGCTGGCGAGGAACACCGCGGCGCCGGCGACGTCCTCGGGCTGGCCGTAGCGCCCGAGGGGGACCTGCTGGACGAACTCCTGGGCGCCGGCGGCGGCCGCCTCGGGGTCGTCAGGCTCGCCGCCGATGAGCGTCTCGATGCCGCCCGGGTGGATGGCGTTGACGCGGATCCCGTCCGGCCCGAACCGGTGGGCCAGCGAGTAGGTCAGCGTCGTCAGCCCGCCCTTCGAGGCCGCGTAGGTCGGCCAGTCCTTGTTGCCGAACAGCCCGGCGATGCTGGAGACGTTGATGATCGACCCGCCGGCGTTCTCGACCATCCGCCCAGCCGCGATCTGGGCCCCGAAGAACGCCCCCTTCAGGTTGACGTTCAGGAGGTCGTCGTACGCCGCCTCGGTGACGTCGAGGAACGATTCGGCGCGCCAGATCCCCGCGTTGTTCACCATGACGTCGACCCCGCCGAACGCCTCGGCGGCCTCGACTGCCGCCTCGAGGTCGGCCGTCTCCGTCACGTCGCAGTGGACGAAGGTTGCCTGCCGGTCGGTCTCGTCGTCGATGACCTCGTGGGTCGGAGCCCCGTCCTCCTTCGGCTCCTCGCGGACGTCCGCGACGACCACGTCGGCGCCGTGGTCGGCGTACGCCAGGGCGATGCCCCGTCCGATGCCCGAGCTCCCGCCAGTGATCACTGCCACACGGTCTCGTAGGAGTGCCATGGGCGGTCATGGGGCCCGAGTGAGAAGAACTACGACCGTGGTTCTCAGTTCGCTGGAAGGGGGTGCGGGCTCGGACGTGGTGGTCGGGTCAGTCCCACTCGGTGTAGCCACACCGGCCGCAGTGCCGGCGGTCGTCGTGCTCGGCGAGGAAGGCGTCCTCGCACTCCGGGCACTGGGGCTTCTCGGTGGTGCCGTCGTCGGCGTAGAACTCGTGGCGGGCGGTCATTCCTCGGTCTCCTCCTCGTCCTCGGCCGCTTCCTCGGGCTCCTCTTCAGCCTCGTCGGCGGGCTCCTCGGCGGCCTCGACCTCGGCCTCGCCGTCCTCGCCGACGGCGATCTTGTTGCGCTCGAGCATGTACGCCTGCTCGACCTCCTGGGCCTGGACCGGGCTCTCGTACACCTTGGCCTCGCCGAAGGTCGTCCGCATGCCGAACTTGGTGTCGAGCTTGCGGATGACGACCTCGTCGGCGTCCTTGTTCAGCCGGGCCGCCAGGCTGTCGCGGATCGCGAGGCGGTCGGGGGTGGCCTCGACGTGACTCACCCGGAACGTCACGTCCGTCCGGTGCAGCATCGGGTTCTCCTCCTCGTCGACGACGGTGATCTCCATGGTCAGTTGTCCATGAGTTCCGCGCTCGCCCGCAAAAGAATTTCGAAGCGGGCGCTGCGGGTGCAGACGGGGGAGGCGTCGAGGCGAGCGGGAACGCGGAGTGACTATCTTTCGTCGACCCGTAGGCAGATATTTATGTACGAGGACACAATTGTGTGTAGAAACACAAATGGGGGCCAAGACCATCGGCCTCGACGAGGAAGCGTACGCCAAGCTGAAAGCCGAGAAGCGCGAGGGGGAGAGCTTCAGCGATACGGTCGATCGGATCACCGACGCGGTCGCCGCTGATTGGCGGCACAGCCTGGGGAAGTACGCTGACGAGGCGGCGGCCTTCGAAGGCGCCGTCGACCGGAGCCGGGAGGCCACGAGCCACGGGTTGGCGCGTCGCCAGCAGGAAGCAACGGCGGCGTTAGAGGGGCGTACCGACGATGCGGACGCACCGGACGAATGAGGAAGCTGCTCGACACCACGTTCCTCGTCCACTACCTCACGCGACCCGCCCGCGTCGAATCCTATCTCGAAGCGCACGCGACCGCCGACACCACCCTCCTCGGTTCCGCGATCTCGATGAAGGAACTCGCCGTCGGGCTCCACCACGTCGAGTCGAACCCCGACGTGGCGGATCTCACCGTCGATTTCGGGTGGCTCGAGGTCCTCCCGTTCACGACGCGCCACGCGTTCGCCGCCGGTCGGATCGAGGAACGGTTTCAGGCGGAGGGGTTCCCACAGGACCGCCTCAATGCACTGGGCGGCGACGTGCTCATCGGCGGCGTCGCGCTGGCGGAGGAGGCCACTGTCGTCACGGAGAACGTCGCGGACTTCCAGCTCATGGGCGACGTCCGGACCGAATCGTACTGAGTTCGAAGGCGCGGGTACTCTCGAACGTCGCCGGCCGTAGCAGGCCACGCCGGCGCGGGCTTCAGCGATCCAGGAGCCGCCAGAGTCGTTCAGCGTCGGTCGCCATCACCGCCAGCCACTCGCGTGCCCGCTCCTGGACGTCCGCGTCGACCCGGACGGCGACCATGCCCTCGCCGGGTTGTCCGTAGACGATGCTCGAGCCCGTCGGGGCCAAGAGCAGCGCGGGCAGTACCGCCAGATCCTCCTCGCCGTCGACGTAGATCGTCGTCCGGTCGGCGGAATCGAGGGCCACGCCCATCGCCTCGACGAGCTCGACCGTCAACGTCGCCGCCGGATTCTCCACCCTGACATCGGCCTCGGGCACGAGCTCCGCCACGGCATCCGGGGCCGGCTCGCGCTCGGTCCGGCCGTCGACCACCGCCACATCGGGCCGGCGGCCGGCCCGCACGAGGTGGGCCGTCACGACATCGCCGACGGCCACCAGCGGTTCGCCCGCCGCCGCGAGGAGCGCCTCGGCGTCCGTGAACACGGGTCCCATTGGCGGTTTCAGGTCGTCGCGGAGGTCGTCGGGGAGCCGGGCGACGACGGTGGCCATCCCCGGTTACCGCACCTTCAGCGCGTACTCGCCGGGCTCGGTGACCTCCATCTCCCGGGCGATCTCCGACTCCTCGGGGTGGACGACGATGACGTAGCCGCTCCAGTCCTCGGTCAGGCTGGCCGAGCCGCAGTGCGGACAGAGCTCGGTGACGCCCTCCTCGATGACGGAGTGGCAGTCCCGGCAGACCAGGCGCTTTCTGGCCATCTCACTGGGCCTCTTCGGCGGCCTCGCGGTCCTCGGCGAGCCAGCCGTGCTTGCCGAGGCCGGGCTGCTTGGCCGTCAGCCCGATCTTCGACTCGCGGGGGTTGCGCTCGTCGATGCTCTTGGTGACGATCCGGCTCCGGACCGCGTCCTCGACCGTGAGCGTCCGGTTGGAGTCCCGGGAGGCGAGCTGCTGGTTCTCGCCGTCGTAGCTCAGGTACTCGTCGGAGATCTGCGAGACGTGCAGCAGCCCGTCGATCGGCCCGATGCCGACGAAGGCGCCGAACTCGACGACCTCGACGACGGTGCCGTCGACGACCTCCTGCATCTGGGGGTCGTAGGTGACGGCGTCGAACTCGGCCTCGTAGTAGACGCCGGGGCGGTTCGGGAGGACGGCGCCATCGCCGATGTCGTGGACCTCCACGACGCTGACGACGCTGCCGACGTCCTCGTCCATCCGGCCCTCCAGCTTGTCCTGTAGGAGGCGCTTGACGAGATCGTGCGTGACGTCGCCCAGCTCCCCCGGCGGTACCTCGACCGTGTCGATGAGTCTGACGCGCTTGTACATGTTAGGGCTCGATGACCTCCAGGGTGTGCCGGCCGCGCTCGGCGGCGACGGGGACGCCCACGGCGAGCACGCGCTCGGCCAGCGGGCGGTCCATCGTGGCCACCAGGTCCGCGTCGCCGGCCTCGGCGAGCTCGACGACGGCGTCGTCGGCCCCCTCGGCGGCGGTCGCGACCTCCTCGGCGCGCTCGGCGAGGTCGGCGCCGACCCGGGCCGCGGTGGCCGCCTTCCCGCCGGCCGACGCGGCGAGCTCGGCGAGCTCGCGGCGCACGGCGGCCGGCGTCACCAGCTCGTAGGCGCCGAGCAGGCGGTCGAGCTCGTCGAACAGCCGGAGGTCGCGTTCGACGGGCGCCATGAGCGCGCTGGTGTCCAGGGCCACGGTCGTCACTCCGTCAGCGTCCCCACGCCGATGAGGCGCCAGCGGGTGCCGACGCGGCGGTTGATGGCGATCTTCGCGCCGACGGGCGCGCAGACCGGGCGTTTCAGCTGGACCTCGGCCTCGCCGGTCCGGGCCGAGGTGACCGAGCCGACGGTCGTCGCGGTCCCCACGGTGAGCATCAGCGGCTCGCCGGTGGAGATCTCCTCGACCTCGTCGGCCTCGTCGCCGACGACGCGGTCGAGCAGGTCGACGTCCATGGTGAACGACTCCCAGGTCGGCGGGAGCGTCCCGGGCGGGCCGGCGAGCTGGCCGGCCAGGCCGTCGCCCTTCGTGAGGCTCGGGTCGAGGCCGGTGCCGACGCCGAGCAGGCCGCCCGGCGTGGCGGCGTCCACCGCGTGGCCGCCGGCCTGCAGCGACCGCACGGTCGTCTCGATGGGCCGGTACTCCGACTGGCCCTCCTCCTCGACCTCGCGGCCCGGCCGCAGCTGGATGGCGTCGTCGACCTCGAGGGTGCCCTGGGCGAGCGTGCCGCCGACGACGCCGCCGGCGAGGTCCTCCCAGGTCGTGCCCGGCCGGTTGATGTCGAACGACCGCGCGGCGTAGAGCAGCGGGTCGACGTCGGGGTCGCGCTCGGGCGTCGGGATGTGCTCCTCGACGGCGTCGATGAGGTAGTCGATGTTGACGTCCTGGCCCGCGCTGGTCGGGACGATCGGCGCGCCCTCGGCGACCGTGCCCTCGACGAACTCCTGGATCTGCGCGTAGTTCTCCGTGGCCGCCTCGCGGTCGACGAGGTCGATCTTGTTCTGGACGACCACGATGTTCTCGATGCCGATGATGTCCAGCGCCATGAGGTGCTCCTCGGTCTGGGGCTGGGGCACCGGCTCGTTGGCGCCGATCACGAGGATGGCGCCGTCCATGATGGCGGCCCCCGAGAGCATCGTCGCCATCAGCGTCTCGTGGCCGGGCGCGTCGACGAAGGAGACCGTCCGGAGCACCTCCGTCTCGACGTCGTGCTCGGGGCAGGTCTCCTCGACGGTGTACGCCTCGGGCCCGTCGCACTCGGGGCACCGCCGGAACGTCGCGTCCGCGTAGCCCAGCCGGATCGAGATGCCGCGCTTGAGCTCCTCGGAGTGTTGGTCGGTCCAGCGGCCGCTCAGCGCCTGGACGAGGGTCGTCTTGCCGTGGTCGACGTGCCCCACCAGGCCGATGTTGACCTCCGGTTGTTGGTGTTCGTCCGTCACAGTGTTCCTCTTGGCAGTAACTGATTACGGGATTGGCCACGAACGACTGATAAACCTACTGAAACGGGTCCGGGCCCGGGGGTGGGCCGCGTGAACGAGCCCGGTTAAGGCCGTCGGTCGTGCCGTGGTCGCCGCCGGCGAGAATGGGGCGGTGTCGGACGCCGTCGGGCCCGCCGCGGCGCCGGTCGGCAGGGCGTTGCGGCCGTCGCGCAGCCGGGGAGGATCCTGGCGGACGGGCCAGCGATCGAGGCGATGATCGTGACGTCGAGGCCGACCCGGCGAGCGGTGGCGGCCGGCGGGTCGGTGAGGGCAACGGGTTTCGGTGGGACAGCGTTATGGGTTAGCCCCGTCTAATTCCGCCGATGATGCTGAGCGCGGCGATGGAGGACTACCTCAAGGCGGTCTACGTCCTCCAAACCGAGGGCGACGGCGAGCGGGTCACCACGTCGCTGGTCGCCGAGGCCCTCGACGTCACGCCGCCGACGGTCACCAGCATGCTCGGCAAGCTCGACGACCGCGGGCTGGTCGAGCGCGAGAAGTACAAGGGCGTCCGGCTGACCGAGCAGGGCGAGCGGGTCGCCCTCGAGGTCGTCCGACACCACCGGCTGCTCGAGGCCTACCTCACCGAGCACCTCGACTTCGACTGGAGCGAGGTCCACGACGAGGCCGACGCCCTCGAGCACCACATCTCCGAGGCGCTCGAGGCGCGCATCGCCGAGTCGCTCGGCGACCCCGCCGTCGACCCCCACGGGGACCCGATCCCCACGGCCGACCTCGAGCCCCTCGACGAGGGGCCCGGCGCCACGCTCGCGGAGGCCGCCGGCGGCGACGAGGTCGTCATCGAGCGGGTGGCCGACCACGACCCCGAGGAGCTCCGGTACCTCGACGACCACGGCATCCGGCCCGGCGTCCGCGTCGAGGTGGTCGAGGTGACGCCGTTCGACGTCGTGACGGTCCGGCCGGCGCCCGAGGACGACGCCGTCGCGCTCCCCGACGCCGTGGCCCGGCGGGTCCGGATCGCCGAGCCGGAAGCCGTTAACTGACCGCCGGGGCGGCTGCGGACGGCGGATTCGCGCCGTTTTCTACGTTGACAACGTTTATTTTAGACGAGGCTAAACCTCGTGCCATGTCCCACACGAGAACGGTGCCGACGCCGCCCCGGCCGGGGCGCCGGCCATGAGCCGCGTCCCCTACGACCGGGCGGCCGAGCTGACCGAGACCCTCGAGACCCGCCTCGTCGACGCCCTCCGGGGCGACGTCGACCGCCGTTCGGTGCTCGGCGGCCTCGGCGTCGCCGGCGCGGCCGCCCTCGGCGCGGGCGGCCGGGCCGCTGCCCACCCGGGCGCGACCGACCACCACGGCGACTCGACCCACGGCAAGTTCGGCGCCGTCGACGAGTACGCCTCCGACCGGTTCGACCCCCACGAGTTCCTCCGGGACTTCGAGACCGGCGAGGTCGTCGGCACGGACGACGACGGCCGCCGGATCCGCGAGTTCGAGCTCGACGCCCGCGACGTCCCGATCGAGATCGCCCCGGGCGTCTCCTTCTCGGCCTGGGCGTACAACGGCCAGGTGCCCGGGCCGACGCTCCGGGCGGTCGAGGGCGAGCTCGTCCGGGTGACGTTCACGAACCGGGGCCGACACGCCCACACGATCCACCCCCACCTCCGGAACCTGAACCCCCGGATGGACGGCATCCCGCAGAACGGCCCCGGCGTCCTCGACACCGACGAGTCGTTCACCTACGAGTGGATCGCCCAGCCCGCGGGGGTCCACCTCTACCACTGCCACTCGCTGCCGCTGAAGGAGCACGTCCACCGCGGCCTCTACGGCGCGGTCGTCATCGACCCCGACCCCGAGCGGGTCCGCGAGCAGCCCGCCGAGTACGTCAACCAGCACCCGAGCCAGATCACCTCGGAGCTGACCGACTACCTCGTCGAGGAGGCGAAGACGCGGAACCACACCTACGACGAGAACGACGGGGTCGACGAGCTGGTGCTCGTGATGAACTCGTTCGACACCAACTTCGACGGCGGCAACGAGGTGTACGCCGCCAACACCCGGGCGTTCGCCTACGGCGTCGGCTCGACCGACGGTTACGGGAACTGGGAGGCCGGCGAGACCAAGCACCCCATCGTCATCGACCGGAACGAGCGCCAGCGGATCTACCTGGTCAACGTCACCGAGTTCGACCTCATCAACTCGTTTCACACCCACTCGCAGTTCTTCGACTACTACGACCACGGCACGACGCTGCTGCCGACGAGCTACAAGGTGGACACGGTGATGCAGTGTCAGGCCCAGCGGGGCATCATCGAGCTCGACTACTCCGAGCACGAGCCCGGGCTCTACATGTTCCACGCCCACCAGTCCGAGTTCGCCGAGCTGGGCTGGATGAGCTTCTTCGACGTCACCGACGGGGGGCGCTGAGATGGCGGATGACGAGGGCGCGTCGTTGTTGGAGGGGTCGAGCCGGCCGTTCGGCCTCCCGCGGCCGGTCGGGGCGGCGCTCCCGCTCGTGCTGCTGGCGGTCCTGCTGGGCGTCCTCGTGGTGGCCCAGCCGTTCGCCGGCGTCCAGACCGGCGCGCCCCTGCCGGACGTCTCGATCAGCCACGTCACGCTGCCCCACGACGAGGCGATCGTCCTCCACGTCGTGAACAACGGGCCGGACCCGATCTCGATCAACCAGGTGCTCGTCAACGAGGCGTACTGGGACTTCTCGGTGGGCGGCGGCGGGCCCGACGCCGAGACGCTCGGCGCCCTCGAGCGCGCGACCGTCACCATCCCCTACCACTGGACGCCCGGCTGGGACGTCGAGGTGGCGCTCCTGCTCGCCGACGGCACGACGATCCACCACACCATCGTCGCGCCCGCCGTCTCGCCCGGGATGAGCCTCGACGTGCTCGGCCTGCTCGCCGTCGTCGGCATCATGGTCGGCGTGATCCCGGTCGCGCTGGGGATGCTCTGGTTCCCGTTCATGCGCGACCTCGCCGACCGCTGGCTCCACGCCCTGCTGCTGTTCGCCGCCGGCGTGCTCGCCTTCCTGGCGTTCGACGCCGGCTTCGAGGCGTTCGAGGTCGCCGAGGCCGTCCCCGGCGCCTACGAGGGGCCGCTGCTGGTCGTCTCCGGCGTCGTGGGCGCGGCGCTGCTCGTCCAGGCCGTCGCCGCCCGGGGGTCGGCCGGCGGCGAGCCCGACGCCCTCACGGTGGCCTACCTGGTGGCGCTGGGCATCGGCCTCCACAACCTCGCGGAGGGGCTCGCCATCGGGAGCTCGTTCGCGCTCGGTCGGGTCTCGCTCGGCGCCTTCCTCGTGGTCGGCTTCATGGTCCACAACGTCACCGAGGGCCCGGCGGTCGTCGCGCCGCTCTCCCGTGGTGAGCGCCCCGCGCTGAGGCACTTCCTCGCGCTCGGCGCCCTCGCCGGCGCGCCGGTCATCCTCGGCGGCTGGATCGGCGGGCTCGCGTTCTCGCCGACGCTCGGGGCGTTCTTCCTCGCGATCGGCGTCGGCGCCATCCTCCAGGTCGACTGGGAGATCGCCCGGATGGTCCGGGCGCGCGGCCGGCTCGGCACGGCCACGAACATCCTCGGCTTCCTCGCGGGGTTCGCCGTGATGTACGCAACCGACTTGCTGGTCGCCCTCTGAGCCCTCGGGCATGAGACGACGCCAGGCCCTGCGGGCGCTGGGGGGCGCCGCCCTGGGCGGCCTCGCCGGCTGCCTCGGCGGCTCGGGCGGCCCGAAGACCGTCGACATGGTCGGCCTCGAGTTCCAGCCCCGCCGGGTCTCCGTGCCGGCCGGGACCACGGTCGAGTGGGTCAACGAGAGCGACATCGGCCACACGGTCACCGCCTACGGGGACCGGCTGCCCGACGGCGCCACGTACTGGGCCAGCGGCGGCTTCGCGTCGGAGGCCGCCGCCCGGAAGGACCTGCAGGGCGGGCTGATCGGCGCCGACGGCACGTACGCGCACACGTTCGAGACGGCCGGCGAGCACCCCTACTTCTGCGTCCCCCACGAGGGCTCGGGCATGACCGGCGTCGTGTCCGTCGGGTAGCGCCGCGGCGCTTTTGCCCGCCGCCTGCCGACGGACGGCCGTGAACGAGTGGGCCTTCGAGCAGCGACTGTGCGCCCACCTCGAGGCCCGGGGCGCGCTGGTGGCCCGCCAGCTCGGCGCCGGCGTCCACGCCCCGGGGAACCGGGTCGTCGACGTCGTGCGGGTCGAGCCGGGGCCGGCGTTCGACGGGCGGGCGGCCCTCACGCCCCACGAGATCCCGGGGCTCGTGCTCGAGGCCGACCTCGGCGCCGGCCGGGCCCGGTACTGGAAGGACGCCGTCCGGGGGCTCGACGCCCATCCCGAGCGGGCCCGCGAGGCGGTCGACCGGGCCGTCGAGATCGGCTTCCTGGAGGCCGAGCGCCGGGGCGGCCGGACGTACGTCCGCCAGGCGGCCCGCTACCCCGACGAGTGGTTCGGCGGGCTGACCGCCATCGAGAACAAGCCCGACCTCGCGAGCCCCGGCGACCTCGAGACCCAGCTGCGGACCGACGTCTCGCTCGGGCTCGTCGACCGGGTCGTGCTCGCGACGGCTTCGCACGTCACCGGCGCCCACCGCAACCGGCTGCCCGAGGCGGTCGGCCTCTGGCGGTTCCACCCCGAACGAGACGAGCTCGAGGTGCTCAGAGAACCCCGCCAGCTCCCGGTCGGCGAGCCCGGCATCGAGCTGCTCGAGCGCCGGCCCGCGCGGGACGACGTCGCGGTGGTCCCGCCGGCGGCGAAGGCCCGCGCCCGGCGGCGGTTGGCCGAACGGGCCTACGGCAAGGGCTGGCGGCCGGGCGCCCACGCCGGCTGCGGCCACGCCCGGGAGGCGACCGTGGCGGGCGTCGGCGGGCTCACGCGCTGTGCGGCGTTCGATCGCCTCGTGGATCCGGCGACGGACTGCGGGGCCGGCTGCCCCGCATACGAGGCGGCCGACCCGCCGGCGGTCGACCCCGATGCCGCCCGCGACGAGGGCTCGCCGTGGGTCGCCGAGCCGGCCGGGCGGGCCCGGGAGCAGGGCTCGCTGGACGCCTTCACCGCCGAGGACGGCTAGGCGCCGATCAGAGCGTGTAGGTCTCGCCGTCGACGGCGATCGGCTCCTCGAACGCCTCGTCGGCGGGGTAGAAGTGGGCGACGTGGACGAGCCGGGTCTCCGCGGCGTCGAGCTCGTCGGCGAGGTCGAGCGCGCCCTCGCGGGTCATGTGCTTCGTGCCGAACGTCCGCGGGACGCCGTCGGCATCGTGGTGGGCGCCGCCGCTGGGGTGGCGCTCGCAGAGCGAGGCGGGGACGATGGCGTCGGCGAGCAGCAGGTCCGCGCCGGCCAGGACCGCCCGGGACTCCTCGGGCACGGCGTAGGCGGTGTCGCCGGTGATGGCGAGCCGGCCGCCGGTGTCCGGGTCCGAGATCGCGAGGCCGTAGGAGACCAGCGGCGGGTGCTCGACCGGCACGAGCGTGACCTCGAGGCCGGCCATCGTCGCGGGCTCGAACGGCGTGACGTCCCGGACGTCGATACGGTCGAGGTAGTCGAACCGAGAGCGGACGGTGTCGGCGACCGACTCGCCGGTCGCCGGGTCGACCGGGTCGGCCGCGTAGACCGGGATGGACTCCCCGTAGGGCACGAGCCGGTAGGTGTTCCCGAGCCCGTCGAGGTGGTCGAAGTGGACGTGGCTGATGGCGACCGCGTCGGGGAGGTCGACGCCGTGGGTCAGGAACTGCGTGCGGAAGTCCGGCGAGGCGTCGACGAGCAGCGATTTCCCGGCGGCGCTCCGTATGTGGACCGAGAACCGCGACCGCTCGACGCCGAGCTCGCGGGCCCGCTCGCAGGTCCCACAGCCACAGCCGACCGTCGGCGTGCCCGTCGTGTCGCCCGTGCCGAGCAGCGTGACCTCCATCGGTTGGTGCGAGTGGACGCCGCGGGCGCTAAAGCCCCGCGGGTTCGTCCCGGGCACGGTGGCCTTCTGCCGCCCGTCGGGTACCGGCCGACATGGACGACATCGAACTCACCGACGGCTACGAGCGGCTCCAGCGGCTCCCGACGGTCGACGAGTGCCGGGCGTTCCGGGCGGCCGCGGAGCTGGCCCGGCGCTTCCGGGCCTACGTCGACCTCGTGGCGGACGTCGACGACTTCAACGGGCAGTTCAGCTCCGAAGAGATCGGCGCGGCCTCAGTCGTGGACGTGGGTGTGGCCGCCATCGGCGCCGTCGCCGCCGCCGGCGACCAGCACGTCGGCGTCGCCGTCGAGCATGTCCATGTTCTTGAGGTTGTCCCGCTCCTCGAAGTCCTCGACGGCGGCGAGCAGGTCGTCCTGGGTGACCTCGCGGCGGTCGTGCGCGAGCGCCTCGAGGACGGCCTCGCGGAGCACGAGCCGGATGTCCGAGCCCGTCAGGCCCTCGGTGACCTCGGCGAGCTCCTCGGGGTCGAACGAGGTGATATCCATCGCGTTGGTGATGATGTGGAAGATGTCCCGTCGCATCGGGAGGTCAGGCCGCGGGAAGTTGACGATCTCGTCGAACCGCCGCCAGGCGGCCGAGTCGAGCTGGTCGGGGTGGTTCGTCGCCCCGATGAGCAGCACGTCGTCGCGGATGAGCGAGATCTCGTCGATGGACTTCAGCAGGGTGTTCACCGCCCGCTTGAGCGCGGCGTGCTCGTCCGACCGGCGGGTCTTCGCCACCGAGTCGAACTCGTCCATGAACAGGATGCACGGCGAGAGCCGCTTGGCGACCTCGAAGGTGCGGTCGACGTTCTTCGACGTCTCGCCGAGGTACTGGCTCGTCACCATCGAGAGCTTCACCTCGACGAACGGCAGGTCGAGCGAGTGGGCGAGCGCCCGGGCGACCGAGGTCTTCCCGGTGCCCGGCGGGCCGACGAACAGCAGCTTGCCGATCTCCCGCAGGCCGATCTCGGCGAGGTAGTCGCGGTGCTCGATGGCCTTGCCGATCTTCCGGATCTCGTCCTCCTGGTCCTCGGTCAGCACGAGGTCGTCGAGCGTCATCTCGATCTCCTCGGGCGCCTTGACGTCGACGAGGTCGAGCATCTCCTCGTCGTCCTCGTCGAAGTACTCGGCGAGCAGGCCGTCGATCCACGCCCGGTCGGCCTGGATCGGCCGGTTCGAGCCCCGCGCGGCCTCGTAGTCCGCGTCGACGCCCTCGCGGCCCTCGAAGACGTACGCCAGCGTCGGGTTCGTGTTGATCAGCTCGCCGTCCGCCCGCTCGAGGAACCACTCCTCGGCGAGGTCGGGCTGGGTGAGCGAGAGCTGGTTCGTGAAGGCGTCGCGGTCGGTGAACATCAGGTCCTTCACCGACTCCCAGGGGTCGTCGAGGCCGACGGCGGCCGCGGCGTCCTCCTCGGTGACCACGAGCGGCCGCTCGATCTGGCCGTCCGACCAGTAGACCTTCCGGATGCGCGGCGGGAGGTCGTTGGGGTCGAGCGATCGCTCATCGGTGTAGTGTCGGGCGGTGAGCGGAGTACGACGATCGCTTCACCGGTCCTTCCCCGACCCGGGGTCGTCGAGGCCGACGGCGGCCGCGGCGTCCTCCTCGGTGACCACGAGCGGCCGCTCGATCTGGCCGTCCGACCAGTAGACCTTCCGGATGCGCGGCGGGAGGTCGTTGGGGTCCAGCGAGCGCTCGTCGGTGTAGTGTCGGGCGGTGAGCAGCAGTTCGACGACCGAGAGGGCCCCGTCGTTCATTCTACCGAACTAGCCGTCCGGGAGGCATAAACGGTTCGACGTGTGCCCGCCGGACCGTCGGCGCGCGATCGGCGCCGATCCTGCGGCGGATGGCGGCCGCGGCGCGACCGCCCACGTCGATGGGCCTTTGAGTCCGCCGCGCCGAGTCCGGGCCATGAGCGCCGAGACGACCCCCGTCATCGCCGCCGCCGTCCGCACCCCGCAGGGCAAGGATGGCGGCGTCTACGCCGACGTCCGCCCGGAGGACCTCTCGATCCCGCTGGTGAACCACGTGCTCGACGAGAACGCGCTCGAGCCCGACGCCATCGACGACCTGATGTGGGGCGTCGCCCAGCAGCGCGGCGAGCAGGACAACAACGTCGCGCGGGTCATCGCGCTGCTCTCCGAGCTCGGCGAGGGCGTGCCCGCGACATCGATCAACCGCTGGTGCGCCTCGTCGATGCAGGCCATCATGTCGGCCTCCGACTCGATCCGCGCCGGCCAGCGCCAGGCGGTCATCGCCGGCGGCGTCGAGAGCATGAGCCGGGTGCCGATGGGCTCGTCCTACGGCGAGCTCCACCCCGAGCTCGGCGAGCGGTACAACATCTTCGAGCTGCAGATGGGCATGACCGCCGAGAAGGTCGCCCGGGAGTTCGACATGTCCCGGGAGGCCCAGGACGAGTACGCGCTCCGGAGCCAGCAGCGCGCCGCCGAGGCTACCGACTCCGACCGCTTCGACGACGAGATCCTCCCCATCGAGACGGACGACGGCACGGTCACCGAGGACGAGGGCATCCGGCGGGACACCAGCCTCGAGGCGCTCGCCGGGCTGTCCCCGGCGTTCGAGAGCGACGGCACGGTGACGGCGGGGAACTCCTCGCAGATCTCCGACGGCGCCGCCGCGACGCTCGTCACGAGCGAGGCGTTCGCCGACGAGCACGGCCTCGACGTGCTCGCGTACGTCGGCGACCACAACGTCGCCGGGCGTCGATCCGACGATCATGGGCGTCGGCCCGGTGCCGGCCACCAGCGGCCTGCTCGAGCGCACCGGCCAGTCCATCGACGACTTCGACCTCGTCGAGCTCAACGAGGCGTTCGCCAGCCAGTGCCTCTACAGCCAGCACGAGCTCGGCGTGCCCGACGAGCGGTTCAACGTCAACGGCGGCGCCATCGCCATCGGCCACCCGCTCGGCGCCTCGGGCGCCCGGCTCCCGGTGACGCTCATCCACGAGATGATCAAGCGCGATGCCGACCGCGGCCTGGCGACGCTCTGTGTCGGCTTCGGCCAGGGCGGCGCCATCACGTTCGAGCGGCGCTGATCGGCCGGGCCGGGCGACCGAACCGCCCGCAGTCGTTGGCTGAAACCGTTCTTTCAGCCTCCACGAGAGCCTTATCCGACCGGCGGGTAGCCGGGGCTATGCAACGACGCGCCCTCCTCGGCGCCCTCGGGACGACGCTCGCGGCCGGCTGTGCGACCATCGGCCCCGGCGCGGAGGAGCCCAGCCCCTCGCCCGCGCCAGTCCCCACCGACTCGCCGTCGGCCGAGCCGCCCGCGAGCGGGTCGCCGACCGACCCGGCGCCGTCAGACCGCGCGTGGAGCCTCGTCGAGTTCGACACGCTGCCGGTGACGGCCTCGTTGGTCGACACCCACGCCCGCACCGACGACGGCGGCGAGCTCGAGCTGCGGTTCGTCCGGACCGCCACGGCAGACCATCCCGCGACCGTCCGGGGCGTCTTCCGGAACGCCAACCCGTTCGCCAACACGTTCGAGCTCCGGGGGCTGCCCCTGTTCCGGAACGTCCCGACCGCGTGGCCCGGCGGCCGGCCCCGTGACGGGGAGTTCACCTACCGCGACGAGCTGGTGCTCGCCCCCACCGACGGCCACGAGCTGGCCGAGACCGTGCCCGACCGCGAGCGGGCCGACGACGGCCGGTGGCGGCTCGCCGGCGAGGTCGACGGCCCGTGGTTCCCGGATACGTACCGGCTCGCGGCCGGCGAGTCCTTCGCGGTCGAGTACGCGCTCGTCGGCCGGCGTGAGGGCACCGGCTTCCCCCGTGCCCGGTACCAGTTCGAGGGCTACGACGGCCGGTCCGTCACCGTCGCCGTCTGGTCGACCGACGAGCCCGGCCCTGAGGGGCGCTCGCGGTTCGCCGGCGCCGATCCCCCGGCGCTGCCCGAGGCGGAGTCCATGGCCTGGGCCCACGACGCCGCGCCGAGCACGGTCACCTACCTCCGGCCGACCGTCGAGCGGGCCGAGCTGCCGGCGAAGCTCGCCTTCACGTTCGTGAACCACAGCCGAGGGACGGTCTCGGGTAACCCGTACTTCTGGCGGCTCTGGAAGCGGGTCGACGGCCGGTGGTTCCACGTCGCGCCCTGGGGCTGGCCGATGCCGCTGCTGATGCTCCCGCCGGGGGGCACCCGGGAGACGTCGCTGGCCGCCTTCGCCGGCGAGGCGATCGACTGTGACTCCCGGACGGTCGGCCACCTCGGCGGCGGCCGGTACGCCTACGAGGTCGGGTTGGGCCGGGAGGGCACCACCCACGCCGCCCTGCTCGACCTCGAGGCGCCCGCGGCGACGATCGAGCCGACCGACGGGCTCGACGTCACCCGCGACGGCGACGTCGTCAGGGTCCGCTGGCCACGGCACGGGGACGAGGTCCCCGCGGCGACGCTCGAGCTGCGCCGGGCGGACGCTTCGGACGCCCGGCTCATCCCCGAGCAGGTGATGCAGGCCCGGAACGCCGCGCTCCGGAACACGCTCCCGCTCCTCGAGGAGTCGATCGAGCAGGTGACGCTGGTCACCGACCGGAACACCGTCTCGCGGGGCGCCCGGACGAGCGGCTACGAGGACGGGACGTTCCGGTTCGAGCTCCGGGGGCAGGCCTACGAGGCGGCGGCGGAGTTCGGCACCGGCGGCTGACGCCGCGTGGTCAGTCGTGCGGGTGGCACCAGTCGATGGCCTCCCGCACGGCCTCCTTCCGGCCGAGGAACGTCAGGTGGTCGCCCAGCTGGAGCTCCCTGTCCGGCGACGGCACCTCGTTCTCGCCGTCGCGGCTCACCAGCGCGATGAGACAGCCGTTCGGGAGGTCCTCGTCGAGCTCGCCGATGGTCCGCCCCACCAGCTCCTCGGCCGTCACCTCGATCTCCTGGACGTCGCCCGTGCGGCCCAGCTCGGTCATCCAGGTCGAGAGCGCCGGCCGCTCGATGGCGTTGTCCAGCGCCCAGGCGGTCGCCTCCGAGGCCGAGATCGGCTTGACGCCCAGCTCCTCGAACGCGTCGACGTTGTCGGGGTTGTTCACCCGGGTGATGACGTTCTCGACGCCGAACCGCGAGCGCGCCAGCTGCGCGATGAGGAGGTTGACGTCGTCGTCCCCGGTCGCCGTCACGACGATCTTGGCGTGCTCGGCGCCGGCCGCCTCGAGCTCGTCCGTGTCGGTGCCGTCGCCGTGGCGGACCGGGAACCCGTCTTCACGGGCACGTTCGACCATGCTCTGCTCCAGTTCGATGATGACCACGTTCTCGCCGCGGTCCTCGAGGCGTTCGGCGAGCTGTCGGCCCACCTTCCCGCCCCCGATGATGATGATTCGCATTGGTACCACGTCTAGGTATTCGGCGATGTGTCTGGCGAAGCCGCCCTCGACCACCACGGTCCCGAGGATGACCAGGAAGACGACGCCGACGAGCGCCGTCGCCGCGTCGCCCATCCCCCGGGCCTGCAGCTCGATGGCGAACAGCGTCGCGACCGACGCGGGGATGATGCCCCGCGGCCCGACGAAGCTCACGAACAGCCGCTCGGGGACGGTGATCTGCCCCCCGACCGTCGACAGCAGCACCAACGCCGGGCGGACGACGAGGGCCACCACCGCCACCACGACGACCCCGCGGAGCCCGAAGGCCGTGAGGTCCCCGAAGCGGAGGAGGGCGGCGAGCGTGATGAACACGAACGAGAGGACGAGCAGCGTGATGTCGCCCTTGAACTCCAGGATGTCGGACTTGTAGGGGAGGTCGGCGTTGCCCAGGAGGATGCCGGCCGTCGCCACGGCGGCGATGCCCGTCTCGCTGAAGAAGGACTCCGCCGTGCCGAACGCGACCAGCGCGCCGGCCAACACGAGCAGCCGGGCGTTCTGTGGGGCGTTGCCCGGCGAGAGGTCGACGTGTCGCAGGAGGTACCACAGCACCGCCGCGACGAGCAGGCCGACGAGGACGCCGACCCCCAGCCGGGAGACGAACTCCCTGACGAACTCCCCCGCCGTCACCTGCTCGATGACGACGGCGTCGAAGACGACGACCGCCAGGATGGCCGCCGTCACGTCGTTGACGATGCCCTCGGTCTCGAGGATGGCCGCCACCCGGTCCCGCACGGGCACGATGTCGATGATGGGGGTGATGACCGTCGGCCCCGTCGCGATGAGCAGCGCCCCGATGAGCGCCGAGACGCCCCACGGGATGGCCAGCACGTAGTGGACGGCCGCCGCGGTCCCGACGAACGCCATAACCGCGCCCACGGTGACGAGCCTGATCGTCTCGCCCGAGGCCTGCCGCAGGCGGTCGATCTCGAGGTGGAACGCCCCCTCGAAGACGATGATCCCCACCGAGAGGCCGACGATGGCCGACAGCGCGTCGCCGAACGCCGCGGGCCGGAGCAGCCCCAGGACCTCCGGGCCGAGGAGGATGCCGCTCAGGATCAGGAAGACGATGCTCGGCACCTGGAACCGGTCGGCGAGCACCTGGGCGATGACCCCGATGCCGATGATCGCCGCGACCAGGGCGATCAGGTCCGCCGTTGCCACCGCTGCCCTCCCATAGGCCGGCGTTCGCGCGAGGGCTGTTAAAGGACCACGGTCCGCGCCGCCGACCTACAGGTTCCGCATCGACACCGGCCAGGGCTCCAGGCCCGGCAGGGTCGAGGTGACGTAGAACGCGGTCCGGCGGGCCGCCCCCTTCGCGTACTGGCGGGCGCTCCGGTGGACGGGCGTCCGCTTGCCCGCGATCCGGGTCTCGCCCGCCCGGAGCGAGTCGACGACCGACGCGGCCTCGACCGCCGACGGCGGCGTGCCCGGCTCGACGTCGGGCAGCCGGACCTCCGTGAACGCCCGGCCGACGTAGGGGATGACGTGGGCGTCGCTGGCGCCGATCTTCGGGTAGTGGCGCCGGCGGGCGAACGTGTGGGCCCGCCGGTTGCGGTAGCCGGTGAACAGCATCGAGTTGTACACCTCGATGCCGTCGCAGTCGACGATGTTGCGCTTGCGGACCCCGTGGCGGCTCCGCTGGAACGGGTGGGGCACCACGGCGGCGCCGCCGAGCTCACGGACGGTCTCGACGGTCTCGGCCAGCGGGCGACCCTTCGGCGGGCGCTCGTCGACGCCGATGGCGAGCAGGTGGCCCGCGCCGGTCGACACCTCGACCCCCGGGATGCCCACGAGGCCGTACTCGGGGGCGAGCTCGGCCGCCCGGCGGGACTCCTCGATGGTGTCGTGGTCGGTGATGACGACGCCGTCGAGCTCGATGTCGGCGGCGTGCTCGAGGATGAGCTCGACCGGCTCGCGGCCGTCGTAGGAGCCCTCCGAGTGGACGTGCGGGTCGATCCGGAGGGTGGCGCCGCCGTCGCTCATTGGTCGACCTATCGGCTCCTCGCTTAAAGGCCCCCCGGCCGGGGCAGCCCGGGCCGCCGACTCAGGCGTCGGCGTAGATCTCCTCGACCTCCTCGGCGAACCGCTCCAGGATGTTCCGGCGCTTCTTCTTCAGCGACGGCGTCAGCAGGTCGTTGTCCTCGGTGAACTCCTCGGGCACGAGCCGGAACCGCTTGATGGTCTCGTGGGACTCGAACCCCTCGTTGATCGCCTCGACCTCGTCCTCGATGCGGCCGTGCACGCGGTCGTGCTCGCAGACCGCCGCGGGGTCCTCGGGGAGGTCGATCCCGGTCTTCTCGGCCCACTTGCGGACCGCCTCGAAGTTCGGCACGATCAGGGCGCCGACGAACTTGCGCTCGTCGCCGATGACCATCGCCTGCTCGACGATCTCGACCTCCGAGAAGGCGTCCTCGATCGGCGTCGGCGCGAGGTTCTTCCCCGTCGAGAGGACGATGATCTCCTTCGCGCGCTCGAGGAACGTGATGTAGCCCTCGTCGTCCTGGGCGACGATGTCGCCGGTGTGGAACCACTGGCCGCGGTCGCCGCCGGCGGTCTCCCAGTCGACGACCTGGACCGCGCCCTCGGGCAGCTCGTCGACGAACGCGTCGGCCGTCTGGTCGGGCTTGTTCCAGTAGCCCCGCGCGACGTTCGGGCCGCGGACGAGCAGCTCGCCGACCTCGCCGGGCGCGTCGTCGAACTCGTCGTCCTCGACCGCCGCGGGGTCGAGCGCGGTCTCCATGTCGAACACCGGCGTCCCGATGGTGCCGATCTTCGGCGCCTCGAACGGGTTGATCGTGACGACCGGCGCCGTCTCGGTGAGCCCGTAGCCCTCGAGCACCGGCAGCCCCATGCCGTGGTAGAGCTCGATGAGGTCCTTCGAGAGGCTGCCGCCGCCGGAGAACAGCAGGTCGATCTCGCCGCCCAGCGCCTCCCGGACCGTGGAGAAGACCAGGCGGTCGGCCACCGACTGCTTGACCGAGAGCAGCGCGCCCGGCTCGTCGGTCGTCGCGTACTCCCGGCCCACCTCGATGGCCCAGTTGAAGATGCGCTCCTTCACCGGCGACTGGGAGGCCTGCTCGCGGATGGCCGCGAAGATCTTCTCGTACACCCGGGGCACGCTCGCCGGCACCGTGTTCGGTCGGATCGCCTCGATGTCGTCGCCGAGCGTGTCGGCGTTCTCGGCGTAGGAGACCGTCGCGCCGGCGGAGTAGGCGTGGAAGTGGCCGACGAGGCGCTCGAACACGTGGGCCAGCGGCAGGAAGGCGATGGTCAGCGAGTCCGGCCCGATGGTCGGGAGGTCGCCCTTGTCCGGGCGCGGGCCGTACCGCTTGCGGATCTGGTCGACGTTCGCCTTGAAGTTCCAGTGGGTCAGCTCGACGCCTTTGGGCTGACCGGTCGTTCCCGAGGTGTAGATGAGGCTGGCCAGGTCGTCGGGGTCGCGCTCGTCGAGCCAGCCCTGGTAGTCGGCCTCGTCGAACGCCTCGTCGCCGATGGCGTGGACGTCGGCGAGCGTGTAGACGTCGTCGCGGGCCGCGGCCTCGCGGTTCGACTCGTCCATCAGCACGACGAACTCGAGGTCGAGCTCGTCCTCGACCTCGAGCACGCGGCCGAACAGCTCGTCGTTCTCGACGACGACGCCCGTCGCCCCGGCGTCGCCGAGGAGGTACTCGACCTGGCGCGGCGAGGAGCTCGTGTAGACGGTGGAGACGACGCCGCCGGCCGCGAGCAGGCCGAGGTCGGCGTGGGCCCACTCCATGCGGGTCTGCGCGAAGATGCCCACCCGGTCGCCGGCCTCGACGCCGAGCGCCCGGAAGCCCGTCGCGAGCCGCTTGACGACGTCGTGCATCGCCTCGTAGCTCACCTGCCCCCACTCGCCGGCCGGCACCTCGGGCAGGACGTCCGGCGTCAGCGTGCGGTCGTAGATGCCCCCCTTGTACTGCTGGGCCACCTCCCGGCCGTTGCGGCTCGCCGCGTCCGCGAACATCCGGGAGAGCGTCACCTTCCCCATGACGTGGTCCTCGAACTCGGCCTCCGCGGTGCGCCAGTCCATGGCCCGCCCTGCGCTCGCGGCCCACATAAGCGTAGGCGGCGGGCGACGGCCTTAGGCACGTGCTCCGCGAAGGTCCCCGCCATGCCCGCTTCCGACGCGGCGCCCGCCCTCCACGAGTGGCCCGGCGGCCTCACCTGGCTGGCCCGCCCCGACGAGCCGATGCAGCGCGCGAGCCACGCGCTCGGCGACGGCGACGACGTCTGGCTGGTCGACCCCCTCGACGCCGACGGGATCGACGCGACGATCGATGGGCTCGGCGAGGTGGCCGGCGTCGTGGTGCTGCTCGACCGGCACACCCGCGACGCGGCGGCGTTCGCCGACCGCCACGACGTCGCCGTCCACGTCCCCGAGCTCCTGACCGACGCCGCCGACGGCCTCGGCGCCCCCGTCGAGCGGTTCGCCGACGAGCTCGGGGACACCGGCTACCGCGTCCGCCCGGTGGTCGCGAACCGGTTCTGGCGCGAGGCGGCGCTCGTCGGCGACGACGGCGGCTCGCTGATCGTCCCCGAGGCGCTGGGCACGAACCCGTTCGTGCGGGCCCCGGGTGAGGCGGTCGGCGTCCACCCCGTCCTCCGGCCGGTGCCGCCGCGACGCCAGCTGGGAGACCTCGCCCCGGACCGGCTGCTGGTCGGCCACGGGGCGCCGGTCCTCGACGGGGCCGCGCCAGCGATCAGCGACGCGCTCGCGGGCGCTCGACGGCGGGCGCCGGCGGCGTACTGGGGGACGCTCCGCGCGCTGCTCGGTCGGTAGCCCGCCCGGCTCAGCCCGCCCGCCGGTCGAGGGAGTGGAGGACGCCCCGAGCGTTGAGCTCGACGTTCCAGGCCGCCCGCCCCTCGCCCCAGAGATCGGCGAGGTCGTCCGGGACGGCCAGCCGGTCGACCACCGCGTCGTCGTCGCCGAGCGCCTCGCGGGCGTCGGCCACCCGCTCGACCCAGTCCTCGAGCACGCGGGCGTACTCGTCGAGCCGGTCGGCGGTCCGCGCGGGCCCGAAGTGCGGGTAGCAGAGCACGTCGGGGTCGAGCGCCCGGAGGGTCGCGACGTCGTCGAGGCACTGCTCGAGGTCGAAGTTCGGCGGCGGGGTCGTCGGCTCGACGCGGTCGAGCCGGGGGACGTACATGCCGGCCGCGTCGGCGGTGAAGGCGACCGCGGCGTCGGGGTCGTGGAAGACCGCCTGGTGGGGCGCGTGGCCGGGCGCGTCGTGGACGTCGAGGACGCGGTCGCCCAGGTCGACGACGTCGCCGCCCGACAGCGGCCGGACCCGGCCCTCGGGGATCGGCACCGGCTCGGCGTAGTGCTGCCAGGCGTCGCCGACGGTCCGCTTGGTCCCCTCGACGAGCCGTCCGGGGTCGACCAGGTGGGGCGCGCCGACCGCCGGGACGGCCACCGTCGCGTTCGGGCACGCCTCGGCGAGGTGGCCCGCGCCGCCGGCGTGGTCGAGGTGGACGTGGGTCGGGAGGATCCACTCGAGCGCGTCGAGCTCGATGCCGATCTCGGCCAGCGCGTCGAGGAGCAGCTCGTGGTCGGTGCCGATGCCCGCGTCGATCACGGCCGGCCGCTCGGCGTCGACCACGTACACCGACGTCTGCGCCTCGGTGTCGAACATCCCGGTGTCGACGTAGTGGAGCCCCTCGACCCCGGCGAGGTCGACGGGCCGCACGTCCCCGATCGCCATGGGTCGACCTGTGCCGCTCGCGGACAAAAGTCTCCCGTCACGGTCCGAGCGATATGGTTTTCCCGCCGACCCGAGAACCGTCGGCCACGAATGCTCAGCCGGCAGTTCGTACGCGAACACCCCGAGGAGGTCCGGCGCGCCATCGAGACGAAGGGCGTCGAGGGCGTCGACCTCGAGCGCGTGCTGGCGGTCGACGAGGAGTGGCGCGAGCTGAAGGCCCGCGGGGACGAGCTCCGCCACGAGCGCAACGAGATCTCCAGCCGCATCGGCGAGCTGAAGGGGGCCGGCGAGGACGCCGAGGCCGAGGCGGCGATCGAGCGCTCCTCGGCGCTCAAATCGGAGCTGGAGGAGGTCGAGGCGAGGGCCGACGAGCTCGAGGCCGAGCTCGAGGCCGCGCTGCTCGAGCTGCCGAACCCGCCCCACGACAGCGTCCCGGTCGGCGCCGACGAGGCCGACAACGTCGAGGTCCGCCGCTGGGGCTTCGACGACCTCCGGGTCGACGCCGGCGACGTGACGCCCCACTACGACCTCGCCGAGGCGCTCGACGTCATCGACTTCGAGCGGGGCGCGAAGGTCGCCGGCGGCGGCTTCCAGTTCCTCAAGGGCGACGGCGCCCGCCTGGAGTACGCCCTGCTCAACTTCATGCTCGACGTCCACCGCGAGCAGGGCTACACCGACGTCTTCCCGCCGCTGGCGGTGAACTCCGCGTCGATGACCGGCACCGGCCAGCTCCCGAAGTTCGCCGAGGACGCCTACCGGGTGAGCGACCGCCAGGACGATCCGTACGACGACGATGACCTCTGGCTGCTCCCGACCGCGGAGGTCCCGGTGACGAACATGTACCGCGACGAGATCCTGCTCGACGAGGACCTCCCGCTGAAGCACGTCGCGTTCTCGCCGAACTTCCGCCGCGAGGCCGGCGAGCACGGCACGGAGACGCGGGGCTACGTCCGCGTCCACCAGTTCAACAAGGTCGAGCTGGTGAACTTCGTCCGGCCCGACGAGAGCGACGAGCGCCTGGAGGGGCTCGTCGACGAGGCCACGACGGTGCTCGAGCGGCTCGGGCTGCCCTACCGCGTGCTCTCGATGTGCACCGGCGACATGGGCTTCGCCCAGAAGAAGAAGTACGACCTCGAGCTCTGGGCGCCCGGCGACGACATGGCCGACGGGCCCGAGGTCGGCGGCCGGTGGCTCGAGGTCTCCTCGGCGTCGAACTTCGGGACGTTCCAGGCCCGGCGGGCCGGCATCCGGTACCGGCCCGAGCACCACGAGGCCGCCGAGCACCTCCACACGCTGAACGCCTCGGGCGTGGCGCTCCCGCGAACCGTGGTGGCCATCCTCGAGTACTACCAGAACGACGACGGCACGGTGACCGTGCCCGAGGCGCTGCGGCCCTACCTCGGCGGCCAGGAGCGCATCGAGGGCCACGAGCCGGTCGGCGAGGGCGCGCTCGGCGACGGCCCCCGGGACTGAGCGATCAGTCGACCCGCGAGTTCGTGTAGGTCACCAGCTCGGCGAGCCGGCCCTCCGCGAGCGTGAAGACGTCGACGAAGCCGAACCAGACCGAGCCGTCGGCCCGCACGAGCCGGCCGCGGGCGGCGGCCTCGGCCCTCGCCCGTGAGCACCGCGTCGACCGCGTGGGTCGTGTCGGTCTCGGGGCGCTCCTCGCGCATGAACCGGACGAACCGGTCGCGGCCCTCGAGCGTCATGTCGCCCCGGACGTGCCGGAACTCCTCGGCCAGCCGGGCGGCCAGCCCCTCGTAGTCGCCGGCGTCGAGGTCCCGGTAGTGGCCCCGGACGAGCGCCTCGGGGTCGGCCTCGGACATACCCGCCGATGGACGGGGCGGGCCAAGTACGTGGCGGGGAGGGCGGCGCCGGGACCGAGAGACCTATGGCCGGCATCGGTGAACGCGGGGCCGTGTCGGTCGTCGCCCGCCGGGGATCCCGCCGGTTCGTCGTCGGTGCGGTGAGCCTCGCGCACTTCCTCTCGCACTTCTACTTCCTGGTCTTCCCGCCGCTGTTCCCGCTGTTCCGCGAGGAGTTCGGCGTGAGCAACACCCAGCTCGGCCTGCTGTTCTCGCTGTTGTTCCTCATGCCGACGGTGCTCCAGATCCCGGTGGGGGACCTCGTCGACCGCACGGGCGCCAAGCGGGTGTTCGTCGTCGGCCTCGCGCTCACCGGGCTCGGGACGACCGCGACGGCGCTCGCGGACTCCTACCTCGCGCTGCTGGGCTTCGTCCTGCTGGCCGGCGTCGGCCAGTCGGCGTTCCACCCGGCGGACTTCGCGCTGCTCGAGACCGTCAGCGACGCGTCGAACCGCGGGAAGGGCTTCGGCGCGCACACCTTCGCGGGCTTCCTCGGCTTCGCCGCCGGGCCGCTGGTCGCCGGCGGGCTGGGCGTCCGCTTCGGCTGGCGGGCGGCGCTGGCGGGCCTCGGGCTCGTCGGGCTGGCGTACGCGGCCGCGGCCTGGCTCGTGCTCGCGCCGGTGCACGCTGGGACCGGAACGGCCGAGGATACTGGCGGGAACGACGGCCCGCTCGCGAACTGGGGCCAGCTGGCCGACCCCCGGGTGGCGCTGACGGTGCTGTTCTTCGTCGTCATCACGGTCGCCGGCACGGGCACCCAGTCGTTCACCGTGGTCTTCCTGACCGACGCCGTCGGGCTGGGCGTGGCCGCCGCGAACAACACGCTCTCGGCCAACCTCGCCGCGGCGGCGGTGGGCGTGCTCGCCGGCGGTGTCCTGGCCGACCGGTTCGACATCTACCGGACCATCGCGGTCACGCTGCTCGTCGCGACGGGGCTCACGGCCCTGATCGCGATCGGCGCGGTCCCGCCTACCCTGCTTGCGGTGGGCGTGGCCTTCGTCGCGCTCGGGCTCTTCCACGGCCTCGCGCTGCCCTCGCGGGACAGCCTCGTCTCCGAGTTCGCCGAGCAGGGCACGGCGGGCAAGAGCTTCGGGCTGGCCTACACCGGCGTGACCGTCGGCGCGTTCATCGCCCCCGTGCTGTTCGGCTTCGTCAGCGACACCGCGGGCAACCGCGTCATGTTCGGTCTCGTCGGGGCCTTCTACGTCGCCGCCGTGCTGACCGTGCTCGCGCTCTCCGTCGGGTACGCCCGCCACGACGGGCGGCCCGCCTGAGGGCACCGCTTTTGGCCGCCGGGCGCCTCGTCCGGTCGTGGAGCTCCACGTCCGGTACGCCGGAGACGACGACCCCGAGAAGTGCACGGCCCGCAAGCTGGCGCGCTTCGACCTCGCCGAGCTGCACCGCTCGGACCGGGCGACGCCGCGGGGCGTGGTGCTCAACCCGCACGCCGAGCAGGCGCTGTCGCCCGCCGACCGGACCGAGCGGCTCGTGGCGCTGGACTGCTCCTGGGAGTCCGCCGCCGAGGCCCAGTTCTCCGTCCGCGGCGACCACCGGGCGCTGCCGTTCCTCGTCGCGGCCAACCCGGTGAACTTCGGCCGGCCGTTCCGGCTGACGACCGTCGAGGCGCTCGCGGCCGGGCTCGTCATCCTCGGCGAGCGCGGGCAGGCCGAGGAGATCCTCTCGAAGTTCCGGTGGGGCGGGACCTTCCTCGAGCTCAACGCCGAGCCGCTCGAGCGCTACGCGGCCTGCGCGGACTCGACGGCGGTCGTGGCGGTCCAGGACGACTACCTCGAGCCGGCGGCCGAGGGCGCCGAACGGCCTGAATCGCCCGACTGAACGTCGGTCAGGGGCCCGTCCGCACTCGAAAGTGTTTACCCCCGTGGGCCGGAACGCAGGGGCATGGCCAGCTTCGAAGAGGCGGAACAGCGCCTCCTCAACAAGCAGATCTGCATGCGCTGTAACGCCCGGAACCCCCCGCGGGCCGAGTTCTGCCGCAAGTGCGGCTACGACAAGCTCCGCCCGAAGAACCGCGAGCGCCAGACGGCCTGATCGGCCCGCGACCGCCCCGTTCTCCCCGCCCGTTCCGGCTCAGGGAGCGGCCGCCTCGACCGCGTCCCGGTACCCCTCGCGGTAGGTGGGGTAGCGAAGTTCGTACCCCAACTCACGGAGCAGCGCGTTCGAACAGCGCTTCTGGCCCCGGCGACGGCGTTCGGAACCGCCCGACCGGGCGGCCTCGAGCGTCCGGGTCGCCGGGGGCTCGCGGCCGCACTGCTCGGCGAGCCAGGCCGCGAACGCGGGCTTCCACGCCGGCTCGTCGTCGACGACCAGCACCGTCTCCGGCGCCTCGTCGAGCTCGAGCAGGAACCGCAGCGCCCCGGCGACGTCGTCGCGGTGGACCTGGTTCAGGTAGCCCTCGGTCACCGGGCCGTCGAGGTACCGCCCGAGCCGGTAGCGACCGGGGCCGTAGATGCCGCCCAGCCGGGCCACCACGGGCTCGATGCCACGCTCGGCGGCCCCACGGGCGGCCGCCTCGGCCTCGACGAGCACCCGCGCCTTGTCGGTGCCGCCCGCAGCTCGGACGCCTCGTCGACCCACGCGCCGTCGTGCTCGCCGTAGACGCCGGTGCTCGAGGTGTAGACGAGCCGCTCGGGCGGGTCCGCCCGGTCGGCGAAGGCGTCGATCGTGGCCCGGAGCCCCGCCACGTAGAGCTCGCGGGCGGCCGCGGCGTCCCCGCCGCCGGACGAGGCCGCGAAGACGAGGGCGTCGACGTCGCCGATCGCCGCGAGGTCGTCCGGGTCGGTGACGTCGCCCTGGGCCGGCGTGAGGCCGGCCGCCGCGACCGCCTCCACGCCCGCGTCCGACCGGCACATGCCGACGACCTCGTGGCCGGCCTCGAGGAGCTCCCGGCCGAGCGCGCGGCCGACGTAGCCACAGCCCAGCACCGCGACGGCGCTCATCCGCCGTCGGCCCGCCACTCGTCGGCGAGCACGGCGTAGAGGTGCTGGTCGACGTACTCGCCCTCGTGGAAGACGGCCTCCCGGAACGTGGCCTCGTGGCGGAACCCGAGCTTCTCCCAGATGGCTTGCGAGCCCACGTTCCCCTCGGTCACGCGGGCGGTCACCCGGTGGCGGCCCCGGTCATCGAACGCCCACTCGGTGACGAGTCGCGAGGCCTCGGTGCCGATCCCCTCGCCCCAGGCGTCGGGGACGAGGAAGAGCCCGATCTCACACGAGCCATCGACCAGGCCGAGGCCGTGGACGCCGATCGTCCCTGCGCGGCGCTCGCCGTCGCCGTCGTCGGTCCAGATGAGCAGGTTCAGCGACTCGTCGTCGCCGACGACGACCTCCTCGTAGAACTCGCGCTCGCCGTCGAGGTTCAGCGGCAGCCGGCTCGGGAGGTACCGCCGGACGTCGGGGTCGTTGATCGCGTCCCGGAGGAACGGGAGGTCGTCCTCCTCGATGGTCCGCAGGACGACGTCGTCGCCCTCGAGGTAGACAGCACCGGACATACCCGGGGAGGACGGCGACCGCGGGAATAAGCGGTTCGGGACTGGACGCTACCGGTCGGGATACTTCGGGGCGCGCTCCTCGGCGCGGCGGAGCGCGGTCGCGACGACGTCGTGGACGTCGCCGTGGAACGGGTCGCCGTGGCCCCCGTAGAGGTGCTCGACGCCCGCCGGGAGCGCGTCCAGCAGGCGCTCGAGGCTCTCGATGAGCCGCTCGCGGGCGGGCCCCGGCCCGCCCGTCCCGCCGAAGCTCCCGTAGTCGAACGCCTGGTCGTTCGCCGCGACGAGGTCGCCGGCGAACAGCGTCGAGTCGGAGTAGAGCACCACGTGGTCGTCGGCGTGGCCGGGCGTGTGGAGCACCTCGAAGGGCTCGTCACCGAGCTGGACCGTCTCGCCGTCGACGAGTTCGGCCGTCCGCCGGGGGTGGTCGCCGAAGGCGTAGAGCGCCGGGTCGAACGCCGAGAGCACGGCGTCGAGCTGGGCGACGTGGTCGCCGTGCTGGTGGGTCAGCACCACCGCGTCGAGCGTGTCGGTGAACCCCTCGACGGCCGCCGCCACGCCCGGGAGCGACCCGGCGTCGATCAGCACCGTCCGCTCGCCCCGGACGAGGTAGGTGTTCGCGGTGAACCGGTCGGGGTCGAACAGCCCGCCGGCCTGGCGCAGCCGCTCGGCGGCGCCGGGGGTGGTCGTGTCGCCATCGCCCGTGATCTGAACGACGTCCATGGTCGCCCTCGGGCGGTCCGGCCGGAAAGCGTTGCGGGTGAGCCCCACGTTTTTTGCTCGTGCGTCCCGTACTATGGGTCAGAATGGGTTTCGGCAGCTACGACGAATCCGAACAGGGGAAACGCGAGGTGGACGCCGACCTCGACGACGATTCGAGCGTCTCGACGAACAGCGAGGGCCACGACGGCGCGGTCGACTACGAGTTCGAGGCCTCGAACGACGAGCTGCTCGACCGGCTCCAGGACATCAAGGAGGAATGAAGCCCGGCGTCCGGGTGGCGGGCGTCGCGGAGTCGTTCACCGACGAGCGGAGCACCCTCGCGGCGGCCGTGGTCCGGGCGGACCGGGTCGCCGACGGCTTCGCCTTCTCGAGCTGTACGGTCGGCGGCACGGACGCCACCGACCGCGTGGCCGACCTCGTCGAGTCGCTCGGCCGCGAGGACCTCCGGGCCGTCATGGTGGCCGGCATCGCGCCGGCCTGGTTCAACGTCGTCGACCTCCCGGCCGTGGCCGAGCGGACCGGCCTCCCCGCGGTCTCGGTCTCCTTCGAGGCCTCCGACGGGCTCGAGCCCGCGCTCCGCCGGGCGTTCGACGGCGACGCGCTCGACGACCGGCTCGGAATCTACCGCCGCCAGCCCGAGCGCCGGCAGCTGGCGATCGACGGGGAGACGGTCTGGATCCGGTCGGCGGGCCTGGCGCCCGACGCCGCGGACGAACTCGTCCGGGCGTTCACGCCCGAGGGCGGCCGGCCCGAGCCGCTGCGGGTGGCGCGGCTGGCCGCCCGGGCGGCCGACCGGTTCCGGGCGGATTGATAACGCCCGCCGCCCACCCCCGAGCCATGGCGGCCGACGAGGAGCACGTCGTCGAGGCCTGCGAGCGCTGCCCCGAGCTGGCGGGCTCGCGCTCGCGCATCGTCAACGGCGTCGGCCCGGCGGACGCCGAGCTGCTGTTCGTCGGCGAGGGGCCCGGCGAGCACGAGGACGCCGAGGGCGAGCCGTTCGTCGGCCGGAGCGGCGGCATCCTCGACGAGGTGCTCCGCGACCACGGCCTCGCCCGGGCGGACGTCCGGATCACGAACGCCGTCAAGTGCCGCCCGCCGGGGAACCGCGACCCGACGGCCGAGGAGCTGGGCAACTGCCGGGGCTACCTGGAGGCGGAGATAGCGGCGGTCGACCCCGCCGCGGTCGTCGCGCTGGGCAAGGTGCCCGCCGAGCACCTCCTCGGCCGGTCGGTGGCGGTGACCACGGAGGCGGGGTCGGTCGAGCGCGCGACCCTCGGCGGCGCCGAGCGGGACGTCCTGATCTGCGTCCACCCGGCGGCGAGCCTCTACGACCCGAGCCAGCGCGAGACGCTCGAGCGGGCGCTCGCGAAGGCGGCGACGATGGCGGGCTCGGGCGGGCAGTCGCGGCTGGGGGAGTACTGAGGTCAGCGGGGACTGGGTCCGCCCGAGGGGCGGGCGGACCGGGTGACAAGCCACGGGGGGCCAGCGAGGGGCAATCAACCAGCCGGGTAAGGCACAGACAGTTACCTTACATCACTTAGTTGTGTACAGATACCCTTAACCGTTCGCCAACCCCGCCCTCAGCGGGTTACGCCGGCGTCACCGGCGCGCCGGCGCCGGAACGGAAAGCGACTTGGCGGCCCCGGCCGCAGGGACGACCATGAGCGCCCAGCGCCAGCGGGCCGCCGACCTCGTCGTGGTCGACTACGGCCTCGGCAACCTCCGGAGCGCGGTCCGCGGCCTGGAGCGCGCGGGCGCCGCCGTGGAGATCACGGCCGACGACGACGAGATCGCGGCCGCCGACGGGATCGTCCTGCCGGGCGTCGGCGCCTTCTCCGAGGGCATGGAGAACGCCGAGCCGCTGCGGGACACCCTCCTGGCGGCCGTCGACGACGGGACCCCGCTGCTGGGCATCTGCCTCGGCATGCAGATGCTGCTGACCGGGAGCGAGGAGGCCGAGCGCGCGGGCCAGGGCGACGCCCGCGGGCTCGACCTGATCCCCGGGCGGAACCGGCGGCTCCGGTCGGGCAAGGTGCCCCACATGGGCTGGAACCGCCTCGACGTCGCCGCCGACCACCCGCTCGTCGAGGGCGTCGACGGCGAGTACGCCTACTTCGTCCACTCCTACTACGCCGCGCCCGACGACGACGCGGCGGCCGTCGCCACGACCGAGTACGGGATCGACTTCGCGAGCGTCGTCGCCGACGGCCACGTGATGGGCACGCAGTTCCACCCCGAGAAGTCCGGCGAGGTCGGCCTGCGCATCCTCCGGAACTTCGTCGACTACTGCGCCTGAGCCGATGACGCTCGACGAGCGGATCGAGGAGTACTGGGGGTGGATCGCGGCCGCGCTCTTCCTCCTCATCACGGTCGACCTGCTGACGACGCTCTACGCGGCCGCCGTCGTCGGGATCTACGCCGAGGCCAACCCGGTGACCCGATGGCTCGTCGCCCGGGGACCCGTCGCCCTCGTCGCGGTCAACCTCGCCGCCGTCGGCCTGGTGGGCCTGCTCTTCTACGGCCTGATGGAGCTGGTGCGGGTCACCCCCGACCGGCTCCGGGGGCCGTTCATGTGGCTCATCGAGCTCTGGCTGGGCGTCCTGCTCGCGGCCGGGCTGGCCGTCTTCGCGAACAACCTGGCCGTCATCGTCACCGGGCGGAGCCTGCTGTAGGCTCAGAGGAACTCGCGGACCTCGGAGTACCACATGTCGTGGCGGTCGACGGCGCCGACCCGCTCGGCGATCTCGACCGCGAGCGCGTGCCAGCACCGCTGGTCGGGGTCCTCGGGGTCGAGGTTGTAGGTCGCGTCCTTGCAGGTGCAGCCGCCGTCCTCGACGATGTACTCGTCCTCGTGGCCGACGACGACGGTGAAGTCCTTGTAGGCCTTGACCCGCCGCTCGCTGACGGCGTCGATGGCCTTCCGGCCCCGCTCGCCGTGGGCGGCGAGGAGCGACTCGACGACCTGGGGCGTGAGCTCGCCGGCTGCCTCGAGCATCGCCCGCCAGTCGCCGGAGGACACGGGGCCGGCCTACGCGCCGGCGGCACGAAAACCCCTTCGGTGGGCCCGGTCCGGCCACCGCAACCGTAAACCCGCCCTCGGGCGAAGCGGGGCCATGAACCGCGTCCGTGAGGGCGGCGTGGCGGTCCGCGTCCCCGAGCAGCCCGAGGCGGGCGCGGGCGACGCCGTCTTCTTCAACCCCGAGATGGCGCTCAACCGGGACGTCACGGTGGCCGTCCTCCGGGCGTTCAGGGAGCGCGAGCCGGCCGCCGAGACGTACCTCGACGCCAACGCGGCGTCGGGCATCCGGGGCGTCCGGGCGGCCGCCGAGGGCTGGGACGTGACCGCCGTCGACGTCGACGAGGCGGCCGTCGAGCTCGCCCGGGCGAACTTCCGGGCCAACGACCTCCAGGCGAGCGTGCGCCGGCGCGACGCCAACGCCGAGCTCCACCGCCACCGCTACGACGTGGTCGACGTCGACCCGTTCGGCTCGCCGATGCCGTTCGCCGACGCGGCCGTCCGCGGGGCGCGGCGGCTCCTCTGTGTCACCGCGACCGACACCGCGCCGCTCTGTGGCGCCCACTTCGCCGCCGGCGTCCGCCGGTACGACGCCGTCCCCCGGAACACCGAGTACCACCGCGAGATGGGCCTCCGGGTGCTGCTCTCCGCGCTGGCCCGCCGGGCGGGCGCCCGCGACGTCGGGCTCCGGCCGCTCTGCTCGCACGCCACCCGCCACTACGTGCGGACCTACCTCGCGGTCGAGGGGAGCGCGACGGCCGCCGACGAGGCGCTCGAGGCGCTGGGCTACCTCCACCACTGCGAGGACTGCCTGCACCGGACGGCCGAGGCCGGCCGGATCCCCCGGCCGCCGGCGAGCTGTCCCGCCTGCGGGGGCGAGCGGGTGCTCTCCGCCGGGCCGCTCTGGCTCGGGCCCGTCCGCGACCGGGAGTTCGTCGCCGAGACCCGCCGGCGGCTCACCGACGAGCTCGACGAGCGCGTGGCCGCCGACCGGCTGCTCCGGCGGCTCGAGGGCGAGCTCGACGTCCCCCACCACTTCGACCAGCACGTGCTCTGCAAGGCGTGGAACCGGCCGGCGGGCCCGATGGACGGCTTCCTCGAGGCGCTCGGCGACGCCGGCTACGCGGCCTCCCGCACCCACTACGGCGGGACGACGTTCAAGACCGACGCGCCGGTCGCCGCGGTCCGGGAGGCCACGGCGTGAGCGCGCTCGGGACCGCTCGAGCGGTCATCGACCATGGCCGGTCGGTCGAGCTGCCGTTCCTCGCGGCGGCCATCGCGTACTACGCGCTCGTCTCGGTCCTCCCCGCGCTGCTGCTGGCGATCGCGGTCGCGACGGCCGTCGGCGGCGGCGCGCTCGCCGAGCAGGTGACGGCCGCCACCGGCGGCCTGTTGACGTCGGCCGGCCAGGACGCGGTCACCGCCGCGCTGACCGGCGGGGCCGGGCGGACCGGGGCGTCGGTGCTCGGCGTGGTCCTGCTGGTCTGGAGCACGCTGAAGGTGTTCCGGGGGCTCGACATCGCGTTCTCGCGGGTGTACGGCACCTCGGGCACCGACTCGACGGTGGCCACGTTCATCGACGCCGGCATCGGGCTCGTCTCCGTCGGTGTCGGGCTCCTGGCGATGGTCGCGCTCGGCGGCGCACTCGCGACGCTCTCCCTGCCCGTCGCCGGGTGGCTCCTCGGGTTGGTGGCGCTGCTCGTCGGCCTGTTCGCCGCCTTCCTCCCGCTGTACTACCACTTCCCCGACACCGAGCTGACCGTCCGCGAGGCGGCCCCCGGCGCCGCCATGGCGGCGTTCGGGTGGGTCGTCCTCCAGGCCGCCTTCCAGGCCTACGCGGCCGTCGCCCCGAGCTTCGAGCTCTACGGCGTGCTGGGCGGGGTGCTCCTGCTGGTCACCTGGTTCTACCTCGGCGCCGCGCTGCTGCTGGTCGGGGCCGCCGTCAACGTGACCCTGGCCGGCCCCGGACGCGACCGACAGGCGGAAAAGCCGGCGGGTCGTGGGGGCTGACCGAGCATGGACGGCGACGACGACCGCAGCCTCGAGGAGCAGGTCGCCGCGCTCCGCGAGGCGGTCGAGGCCCTCGAGACCCGGCTCGAGGACCACACCGTCCCCCGCTCGGAGGTCGAGTCCGACCTCCAGCGGTACGTCCGATCCCGGGTGCGCCGCGGGCACGCCCGGGGCTGGGGCCCCTACCTGGTGCTGCTCTACGGCACCGCGATGACCGTCGGCGCGTTCTACCTCCTGTCCGGCGGGTGGGCCGTCCTCGCGATGCTGGTCATCTGGCTCTCGACGCTCGGCCTCTACGTCCTCATGGTGCTGGCCGGCGCCGCGTTCGGCCTCGCCGACGTGCCCGGGAAGGCCGTCGACGCCGTCCGCGACCGCCGGTCATGAGCGCCGCCGGGCCGCTCGCGTTCGAGGTCGTCCTCCAGAGCCGCGGCGTGGGCCTGCACGGCGCGCTCCGGGCGGGCCTGCCGGGCTGGGCGGTCGACGTGTTCGCGGCCGTCACCCACCTCGGCGACACCGCCGTCCTGCTGGCGCTGGCCGCCGCGCTCTACCTCGCCTACGACCGCGACGCGGGCGCGTTCGTCCTGGGCGCGCTGTTCTGTGGCTTCGCGCTGGTGATCGGGGCGAAGGCCTGGTTCGCGCTGCCCCGGCCGCCGACCGAGCTGCGGTACGTCGCCGAGTCGGGCTTCGGCTTCCCGAGCGGCCACGCCGTGGGCGCGACGGTCGGCTGGGGCGCGATGGCGCTGGCCCTCGAGCGGCCCTGGGACCGGCGGAGGCGGCTCGCCGCCGCCGGCGTCGTGGCCGCGGCGGTCAGCCTCTCGCGGGTCGCGATCGGCGTGCACTACCTGGTCGACGTCGTGGCGGGCGTCGCCGTCGGGCTGGCGGTGCTCGCGGTGGCGGCCGGCCGGTTCCGAGCCCAGCCCCTGGGCCTGTTCGGGTTCGCCGGCGGGCTCGCGCGCGGTCGCCGTGGCGGCCGCGGGCGCCTCGGTCGAGTCGGTGGCGCTGCTCGGCGCGACCGTCGGCGGCGCGCTGGTGGCATGGCAGCTCGTCGAACCGGCGGCCCGGCCCTACGGCCGGCAGGGCGTCCTGGCGGCCGGTGGGACGGGCGCCGTCGTAGCCGTAGGGGCGGCCGCCGTCGACCCGATCGCCGCGGCCGTGTTCGCCGGCGCGGCGCTGGCCTCGGCCGGCGTGCTGCTCGCGCCGGTCGCGCGGACGCGGCGGCTGCGCTCGGACGGGTGAGGGACCGCGAGAGACGGCGAGCGCCGGGGCCTAGAACGTCTCGAGGTACCGGTCGATCTCCCAGTCGGAGACCTCGACGATGTAGTCGGCGTACTCGGCGCGCTTGGCCTCGAGGAACTTCTCGGCGACGTGCTCGCCGAGGGCGTCCTGGATCACCGGGTCGGCCTCGAGCGCGTCCAGCGCCTCGCCCAGGTTCCCCGGGAGCGTGTCGATGCCGTACTCCTCGCGCTTGGCCTCGTCGAACTCGTAGATGTTCTCCCGGACCGGCGCCGGGGCCTCGAGGCCGCGCTCGATGCCGTCGAGCCCGGCGTGGATGAGCGAGGCGAGCGCCAGGTAGGGGTTACACGACGGGTCGGGCGAGCGCAGCTCGATGCGCGAGGCCGCGGGCACGCGGGCGGCGGGCTTGCGGATCAGCGCCGACCGGTTGCGGTCCGACCAGGCGACGTAGACCGGGGCCTCGTAGCCCGGCACGAGCCGCTTGTAGCTGTTCACCGTCGGGTTGGCGACCGCCGTGATCGCCGGGGCGTGCTCGAGCACGCCGGCGAGGAACTGGCGGGCCGTCCCCGAGAGGTTGAACTCGTCGTCCGCGTCGTGGAACGCGTTCTCGCCGTCCTCGGTGAACAGCGAGATGTGGGTGTGCATCCCCGAGCCGTTGATCCGGGCGATCGGCTTGGGCATGAACGTCGCGTGGAGGCCGTGCTCGGCCGCGATGGCCCGGACGACCGCGCGGAAGGTGGCGACGTTGTCGGCGGTCGACAGCGCGTCGTCGTAGGTGAAGTTGATCTCGTGCTGGCCCTCGGCGACCTCGTGGTGGGACGCCTCGATGGCGAAGCCCATCTCCTCGAGGCCGTAGATGATGTCCCGGCGGACGTCCGAGGCGAGGTCCTTCGGCGCGAGGTCGAAGTAGCCGCCGGCGTCGTTGGTCCGGGTCGTCGCCCGGCCGTCCTCGTCCTCCTCGAACAGGAAGAACTCCGGCTCGGGCGCGGCGTTGATCTCGTAGCCCATCTCGGCCGCGCGGGCGATCGCCCGCTTGAGGACGCCCCGGGGGTCGCCGCCGAACGGCTCGCCGCTCGAGGTGTCCATCACGTCGCAGATCATCCGCGCCGCCGCGCTGCCGTCCTCCTTGCGCCGCCAGGGCAGGACGGCGAACGTCGACGGGTCGGGCTCGAGGCGCATGTCGGACTCCTGGATGCGGACGAACCCCTCGATCGAGGAGCCGTCGAAGTAGATGCCCTCGGTGAACGCCTTCTCGGCCTGGGAGGCCGGGATGGAGACGTTCTTCACCAGGCCCAGGATGTCCGTGAACTGGAGCCGGAGGAAGTCGACGTTCTCGGCCTCGATGCTGTCGAGGACCGCGCGTTCATCGGCCGTGAGGCTGCCGCCGTCGGGGAGCTTGTCCTTTGTCATCGTTCTCGACAGAAAAGGTGAGTAGCGTCAGGGTTTATAGCTATAGTGCTTTTAATTGTATAAGGTATATCCAATTCCTTGGACGAACGTACAGTTTTTTATCCCCCGGACGCCTCGGGACGGCCATGACCTACGAGCACCTCGACGCGAAGCTCATCAACGCGCTGCTGCGCGACGGCCGCGCCAGCCTCCGGAGCCTCGCCGAGGAGCTGGACGTCTCCGTGACGACCGTCTCGAACCACCTGTCTGACCTCGAGGAGGCCGGCGTCGTCACCGGCTACGTGCCCGAGCTCGACTACGAGGAGCTCGGCTACGACGTCACGGCCGTCATCCAGCTGAAGGTCGAGGGGACGGCGCTGCCCGACATCACCGACCGCCTCGCCGGCCACAAGCAGATGATCTCGGTCTACGAGGTCACCGGCGACTACGACATCGTCGCGGTCGGGAAGTTCACGGACACCGACGGGATGAACGACCAGATCAAGGCGCTGCTCACCGACCCGGAGATCAACGAGACGAACACGAGCGTCGTGCTCGACGCGCCGGTCGAGTACCGGCAGTTCGAGCTCGAGGCCGAGGAGTAGGCGTCGCTCGACCGGACCGCCCGAACCCCGACCTCACCGCGCCAGAATACTGAGAGGATCGGGCTCCGTCTTCGCGGGTCAGCTCGGGGCTCGCACAGCGATCCGGCGCTGGGTGAGGCCCGAAAGGAGAGCCCATGATGCCATGACCGTGGCTGCTGTCGTCACCGCTGTCGTCGGGTCAGGGATCGCCGGCGTCGGGCTCCTGTTCGCCCTGTCCGGCGTCCAGCACTACCTCCAGGGCCGGCGGATCTCGGGGTGGGATATCACCCGGATTGCTGAGGTGGAGGCCGGACCGGTGGCGGTGTCGGCGACCGCCCGACCGGCGGACGATGGAACCCTCAGGGCCCCGTTCTCGGCCCGGGACTGCCTCGCCTACCAGTACGAGGTGCGGGAGGCCCAGGGGAAGAACCGGGAGACACCGACGCTGATCGCCGAGGGGGCCGAACGCGTGCCCTTCACGGTCGAGGACGAGAGCGGGAGCGTGGTCGTTCGACCGGACGGGAGTCGGCCCGGTGGCGCCGAACCCGGGCGGTCCGCGCCAGAATTCTGAGCGGTCCACCTCGCGTCGTCGCGGGCGGCCACGAGGCGCCGGACGATACAAGGAATTGATAGTACCCCCGCCTCTCGGTGCGCCGTATGCGAGACGACTCGTTGAGCCGACGCGCGGTGCTCGCCGGGACCGTCGGCGCGGGCCTCGTGGCGCTCCCGGGCGCCACTCAGGCGACGGACCGGGCCCCCGATGACGTCGCCGTGAGCCGTGACGCCACCTCGGAGACGTGTACCCCCGGCCATACCGAGGGGGAACCGGCCTGCCAGCAGCTCAAGAACGACCGGGCCGTCATGACGTGGTTCGATGCGACCGCCGCACCCCTGGTCACCAGGTTCGGCTATCCCTGTGGCTGGACGGCGACGACGAGCCAGTACGAGGACCGTGACCAGGCGAACGTCTCGCGTAGCGAGATCGGCCCCGAGAACGCCTACGTCGACGTACAGGTGCGGAACTACCACGAGCGGGTCGAGGCCGGCCACCTCGATTCCGTGGCAGAGGAGGGCAGCTACGACGAGATCGAGTACCGGTACGACGGCACCACTCGGACGGGACTGGTGAGCACGGCCGACACCGCGCAGTACGGGACGGTCGCCCACGCGACGGTACCAGCGCCCGGGGCCGACTCGCTGGTGCACGTCGAACTTATCTCCACGTTGAAGGGCGCAGACTGCCCCCAGCCCCAGCCGGACTACCTCCTCCTCAAGCAGATGCTCAGGACCCTCCAGCCCAACCGACCAGTCCCCGCGGTGCGCCTGGAGGACCAGTCGGTGAGCGGGGACGTCGACACCCCGGCCGTGACCGTGGACAGCGTCACGCTGCCGGCCGGGGGCTTCGTGGCGATCTACGGGCTGCCGGCGTCCGAGGAGGACCTCGCGTCGGCGCTACTCGGCGCCTCCAGCTACCTATCGGCCGGCAAACATGAGCACGTCAGGGTCACGTTGGACGCCTCGCTCCCGGACAGCGGTGAGGTCCTGGCGGTCGCTCACCGGGACGACGACGGGGACGACCGCTTCGGGTTCGGGTCGTCCCGGGAGGCGGATCGGCCGTACCAGGGGCCTGGCCTGTCGACCGGTGGCCGACCGAGCCACCGTCACGACGGTGACCCCGTCCCCGATGGGGGCTGAAGCGACGGAACGGCGCACGACCGCTCCGGAGACGACCCGGCCCTCGGCCACCCTCGGCGAGGCCCCGACAGCGGGACCGACGACCACTAGCCCCGAGCCCGGCGCGACGACGGAGGCCGACGCTGACGGGTTCGGCTTCGGCGTCTCGCTCGCGGCCCTCGTCCTCGCGATCATCGGCTACTCGCGGGGGCATCTCGGCCGCTCGGAGGAGTGAGACCGGGAGACGGAGGCCGCCAGTGGCCCGCCGCCGGTCGATCGGGCGCCGCATCGGTTGCCCCTACGCGCCGGGGTCGTGCTCCTCGTACCAGTCCGCGAGCTGCTCGAGCCGGTGGACCGCCCGGTCGGGGTCGCCGATGTTGTGGTGCTCGTCCGGGTAGACGACGAGCTTCGCGTCGACGCCCTGCTTCCTCGCGGCGTTGTAGAGCTGCTCGGACTGGGTGGGCGGACACCGCCAGTCCTGCCCGCCCGCGGTGATCAGCATCGGCGTGTCGAGGCCGTCGACGTCCGCGATCGCGGAGTGCTCCTCGTAGATCTCGGGCACCTCCCACGGGAGGCCGAAGTCGCGCTCCAGCCAGTTGTGCGAGTCCCCAGTGCCGAAGTCCCCACGGAGGTCGTAGATGCCGTGCTCCGGGCGCGGCCGCGGTCAGCAGGTCCGTCTGGGTGACGAGGTAGCCCTGGGCGATGCCGCCGTAGGAGAAGCCTCGACCGAAGACGCGGTCGGGGTCGACCCAGCCACGGTCCACGAGCGACTCGACGCCCGCGACGATGTCGTCGACCTCGACCGTGCCCCACTGGCCGACGAGCGCGTCGGTGAAGTCGCGGCCGTACGACGAGCCGCCGCGGTAGTTCGGGCAGAAGACGAGGTAGCCCCGGCTCGTCCAAGCGGCGTACTCGAACTTGAACTCCGGCTCGTCGTAGGAGACCGGCCCGCCGTGGATCGAGAGCACGAGCGGGTACGGGCTCGTCAGCCGTCGAGGTCGGCGTCCGGCGGCGCGTAGAGCACGCCGTCGAGCGTGTGGCCGTCGCTCTCGAACTCGACCCAGCGGACCGCTGGCATCGCGTGCTCGGCGCGGAGCTCGGCGTTGCGGTCGGTGAGCCGGACCGGCTCGGCGCCCGCGTCGTCGAGGTCGCCCTCGGCCAGCCCGTAGAGGTCGAGGCCCTCGTTCGGGTGGGTCAGCAGGAGCGCGAGCGTGCCCGACCGGAGGTCGAACGCCGGGACGCCCCGATCGTCGCCCTGCGCCGCGAACGTCCGCTCGGCGCCGCCGTCGGGGTCGACCCGGAAGAGCTTGGTCTGGGCCTCGTCGGCGATGGTGACCAGGAGGTCGCCGTCGCCGGTCCACCGGATCGTCCCCTCCCGGGCCACCGTCCGGTCCAGCTCGCGGGTCAGCGACTCGTACCCGTCGCCGTCCCAGAGGTAGACCTCCGCGGGGCCGGCGGGGTCCTCGGGGTCGTAGGCGGCGAAGGCCAGCCGCTCGCCGTCGGGGCCCCACTCGGCGCCGGCGGCGGCGACGTCGCCGTCGGTCAGCCGCTCGACGCCCGATCCGTCGGGCTCGGCCAGGTAGACGTCCATCGCCATCGAGTCGTCCGGGCGCTCGGTCCGGTTCGAGAGGAAGGCGATGCCGGCCTCGCCCCAGCGGGGCTGGAGGCCCGAGAGGCCCTCGAACGAGCCGCCGCCGTAGGCGTCGTCGAGCCGATCGAGCTCGCCGTCGTCGACGCTCCCGACGAACAGGTAGCTCGTCACCGAGTCCTGCCAGCCGACGCCGTCGAGCTTGTGCTGGAGCCGCTCGGTCTCGATGGGGCCGTCCTCCTCGCGCAGCCGCTGGAGGTACTCGGCCTCCTCGTCGGTCGGGTCCCGGGCGGAGACCACGACCCGCTCGCCGTCGGGCGCCCAGTCGAACTCGCGGATCCCCTCCTCGCGGTCGGTCAGCTGCCGGGCGTCGCCGCCGCGCTCGAGGTCGAACACCCAGAGCTGGGGTTTCGGCTCGTCCCCGGCGAGCGAGGGTCGCTCGTCGTCGTCGTCGTCCTCCTCCGGCCGGCCGAGGCCGCGCTCGACGTCGGCGTCGCGGGCGCCGACGAAGCCGAGCTTCGAGCCGTCGGGGCTCCATCTCGGCGAGCCCGCATCGGAGGCCCGGGTGAGCCGGTGGGGCGGCTCGCTCCCGTCGGTCGGGACGACGAACAGCGAGCTCCGGACCTCGTCCTCGTCGCCGTCGAACTCCTCGGCGACGAAGGCGGCGCGCTCGCCGTCCGGCGAGAGGGCGAGCTGGGTGGGCAGGCTGAGGTCGTAGTAGGCCTCGAACGGGATCGGCTCGGGCATGGCTGGGCGCCCGGACGGGCGGCCAATAGCGCTTGCGCTCGCGAGGCGGGCCGCGCCCAATCGGGAACGTGCCGGCGCCGATTGGGGGTCCCACCCGGTAGTGCGCTGAGTGGTCCCAGCGCGGGATGAAAAGCCCTGGCCCGGACTCCAGCGTCGACGTTACCCTCGGCCGCCGGGCGCGAACGCCCGGTCGCCGACGGCGAAGCCGGGATGAAAAGCCCTGGCCCGGACTCCAGCGTCGACGTTACCCTCGGGCCGCCGGAGCCGCCGCTCCCGAACGGGCGAGAAAGTGGAAGAATGGTCGGTCGGATGCGCTGTGCGGGTCGGTCGTGGGGAGGTGGTGAGCGTACTTAGGGGGCGCTCACATCGCGCCGCCCATACCGCCCATGCCGCCCATGCCGCCCATGCCGCCCATGCCACCCATGCCGCCGCCCATGCCGCCGCCGGGCGGCATGTCCATGTCGTCGTCGCCGTCGTCGGAGCCGCCGCCCTTCAGGTCGCCGGCCGCGATGACGTCGTCGATCCGGAGGATCATGACGGCCGCCTCGGTGGCGGACTCGATGGCCTGGCTCTTCACGCGGCGGGGCTCGACGACGCCCTCCTCCTGCATGTCGATGATCTCGCCGGTGTAGGCGTCCAGGCCGGCGGCGACGTCGCCGCCGTCGTGCTGGGCGCGGAGGTCGACCAGGCTGTCGATCGGGTCGAGCCCGGCGTTCTCCGCGAGCGTGCGCGGGATGACCTCGAGGGCGTCCGCGAACGCCTCGATGGCGAGCTGCTCGCGGCCGCCGACGGAGTCGGCGAAGTCGCGCAGGCCGAGCGCGAGCTCGGTCTCGACGGCGCCGCCGCCGGGCAGCACCTCGCCGCTCTCGATGGTCACGCGGACGACGCCGAGCGCGTCCTCGACGGCGCGCTCGACCTCGTCGACGACGTGCTCGGTGCCGCCGCGGAGGACGAGCGTGACCGAGCGGGCCTGCTCGACGTCCTCGACGAAGAGCTTCGTGTCGCCGGCGATGTCCTTCTCGGCGACCGAGCCGGCGAAGCCGACGTCGTCGTCGGTGATGTCCTCGACGTTCGAGACGATGCGGGCGCCCGTCGACCGGGCGATGGCCTTCAGGTCCGAGTCCTTGACCCGGCGGGCCGCGATGATGCCCTCCTGGGCCAGGAAGTGCTGGGCCATGTCGTCGATGCCCTTGCCGCAGAACACGACGTCGGCGTCGACGCGGACCAGGTGGTCGACCAGGTCGCGGATCTGCTGCTCCTCCTGGTCGAGGAACTGCTGAAGCTGGTCGGGGTCGGTGACGTTGACCTCGGCGTCGATCTCGGTCTCCTTGATCTCGAGCGCCGTGTCGAGCACGACCACGTTGGCGTCCTCCACGCCGTAGGGCATGTTCTCGTGGACGCGCTCCTTGTCGACGATGTTGCCCTCGACGAGCTCGGACTCGCCGATGGCGCCGCCGACGACCTTCTCGATCTGGACGTTGTCGACGTCGATGCCGTCGTCGTCAGCGACGCTGCGGACGGCGTCGACGACGAGCTGGGCGAGCGTCTCCTTGGCGCTCTCGGCGCCCTTGCCCGTCATCGCGGTCGAGGCGATCTGGACGAGGAGCTCGTCGTCGTCCTCGCTGACCTCGATGGCGATGTCGTCGAGGATCTCCTTCGCCTTGCTCGAGGCCTGCCGGTAGCCCTGGGCGAGCGTGGTGGCGTGGATGTCCTGCTCGAGGAGGTCCTCGGCCTTGCCGAGGAGCTCGCCGGCCAGGACGACCGCCGTCGTGGTGCCGTCGGCGACCTCGTCCTCCTGGGTCTCCGAGACCTCCACGATCATGTTGGCCGCCGGGTGCTCGATATCCATCTCCTTGAGGATGGTCACGCCGTCGTTCGTGACGACGACGGAGCCCGCCGAGTCGACGAGCATCTTGTCCATCCCTTTCGGGCCGAGCGTGGTGCGCACGGCCTCGGCGACCGCTTTGCCGGCCGTGATGTTCATCGACTGTGCGTCGCGCCCGGAGGTCCGCTGGGACTCCTCCGAGAGTACGATCAGGGGCTGGTTACCCAACTGCTGCGCCATAATCACTCAACGATTGTTTGTCGTTCTATATAAACCCAACGGCTTTCGCCGAGCGAAGGGCCGCCGTGTGGGGACTGGGACCGTGTGAACGGTTCTCAACCCCGGCCTTTATATAGGGTTCGCGGCCGGCTCAGCCGGTGTCCTCGAGCTCGTGGTACTCGATGGCCGCGGGGTTGAGCTCCTCGCGGCGCTTGCGCTCGAGGAACGAGTAGACCGCGCCGTGGGGCGCCCCGTCGAGCAGCATCTCCGCGGCGCTCCGGACGACGTCCACCTGGCGGGGCATGCCGATGGCCGCCAGCGTCGAGCCGTAGATGACGACCGAGGCGCCGGTGAGCTCCTCCATCAGCTCGCGGGTCCGGCCGCCCTTGCCGATGAGCCGGCCCTTCCGGCGCTTGAGATCGTTCTTGTTCCGGGCCGTCCGCTTGATGTCGATCACCTCGAGCTGCATGAGGTCGTCCGACAGCAGCGAGAGCGCCTCGTCGGGCGCGAACCCCCGGCCGATCGCCCGGACGATGTCCGAGCCCTTCAGCCCGCGGACCGGGTCGCCGACCTGGTCGACGCCCACCGAGGCGTTCTGCGAGTCGATCTCGAGGCGGACCTCGGCCCGGCGCTCGATCTCGCGCATGGTCTCCCCGCCCTCCCCGATGAGCACGCCCACCCGGTCCTGCGGAATCTTCACGTGCTGCATGTTCGGGCGCTCCGGGCCCCACCGAATAAGGTCTGTCGGAGCGCGGGCCGGGACCGGCAGGCCTTTCATGTCACGAATAGTACTCGTCCCGAATGCCGGCCATCGAGCTCGCCTCGCTCACCAAGGACTACGGCGACCTCCGGGCCAACGACGGGCTCACGTTCGAGGTCCGGTCAGGCGAGGTGTTCGGCTACCTGGGGCCCAACGGGGCCGGCAAGACGACGACCATCCGCACGCTCATGGGCTTCATGGCGCCCACCTCGGGGTCGGCGACCGTCCTCGGCGCCGACGTCACCGACGAGGCAGCCCTCGTCGAGGCCAAGCGTCACATCGGCTACCTCCCGGCGAACCCGGCCTTCGACGAGCACGTCACCGGCCGGGAGCTGCTCGACCTCCACGCTGCGCTGAAGGGCGACGACCGACTCGAGCGGCTGCTCGACACCTTCGCGCCGCCGCTGACCCGGCCGATCCGTGAGCTGTCGACGGGCAACGTCCAGAAGCTCGGGCTGGTCCAGGCGTTCATGCACGACCCCGACCTCGTGGTCATGGACGAGCCCACCTCGGGGCTCGACCCGCTGATGCAGCGGGAGTTCAACGAGTTCCTCCGCGCCGAACAGGAGCGCGGCACGACGGTGTTCATGTCGTCGCACGTCCTCGGCGAGGTCCGCCAGGTCTGTGACCGGGTCGCGGTCCTCCGGGCGGGCAAGCTGGTCGCGATCGAGGCGATCGAGGACCTCCTGCGGCGCTCGGGCAAGACCGTCCGGCTCCGAGCCGCCGAGCCCGTGGACGCCCGACGCCCTCCGGATCGAGGGCGCCCACGACGTCGAGGTCCACGCCGTCGAGCAGGAGGACGGGGTGGGCGAGTTCGTCTTCGGCGGCGACGAACGCATCGTGGCCGAGGCGACCCTGACGTTCACCGGCGACATCAACGAGCTGCTCGGCGTCGTGGCCGGCTACGACCTGATCGACCTGGAGGTCGAGGAGGCGCCCCTCGAGGACGTCTTCATGCGGTTCTACGGGGGGCAGGCCGATGCTTGAGCTGTTCCGCTACGGCGCCCGCCACCGGCTGAAGGGGTCTGCTGCCATCGCCGTGGGGATCTCGCTCATGGCCGCCCTGGTCATCTGGGTGTTCCCGTCGTTCCAGCAGTCCATCGACATCGACGGGATGCTCCAGGCCTACCCGCAGCCGGTCCTGAAGGCGTTCGGCATCGAGACCATGGCGACCCTCGAGGGCTTCCTCGCCGTCGAGCTCTACGCCTTCGTCTGGGTGATCCTGTTGGGGCTCTACACCGCCTACGCGGCGGCGGGCCTCGTCTCGGACGCCGTCGAGCACGACCGGATGGACCTCTGGCTCGCGCTGCCGGTCCGCCGGTGGCGCCTCCTCCTCGAGCAGTTCCTCACGCTGCTGGTGCCCATCCTCGTCGTGAACGTGGTCACCCCGGTCGTGGTCTACGCCGGCTCGGTGCTCATCGACGACCCGCTCCCGGTCGCCGACCTCGCCATGGTCCACGTCCTGTCGGTGCCGTACCTGCTCGCGACGGGGGCCATCGGCCTCGTGCTCGGCGTCGCGTTCACGCGGTCGGCGATCGCCGAGCGGGCCGCCCTGGCGCTCGTCTTCGCGCTGTTCCTCGTCGAGTCGCTGCTGACCGACACGGACCTCGAGGCCGTCGGCGCGGTCTCCCCGACCCGGTACTACGACGTCAACGCGATCCTCATCCGGGGGCAGTACGACCTCGTGAGCGCCGGCGTCCTCCTCGCCGCGACGGTCGGGCTGGTGGCGCTCGCGGCGGTGCTGTTCACGCGGAAGGACGTCCGGTAGTCGGCCCGTTCGGGCGGCCGGCCCGGGCTACTCCCCGTCCATCACGGCGTCGCCGGACGCCTCGCCCGCGAGCACGAACTCGTACAGCTCGTCGGCGTCGACCTCGAGGCCCGCTCGGCTGAAGAAGCCCGCCACGTTCCGGCAGTCCCGGCGGAGGAACTCGTCGGCGTTCGGGTGGTGGACCGTCACGGCCTGGCCGACGTCGATGACGCAGAGCTCGCCGTCGTAGATCACGATGTTGTACTCCGACAGGTCGCCGTGGACCAGCCCGGCGGCGTGCAGCCGGCGCATGTACTCCCGGACGACCTCGTAGGCCGTCTCCGGGTTCTCGATGTGGACCTCCTCGAGCCGCGGGGCGTGGTCGTCCTCCTCGCCGATGAGCTCCATGACGAGCACGTTCCGCTGGACGGCGATGGGGTGGGGCACCCGGACGCCGGCCGCCGCCGCCCGCTGGAGGTTCGCGAACTCCTTGCGCGTCCAGGCGATGATGACCTCGCGTTTGTCGCTCCCGATGCCCTCGAAGCGCGGGTCGCCCTCGAGGTACTCGCGCATCCGGCGGAAGTCCGAGGCCTGGATCCGGTAGATCTTCACCGCGACGTCGGTGTCGTCGGGCCCGAGCGCCTCGAAGACGCTCGCCTCCTTGCCGGTCGAGATCGGCCCGCCGAACGCGGCGATGTGGCCGTCCTGGACGAGCTTGTAGACCGCCGCGAGCGTGGCGTCGTCGAAGATCGCGGCCTCGACCTTGAACTGGTCGGCGTCCTTGATCCGCTTTCTGAACTGCTCGAACTCCCGGTCGCGTTTCCGGGCGATCCGGTCGGCCTCGGTATCCGAGACGTCGATCTCCTCCCACTCGTCGCCGACGCCCTCGACCTCGTCGACGTCGAGCAGGTCGAACTCGCTCATGGCGCCCCGCCGGCCAGCAGGGCGACCCGGCCCTCGCGCCCGAGGGCCCGATAGGCCCGGCGCTCGTGGTCGAGCGGCATCGCCGGGAGCTCGCGGCCGTCGACGGCCAGGAGCTCGCGGTGGCTCGCGACGTCGTCCGCCCGCTCCCACCGGCCGTCGACGCGGTGCTCGACGTCGCCCATGAGCTCGACCTCCGTGCCGGCCAGCTCGAGCGCGCCGAAGTACGACCGGATGTTCCCGTTCTCGGCCGCCGCGGGCGGCCGCACCGGCCGGACCACGTCCCCGGCGAACGCCTCGGCGATGCGCTCGATGCCGGCGGCGTCGGTCATCACGTCGAGGTCCCCGGGCTCGACGTCGAACCCCCGCAGCGCGAGGTTGGCGCTCGCCGTGACGGCCCAGGTGACGTCCGTCTCGGCCAGCCGGTCGGCCAGCGCGCAGGCCGCCTCGCGGTAGGTCATGTGGGCGCGCTCACGCGGACTCCTGGATGTGGCCCTCGCGTCTGAGCTGGTCGGCCTCGGCCTTCTCGTAGCGCCAGGCGATGTCGGCCTTCTCGTCCTGCCAGTCCCATGGCTCGATGAGGACGACGTCGTCCTCGCGGATCCAGATGCGCTTTCGCATCCGGCCCGGGATGCGGGCGGTCCGCTCGACGCCGTCGGCACAGCGCACCTCGACCCGGTTGGCGCCGAGCATCTCGGTCACGACGGCGAACACCTCGTCCCCCTCGGGCATGCGGAGATCCCGCTGGGACGCCTCCTCGTCGTCGCTCATCGGCCGGCCCCTCGGCGCGAGCGAAGGTTAATCCCACGGTCTGTCCGGCGGTTCGGCCCCGGATCAGCCCGACAGCTCGGCCCTGCCGGGGGCGATGAGCTCGTCGAGCGCGGCGGCGAGCGCCGACTTCGCGTCCGCCGGGTGGAGCTCGCCGGACTCCAGCGCGGACGCGAGCGCCTCGTAGGAGCCGTAGGTCACGTCGCCGCCGTACTCCTCGGGGCGCTCGACGGTCACCGACGAGAAACGCGGGAACACGTGGTACCGGAAGAGCTGGAGCACGGGGTGTTCGCGCTCGTTCCCGTCGGCGTCGGGCTCGGGGTCGCGGGTCGGCGGGCAGAACGCGCCGTTGACCTTCGCCTCGAGGGCCTCGGCGTCGTCCTCCATCGAGATCGTCGTCCCCTCGCTGGAGGACATCTTGCCGACGCCGGTGTCGAGGTCGGCGAGGATCGGCGTGTGCAGCGCCGGCGGGGCCTCGTAGCCCAGCCCGGGCAGCCCCTCGCGGGCGAGCACGTGCACCTTGCGCTGGTCGATGCCGCCGACCGCGAGGTCGAGGTCCAGGTAGGCGATGTCCAGCGCCTGCATCAGCGGGTAGACCACGTGGGAGACCTTCGCGACGTCCCCGGACTGGATCTCCGCCATGGCCCGCTGGGCCCGGTTGAGCGTCGTCCCGAGGCCCAGCGCGTGCAGGTCGAGCACGTAGTCCTCGTCGAGCTGGTAGCTCGAGCCGTAGACGAACTCGGTCCGGTCCTCGTCGAGGCCGTAGGCGATGAACTGCTCGCGCATCCGCTCGGCGGTCTCGCGGATCTCCTCGAAGGTGCCCTTGCCGTTGAGGTAGGCGTGGACGTCCGCGAGCAGCACGACGACCTCGAAGCCGGCGTCCTGGAGGTCGATGAGCTTGTTCGCGGCCAGCATGTGGCCCAGGTGGAGCACGCCGGAGGGCTCGTAGCCGACGTAGGCCCGCCGGCCCGCGGGGTCCTCGGCGAGGGCCCGGACCTCCTCGTCGGTGATCACCTCCGCCGTGTTGCGAGTGATGCGCTCCAGGGCGTCCATACCCGCCCATCCGGCGCCCGGGATTTAGGCCTTCCCAGACGAGGGAAGCGCCGCCGATTACCCCCGGCGGACCGCCTGCTGGATCGCCTCGCGGTGGTAGTACGCCGCGGCGGAGAGCCCGACGAACACGACGAGCAGGAGCGTGGCCCGGAGGAGCTCGCCGGTGGCGAACTGCCCGCCGGCGTAGGTCGCCAGCGCGTAGGCGGGGGTCCGACCCAACAGGAGCACCAGCAGGAACGGCCCCAGCCGGAGCGGCGTCAGGCCGGCGACGAAGCAGACGACGTCGTCCGGCAGGCCCGGAATGAGTACGAAGACGAACAGCCCCAAGAGGCCTGCCTGCTCGACCAGCCCGTCGAACGACGCCAGGACGTCGTCCTCGATGAACCGCTCGACCGCCGGCCGGCCGTACCGCTTCGTGAGACTGAACGCGACGGCGCTGCCGATCATGACGCCGGTCAGGCTGTACACCAGGCCCCAGAACGACCCGAACAGGTAGCCGGCGACCACCGCCATGGCCTGGCCGGGGATCGGGGCGACGACGACCTGGAGCGCCTGCAGGGCGATGAAGACGATCGGGGCCCAGATGCCGAAGCCGGCGAGCCAGGCCCGGAGCTCGACCGCGTTGAAGAAGAACGGCGCGTAGCGCCGCGCGGCCAGGTAGAGCGCCACGAAGCCGACGGAGATCACGAGGGTCGCCGCGAGTACCTTCCACCGGCTGGTCCGGGATGCGAAAATCTTCATGGGCCGCGGGGCGGCAAGCAGCACGGGCGAGGACGGTTCATTGTCGATGGTCGAAGCGGGGCCCGGGGACCGGCGCCCGTCGGGCCCGCCGTTGTGGTTGGGGAGGCGGGGAGCCGGCGCAAAATAGATACCGGAGTCCGCGAGCCAGCGGCCGGCCGTTTTATGTTGATGAAATCCTCAACAGTTACTAGAACGATACGAATGCCGCCGTCACCGACCGGCCGGTCCAGCGGGCAGGATTCCACCCACAAGCGGCGGCTGTTCCGGCTTTCGCTCGCCGGCGGCCCCCTCTCCGATGCGGGCTACACCGACACCCTGGTTCTCTCCCCGGAGAGCGCCCGGGAGCTCCTGAGCCCCGCCCGGCTCGAGCTCCTCGACCGGCTCCGGGCGGGCCCCGCCGACTCCGTCCGGTCGCTGGCCGCCGAGCTGGACCGCGACAAGGCCGGCGTGAGCCGGGACCTCGCGCGGCTCGCCGAGCTGGACGTCGTCGCCTACGAGGAGGCCGGCCGGGCCAAACGGCCGCGGCTAAAGCACGACACGGTGCTGGTCGAGCCCGTCGTCTAGGGATCCAGCAGCTCGCTCGGCGTCGTGTCCCCGCGCTCGGCGCGGTGTTCGCTGATCAGCCGGTCGACGAGCTGCTCGTTCTCGGCGTGCCGCCACCGGTCGAGCCGCTCTCGCCAGTCCTCGAGCAGAACTTCGATGTCCGCCTCGCGGGCCACCGCGAGCTCGTCGACCTCGCGGGTCTCGACGGCATCGGCGGGACCGAACGGCACCCCGCGGTCGTACAGCACGGCCTCGGCGACCTCGGAGAGCCCGGCCCCATCGAGCAGCACGACGCGGGGCTCGACCTCGGCGAGCCGCTCGGCGGTCCGCCCCCCGGCGCCGCTCGCGTCCCGGAGGAGGACGACGTCGCCGGGCGCGAGGCCGTAGGCCTCGTCGGCGGCCTCGATGGCGTCCAGCGAGAACTGGTCGACGGGCTTGACGGGCACCAGCGCCTCGGCGGCCCGGTCGGCGACGGCCTCGAAGTCCGAGTGGTCGAGCTTCCAGAGCGCCTTCAACCGCTCGAGCTTCCGGTCGAGCTCGTCGAGCTCGTCCTCGGCGGCCGCGAGCTCGCGTTCGAGGCGCTCGTTCTCGCGCTCGAGCCGGTTGGTCGACCGCCGGGCCTTCGCCTCCGCCCGCTCGGCGGTGTGGGCCTCGTCCAGGGCGGACTCCAGCTCCGCGATGCGGTCGTCCTTCTCATCGACCGTGGCCTCGAGGTCCTCGACGTACGACTCCAGACGCTCGACCCGGTCGGCCAGCGCCTCCGCCCGGCGGGTCGCCTCCCGGGCCGCCTCGGTCTGCCCGGGGGCGCTGCCCCCGTCGTCCCCCTCGTCGGGCGCCAGCTCGGTGAGCGCCGCCTCCAGCGAGCTCTCGCCCGCGACCACCGCCGCGACGACCTCGCCCTGGTCCATGCCGGCGGGCGTCCGCCGGGCGATGCGATCGAACTGGTCGGCGTGGGCGTCGCAGGCGAACAGCGCCGCCGCGAGCGCGTCGCGCTCGTGGTCGTTGTCGTAGCCCTCCTCCCGGGTCCGGTGGAGCTTCTCGTCGACCGGGAGGTCCGTCCCGGGCGTCCAGCCCGCGGCCTCGAACGACCGCCGGATCTTCTCGACCGCGCGGGGCATCGGGGTGACGTCGGCCGCGACCACGACCGGTCGGCCCCGCTCGATGAGCCACTCGACGATCGCCGCGTGGTCGGCGGTCCGCGTGCTGGTGACGTCCAGCACCGTGCCGTCGAGGCCGCAGACCGCGGCGGCCGTGGTGGTCCCGGGGTCGACGCCGACCACGACCGGGTCCCGGCGCTTGACGAGCGGCTCGAACTCGATGCCGTCGCGGCGCTCGCGCTCGACCTCGACCCGGACGTCGCCCGACCGGGCCGCCGACACCGGGAGGTCGCCCGGCCGGCCCTCGACGACGAACGTCGCGTTCGCGAGCCCGCCGTACTTCTCGGTGGCCGTGCGCTCGAAGTCGAGCCCGGCGTCCTCGAGGGCGGACTCGATCTCCCGGGCGCGCTTGCGGACCGCGCCGTGGATCCGCCGGGTGTAGCGGTCCTCGGACCAGCCGCCCTTGCCCACCGAGCGCCCCCGCGAGACCTTGACGCGGGTCGTGTCCGCGAACGCCGAGACCGCCTGGCCGACGTTCCGGGCCGCCAGCCGGGCCGCCGCCTCGGCCTCCGCCATCGGGTCCTTCCCGTAGGGGACGCCGTGGCGCCCGGCGACCCGCGAGAGCGGCTCCGGGCGCTCGTCGCCGGTGACCTGCACCAGCGCCGTCTCCTCGGGGAGCGCCCCCAGCAGGTGGATCAGGGCGTCCTTGTCCTCGGCGAGCTCGTACATGTTGTCCGTCGCCAGCCGGCTCGGCCGCTCGGCCGCCACCAGCCGGAGCAGCTTCCGCCGCGAGACGACGTCGCGTTCGGCGACCTCGCCGTCCTCGAGCCGCACGAGCGCGTAGGAGGGCGCGTCGCCGCGGACGTCCCCGCTCTGGACGTCGACCCCGAACACGGGCGCGTCGAGCGCGCTCGGTCCCCGGCTCACGCGGCGGCCTTGGGCAGCGCCGCGCTTAAGCGCGACGGCGGCGCGAGCGGGCCGAACCGTCGGAGGTAAAGGGGCGACGCGCCGCCGAGCGTCGCAGCGAGGTCGACGACGCCGAGGACTGAGCCTACTCGGGCAGCTCGACGTCGAGCGTCAGCCCGTCGCGGGCGACCGTCACCTCGCCGTCGAACGCCTCGCGGGCCTGCTCGGCGAGCTGGCCGGCCCCGCCGGCGTACCGCGAGGAGACGTGGGTCAGCACGAGGCGCTCGGCGCCCGCTCGGGCGGCGACCTCGGCGGCCTCTCGGGCGGTCGAGTGGCGCGTCTCGACGGCCCGCTCGGCGTGCTCGTCGGCGAACGTGCCGTCGTGGATCAGCAGGTCGGCGCCGGCGGCGGCCTCGACCACCGTCTCGCAGGGGCGGGTGTCGCCGGTGTAGACCACCGTCCGGCCGGGACGAGCTGGGCCGACGACCTCCTCGGGCTCGACGACGGTGCCGTCCTCGAGCTCGACGGGCTCGCCGGCGTGCAGCCGCGAGAACGCCGGCCCGACCGGGACCCCGAGCGCCTCGGCGTGCTCGCGGTCGAACCGCCCGCGGCGATCGGATTCCACCAGGGCGTAGCCGACCGACCGGGTCCGGTGGTCGGTGGCGAACGCCCGGACCCGGTAGTCGTCGGCCTCGAGGGCGACGTCGCCGGGCGCGACCTCGACCACGTCGAGTGGGTACGACGGCTGGCCCCCGAGCGCGGTCAGCAGCGCGAGCAGGTCCTCGCGGGTGCCCGGCGGGCAGTGGACCGTCAGCGGCTCGCTCCGGTCGTTGAACGACCACGTCTCGAGCAGCCCCGGGAGGCCGTAGACGTGGTCACCGTGGAGGTGCGTGACGAAGACGTCGGAGACCGCGAAGCCGGCGGCGTAACGCATGAGCTGGCGCTGGGTGCCCTCGCCGGCGTCGAACAGCAGCTGGTCCCCGTCGCGGTTGACGTGGAGGCCGCTGGGGTTCCGGTCGGTCGTCGGGATCGCCCCCGACGTGCCGAGGAACGTCACCCGGAGCGTCATCGGCGCGGACGACGCCGGGGGCGCGTAAACCCGCTTCGGAACGCGGGAACCGGCGGGGCGGGCCGCCTTCCCGGGGCGAATGCCCCCGCCCGCCATGGCCGGGACATGCACGAGTTCGACGTCCTCGTCATCGGCGGCGGCGCGGCCAACAAGGTGGCCTCGGCGGCCTCGGGCGCGGGGCTGGAGACCGCGTTGGTCGAGCCCGGCCCGCTCGGGGGCACCTGCCTCAACCGCGGGTGTAACCCCTCGAAGATGCTCATCGGGCACGCCAACGCCGTCAACGCGGTGCACGACGCCGAGCGCTTCCACGTCGACGCCAGCGTCGACGGCGTCGACTTCGCCGGCCTCGTCGACGAGGTGCACGACCAGCTCGGCGCGATCGCCGAGGGGATGGCCGCGGACAAGCGCGAGGACCCGAACCTGGCGCTGTTCGAGCAGTACGCCGAGTTCGTCGGCGACCGGACCGTCGCGCTCGAGGACGGCACGGAGCTCGCCGGCGACAAGGTCGTCGTGGGCGCCGGGAGCCGACCGGTCGTCCCGCCGATCGACGGCCTCGACGAGGTCGACTACCTCACCAGCGCCGAGGCCATCCGGCTGCGCGAGCCGCCCGAGGAGCTCGTCGTGCTCGGCGGGGGCTACGTCGCCGTCGAGCTCGGCTACTACTTCGACGCCTTCGGCACGGACGTCACCCTCATCGACATGCTCGACACCCTGGTGCCCCGCGAGGACCCGGAGATCGCCGAGGCGTTCACCGATATCGCCCGCGAGCGCCATACCGTCCACGTCGGCTACCGGGTCAACGAGGCCAGCCAAGACGGCGATCGGATCAGCGTTACCGCCGAGGCCGAGGACGGCGGAACCGTCGAGGCCTCGGGCGACGCGCTGCTGGTGGCGGCCGGCCGTCGGCCGAACACCGACACGCTCGCCGTCGAGGCCGGCGGCATCGAGACCGACGACCGCGGCTTCGTGGTGACCGACGACCGGCTCCGGACGTCCGCCGACGGCGTCTGGGCGCAGGGCGACATCGCGGACAACGCGATGTTCAAGCACTCCGTCGACCACGAGGCCGAGGTCATGGCCGCGAACGTCGTGCGCGGCGAGGGCCGCGAGATCGACCTCCGAGCGATGCCCCACGCCATCTTCACCGAGCCCCAGATCGCCGGCGTCGGCGCCACCGAGGCCGAGCTCGAGGAGTCGGGCCGGGACTACGCCGTCGGCCGGGCATCGTTCCCGGGCTCGATCATGGGCCGGGCGAAGAAGTTCGAGCACGGCTTCGCGAAGGCGCTGGCCGACCCCGAGACGGGCGAGATCCTCGGCTTCCACGTACTCGGCCACGAGGCCTCGACGCTCGTCCACGAGGTCGTCCCCGTCATGCGGCTGGGCGGCACGGTCGACGACATCGCCGACGCCATCTTCGCCCACCCGTCGCTCTCGAAGATCACCCGGAGCGCGTTCCAGGACGCGGCGACGTAGGCCGGCGCGTCAGTCTCTGAGGGCGGCCCGGAGCGCCGGCAAGGCCTCGGTGACGTCCGCCCGGAGGTCGACCTCAGCCGCGTCGCTGTACGGTGTCTCGGTGAGGTTCACCACCGCGAGCGTCGCGCCCGTGCGCCCCGCCAGGCGCGGGAGCGAGGCCGCTGGCTCGACGGTGAGCGACGAGCCGGTCGCCAGGAGGACATCCGCCCGGCGGGCCAGCGCCCGGGCGCGCTCGATGGTCGCAGTGTCGAGGCGCTCGCCGAACAGGATCACGCAGGGCTTGAGCACGCCCCCACACTCCTGGCAGGTCGGCGGCCGCTCGCCCGCCCGCGCCCGATCGAAGGCCGGCCCGGCGTCGAACTGCTCGCCGCAGTCAATGCAGGCGACGGCTCGGGCGTTACCGTGGAGCTCGACGAGCTCGAGGTCGATGCCGGCGGCCGCCGCCGCGTCCGCGTGCAGGCCGTCGACGTTCTGGGTCACGACGGCGTCGAGGTGGCCGTCGACCGCGAGCCCGACGAGCGCCTCGTGGGCCGCGTTCGGCTCGGGCTCGGTCCCGCCGTACATCGTCTCCTGGAGCGCGAGCCGGTCGGCCCAGAAGCCCGCGGGGTCCCGGCGGAACCGGTCGTAGCGGAAGTCGGCCCGGTCGTGCGTCTCCCAGATCCCGCCCTCGCTCCGGAAGTCCGGGATGCCGGAGGCGGTGCTCACGCCGGCGCCGGTGAACGCCACGACCGACTCCGCCTCGCGCACCGCGTCGGCGAGCTCGCCGACCGTCATGGCCGGCGTTCGGTGCCCCCGGGCCTTGGCACTGCCGGGGCGATTACCAGCCGGCGAGGTGGATCTCGCGGTCGAAGTCGACGAACGACTGGGGCGGCCGGTGGACGACCATCGTCGGGACGTCGACCGTGCGGATGGTCTTGTCCGCCGTGCTCCCGAGCAGCACCTTCTCGAGGTTGGTGAGCCCCCGCGAGCCCATCACCACGAGGTCGATGCCGGCCTCGTCGACGTACTCCTGGATCTCGACGTGGACCTGCCCGGTGCGGACCGCCGTCTCGCAGTCGACGCCCAGCTCGTCGGCCGCCTTCGCGACCTCGGTCACGATCTCCTCGCCGCGATCCTCGTACTCCTGGCGGCGCTCCTCGCCCTCGCCGGTCAGCGGCACGATGCGGCTCTCGAACTCGTCGAGCACCGTCAACACGTGGACCGTCGCGCCGAGCTCCGCGGCGAGCGAGAGCCCGGACTTGACGGCGTTGGTCGCCTGCTCGCTCCCGTCGGTGGGGATCAGGATGTCGTCGTACATGAGGTAGGCCTCACGTGGGAGTTCCCCCGTCATGGGGGCTAAAAGCCGGAACCGGTTCCGAGCACGTGGGAATCGGCGGCCCGCGGTCGGACCATTCAAGCCCGACGGCCCAGTACGGGCTCCCGATGGAGTCGCCGCTGTGGATCGAGGCCCACGCCCCCGACCTCGAGGACCTGCCCCAGCCGGACCTCAGGCGGTACCTCTCGCGGGTGCGGGCCGGACCGATCAACCTCGTCCTCCACGGCCCGGCCGGCGCCGGCAAGACCGCGGCGGCCCGGGCGCTGGCCCGCGCGGTCCACGACGACCCCGACAACGCGCTGGTCGAGATCAACGTCGCCGACTTCTTCGACCGCACCAAGAAGGAGCTCCGCGAGGACCCCCGGTTCGCGCACTTCCTCTCCGGGGAGATCCCGTGGGTGAAGCAGGTCTCGACCGACCAGAAGCAGGGCCTCTCGAAGCGCTATAAGTCCGACTGGTCGAAGGCCGAGATGATCAATCACGTGCTGAAGGAGTCCGCCTCGACGGCGCCGCCGGGGGGCGGCTTCCGGACCATCCTGCTCGACAACGCCGAGGCGGCCCGCGAGGACTTCCAGCAGGCGCTCCGGCGGGTGATGGAGCGCTACCACGGCGCCACGCAGTTCGTGCTGACGACCCGCCAGCCCTCGAAGCTCATCCCGCCGATCACCTCGCGGTGCTTCCCGGTGCCGGTGCGCGCGCCCTCGACCGACGAGACCGTCGCCGTGCTCGAGGGCATCCTCGAGGCCGAGGGGGTGCCCTACGACGACGAGGGGCTCGCCTACGTCGCCAGCGCGGCCGACGGCGACCTCCGGGCGGCGGTGCTCGACGCCCAGACCGTCGCCGCCGAGGCGGGCGAGCTCACCCGCGAGGCCGCCTTCGAGGCGCTCCGTGACGTCGGGCCCGACGAGCGGCTCGTCGAGCTGGTGCGCCGGGCGAACGACGGCGAGTTCACGGAGGCCCGCTCGATGCTCGACGACCTGCTCGTCGACGACGGCTACACCGGCGGCGAGGTGCTCGAGTCGGTCGTCCGGGTCGCCCGCGCCCGCGAGCTCGTCGACCCCGCCGAGCTGACGGTCCTGGCCGGGGAGGTCGACCTGGACCTCGCCGAGGGGACGAGCGACCGCCTGCAGCTCTCCCGGCTGCTGGCCGAGCTCGGGGTGCGGTGAGGCGATGCGGCTCGCCCCCGGCGGCTGGCGGTACGCGGCGGTCCCCGGCGTGCTCGCCGTGCCCGCGTTCTTCGTCACGCCGTTCGCCGCCGGAGCGCTGCTGCTCGTCGGCGGGTTCGCGCTCTGGTTCTTCCGCGACCCCGAGCGGTCGCCGGCGGGCGAGGGCGTCGTCTCGCCGGCCGATGGCACGGTCTCGGTGGTCCGGGAGGAGGCCGGCCGGCTCCGGGTGGGCGTGTTCATGAACGTCGACGACGTCCACGTGAACCGCGCGCCCCTCGGGGGTACGGTCGAGGCCGTCGACCACCGGGCGGGCGCCCACCGGCCGGCGTTCTCGAAGGACTCCGACCGCAACGAGCAGCTCCGCCTCGACTTCGGCGACCACACGGTCGTGCTCATCGCGGGCTGGTTCGCCCGCCGGATCACGCCCTACGTCGAGCCCGGCGACACCCTCGAGCGGGCCGAGCGGCTCGGCCACATCGCCTTCGGCTCCCGGGCGGACGTCGTGCTGCCGGCGGGCTACGAACGCGAGCACCTGCACGTCGCCGAGGGCGACACGGTTCGGGCGGGCCGGACCGTCATCGCGCGGCGGTAAGCGCGGCTCCGATGACTCAGGCGGCGAGCACGTGGACGAACCGTGTGAGCGATCGGTGCACCGGGCGTTCGTGGACCGCCTCGACCGACCAGCCCACCTCGGTGGCCTCGCCCGTGCGGTCCCGGTCGGCGACGATCACGGCCCGGTCGGCCACCCGCCGGGCCTCCGCCAACGCGGCGCGCACCAGTTCGTCGACGTCGTCGCTCGCGACCGCCGACTGGCGGCCGTAGGGGACGTCGGCCACGACGGCGTCGACCGGCCCCGACATCGGGAGCCGGGCCGCGTCGCCCTGTACGAGCGCCCAGTCCTCGAGGTAGTGCGCGAGGTTCCGCCGGGCGCCCCGGACCATCTTGTGCTGGGCGTCGAGCCCGATCACCCGGGCGCCGACCAGGCCGGCCTCGACGAGGAGCCCGCCGGTGCCACACATCGGGTCGAGCACCGTCGCTTCCCGGCCGCGCCCTCGCGAGGTTGGCGACCGCGCGGGCCTCGAGGGGCACCATGCTCCCGGGCTGGAAGAACGGCTTGTCGGTCGGCAGCCGGTCGTCGAAGTCCCGGCGGCTCTCGGCCGCGAGCCAGCCGAGGGCGCAGGTATCGGCGGCGAACAGCGCCCGGAGCTCGTGGTCGGGCGTCTCGAGGTCCACCGACAGCCCGGCGGCCGTCAGGACGCCGCCGAGGGCCCGCTCGGCGGCCTGGGTGTCGACGCCCGCAGTCCCCCGGACGTCCCGGGCCCGGACGGCCACGCTCCCCGACCGGTCGGGGCTCGTCCCCTCGAGGAGCGCCACGGCGGCGTCGACGGTCCCGCCGGCGGTCCCGACGAGCTCGGCGGCGGCCCGGGTGAACGCCAGCCCGCGGAGCCGGTCGAGATCGACCGCCGACGCGGTCGCGAGCCCCGGCGCCAGGCGCGCGGTGCCCTCGGCGGCGGCTGCGGCCTCGGCGACGGCGAAGCCGTCGTCCTCGCCGGCGAGCTCGAGGACGTACACGCCCCGGGGTGCGCGCGAGCCCGTGTTGAGGGTGTCGGTCGGCGGGGCGCATGATGGACCAAGCCGTCTCCCGCTTCGCCGGCAGAACTGTCAGGCGTACTTACCAATGTTTATAAACCTTAAATACGATATTTAAGCTAGACCGATGAGCGATCCCAAGGAAACCATCAACATCGAGAACGTGGTCGCCTCGACGGGGATCGGCCAGGAGCTGGACCTCCAGAGCGTGGCCATGGACCTCGAGGGCGCGGACTACGACCCGGAGCAGTTCCCGGGCCTCGTCTACCGGACCCAGGACCCGAAGTCGGCGGCGCTGATCTTCCGCTCGGGCAAGATCGTCTGCACCGGCGCCAAGTCGACCGACGACGTCCACGAGAGCCTCCGCATCGTCTTCGACAAGCTGCGCGACCTCGAGATCAAGGTCGAGGAGGACCCCGAGATCGTCGTCCAGAACATCGTCACGTCGGCCGACCTCGGCCGGAAGCTGAACCTCAACGCCATCGCGATCGGCCTCGGCCTCGAGAACATCGAGTACGAGCCCGAGCAGTTCCCCGGCCTCGTCTACCGGCTCGACGAGCCCAACGTCGTCGCCCTGCTGTTCGGCTCGGGCAAGCTCGTCATCACCGGCGGCAAGCAGCCCGTCGACGCCGAGCACGCCGTCGACAAGATCGTCAGCCGGCTCGAGGAGCTCGGGCTGCTCGAGTAAGCCCGGCACGCCCCCGTGCCCGGGCCCCTCCCCCTCCAGCTGGCGCCCGCGAGCGCCCCGCTCACCGCGATCGTCGGCACCTTCCTGCTCGCGCTCGCCTTCTACGCCGCCACCGCCTTCCTCGCCGCCCGGTACGTGCTCGGCTCGGCGGAGCTGCTCCCGTCGGCCGGCGTGGGGGTCGTGCTCGCGACCGTGTCGCTGCTCCTCGGGCCGTTCGGGCCGGCCGTGGCCATCGTCGTCTCGCTGGCGGCCGACGTCGTCGCCATCAACCGCTTCCTCGGGCTCGACCGCCGCGATACGGCGCTCGTGACCCTGGCCCACTACGTCCTCAGCGCCGTGCTCGGCGTGGCGCTGTTCAACCTCGTGCGGCTGCTCGACCGCCTGACGCCGGCTCACTCGGGCTCCGTCGGCGCCAGCGCACGCCAGGCACCAGGACGCCGAGGGCGGCCAGCCCCGACGCGACCAGGAACGCCGGGCCGAACCCGGCGGCATCGATGATCGGCCCCGCCCACGATCGGCGAGACGAACGCCCCGCCGAGGCCCACGCCCGTGAGGAACGCGACCGCCGTCGCGGCGACGCGCTCGTCGACGAGCTCGCGGATGTAGGCGAACGCGAGGCCGATCATCAGCTGGATGGCCAGCCCCGCGAGGAGCAGCGAGGCGACCACCGTCGGCACCGAGGAGAGGGCGGTGAACGTCGCCAGCAGCGGCGTCGCGACGACGAAGGCGACGAGCAGCACCGGCCGGCGCCGGCCGTCGAACAGCCGGTCCGAGATCACCCCGCCGCCGATCCGGCCGAGAACGCCCACGGCCGGGAACAGCGCGACGACGAGGCCACTCAGGCCGAGGGAATACCCCAACTCGGCGGTGAGGTAGGACGGCCCCCAGCTGTTGACGAACAGGTAGAGCCCGTAGCCGAGAAAGCCCAGCGCGCCGACGAGCCAGACCGGGCGGCTGCGGAGCACCGCCCCGAACTCCGCGGGCGTCGGGGCGGCGCCGCCGGCCCGGCCGAGGCCGCGGCTCGTCGGCCAGAACAATGCCAGGCCGAGCAGGGCGATGCCGTTGTAGGCGACGAAGATGGCGGGCCAGCCCCAGCGGGCCGCGATGGCGGGGCTCAGGCCCTGACCCAACGCAAAGCCGAGCGGCCCGCTCGCGGTGAACACCGCGACGACGGTCGCCCGCCGGGCGTCGCTCGGCGGCCTCGCTCACGATGTCGATGCCGGCGTTCCAGACCGACGACGAACGCCACGCCTGCCGACCACCCGTGAGGCCAATAGCGACCAGTACTGGCCCGCCTCGGCGGCCCACCAGCCCCAGACGCCGACCGCGAAGAGGAACGCCACCGTCGCCGCCATCGCCCGCCGGGTGTCGGTCCGGTCGAGGACTGCGCCGGCGGGCAGGCTGGTGACGACCGCGACGCCGAACATGACGCCGACGAGCAGCCCCGCCGTCGTCGCCCCGATGCCGAGCGAGTCCCGGATGAGCGGAGTCACGCTGGCGGGCGCGATCTCGTAGGCACCCAGCCCGGTGGTGACGAGGCTCGCGCCCGCGACGAGCCCCCACATGACCCGATCGCTCCGCTGGGCGGGCGCGGTCCCGGAGACCTCAGGCGACGGCTCGCTCACTGACGTGAGCGTCGGCAGTCGCTCACATCAAACTGTGGAAGCCGGGCCTAGTCGACCAGCCGCTCGATCTCGGTCACCAGGATCCCGCTCCCGCCGGCCTCCTTGACGTCGTTGATGACCTCGAAGACGTCGCGCTCGTCGACGACCGCGTGGACCGCCACCATGTCGTCGCCGACGATGTCCATCACCGTCGGGCCGCCCAGCCCCGGCAGCACGTCCCGGATCGCGTCGACCTTCGACCGCGGCGCGTTCATCATGAGGTAGCGCTTGCCCTCGGCGGCGATGACCGATTCCAGGGCGCGGGCGAGCTGCTGGGTCTTCTCGTCGTCGACGACGTCCTCGCGGGCGAACAGCCGGACCGAGCTCTGGAGCACCTCCTCGACGACGGCGAGGCGGTTCATCTTCAGCGTCGTGCCCGTGCTCGTGATGTCGATGATGGCGTCGGCCATGTCGACGTGGGGCGTCAGCTCCGTCGCGCCGGAGACCTCGACGATGTCCACGTCCACGCCCCGGTCGGCGAAGAACGACCGGGCGATGTTCGGGAACTCCGTCGCGACGGTGCCGCCCTCGAGCGCCGCGAGCGAGTCGATCTCGCCGTCCTCGGGCGCCGCGAGTACCAGCCGGCACTTCCCGAAGTCGAGATCGAGCAGCTCCTCGACGCCCTCGACGCCGGCCTCACGGACCTGGTCAAGGCCCGTGATGCCGACGTCGGCCGCCCCGTCGGCCACGTACTCCGGGATGTCGTTCGTCCGGACGTAGAGCACCGTGACGTCGGGGTCGACGGTCGCGGCGTAGAGCTGGCGGTCGGCGCCGTTCTCCAGGTGGAGGCCGGCGCGTTCCAGCAGCTCGATGGCGGGGTCGTGCAGCCGGCCCTTGTTCGGCACCGCGACGCGCATTGGCCCCGCTTGACGGCCCGCGGGCATACTGCTTTTCATTCTGTCGGGGCCGCGACCGGAGGCTTAACGCCCGCGGCGCCAGCACGCCCGGGCATGACGGAACTCCGCATCGCTGGCGGGCAGGTGCTCCGACCCGACGGGGCGGTCGAGCGCGCCGACGTGCTGGTGGACCGGGCCGCGGGCGAGGTCCTCGCGATCGGCCCAGACGTCGGGGGCGGCGACGAGACCCTCGACGCCGAGGGCGGCCTGGTGGCGCCGGGGCTGGTGAACGCCCACACGCACGTCGCGATGACGCTGCTCCGGGGCTACGCCGACGACAAACCGCTCGAGGCGTGGCTCCGCGAGGACGTCTGGCCCGTCGAGGCCGAGCTCGAGCCCGCGGACGTCCGGGCGGGCACCGAGCTCGGCGTCCTCGAGATGATCCGCTCCGGGACGACGGCGTTCGCCGACATGTACTTCCACATGGACCAGGTGGCCGACGTGGTCGCCGAGTCGGGCGTGAGGGGCCGGCTTGGCTACGGCATGATCATGGCCGGGAAGGCCGACGAGTCGGCGAAGGAGGCCGAGCTCGAGCGCGGCGTCGGCTTCGCCACCGAGCACGACGGCCGGGCGGGCGGCCGGGTGCGCACGGCCGTGATGCCCCACTCGCTGTACACCGTGGGCGCCGACTACCTCGAGGCGGCCCGCGACGAGGCCCGCGCGAACGGCCTGCCGCTGCACTTCCACGCCGCCGAGACCGCGACGGAGGTCGCCGACGTTCGCGAGCAGCACGGCGACACCGTCATCGAGGCCGCCGACGCCCTGGACCTGCTGGGGCCGGAGACGTTCGTCGCCCACGGCGTGCACGTCACCGACGACGAGATCGACCGTCTCGCCGCGACCGGGACCGGCGTGGTCCACTGTCCGGCCTCGAACATGAAGCTCGCCAGCGGCATGGCGCCGGTGCAGGCGATGCTCGACGCCGGCGTGACGGTCGGGCTCGGCACCGACGGCGCGGCCTCGAACAACGACCTCGACCTGTTCGACGAGGTGCGCGACGCGGCGATGCTCGGGAAGCTGGCCGCCGAGGACGCGGAGGCGGTCGATGCCGCCTCGGCGGTCGGTCTGGCGACCGGCGGGAGCGCGGAGGCGATCGGGCTCGACGCCGGCCGGCTCGAGCCGGGCGCCGCCGCGGACCTCATCGTGCTCGACCTCGAGGCGGCCCACCTCACGCCGGCCCACGACCTGGGCAGCCACCTCGCCTACGCGGTCTCGGGCAGCGACGTCCGGCACACCGTCTGCGACGGCGAGGTGCTGATGCGCGACCGCGAGGTCCTGACGCTCGACGAGTCGGCCGTCATCGAACGGGCTGGCGACCGGGCCGCCGCGTTGGTCGAGCGCGCCGAGGCCTGAGGGGCGTTCCGGCGCGTTAATCGACCGTTAAGCTCCGTGAGTTAAACGTTCTACCGTCGTTTTGAACAGTCTCGAGGCTTCTATAGAGCTAGTTCCAGGTTCGAGCGGGTACGTGAACGAACCGAACGGCTGTCGCGCTTTATGGGCTCGAGTGTCGTCTGACCGGTCGTATGACAGGGAAGCTTCCAACCATCGTCGTCGCCGCGCTGCTCGTGACGACCGTGTTCGCCGCCGTGCCCGTCGCGGCCGCCGAGCCGGTCGTGAGCGTCGAGACCGGCCAGGCGACCGATGTCACCGACAGCTCGGCGACGTTGAACGGCGAACTGACCGAGATCGAGAACGCCACCAACGCGACCGTCCAGTTCGAGTACTGGGTCCAGGGCGACTCGACGAACAGTTCCACCACCGCCCCCCAGGATCTCACAGCCCCGGGCACCTTCAGCGAGGCAATCGGTAACCTCTCCAGCAACACCACGTACGTGGTCGTCGCCCACGCGGAGGCCGGGAACGTCACCGCCGTCGGCGCCGAGGTGACGTTCACGACGTTCGACCGTGACGCCGCGCTCGACGTCGACACGCTCGAGGCGTCCGGGGTCGACAACACCTCGGCGACGCTGAACGGTCAGCTCACGGGCATGGCCGGCGAGGCCGAGGCCGACGTCTGGTTCGAGTTCTGGATCAAGGGCGATCAGGCGAACACCAGCACCACCACGGCGACTCAGACCCTCACCGGTCCCGAGACGTTCACCGCGAGCCTCTCCGGGCTGGATAACCAGACGACGTACGTCTACGTCGCCCACGCCGAGGCGAACAACACCAGCGTCTCGGGGACTGAGGTAGAGTTCTTCACGAGCGACGAGTCGAGCGACTCCGGCGAGCTGGCCTGGGACGGCGAGGGGCCGTTCGGCCGGTGGCTGACGGGGATCATCAAGAACCTCGTCCCCGCCGACGGGCAGCCCCTCGGCCAGCTCGTCTCCGAGATCGCCACCGCGAACAACCCCGGCTCCGAGCACCGTTCCGACAAGGCGAACCCCGGCGGCAACTCCATCGGTCCCCCCGAGCACGCCGGGAACAAGTCGAAGGGCAACGGCTCGCAGGGCCCGCCCGACCACGCGAAGGGCGGTTCGGACGACGATGGGAACAGCTCCGTGACGAGCAGCGGGAACAACGGCGGGGGCAACGGCAACAACGGGAACAACGGGAACAACGGGAACGGCGCCGACAAGGGCCAGGGCAACGGCAAGAGCAAGAGCCTGGCTCGCCCGGCACTCTGATCCGGCCGTAGCGCGTTCGGCCTCCCTTTTCGGACACCGCTCGTGAGCGCGAGCCCCGTCGCGCTTGAGCAGGCTTTTACGCGGCCTGGCCCTCCTTCTCGCCATGGCTACCCCCATCACCGAGCGGCTCGACGACGCCGACGCCGCGCGCGCCGAGGGACGACGGAAGATCGACTGGGCGACGGCCCACATGCCCATCCTCGCGGAGCTCCGCGAGCGCTTCGAGGCCGAGCAGCCGTTCGCCGGCGAGCGCCTCGGCATGGCGATGCACGTCGAGGCGAAGACCGCTGCGCTCACCGAGACGCTGGCGGCGGGCGGCGCCGAGATCGCCATCACCGGCTGTAACCCGCTCTCGACCCACGACGACGTCAGCGCGGCGCTCGACGCGAACGACGCGATCACGAGCTACGCCGAGCGCGGCGTCGACGACGACGGCTACTACGCGGCCATCGAGGCCGTCATCGACCACGAGCCGACGGTCACGGTCGACGACGGCGGCGACCTCGTCTTCGCCATCCACCGCGACCACCCCGAGCTGATCGACGGCATCGTCGGCGGCTGCGAGGAGACCACGACCGGCGTCCACCGGCTCCGGGCGATGGACGACGACGGCGAGCTCCGCTACCCGGTGTTCGCGGTCAACGACACGCCGATGAAGCGGCTGTTCGACAACGTCCACGGCACCGGCGAGTCGTCGCTCGCCACCATCGCGATGACGACGAACCTCTCGTGGGCGTCGAAGACCGTCGTCGTGGCGGGCTACGGCCACTGCGGCAAGGGCGTCGCGAAGAAGGCCGCCGGCCAGAACGCGAAGGTCGTCGTCACCGAGGTCGACCCCCGGCGGGCGCTCGAGGCCCACATGGAGGGCTACGACGTCATGCCGATGGCCGAGGCCGCCGCGGTCGGGGACGTCTTCGTCACCACCACGGGGAACCGCGAGGTCATCACCGGCGAGCACTTCGAGGTCATGAACGACGGGGTCCTGCTCTCGAACGCCGGCCACTTCGACGTCGAGGTCGACCTCGAGGCGCTCGACGACCTGGCGGTCGACCGCTACGCGCCCCGCGACGGTATCGAGGCGTACGTGCTCGCGGACGGCCGCGAGCTCAACGTGCTCGCCGAGGGCCGGCTGGTCAACCTCGCCGCGCCGATCGCGCTGGGCCACCCGGTCGAGGTCATGGACCAGTCCTTCGGCATGCAGGCCGTCGCCGTCGAGGAGCTGCTGTCCAACGGCGACGCGTACGAGGCCGGCGTCCACGAGATTCCCGACGCGCTCGACCAGGCGGTCGCGTCGATCCGGCTCGCCGCCGACGGCGTCGAGCACGACTCGCTGACCGACGCCCAGGCCGACTACCTCGAGTCCTGGGAGCACGGGACGTAGCCCGCCCGCGACCACTTCCGCCGCGTCTACCCGCCGCTTATTACCGTTCCCGGCCCACGATTCCGACGAGTGCCGCCACAGTCCAACGCCAAGGGTGACCGCCGGGAGCGCGAGCTGGTCAACCGGCTCGACGACCTCGGCTTCGCGGTGATGCGCGCGCCGGCCAGCGGCAGCGCGACCAGCCGGGAGCTCCCGGACGTGCTCGCGGGCGACGGCGAGGTGTTCTACGCCATCGAGGTCAAGGCCAGCGCCGAGAAGCCGATCTACCTCGACGAGAAGGAGGTGTACGACCTGGTCTACTTCGGTCGGAACTTCGGCGCGAAGCCGCTCATCGGCGTCCGGTTCGATCGCGAGGACTGGTTCTTCTTCGACCCCCGCGGCGACGAGGTCCACGTGACCGACGGCGGCAACTACCGCGTCAAGAAGGAGACCGCACTCGCCCACGGCACGCCCATCGAGGGGCTGATCCCCGACGAGCCGGCGGCGTCAGCGGACGATAACGAGGGCCGGGTCGAGGAGGTCCTCCGGGCGGTCGCTGCGGGCCACCTCGGCGTCGAGGACGCCCGCGAACTCCTGTAGGGCGACCCACGTCCCTTTACGTGGCCCGCGCGAGGGAGCCGTCATGACTGACGCCAGGGGCGAGCTGCCGGCCGAGAGCCACGTGGGTCGGGTGGCGCTCCGGGTCGGCTCGATCGATCGCGTCCGGCCCTTCTACGAGGACGTCGTCGGGCTCCCCGCCGAGCACGACGGCGACCGGCTCGTGGTCGGCCCAACGCCCGACGAGCCGCTGGTGATCCTCGAGGAGGCCCCCGACGCCCCGGAGCGCCCGCGGGAGGCCGCCGGGCTGTTCCACCTCGCGGTCCGGGCGCCGGACCGTGCCGCCCTCGGCGACGCCGTGGACCGGCTGCGGGACGCCGGCGAGTCCCTCACCGGCGCGTCGGACCACCTGGTCAGCGAGGCGCTCTACCTCCGTGACCCCGAGGGCAACGGCGTCGAGCTCTATCGGGACCGACCCCGCGCCGAGTGGCCCGAGCCAGAGGACGGCCTCGTGGGCATGGAGACGCTGGCGCTGGACCTCGAGGACCTCGCGGCGGCCGGCGACGGCGACCACGCCGACCGGCTGCCCGCCGGCACCGATATGGGGCACGTCCACCTCGAGGTGTCCGACCTCGGCCGGGCCGAGGCGTTCTACGCCGACGCGCTCGGCCTCGGTATCCGGGATCGCTACGGTGCGTCGGCGACGTTCCTCGCGGCCGGGGAGTACCATCACCACGTCGGCATCAACGCGTGGAACGGGCGCTCGGCGCCCGCAGGAGACCACCGCGGCCTGGCCTGGTGGGAGCTGGCCGTCCCGGACGCGGGCGCGCTCGAGGCGGCCGTCGAGCGGCTCGAGGCCGCCGGACACGACGTCGAGGCACGATCCGACGGCGTCGCCCTCCGGGACCCCGACGGGATGGCCCTCCGGCTGGTCGGTAGGCGCCGCCGGAGGGACAGAGTTACTTTCCGGTCGGTGCTATGGACGCCATTCGCAACATGACGAGCCAGGGAGGCCGATCAGCGTGGCTGACAACCTGCTGTTCTGGGCCCACGTCGCCGCGTTCGCGGTCGCGGCCGTCGCCAGCTTCGCGAGCGTCGCCCGGGCCCGGGCGATCGAGGACCCGGAGACGCGGCGGGGCCTGACCTGGCTGCTCCTGTTCAGCGGCGCCTGGGGCGCCGCCCACGTCGGGTTCCTCGTCCTCCCGTCGCCGGCGCTGAAGTCCGTGGCCTACTCCGCCGGCCTGATCGTCGGCATCGCCGCCGTGGGGCCCTGGCTGTACTTCTGTTCGGCCTACACCGGCCGGCGGCTCCACCGGGACCCGATGCTCCGACGCTTGGCGGTCACCGTGTTCCTCCTCGTCGTCGCGGTGAAGCTCACGAACCCGGTTCACGGCCTCTACTACACGCTGACGCTCCAGGCCGAGCCCTTCTCCCACCTGGGCGTCGAGAACGGGCTGCTCCACTGGCTCGCGATGGGGCTCGCCTACGCGCTGGCCACGGTGGGCTACTTCATGCTCCTCGAGCGGCTCCTCCAGACCGACTTCCGGGTGGGGCCGTTCGCGGCGCTCGTGGCGGTCACCGGCATCCCGCTGGCGCTGGACATCCTCGGCTCGGCGACGCCGTGGCTCATCGACATCACCTACGAGCCGCTCGGCGTCGCGGCGTTCGCGGTCGGCGTGCTCTACGTCTACGCCGACCAGTTCGAGGCCATCCGGCTCGCGCCCCAGGGCGGCGAGGCCGTGGTCGTGCTCAGCGAGGACGGCGTGGTGCGCGACCGGAACGCGCGGGCGATCGAGCTGTTCCCGATGCTGGAGGACCCCGAGGTCGTGGGGCGTCCACTCGATGAGGTCGTCCCGACGCTGACCGGGGCGGTCGATCGCGAGCAGGACATCCTCCCACTGGACCGGCAGGGCTCCCGGCGGTACTACCGGCTGACGGTGAGCGCCTTCGGCGCCGACCAGGCCCAGCTAGGCCGGATCATCACCCTCACCGACGTCACCGAGCGCGAGTCCTACCGGCGCGAGCTCGAGCGCCAGAACGAGCGCCTCGAGGACTTCGCGAGCCTCGTCTCCCACGACCTCCGGAACCCGCTCACGGTCGCGATGGGACGCCTCGAGCTCGCCCAGGGGGAGGTCGCCGACGAGAACCTCGAGGCCGTCGCCCGGGCCCACGACCGCATGGAGGAGCTCATCGAGGACCTCCTCGCCCTCGCCCGGCAGGGCCAGCCCATCGACGAGGTCGAGCCGGTCGAGCTCGCCGAGCTCGCCCAGCGGTGCTGGGGGCTCGTCGACCAGGCCGACGCCGAGCTCCACGTCGAGGGAGAGCTGTCGCTGCTGGCCGACCCCGACCGCCTCCAGCAGCTCATCGAGAACCTCCTCCGGAACGCGATCGAGCACGGCGGGGACGACGTCACGATCACGGTCGGCCCGCTCGAGGACGGCGCGGGCTTCTACCTGGCCGACGACGGGCCCGGCATCCCGAGCGACGACCTCGACCAGGTGTTCGAGTCGGGGTTCACCACCGCGGAGGGCGGCACGGGCTTCGGCCTGGCCATCGTGCGGGAGATCGCCGAGGCCCACGACTGGACGATCCGGGCCGTCGAGGCCGACGGGGGCGGGGCCCGGTTCGAGATCCGCGGCGTCGAGCGACCGGCCTGAGGCGGGGCGCGCCAGATGAACGAGAGCCTCGGACGAGACCGCCCGCGGGCGCCACGGCCGTCTCGAAGCCCTTTTGCACCGGCCCGCGATAGCCCGACCGTATGGAACTCGACCGCGAGACCGTCACGGAGATCGTCGTGTCGGTCGGCGGCGTGCTGCTGTTCATCGTCGCGCTCGTGGTCGTGGGGCTTCACGTTCAACGACGGCGGCTTCTCGTCGACCGGCGGGCTGGCGCTCGTCGCGCTCGTCGCCGGCTTCATCGTCATCTTCACCGGCATCGGCTGGTGGCTCTCGACCCGGGAGTAGCCGCCTACGGCTCGGCCTCGAGCGCCGCCGGGTCCGCGCCGTCGAGCCGCCGCCGGTAGTACTCCAGGGGGTGGCCGATGCGGTCACAGAGCGCGTCCTGGTTCACGCAGTCGCCGTAGGCGACCATGGTGGCACACGACGGCGGGGGGTACTCGGCGCCCGACGCGTCGGCGACGTGGTCCAGTAGCGAGGACGCCGCCGCCTCGGAGAGCGACGGGTGGGCGGCCAGCCGGTCGACGGCCACCTGGGTCGGCAGCCCCACGGTGGCCAGGAACGACGCCAGCGCGAACCGGGAGTGGTCGGGGAGCTCGCCGTCGCCCGCGGCGCGCTCGAGCAGCGCGTCGACACAGGGCGGGAACAGCGCGGTGTCGACCTCGTCGAACTCCCAGTCGGCGCCGTGGTCGGCCAGCTGCGAGCGGACCTCCGCCACCCGCGGGGCGAGCGCGTCGGCGATCTCGTCGGGCACCGTCAGGGGCAGGCCCTCGGCGACCCGGTCGTGGATCGCCTCGCGGAGCAGCTCGTGGAACTCGTCCTCGGCGACCGGCACGGCGCCGTCGGCGAGCTCCCGGGAGACCAGCCGCCAGCGCTCGCCGTCGAGCCCGTCGGCCAGCGAGAGGTAGGTCGACACCCCGAGCCGGAAGCCGTGCTCGGTCGGCTCGACGACGTCGGCGAGCCCGAACTCCTCGAGGAGCGCCTCGAGCGTCAGGGGCTCGCGGTCGACGCTCTTCAGCGAGGCGCCCTCCCGGTCGTCGCGGAACCGCGCGGTCGCCGTCTCGGCCTCCGCGTGGGCGTACCGCCGGGTCAGGCCGGGGTCGTCGACCAGCGAGACGAGCACCCGCGCCACGGGGTAGGAGAGCAGCTCGACCCGGGAATCGCGGTGGGCGCCGCCGACGGTGCCGGACTCGATGGCGGACTCGACCCGCGCCATCGCCCGCTCGACCGCCCGGCCCTGGCCGTCGGCGACCAGGCTTGCGAGGTCCGCGTCGTCGGCGATGACGGCCTCGCGGGCCGCCGAGAGGAACGGATAGCGGGCGAGCCGGGCGTCCATCGGCCGGACGTGGGCGCGGCCGCCGATAAAACGATTGGTGGGGTGGTCAGGCCCGGGAGAGCGCTCCACGGCCCAGCTCGGCGGGCGAGCGGTGGCCCGTCAGCGCGAGCGTGAGGTCGAGGTCGGCGAGGAGGTTCCGGCAGACCTCGAGCACGCCCGCCTCGCCCTCGAGCGCCAGCCCGTAGGCGTACGGCCGGCCGAGCAGCACCGCGTCGGCGCCCAGGGCGAGCGCCACCGCGACGTCCGCGCCGTTCCGGATGCCGCTGTCGAACAGCACCGGCGCGTCGTCGCCGATCCGGTCCACGACGTCGGGCAGCGCCTCGAGGGCCGGCAGGGCGCGGTCCACCTGGCGGCCGCCGTGGGTCGAGACGACGACCCCATCGGCGTGCTCGAGCGCCCGCTCGGCGTCGTCGGGGTGGACCAGCCCCTTGACGATCACCGGGAGGTCCGTCAGCTCGCGGACGTGCGCGAGCGCCTCCAGGTCGAACCCGGTGTCGCCGAAGACGTCGAGGAAGTGCTGCACGGCGGCGTTCCGGTCCTCCTCGGGCGGCGCGTCGAGCCCCGCGCGGAACGCCGGGTCCTCGAAGTAGTTCGCGACGCCCTCGGCCTCGAGGAACGGGAGGTAGCCCTGTTCCAGGTCGCGGGGCCGCCAGCCCATCGTCGGCGTGTCCACGGTGACGACGACGGCCTCGTAGCCCGCGGCCTCCGCGCGTTCGAGCAGGCTCTCGGTCACCGCCCGGTCGGCGCTCGGGTAGAGCTGGAACCAGCCGGGCGCCCCGTCGAGCGCGTCGGCGACCGCCTCCAGCGTCACGGAGGAGGCCGAGCTGACGGCGAACGGCAGGCCCAGCGTGGCGGCCGCCCGCGCCGCCGGGCGCTCGCCGTCGTCGTGGAGCAGCCCCTGGACGCCGATGGGGGCCAGCCCCACCGGCGCGGGCCACTCCCGGCCGAACAGCTCGACGGAGAGGTCGCGGCTCGAGACGTCCCGGAGCGGCCGCGGGACGAGCCGCCACTCGTCGAACGCGGCCCGGTTGGCGTCGGCCGTCGACTCCGCGCCCGCGCTCCCGGCGACGTAGGCGTGCGCCTCGGGCGAGAGCGCCGCCTCGGCGGCCGCCTCGAGCGCCTCGTACCGCGGCGGGATGTCCGGCGTCTGTCCCGCGAGCGTACCCGCGAGGTACACCTCCGCCTGGCGCGCCCGGCCGTAGGTCGACTCGTCCGGCATGGCTCGGCGGACCGGGGGCTCGGTATTGAAGCTACGGCCGGGCGTCGCCGCGCCGGGAGGCCAGGGTGGCGATAATCTTGTCTAAGAAGAACACAACCATCAAACCCCCGCCGCCCGTACCGGACGCCATGGGAACCGACGCTCCCGACGCGGTGACGAGCTACCGGCTGACCGGCACGCGACTGAGCCCGAAGCGGACCCGGGTCGACACCGGCGACGCCGAGTTCGTCGTCGGGAAGGACGTCAACCCGGTCGAGTACTTCCTCGGCGGCGTCGTGGCCTGCATCAACTCGACGGGCACGATGGTCGCCCGCGACATGGGCCTCGACATCGAGTCGCTCACGGTGACCGTCGAGGGCGACGTCGACTACTCGGCGTACCGCGGCGAGCCCTCCGAGGCCCGCCCGGGGCTGCAGTCGATCGAGCTCTCGCTGGACGTGACCGCCGACGCCGACGAGGCGACGATCGAGGAGTGGGTCGAGCGCATCGAGGCGCGCTGCCCCGTGACCGACAACGTGGCGAACCCGACGCCGCTCGCCGTCGAGCTCGAGCGCGCCTGACCCCACCAGCTAAGGCGGGGACCGCCGTACCACGGGCCGTGGCGGCCTTCGCGTACCCGTGTCCGGACTGCCGGTCGACGAGCAACCTCCACGACCCGAGCTGCCGGTTCGACGGCGCCCGGCGCTCGGACATCGAGAAGGCCTACACCGACGTGCTCGCGACGCTCGCGGCCGAGGCGCGCACGGAGGCCGAACTACAGCGCGCCGTCCACGGCCGGTGGAGCGCCCGGCACGCCCGCGCGCTCGACCAGCTCACGCGAGAGCACCGCGTCCACGAGCACGACGACGGCGTACTCGAGCTGCTGACCCCGGAGGAGCGCAAAGAGCGCGTTTCAGAGCCCACGACCGAGCCCATGCGGACCATCTACCGGGAGGGCAGCGTGCCGGGCTGTCACGACAACGCGGTGTTCAGCATGGTGGCCTGGTACGAGATGGTCGGTCTCACCTGGGAGGAGACCCAGGAGAAGACCGTCGAGTGGCTCCGCATCAGCGGCGCCTGGGACCGCGGCGGCTTCGAGGAGGCGACCCCCGAGGAGGTCGTCGAGAACAAGCGCCACGTCTACGACGAGGGGTACGGCTGGAAGGAGAAGGCGCAGGCGGCCAAGCACGTCATCGACCGGACGGCGAACTGAGCGTCCGGGTCGAATCGCTTTAGCCACACGCCCGCCCCCGCTAGCGCATGCGCGCCGCAGCGTTCGTGTACGAGGGGGACGAGCCGGCGGTGGCCGTTCGGGACGTCGACGACCCCGAGGCCGCCGACGGCGAGGCTATCGTCCAGGTCGAGGCCTGCTCGCTCAACCACTCCGACCGGTGGACGCTCCGGGGCGCGCGCTTCGACGAGCCGTACGTCTCGGGCGCGGACCTCGCGGGCGTCGTCGAGTCGGCCCCGGACGACGCCGCCGTCTCGACGGGCGACCGGGTCGTGCTCTGCCCGAACCTGACCTGCGGGACCTGCGCCCACTGCCGAGAGGGGCCCGAGAACCTCTGTGAGGAGTACGCGATCTACTACGGCGGGTTCGCCGAGCGGGCGGCCGTCCCCGCCGACCGGCTCGTCCCGATCCCGGACGGCGTCTCGTTCGTCGAGGCGGCCGCGCTCCCGATCGCCTACATGACCGCGAGGCACATGCTCCGCCGGGGCCGGTTCGAACCGGCCGACACCGTGTTCATCCCGGGGGCGACCGGCGGCGTCGGCATCGCGGGGGCGCAGCTGGCGCTCGGCCAGGGCGCCAGGGTGGTCGGCACGACCCGATCGGCCTCGAAGGCCGACCGGCTCCGGGCGCTCGGCGTCGACGTGATCGTCTCCGACGAGCCCGACGAGCTCGAGGAGGCGGTCGCCGATCTAGGGGCCGACGTGGCGCTCAATCACCTCGGGGGCGCGTTCACCGCGGTCTGCATGGCGGGCGTCAAGCGGGGCGGCCGGGTGGTCGTCTGTGGCCGCACCGCCGGCGACCGCTCCACGGTCGACGTGAGCGACCTCTTCTGGCAGCACAAGCGGCTGATCGGCTCGTCGATGGGGACCCAACGCGACCTCGAGCGGCTCGTGGCCCTCGTCGACGCCGGCCACCTCGAGCCCGTGGTCGATACCGAGTACCCCCTCGAGGAGACCCCGGCGGCGTTCGAGGCGATGGCCGACCGGACGCTGTTCGGCAAGGCCGTCATCCGGCCGAACGCGTAGCCGCGGCGACGGTGTCGACCGACAGCCGTACCATCGATGGCCGCCTACCGAGCGGCTCAGTGACTGGACTCACCGTCGTCGTAGCTGGCCACCCTGAGGGATCCCGATGAGCGTCCCGGAGGCGGCGACGGCGGCCGTCAGGCGGCCCCGCCGGGCGCTCGCCACCGTCGTCGCCCTCGTGTTCATCGACCTCGTGGGTTTCGGGATCATCATCCCGATCCTGCCGTTCTACGTGCGGAGCTTCGGGGTCTCCGACGTGGCCATCGGCCTGCTGGCCGCCTCCTACGCCGGGATGCAGTTCCTGTTCGCGCCGTACCTCGGCCAGCTCTCGGACCGGCGGGGCCGTCGGCCGGTCCTGATGCTCTCGTTCCTCGGGAGCGCGATGGCCTGGACGGCCTTCGGACTCTCCGCGGAGGTCTCCGCCTCGCTCGGGCTCGTCGCCGGGCTGGCCGTGCTGTTCGGCTCCCGGATGCTCGCGGGCGCCATGGGCGGGAACCTCTCGGCGGCCAACGCCTACGTCGCCGACATCACGCCGCCCGAGCGCCGCGCCGGCGCGCTCGGGCTGCTCGCGGCGTCGTTCTCGGTCGGCTTCATCTTCGGGCCGGCGCTGGGGGGCGCGCTCGCCAGCGATCCGGCCATCGCGGCCGCCCGCGCCGTGCTGCCCGACGTCGTCCCGGCCACGGTGTTCTCGATCCCGAGCTTCGCGGCCGCGGCGCTGAGCCTGCTGGCCCTGGCGGGGACCGCCCTGTTCCTGCCCGAGCCGGAGCGGGCCCGGCCGGCCGGCGAGCGCCGGCGGCTGGTCGGCCAGTTCGTCGACGCGTTCGGCGACCCCGGCCTCCGCGGGCTCGTGCTCGCGTTCTTCGTCGTCTCGGTCGCCTTCTCCGGCGTCATCGTGATGTTCATCCCGTTCGTCGCGGACGTCTACGGCTTCGACGCGACCGACGCCGCGTTGTTGCTCACCTTCGTCGGCGTGCTCGGCGCGCTCAACCAGGGCGTGGTCGTCGGCCGGCTCGCCCGGGTGGTCTCGGCGCCGCGGCTCGCCATGGCCGGCGGGGTCGGCCTGCTCGTCGCGCTCGGGACGCTGCCGTTCGCCCCGGCGGTCGGCGGGTGGCTCCCGGCGGTCGGGGGCCCGGCCTGGTTCACCGGGGAGCTCCTGGCGCTGCTCGGCGTGCTCACGCTCATGTCCGTGGGGAACGGCCTGCTCAACGTCTCGCTGTCGACGCTGGTGTCGCTCGGGGCCACCGAGGAGACCCAGGGGACGGCGTTCGGCGTGACCCAGGGCGCGGGGAGCCTCGGCCGGACGCTCGGCCCCCCGGTCATGGCCGCGCTCTACGTGCTCGCCCGGCCGTCGCCGTTCGTCGTCGGCGCCGTGCTGCTGGTGCCGGTGCTGGCCATCCTGGCGGGGCTCGCCCGGACCGAGTGGGCCCGGGCCTCGACCGCTGACTGACCACTCAGGAGCCGGGTGACGCGAGGCGGCGACGCCTCAGTCGCTCTGGATCCGCGGGGCGAGCAGGTAGGTGACGTGGCCCTGGCCCTCCGCGATCTCGAAGGCCATCTCGACGGGGAACTCGTCGCCGAGGTTGACGGTGACCTCCGCGTCCTTCGGGATGGCCTTGTTCATGTCCTTGAGGTAGTCGAGGCTGAACAGCGAGCGCGCCGCGCCGGCCTCGAGGTCGATGAGGTCCGCGCGGGCGAGCTCGAAGTGGACGTCGTCGGTGTCGCCCTCCGCGTCGACGTAGAACGCCTCCTCGGCCTCGTCGACGCCGAGCGCGATGTGGTCGGAGACCATGTCCGCGGCCTTGACGGCGCGGTCGATGTGGGCGCCCTCGAGGACGATGCGGGCCGGGAGGTCGAGGTCGGGGAGGTCGGGCTCCTTGCGGATCGAGTCGGGGTCGATGAGCGCGAGCGTGTACTCGAGCCCGTCGGTGTCGATGTGGAGCTTCCGAGTCTCCTCGTCGAGCTCGAGATGGACGAGCTGGCCGGTGTTGGCCATCTTGGCGATGTCCTCGAGCCGGGAGAGGTTGACGCCGATGAGGCCGCCGTCGGCCTCGTAGGACTCGAACGCCTCGGCGGCGAGCTCCATGTCGACCATCCCGACGTTCGCCGGGTCGACGGCGCGGATGGCCAGCCCCTCCTCGTTGAGGTGGATCTTGCACTCGTCGACCAGCACGCTCACGGAGTCGAGCGCCTCCTGGAGCGTCTCGGCGTCCACGATGGCCTTGAACATGTTAACCCTGGGTTCGGCAGCACCTCATAAAAAGTCACACGTTCGGCGGTTCCCACGGGGAGCCCACCGCCGGGCGGGTGGCGTCGAGTCGAGTGACCGGCGACGGCCGGCCGGGACACGGCAAGCTATACGGGGGTCATCGGCGAACCGAGCGGCCGATGACCGTCGACGTCGCCACGCTGTTCCCCAACGGACTCCTCCACTACGCCGTCGGTGGCCTGCTGGTGGGCCTCGGGGTGCTCGTCATCTACGCCGGCACCGGCCTCGTCCCGGGGGCGAGCACCTTCCTCGAGACCACCCTCTCCTACGTCTCCGCCCGGTCGCGGTTTCGGCGGTCCGACTACCTCGCCTCCCGGGACTGGCGGCTGGTGTTCACCGCCGGCATCGTCCTCGGCGGCACGGTCTACGCGCTCACGGTCGGCGGCGGGTCCTGGACGACCGAGGTGCAGCCCTGGCGGCTGTTCCTCGGCGGCACCCTCGTCGGCGTGGGTACTCGGCTCGGCAAGGGGTGCACCTCCGGCCACGGCGTCTGCGGGGTGGCCTCCGGCTCGTGGACCTCCCTCGTGAACGTCGTGACCTTCCTGGCGGTGGCCATCGGGACCGCGACGCTCGTCGCCGCCCTGGGGGTGACCCCGTGACCCACCGGCGTCCCGCGTTCTGGGCGGTGGTGTTCGCCGGCGGCCTGGTCTTCGGGCTCGGGCTCGCCGTGAGCCAGATGGTCCGCCCGGAGGTCGTCCTCACCTTCCTCCGGCTCGAGGACCTCGGGCTGCTGCTCGTTATGGGCGGCGCCTCGGTCACGCTGGGCGTCGGCCTGCGGGTCGTCCCCGCCCTGGCCGAGCAGGCGCCGATCACGGGTGCGCTGTACGGCCGCCGGCACCGGACCCTCGACCGGAACGTGCTGGTCGGCGGCGCCGTCTTCGGCGCCGGCTGGGGGCTCTCGGGCGTCTGCCCGGGCGCCGCCTACGCCAGCCTCGGCGTCGGGAACTGGCCCATCCTGTGGGCCGTCGCCGGCATGTTCGTCGGGGCCTACGCCCACGGCTACTGGCGGTCCGTCCGGGCCGCGGACCCAGCGGCCCCGGCCGCGGACTGATCGGGGCACGACCGACGTCGCGGAGCTGGTTCCCGGACACGGGCAGCAGGGCTCCCGACGGGGGCCGGCCGAACGAAGGGCGTTTACCGCTCCCCGGCCAATCCCGGCCAATCGAATGTCGGGGCGGAAGGACCACTGGTACAACAAGGCCAAGCAGGAGGGCTACCGCTCGCGGGCGGCCTACAAGCTCAAGCAGCTCGACGAGGCGGCCTCGCTGATCGGGGCCGGCGACGTCGTCGTCGACCTCGGCGCGGCGCCGGGCGGCTGGCTCCAGGTCGCCGCGGAGCTGGCCGGCGCCGACGGGGAGGTGCTCGGGGTCGACCTCCAGCGCATCCAGCCCCTCGAGGGCGTCGAGAGCCTGCGGGGCGACCTCACCGACCCCGACACCCACGAGGCGATCCGCGACCGGGTCGGCGAGGCCGACGTCGTCCTCTCGGACATGGCGCCGAACATGAGCGGCGAGTACGAGCTCGACCACGCCCGGTCGGTCCACCTCGCCCGGCAGGCGTTCGAGGTCGCCCAGGCCGTGCTCGCGGGCGGCGGCGACCTGGTCGTGAAGGTGTTCCAGGGCCCGGACCTCGAGGGCCTCCGGGCGGACCTCGAGCGGGAGTTCGTCAGCGTCCGCGTCGTCTCCCCGGAGGCCTCCCGGCCGGCCTCCTCGGAGGTCTACCTCGTCGCGAAGCGCCGGCTCACCGCGCCCGTGAGGGCCGGCGACGAGGTCGAGGTCACCGTCGAGGCCGTCGGCGACGAGGGCGACGGCATCGCGAAGGTCGACGGGTTCACGCTGTTCGTCCCCGGTACCGAGGCCGGCGACGAGCTGACGGTCAGGGTCACCGACGTCAAACCGCGCTTTGGCTTCGCCGAGCGGCTCGACGAGTAGCCCTCAGAAGGTCCGCGACTGGGTCCGCGTCGCCGGGTCGAGCCCGTGGACGTACCGGACCACGAGGTAGACCAGCGGCGTGTCGAGCGCCGCCAGCCCGAGCTTCAGGAGGTACTGGCCGATCACGAGCTGGAGGAGCACGACCGTCGGCAGCGCCGCGCCGAGGCCGAGCAGCTGGGGGACGGCCCAGAACGCGACGCCGATGAACAGCACCGTGTCGATCAGCTGGCTCGTCCCCGTCGAGGCGAGGTTGCGCAGCCAGAGGTGCTGGCCCTCGGTCCGGATCCGCAGCGCGTCGAACGTGACCACGTCGAGGTTCTGGCTCACGAGGTAGGCCAGCAGGCTGCCGGCGACGATGTTCGTGCTCGGGGCGAGCACGCCGGCGAACGCGGCGGGGTCGACGCCCGCGTCGCTGCCGGGCAGCCGGATGGCGAGCCAGAGCAGGCCCAGCAGCACGAGCGTCATCGCGAAGCCGACGTTCACCAGCACCGTGGCGTCCCGACGGCCGTAGAGCTCGGCGTAGCAGTCGGTGGCGAAGAAGGTGAGGGCGTAGGCGACCACGCCGGCGGGGGCGACGAGCGTGGCCCCGACGACCGGGAGGGCGACCGGCAGCGGCAGCGCCAGCACCTTGACGGCGAGCAGCTGGGCGCTCACCAGCGCGGTGATGAAGAGCGCCGCCAGCGCCACCCGCGGAACCTCGCGCATTGGCGGGCCTTCGACGGAGGCCGATTAAGCGGTGACGGTTCCGCGCGTGGCCATTAATGACCCTTATACAACATCGAGCGATTTAGGTCCTACATGGACAATCGTTATATACCCCGAGCGACCCCTTCCGGGCGCAATGCGGCTCAACCAACTCCCCACGATGCTCGACTCGCTGACGTACCCGCTGACCGCCGACGAGCTCGCGGCGGCGCTCGAGGGCGAGACGCTCGTGCACCCGGTAGGGGAGGAGCCGCTCGGCGCCGTGGTCGAGCGCTGCGGGCCGGACGCGCTGCGCTCGGCCGACGACGCCTGGCTCTCGATGCTGGCCAACGTCGACGAGGAGGCCATCGGCCGGAAGTTCTACACGGACCGCGACCCGCCCTGCGGGCCCACCGAGTTCGACGCGGTCTCGTTCTGAGGCGACGCCGTCCGGCCTGATCCTCAGGCCCCCGCCTGCAGCCGCCGGAGGAGCGAGGTGATCCCCGCGACGGCGAGCAGCAGCACGGCGAGGTTGAACGCGGCCTGGAACAGCGCGCGGTACTCGTAGGCCACGAACCGCCCGATGGCCTGCGAGGTGCTCGTGTACACCCGGAACGTCGCCACGACCGCCAGCAGCGCGAGCAGCGCCACGGCGGCCCACAGCAGGTAGCGCTTGGCCTCCGCGGGGTCGTCCAGCAGGCGGTTCGCGGTGTCGTCGGCGGGGGTGTCGTCCGTCATGGGTTGGGTCTCGGTCGGGGAGGACTCGTCGCTCATCGGCGGCGCCTCCGAGCGAGCAGCACGGCGCCGAGCACGGCCAGCACCGTGATGGCCACGGTGAAGCCCGGCTGGCCGGCGGACTGCGTGATCGCCGGCGTCCGCTCGGCTTCCACGGTCCGCTCCGCCCCGTCGGACTCGAAGTCGCTCACCTTCAGCTCGACCTCGCGGGTCGTCTCCTCGACGGAGAGCGTCTCGGTCGGGTCGAGGTTCGCCGCCGAGCGCGCGGTGCCGACGATCACGCCGTCGGCCCAGAGCTGGGCGTCGAGGTAGTAGTTGTAGCCATCGGGAACGCGCAGCTCGGCGGTCGGCGTGGCCGTCCGCCCGGCCTCGATGGTCCCGACCTCGACGGCCGTCTCGTCGGCGACGATGCCGGAGTCGGCCTGCCGGGCCTTGAGCACGAGCTGCAGCCCGCCGGCCCGGTCGTCGCCGGTGTTCGTGAGGTAGGTGGTGACGGCGAGCGTCGCAGTGGCGTTCGTGGCGTCGGCGATCCGGTACTCGATCGGGGGCTGGTCGGTCGCCCGGAACTCGTGGAACGACACGGGCGAGTCGGCGTAGGCCGGCCGGAGGGCGCCGACGCCCTCGACGCGCCGCTCGGCCGAGCGCAGCCGCCGGCCCTCGTGGTAGACGACGGCCTCGATCAGGTAGCCGCCCTCGCGGGCGACCCGGAGCGAGCCGTTGACGGTGACCTCGCGGTCGCCCTCGATGGGGTCGACGGCGATGGTGGTCGTGTCCTCGAGCAGCCCGGACTCGAGGTCCGTGGCCCGCAGCTCGAGCGTGACGTTCTCCGCGGGCGGGCCGAAGTGGCGCAGCCGGGTCCGGATCTCGAGCTCCGCCGTCTCGCCGGCGACCTCCCCGGGCTGGATGGCCACCTCGCGGACGTCGAGCTTCCCCGGGCCGTCGGGCCCGCGGTCCCGGTCGGCGACGACGCCGGGGGCCGCCACCGCGGCGACCGCGGAGCCGGCCAGGAGGACGACCGCGGCGACGACGAGGAGCCGCTCGTGGGACATGGCCCACGGCTACCGCCAGTTCGGGTAAGTGCCTTCTGGTGGCCCAAAGAGCCGTTTGAGTCAGCCTCGTTCCCGCTCGGGGGGTCGAGGTCCCGCGTCAGTCGGCCGGGGCCGACGACGGGCCGGGCGGCTCGCGGCGGCCGCCCAGCGTGATGATCCAGAGCAGCAGCAGCCCGAGGCCGTAGAACAGCGCCACGGGGATGGCGACCAGCACCATCGAGAGCACGCTCGCGGGCGTGAGCACCGCGGCGAGCACCATCGTCCCGAGCACGACCATCCGCCAGCGCTCGCGCATCGCCCGGTAGCTGAGGATGCCGGCGCGCTGGAACAGCAGCATCGTCACCGGGATGTCGACCAGCAGGCCGATGCCGACGGTGGTGAAGAAGATCAGCCAGAAGAAGTTCGACACCCGGTAGGCGATGACGAGGTCGGCGCGGAACGCGTCGTAGACGAGGTACGAGACGACGCCCGGGGCGACGACGAAGTAGCCGAGCGCCGAGCCGGCCAGCAGCCCGGCGGCGAGCGCGCCGGCCCAGCCGTAGAACACGTTGCGGTCGCCGCGGGCCAGCCCGCGCTCCTTGAGGGCGGGCCAGGCGTAGTAGAGGAGCATCGGGATGGTGGCCACCGCGCCGAGCAGCGTCGCGATCTTGACCTCGAACACCAGCGCCTCGACCGGGTGGAGCGTGATGACGCTCACGTCCTCCGGGCGGACGACCTCCGGGAGCCGGCGGAGGAAGTCGCGCTTGATGGTCCCGATGCCGCCGGCGTAGAGGAAGCTGAACACCGCGACGAGCACGGTGATGAACACCGCGAAGATGCGGAACGCCTTCGACCGCATCGAGTCGGCGACGAACGCGATGTCGTAGTAGTAGCCGCCGATCTCCTCCTCGGAGCGATCGTCCTCCGAGAGCGCGTTCACGACGCCGGTGGTGGCCCGGGTGGCGGTGCCCTCGATGACCTCGTCGTCCTCCTCCTCGGCGTCGACGGCGTCGTACCGGTCGAGCACGGCGCGGGCCTTCTCGGGCTCGTCGGCCGCGATAGCCTCGCGGGCGATCGCGAGCACCTCGTCCCGCTCGAGCGTCCGGAACGCTTCGTCGGGGGCGGCCTGGACGCCCTCGGCGTCGAGCCCAGCCACGTCGAGCGCGGCGGGGTCGCCGAACCGGCTGGGCGGCTCGAGCGAGGGCCACGCGTAGTAGAGCGTCGCGATGAACGCCGCCAGCAGGCCGACGCCCGCGGCGGTCGCCGTGATCACGGTCGTGCTCCCAGTCCCGGGAAGCAGGCCCGCGGCCGTCAGCGGGGCCGGGCGGACCGATGCCGGCAGCAGCGGCAGCACCGCCGCGTTGACGAGGCCGAGGCCGTCGGTGAGGAACCACCAGGCGACGCCGCCGACCAGCACCGCGGCGGCGGCCAGCCGGTTGACGTTCGCCTTGACGCTGCCGGCGATGTCGAGCGCCTCGCCGCCGCGCTTGAGCGCCACCGTCAGCCGGGTCAGGTAGAGCGAGAAGCCGTAGAGCACCAGCAGCGGGCCCGCCCACATGATCTGCGTGAACGGGTCGGGCGGGCTGAACAGCGCGCCGAAGCCGAACATGCCGAGGACGGCGTACTTCCACTTGTCCCGGAACGTCTCGTAGGGGACGATGTCGGCGTAGGCCAGCGCCGTCATCACGAGCGGGAGCTGGGCCGCCACCCCGAACGAGAGCGCGAGCACGAAGATGAACTGCGTCCAGTCGACGATGGAGTAGGTCGGCGCCAGCCCGGCGTTGATCGCGTTGTTCGCCAGGAACCGGAACATGATCGGGAAGAACAGGTTGTACGAGTAGGCGACGCCGCCGACGAACAGCCCGAACGCCAGCAGCCCGATGAACACCAGCTTCCACTGGGCGACGCCGTCCTCGGGGTAGAGCCCGCGGCGCTTCAGCGGCTCGCGGGCGTAGTAGAGGAAGAACGGGATCGAGAGCACGATCCCGGCCGCGATGCCGAACTTCGCCTGGAGCAGGATGACGTCGAACGGCGTGATCGCGACGGTGTCGGCGCCACGGGCGAGCAGGTCGCGCTCGAGCGCCGGCCAGATGAACAGCCGCAGCGCGTAGAACGTCCCGAGCAGGCCGATCACGAAGACGACGAAGACGCGGCGGAGCTTCGAGCGGGCCGCCACCCAGAGGTCCGTGGCCGTCTGCCGGCCGGACGCGAGCGTGTCCCGGGTGTCCGAATCCAACAGGTCGCCGCCCGCAGACATCAGTGGCCGACCTAGCGCGCTCGCGGTTATCAATCTTCTACCTTCGGCGGACGGCGCGAACCGACCGCCGTCGGGCGGTTCGGCGCGGCGAGCGTCACAAAAGGCCTATAATCGGCTCAGGACTAGCCGCAGGGGAGATGGCCGACGACCGCGACGAGCCGCCGGCGGACGACGAGCCCGCGGGCGACGGCGCGGGGTCGGCCCCCGACGAGGCCTCGGAGCGCCTCGACGAGGCCCTGGCGGAGGCGACCGAGGCCGACGGGAGCGACGACGGCGAACCCGAGGAGGACGCGGACGACGGCCCGAAGACCTGCGCGGGGACGACGAAGGACGGCGACCCGTGCGGCCGCCGGGTGAGCGCCGAGGACGAGTACTGCTATCTCCACGAGGACCAGGCGGGGCCGGACCAGTCGCTGGCCCCGACGCCGACGGACCCCGACTCGCTCACTGGCGGCGACGCGTCGGTCCTCGACAAGTACGCCGCCACCCAGGGGCCGTCGGCCGACCAGGAGATGCCGCTGGCCGAGCACATCGAGGAGATGCTCAAGCGGCTGGCGGTCGTGATCGCCGTCGCCGGCGTCGTGAGCCTCGTGACGTTCCCGTTCGCCGAGATCCTGATCAACGCCATCTGGAACAGCATCCTGCCGGCCGGCGAGCTGACCCGGCCGCGGCTCTACGGCATCCTCGAGCTCAAGCTGACCGAGCTGAAGGTCGCGAGTCTGGTCGGCCTCATCGTCGCCCTGCCCGTACTCGTCTGGCAGACCTACCAGTTCATGAAGCCGGGGCTGTACCCCCACGAACGGCGATACTACCTCGCGGCCATCCCGACGAGCCTGGTGCTGGCGCTCATCGGCGTCGCGTTCGCGCACTTCGTCATCCTGCCGGCCATCTTCACCTACTTCCTCTACTACTCCGAGGACGTCGCCACCATCGGCTTCGCGCTCGGGCGGACGTTCGACCTCATCCTGCTGCTGATGGGCTACCTCGCCGTCGTCTTCCAGATCCCGCTGTTCATCATGCTCGCGATGATGATGGGCCTGGTGACCCGGCGGTGGCTCGCCGAGCGCCGGCTGCTGTTCTGGGGCGCCTTCCTCGGCATCTCGTTCATCTTCAGCCCGGACCCGACCGGGATGGCGCCCATCATCGTCGCGCTGACGATGATCGCGCTGTTCGAGGGGACGCTGCTGCTGACGAGGTGGACCGGCCGCGGCGGGTCGAAGACGCCCGATACCACGGTCCAGCAGTGACCACGGTGCTCCTCGTCCGGCACGGCGAGACCGGCTGGAACGCCGAGCGCCGGCTCCAGGGCTGGGCGCCGGTGCCGCTCTCGGCGCGGGGCCGCGAGCAGGCCCGCCGGCTGGCCGACGCCCTCGCCGAGCGCCACGACGTCGACCGGGTCGTCGCCTCCGACCTCGCGCGGACGGTCGAGACCGCCGAGCTCCTCGCCGGTCCCCTCGGCCTCGAGGTCGTCGAGGACGCGGCCTGGCGCGAGCGGGATTTCGGCGTCCTCCAGGGGCTGGGCTACGACGCGTTCGACGAGCTCCGCCCGGCGGCCTCGCTGGCCGTCGCGGGCGAGGACGCGGTGGACGTCCGGCCCGAGCGCGGTGAGAGCCTCGCCGACCTCCGCGACCGGGTGCTCGACGCCTGGGCGGCCCTCCTCGCCGAGGCCGGCCCGGACGAGACCCACGTCGTCGTGACCCACGGCGGCCCGATCTACCTCGTGCTGGGCCACCTGCTCGACCGCGGGATCGTCGAGGCCGTCCTCGGCTCGAGCCAGGCCAACTGCGCGGTCAACGAGATCCGGGTCGAGCGGGGCGAGGCGACGGTGCGACGTGAGAACGACACCTCGCTGCGCGATGCCTGAGTGGCCCCGCCCGGACCCTCAGACTACTAGTGTGTCGAGCAGCACGGCGACGAGGAGCAGGCCGAGGTAGGCGTTCGAGGCCATGAACGTCCGCGTCGCGGAAGCGTCGGTCCGCTCGGCGAACTGGCGGACGACGGCCCAGAGGAACAGGGCGCCGACGCCCACGGCCGTCAGGGCGTAGAGCCAGTCGAGTCCCTGAACCGTGCCCAGGAGGACGGCGGCCAGCATCGTCGCCCCGAGGTAGAGCGTCACGTGCCGGCGGGTCACGGCCGCCCCGCGGACCACCGGCAGCATCGGGAAGCCGGCCCGCTCGTAGTCCTGCCGGTAGACCAGCGCGAGGTTGTAGAAGTGGGCGGGCGTCCAGAGGAAGATCACGGCGGCGAGCGCCACCGCCTCGACGCCGAGGGTGTTCTCGATGGCGGCCCAGCCGATCAGCGCCGGGAACGCGCCCGCGGCGCCGCCGAGGACGGTGTTCTGGTCGGTGTGGGGCTTGAGCACGAGCGTGTAGACCACGCTGTAGAACAGGATCGCGAGCATGCCCAAGGCCGCGGCGAGTGCGTTGACGTACGCGAGGAAGACCGCCGCCGACGCCAGCGTCAGCGCGAGCCCGAAGGCGGCCGCCCGCCGGGCCGGGATCCGCTCGGTCGCGATGGGCCGGTCGTTCGTGCGCGCCATCCGACGGTCGCGGTCGCGCTCGAGCACGTTGTTGAACGTCCCGCTGGCCGCGATGGCGAGCACGCCGCCCGCGATCGTCGCGGCCGCCACGCCGAGCTCCAGGGCCGGGCCCGCCGCCAGCGCCATCGCCGCCAGCGCCACCAGCGCGAGCAGCCACCAGAGCTTGGGCTTTGTCAGCGTCAGGTACGCCCGGAGCGTCGGGAACCGTCCCGCCGGGGGTTCGGGAGCCGGTGCCGGCTCCCCGGCCGTCTCGTCCGCGACGTCCCCCTCGGCCGGCGTGTCGGCCTCGAGCTGCCACAACAGGGCGACCAGCAGCGCCGAGAACAGCACCATCGCGGTGACCAGGTGCAGCGCCGAGAGCCAGGCCGGCGCGGCCGAGACCGCGGTCAGCGCGCCCACGCCGACCTGCACGGGGTAGAGCGCCCCGGCCGTGCCGAGGGCCAGCCGGACCCGGCGCGTCGCGCCGCGGCGCCAGGCGACCCAGAGCGTCGCGACGAGCACGCCTGCGACAACCAGCGCGACGGCCCGGTGGGCCAGCGTCACCGCGAGCGCGAGATCGCCAAGGGCCGCGAAGGGCCCCGTGCCACAGAGCGGCCAGGTCGGACACGCCGAGACCGCATCGGTCAGCGCCGTCGTAACCCCGACCGCGATGAGGAGGTAGACGCCCATCGTCGAGGCGACCAGCAGCCGGGTCAGCTGGTCGGGGCGGGACGGGGCGGTCGAGGCCATCTATCGGCTCGAGTTAGGGCCACGCAACCACAAGACCGTTCCGCCTCACAGGTTCGGGCCGGCTCAGTCGTCGGCGGCCGCGGGGCTGACGCTCCCCGTCCGGTAGCCCTCGAGGTCGAGCGTCACGTGGTCGAAGCCCAGCCCCGCGAACCCCTCCCGCACCGCGTCGGCGAACGTCGGGTCGAGGGCCGCCTCGAGCTCGTCGGTACCCACCTCGATGCGCGCGAGGCCGTCGTGGTCCCGCACGCGGAACTGGCTGAACCCCCACTCGCGCAGCAGGGCCTCGGCGCGCTCGACCCGGGAGAGCCGCGACTCGGTGACCGCCAGCCCCGTCGGGATGCGCGAGGAGAGACACGCCATCGACGGTTTGTCCGCGACCGAGAGCCCCATCTCCCGGGCGAGCTCGCGGACCTCGGCCTTGGTCACGCCGTGGGCCAGCAGCGGCGAGAACACCTCGAGCTCCTCGACGGCGCGCAGCCCCGGGCGGTGGCCCTCGCCGGGGTCCGAGGCGTTGGTGCCGTCACACACCGTGTCGTACCCGAGCTCGCGGGCCCGCTCGTACATCTCGCCGAGCCGCATGGTCCGGCAGTGGTAGCAGCGGTCGCCGTCGTTGGCCACGAAGTCGGGGTCCTCGAGCTCGGAGAACTCGACGACGTCGTGGCGGACGCCGATCTCCTCGGCGACCCGGCGGGCGTCCTCGAGCTCGGCGGCGGGGAGCGTCTCGCTCTTGGCGGTACAGGCGACCGCGTCGTCGCCGAGCGCCTCGTGGGCCAGCGCGGCGACGACGCTCGAGTCCACCCCGCCCGAGAACGCCACGACGACCCCGTCGCGTTCGGCGAGCGCGTCGACGATCGCCGCCCGCTTCGTCGGCAGGTCCATGGTCCGCCCAGCGTCCGGAGCCGCAAAAGGCCGCCCTTCCCGGCGACGGCGGCCGCGGAGTCGCCCGACGGCGCGTTCACTGCCACCCGGCTGCCGCCCCGAGCGGACACGTCCGGGCGCTGCCGAAGGGTTAAGTAGCCCGCCGAGCTTGGTGAAAGTGAATGACCGACGGCCCCGAGGACGGGATGCTCTCCTGGGACGAGTCGGTGTTCCGCGACGAGCACATCTTCGAGATCGACTACGTCCCCGAGGCGTTCCTCCACCGCGAGACCCAGATGCAGCAGCTGCAGTACGCGCTCCGGCCGGCCGTCCGGGGCTCGCGCCCGCTGAACGTCCTCTCGCAGGGCCCGCCCGGCACCGGCAAGACCACCGCGATCCAGAAGCTCTTCGACGAGCTCGCGATGCAGTCGGGGGTCCGAACGGTCCACGTCAACTGCCAGGTCGACGGCACCCGCTACGCCGTCTTCTCCCGGCTGTTCGAGGCCGTCTTCGAGTACGAGCCGCCCTCGAGCGGCATCTCCTTCAAGAAGCTGTTCCGCCAGCTCACCGAGAAGCTCGTCGACGACGACGAGACGCTGGTGGTCGCCCTCGACGACGTCAACTACCTGTTCTACGAGGGCGAGGCCTCCGACACGCTCTACTCGCTGCTGCGCGCCCACGAGGTCCAGCCGGGCGCCCGCATCGGCGTCATCATCGTCTCCTCGGACCCCGCGCTCGAGGCCATCGAGGAGCTCGACGGCCGCGTCCAGAGCGTCTTCCGGCCCGAGGAGGTCTACTTCCCGGTCTACGACGCGCCCGAGATCGTCGACATCCTCTCCGAGCGCGTCAAGCGCGGCTTCCACGAGGGGGCGGTCTCGACCGAGACGCTGGACCGCGCCGCCGAGCGCACCGCCGAGAGCGGCGACCTCCGGGTCGGCATCGACCTGCTCCGACGCGCCGGGCTGAACGCCGAGATGCGCGCCAGCCGCGAGGTGAGCGTCCAGGACGTCGAGGACGCCTACGAGTCCGCGAAGTACGTCCACCTCTCCCGGAGCCTCCGGACGCTGTCGGAGTCCGAACAGGCGCTGGTGGAGGTGCTCGTCGAGCACTCCGGCGAGCGCGCGGGCGACGTCTACGAGGCGTTCCACGACCGCACCGACCTGGGCTACACCCGCTACTCGGAGATCGTCAACAAGCTCGACCAGCTCGACGTCATCGACGCCACGTACACGACCGTCGAGGGCCGCGGCCGGTCCCGGGAGCTCACGCTCGCGTGGGACCCGGACGCGGTGCGGAACCGGCTCGACTGGAAGGGCGAGTAACGAGCCCCGCGGGGGATCGGAGAAGCCGTTCCGGAGATATCCGCGAGGATTCTGGAGGTCGCGGAGCGGCTCGCTCGTCCTATACAGCCGGGTGTGAATGACTGGACGATCGAGGAATCATAGATCGTGCGTTATCACGGAGGCCCATCCGCAGTCGGAAAAGCGATGTTTCCGTCTGCTGATAGGATACCCGTGCTGTACTCAGACCAGCCGTGCAGCACGATAGTGTCTCAGAGATGGTGACGCATGTAGATTCCATTTATTATGCTTCACCGACCCCCAATCACCCTATCTATTGGATAACCAACTTGACACCCCGCCTTTTCCGAAGGTGATAAATCCAACACCCCACCCCAACAGGTAGCCTCCTATATGCCCCAATATATTCGAACCGGGTGGTAATCCGTAAAACATTGCCAATGCACCTAAAATTGCGATAATAAGAGCCCAGGGAAACAGGATATTTCCTTCACCGACAAGGACCTGAAGTACCTCGCGGACACCGTCAGAACCCTCATTGTAAACAAACCAAGCAGACAGAAAAATAACAAGAGGAACGAGTATACCCAGCCGGCACAAAGGCCCCGAAATATACGAGCATGGCGATATATACTAAAAATACCGTGATGAGCGACCAGAATGGGTTAAAATCGGCCTCGATTTGCTCATCGACAGCGACAAATATCACTACATTAAGCAAACCAAATAAACCTGATAGAATCCCTGAGTAACCAATCGTTCGCCCCGTTAAATAGACATTAGAGACCAGTTTTACCACAATAGGTGAAAGTAGGAAGATTACTAATATCAGGTATAGATTGTTTTTACGTTTGTTTGCCAAAATGGACATTGGATAAAGAGCTGAAATACAAAAGAGATAGTTGACGAGGTTTCCTTGTAGATGATTCCAGTCAGAATGTGCGAAACTGGAAACATAGAGGTCGAATATTGTATCGAATGATAGATACGACTCACGGCTTAGCTCGAACCACATCGGATCACGTTCGATTTTAGCAAGTACTCCGAAGTTGCTTTGAATCGCCCATTCAATTGAGAGTAACAACCCTGGGACTAACACAAATAAAAATACGACCTCGTGTACCCTCGACTCTGCGTAAACTTTCCCAACGCTCTTCCGAACATACGCGACTTTAGAATACGCCCAACTCCACCCTATCATTTTGCCACCATACGTTGGATACCGATGGCTACTAATCGAAGCAATCCTCCCGCCAAGATGAACAGGATCGCAAAGATTGCAGAAAGCCACATCACGGTTACGACATCATTGGACGAATAGAATTGGAAGAAAAAATTCGATTGCAGATGCGAAATGAAGAGAGCGAGAGCGAACAGTCCGCTCACTCCGAACATTCCTGCGCCAAGCCAGAGCGACGTAGTGCTGACTTCCCGTATCTGCGATACATACCAAAGGACATCTCCGATCCCTTCTCGTACGGGGAACGACGGTTCCGATTCATCGAGCGACCAAACTCGTCCCTGCCCAGCTGATTTCGAGTAAACCCGTCCCTTTGAGCTCCAGTTCCTCTAGTCGCTTACTCGTCCACTCCGGCGTCAGGTCGATTGGATCTGCAACTTCCGCGGTTTGACAGTGGTTCGTCCGCCCGTCGGAACACGTTGAGGATTGCCTCATCCGACACGCGGTCCTCCTCGGTTTCACTTGTGAGGTGTCTGAATAGACGCATAGTTAGTTTAGGATTGTGTTGAGGATTGCTAGGAACACGAGGATTCCCGTACCAATGCCAATGTAGATGAGGAACCGTCCCCACACCTCGAAGTTCCCAGGCGTTGTGGTTTCCATGTTCTGTGCTATAGACAGGAGGAGGAATCCCGCGAGTATCATCCCCGCTATTGTCCCGATTGCTTCGCCTACGTCATTTGCCATGACTGCCTGGAGGCAAGGGAGTGTATGATAAAAGTTCGACATGATTGTTATATCCAAAGTTGTTCACTTCGAACACTCAAAGTACACCCTTCAACTTTCTCGGCTTTCGAAAACCGTTCAAATTCAGGTGGAGCTAACGGTCTAGCGAGTCAATTCCCGCCTCCCGTTCTGATCTGACTCCTCGTTGCTACACTCGTGCCATCCGAGCAGCATGGACACGAAATAATCAACTTGGTCGACATGATTCAAACCGATTTCAAGATGACTGACGAGGGGTCCCAGGTTTTCAATCAAGTATCTCCGCCACGATGACGGCCCTTGCGCGGCGCTTTCCCGTGATTGTCGAGGTACGTTCGTACCATTCGTTCGGCCTGCTCGCGTAGGTAGTCCTCCGCCTCGACCCAGTCAGTGATATCCACGTCGAAGTCGCGGATGTCCCGTCCCGCCTCACGGTAGTTCCGATGAACGTGAATCCGTCCCTCGCCGTGTTCGGTGTTGTCCACCTTCGCCACCCGGACGACCTCGCCGGACGATCGTTCGAAGAACAGCACCATAGCGAAGTTATCGACATCGTGGATGCTCGGGTCACGCCGAGCGCCGAGATGGTAGACGGTGTCACGCACGACCCCGTGCTCCCGGCCAGTGAAACGCCGAAGTCAGCAGCAGCCTCAGGCATACGGTCGGCGGCGAACGCTTTTGCCGCCCGGGCGAAACGCCCACCCATGAAATCGACCGGCGGGTCCGACGCCGCCAAGCGGGCGGCCGGCGAGGCCGCCGCCGAGGCCGTGGCCGACGGCGACGTCGTCGGGCTCGGGACGGGCAGCACGGCGGCCCACGCCATCCGGGCGCTCGGCCGGGCGGTCGACGCCGGGCTCGACGTCCGGGGCGTCCCCTCCTCGTATCAGTCGCGGGCGCTGGCGCGGGAGGTCGGCGTCCCGCTGGTCGCCCTCGAGGACGTCGCGACGGTCGACCTGGCCATCGACGGCGCCGACCAGGTCTGCGGGTTCGACCTCGTCAAGGGCGGCGGGGCGGCCCACGCCCGGGAGAAGGTCGTAGCGGCGGCCGCCGACCGGTTCCTCGTCGTCGTCGACCCCTCCAAGGAGGGCGACGCCCTGGACCACCCGGTGCCGGTCTCCGTGCTGCCCGACGCCCGGAGCGCCGTCGCGGCAGCGATCGAGGACCTGGGCGGGGCGCCGACGCTCAGAGGGGCCACGGCGAAGGACGGCCCCGTCGTCACCGACAACGGGAACCTCGTACTGGACGCCGACTTCGGGAGGATCGGGGCGCCGGCCGAGCTGGCGGCGTCGCTCTCGGCCGTGCCCGGCGCGGTGGAGCACGGGCTGTTCGTCGGGATGGCGGACGCCGTCTATATCGGGTCGGAAGACGGCGTCGAGGTACGCGGGCGGTCGCCCGCTTAGAGGTCGCGGGGCTGGACAGTCTTGCGGTCGTTCGCGTCGGCCCGACCGGCGGCGTCCTCGAGGAGCTCCGAGACGGAGTCGTCGAGGGCGTCGTAGAAGTCGGAGGACACGTTGTGACCGGAGAGCGCTTCCTTCACGGCGGATTTGACGATGAGGTCTGCCATACGCAGCGGGAAATGGCCCATCGAGGATAATAAGCTTACTCAAACAGTTCGGCGCCCACACCGGCGCCGAGCCGGCCTACAGGGCCCAGAGCGGGCGTTTCGGGTCCGCCCGGCCGCGGCCCGACGTGCGCGTGAGGGCGCGGTCGAGATCCGACGACGACGGCCCCGCCAGGCGCCGCGCTGGGCCATCGTATCGACGTTCGTCGATGTGCGCCGCGTCGCCTGGCGAATTTGGGTGAGAGTTTGGGAATAGTATATGGCCGGCGATAGCCACTCTGTCGGCAGCGACAGGACACTGTCGCACCCCCTCCACCATGCCAGAATGCGACCACTGCGGCGGGCACGTCTCCGAGCGCTTCGCTCGCGTGTTCACCAACGAGCAGGGGCAGCTCCTCGCCTGCCCCTCCTGTTCGGCCAACGCCGGGATCGCCGAGGCCGCCCGACGGCGCCTCCAGGACGCGTAACCGCACCGAAAGGCCGACGGTCCCCGCCCCCGCGGCTTCGGCCGTGGCCGCCCACTGGGTCTACGTCGTGCGCTGTGCCGACGGGACCTACTACACGGGCTACACCACGGACGTCGAGCGGCGCGTGGCCGAGCACGACGCCGGCGAGGGCGCGAAGTACACCCGTGGCCGGACGCCCGTCGAGCTGGTCCACGCCGAGGGGCACCCGAGCCGGTCGGCCGCGATGGCCCGCGAGCACGAGATCAAGGCGCTGAGCCGCCGCGGCAAGGAGCGGCTGGTCCGGTCGGACGCCGGCGAGCCGGTCCAGGGAGACCCGACGGGCCGTCAGTAGGCCGTGGCCAGGTACTCCTCGATCTCCGCGACCCGCTCGGAGTCGTAGGTCCAGAACCCCCGCCACTCGTTGGCCCCCTCGTCGTCGGCCAGCAGGGCGAGCAGTGCGGCGCTCCGCTCGGGCTCGGACGGATGGCTGTAGACCACGAACCACGAGTCCCGGATCTCCGGGACGTCCTCGCCGTGAACCGTGAGCCCCAGCGACGGCTCGGCGTCGGGGACCCCGTAGACGTGGACGTCGAGATCGGTGCCGGCCAGCCGCTCGTAGACGGCCGACGTACCGATCTCGTCCTCGATACGCGAGAGCGCCTGGAACCCCGACCGGAGGGTCCCGACGCCCGCCTTGGCCGCCCGGGCCTCGATGTAGCGCGAGATCTCGATGAGCATGTACTTCCCCTTGGTCGTATCGGGGTATCCCCGCACCCGGAACGGCAGGTCGGAGAGCTCCGCGATGGCGTCCGGGGTCGCCACCTCCTCGAGCGGTCGGGTCCCGGTCACGTAGAGATCGGAGTTGACCAGCAGCACGTTCTCACGGACCTCGTCGAGCGTCGAGACCGCGAGGCCGTCCTCGACCTCCAGCACGACGAGGTTCGCCGGCGCCTCACCCGCGGTCCGCGCCTCCGTGACGGCGACGTCGGTCCCGTCGAAGAGGTTCTCGAGCATGTTCTGCACCGGCTCCGGGTCCGTCCGGTTGAGAACCGTAAGGGTGGCGCCCTGCGCCCGGACCCGATCGAGGATGTCGGCGAGGGCCATCACCGGACGGTCCGACCGGCGGTCCCTAAACGCTTGCTCGTTGCGGCGGGCTTTTTGCCGCCCCGCGGGCTGCTCGCCCCATGGACGCGATCTCCTTCGGCACCGACGGCTGGCGGGCCACCCTCGAGGAGTTCACCGCCCCGCGGCTCCGCATGGTCGGCCAGGCCGTCGCGACCCACCTCGACGACGAGGGCCGCGCCGGCGAGCCGGTGGCCGTCGGCTACGACGCCCGGGAGACCTCGCGGGGGTTCGCCGAGGAGCTCGCGCGGGTGCTCTGTGCGAACGGCCACGACGTGCTGCTCCCCGGGCGTGACGTCCCGACGCCGCTGGTGGCCTGGGCCGTCGTCGACCGCGACCTCGCCGGCGCCTGCATGGTCACCGCGAGCCACAACCCCCCGGAGTACAACGGCGTGAAGTTCCTGCCGGCCGACGGCGCGCCGGCGCTCCCGGACGTGACCGAGGCGATCGAGGCCAACCTGGCCGAGCCCGCGCCGCTCCCGGAGGCCGAGTGGGGCCGGGTCCGGAGGTCGATCTCGTCGAGCCCCACGCGAGCCACGCCCTCGAACTCGCCAACGCCGACCTGTCGGGGCTGACCGTGGCCTACGACGCGATGCACGGCAGCGGCCGCGGCGTCACCGACGCGCTGCTCGAGCGCGGCCGGGGCGACCGTCGAGCGCGTGCGCTGTGAGCGCGACCCGACGTTCGGGGGCACGCCCCGGAGCCCAGCGCGGACGCACCTCGCCCGGCTCGTCGACGCGGTCGAGCGGGCCGACGCGGACCTCGGCATCGCCAACGACGGCGACGCCGACCGGCTGGCGGTCGTCACGCCCGGGCGGGGCTTCCTCGACGAGAACCTGTTCTTCGCCGCGCTCTACGACGCCCGGCTGGCGGCCGACGCCGGCCCGGCGGTGCGCACCGTCTCGACGACGTTCCTGATCGACCGGGTCGCCGAGGCCCACGGCGAGTCCGTCGTCGAGGTGCCGGTCGGCTTCAAGTGGGTCGCCAAGGCGATGGCCGAGCACGACGCCCTCGTGGGGGGCGAGGAGTCCGGCGGCTTCACCGTCCGCGGCCACGTCCGGGAGAAGGACGGCGTGCTCGTCGCGCTGCTGGCCGCCGCGATGGCCGCCGAGACGCCGCTCGACGACCGGGTCGACGCCCTGCTGGCCGAGCACGGCGACGTCCGTCAGGGCAAGATCAGCGTCGACTGCCCGGACGACCGGAAGGCGGCCGTCCTCGAGTCGCTCGCCGGCTCGCTCCCGGATGCGATCGCGGGCACGCCGGTCGAATCGATCAACGACGCCGACGGCGTGAAGGCGCTGCTGGCGGACGGCTCGTGGGTACTCGTCCGGCCGAGCGGCACCGAGCCGAAGCTCCGGGTCTACGCCGAGGCGGCCGACGAGGACAGGGTCGACGGCGCTGCTGTCTGGACCGGTCGCGAGCGCCTCAGGCGGCCGGCTCGAGATCGCCCGCCGTTCGGCGAAGCGGCCGGTCATGCGGCGGGACGTCGGTGGGGCGTAGCCCTCAGCCCCGCTCGGGCGTTCCCTCGAGCCGGCCGATCAGCCGGTCCGCACCGTCCCCGGGTTCGATCTCGAACCCCAGCGACGCCCAGAACGGCTCGACCCGGGGATCGAAGCCGGCCACGAGCCGCTCGTGGCGCTCGGCGGCCGCCGCCACGAGCGCCGTCCCGATGCCCTGGCCCCGGCGGCCCGGCCGGACCGCCACGGCCTCGATCTCGGCGGTGTCGGGCGCCGTGTGGGGCTCGAGCAGGAGCGCGCCGAGCAGCCGGTCGGCCTCGACCGCGGCGAGCACCCGGCCGTCCCCGATGCCGGCCCGCACCCGCTCGGCCGCGACCGCGAGGCCGCCGCCGTCGAACGCCGTCATGGCCGCGGGGAGCTCCCCGTCCGTGGCCGGGCGGACCTCCATCGACCGTGGATTCCGCCCCGGGACGCTTAAGCGCCCGCCGGCGCCGTCCGGCACGCACGTTTATTACCGCTGGCAGGTGAGCTACCGGTGACGATGAGCGCCTCGCCGCCGAGGGAATCCCTGCGCCGGGTCGGGCTGGCGCCGCTGGTCCGCCCGACCCGGAACCAGGCCGAGGTCGAGCTGCTGCCGCCCTACGGCGACCCGGAGGTCACCCTCGCCGGCGAGCTGGGCACCTACCTCGTGGTCGGCGCGCTCGCGGCGCTGGCCTACCGCAAGCTGCGACGCTGAGGACGGACACGAGCACCTACCCGCCGGAGACGAGCCGCAGCACCCGGGCCCGGCCGGGCTCGACGGACTGGTCCTCGGGGACCGGCCGGCCGTCGACGATGACGGCCACCTCGTTGGGCGAGAGCCCCAGTTCGGCGAGCAGCTCCGTGTAGGTGGCCGCCTCGACGTCGAACTCGTGTTCGTCGTCGCCGACGACCTCGAGGGTGACACGCACGACCCTCCGTTCGCCTGCCGCGGGTTTCAGCGTTGCCGTGGCGGGCCGCTCAGGCCGAGCCGGCCCGGCGGCCGCGGAACGCCCCGAGGCCGACCGCGCCGAGGGCGCCCAGCCCGAGCAGGAGCACGACGAACTCGACGAGGCCGCCGAGCACCGGCACGAGCCCCACGAGCCCGACGGCTAGCATGCCGACCAGCAGCGCCGCCCATCGGTTCTCGGCGCCGACGTAGCCCAGGAGCCACCCCCCGACCGCGTAGCGGCCGATGACGGAGCCGACCCAGGCCGCGAGGGCGAACAGGAGCGCGCCGATGACCGCGAGCGGGATGCCGATGATCGTGATGGCGACGAACACCAGCAGGATCGGGACGCCCACGAGGACGACCAGGCCGTACAGCGCGCTCGTCAGCGGGTCGTCGCGCACCCGGTCGCGGATCCCGTCCGTGCGGGCGGGGAAGGCAAGCAGAAGGATCGCGCCGAGCACGAAGCTCACCAGGAAGCCGTAGGCGTCGAACAGGGCGTCGCCGACGCCGTTGAACGGCCGGATCGACGTCCCGACTCATGATGGACCGAGTCCTCGCACCAGCCGTCCGTCGACGGTCGCGCCGCGATCCGTCGAGCTCGGCGTCGTAGCGCAGGTCGCCCTGGAACGTGGCCGTCGGGGTGAGCACGATGTCGCCACCGCCGATGGCGGCGTCACCCGACGACGGTGCCGGCCATCCAGGGCGCTGCCCGGCGCCGGCGCTCGAGCTGACCGCTCGATGACGGCGCCCTCCGCCAGCGTGAACGACCCCGTGCCGACGTTGACGTCGCCGGCGACGCGGCCCCGGATGTCGACGCTGCCCGCCGCCCCGTTGACGTCGCCCTCGACGGTGCCGGCGATCACCAGCGTCCCGGCGGCGACCTGGACGTCGCCCGTGACGGTGCCGCGGATCACGACGGTGCCCGCGACGGCCTGGACGCCGTCGACGGTCTCGCCTTCCGCGACGCTGATCGTGCCCGCGGCGCCCTGGACGGGCGCGGCGGCCGCGAGGCCGGGGAGCCCGGCGAGGACGACCAGCAGGACGACCAGCGTGGTGGCGAGCCGGCGTGGGGAAACTGAAGAACGGTTCATAGCGGGAGTACGCGGCCGGGGGTGAAAAACCAATCACCATACAGACACGAGTGCGCCGTGCGAGCGGGCCGCACGCCCGCGACCTCGCGGGCTTTATTGGTGGGTGGCACTTCCACCCGACCATGAGTGACGGCGGAGTCCGCGGTGGGGCGCGACGAGGTCTGGATCGAGAAGTACCGCCCCGCCACGCTCGACGAGGTGGTGGGCCAGGAGGCCATCACCAGCCGACTCTCGGGCTACGTCGAGCGCGAGGACCTCCCCCACCTGCTGTTCAGCGGGCCAGCGGGCGTGGGGAAGAGCTCCGCGGCCATCGCCATCGCCCACGAGCGCTACGGCGACGACTGGGAGCAGAACTTCCTCGAGCTCAACGCCTCCGACGAGCGCGGCATCGACGTGGTCCGCGACCGGATCAAGAACTTCGCCCGGTCGTCGTTCGGCGGCTACGACTACCGCGTCATCTTCCTCGACGAGGCTGACTCCATGACCCGGGACGCCCAGTCAGCGCTCCGGCGGACGATGGAGCAGTTCTCGCACAACACCCGATTTATCTTGTCCTGTAACTATTCTAGTAAGATCATCGATCCTATCCAATCCCGTTGTGCCGTCTTCCGGTTCTCGCCGATCCCCGACGAGGCTGTCGCGGCGCGCATCCGCGAGGTGGCCGAGATCGAGGGCATCGAGCTGGCCGACGACGGCGTCGACGCGCTGGTCTACGCCGCCGACGGCGACATGCGCAAGGCCATCAACGCGCTCCAGGCCGCCGCCGTGTTGGGCGAGACCGTCGACGAGGAGGCGGTGTTCACCATCACGAGCACCGCGCGGCCCGAGGACATCGAGTCGATGGTCGAGTCGGCGCTGGCGGGGGACTTCACGGGTGCACGCACGGTGCTCGACGACCTGCTGACCGAGCAGGGCCTGGCCGGCGGGGACGTCATCGACCAGCTCCACCGGGCCGTCTGGGACTTCGACCTCGACGACGAGGCGGCCGTCCGGCTGCTCGACCGGATCGGCGAGGCGGACTACCGGATCGCCGAGGGCGCCAACGAGCGCCTCCAGCTCGAGGCGCTCATCGCCGCGGTCGCCCTGCAGGGTCGGGACTGACGCCGTCGGCGGACGCCATCCCGGGTAGAAGCCTCGAATCGGCCGTTCGTCCCAGATAACCTCTCGGATTCCCAAGTGAAACGGAGTTCGGCAAACTTTCTAACAGAAATGTAATTCTGCGAACATCTTTTAAGGAGGGTACCCTGGGATGAAGTAGAGGCTGACCCACCCATGGCAACCACCACCGCCACCCCGATCCGCACCGACTCCGACCGCCTCGACGCCCGCGGCGTCGTCCTGCCGGCTGCCTACGTCGCCGGCGTGCTGGCGACGATCGCCGCCGCCACCGCCGTGGCGTACGGCCTGGCCGGCCTCACCGCCGGCCTCGGCCAGTTCGTGCTCGTCGCCGGCGGCTGGCTCGCCGTCGTCAGCGCCTCGCCCGCAGTCGGCGAGCGCCTCGCGCGCCGACTCGACCGGATGGACATCGACGCCCACACGCCTCGCTCCTCGAAGGTCGCCGCGGCCGCCGCGGCCCTGCTGGCACGGTAGATCGACGCCGGGACCCCGTCGGCCCCCGGCTCCGGGCGCCGGTGACGGCCGCGCCGTCTGTCGAATCGACTCCCGGAACCCTTTTGCCCGGAGCCGCGCCAGCTAGGTCCAACATGAGCGACCTCGAGGCCGAGTACCGCCTCGACTACTTCGACGAGGAGGGGTTCGTCCGCCGGGAGTGCAGCTCCTGTGGCGACCACTTCTGGAGCCGCGACCACGAGCGGGAGACCTGCGGCGAGCCCCCGTGTGAGGACTACTCCTTCATCGAGAACCCCGGCTTCGACGGCGAGCGGACGCTCGAGGAGATGCGCGAGGCGTTCCTCTCGTTCTTCGAGGAGCACGGCCACGAGCGCATCGAGCCCTACCCGGTGGCCGCGAACCGCTGGCGCGACGACGTCCTGCTGACCCAGGCGTCGATCTACGACTTCCAGCCGCTGGTCACCAGCGGGACGACGCCGCCGCCGGCGAACCCGCTGACCATCTCCCAGCCCTGCATCCGGATGCAGGACATCGACAACGTGGGCAAGACCGGCCGGCACACGATGGCGTTCGAGATGATGGCCCACCACGCCTTCAACGCCAAGGAGGCCCTCGACGACCCCGGCCAGTACGCCTACGAGGGCGAGGTGTACTGGAAGGAGGAGACCGTCGCCTACTGCGACGAGTTCCTCGAATCGATGGGCGCGGACCTCGAGGAGATCACCTACATCGAGGACCCCTGGTACGGCGGCGGCAACGCCGGGCCGGCCTTCGAGGTCATCTACCGCGGCGCCGAGGTCGCGACGCTGGTCTTCATGTCGATGGAGCGGGCGCCCGACGGCGAGTACGAGATGCCCGACGGCCACCGGTACGCGCCGATGGACACCTACATCGTCGACACCGGCTACGGCCTCGAGCGCTGGACCTGGGTGAGCCAGGGCACGCCGACCATCTACGAGGCGATCTACCCCGAGATGATCGCCGTGCTCAAGGAGAACGCGGGCCTCGAGCACGACGCCGACGAGGAGCGGCTGGTCCACCGCGCCGCGAGGCTCGCGGGGCACATGGACATCGACGAGGCCGAGGACATGGCCGCGGCCCGGCGGACCATCGCCGCCGAGCTCGACGTCACCGTCGACCGGCTCGAGGCGCTGATGGAGCCCCTCGAGGCGCTCTACGCCATCGCCGACCACTGCCGGACGCTCGCGTACATGCTCGGCGACGGCATCGTCCCGTCGAACGTCGGGACGGGCTACCTGGCGCGGATGGTGCTCCGGCGGACCAAGCGGCTGGCCGACACCGTCGGCGTCGACGCGCCGCTCGACGAGCTCGTCGACATGCAGGCCGAGCGGCTGGGCTACGAGAACCGCGACACCGTCCGCGACATCGTGCGGACGGAGGTCGAGAAGTACCGCGAGACGCTCGACCGCGGCGGCCGGCGGGTCCGTCAGCTCGCCCGCGAGCACGCCGAGCGCGGCGAGGCGATCCCGGTCGGCGAGCTCATCGAGCTCTACGACTCCCACGGCATCCAGCCCGACATGGTCGAGGAGATCGCCGACGAGTTCGGCGCCGACGTCGCGGTGCCCGACGACTTCTACTCGCTGGTCGCCGCCCGCCACGAGGGCGGCCAGGCGTTCGAGGACGACGAGGGCGGGCGACCGGGTGACGAGCTCGAGGACCTCCCGGCGACCGAGCGCCTCTACTACGAGGACCAGGACCGCACCGAGTTCGAGGCGGTCGTCCTCGAGGTGATCGAGCGCGAGGACGGCTACGACGTCGTGCTCGACCAGACGATGTTCTACCCCGAGGGCGGCGGCCAGCCCCCCGACCACGGCACGCTCTCGACCGAGGACGCCACCGTCGAGGTGACCGACGTCCAGCGCCGCGACGGCGTGATCCTCCACCGGACCGACGGCGACCCCGGCAAGGGCGAGTTCGTCACCGGCACGCTCGACGCCGAGCGCCGCCGGCGGCTGATGCGCCACCACACCGCGACCCACGTCGTCGTCCACGCCGCCCGCCAGGTGCTCGGCGACCACGTCCGGCAGGCCGGCGCCCAGAAGGGGACCGACTCCTCGCGCATCGACGTCACCCACTACCGCCGGGTGGGCCGCGAGGAGCTGAAGGCGATCGAGCGCGAGGCCAACGAGCTCGTCACCGCGAACGTGCCGGTCCGCCAGGAGTGGCCCAACCGCCACGAGGCGGAGGCCGAGCACGGCTTCGACCTCTACCAGGGCGGCATCCCCGCGGGGACGAACATCCGGCTCATCCACGTCGCGGAGGACGTCCAGGCCTGCGCGGGGACCCACGTCTCGCGGACGGGCGAGATCGGCTCGATCAAGCTGCTCTCGACCGAGCGGGTCCAGGACGGCGTCGAGCGGCTCACGTTCGCGGCCGGCGAGGCCGCGGTCGAGGCGGTCCAGGAGCTCGAGGACGCGCTCCTCGGGGCGGCCGACGTGCTCGACGTCTCGCCGGGCGAGGTCCCCGAGACCGCCGAGCGGTTCTTCGAGGAGTGGAAGGAGCGCGGCAAGCGCATCGACGAGCTCACCGAGGAGCTCGCCAGCGTCCGGGCGGCCGGCGGGGAGGACGCCGAGGCGGTCGAGCTCGACGGCGCGACCGCGGTGGTGCGCCGGCTGGACGCGGACATGGACACGCTGCGGGCGACCGCCAACGCGCTCGTCGAGGAGGGCAAGCTCGCGGTCATCGGCAGCGGCGCCGACGGCAGCGCGCAGTTCGTGGTCGCCGTGCCCGAGGGCGTCGCCGTGGACGCCGGGAGCGTCGTCGCGGCGCTCGCCGAGCGGGTCGGCGGGGGCGGCGGCGGGCCGGCCGACTTCGCCCAGGGCGGCGGCCCGGACGTCGACGCGCTCGAGGATGCCCTCGACGCCGTGCCGGAGCTGCTCCAGCAGATGCTGGATGCCTGAGCGGAGCCCCTCCGCCGCAATCTTTATTCGATAGCCATCGAGCGCTACGCTCGTGACGACCGCTCGCGGGGACGCCGGTACCGTCGTCACGGTCGACGGTCCGATCGAGCCGGGTGAGCTCGGCACGACGATCACCCACGAGCATCTGTTCGTCGACTTCGCCGATCCGTGGTTTTCGCCCCCCGAAGACCCCGAGGAACGGCGACTGGCCGAGCAACCCGTCACGATGGAGAACCGGTGGTACGTCTGCAGCCGGGCCTTCAGCAATCGCGACAACCTCCAGCTGGACTCGGTGGCGGTGGCCATCGACGAGGTCGAGCGGTTCCGGCGCGCCGGCGGCGACACGATCGTCGAGGTGACGCCGAAGGGGCTCGATGGCGACCCGTTGGGGGCCCGTGAAGTGGCCCGGGAGACCGGGATCAATATCGTCCAGGGCACGGCCTACTACATCCGTGACGTCCACCCCGAACGGGTCGACACGGCCACCGAGACCGAACTGGAAGCGGAGTTCGTCTCTGACGTCCGGGAGGGCATCGACGACACTGACGTTCGGGCCGGCATCATCGGCGAGATCGGCCTCAGCGGTCAGATCCACCCGGCCGAGGAGAAGGTGTTGCGAGCGGCGGCGCGGGCCGCCCGACGAACCGGCGCGCCGCTCACGATCCACCCACCGGGACGGACCCCGGAGAGCCAGCGCGACCGGACCTATCCGACGTCGCGATGGGCGCTACACGTCCTCGATATCGTCGAGGAGACCGGGCTGGGCGCGGAGCGCGTGGTCATGGACCACATGGATCGGACGCTCTACGAGGACCTCGACTCGATGCGGGAGCTCGCCGATCGGGGCCCCTTCCTGGAGTTCGACCTCTGGGGAGCTGACACGTACCTGCCCCAATACGGTGACGCCTACCCGTCGGACCAGTGGCGGGTGGAGACCGTCGCCGCGCTGGTGGACGAGGGGTACGTCGACCAGCTGCTCTTCTCCCAGGACATCGGCGAGAAGACGTCGCTGACGCAGTACGGGGGCTTCGGATACGCCCACGTGCTCCGGACGGCGACCGGCAGGCTGCGGGATGCCGGTCTCACCGACGAGGACCTGGACGCGATCCTCGAGACGAACCCCAGGTCGGTACTGACGTTCGCCGAGCCCGGGTAAGCCCCGAGCGAAACGGGTATCAGCCGCGCCCCGTTACGCCCGGCTCGATGACCCGGCCGCGGCTCGCGCTGCTGAACGCCTCCTACGCCCACGCCGACACCAGCCGGAACTTCCGGCGCGAGCTCGACGCCGACCTCGCGGAGTTCGACGTCACCGACGGCGAGCTCCCGGCCGGCTTCGACTTCGACGGCGTCGTCGTCACCGGCTCGAAGGCGTCGGTCTACTGGGACGAGCCGTGGATCGACGACCTGCTCGACTGGACCGCCGAGGCGGTCGACCGGGGGCTGCCCCACCTCGGCGTCTGCTACGGCCACCAGGTGCTCGCCGAGGCGCTCGGGGGCACCGTCGAGCACATGGGCGACTACGAGATCGGCTACCACGAGGTCCGCCGCGTCGGCGAGTCGACGCTGCTCGGCGACCTCCCCGAGCGGTTCGTCGTGTTCACGACCCACCAGGACGCGGTCACCGAGCTGCCGCCGGGCGCCGACCCGATCGCGGAGAACGAGTACTCCAACCACGGCTTCGAGCGCGGCGACGTGTTCACCGTCCAGTTCCACCCCGAGTACGACCGCGGGACCGCCGAGTCGGTCACGCGGGGCAAGGACCTCGACGACGCGACCCTCGAGGCGGCCCTCGACAGCATCACCGACGAGCACTACGCGGCGGCCTGCGAGGCCAAGCGCCTCTTCGACGCGTTCACGCGGTACGTGGGCGGGGGGACCGCCGACCCGCCGCGGACGGCCTGAGCCGGCGGCGGACCCGCGCCTTCTTTGGGCCCCGCGGGCGTAGCGCCGACCATGTACGAGATCGTGATGGCCATCGACACCGACGAGGACCGGGCGATCGCCCAGGCCGAGACGGTCGCGGCCCTCCCGGGCGCCGACGACGCGGTCCACGCCACGCTGCTCCACGACTTCACCTACAATCCCGAGGGCGGCTCGGTGAGCCAGGTGGCGGCCGTCCGGCGGGCCCGCGAGGTGCTCGAGGACGCGGGCGTGGCGGTAACCCTCGAGGAGTCAAGCGGCGACCCCGGCCACGCGATCGTCGAGCTGGCCGAGGAGGTCGACGCCGACCTCATCTGTGTCGCCGGCCGCAAGCGGTCGCCGGCGGGCAAGGCGCTGTTCGGCAGCGTCACCCAGGACGTCTTCCTCGGCACCGACCGGCCGGTGCTGCTCGTGAGCGCCGACGGGAACTGAGCCCCCGCTATCGGTTCCGAAGCCGCCGGAGGAGCCCGGCCAGGAGCACCGCGTAGCCGACCGCCCCGACGAACGCCAGGGCCCGGCCCGCGACGGTCAGGACCTCGACCCCCGCTAGCAACCCGCCGACCTCGACGAGCAGACCGACCCCAAGCAGGCCCACGACCGCGAGGCCGACCCGGTCGCTGGCGCCCCGGAAGCGCCCGGCCGCCGGCGGGTAGAACTGGTAGGTGACGCCGACGATCGTGAGCCCGAGAAAGCCCAGCAGGTTGAGCCGGGCGTGGGCCCGGGCCAGCTCGAGGTCGAAGCCGGCGGTCGCCATGTGGAGCCCCAGCCCGACGGCGGCGACGCCGGCGAGCAGGCCGGCGCCGACGGGGTAGAAGCCGATCCGGCGGCGGTCCGACCGGTGGAACAGCCAGGCGTAGGCGGCCGCGAAGCCGACGACGGCCGTGGCCTCGAGCGCCGCGCCGACGACGAACACCGGCCCGGCGGGGAGGTACGCCGCGAGGAGGGCGGGCCCGATCGCCCCCGCGGGGAGCACGATGCCGACGAGGAGCCGGGGCGGCCGGGCGACGAGGAAGCGCGGCAGGAGCCGGAAGCCGACGGCGAACAGCAGGAGCGTGACCCCGCCGGCGGCCAGCAGATGCGACGACCGCGGGGGGTAGCCCCCGAGCAGCGTCGGGAGCGCCGTCCACGACCCGGCCAGCTCGTAGGCGCCGATCAGGAGGTAGGCGCCGGCGATCGGCACGAACGCGTTCGCGAAGCGGTCGACGGCACGGCGGTCGGCGTTGGGCTCGCCGGTGCCCGTCGCCGCGCCGAGGAGGTTCCCCCGGAGCGTCCAGCCCATCGCGCCGGCGAAGACGAGCACGCCGGCAAACCAGGCCAGCGCGGCGACGGCGCCGAGCCCGTCCGGCGCCAAGCCGCCGGCCGCGGCGGCCAGCCCCAGCGCGCCGGCCGCCGTCAGCGGCAGCTGCACGGTCGGCGCCCACGGGACGGCGAGCTCGCGCTCGAAGTACGACGGCACGAGCGTGTACGCCTTCGCGAAGACGACGTGGAGGACGAAGCCGAGCAGGCCGAGCGGGACGGCGACGGCGCGGGGTACGCCCGCGAGGACGGCGAGCTGCCAGAGCACCAGGAAGCCGAGGGCGGCGTGGAGTTCGCGGTGGACGCGACGGGTGAGGCCGGGCGGGGCCATGGCGGGCCGTCGGCGGCCCGCCGGAAAGCTCTCACCCTTCGGCGGCCGGGGAGGTGCCTTTTTGTCGCTACCCGGCCGCCGTACGCCCATGCTCGACTACGTCGACCTCGAGGCGGACCTCGACGAGGAGGAGCGCCTCATCCGCGACACCGCCCGCCGCTTCGTCGAGGACCGGGTGGCCCCCGACATCGGCGACCACTTCGAGGCCGGCACGTTCCCCGAGGAGCTCATCCCCGAGATGGGCGAGCTCGGGTTCTACGCGCCGAACCTCGAGGGCTACGGCTCGCCCGGCGTCGGCGAGCGCGCCTACGGCCTGCTGATGCAGGAGCTCGAGGCCGGCGACTCCGGAATCCGCTCGATGGCGAGCGTCCAGGGCGCGCTCGTGATGTACCCCATCCACGCCTACGGCTCCGAGGCGCAGAAGGAGCGCTGGCTGCCGGCGCTGGGCGAGGGCGAGGCCGTCGGGCTGCTTCGGCCTGACCGAGCCCGAGCACGGCTCGAACCCCGCCGGGATGGAGACGTACGCCGAGGCCGACGGCGACGGCTACGTGCTGAACGGCTCGAAGACCTGGATCACGAACTCGCCGATCGCCGACGTGGCGGTCGTCTGGGCCCGGGACCGCTCGGCCGAGGACGACCCCGTCCGGGGCTTCCTCGTCGAGACCGACCGCGACGGCGTGACGACCGACCCCATCCACGGGAAGCTCTCGATGCGGGCCTCGATCACCGGCTCGATCGGCCTGACGGACGTCCGCGTGCCCGAGGACGCGGTGCTCCCGGGCGTCGAGGGGATGAAGGGGCCGCTGTCGTGTCTCACCCAGGCCCGCTACGGCATCGCCTGGGGCCAGGTCGGCCTCGCCCGGGACTGCTTCGAGGTCGCCCGGGCGTACGCGACCGACCGCGACCAGTTCGGCGGGCCGATCGCCCGGTTCCAGCTCCAGCAGGAGAAGCTCGCGGAGATGGCCACGGGCATCACGACCGCCCAGCTGCTGGTCTACCGGCTCGCCGAGCTCAAGGCGCGCGGCGACCTCCGGCCCCAGCACGTCTCGATGGCGAAGCGTCACAACGTCCGGGTGGCCCGTGACGCCGCCCGGACGGCCCGGGAGATGCTCGGCGGCAACGGCATCACGACCGACTACTCGCCGATGCGCCACCTCGCGAACGTCGAGACCGTCTACACCTACGAGGGGACCGACGACATCCACACCCTCGTGCTCGGCCAGGACCTCACCGGCATCGCGGCGTTCGAGTGAGCACCGGCGGCGCGGATTGATTACCCGGCGGCCGGTTGGGCCGCCATGGCCGACGACTTCGACCTCCGCATCGACGCTGCGACCGCCCCCGACGGCGCCCGGGTAGCGATCGGGATCAGCGACGGCCAGATCGCCGCGATCGCCCGGGACGACGACGGCGACGAGATCGGGCCCGCGGGCGAGGTCATCGACGCCGGCGGCCACCTCGTCTCGCCGTCGTTCGTCGACCCGCACCTCCACCTCGATAAGGTGTACACCTACGACGCGGCCGACGAGGACGCCGTCGAACGCTACCAGGCGGGCGAGATGCGAGCGACGCGATGGGGCCATCGAGTCGGCCTCCGCGGTGAAGGCGGACTACGACGAGTCGCTGATCTACGAGAACGCGAGGCAGGCGGTCGAGCTCGGGATCCAGCACGGCGTGCTCCACCACCGGGCGTTCGCCGACGTCGACACCGCGGCGGGCCTCGAGGGCGTGAAGGCGCTACTTCGCCTCCGCGACGACTACGCCGACGTCGTCGACCTGCGGCGTCGTCGCGTTCCCCCAGGACGGCCTGCTCCGGGACCCCGGCGCCGAGTCGCTCGTCGAGGAGGCGATGGCGCTGGGTGCCGACGAGGTCGGCGGCATCACCGTGGATCGTTCACGACGCCGACGCCCGCGAGCACGTCGACCGCATGGTCGACCTCGCCGTCGAGCGAGCCGACGGCGTGAGACGACGCGGCACCATGAGGATGTCCGCGACGGGTACGCGAGCTCGCCCAGGTCCCGACGACGTCAGTCTGCTGGTCGCGAGGAGTGGCTGGAGGGCGTAGTGCCAGGCGATGACGAGGAGGGCGGTGCCGACGACGAGACCGTCGAGGAGGAAGCGGAACCAGGGTCGGGTGTCCCGCGGGTCGGTCGCGATGGCGAGAAAACCGGCGGCGATGAGTGGGTAGCCAGCGAGATAGAGGACGTCCGGGAGACCGGGGTAGGGGACGCTTGCGGTGGCGACGCTGTAGACGGCCCAGGAGATCTCGCCGAGGGCCTCGAACCAAACGCCCGCGGCGATGAGGCGCCAGCCGGTCCTGACCGACGCGTCGACACGCTCGGCGAGCACGGTCAGGGCGAGCGCGGCGAGTATGGCGCCCGCGGCGATGACGAGGTCCGAGAACATGCGCGTGGCGTCGGCCCCGCCGAGCGTGAAGTGGACCCAGCCGATGGCGCCGAGGACGACGGCGATGGAACCGGCCCACGCGTATCGGTACCGGTCCGGCCAGTCGCGGGGGTGTGTGCTCCCGACTGACCGGCCCTCTGGACTGGCGTCCGAGAGGTCCCCGACGTCGTCGAGGCCGTCCGGCGCCGCGTTCATGCGCCCAATACAACGGCGGGCCGTAAGTACTGGCGGGACTCTCTCAATCACTCCGGATGGAATGGCGTCCACAGACCGGCGACCGCGTGTCGTCGCATCGCGTGCCTGGTCGGGTGGTCCCAGGCGGCGCGCGGAGTTCCCGACGGCGAGGAGACTGCTCAGGGCCATCGCCACCGCGGCGAAGAGCGGGTTGATGAGGCCCGCGATGGCGAACGGGATGGCGTTGAGCGCCGAGGCGATCCGGCGCAGCAGGCGCTGAGCAGGTCGAGGGCCTCACGTGATCAGCGGCGAGGTCGAGCTGGTGGCCGAGAGCCGCGGCGTCGATGGCGAGGTGGGTGCCCGAATCGAGGGCGATGGCGACGGCCGGCTACTCCTCAGTCGGCGGCCGCCGGCTCCCGACGTGCCGGCCGAACCAGTCCCGGTTGTCGGCGACGACGCGGTAGCCCAGCTCGCGCACGACGGGGAAGCCCGGGACCCGCCGCAGCGTCGGCAGCCAGCCCGCCAGCGGCAGGTCCGTCCGCTCGTAGGCCCGGGTCATCGCCTCGCCGCAGGAGTAGCGGCCCCCGTCGGTCAGCAGGTGCGCACAGCGCTCCCAGTCGGGCGGCAGCCGCTCGCGGTCCGCCGGCGAGAGCGCCGAGAACGCGAGCAGGTCGACGTCGGCGCCGTGCTCGACGACCCAGCACGCCGCCCAGGTGCAGAAGCCGCAGTCGTCGTCGTAGACGAGCCGATCGCGGGCCATCTACGGCTCCCGTGGCTCGACCTCGCCGTGGACGAACCGCCCGGTGACGGCGTCGCAGTCCAGACAGCGCGTGACGAGCCCCTCGGCCTCCTCGGCCCACTGGATGGTCTGGGGCGTCCGCTCGCCACAGTCCGGACAGTCCCGGCGGATCTCGGTCTCGCCGGCGTCCTGGGGCGCGCCGATGGCGAGCGCGCGGACCCGCTCGTCGCCCTCGTTCACGCCGCGCTGGAACTCGCCGGGGCCGAACCGGACGGCCTCGCCCGCGCTCACCTCGACCGGGCCGTCCTCGGTCTCGAACGTCACCGTGCCGGCCTCGACGACGAACACCTCCTCCTGGGCGTCGTGGCGGTGGTAGCCGAAGCCGAAGGCGTCGCCCGGGTCGAGCTCGTAGTGGTTGAGCGCGACGTCGGTCGCGCCGAGCGCCTCGGTCAGCCGCCGCTTGACGGCCGCGGGGCCGAGGCTGTTCTCGACGTCGTCGAGCCGGACCCGGTCCATGGCGGCGCGAGGCGGCCCGAGGGCAAAAGGGCTCGGCCTACCGGTCCTCGACGTCCAGCACGTCACGCAGGGCGGCGGCCACCTCGTCGTCGGCCATCGCCTCGACCCGCTCGCGGAGGTGCGCCTCGCAGAGCCCCACGATCACGCCGTCGGATTCGACCTCGAAGTCCGCCTCCCGGTCGCAGTCGTGACACCGCATTCGGCCGACCTTGGCGGGCCCCGGGTTTGAACCCCGCGGTCGGGCCGGCTCAGCCGTCGTCGGGCGTCGGGGCCGGCAGCCGGGCGGCGATGGGCCCGTAGTCGGCCGCCGAGACGCCCGCGACGCCGAGCGTCTCCTCGTGGGCGTCGCTGCCGCCGGTGGGCAGCAGGCCGTGGCGCTCGATGGCCCGCTCGACGGGCGCCGGGTCGACCGCGCGGCCGTAGGGGTACCACCGCTCGATGGCGTCGAGGTCGGCGGCCCGTTCGACGGCGGCCTCGGGGTCGTCGTACCGGAGCGGGTGGGCCAGGCCGACCAGCGAGCAGGCCTCGCGGAGCAGGTCCCGGCCGGCCTCGAACGGCGTGACCTCGCGGGCGACGAAGCAGGGCCCGCCGTCGCCGATCAGCTCGTCGAACGCTCCCCGGAAGTCGTACGGGGCGTCGGGGTGGGCCGCGATGGCCCGGGCGATGTGGGGCCGCCCCAGCCCCTCGGTCACCTCGACCGCCAGCTCGATGCCCAGCTCGGCCTCCACGTTCTCGACGATGGCGCGGCCGCGCTCCCGGCGGTCGGCCTGCAGCCGCTCGACCTCCGCCGCCAGCGCGGGGGTCGGCTCCACGCCGTAGCCCAGGAGGTCGAGCCGCTGCGCTTCGGCCTCGACCTTCAGCTCGATGCCGTGGACGATCGTGACGCCCTCACGGACCGTCACGGGCGCCGGCAGCGCGGGCTGGAGCCGGTCGTGGTCGGTGACGCCGACGACGGCCACCCCGCCCCGCCGGGCGGCGTCGGGCACCGCCTCGAGCGGCCAGCGTCCCGTCCGAGCGGTCGGTGTGGACGTGGAGGTCGGCGTGGGGCACGCCGCCGACTACGCCGGCCAGGGCATCAAACCATCGCACGGCGGCCCGGTCGGTCGGTCGAGTCCGTCGGTTGACAGGAGACGGTACATTAATAATCAACAATCGGCAACGGGCTATGGTAAGTATGGCCATGGGTGACTATGACGAAGACGAGCACGAGCGTCGCGAGCGGATGGCCGGCAGCATCGACGCCGACTTCGACGACGACCGCGTGGTCTACGAGGGCCAGCTGACGTACGACTCCGGCGAGTCCGCCGAGGACCTCCTCGCGCAGTTCGACCAGATCAAGTCCGACTGAGCTCGCCCTTCCTGTCCGCGCCTCGACGTCCCGACAAGGGCCCCGTCGCCGAGCCGGGCCGATACCCTGACGTCCCCACGGTTCCCAGCCGAGGCCATGTCGCTGGCCGAGACGTGCGAGGCCGAGGTCGAGGCGCTCCACGCGTTCTTCGAAGAGTGGTTCGCCGGCGAGCGCCCGCGGACCAACGAGGAGCTCGCCCGGCTCGAGACGGCGCTCGGCGCCGAGTTCGAGCTGCTCGGGCCTGACGGTGACGTCGCGGACCGGTCGGCCGTCATCGACGCGGTGGAGGCGGCCCACGGCGCCGCCGGCGGGGGCGAGGCGCCCGACCGGATCGACATCGAGGCCGTCGACCCCCGGTTCGAGCGCGACGGGCTCTGCCTGCTCGTCTACGAGGAGCACCAGCGCACCGCCGGGAGCTGGCGGGGCCGGCGGTCGTCGGCGCTGTTCGAGGCCGCCGAGGACGCGCCGGGCGGCGTCGTCTGGCGCCACCTCCACGAGACCTGGCTCGAGCCGTGAGGGGAGCGCTTTTGGCCGCCGGCGCCCTCCGCGAGCCATGAGCAGCCAGGCCTGCGACGGCTGTGGCGACCGGGTACGCGTCGCGGGCGGCATCGCAAACCTCTGGACGCTCGAGCCGGGGCCCTCGGGCGGGCTGAACCTCGAGCTCGCCGACGGCTCCGATCACTTCCTCTGTTTCGACTGTCTGGAACGGCTCCCCGAGGACGCCGACGCCGACGACGTCGCGGCGCTCGATCGCTGACCCGCGGGCGGCCGAGCCGGTAGGTTCAACTGGCCCTCGCGTGACCCGGGTGACAGTGGACCCTGCCCGGGTTTTCGACGAGTTCCCCGCGCCCACGTACCGCGGCAACCAGGAGGCGGCCCTGGGGGCCATCAGGGACGCCTTCGCCGGCGGCAACCGCGTCGTCCTCGTCCGCGCGCCGACGGGGAGCGGCAAGTCGCTGCTCGCCCGCTCGGTGATGGGCACCTGCCGTCGCGCCGACGACGCGACGGCGACCGACCCCATCGGCGCCTACTACACGACGCCGCAGGTCTCCCAGCTCGACGCCGTCGAGGCCGACCCGCTGCTGGACGACCTCGCCGTCGTCCGCGGCAAGCGCAACTACGACTGCATCCTCCCCCACGAGACCGACACGCCGGTCGACCGCGCCCCGTGCGTCCGCGAGCAGGGCTTCGACTGCGACGTGCGCCACCGGTGTCCGTACTTCTCCGACCGCGAGATCGCCGCCAACCGCCGGCACGCGGCGATGACGCTCGCCTACTTCATGCGCACGGCGGGCTCGGACGCCTTCGGCCGGCGCGACGTCGTCGTGATCGACGAGGCCCACGGCCTGGCCGAGTGGGCCGAGCTCTACGCCACCATCGAGCTCGACCGCCGGACCGTGCCCGACTGGAGCGACGTCGAGGTGCCGGAGCTCCCGGACGTCGAGACGGCCGCGGGCTTCGCCGACCGGCTGGCCAACCGGCTCGAGCGGCGGCTGGAGACCCTCCGGGGCGCGGGCTCGCTCACGGCCGAGGAGGTCGCCGAGCGCGACCGGCTGGCCGACCGCGTCCGCGAGCTGCGCTGGTTCGTCGACGACGTCGGGGCCGCCGAGGCCGACACCGAGTGGCTGGTCGACCGGACCGACGACGGCGTGAAGTTCCTCCCGCTGAACCCGGCCCGGTACCTCCACCACACGGTCTGGGACCGCGGCGAGCGGTTCTGCCTGCTCTCGGCGACCATCCTCGACAAGGCCGGCTTCTGCCGCGGCGTGGGCCTGGACCCCGACGACGTCGCCCTGATCGACGTCGAGCACACCTTCCCGCTGGCCAACCGGCCGCTCTACGACGTCGCGCCGGGCCGGATGACCTACGAGCACCGCGGGGAGACCCTGCCGAAGGTGGCCCGGCTGCTCGTCCGGCTGATGGCCCGCCACCCCGACCAGAAGGGGCTCGTCCACGCCCACTCCTACGGCATCCAGCGCGGGCTCGCCGAGCGCCTCGAGCAGATGGGCGTCGCCGACCGGGTGCGGACCCACGACCGGGACGACCGCGACGAGGCGCTCGCGGCCTGGCTCTCGGCCGACCGCCCGGACGTCTTCCTCGGCGTCACCATGGAGGAGGCGCTCGACCTCGAGGGCGACCTCGCCCGGTGGCAGGTGCTCTGTAAGGCCCCGTTCCCGAACGTCAACGACGCCCGCGTGGCCCACCGGCTCGACGAGGGGCGCTGGGACTGGTACAACCGGGCCGCGCTGCGGACCGTGATCCAGGCCTGCGGCCGCGTCGTCCGCTCGGTCGACGACACCGGCGCGACCTACCTCGCGGACGCGAGCCTGCACGACCTCTTCGACCGGGCCCGGGGCGACCTGCCGCCGTGGTTCGCCGAGCAGGTCGAGGCGATGACGACGCCCGAGCTCCCCGCCTTCGACCCCCAGGCGGCGCTCCGGGGCGTGACCGAGGCCGCCCCGTCGAACGGCGCCGGGGGGACGCGGGAGGCCGGCAGCGCGACCGAGGGCCTCCCGGCGGACCACCCCCTCCACGACGTCTGGGGGTGAGGCCGCGGCCGGGCCGCGAACCGGAGGTGGCTTCCGGCGGGCGGGCCGAGCCGCCACCGATCGGTCGACGATGCCCCGCTCCACCCGCGCCACCCTCCGCCAGGCCCTCGGCTTCCTCGTCGGCGCGGCGGCCGGCGTCGTCGTGCTCGGGGGGATCGGCGTCCTCGCGCTCGACCACGCCGACGGGCTGCTGTGGGGCGTCGCCTTCTTCGTCAGCTTCGTGGGGATGCTGTTCGGCATCGTCGCGCCGCTCGCGCTGGTGCGCTACCTCGGCGGCCGGGGGCGCTCGCGGGTCGCCAAGCAGCTCTCGACCGCCGGCGGCTACGTCGCGATCATCGTGGTGACGGTGGCCGTCGCCGCCGCCGGCTTCCTCCTCGCGCCGGCCGGGCGTCCGCGAGAACCCCCAGGTGGGGCTGGTGGTGTTCGACGCCGTCGCGGGCGCCGTCTTCGGCGGGATCGTCGGCCTCAACGCCGCCGAGCGCCGGGGCTGAGCGCGGGCTCAGTCGACCGTCGCGTCCACGACCACGTGGGCGACGCCCGGCGCGTAGGACTTGACCTCGCGGCGGTCTTCGACCGACGCCGACCGACCCAGCGACGACGCCGCGGCGTCGAGCGCCTCGACCGGCTCGTCGGCCCCCTCGCCGGTCTCGGGCGCGGCGGCGTGGAGGTGGACGGTGCCCCCGGGCCGGAGCGCCGGGAGCAGCGCCTCGAGCGCGTCGGCGGCCTCGAAGTGGCCCAGCACGAGCCGGTCGGCGGCCCCGGGGGCCGCGGCGCCCGGGCCGTCGGGGCCGACCACCGCGCGGCAGTCGCCGAGCGTCGCCGACAGCCGGTCGGTGACGCCGTTGAGGGCCGCGTTCTCGACCAGGTAGCCGAACGCCGCCGGGTTGACCTCGACCGCGGTGACCTCGGCGCCCGCCCGCGCCATCGGCAGCGCGAAGTAGCCGATGCCGGCGAACGCGTCGAGCACCCGCTCGCCGGGCTCGACGACCTCGCCCATCCGGACGCGCTCGGCCTGGTTGCCCGGCGAGAACATCACCTCGGCGAGGTCCAGCGCGTACCGCGTGCCGTGCTCGACGTGGACGACCTCGGTGTCGCCCGAACCGGCCACGACCTCGACGTCCGGCTCACGGGTCGGCCCGCTGACGTCGCCTTCGGCGAGCACCGTGTCGGCGCCCTGCAGCTCGAGCAGCGCCTCGGCGACGGCCTCGCGGTCCGGACAGTCCGCCGGGAACCGCACGAGGACGGCGTCGCCGACGACGCTCCAGGAGCCCGGCGCGCGCTCGAGCTCGGCGTCGGTCCAGCCCCGCTCGCGGAGGCGGTCCTCGAGCCCCCGTTGTCGGGGAACCGGCTCGACCTGCTCGACGACGTCGAGCACGGCCGTCTCCGTCGGCGCCGCCGTCACGGGCAGCTCGACGGTGCCGTCGCCCGCCTCGACCACGCTGCGGCCGTCGTCGTAGACCCCCTCCGAGCGGAGCGCGGCGATCGCCCGGTCGGCCTCGGGCTTGGGGACGACCGCGGCCAGCGCCGGCACGGTCACGACCCGTCCCCGGTCGCCTCGCCGGGCAGCACGTGCAGCCCCGCCCGGTGCTTGAGCACCTGGACGGTGTCGGCGTCCGGGTCGAGGTCGGCCGGCCGTGGCACGGTCTTGGCCTCGTACGTCTCCGGGTCGAGCACCTGGACGGCGTGGTCGTCCTCGACCGCCACCAGCGTGGTTGCTTCGCCGTCGTCGACGGTGCCGAGCGTCCGGGCGTCGGCGACCTCGTCGGCGGGCGCCTCGAACGCCTCGCCGGTCGCGAGCCGCCGGCCGGTGACGCGCTCGTGGACCCCGCGCACCAGCACCGGGCCCTCGCCGTCCTCGGGGTCGATGACGTCGCCCGCGGCGTAGCGCGGCAGCCGGACCGCGAACGCCACCCGGTAGACGGGGTTGCCGTCGCCGTCCTCCGTCACCAGCGTCTCCGCCGAGGAGTACGAGCCGCCGAACTCGTCGACGATCCGCCGGGCCAGCCGCTCGCCGAGCCGGTTGGTCGAGAGCTTCACGTCGAGGCCGCCCTCCGCCGGCGCGATCTCGGTGATGAACGCCTCGCGGTCGCCGGTGTCGGCCTGCTCGGCCACGAGCTCGTGGGCCAGCTCCGCCGCCCGGTCGGTCTCCTCCGGCGTGGGGTCGCGGCCCGCCGCCCGGAGCTGGACCGTCCCGGCGTAGTAGTCCCCGGCGATGCGGCCACACCGGCTGCAGGTCTCCCGCGAGATCGTCACCGGCACCGTCACGGCCTCCTCGACGGGCGTGCCCCGCACCACGCCGTCGAACGTCGCGTGGACGCGGACGGTCGAGGGGTCGACCTGCTCGGGGGCGACCGACCACGAGACGGCGTCGGCCTCGACGTGGACGCCCAGCGACTCGCTGACGGTCTCGACGGCGATGTCGGTGTAGTCCTCGGCGCCGACGTCGACCCAGCGCTCGCCGCGGTGGACGGCGCCGCACTGCGCGCAGACGCGGACGTGCGCCGACTCCGGGGCGTCGACGAGGTCGAACCCCTCGAGGTAGCACGCGTCACAGAGCGCCCGCTCGCGGCGGGCCGCCTGGCTGGCGCCGGGCGGCAGCGGGCGGTCGTCGGGGTCGCCCTCGACGGGGTCCCCACAGCGCGGGCAGAACAGCCCGGAGTCGCTCATCTGGGGCCGCGGTAGGCCGCCGAGGCGTTTAACTCCCGCCATCCGGCCGACGGGACCGCCCTGCCCGGCGGGCCCGCGCGCCGAACACCTTTGGCTCCGGGGGCCGTCGGGCGGGCCGTGTTCGACGACCCGTGGCCCGAGGAGCCCGACGACCCCTTCCCGGACCCCGGGGACCCCGAGTCGCGGTTCGACCTCACGATCCCGGACGGCGCGGACGCCCCGACGGGGCTCCAGCGCGCGTTCTGGGGCCTGGTGGCCGTCTTCAACGTCGCGCTGTTCGCGGCCGCCCTCGGCGCGCTCCTGATCGCCTTCCGCGGGCAGTGGGACCTCGGCGGGAGCCTGCTGGCCGCCGGGGCCGTGCTCTTCGGCTACGGCGTCTACCGGTACCGGCGCCTGAAGGCCGGCGGGTTCCAGTTCGAGTCGGCGGACGACTAACCCGGGCCCCGCGGCGGGGCGAACGGCTTTTGTCGGCTCGGCGGCTGGCACCGGTATGCGCTGGAAACCGGACTGGGGGCTGCGGGTCCGCATGTTCGTGACGATGTTCCTGCTGTTCGTGCTGTTCATCGTCTTCGCAGGAGTGATCACCGCCTACCTCGGGGGCGGGCTCCTCATGATGATGGTCCTCTTCGGGGGGTTCTCGCTCGCCCAGTGGTACTTCTCCGACCGGCTGACGCTCTGGAGCATGGGGGCCAAGGAGGTCTCCGAGCAGGAGGCGCCCCAGCTGCACGCGACGATCGAGCGGCTGAGCCAGCAGGCCGACCTGCCGAAGCCGAAGATCGCGATCGCCGACACGTCAGGTGCCCAACGCGTTCGCGACGGGGCGGTCGAAGAACCACGCCGCCGTCTGCGTGACGACCGGGCTCCAGGGGCAGCTCGACGCGGACGAGCTCGAGGGCGTCCTCGCCCACGAGCTGGCCCACATCAAGAACCGCGACATGGCGGTGATGACCATCGCGTCGATGCTCGGCACGCTGGCGTTCATCGTCGTCCGCTGGGGCTGGCTGTTCGGCGGTCGGGGGCGCAACCAGGCACCGGTCTGGATCGCCATCCTCGTCTCGATCGCGGTGTGGATCGTCTCGTTCATCCTCATCCGAGCGCTCAGCCGCTACCGCGAGTACGCGGCCGACCGCGGCGCCGCCGCCATCACCGGCAAGCCCTCGGCGCTGGCGTCGGCGCTCATGAAGATCGCCGGGCGGATGGACAAGGTCCCCAAGGAGGACCTCCGCGAGCAGGCCGAGATGAACGCGTTCTTCATCATCCCGATCCGGTCGGGCTTCGTCGGCCGGCTGTTCAGCACCCACCCGCCGACCGAGCAGCGCGTCGACCGGCTCCGCGAGCTCGAGCGCGAGCTCGAGACGGCCTGATCGGGCGACGGTTCCTATCGACTGAGAACTGACAACCGCGGTCAATACCCGGCCCGACGTCCCCACCGCATGAGCTCCAGCGTCCGTCACGAGGCCATCGGGCCGACCGACTCGCCCGACCGCACCGTCCGGTTCGGGGTCCTGGGAAGAGCGGTCGCCGTCTGGGTGTTGGTCCTCGTGACGCTTCTCGTGGGCCCGATCGCCGTCGGTCGATGGCTCCGAGCGCGCCGAACCGGGGCGGCGCGCTGAGACGCCGGCCTACTGGGCCGGGAACAGCACCAAACGCACGCTGATGAACACGAAGTAGAGGACCACGAGCGTCGCGCCCGCCCGGCGGGTGACGACCCCGTCCGAGCGATACCGCACGAAGGCCCAGAGCCCCACGCCCACCAGGAGCTTGAACGGGAGGTCCCAGACGATGACGGGCTGGGGGACCGTGTAGGTGGAGATGGCGCCGCCGAGGCCGATACCCAGCAGCGGGTTGACCACGTTGCTCCCGACGAGCGTCCCGAGCGCCACGTTCGGCGCCCGCCGCCGGATGGCGTCCAGCACCGTCGAGAGCTCCGGCAGCGCGGCGGCCATCCCGATGGTCACGACGCCGATCATCGAGCCGCCGAGGGCGAGGGCCTCGACGACCAGTTGGGCGACCGCCAGCAGCAGCGTGGCGGCCAGCAGCACCAACACCAGCCCGCCGGCGGCGACCGCCGCGTCGCGGCGGACGTTCGTGCTGGCCGCCCCGGGCAGCGACGGGGCGCGCTCCCGGCGGTGGTAGCTGTAGTAGAGGTACGCCCCGTAGGCGACGAGGAGCACGACCCCGTCGAGCCGGGAGACGGTCCCGTCGACCGCCACCGCGAGGGTCAGCGCGAGCGCGAGCAGCATCGGGAGGTAGCTGGCGCGCTCGAAGGAGCGGGAGAACTCGAGCCGGCCGTACCCGACGACGAGGAGGCCCAACAGCAGCGTCTGCTGGAGCGTCGAGGAGCCCATGTTGCCGCCCAGCACCAACGCGGAGCCGATCTCGCGGTCGAGCGCGCCCGAGGCGATACCGAGCGACGCGATGACGTGGCTGCTCAGCTCCGGCAGGCTGGTGCCGATGGCGAGCACCGTCATCCCGATGAGGATCTCCGGGACCCCGTAGTGCTGAGCCAACGAAAGCGAGCGGTCGACGACGGTCCCCGCGGCGGTGATCAGCGTGTAGAGGGCGACGATACCGACGGCGACCTCGGCCAGGAGGGCAGTGCTGACGGGCATCAGTATCCCTCCCGGCGTCCGGCACTCGACGCCGTCCGACACACCATGCCCCGTGGGGGTTGGGGCGGGAGAAAAATGCGGTGGTCGCTTAAGCCCCCGGCGAGCGAGGGGATCCCATGGGCGTGCTCGACGGCCTGCGGGCGTGGCTCGGCCTCGGCGCCGAGGCGGGCGCCGGCAAGGCCGCCGATCCCGAGGACCTCTTCGGCATGAGCACGGCCCACGTCACGATGGACGCGGACCTCGACTTCGCGCCGCTCGAGCGGGCCGCGCTCTGCTTCTCCGGCGTCGACAGCACGGACTTCGCCGAGGCGCTCGCCAACGTGGAGTCGCTCGTCGAGGCCGGCGACGAGGGCACCGTCGCCGAGAGCCACGAGGACGGCCACGGCTACCGGTGGGTCGTCCTCAGCGACCCCGACTTCGAGGACCTCGTCGTGGGCGTCCACGCGGCGGCCGACGAGTTCGCCGTGCGCGGCTACGACTCGCGGCTGCTGGCCGCCGTCTTCGGCTTCGAGCGCCGGCCGGACCGGTTCCGGAACCTGGCCGCCGACCCCGGCGGCGGGCCCGAGCGGGCCTACTGGATCTACTCGTTCCGCCGCGGGGCCTACTACCCCTTCGCGCCGCGGGGCGACCAGGAGCGGGACCACGGCCTCGAGTTCAAGCTCCGGAGCGTGCTCGACGGCGAGCTCGACGTCGAGGACGACGAGTCGTACTGGTACCCGCTGTGGCCGGACGCCGCGGGCGGCCACCCCTGGGAATAGGACCTCACGCCGCTGTCGACACCTGGGTGGTCATGTCGGTACCGTGATCGCGGGTCGGAATCGGGTGGACACGGTGTGGAGTGAGCGATCCACGGCCCGTAGAACCTACCGGCGTGGCTCGTAGCCGTGGCCGACGACGATCGCCGCCAGGTTGGCGGTGACGGCCCCGACCAGCAGCGACGGGTCGTCGAGGACCGCCGGGGCGAGGAGGACGACCGGGAGGTAGGCGAGTGGCAGGGCGACCGCGAGCCAGAACGCCACCGCCCGGGCGGCCGACCGCGCCTGGACGAAGGCGCCGGCCGGAACCGCCGGCACGAGGCGACGATGGAGGGCATGACCGGACATGGCCGGACGATCGGGCCCGTCGGCCCTAAGGCCGACGTAGGCACAAACGTCGATTTCACCCTCGGCATGGCCTCGCGTTGGACGGCCACGCTTTACTTTCACCACCCTGTCTACGGGCTTTTATATGCGGGGACGCGGAAGACCCGGGCATGGCAGCGAAAGCAGCCCTCGAGGACCTGCCGGGCGTGGGCCCGGCCACCGCGGAGAAGCTCGGCGAGTCGGGCTTCGACTCCTACCAGGATCTCGCGGTGGCCAGCCCCGGCGAGCTCGCGAACCTCGCCGACATCGGCGAATCGACCGCGTCCGACATCATCCAGGCGGCCCGGAAGGAGGCCGACGTCGGCGGCTTCGAGACGGGCTCGGCGGTGCTCAAGCGCCGCGAGGAGATCGGCAAGCTCACGTGGGGCGTGCCCGCGGTCGACGAGCTGCTCGGCGGCGGCGTCGAGACCCAGTCGATCACCGAGGTCTACGGCGAGTTCGGCTCCGGCAAGTCCCAGGTGACCCACCAGCTCACCGTCAACGTCCAGCTCCCCCGCGAGCACGGCGGGCTCGAGGGCTCGGCCATCTTCATCGACTCGGAGGACACGTTCCGGCCCGAGCGCATCGACCAGATGGTCCGCGGGCTCGACGACGAGGTGCTCGCCGACACCATGGCGCTGTACGGCGTCGAGGGCGACCCCGACGACGAGGCCGCCATGGAGGCCCTCGTCGAGGTGATGCTCGACAACATCCACGTCGCGAAGGCGTTCAACTCGAACCACCAGATCCTGCTCGCCCAGAAGGCCAAGGAGCTCGTCGCCGAGTCCCAGGACGACGAGTTCCCCGTCCGGGTGCTCTGCGTCGACTCGCTGACCGCCCACTTCCGCGCCGAGTACGTCGGCCGGGGCACGCTCGCCGAGCGCCAGCAGAAGCTCAACAAGCACCTCCACGACCTGATGCGGGTCGGCGACATCCACAACGTCGGCATCGTCGTGACGAACCAGGTCTCCTCGAACCCCGACTCGTTCTTCGGCGACCCGACCCAGCCCATCGGCGGGAACATCCTCGGCCACACCTCGACGTTCCGGCTCTACCTCCGGAAGTCGAAGAACAACAAGCGCATCGTCCGGCTCGTCGACGCGCCGAACCTCCCCGACGGGGAGGCCGTCATGCGCGTCGAGGAGGCCGGCCTGACGCCCGAGTAGGCGCCACCGCTCCGCCAGTCACTCCCATCGCGTCGACCGCCGGCGGCGGCTGAGCCGCGACGGCAGCCGGCTGGACAGGTATCGGCCGACGAGATACAGCAGGACACCCTCGACGACGAGGACTGCCAGCCGGACCGGCCCGCCGAGGTCGACCACCGTCGGGCCCGTGTACTGCCACGGGAGGGCGACGCTCCCGCCAATCCGGAGCGATGGCAATCACATGACCAGTACGACCGGGATGACGTATTTGCGACGAGCGGGACCACCATCCCGGTCCCGAGTCGACCGGTCAACGTCGCGCGGTCCTGGTACCAGGTGAAGACGACCACGATGAGGGTCGCCGTCACCGGCAGCGCGAGGGCGCCAACCGATTCGTCCATGAGGTCGAGGAAACGGACCCCGCCGACCGCGAATCCGACGCCGCTGTAGGAGAGCGCCGACGGCAGGCCGACGACGAACACGAGACCGGTCAGAAGTGCCGTCACCTCTCGGCGCGACCGGCCGGTCGCTCCCGGAGGACGGCTGCCACTCCCACTTCAAGCAGCGAGACCGAGGAGGTCAGGGCCGCGAAGAACAGCAGCCCGAAGAACGCGACGGCGACGAGGCGGCCGTACTGCATCGCGTCGAACGCGGCCGGCAGGGTCGTGAAGGCGAGCGTCGCGGTCACCCGCAGGCTCGGCTCAAGCACCAGACCGGTGAACACCACCGGGAACGATGACCAGGCCGGCGACGATGGCGATGCCGACGTCGAGCGACGGCGATGATCAGCGATCGAGCGAGACGATGTCCGGTACGCATCGCCGAGGTAGCTACCGTAGCGTCAAGCGTGATGCCCTGACCGTACCGAGAGCGAGAAGAACACCTGGCCGAAAGCCGTCGACCTCGCAGAGCAGCGGGTTCCCGAGGACGGATGACCGTCGCCGGCTTGCAACCCAGGAACGTGAACCGCCCGGCGCGAAGCCCGAGAGCAGTCGTGGCCGTAACCGGCGAGTCCTAGACCAGGAGGTCAGCGCGATGACGGGCATCGCGAGCTCGTCCGCCATCCGCTCAATCCCCGCCCGGACGCCCACCGAGACGACGGCCCCGGTCGACCAGCGTGGTTACGACGAACGCCGCCACCGGCCAAGGCGTCGCTGGTAGAACCCGGCGAAGCTCGAGGCCCCCGCCAGCGACGGCTGAGGTCAGGAACGTCGAGCACCCAGCCGGTGAGCACGACGATCAGTACGACAGGATCGATAGCACCGAACAGGTCACAACCCAGCCGACCGCGACCGCGAACCCCCGGCGGACCGAGCGGAACGCCGCGACGACGTCGAGCCGGAACGGCCCGGCCAACCGAGAGTTCGAGGATCACTGAGCGGCACCGCGAAGACGAACGCGGCGAACAGGTCAGGGCGACCGCGATGAGGCGCCCCCACCGTTCTGCCCGACGACCGCAGAGAACCGCCAGAGGTTCCCGAGTCCGACTGCCGGCGGCCGATCGACGCGAGCAGGAACCCGAACCGGCGAGGACGCAGCGTTCCATCGGGCGGTCTTGAGGTGGGCGCTGGAAGTAGGCTGCTCTGAGGCGGCTCGCCTGGACGAACCGCGGCGACGAGGACGGCCCCACGATGCGGCTCTCGGTGGACGGCGACCGCGAACGGCTCGTCGAGGCGCCCGAGGCGGACGCGCGAGCCAGAGGTCAGCGGCCTCGACCGGCGACGACCAGGACGACGTACATGCATCCCGCTCGACCGAGGATTGCGTCACCGGCGATCGGCTCGAGGCCGGCCACCCGGTCGAGGCTAGCGTCGGAGCATGCCCGACGTCCACCGGGATGAGACGTGCCCCGGCGAGGATGATCTCGGCGAGTCCGCGACGACCAGTCGGCACTGAACTGCAGTTCACCTGACGAAGTCTCGTTCACGTGCGCGAGACAGGCGAGAGCAGCGATGCCGCAGCCCGAGCGCCGCTCATCGACCGCCGAGCGGAGGCGTCGAGGCGGGGAACGAACTAGGCCACGCCGCCGTGCTCGAAGGTCACGTCGAGGAAGACGATCCCGGAGCCGAGCACGGCCTCCGAGCACCTCCAGAAGGCGGAGGCGAAGCTGGTTCGGGCGGCGATGAACGCCGAAACCGGAGCTACTCCGTCGTCGTGACGTCGACGTCCGCGTCGTCCTCGTGGAGCCTCGCGCCGTCCTGGAGCACCTTCTCGGCGAGCACGGCGCACTTGATCCGCATCGGAGTGACCTCGACGCCGAGCAGCTCGAGCACGTCGTCCCGGTCCAGGTCGTAGAGCTCCTCGAGCGTGAGCCCGCGGACCTCGTCGGTCAGGAGGCTCGCCGCGGCCTGGCTGATGGCGCAGCCCTCGCCGCGGAAGGCCACGTCCTCGACCGTCTCGCCGGCGTCGTCGAGGACGACGTCCACCGTGATCTCGTCGCCACAGGAGGTGTTCTTGCCGACATGGGAGAACGTCGGTTCGGCGAGCTCGCCGTAGTTCCGGGGGTTCCGGTAGTGGTCGAGAATCTGCTGGCGGTACATGTCCGAGCCGAGGCCCATGGTCGGCGTCAGCTACGACACTCGGGAGTAAAAGCCCACGGTTCGCCGCGCCGTCAGCCGAACAGCTCGCGGGCGGCCTCGACCGCCTCGACCAGCGCGTCGACCTCCTCGCGGGTGTTGTAGCAGGTAGAACGAGGCCCGCGCCGAGGCGGCCGCGTCGAGCTTGTCGTGCAGCGGCTGGACGCAGTGGTGGCCCGCCCGGATGGCCACGCCGTGGTCGTTGAGGATGCTCGAGAGGTCGTGGGCGTGGATCTCGCCGAGGTTGAACGAGACGACGCCGCCGCGCTCCTCGCCCGGCGGCGGCCCGTACACCGTGACGTCGCCGAGCTCGAGCAGCCGCTCCATGGCGTAGTCGGCGAGCGCCTGCTCGTGGCGCGCGATGCGGTCGAGGCCGACGTCGTCGAGGTAGTCCGCGGCGGCCGCGAGCGCGATGCCCTGGGCGATGAGCGGCGTCCCGGCCTCGAACTTCCAGGGCAGCTCGGCCCAGGTCGCGTCGTCGTAGGTGACGCGGTCGATCATCTCGCCGCCGTAGAGGAACGGCTCCATCGACTCGAACAGCTCCCGCCGGCCGTAGAGGCCGCCGATGCCGGTCGGGCCGGCCATCTTGTGGCCGCTGAAGGCGTAGAAGTCGACGTCGAGGTCCTTGACGTCGACCGGGCGGTTCGGGACCGCCTGGGCGCCGTCGCCGAACACGAGCGCGCCGTGCTCGTGGGCCAGGTCGGCCAGCTCGCCCAACGGGTTCACCGTGCCGAGGACGTTCGAGACGTGGACCGCCGAGACCATCGCGGCGTCGTCGTCGATCACCTCGGCGGCCTGGTCGAGGTCGAGCCGGCCATCGTCGTCGACGGCGATGTACCGCAGGTCAGCCCCCGCGCGCCGGGCGATCTGTTGCCAGGTGACCAGCGAGGAGTGGTGCTCCATCTCGGTGAGCACGACCGCGTCGCCCGGACCGAGCTCGCGCAGGCCCCAGGCGTAGGCGACGAGGTTCAGCGCCTCGGTGGTGTTCTTCGTGAACACCATCTCCTCGCGCCCGTCGGCGCCGACGAAGTCGGCGAGGCGGTCGTGGGCCGCCTCGTACGCCTCCGAGGCTTCCTGGCTGAGCTGGTGGATGCCCCGGTGGACGTTCGCGTTGTACCCGGAGTAGTAGTCGACGATGGCGTCGACGACCGGCTCGGGCGTCTGCGTGGTCGCGGCGTTGTCGAGGTAGACCAGCGGAACCCCCTCGCGGACCTCGCGCTCGAGGACGGGGAACTCCGCGCGGATCGCCTCCACGTCGAGCGGCTCCTCGGTCGTCGCGCCCATTCACCGGGCGTAGGGTCCGGTAGGGCCAATAGCCTTCCGATGACCGTCGCCAACCCACTGAAAATCGTCGAACGGATCCTCTATCCGTTGGTGGTGACGTTCGATGCGATCACCCGCCGGTTGAACGACCAGCTGAACGTCGAACGGGACATCGCTGAAACCTATCTGAAGGAGTAGACGAACTACCTGGCTTGCATACAGCGGTAGCCGCCGTTGCCGGCGGCAGTTGTGGACTTCCCGGCGGGCTTGCTGGCGATGGCTGACCGTTTCATCCCGTCAACAGGATCCGGATTCTTCCTAATACCGGTAGCGGGATTGGGTAGAGCCTTTCGCGCCCTCAGCAGGCGGTACACGATTGGCATCGACCAGCCGTCGCCCCGGAGATCCGTGGCGGTACGTCGGCAGTTAGAGGTACCCTCGACGTCGAAACGCCCAGAGCATGAGCCCACCAACCCCCAGCATCCCGATCATCACCGCCGGGTAGCCGAACGCCCAGGCCAGCTCCGGCATGTTGTATCGACCGCCGGCGAAGTTCATGCCGTAGACGCCGGCGATGAAGGTCAGCGGGAGGAAGATCGTCGCGATGACCGTGAGCACCTTCATGATCTCGTTCGTCGACTGTGACACCTTGTTCAGGTAGATGTCCCGCGCGCCGCCGGCGAGGTCCCGATAGGTCTCGTTGAGGTCGACGACCTGGACGAGATGGTCGTACACGTCGCGATAGTACTTCTCCGTCCGCTCGTGGATCTGGGCAGGATCACCGCGGGCCAGCACGCCAACCGCCTCCCGGGCCGGCCACGCCACCTTCCGGAACGACAGCAGGTCCCTTCGAACGCCGTTCAACGCCTCGAGCGTGTCGATGTCGGTGCTCACGAGTATCTCCTCCTCGATGAGTCTCGATCTGGTCCTCGATGCGGTCTAACAGCGAGAAGTACTCGTCCACGATGGCATCGATGACGCGGTAGGCCGTGAAGTCGGGTCCGCGTTGGAGGAGGCGTTCGTGGCCCCGCAGTACCGCCTGCCAAACTCGATCAACCGGCGTATCCGGCCCGGTGGCGACTGTCACCAGCCAATCATCACCCAGGAACACGCCGATCGTTTCGGTCGTGATCTCATCGGCGAACGTCGTGTCGCCGTGGGCGAGTTCGGCGGTCTTGAGCGTCACGAACGTGTACTCGGCGAACTCCTCGGTCTTCGGTCGCACGTCGTTGACGACGTCGTCTATCGCCAGTGCGTGCAAGTCGAACACGTCCGCGATACGGGAGAGCTCCTCTTCGCTCGCTTCCGTTGCCCGTACCCAGGTCGTGCCGTTCGCCTCACGAGCGGCCTCCAAGTCCTCGAATTCGGCTTGACCGGTCGCACTGTAGACGATGGCGTGGATCACGATGAATCAGCCTCTCCGACCGCCTTCCTGATAGCGATCAGCGTGATGCCGACCATCACCAGCGTAATCGAGAACGCCCGGCCCGTATACGGATTCAGCAGGCCAATGACGTACGCCCCGAGACCGGCGACGATGAGCGCTACGCCGAGAACCGCGAACCGGTTCATCGGATACCTTTCAGCGTCCGGTCATGAAAACTCTACCTCCAACGCGGTGAGAGAGCCTGGTGCGTAGATTCGCGCGGGAGTGGAACACGTCTGAACTTGCCCAAAGCCGCCGTCGTGATTCGGCCCGCGCTCGGGTAGGACGTCCACAAAGAACATCGACCAGACAACTGACCTCGCCGCGATGTTCAACAACAGTGTGACGGTGTCCGTCAGAACCGGAGGTACTGCGCGTGCAGCGTCTCGCCCACCTCGAGCACCTGCTCGGGGTCGATGACCCCGGCCTCGACGGCCACCTCGACCGCCTCGGTCCCCACGAGGTTCGCGACGGCGGCCCGGCCGAGGCTCTCGATCACCTCGTCCTCGCCGACCTCGGCCGCCGCCTCCCCGGCGTAGAAGCCCTCGGTCGACCGTCAGCGAGACGTCGCCGTTCTCGAACGTCTCGCCGAGCACGTCGGCGTCGCAGACCGACACCAGCAGCCCCTGCTCGGTCTTGACCGCTCCTTGAGGATCATTCGATCAGCGCTTCCTCGGCGGCCTCGCGGAGCTCGTCGGCTTCTTCGGCGACGGCCTCGGCTTCGTCGTACTGGCCGAGCGCCTCGAGCGCCCGGCGCTTTTCCTCGAGGACGTCCGCGTCGCGGTGGCCCAGCCGGATCGCGTTCTCGAGGCTCTCGAGCGCCTGCTCGGCGAGCCCGCGCTCGTTGAGGAAGAAGCCCCGGTTGTACCACGCCTCGGCGAACCGCGGGTCCTTCTCGATGGCGCGCTCGGCGTGCTCGAGCGCCGCGTCGTCCTTGCCGAACTCCCAGAGCGCGTTCGCGAGGTTGGTCTCGGCCACCGCCGCGTGCTCGCCCTTCGGCGCGATGTGGATGGCCTCCTCGAACGCGCCGATGGCGGGGTCCCACTCCTCCAGCTCGGCGTGGGCCGTGCCCTTGTTCGTCCAGGCCTCCTGCTCGAGGCGGTCCTCGTCGGCGAACCGGGCGGCCCGCTCGAACGTGTCGGCGGCCTGCTCGAACCGGTGGACGCCCATGTACGCCAGGCCGATCTCGATCAGCGCCTCGGCGTCGACGGCGTCCTTCGGGATCGCGGCCTCGTCGAGGAGGTCCGGCACGGCGTGGGTGTCGGTCGGGTCCACCTGGTCCGGGTCGAGCTCCATCGTGAGCTCGGCGGGGTCGAAGTCGAACCCCTCGTAGGGGTCGCCGAAGCCCTCGCCCTCGGAGAACCGGTGGTCCCCGTCGGCACGCTCGTCGCCCTCCTCGGTCATGGAACCGGGTTGGCCGCGACCAGGGTTAAGCCCTGCGAACCCCCAGGCCCCGGCGATGCGACTGTTCGTCAGCGTGGACCTGCCCGACGCGCTCGCCGACGCCGTGGCCGCGGTCCAAGAGGAGCTCCGCGACGCCGCGGGGCTGCGCTTCACCGATCCGACCCAGGCCCACCTCACCCTGAAGTTCCTCGGCGAGACGGACGCCGGGCCGGGTCGACGAGCTCGAGGACGCCCTCGCGGCGGCGGTCGAGGAGGCCGGACGTGGCGCCGTTCGAGGCGACCGTGGGCGGGCTCGGCGCGTTCCCGAGCGAGGAGTACATCCGCGTGGTCTGGCTCGGCTTCGAGGCCGGCGGCGACGAGCTGACCCGATTACACGAGGCGATCGAGGCCCGGACGGTGGCGCTCGGCTTCGACCCCGAGGACCACGAGTTCACGCCCCACGTCACGCTCGCGCGCATGGAACACGCCGGCGGCAAGTCGCTCGTCCAGCGGGCGCTGGCCGATCGCTCGCCGACCGTCGGCTCGTGGACCGTCGAGGCGGTCCGGCTCACCGAGAGCGAGCTCGGTCCGGACGGCCCCGAGTACTCCACGGTGGCCCGGTTTCCGCTCGCCTGAGGCGGCTGTTTCCCGCCGACGGCGTCGGGGATACCCCGGAACGCGGGATGAACAGGATTTTAACCGCTCCGGCGGTAGGAGAGCCCAACATGAGCAAGAAATCGAAGGCCAAGAAGAAGCGGCTGGCCAAGCTGGAGCGCCAGAACAGCCGCGTTCCCGCCTGGGTCATCCTCAAGACCGACCGGGGCACGATGCAGAACCCCAAGCGCCGACAGTGGCGCCGCAGCGACACGGACGAGTAACCCATGAGCGCCTCAGACTTCGAGGAGCGCGTGGTCACCGTCCCGCTACGGGACGCGAGCGCCGTGCCCAAGCACGAGCGCGCCGACCGCGCGATGAAGATCGTCCGCGAGCACCTCGCCAAGCACTTCTCCGTCGACGAGGCCGAGGTCCGGCTCGACCCCTCGATCAACGAGGCGGTCTGGGCCCGCGGCCGGTCCTCGCCGCCGCGCAAGCTTCGGGTGCGCGCCGCCCGGTTCGAGGAGGCCGGCGAGCGCGTGGTCGAAGCCGAGACCGCGGCGTAACGTGCTCCGCGCGGCCGTCCACGGCTCCCCGTACATCGGGGTGTTCGTCGCCGCGACCGACGACGCCTGCTTCCTGCGGCCCGACATCGACGACGAGCTGGCGCGCGCCGTCGCCGACGAGCTCGAGGTCGAGCTGGTCGAGACGCTGGTCGGGGAGGCGGTCACCGTGGGCGCGCTGCTGGCCGGGAACGCCCACGGACTGGTCGTCTCCGCCCGGCTCACCGAGTTCGAGCGCGAGCGCCTCGAGGCCGCCACCGACGGCCCCGTGACCGAGCTCCCGGGCCGCATCAACGCGGCCGGCAACGTCGTGCTCGCGAACGACTACGGCGCGTACGTCCACCCCGAGCTGGGCGACGACGCCGTCGCCGCCGTCGGGGAGGCGCTCGACGTCCCGGTCGAGCGGGGCAGCCTCGGGGGCGTCCGGACGGTCGGGGCGGCGGCGGTCGCGACGAACCGCGGCGTGCTGTGTCACCCGAAGACGACCGACGCCGAGCTCGACGCGCTCGAGGCCCTGCTCGACGTCCCCGCCGACATCGGGACGGTGAACTACGGCGGCCCGCTCGTCGGCGCGGGGCTGGTCGCGACGGCCGGCGGCTACGTCGCCGGCGACGAGACCACCGGGCCCGAGCTGGGCCGCATCGAGGACGCGCTGGGCTACATCGACTGAGTAGCGTTGGGCGCCGTGGAGGCACCCCGGACGATCAACTATCGATCGGTGAGATCTCCGTCCGGGCCGAAGCAGATATATTTATTGACTGATAAGAACGTCGTGCGTGAGTCAGCCCATACGTGAAGTATGACTGGAGTGGTGTGAGTGAACCCTTACATGAATCGGTGATGTATTCATGGCCTACGGTCACCACCCCCTTCGAGATATAAGCTTGATCCGACCATTCTACCCGTGCGAGAACAGAGCCCGAGGAACGTAAAACGTGCTAGCACATGTCACAATCAATATATCACCCCATTCACCATTCAGTGAGGCGGTATCGCATGTCATCGACACGTCACCCAACAACCGATCCGTACTCCTACGCCCGCGATGAAGGCCCCGCCTACTGGTTTGCAGGGACACTCGTGACGGTGAAGGCGACAGGAGCCGATACGAACGGCTCGTTTTCGTTAGTCGAACAGCTTTCGCGCGCCGACTTCGGCCCGCCGCTACACGTCCACCACGAGGATGACGAACTATTCAGTGTCCTTGAAGGTGAGGCCACGTTCTGGGTCGGTGACGAGATCATCACGGCCCCGGCCGGCTCGATGATCTACCTTCCCCACGGTATCCCGCACAGTTTCCGCACCGAGGAGGACGGTACGCGGCTCTATCAGTTCGCCTATCCGCCCGGGTTCGAGAACTTCTTCGAAGCCGTCGGCGAACCAGCCGCACGCCGCGAGTTACCCCCGCCGACAGAACCCGATGTCGAGGCAATGGTTGCTGTCGCCGAGGATTTCGGCTTCGAAATCCTTGGCCCGCCACCGTGGATCGAACACTGACCGACAGCTAAATGAATGGTGTATCGCGGATACCATTCGGTCAGTGGTAACAACTTGACTGATGAGTCCTCGCCCTGTAATCATCGAGCGACACCTGACAAATTATGGGTAGATGAAATTCTGACTGAGGGTCGTAGGCCATGAATTCATCAACCGACGTACTGAGTTGTTAAGGTTCCAGAATATCCGTGATGCTGCATTCGCGCCATGTCTCTCGCAAGCGGGACGAGAAATACCAATAATCTAAAATTTGTCTGCCGGGCGCCCGGTGCCGCCGACTGCCACCCGATCGACCGTCAGAGGTCGAGGCGCATGAAGATCGCGTCGTCGTGGTGGGCCTCGTCGAGCCGGGTCTCCGGGTAGGGGCCGGTCCGCTCGAAGCCGAGCGACTCGTAAAGGCCGTGGGAGGTCCCCGCCCAGGGTGGCGTCGTCAGGCCGAGGGTCTCGTACCCACGGGTTCGGGCCGCCTCGATCACGGTCTCGACCAGGACACGGCCGAGCTTCGACCCGCGGGCGGCCGGCGTGACCCAGAGCCGCACGAACTCGGCCAGGGGGCCCGGCGAGCCGAGCAGCAGCACGCAGCCGGCCGGCTCGCCGTTCGCTCGGGCGAGCCAAGCCGTGTTCGCCGGGTCCTCGATCGAGCCGAGGTCCTCGGCGAGCTCGGCCTCGACGTCGTAGGCGACCCCCGCGTGCTCGGCGGCGTTCTCGGCCATCCACGCGTGGAACTCGCGAAGGAGCGCCCGGAGCGCCTCGCGGTCCGCGGCGGCCTCGACCGGGGTGACGGCCATCGACCGCCCCTCGCCCGGGGCGCGGATAAGGCTACCTCGCCCCGGAGGGGCGATAGGAAGGCTCTTCCGACGTGCGGCCCCACCACGGCCCATGAGCACGTTCACGGTACGCGGGCGGTACGAGTCCCGCGACGGCTGGTCGCCGTTCGAGTCGACGGTCGAGGCGCCCAACGAGGGGGTGGCCCGCGAGCGGGCCTACGCCAACCTGGGGAGCCAGCACCGGCTGAAGCGCCGCCAGATCGACCTCGAGGAGGTCGAGGCGCGATGAGCGCGCCCGGCGGTGGCGGCGACGGCCGGCTCCAGCAGATGGCGGCCCAGAAGGAGGAGATCGACCAGGTCATCGAGGCGCTGCGGAACCAGGTCGAGCGGATGCGCGAGGAGCAGTCCGAGATCGAGGACGCCGTCGACGCGGTCGTCGACCTCGAGAACGGCGACACCGTCCAGGTCCCCGTCGGCGGCGACGCCTACGTCCGGGCCGCCATCGAGGACATCGACGCGGTGATCGTCGGCCTCGGCGCCGGCTACGCGGCCGAGCGCGACCAGGACTCGGCGGTCGAGGTGCTCGAGGCCAAGGTCGAGCGCCTCCAGGAGGAGATCGACGAGGCGACCGACGCCATCGCCGACCTCGAGGCCCAGGGCGAGCAGCTCTCCGCCCAGGCCCAGCAGGAGTACGCCGAGCTGGCCGCGCGCCAGCAGCAGCAGGCCGGCGGCGGCCCCGGGGAGCCGGACCTCGGCGAGTAGTCAGCGATGTTCGACGGGCTCCGGGAGTCGCTCGGCCGCTTCACCGAGGACGTCGAGGAGGAGCTCGAGGCGGCCGAAGCCGACCCCGAGGAGGCACCCGACGAGCCGGCCGACGCGGAGGCACCGCCGGCGGACGACGAGGAGTCCGGCGGGTTCGCCCGGCGCGCGAAGACGCTCGCGAAGGGCCGGCGCGTCATCGACGAGGAGGACCTCGAGGGGCCCCTGGAGGAGCTCGAGCTGGCGCTGCTCTCGAACGACGTCGAGATGGGCGTCGCGGAGGCCATCCTGGACCGCGTCCGGGAGGGGCTGGTCGGCGACACGCGCTCGATCACCACCCGCACCGGCAGCGTCGTCGAGGACGCGCTCCGCGAGGCGCTGCGCTCGGTCGTGGCCGTCGGCCAGTTCGACTTCGAGGAGCGGATCGCCGAGGCGGAGAAGCCGGTCGTGGTCGTCTTCACCGGCGTCAACGGCGTCGGCAAGACCACGACCATCGCGAAGGTCGCCCGCTACCTCGACGACCGGGGGGTCTCGACGGTGCTCGCCAACGGCGACACCTACCGCGCCGGCGCCAACGAGCAGCTCCGCGAGCACGCCGAGGCGCTCGGCGAGAAGCTCATCGCCCACGAGCAGGGCGGCGACCCGGCGGCGGTCATCTACGACGCCGTCGAGTACGCCGAGGCGAACGACGTCGACGTGGTGCTCGGCGACACCGCGGGCCGGCTCCACACCGACCAGGACCTGATGGCCCAGCTCGAGAAGATCGGCCGCGTCGTCGACCCCGACCTGACGCTGTTCGTCGACGAGGCCGTCGCCGGCCAGGACGCCGTCCAGCGGGCCCGGCAGTTCCACGAGGCCGCCAGCGTCGACGGCGCCATCCTCACGAAGGCCGACGCCGACACCGCGGGCGGGGCGGCGATCTCGGTGGCCCACGTGACGGGCAAGCCCGTGCTCTTCCTCGGGACCGGCCAGGGCTACGACGACCTGGAGCCGTTCGACCCCGAGGCGCTCATCGACCGGCTGCTCGGGAGCGGCTGAGCGTGGCCGAGCGGACGTACGCCCGGGTGGCGGAGCTGCCCGTGACGGTCGAGAGCTGGTCGACGACGGTCCACGAGCGCGAGACGAAGAGCGGCGGCGGGCGCACGACGACGACGTTCGAGTTCGAGGGCGCGGGCCACGTCGGCCGCGGCGAGGACGTCATCTACGAGGCCGCGCTCCACGAGGAGCTGGCGGCCGAGCCGCCAGAGCTCGGCCTCGAGGGCGAGGGCCACCTCGTCGGCGCGTCGGCGACCCTCGACGGCGTCGACCTCTTCCCCGCCGGCGCGCCCGAGCGGGCGGCGTACGAGGACTACCGCCGCTGGGCCGTCGAGAGCGCGCTGCTCGACCTGGCGCTGAAGCAGGCGGGCACCGACCTCGCGGGCGTGCTCGACCGGACGGCGGAGCCGGTCCGGTTCGTCGTCAGCACCGGGCTGGGCGACCCGGCCGCGGCCGAGCCGGTGACGCGCTGGCTCGACGTCGACCCCGACCTGGCGTTCAAGATCGACGTGACCCGCCCGCTGGCCGGGGACGTCCTCGAGACCCTCGTCGAGACAGATGCGGTCAAGGCGGTCGACCTGAAGGCCCAGTACGGCGAGGCGCCCGAGGCCGACGACGAGGAGCCCCCGAGCTGGATCGGCGACCCCGACCCGGCTCCCGAGTTCTACGAGTCGGTGCTCGAAGCGTTCCCCGACGCGGTCGTCGAGGACGCGGCGGTGACCGACGCCACCCGGCCGGTCCTCGAGCCCGAGCAGGCCCGGCTCGCCTGGGACGCGCCCGTCCACTCGGTCGACGACTTCCGAGCGCTGCCGCTCGACGTCGGCCACGCGAACGTCAAGCCCTCGCGGTTCGGCACGCTCGAGCGGCTCTTCGACTTCCTGGACTTCGCCGCCGACCGCGGCCTGACGCTCTACGGGGGCGGCCAGTACGAGCTCTCGGTGGGCCGGGGGCAGCTCCACGAGCTGGCGTCGCTGTTCTACCCCGACGGCCCGAACGACGTCGCGCCGCGGGCGTACAACGACCCCGAGCCCCGCGAGGGCCTGCCGTCGAGCCCGCTCCCGGTCCCGGCGCGCTCGGCGGGCTTCGGCTGGTCGGCCGACTGAGCTCCTCGGACAGATCGATCTCGATCACGTTCCGGTCGGTGACCCACCGCCGACGCGGCGGGTACCTTTTTCGCGCCGGGACCCGGCGCGTAGCACATGGAGGACTACGAGGAGTTCATCTCGTTCCTGACGCCCCGGGAGGAGAACGAGGCGATCAAGAGCTATCAGAACACCACGGCCATCGCCTGCCCGGCCTGCGAGGAGCCCTTCGACGACCTCGTCGTCTGCAAGCAGGACCCGACGAGCCTCAACCTCTCGACCCAGCTCGACCTCTGTGTCGGCACGACCCCCGGCGGCTCGGTGATGATCTTCACCCACAAGCAGTGACCGAGCCGTCGGCGGCGACCGATCAGGCGAGGCCGCCGTCGGGGATCCGGGCCTGCTCCTCCTCGTCGTGGTGGATGATCACGTCGCCGCCCGTCTCGCGGGCGAGCTGCTTGACCCGGCGGATCGACCGGACGTTCTCCTCGAGCGACCAGTTGAACGACGGCGCGAGCTCGTTCTCGTAGCCGGCCCGCAGGAGCGCCACGTCCGCGCCCAGGATGACGGTGCCCGCGTCGGGGAGCTCGACCTTCAGCGACTGGTGGCCGGGCGTGTGCCCGGGCGTCGGGATCAGCTCGACGCTGCCGTCGCCGAAGAGGTCGTACCGGCCGGTCGTCGGCGTCACGTCGTACTCGGCGCTGCGGAGCGCGGCGAAGTCGCCGCCGAGGTAGAACACCCGCTGGACGGGGTCCGGATAGAACGCGTAGCGCAGCTCGTCCTCGTGGACCAGCACCTCCGCATCGGCGAACGTGTCGACGTTCCCGGCGTGGTCGGTGTGCAGATGCGACAGCAGGAGGTAGTCGACGTCCTCGGGCGCGTAGCCGAGGTCGTCGAGGTGGGCCGCGGGGGGCTGGCCGGCGTCGAGGTCGACCGCGGGCATGAAGTCCGCGATCTCCGCGGCGCCGAACGGCCCGTAGGACGCGGGGTCCTCGACCAGCTCGCGGCTGATGCCGGTGTCGTAGGCGACGAGCCCCTCGGGGTGTTCGATGAGGTAGAACGGGCACTGGCCCGCGTACAGCTCGCCCATGCCCTGGGTCTGGACCATCAGGCTCTGGTCGAACGTCCAGGTCGCCGTGTTCAACGAGTGGAGTCGGTCGGCGGTCACGGTGGTCACCGGGTGCCGATAGCGTCGCCGACCACTAAGAACCATACCCCGCGGGGCCGGCCGGCCCTCCCTCGTTACGCTCTTACGGGTGCGGGCCGTCGGGTGGGCCAATGGTGCTCGACGACCTGGGCAGCTCGCTGCGGCGCACCCTGGACTCGCTCCGGGGCAAGTCGCGCATCTCGAAGGAGGACGTCGACGAGGTCGTCAAGGAGATCCAGCGCTCGCTGCTGAGCGCGGACGTCGAGGTCTCGCTGGTGATGGACCTCTCCGACTCGATCCGGTCGCGGGCGCTCGACGAGGAGCCCCCGGCCGGGACCAGCGCCCGGGACCACGTGCTCCGCATCGTCTACGAGGAGCTCGTCGAGCTCGTCGGGGACTCGACGGAGCTCCCGCTCGAGCCACAGACCGTGATGCTCGTCGGGCTGCAGGGCTCGGGGAAGACGACGACCGCCGCGAAGGTCGGCTGGTGGTTCGAGACGAAGGGGCTGCGCTCGGCGGTGGTCCAGACGGACACGTTCCGCCCCGGCGCCTACGAGCAGGCCGAGCAGATGGCCGACCGCGCCGAGGTCGAGTTCTACGGCGAGGCCGATTCCGAGGACCCGGTCGGCATCGCGACGGCCGGGCTCGAAGCCACCGAGACCGCCGACGTGCAGATCGTCGACACCGCCGGCCGGCACGCCCTCGAGGACGACCTCATCGACGAGATCGAGGAGATCGAAGCGGCGGTCCAGCCCGACGTCGACGCTGCTGGTGCTCGACGCCGCCATCGGCCAGGGCGCGAAGGAGCAGGCCCGCCGGTTCGACGACGCGGTCGGCATCGACGGCGTCGTCATCACGAAGCTCGACGGCACGGCGAAGGGCGGCGGGGCGCTGACCGCCGTCAACGAGACGGACGCCTCCATCGCCTTCCTCGGCACCGGCGAGACCGTCCAGGACGTCGAGCGGTTCGAGCCCTCGGGGTTCATCTCCCGGCTGCTCGGCATGGGCGACCTCAAGCAGCTCACCGAGCGGGTCGAGCGGGCGATGCTGGAGACCCAGGAGGCCGAGGAGGACTGGGACCCGGAGGACATGCTCAGCGGCGAGTTCACGCTCGTCGACATGCGCCAGCAGCTCCAGGCGATGAGCCGGATGGGCCCGCTCGAGCAGGTCATGGACATGATCCCCGGCATGGGCGGCGGGATGATGGACCAGCTGCCCGACGACGCCATGGACGTCACCAAGGAGCGCATGGTGACCTTCGACGTCGTGATGGACTCGATGACCCAGGAGGAGCTCGAGAACCCCCGCCGGATCGGCGCCACCCGCATCGAGCGCATCGCCCGGGGCGCCGGCGTCGAGGAGGACGCGGTCCGCGAACTGCTCGAGCAGCACGGCGCGATGCGCCAGGCCATCAAGCAGCTCCAGGGGATGGGCTCGGGGGACATGCAGCGGATGATGAAGCGGATGCAGCAGGGCGACGGCGGCGGGGGCATGGGCGGCATGGGGCCGTTCGGCTGAGCCTGCGGGAGAGCTACCCGCCATGAAGGGCGCCTGACCGCCGAGAGTCAGGGACATGCCTATAATCCCGTAGTCACAGGTGCGATCTGATGGCTGTCGACCGAGGAGGGCGAGTTCCGTGACACCCGGCCTAGCACCGCTCGCCACCACCGCCGAGGTCCTCACCCAGCTGTTCACGGCCCTCACTGTCGCGATCCTCGGCATCGCGGTGCCGTTGGTCTGGGCCGCCGTCAGGGGGTATGAGGGCACGCCCTGGGGCCGTGTCATCGCGCCGCTGCCCTGGATCGTCGGGGCGCTGCTGCTCTGGGCGATTGGCGCGCTGCTCCCGCTGTCCATCTGGGTCGTCGGCACGTTCTCGGCCATAGCCTGGGGGGTCTCCACCGTCGCCATCGTCGTCCTGGGCGTTCGGGCCTTCCGGCTGTTCACGGGGCGGGTGAAGCTCTGATGGCGGTGCCCGTCTGGCCCTTCACTCTCGTCTTCACGACGTGGACCGTCCTCCTGGTGGGGACGAGCCTGCTCCTGGTCTGGTTGACCGGGCGGTACCCCCGGGAGGTGCTCCACCGGGCCGGGGTTCGGGAGCTCGCAGCGAGTATCCTCCTGCTCACCGTCGGCGCCATCGTCGAGGGCACGTTCTGGAGCGGGCTCACGGCCTCGCCGTGGGCCCTCGTGGTCGCCCGGGCGATCATGGCGGCCTGTGGCGTGGCGCTGACGGCAGCGGTCTGGAACTTCGCCCGACCGATTTCCGAGGCCGGCGGCGACGACGGCGCGGAGGCCGCCTTCGTCGACGGGGAGGGCGATGATGGCTGAGAGCGAGGCGGTGGAGACCGATCGGACTCGACCCCGCCGCTCAGCTGCTCGTCTCGCTGGCCCCCCGGACCGATCTCGTGAGCCGGCTGCCCGCCTCGGCGGGTGACGTCGTCGTGATCGCGGTCCGCTCGGAGCCCGGTCGAGATCGAGGCCGGCCTGCGGGCGGCGGGGCCGATCCCGGCCGGGCGACGGTCGTGCCGGTCGGGCTCGGCGACACGGACTACGACAATCCGCATGGCCGTCGGACGGCGTGGGGACGCCACGGGCTTATGTCGCCGGCCGCGGTTGGGGCCGCCATGAGCATCGCCGCGGTCGCCGGGCGGGCCTACCGGGAGGCCCTGCCGGCCCTCGCGGCGAGCGCGGTCGGGGGGCTGATCGCCGGCCTGGTGCTCGGCGGCATGCGCGGCGAGCTCCGGGCCGTACCGGGCCTGCTGGTGCTGGTGCCGGCGCTGCTGGCGACCCGCGGGAACGTCTACGGCTCGCTCGGCGCCCGGCTCTCCTCGGGGCTCCACCAGGGGCTCATCGAGCCCGCGACGTCGATCGGCGACCCCCGGGTGCGCTCGGCGGTCGCCGCGGCCGTGGCCAACGGCCTGCTCGCGAGCAGCTTCGCCGCCGTCGCGGCCTGGGTCGCGCTCGGCCTCCTGGCCCGACCCGCCGCGCCGGTGACGACGCTCGTCGCCGTGGCCCTGATCGCGGGCGTGCTCTCGGGCGTCGTCCTCGTGGTAGCCGTGCTCGGGGTCGTCTTCATCGGCTACCGCCAGGGCCGGGACCCGGACACGCTCGTCGGGCCGATGGTGACGACCACCGGCGACCTGTTCGGGCTGGCCTTCCTCGTGCTCGCGGTCCGGCTCGTCGTCGGGGGTGGCTGAGTGGTCTGGACCGTCCGGGGCATCACCCGCGCGATGCTCCCCCTGCTGCTCGTGCTGACGCTCGTCGAGGTCGGCAGCGGGCTCGTGCTCGGCTCGTTCGAGTCGACGCTGCTGGCCTACCCGTCGCTGCTCGTCCTCGTGCCCGTGACCATCGGCACCGCGGGGAACCTCGGCAGCATCCTCGCCGCCCGGCTGTCCACCGCGTTCCACCTCGGCCTGCTGGAGTTCTCGCCGGCCGACGACCAGCTCTCGGGCAACGCCCTGGCGATCCTCGCGCTCGCGGTCACGCTGTTCCCCGCCGTCGGCGCCGGCGCCTGGGGGCTCGCCGCGGCGACCGTCGGCGCGCGGCTGGCGCTCGGCACGGTGGTGCTGGTCGCGGCGGCCAGCGGGGTCGCGCTCGCGGTCGTCGCGGTCGCCGTCGCGCTCGTCGCCACCTACGCCGCCTACCGGCTCGGGCTCGACCCGGACGACGTCGTGGTGCCGGTCGTCACCAACAGCTGCGACGTCCTCGGCGTCGTCGTGCTGTTCGCGGTGGTCGCGGTGGCCGTCTGACCCCGTGGCGATGCGCTTACGGTGCTGGTGAGAGTGGGCAGCGACGATGGAGGCCGTCCTCTGGTACGTGCTGACGGGTACCCGGGGCGGCAAGAACCGGGTGCGCATCCTCCAGGCCGTCGACGACCACCCGCTGAACGCCAACCAGCTCGCCGAGCAGCTGGAGCTCGACTACACGACCATCAGACACCACCTGGACGTGCTCGTCGACAACGGCGTGGTGCGCAGCGGCGGCGACGGCTACGGGGCGGTCTACCTGCCATCGGAGCGGGCGCGGGACCACTGGAACGTGGTCGAGGAGATCCTCGACCAGGTGGATTGGGGATGAAATTTGGAAAGCGTATAACTGAACCCGGCAGCAACGGGGTGGACAGATGAGCCTGTGGGTCGACGTCGCGAGGGTCGCCATCGGGGCGAACCTGCTGTTGCTCGCGGCGCTGCTGACCGTCTGGGGCCGGAACTATCTCGAGTTCCGCTCGAAGCACACGTTCGGGCTGGTGCTGTTCGCCAGCTTCCTGTTCCTCGAGAACGGCCTCGCCCTCTACTTCTACATGCTCCACCCGGTGCTGAAGCTCTGGGTGACGGCGGTCCCCTCGATCGCCCAGCTCGCCATGACGGCGCTCCGGGTGGCCGAGTTCGGCGGCCTCGCGTTCCTGACCTGGGCGACCTGGGACTGAGCCTCCTGGCGATTCCGGACGAATGTTGGAGGGTTCCCGGCCCGAATTCGGAAAGTGTTTAATTAGTAACTAATCGTCGGCCCAGCCGGTGCCCACCAATGGCCGCTGCAACGGAGTCGACCGAGGAATCGGGCGGGTCGACGATCCAGGTCAGCGTCGCGGTGCTCTTCGGGGCGATCCTCGCCCTCGTGGGGCTCGCCGCCCCCGTGCTCGCCGGGCCGAACGGCGAGCTGCTGGTCTTCGGCCGGAACTACCTCCACGACGCCATCCACCTCGCCTCCGGGGGCGCCGGCCTCGTGGCGGGGTACGCGGGCGGCGCGTACGCGGCGAAGTACAACAAGGCGCTCGGGGTGGTCTACCTGCTGGTGACGATCCTCGGCTTCGCCTTCTTCGGCGTCTTCGCGGACCTCATCGCCCTGAACGTCGCGGACAACATCCTCCACCTGCTGCTGGCTGCCGCGTTCATCGTCGTCGGCTTCGGCCTCGGCGGCGACTGAGGCCCCCCGCTCCCCGCTGACGCCGGCCGGACGGCCCTCCCACGCATCGTCGCAGCGATCGCCGCCACTGCTCGTTGTTTTCATCGTTTCATCGCCCTGCATAAACGGTTGAACGGTCCTGAACGATAGACCGCTTATATCCTAACAACCGGCGACCCCGTGTTCATGACGAACGGCGACAGCCCACGGGTGCTCATCGTGGAGGACGACCCGGACGTCCGTGCCCTCTACGCCGAGTACCTGGCCGACGAGTACGAGGTGACTGCGACCGGGAGCGGCGAGGCCGCCCTGGATCTCGTCGGCGAGGGGTTCGACGTCGTGCTGCTCGACCGCCGCCTCCCGGGGCTCAGCGGGCGGGCGGTCCTCGAGCGCATCCGCGAGCGGTCAGCCGGCTGTGCCATCGCGGTCGTGACCGCCGTGGAGCCCGACCTCGACATCCTCGACATGGGCTTCGACGACTACGTCGTCAAGCCCGTCGACCGGGCGGACCTCACGGTGCTGGTCGACCGGCTGCTGCGCTGTCTCGAGTACGACGACGCCGTCCGGCGGTACTTCGTGATGGCGAGGAAGGTCGCCCTGCTCGAGACGGAGGGCTCGGCCGCCGAGGAGCTCGACGAGGCGGACGCCCGGGCGCTCGGCCGGCGGGCGGCCGCGGTCCGCTCGGAGGCCGAGGAGAGCCTCGAGCAGGCCATCGAGGCCGGCGGGTTCGAGTCGGTCGTCCACCGGGCCGTCCAGGCGGACTGAGCTACCGCTCGTCGCTCGGCGGTGCCAGCCCGTCGATGAACGCCTCGACCGACGGCTCCTCGACCCGCACGCGGACCTGCAGGTCGCCGAGCTCGTCGGGGTTCCCGACCGCGAAGTTGACGACGCCCTCGTAGGCCGCCTGCTTCTTCAGCGCGAACGCGAAGGCGTCGCCCTCGACGTTCCGCCGGAAGACGTCCCGGGCCGCATCGACGATCTCCTGCTCGTGGAGCCGCTCGGCGAAGCGCTCCATCGCGCGGGCCTCGCCGACGAGCTCGCCGGGCCGCTCGCTCACCTCCGCCTCGGGGAACAGCGCGGTGATGGCCTGCTCGACCCGCTCGGGCAGCTCGGTCGGGTACAGCGGCGCGGTCACCTCCACCGATATCCGGTAGGCATCCGTCACGGATCGAGCAGCTCCCGGACGGCGGCCCGGAACTCCGCGAGGGTGCCGTCGTTATCGATGCTCACGTCGGCGCGGTCCATCGCCTCGCCCATCCCGAAGCCGAGCTCGCGCTCGTCGCGCTCGGCGAGGTCCTCCCCGCCGGCCTCGGCGTCGGCGTCCCGGCCCCGGTCGGTGATGCGCTCGGCCCGGGTCTCGAAGGGCGCGTCGACCCGCACCAGCGTGAAGCCGTCGCCGAAGGCCTCCTCGAACGCCTCGGCCTCGACGCCCGAGCGCAGGCCGTCGACGAGCACGGTGTCGTGGTCCTCGAGCGCCTCGCGGATGTGGGGCAGCGACCGGTCGGCGATCGCCGCCGGCCCGCCCTCCTCCCGGAGCGCCTTCGCGACCCGGCCGTGGTGGGTCGCCGGGTCGAGCCCGCGGTCCCGGCAGGCCTCGCGGATGACGTCGCCCATCGTGACGACGGGGATCCCCGCCTCGCGGGCGACCGCGGCCGCTTCGCTCTTCCCGCTGCCGGGCAGCCCGACGACGCCGATGACGCGCATTCGGGCGTCCTACCCGCAGCCGGGCATTAAGGGCTGTGAAGCGGGCCGGCCCCCACCCGCACCGCTTTAGTCGGAACCCGCCGAACGGACGGCGAGGGCACGTAGCTCAGTCCGGACAGAGCGCCGGACTTCTATCCCGGACACGACGCGTGTCGGGGGGAGTCATCCGGTGGCCGTGGGTTCGAATCCCATCGTGCCCGTCGTCCTCGCGTCGCTCGTCGGCCGGCCACGATGACCCTCGCGAACGCGCCGCGATCGCTCGGTCCCATCGGGCCCGTCGCTCGTCGAGGTCGTGATCGGGAGAAGGAGGGGCGGTCGTCGGCGCTTACAGCATCGCCGCGACGTCGTCGAACGAGGTCCGGCAGAACGGGCAGCGATACGTCGTGTTGAACTCCCCGCCGGCGGCCACCGTCTGGGTGTCCAGTTCGTGCATGGCGACCTTCCGGGAGCAGTCAGGACACACCAGTTTCGACATGGGGCAGCCTTCCGGCCGAACCCCCATAAAACGTCAGTTCCTCGCCGGGGCTAGCCGTCGAAGCCGTCCTCGAAGGCGAACGTGCCGTCGCGCTGGACGACCTCGCCGTCGACGGTGATCGTGGAGTCCTCGCTCATGTCGACGAGCATGTCCTGGTGGACCGCGCTCTCGTTGCGCTCGCGCCCCGCGGGCACGGTGTCGGCGTAGGCCATCCCGAGCGCGAGGTGGACGGTGTCGCCCATCTTCTCGTCGAAGAGCATGTTCTTGGTGAACCGGTCGATGGCGCGGTTCATCCCGATGCCGAGCTCGCCGAGCCGGCGGGCGCCGTCGTCGGTGTCGAGCACGTCGGTGACCAGGTCGCGGTGCTCGGGCGCGTCGTGCTCGACGACCCGGCCGCCCGAAAAGCGCAGGAAGACGTCGTGGACCTCCCGGCCCTGGAGCATCGTCGGGACGTCGAACCGGACCGTGCCCTCGACCGAGTCGACCACGGGCGCGGTGAACACCTCGCCGCTCGGGAGGTTGTGGCCCGCGGCGCTGTTGATCGGCGTCATGCCGTCGATGCTGAGCCGGAGGTCGGTCTCCTCGCCGCTCCGCAGCCGGACCTCGTCGGCCCCCTCGAGGCGCTCGACGAGCTGGGCCTGGTGGGCCTCGACCGCGTCCCAGTCGCGGTTGATGGCGTCCCAGACGAAGTTCTCGTAGGCCTCCGTGCTCATCCCCGCCAGCTGGGCGTGGGCCGGCCCGGGGTACTGGGTGAGACACCACCGGCCCGCCAGCCGGAGCTCGCGGAGGGCCTGGTGGGCTCGGTCGTAGCCCGCCGTCGTCTTCGGGTCGACGTCGGCGGTCTCGGCCGCGTTCGCCCCGCTCCGGATCGCGACGTAGACGTCCATCTCCTCGAAGAGCGCCCGGAGGTGCCGGGGCTCCTCGAAGCCGCCGTCGTGGTTCCGCAGGTACGCCCGCTGGAACCGGTCGCCCATCCGGTGGCGGGTGACCAGCGGGTGGGCGCCGACGTCCCCGGCCCGCTCACAGAGCGCGACCACCAGGTCGTCGGCGTCCGGCGCCGCGTCGATCACCATCGTGTCGCCGGCGCCGAGGTCGACGCAGTCCTCGGCGATGACGTCGGCGTGCTCCCGGATCCGCGGGTCCATGCCCCCGGCTGCGCGAGACGGCCGGATACCGCTTTCGATGGCCGGCAAACACGAGCGTTAAGCCCCGCGGCCCGAAGCCCCGTTCATGATCGACCTGCGGAGCGACACGGTCACCCGGCCGAGCGACGCGATGCGCGAGGCCGCGGCGGCGGCCGACGTCGGCGACGACGTCTACGGCGAGGACCCCGAGGTCAACGCCCTCCAGGCGGAGGCGGCCGAGCTGCTCGGCACCGAGGCCGCGCTGTTCTTCCCGTCGGGGACGATGGCGAACCAGGCGGCGCTGCGGGCCCACACCGAGCCCGGCCAGGAGCTGCTCTGCGAGCGCCGGAGCCACCTCTACTCGGCCGAGCTCGGCGGCGCGGCCCGGCTCGCCGGCCTCCAGACCCGGCCGATCGACGCCGGCCCCCGGGGCGTGATCACGCCCGAGCAGGTCGCCGCGAACCTGCAGATCGAGAGCGACCACGTGGCGGGCACCGGGCTGCTCGCCCTGGAGGACACCCACAACATGCGCGGCGGCCGCGCGATCGAGCGGGCGGCCCTCGCGGCCGCCGCCGACGTCGCCCACGAGGCGGGCGTGCCGGTCCACCTCGACGGCGCGCGGCTGTGTAACGCCGCGGTCGCGCTCGGCGTCGAGCCGGCCGAGCTCGTCGGGCCGGTCGACTCGGTGATGCTGAGCCTCTCGAAGGGGCTGGGCGCGCCGGTGGGGTCGGTGCTCGGCGGGAGCGAGGCGTTCATCGAGCGCGCCCACCGGGCCCGCAAGCAGTACGGCGGCGGCATGCGCCAGGCCGGGGTGATCGCGGCGCCGGCGCGGCTCGCGCTCGGGAACGTCGACCGGCTCGCGGCGGACCACGCCAAGGCCGACCGGCTCGCCGCGGGGCTCGACGAGCTCGAGGGGCTCGACGTCCAGCCCCCCGAGACGAACATCTTCATGGCGTCGACCGAGGCCCTGGGCATGGACGCCGACGCGTTCCTCGCGGCCATCGAGGCCGAGGGTGTCCGGGCCTCGAGGATCGACGGCGGGACGGTCCGGTTCGTGACCCACCTCGACGTCCACGACGACGAGATCGACGAGGCCGTCGCCGCGGTCGGGCGGGCCCTCGCCTGAGGCGCGCGGCCTGGGCCGCGGCTACCGGCCGCCCTCGCGGAAGCCCTCGGTGAAGCTCGTGAGGATGCGCCGGACGAAGAGGAACATGAAGAAGAAGAACAGGGCGACGGCGCCGATCACCCCCGCCGTCACCAGGTCAAGCGCCATGGGTGGGCTCTCGACGGCGGGCCCGCAAAGCCGTTTCGGCGCGGCGGACAGAACAGAAACTTGAAACGTAAGACCGCCCTCACACGGCGGCATGGGCCGCCTCCTCCCGGCCGGCTTCGGCGGGACGTCCGCGACCGAGGCCCGGCCACGCGTCATCGGCATCGACGGCGAGGAGGCCGACGACCTCCTGGCCGCGATGTCCTCGGGAACCGCCCGCGAGCTGCTCGCCTCCCTCCACGAGGAGCCGGCGGCGCCGTCGGAGCTGGCCGACCGCGTCGGCACCTCGCTCCAGAACGCCCAGTACCACCTCGGCAAGCTCGAGGCCGCCGGCGCCGTCGAGGTGGCGGACACGGTCTACTCCGAGAAGGGCCGCGAGATGAAGCTCTACGCCCCCGCCGACCGGCCCCTCGTCGTCGTCGCCGGCGGCGCCGACGAGACGTCCTCGCTCCGGTCGGCCATCGCCACGCTGCTCGCCGGCGTCGGCGTCGTCGGGCTGCTGGCGGTGCTCGTGCAGACGCTCGCCGGTCGCGAGCCCACCCAGGCCGACGGCGCGGACGTGATGATGAGCGCCGAGTCCACGACGCCCGTCGCGGGGGCGGCGGGCGGCTTCGACCCGGCGGCGCTGCTGACCGAGCCGGGCGTGCTGTTCTTCCTCGGCGGGGCCGCGGCGCTCCTGATCGCGGCCGCGGTCGCGTACGTCCGGCGCTGAGCCCCGGCCCGAAGGTCAAACGAGCGTTGTAGTCTCCAGAACGTCCTTTTATCGGGGGTCCGTGGGTCCACGTGCCGCCGACCACTGCCCCCCACCCCACGGTCGGCCGGCACTGCTCCGTTTCGAACCCGATCCCCGGCGGGCCGTTCTCTCCCGCCGGTACACGCCCCCCCTCAGGCGTCGACCGTGAACCGCTCGAACACCGTGCCGTCCGGCTCGACGAGGCGACCCTCGACCCCGCCGGCGACCCGCTCGAGCTCGGCGTGGGCCGGCCGGTGCCACCGGGGGTCAGCGTGGCTCCCGGGGTTCACCAGCGTGGCGGCGGGCGTGGCCTCGACGCCCGGCCGGTGGGAGTGGCCGACGAGCACGATGGCCGCGCCGGCCTCGCGGGCGAGCAGCCCCAGCGATTCCCCGGAGTGCTCGTGGCCGTGGACCATCGCGACCGTGAGCCCCTCGGCCTCGAAGACGGTTCGCGTCGGGAGTCGCCCCTCGAGGATGACGTCGTCGTTGTTCCCGGCCACGGCGTGAAGCGTCCGACATTCGGCCGCGAGGGCGTCGTGGACGTCCGTCGTCGTGAAGTCGCCCGTGTGCGCGACGGCGTCGGCCGCTCGGACGGCCTCGAGCGTCCGCCCCTCGAGGCCATGGCCGGCCCGTCGGTGGGTGTCGCCGAGGGCGACGAGCATGGCCGACCCAGCGAGCCGGCCGCCTTCGCTCCGTCGGTCTTAACCGGTCGCCCGCCGAACCCGGGGACAGATGGCGACGAGGACGTCGGTCGTGGTGGCGGCCCTGATCGCCAACGGGGCCATCGCGGTCCTGAAGTTCGTCGGCTTCCTGCTGACGGGCTCGCCCGCGATGCTGTCGGAGACCTACCACTCCATCTCCGACACGGGCAACCAGGTGTTCCTGCTCGTGGGCATCCGGTACGGCCGGCGGACCCGGACCCGCTCGCACCCCTTCGGCTACGGCAAGGCCCAGTTCTTCTACTCGTTCCTGGTGGCCGTGCTGCTGTTCGGCATCGCCGGCTGGGAGAGCCTCAAGAACGGCTACGAGGCGATCGTCGGCCACGGCGGCCACCTGCTCGGCGGCACGGTCACCCTCGCCGGCACCACGTTCCCGGCGGTCTGGGTGAACTACGCGGTGCTCATGGCCGGGCTCGCGTTCGAGGGCTGGGCCTTCTCGAAGGCCCACAGCGCGATGCGGGCCGAGATCGACGAGCGGGGCTGGAGCGGCCTCCGCGAGGCGTTCCGGAAGACGGCCGACGTCACCACGCTCACCGCGCTGACCGAGGACACGATCGCCCTGCTCGGGCTCGGGCTCGCGCTCGTCGGCGTCTACCTCACCGACGTCACCGGGAACCCGGTCTACGACGCCGCGGCCGCGCTCCTCATCGGCGTGCTCCTGATGGGGTTCGCGCTCGCGCTGGCCTGGGAGAACAAGCGGCTGCTGCTCGGCGAGAGCCTGCCGAAGTCCGACGAGCGCGAGCTCCGCCGGCTGGTCGCCGGCTGGGAGGGCGTCACGGGCGTGGTGGACTTCCGGACGGTCTACTTCGGCCCCGACGACGTGCTCGTCGCGGCCGACGTGGCGTTCGACCCCGAGCTCGACACGGGGGAGATCGACGACCACATCTCCGCCATGGAGGACGCGCTCGGCGAGGCCGACGGCTCGATCCGGAAGGTGTACATCGAGCCCGAGGAGTGAGCGCCACGACCGGGCGAGACGCCGTTTAACCTGCGATTGCTTAAGGCCGATGGTGGCGTGAACTGCTTCCGTGAGTTCAGCGGACGTCCCCGACTGGATACAGGAATACTGGGACTGGTTCGCCGTCGCGCTGTTCGTGCTGATCACCGTCGACATGATCACGACGATGTACGCGGCGTGGTACGTCGGGCCGGCCGGCGAGGCGAACCCGCTGATGCGGTGGGCGCTGGGCCAGGGCATGCTCGTCCTGACCGCGGTCAACCTCGTCGCCACCGTGCTGGCCGTCGGGGTGTTCTACCTGCTGATGGAGAGCCTCAAATCGATCGAACCGCCGTACGACCGGTACGCCCGCATCGGGGTCGAGGCCTGGCTCGGCCTGCTCATCTCGGCCGGGCTGTTCGTGTTCGCCAACAACCTCTTCCTCATCTTCCACGGCCGGTCGCTGCTCCTCTTCGGCTGAGCCGCGGGGGCGACCCGACCACTTTCACCCCGCGCGGCGAGCGCTTTTGTCCCCGCCTGACGACGCCCGGGCGTGGCCGCCCTGGACCACCATCGCTTCGTCCCCTACCCGCAGGCCTACGAGCACCAGGCCGAGGCGATGGACCGCATCCGGGCGGCGCTCGACGAGGGGCGGACGACGCTGTTCGAGGGCGCCTGCGGCACGGGCAAGACCCTCGCGGCGCTCGCCCCGGCGCTGGCGCACGCCCGGGAGACCGACCGGACGGTCGTCATCACGACGAACGTCCACCAGCAGATGCGCCAGTTCGTCGAGGAGGCCCGGGCCATCAACGAGGCCGAGCCGCTCGAGGCGGTGGTGTTCCGCGGCAAGGCCTCGATGTGCCACATCGACGTGGGCTTCGAGGAGTGCCAGGTGCTCCGGGACACCGTCCGCGACCGCGTCGACGCCGAGCAGGACCGCCGGGAACTGGCCGCCCGCGAGGAGACCCTACTCGAGCAGGCGCGGGCCGGCGACGATGACGCCGCCGCGGCCCGCGGCGCCGTCGTGGACGAGCTCCAGGCCGTCGAGGACGAGCTCGAGGAGCTCGAGGACCGGGCGGGCTGTGACCGGTTCTACCGCAACCTCGTCGAGGACACCGGCGAGTTCGAGCGCTGGCTGTTCGACGGCGTCCGGACGCCCGACGAGATCTACGAGCGGGCGGGCGAGCAGGGCTACTGCGGCTACGAGCTGCTCAAGGCCGCCATGGACGAGGTCGATCTCGTCGTCTGTAACTACCACCACCTGCTCGACCCGACGATCCGCCGGCAGTTCTTCCGGTGGCTGGGCCGCGAGCCCGAGGAGGTCGTCTGCGTCTTCGACGAGGCCCACAACGTCGAGGCGGCGGCCCGCGAGCACGCGACCCGCACCCTGACCGAGCACACGCTGGACGGCGCGCTGGAGGAGCTCCGCGACGCCGGCGACGGCCGGGCCCGGGACGCCCGGAACGTCATCGAGGCGTTCCGCGACGCGCTGGTCGACTGTTACGACCGCCGGCTGGGCCCGGGTGAGGGGGCCGCGGTCGACGCCGACTGGGTCGACGTCCCGGTCGACAACGCCGACCGCCGCGACGACCTGCTGCTCGCGTTCCTCGACCGGTACGAGGGCCGGGGCATCGAGCCCGACCTCGAGGCCGCCCTCGAGCTGGGCCGCACCCTCGACGAGCGCTACGAGACGGCCTACCGCGAGGGCGACGCGAGCACGCGCCGGGAGTCGTCGACGCTCGCCGCGGCGGCGTTCGTCGCCGCCTACGTCGACGAGGGCGCCGACCCGAGCCAGTACCCGGTCGTGGCGGTCCGCCGGGACGACCGGAACGGCGAGCTCTACGGCCGCGCCGAGCTCTACGCCTGCCTGCCGCGGGCCGTGACGCGCCAGCTGTTCGACGCCGTCCACGCCAGCGTGCTGATGAGCGCGACGCTCCGCCCGTTCGACGTCACCGCCGACGTGCTCGGCCTCGAGGAGCCGGAGACGATGGCGTTCGGGCTGACGTTCCCGCGCGAGCGTCGGCGGACCCTCGCCGTCGACACGCCGCCGCTGTTCGCCCGCAACCGCGACGACCCCGAGGTGCAGGCGGAGGTCGCCGGGGCGCTCTCGGACGCGGTCGCGTTCACGCCGGGGAACACGCTCGTCTTCTTCCCCTCCTACGGCGAGGCCGAGCGCTACCGGGAGCTGGTCGACCTCGACGGCCCCGTCTACCTCGACCGGCCCGGCGAGCGGGTCGAGCCGCTGCGCGAGCGGTTCGTCGAGGCCGACGGCGCCGCGCTGTTCACCTCGCTCTGGGGGACGCTGGCCGAGGGCGTCTCCTTCGACGGCGACGACGCGACGACGGTGGTCGTCGTCGGCGTGCCGTACCCCCACCTCGACGACCGGCTCGACGCCGTCCAGGCCGCCTACGCCGACGCGTTCGGCGGCGACCGCCCCGCGGGGACCGGCTTCGCGACCGCGACCGACCCGCCGACGGCCGAGCCCGGCGCCGACCCCGGCTGGGAGTACGCCGTCGAGATCCCGACGGTCCGCAAGACCCGCCAGGCGCTGGGCCGCGCGCTCCGCGGGCCCGAGGAGGTCGGCGCCCGGGTGCTGCTCGACCGTCGCTACACGGCGGCGGACATGGGCAAGTACTCCGTCCGGGGGACGTTCCCGCCGGACGAGCGCGACGAGCTGCTCGACGTGCGCCCCGAGAAGCTCCGCTACGCGCTGTTGAACTTCTTCACCGAGCACGACGCCTACGGCGACGACGTCCCCGTGCCCGAGCCCTGACTCACGACGACAGCCCGATCCGGCCGGTCCGCTCGCCCGGCCGGGCGTCCCAGCACCAGAGCTCCGTGACGGTCCACTCCACCGGGTCGATCTCGACGCCATCGAGCGGTTCGAGCGCCGCCGCGTCCCCGCCGCGGGCGACCGTCACGTGGGGCACGTACGCCTCGCCCTCCAGGCCCTCGACCGCGCCGAACGCCTCGACGAGCCGGGCGTGGAGGGCCTCGAGGCCGGGGCTCTCGACGGCGAGGTAGGCCACCGGCGCGGGCCCCGTGACGGGCGCCTCGAACGCGCCGAGCCCGTCGATCCGGACGTCGACTGGGCTCGGCGTCGGCGAGCGCGAGCCGGAGCTCGCTCTCGAGCGCGGAGGCGGGGACCGAGCCGTCGAACCGTTTGAGGACGAGCGTCGGCGTCTCGCGGACCGATTCGAAGGCCGACAGCGCCGGGCGGAGCGCCGACAGCCGCTGATGGACCGCCGGGGGCAGCGGGACGTTCAGGCTGTCCACGTCAGATGTAGTCGAAGTACCAGAGGATCAGGACGACCAGCAGGACCAGTCCCACGACCGACGATAGCGGCCCGAAGATGAGCCCGAGGAACTCCGAGAGCACCTCGATGAGGAGCCAGATGACGACCAGCACGAGGATGATCTTCAGGAGGTCGTCGATGTCGAGGGAGGCGCGGTCGTCGATCATGGGGCCGCCTTCGCCGGAACCGGCAAAAGCGTGTTGGCCCGTGCTCGCCCCGGATCGACGGCTGAAACGGCCAGATGGCGACGGGGCGTTCGTGCATCGCGCCCGCCAACCCGCCCGGGGTTTACCCGTCGAGCGGCGGTCATATAGGGCGTCATGTCGGACGTCACGCTACTGACGGGCGCCGTCTGGGGGCTGGCCGGCGCGGTCGCGATGGTCGTGGTGATGAACGCTCGGGGCGGCGACGCGCCGCCCCCGTTCGCCGTCTTCTGGGCGCGCTTCCTCGGTGACGGGCGCCCCGAGGAGGCGATGCCCCAAGCGTTGTTGCTCCACGCGGGCTACGCGGTGGTCGCCGGCGCGGCCTACACCGTCGTCTTCAACGCGTTCGACCTGGGCTTCGCCATCACCGCCATCACCGGCGGCGTCGTCTGGGGGCTCGTCTACGGCGTGCTCCTCCTCGTCGGCGCCATGGTGTTCTGGGGCAAGCTCGTGCTCGACATGGAGCCCGACGGGGCCCAGCGGCAGACCCTCGTCCTCGCCCACCTGGCGTTCGGCCTGGTGCTCGGCGTGCTCGGCGCGGCCGTCCCGCACCTGCTCTGAGCCGCTCGCCCGCCCCCTGTCGGAAGCGTTTTATACGCCCTCCCGGCAACCATCGCCCGATGCGTGCCTCGCGCCGCCTGCTCGCGCCCGCCACGGCGCCCAGCGGCGCGGCCGTCCGACGACCGCGACCGGGGCCCCGCTAGCCCCATCTCCTTCACCCGTCCGCCAGTGCCGCCCGCTCGACCCGTCCGCAGAGCCTGCCGACCGCCCGTAATTTTCGTACGGCTAATCCGTGAAATATAAGGGTTAGAGCCTCCAGGAACGCGGTATGCAAGAACGCGTGGCGCTCGCCTTCTCGGGCGGGCTCGACACCACCGTCTGCGTGCCGCTCCTCGAGGAGGAGTACGGCTACGACGACGTGATCGGCGTGACGGTGGACGTCGGCCAGCCGGCCGAGGAGTTCGAGGAGACCCGTGAGACCGCCGAGGCGCTCGACCTCGAGCACTACCTCGTCGACGCCAAGGACGAGTTCGCCGAGCTCTGCCTCGAGGGCGTCCGGGCGAACGCGAGCTACCAGGGCTACCCGCTGGGCACCGCCCTCGCGCGGCCCGTCATCGCCGAGGCCATCCTGGAGGTCGCCGAGGAGCACGGCGCGACCGCGCTGGCCCACGGCTGCACCGGCAAGGGCAACGACCAGCTCCGGTTCGAGGCCGTCTGGCGGCGCTCGGACCTCGAGGTCATCGCGCCCGTGCGCGAGCTCGGGCTCACCCGCGAGTGGGAGCAGGCCTACGCCGAGGAGCGCGACCTGCCCGTCGAGGGCGGCAACGCCGGCGACTGGTCGATCGACACCAACCTCTGGTCGCGCTCGGTCGAGGGCCACGAGCTCGAGGAGCCCTCGTACGTCCCCGGCGAGGAGATCTACGAGTGGACCGACGCGCCCACCGGCGAGACCCGCGAACTCGAGATCGAGTTCGAGGACGGCTACGCGGTCGCCGTCGACGGCGAGGCGATGGACCCCGTGGCGCTCGTCCAGCACCTCAACGCGGTCGCGGGCCCCTACGGCGTCGGCCGGACCGACGTCATGGAGGACCGCCTGCTGGGCCTGAAGGTCCGCGAGAACTACGAGCATCCCGCGGCGACGGTGCTGCTCAACGCCCACGAGGCGCTCGAGGCGCTCGTGCTCACCAAGGACGAGCGGTCGTTCAAGGCGGGCGTCGACCAGCGCTGGGCCGAGAAGGGCTACGAGGGCCTGGTCGACGGCCCGCTGGTGCGGGCGCTCGAGGGGTTCATCGACGTCACCCAGCAGCGGGTCACGGGCACCGTCACGGTCCGCCTCGAGGGCGGACAGGCCCGGGCGGTCGGCCGGGAGTCGCCCTATGCGGTCTACGAGGCCTCGGCGGCGTCGTTCAACACCGAGGACGTCACCGACGACATCGAGCAGGCCGACGCGACGGGCGTCGCGAAGTACCACGGCTTCCAGGAGCGCCTCGCCGACCGGGTCACGGAGGCGGCCGACGCCGGCCGGGACTGACGATGACCGACGAGGCGCCCGAGGACGGCGACGTGGTCCGCGGCGAGCGGTTCAGCGGCGGCCCCGCCCGCTCGTTCCTCTCCTCGCTGGCCGACGACGAGCGCCTCTACGAGGCCGACGTGAACGTCGACCGCGCCCACGTGCTGATGCTCGCCGAGCAGGACATCATCACCGCGGCGGACGCCTCGGAGATCCTCGCCGCGCTGAACGTCGTCGAGTCGGGGAGCTACGACCTGCTCCCGGAGGGCGAGGACGTCCACGCCGCCATCGAGACCCGCGTGATCGACATCGCGGGCGAGGCGGGCGAGCGCATGCACACGGCGCGCAGCCGCAACGACGAGGTCGCGGCCTGCCTGCGCTACCGGCTCCGGGAGGACCTCCTCGCGCTCGCGACCGTGAGCATCGACCTGCGCGAGGCGATCGCCGGGGCGGCCGAGCACCACACGGAGACGCTGCTGCCCGGCTACACCCACCTCCAGCCGGCCCAGCCGACGACGGTGGCCCACTGGCTGGCCTCCCACGAGAGCGCGCTGCGCCGGGACACCGAGCGGCTGCTCGACGCCTACGGCCGGACGAACCGGTCGCCGCTCGGGGCGGCCGCCTTCGCCGGGACGCCGTACCCGATCGACCGGGAGTACGTCGCCGAGCTGCTCGGCTTCGACGGCCTCGTCGAGAACAGCATGGACGCCGTCTCGAGCCGGGACTTCCTGGTCGAGTCGGCCGCCGGTGCCGCGGGGCTCGCGCTGTCGCTCTCGAGCCTCGCCGCGGACCTGATCCACTACGCGAACCGCGGCTTACGTCGAGCTCGACGACGACTACGCCTCGACGTCGTCGATCATGCCCCAGAAGAAGAACCCCGACACGCTCGAGCTCGTCCGCGCGACCGCGGGCGACGCGACGGCGGGGCTCAACGGCCTGGTGACGACGCTGAAGGGGCTGCCCCGGGCGTACAACCGGGACCTGCAGAGCGCGAGCCCCCACCTCTGGTCGACGGTGGACGCCGTGGCGGAGGCCACCGTGGTGGCGGCCGGCGCCGTGGCGACCGCGACCTGGGACGCCGAGGCGTGCGCGGCGGCCGCCGGCGAGGGCTTCTCGACGGCGACCGGCGTCGCCGACCAGCTCGCGATGGCCGGCGTGCCGTTCCGGACGGCCCACGAGGTCGTGGCCATCGCCGCCGAGGCGGGCGGCGACCTCGCCGCCGTCGAGGCCGCCTGCGAGGCCGTCCTCGACGAGCCCCTCGACGCCGTCGTCGACCCGGCGGTCGTCGAGGCCGCACTGGACCCCCGGGCGAGCGTCGAGAGCCGCGACTCGGTCGGCGGGCCCGCCGCCGACGCCGTGGCCGACCAGCTCGAGGCCGCCGACGAGGCGGCGAGTGCGGACCGGCGCGCGATCGCCCAGCGCCGGGAGGCGCTCGCGGTGGCCGAGCGCGAGCTCTGGCGGGAGGTGACGGCGTATGCCTGAGCCGCCGCCCCCGCGAGGGGGACCACGCACACCGATACCTATGCGAACTGATTGGTACACGGGGTCGAACAGCGGCGGCACCGGTTTCGTACACGTCAGTTTAATTAGAAATACTTATAGTCGGACGTCCACAAGGGAGAACCAGGATGACAGATACCGCCGAATGCATCGAGTGCGGGGCCGACGTGGCCCTCGCCGACGACACGGAGGTCGGAGAGATCGTCGACTGTACGACGTGTGGCACCGAGCTAGAAGTGATCGGCACCTCCCCGCCAGTCCTCGAGCGAGCCCCGGAGCTCGAAGAGGACTGGGGGGAGTGAGCGTGGCGACGGCCGAGACCCGCCACCACTTCTCCGCGGCCGCCGACCCCGGAGCGACGCGAACGGGGGGCGTCGGCGCGTGAACGTCGGCGTCCTCTACTCGCGCATCCGCAAGGACGAGAAGCTGCTGCTCTCGGAGCTGCGCGCCCGCGACCACGAGGTCACGAAGATCGACGTCCGCAAGGAGCACTTCAGCGTCAGCGACGCCCCCGCGGCGTTCGACGGCGTCGACCTGGTGATCGACCGCTGCCTCGCGACGAGCCGCAGCCTCTACGTCACGCAGTTCGTCCAGGCCTACGGACTCCCGATCGTCAACACGCCGATGACCGCCGAGCTCTGCGCCGACAAGGTCAAGAACAGCCTCGCGCTCGCCGGCGCGGACATCCCCACGCCCGCGACCGAGGTGGCGTTCACCAAGGAGAGCGCGCTCGAGGTCATCGAGGAGTTCGGCTACCCCTGCGTGCTCAAGCCCGTCATCGGCTCGTGGGGCCGGCTCATGGCGAAGATCGACTCCCGGAACGCCGCCGAGGCCATCCTCGAGCACAAGGAGACGCTGGGCCACTACGAGCACAAGGTGTTCTACATCCAGGAGTACGTCGAGAAGCCGGGCCGGGACATCCGCGTCGTGACGACGGACGGCGAGCCCGTGGCCGCGATGGCCCGGACCTCCGACCACTGGTTGACCAACGCGGCTCGCGGCGCGACCGTCGAATCGTTCGACGTGGACGACGAAGTGGCCTCCCTCGTCGAGCGGGCCAGCGAGGCCGTCGGCGGCGGGCTGCTCGGCGTCGACCTGATGGAGACCGACGTCGGCGCCGCCGGCGACTCCGGCTTCACCGTCCACGAGGTCAACCACACGGTGGAGTTCAAGGCGCTGAACGAGGCGACCGAGGTCGACGTGCCGTCGCGTATCGTCGACTGGCTCGAGACCAAGGCGACCGACGCGGTCGAGGTGCAGGCGTGACGCTCACGGCGGCGGTCGTCGGGGGGAGCGGCTTCGCCGGCGGCGAGCTCCTGCGGCTGCTCGCCGACCACCCCGAGTTCGAGCTCGCCCAGGCGACGAGCCGACAGTACGAGAAGCGCGCCGTCGGATACGTCCATCCCAACCTGCGTGACCTCGATCTCAAGTTCACCGACCCCGACGACCTCGAGTCGGTCGACGTGCTGTTCGCGGCGACGCCCCACGGCGTCTCGATGGCGCCGGATCGACGAGTTCCGGGACGCCGCCGACACCGTGGTCGACCTCAGCGCGGACTTCCGGCTGCGCGAGGCCGCCGACTACGACCGGTACTACGACGGCCACGACCGGCCGGAGCTGCTCGAGGAGGCCGTCTACGGCCTGCCGGAGCTCACCCGTGACGAGCTGCCCGGTGCGGAGCTAATCGCGACCGGCGGCTGCAACGCGACCGTGACGATCCTCGGCCTCTACCCGCTCGTCGAGGCCGGGCTCGTCGTCCCCGACGATCGGGCTGTCGTCGACGTGAAGGTCGGCTCGTCCGAAGGCGGCGCCGGTGGGGGCTCCGCCTCGAGCCACGCCGAGCGCTCTGGCGTCGTCCGGCCCTACGCCCCGACGGGCCACCGCCACCAGGCCGAGATCGTCCAGGCGGTGGGGCTCGACCCGGCGTTCACCGTTCACGCCGTCGACATGATCCGCGGCGCGTCGGCGACGAGCCACCTCTTCCCGGCGGCCGAACCCTCGAAGGGCGACTGCTGGGGCGCCTACCGCGAGGCGTACGAGGACGAGCCGTTCGTCCGACTCCTCGGCGGGGCCGGCGGGGTCTACCGCTACCCCGAGCCGAAGGCGGTCGCGGGGACGAACGGCGTAGAGATCGCGTTCGAGCTCGACCCAGAGCACGACCGGATCGTCGTGTTCTCGGCGATCGACAACATGATGAAGGGGGCCGCGGGCCAGGCGGTCCACGCCGCCAACGTCGCGCTCGGGCTCGACGAGACGGCCGGCCTCGAGTTCCGGGGGCTGCACCCGGTCGGCGCGCCATGACCGTCGTCGTGAAGATCGGCGGCGCCCGGGCGGTCGACCCCGCCGGAGCGCTGGCCGACGTCGCGACACTCGTCGCCGACGGCGAGGACGTCGTCGTGGTCCACGGCGGCTCGACGGCGGTCGACGAGACGCTCGAGCGCCTCGGGATGGAGCCCGAGTACGTCGAGACGCCCGATGGCGTCGTCGGGCGGTTCACCGACGAGGCCACCATGGAGGTGTTCGAGATGGCCTTCGGCCGGCTGAACACGCAGCTCGTCGTCGGGCTTCAGAACCAGGGCGTCGACGCCGTCGGGCTCAACGGGGCGGACGGGCAGCTGCTGGCCGGCCCCCGGAAGTCGGCCGTCCGGGTCGTCGAGGGCGGCAAGAAGAAGATCCGCCGGGGCGACCACTCGGGCTCGATCCACTCGGTGAACGACGAGCTCCTCCGCGGCCTGCTCGACGACGGCTACACGCCGGTCGCGGGGCCGCCGATGCTGGCCGCCGAGGACGAGGAGCGCACGGAGTGGACGGCCGTGAACACGGACGCGGATCGGGCGGCGGCCGCCATCGCCGGCGCGCTCGGGGCGACGCTCGTCGTGCTCACCGACGTGCCGGGCATCCTCGAGGACCCCGAGGACGCCTCGACGCTCATCGACTCGGTCGGAACGCCCGAGGAGCTCGACGCGCTCGACGACGTGGCCGAGGGGTTCATGCGCCGGAAGGTGATGGCCGCGACCGAGGCGCTCGAGGGCGGCGCGGCCGAGGTCGTGGTCGCCGACGCGAACGCCGAGGCCCCCGTCTCCGCGGCGCTCGACGGCGGCGGCACCCACCTGCACCCGGGGGCGGTCGGATGACGGGCGGCTTCGTCTTCTCGGAGAAGCCCATCCGGATCGCCCGGGGCGAGGGCACCCGGCTCTACGGGGAGGACGGGACCGAGTACCTCGACTTCGGGGCCTCCTACGCCTGCGTCCCGGCGGGCCACGGCCACCCCGCCGTGGTCGACGCGGTGAGCGAGCAGCTCAGCGACCTGACCTACGTCCAGGGCTCGTACCCGACCGACGCCCGGGACCGGGCCTACGCCGCGCTGGCCGACGTCGCGCCCGACGGCCTCGACAACGTCTGGCTCGCGAACTCCGGCACCGAGGCCAACGAGGCCGCGTTGAAGTTCGCGCGGCACGCCACCGGCCGGGAGACCATCGTCTCGACGATGCAGGCGTTCCACGGCCGGACGATGGGCGCGCTCGCGGCCACCTGGAAGCAGCAGTACAAGGCCGGCTACGAGCCGCTGGCCGGCGGCGTCGAGTTCGTCCCCTACGGCGACGCCGAGGCGCTGGCCGACGCCGTCGACGACGAGACGGCGGCGGTCATCGTCGAGCCCGTCCAGGGCGAGGGCGGGGTCAACCCCGCGCCCGCTGGCTACCTCGAGGCGGTCCGCGAGACCACCGCCGAGGCGGGCGCCGCGATGGTCGCCGACGAGATCCAGACCGGGCTCGGCCGGACCGGCTCGTTCTGGGCCACGGGGGCGGCGGACGTGACCCCCGATATCGTCACGTCGGCGAAGGGCCTCGCGAACGGGCTGCCCGTCGGCGCGACGCTCTGTGCCGACTGGATCGCCGAGGACGCGGGGAACCACGGCTCGACGTTCAGCGGCGGGCCGGCGATCAGCGCCGCGGTGGCGGCCACGCTGGGCGTCATCGAGGACGAGGGGCTCGCCGACAACGCGGCCGACGTGGGCGGCTACCTCGCCGACGAGATCGAGGGCCGCCTCGGCGACGTCGTCCGGGACGTCCGCGGGGCGGGGCTCATGCTCGGGATCGAGGTCAAGCGCGGCGCGAACGCCGCGCTGCGCGACCTCGCCATCGAGCACGGCGTGCTCGCGCTCCCGGCGGGCCGGACGGTCGTCCGGCTGCTCCCGCCGCTGACGGCCACCCGCGAGGACGCCGACGCGGTCGCCGACGCCCTCGAGGCCGTCCTCCGGGAGGCCGACGGCTGATGGCCGAGACCGCCGCCCGCGACCTGCTGGTCGACCTCGTCGAGACCCCCTCGCCCAGCGGGGACGAGGCCGCCGCGGCCGAGCGGCTCGTCGACTACCTGTCGGCCCACGGCCGCGAGGCCTGGACCGACGACGTCGGCAACGTGCGGGCGCCCGGCGACGACGCCGTCCTCCTCACCTCACACGTCGACACCGTCCCCGGCGACATCCCGGTGCGCGTCGAGGACGGCGAGCTCTGGGGCCGCGGGAGCGTCGATGCGAAGGGCCCGCTCTGTGCGATGGCGGCGGCCGCCGTCGAGACCGGCGCCTCGTTCGTCGGCGTCGTCGGCGAGGAGGCCGACTCCCGGGGCGCCAGACACCTCGTCGCCGACCGCGACGCGCCCGACGCCGTGGTCAACGGCGAGCCGAGCGGCTGGGACGCGATCACCCTCGGCTACCGCGGGCTGCTCTCGGGCACCTACCTCGCGACCAGCGAGTCCGGCCACAGCTCCCGCCCGGAGAACAACGCCATCGAGGACGCCCTCGACTGGTGGGGCCGGGTCGGGGAGGCGTTCGCGGCCGACGACTGGGCGCCCGTGTTCGAGCAGGTGACCGCGAAGCCGGTCGCCGTCGAGGGCGGGCCCAGCGCGGACGGCCTCTCGGTCGAGGCCACGATGGACGTCCAGTTCCGCGTGCCGCCCGACCGCGGCCTCGAGGCGGTCCGCGAGGTCGCCGACGGCGCGCTCGAGGCGGGCACCGTCCGTTGGACCGACCGCATCCCCCCGGTGATGCAGCCCCGACGCACCGCCCCCGCGCGCCGGTTCCGGGCATCGATCCGGAACCACGGGGGCGAGCCGCGGCTGCTGCGCAAGACCGGGACCAGTGACATGAACCTCTACGCCACCGCGTGGGACTGCCCGATGGTCACGTACGGGCCGGGCGACTCGTCGCTCGACCACACGCCGACCGAGCGGCTGTCCCTCGCCGAGTTCGACCGGAGCATCGCCGTCCTGACCGACGTCTGCGCGGAGCTGATCGGCGCATGAGCGGCGTCCAGCACTTCCTCGACGTCGACGACCTGCCCGCGCTCGAGCCCGTGCTCGACCTGGCGGCCGACCTGAAGGCCGCCCACCACGCCGACGAGCCCTACCGCCGGCTGCCCGAGCACACGCTGGCCATGCTGTTCGAGAAGCCCAGCACGCGCACCCGGCTCTCCTTCGAGGCCGGGATGACGTACCTCGGCGGCCACGCGCTGATGCTGTCGCCCGAGCACACCCAGCTCGGCCGCGGCGAGCCGCTCAGCGACACCGCGCGGGTCCTCTCGCGGTACGTCGACGCCGTGATGGTCCGCACCTCGGCCCACGAGACCGTCGAGGAGCTCGCGGCCCACGCGACGGTGCCGATCGTCAACGGGCTCACCGACAAGGCCCACCCCTGCCAGACGCTCGCCGACCTCCTGACGATCCGCGAGGCGTTCGGCGGCTTCGAGGGCGTCTCGGCGGCCTGGGTCGGCGACGGCAACAACGTCGCCCAGTCGTTCGCCCTCGGCGCCGCGATGGTCGGCCTCGACCTGACCATCGCGACCCCGCCGGGCTACGAGCCCGACGAGGCCGTCCTCGAGCGGGCGGCCGCCTACGACGGCACGGTCGAGACGACGACGGACCCCGAGGCGGCGGTCGACGGCGCCGACGTCGTCTACACCGACGTCTGGGTCAGCATGGGCGAGGACGACGAGCGCGAGGAGCGCCTGGCGGCGTTCGAGGGGTTCCAGCTCAACGAGGCGCTGCTCGCGTCCGCCGGCGCGGGGAAGGTGCTGCACTGCCTGCCCGCCCACCGCGGCGAGGAGATCACCGAGTCAGTGCTGCTCTCGGAGAACTCCCTCGCCTGGGACCAGGCCGAGAACCGGATGCACGCCCAGAACGGGCTGCTCGTCTCGCTGCTCGGGGCGGCGTAGGCGGGCGCCGGGGCGCTTCCGCGGACCGCACGTTGAAGGCGGTCGCCCGCGCAGGGTGAGCCGATGGCGCCGCCGACCCGCGTCCAGCCGGGCGAGCTCACGGTCGAGGAGATCCTCGAGCGGCTCCACGAGGGCGACCGCGTGGTCATCGAGCGCGAGCTCCTGGGGGGCGTCCACGACATCACGCTGCGGTTCGACGGCGACACCTACTACTGCGACACCCCGACCACGCTGCACCGCCACGAGACGCCGGAGGGCATGCGGGCCTGCCTGGACAAGCAGCGCTACGGCTCGGCGTAGCCGTCACCCGCCAGTAACTGGAAGGGTTTTGGGCCTCGGTACCGTAGCACGTGCCATGAGTGCCGGCGACGACATGGGGCGGCTCCTCGAGGCCGAGGACCCCCCGTTCGACGACATCATGGCCTGCGTCTTCGGGATCCAGGGCCGGGAGGTCCGGACCTACCTCGCGCTGCTGGACCGGCCCGGGAGCACGGTCGAGGAGCTGGCGACGGCGCTCGACCGCGACCGGAGCAACGTGAACCGGGCGCTCTCCCGGCTGCTGGAGCTCGAGCTCGCCGAGCGCCAGCGGCGCCTGCTCGACCCCGGCGGCTACGTCTACCAGTACACCGCGACGCCGCTGCCGACGACCAAGGAGCGCCTCCACGAGGGGCTCGACCGCTGGGCCGAGGCGGTCCACGGCCGCATCGACGCGTTCGAGGACCAGCAGGCCGCCGAGTGAGGGCAAGCGTCGCCGGGACCCGTTTCCCGTCCGGCGGAAACCAGCCCGTAGATATAACGCATCGGCTCGCGAACCTCCGGCCAGGAGGCACACATATGGCAGAATCAGGGTCGCGGGAGATCCGCGGCCTCCACATGGACCGGGACGAGGTGGACGCGTTCCTCGCCGACCAGGGCTACGGCGTGCTCTCGCTGGCGGACGGCGGCGACGCCTACGGCGTCCCCGTGTCGTTCGGCTACGACGGCGAGTCGAAGCTGTACCTCTACCTGATCCAGTTCGGCGACGACAGCCGGAAGCTCGACTTCGCCGACGAGACCGAGACGGCCTGCATGGTCACCTTCGACGTGCAGGACCGGTTCCGGTGGCGCAGCGCCATCGTCTCGGGGTCGCTCCATCCGCTCCCCGAAGACGAGATCGACGTGATGGAGGAGATCATGAACGACAACGCGTGGTTCCCGTCGCTGTTCCCGCCGGAGGACCCGATGACGGCGGTGCGCCGCCTCGAGCTCCACGTCGAGGAGGTCACCGGCCGGAAGGGCGAGGAGTACCAGTAGCCGCCGCGGACGCGTGCCTTTTTGAGCGGGCCCGCCCTCCGGGAGTCTGATGGCCGATCTCCGGCTCGACGCCCCCGCCGAGGCCGCCCCCGACGTCGCCAGCGACGGCAGCTGGCTGGCCTGCATCGAGTGCGGGCACGTCGAGCCGCCGCTGGACCACGTCGTCTACCGGTGTCCCGACTGCGGCGGGCTGCTCGAGGTACGCTACGCCGACGCGCCGACGTTCGACGACTTCGCGGGGACGGGCGTCTGGCGCTACGCGTCGGCGATGCCGATCGAACGCGGCGTGACGATCGACGAGGGGAACACCCCGCTCTACGCGGTTCCGGGCGTCGAGGCCGACGCCGGGGTCGCCGACCTCCGGGTCAAACACGAGGGGATGAACCCGACGGGCTCGTTCAAGGACCGCGGGATGACCGTCGGCGTCGAGGTCGCCCGGGCGCTCGGCGTCGGGCGGCTGGCCTGCGCCTCGACCGGGAACACGAGCGCCGCGCTGGCGGCCTACGGCTCCCGGGCGGGCCTGGAGGTGCTCGTGCTCCTGCCCGCGGGGAAGGTCGCGGCGGGGAAGGTCGCCCAGGCGAGCCTCCACGGCGCGCGGATCCTCGAGGTCGACGGCAACTTCGACGCCTGCCTCGACGTCGTCGCCGAGCTGGCCGACCGGGGCGAGGCGTACCTGCTGAACTCGGTGAACCCGTTCCGGCTCGAGGGCCAGAAGACGATCGGCTTCGAGATCCTCGAGCAGTCCCGCGACGCGACGGGCCGGTTCCCGGACCGCATCGTGCTCCCGGTCGGGAACGCGGGGAACACGGCGGCGCTGTTCAAGGCGTTCCGCGAGCTGGTCGCCGGCGGCGACCTCGCGCCCGAGGACGTGCCGGCGCTCACCGGCGTCCAGGCCGAAGGCGCGGCGCCGTTCGTGGAGGCGATCGAGGCCGGCGCCGACGGCGTCGAGCGCTGGGACGAGGTCGAGACCCGGGCGACCGCCATCCGGATCGGGAACCCGGTGAACGCCCCGAAGGCGCTCCCGGGCGTCCGCGAGACGGGCGGCACGGCCGTCGCGGTCACCGACGAGGAGATCACCGACGCCCAGCGGGCGCTCGCCGAGGACGGGATCGGCGTCGAGCCCGCGAGCGCGGCCTCGGTCGCCGGGCTCCGGAAGCTCCGCGACGCGGGCGTGGTGGGCGCCGACGAGCACGTCGTCTGCCTGACGACCGGGCACCTCCTGAAGGACCCCGACGCGGCCGCGGCGGCGGGCACCGAGCCAGAGCCGGTCCCGGCGGACGTCGACGACGTCCTGGCGCTGCTGGGCGCCAATCCGGCTGAAGCCGACTGAAACGGCGTTGAGCGTCTGCGGTGTTGAAGGTCGCAGAGATGCTCGATCGGACTGCCATGACACGAACGATCCTCATCGGCCTCGTCCTGGCCGCCCTCCTGCTGGGCGGCCTGGCGAGCCCGGCCGCCGCACAGCCCGTCGACGACTGCCAGAACGCGGACCGCGGGCCCGACGGTGACGGCCCGCCCGGCTTCGTCGCGAGCCTCGTGCCCGACTTCCTCAGCGACCTGATCGGGTCGCTGCCCGTGCCGAACTTCGTGAAGTCGTTCTTCGGCGCCTCGACCTGTTAGGCGCTCACCGGGCCGCGACGGCCACGAGCGCCGCGCCGGTCAGCAGGCACGCGACCAGCAGGCCGAACCCCGCCGTGAACGACGCCACGTCGGCGACGTAGCCGATCACCGTCGGGCCGAGCGAGCCGACGCCGATGTAGACCGTGCGCATCCCGCCGAGGTCGCCGCCCATCGACTCGGTCGGGAACGCGTCCATCAGGTAGGCCTGGAGCACCGGCGGCACGGCCATGAGCCCGGCCGCGAAGACGACGACGCCGACCCCGACCAGCAGCGTCGAGTCGACCGCCAGCACGCCCGCCATCGTGGCCGCGGCGACCGCCAGGAGCCCCGCCGCGAACCGCCCGCGCGGGACGCGGTCGGCCAGGCCGCCGGAGACCGGCTTCACGGTCGCGCCGACCAGGAAGAACGCCGCGAAGCCGGCGTTCGCGACCGCCGGCGCGAACCCCTTCTCGACCAGCAGGAACGTCGGGAGGAACGCCACCGTCGCCTGCCAGCTGAACGCGAACATGACGTAGGCGGCCAGCAGCAGCCGGAGCTCGGGCACGCCGAGCAGGCGGCGGCCGGTCTCCCCGATCGCGAGGTCGACCCGCCGCAGGTCGTAGGCCTCCCGGCTCCAGACGTGTAGCGCGAGCCCGAGGATGAGCGCGGCGGCCACGACCGGGAGGTAGGCCCACCGCCAGGTCGCGACGGCGAGCACGAGCGTGCCCAGGCCCGCCGCGAGCAGGCCGCCGAGGTCGCCCGCGGCGGTGTGGAGCCCGAACGCCTGGCCCCGGCGCTCGACGTAGAGGTCCGAGAGCTGCGCCCGGGCCGCGGTCGGGTAGAGCCCGACACCGAGGCCGACGACCGCCGCCGCGACCAGAAACCAGGCGTAGGAGCCGGCGAGCCCGAGCCCGGCGAAGCCCGCCGCCGCGATCGCGAGGCCCGAGACGAGCAGCGTCTTCCGGGAGAGCCGGTCGGAGAGCCGGCCGCTGGGGTACTGCAGGAGCGCGTACAGGCCCCAGAGGACGGTGAACGCGAAGCCCGCCTGGACGTTCGAGAGCCCGAGGTCGGCGCGCACGGTCGGCAGCAGCGGCGAGAGCACGAGCCGGCCGCCCTGCAGCAGCAGCCAGCCCAGCGAGACCGCGAGGAACAGGCGGCCGCCGTACCCCCGGGTCAGTCGCTCGTTCCGGTCGGTCGACGGTTCCACGTCCCCGCCCATCGGGGCGACGGGCTTGAGCCCGTGGGTTTCGGGACGGACGGCGAACCTGTCGACCCCGGATTCGGTCGCACCGGCAGCCCCGGTCGCCGAGGGGTTCGGGGCTTAACGAGTCGTTTTAGACCTATCGAGAGGCTGATGACAACATTAATGGGCGGTTGAACCGTCGATTGTTTAGCCAACCGACATGGGTGCCACCACTGCGCAGCCGGATCTCGAGGCAGTCGAGATTCACGAGGTGCTCTCGAACGAGCGGCGCCAGCTCATCCTCGAGTTCCTCCGCGAGGGCGGCGGAATCCTCACGGCCCGCGAGCTCTCCGAGCGGATCGCCGAGGTCGAGACGGGCGAGTCCCCGCCGCCCCGGAACATCCGCCAGAGCGCCTACGTCTCGCTGCACCAGACCCACCTGCCGAAGCTCGACGAGCTCGGCATCGTCGAGTACGACCAGTCGGCGAAGACGGTCGAGCTCAACGACCGCGCAAAGCAGGTCAGTATCTACATGGAGACGGTGCCGAAGTACGGGATCGCCTGGAGCGAGTACTACCTCGCGGTGTCGACGCTCGGCCTGCTGTTCATCATCGCGGGGGAGATCGGCGTCCCGGTGCTCACGAACATCGGCAGCCTGGCGCTCGCCTCCGCGACGTTCCTGCTCATCTTCGCCTCCGCGGTCTACCAGACCGTGACCCAGCAGTCCTCGGTGTTCCACCGGCTCCGGGACTGACCCCGGCGCCCGCCGCGACGGCCCCGAGCCCCCTCGTCAGCGCTGACCAGTCCCCGGACCCTCCTCGGCGTCGGTGATCGACCGGCCACCCACGCCGTCGGCGAGGAAGTCCGCCAGCGGCGGCCCGACGTGCTCGGGCTCGACGAGGAAGGCGTCGTGGCCGTGGTCGGACTCGACGACGTGGTGGGCGACGTCGGCGCCGGCCGCCCGGAAGGCCGACGCGAGGGTTGCGGACTGCTCGACGGTGAAGTGCCAGTCGCCCGTGAACGAGACCACGAGCGCCTCGCCGTCGAACGCCGCGAGCGCGTCGGCGTCGGCGTCGTAGCCCGCCGCGAGGTCGTAGTGGTCCATCGCCCGGGTCAGGTAGAGGTAGCTGTTCGCGTCGAACCGGTCGACGAACTGCTCGGCGTTGTAGTCGAGGTACGACTCGACCTCCCGGTACGGGAAGTACTCGGCGGCGGGGTCCGTCGGCGCCAGCGCCCGCTCGGCGGTCCGGCCGGCCGCCCGCCGGCCGAACTTCGCGGCCATCGACGCCTTCGAGAGGTAGAGCAGGTGGCCGAGCTGGCGGGCCAGCGCGAGCCCCTGCCGGGGCGGCTCGCCGCCGTAGTAGTCCCCGCCGTTCCAGTTGGGATCCGACGTGATCGCCCGGGTGGCGATGGCGTCGACGGCCAGGCACTGGGCGTCGAGCCGGGGTGCGGTGGCGACCGGGGCGACCCGGAGGACGTCGTCCGGGTAGCGCTTGGCCCACTCGAGCACGTTCATGCCGCCGACGGAGCCCCCGGTGACACACCGGAGCCGGCCGACGCCGAGCTCGTCGAGCAGCAGCCGCTGGGCCCGGGTCCAGTCGGTCACCGTCACCGGCGGGAAGTCGGTGCCGTAGGGCTCGCCGGTCTCGGGATCCTCGCTGGCGGGCCCCGACGAGCCGTAGCACGAGCCCGGGACGTTCACGCAGACGACGTAGTACTCGGTGGTGTCGATCGCCTTCCCCGGCCCGACGACGGTGTCCCACCACGCCCGGGCCTGGCCGCTCGTATCGTCGCGGTCGTGGCCGCCCGCGACGTGGGCCGAGCCGGTCAGCGCGTGACAGACCAGCACGGCGTTGTCGCCCTCGAACTCGCCGTAGGTCTCGTAGGCGAGCTCGAGCGCATCGAGCTCCCGGCCGCACTCGAACTCGAAGGCGCCGACGTCGACGACGCCGCGGTCGGCCGCCATCTCAGGCGCCCCCTACCGCGTCGAGCGCCCGGTCGAGGTCGGCGCAGACGTCCGCCGGGTCCTCGAGGCCGACCGAGAGCCGCACGAGGTCCGGCGTCACGCCGCTCTCGCGCTGCTCGGCCTCGGAGAGCTGGGCGTGGGTCGTGCTCGCCGGGTGGATGACGAGCGTCTTCGCGTCGCCGACGTTCGCGAGGAAGGAGGCGAGTTCCGTCCCCTCACAGACGGCCTGGGCGGCCTCGAAGCCACCCGCCGGTCCGAAGGCGACCATCCCGCCGTAGCCGCCGTCGAGGTACTCGCTCGCGTGGTCGTGGGTCGGGTGCCCCGCCAGGCCCGGATACGTGACCCAGTCGACCCGGTCGTCGCCGTCGAGGAACCCGGCCACGGCCTCGGCGTTGGCGCAGTGCTTCGCCATCCGCAGCGGGAGCGTCTCGACGCCCTGGAGGGTCTGCCAGGCGTCGAAGGGCGACTGGTAGCCGCCGGTCGGCCGGACCGCCCGGTGGCGGGCCGCGGCCGCGAACGCCCGGTCGCCGAACCGCTCGGCGAAGACCAGGCCGTCGAACGCCGGGCGCTCGCCGCCGAGCTCCGGGAACCGATCGGGCTGGTCGGCCCAGGGGAACGAGCCGCCGTCGATCAGCGCGCCGCCGATCGTGGTCCCGGCGCCGTGGAGCCACTTCGTCGTCGACTCCCAGACCACGTCGGCGCCGCGCTCGAGCGGCCGGCAGAGCGCGGGCGTCGCGAACGTGTTGTCGACGACGAGCGGCGCGCCGGCGTCGTGGGCGACGTCGGCGACGGCCTCGAGGTCGGGCGTCACCAGCGACGGGTTGCCGACGGTCTCGACGTGGACGTAGGCGGTCCGGTCGTCGGCCGCCGCGGCCAGTTCGTCGAGGGCGAGCGGGTCGAAGAAGCGGGCCTCGACGCCGCGGCGGCTCGCGGTGTGGTCGAGGTAGCTCCGGGTGCCGCCGTAGATGGCCGAGGAGGAGACGACGTTGTCGCCGGCCCGGGCGAGCAGCGTCGTGGCCGCGTCCAGCGCCGCCATCCCGGAGGCCGTGGCGACGGCGTCCGTGCCGCCCTCGAGCGACGCCAGCCGACGCTCGAGCGTGCGGACGGTCGGGTTGCTGATGCGCGAGTAGATGTCGCCCTCCCGGTCGAGGGCGTAGAGCTCGGCGGCCGAGTCGGCGTCGTCGAAGACGTAGGACGTGGTCTGGTAGAGCGGCGTCGCCCGGGCGCCGGTCGCGGGGTCGGGCGTCTGGCCCGCGTGGACGGCCCGGGTGTCGAAGCGGGGCTCCCGGTCAGGCATACCTCACGCGTATATTTCTTAATAGAATATAACCTACAGTAACGGCAATTCTTGCGAAAACACCGCGGAATCGGGCGATCGACTCCCCGGGGCGGTTCACTCATGGCGGCGGCGTCCCAAGGGTGCCCATGCGCTGGAGTCGACGCGGGATGCTCGTGGCGGCCGGCACCGCCGCGCTTGCCGGCTGTGGCAGCACCGGGCTCGCCGGCTCCGCCACGCCGCCGCCCTCGGCGTTCGTCGCCGCGCCCGCCGGCGACCACGCGGTCGAGCTCCGGTACACGGGCATCGGCGCCCAGGACCCCGCGCGGTTCCGGGTCGTGCTCTCCGGCGCCGGCCCGGCCGACGGGGCCTACGCGCTCGACGCGGTGACGGGGGACGACCGTTGGACCGATGACGACCGGTACCGGCTCGACCAGTCGAGCCTGGGCCTCGAGGAGCCCCTGCGCCTCGAGGGAGCCACCCTCGAGCTCCAGTACGACGACGGGGACTGGCGGACCCTGCTTCGGGCGCGGCTCTCCGGGTAGCCCGGCGCCGGCCGCCGTCGCTTATGTAGGATCGGCGGCGGCGAGCAGACGACGGCGGGCATCCACCGCCTCGAGGCCGATGGACGCGGAGGGCGTCCTCGAGTTCCCGGTCTACGGCGTCAACGACACGCCGATGAAGCACTTCTTCGACAACGTCCACGGGACGGGCGAGTCCGCGCTGACGAACATCGCGATCACGACGAACGCCATCATCGCCGGCAAGGCCGTCGTCGTCGCCGGCTACGGCTACGTCGGCCGTGGCGTCGCCCGGAAGGCCCGGAGCCTGGGCGCCCGCACGATCGTCACCGAGGTCGACAGCCGCGTCGCGCTGGAGGCCCACATGGACGGCCACGAGGTCACCAGCATGGCCCGGGCCGCCGAGCGCGGCGACCTGTTCATCACCGCGACCGGCAACGCGCGAGGTCATCCGGCGAGGAGCACTTCGCGGTCGATGCCCGACGGCGCGCACGCTCGGGAACGCCGGCCACTTCGACGTCGAGATCGACCTCGAGGGGCTGCGCGCGCTCGCCGAGGATACCGCCCGGCGGCTCTTCGTAGCCGGGCTCGCCGTGCGCCGCCGCCGGTCGCCGTCGCTATGCGGCGGGACCGACCTGTAGGGGCGGGACGAAGCCGGCGTCGATGACGGGCCCGTCGGTCGCGGACAACCCCTACGTGCGCGACCCGCCGACGCAGTTCGCCGACGTCGAGGCGCTCCCGCCGGAGGTGGCCGAGAAGCAGGCCGCGGACCTCCGCGAGGCGATCCGCTACCACGACCACCGCTACTACATCGAGGGCGACCCGGCCATCGCCGACCGGGCCTACGACGCGCTGTTCGAGCGGCTCCAGGCGCTCGAGGCGGCCTTCGACCTCGAGACCGCCGACAGCCCGACCCAGCGCGTCGGCGCCGAGCCGCTCGACGAGCTCGGCGAGGTCGAACACGTCGAGGTGATGCTCTCGCTGGACTCGAGCGCCGAGGCCGACGACGTCCGGGCGTTCGACGAGCGCGTCCGCCGGGCCGCCGGCGAGGTGGCGTACGTCTGCGAGCCGAAGTTCGACGGGCTCTCCGTCGAGGTCGTCTACGAGGACGGCCGCTACGTGCGGGCGGCCACCCGCGGCGACGGCGAGGTGGGCGAGGACGTCACCGAGAACGTCCGCACGATCCGGAGCGTCCCGCTGCGGCTGCGCGGGGACTACCCGGATAGGCTGGCCGTCCGCGGCGAGGTGTACATGCCCCGGGACGCGTTCCAGGCGTTCAACCGCGAGCGCGTGGAGGCCGGCGACGACCCGTTCGCGAACCCCCGGAACGCGGCGGCCGGCACGCTCCGCCAGCTCGACCCGTCGGTGACCGCCGAGCGCCCGCTCGAGGTGACGTTCTTCGACGTCCTCGAGGCCGACCACGCGTTCGGGACGGTGAGCGAACAGCACGCGACGCTGCCCGACTGGGGCCTCCGGACGCCCGAGAACGCCGAGCGGGTCGACGACATCGAGGCCGCGATCGACTACCGCGACGGCCTGCTCGAGGCCCGCGACGAGCTCGACTACGAGATCGACGGCGTCGTGATCAAGGTCGACGACATCGAGACCGCGGCGGCGATGGGCGCGACCAGCCGGGCCTACCGGTGGGCGTACGCCTACAAGTTCCCGCCGCGGGCCGAGGAGACCACGATCCGGGACATCACCGTCCAGGTCGGCCGCACCGGCCGGCTCACGCCCGTCGCGCTGCTCGACCCGGTCGACGTCGGCGGGGTGACGGTCTCCCGGGCGAGCCTCCACAACCCGGAGATCGTGGCCGATCTCGGCGCCAACGTCGGCGACCGCGTCCGCGTTCGCCGCGCGGGCGACGTCATCCCCGAGGTCGCGGAGGTGCTCGAGAAGCGCAGCGAGGGCCACTACGAGCTGCCCGACCGCTGCCCGGTCTGTGACAGCCCGGCCGAGCGCGACGGCCCGCTCGCGTTCTGCACCGGCGGGCTGGCCTGCCGGGCCCAGCTGCTCCGGTCGGTCGAGCACTACGCGAGTCGGACCGGGCTGGACATCGAGGGGCTCGGCCCCGAGCGCATCGAGCAGCTCCACGAGGCGGGCCTGCTCGAGGAGGGCCTGGCGGACGTCTACGACCTCACGATCGAGGAACTGAGCGCCCTGGAGGGCTGGGGCGAGACGAGCGCCCGGAACCTCCTCGCCGAGCTCGAGGCCTCGGCGTCGCCGCCGCTCGACGACTTCCTCGCCGCGCTGGGCATCCCCGAGGTCGGCCCGACCGTCGCCCGGGACGTGGCCCGCCACTTCGGCACGCTCGACGCGGTGCTCGCGGCCGACCACGACGCCCTCGAGGCCGTCGACGGGGTGGGCCCGGAGACCGCGGACCGGATCGTCTCGTTCTTCGAGGCCGACGCCAACCGCCGGGTCATCGAGCGCCTGCGGGAGCGGGGCGTCGAGCCGACGCCGGTCGAGGCGGCCGACGGGGACGACGCGCTCGAGGGGCTCACGTTCGTCTTCACCGGGGCGCTCGAGCGCCACACCCGGGCGGAGGCCCAGGAGCTCGTCGAGCGACACGGCGGCCGGGCGACCTCGAGCGTCTCGGGCGCGACGGACTACCTCGTGGCCGGCGACGACCCCGGGCGGACGAAGCGGGAGGACGCCGAGGCGAACGACGTACCGGTGCTCGGCGAGGCCGCGTTCGAGGACCTGCTGGCCGACTACGGCGTCGACGTCGGCGGGTCGGCCGGCCGGCTCGACGCCTACTGAGCGGCCGGGCCTACAGGTCGGCGTCCCGGAAGACGTAGTAGCCCACGGCCGGCGCGGCGACGAGCCAGCCGAGGAGCACGAGCGCGACGAACGGGTCCGAGAGGTAGAACGGCACGGAGTCGCCCAGCGCCTGGGCGTAGAGCTGGGCGTTGAGCTGACCCTGGAGCCCCGAGCCGCCGACGAGGTTCACCCGCGCGGGGACCGCGCCGTCGGTGAACAGCCGGGCGACGAGCGTCTTGTACGCCTGCGTCGGGTTGAGCACCTTCAGGAACAGGTGGAGCTTCACCCGCGACGCGCCGCCGACGCCGGCGTAGTCGTTGAGCAGCCGGACGGCGCCGTTCGTGAACTGGTTCCAGAACAGCGTGAACACCACGTAGACGCCGACGGCGCCGATCATCGACGCCCGGCTCGATCCGGAGCCCGCGGAGACGCCCACCGAGATGGCCACGAAGACGATGCCGATGAGCGCCGAGAGCGCCGCGAAGGCGAAGAACGGGCCGGCGTTCAGCGAGACGGGCGTCGCGAGGAAGACGACCGCCGCGACGACGAAGCCCGCGAGCACCGGCAGCACGATGACGGCCCCCCGGCCGAGCGCCTTGCCGGCGACGACGTCCCGGCGGGAGTGGGGCAGGCTCAGCAGGAGCTTGAGCGTCCCCGAGTCGCGCTCGCCGGTGATCGAGGCGTAGGCGAGCACGACGGCGATGATCGGGACCAGGAGCGTCATCGTGTCGCGCATCAGGAAGACGAAGAGGTCGGTTGTCAGCCCGTCGCCGCCGCCCACCTGGATGACGTCGGCGATGACGAGCGCCGGCGGGAGCGCGAGCACGGTGACGAACAGCGCCGAGAGCGCCCAGAGCCAGTGCGAGCGGACGGCGTCCTGGAAGTCCTTCCGGGCGACGACCTCCCAGGTCATGCGCCGGCCCCCTCCGTCGGCTCGGCGGGGTCGTCGTCGGACGTGTACGCCACGAACAGATCCTCCAGGGAGGCCTCCTCGGTCTCGAAGTCGGAGACCGTCGCGCCCGTCTCCTCGATGGCGGCGAGCACCTCGGTCTTGGCCGAGTCGGCACAGTCGATGACGAACTCGCCGCCCTCCGACCGGGCCCGGGAGACGCCCTCGACGGCCTCGATGGCCTGCGTGGCGCCGTCGGTCACCCGGTCGACGCTCACCCGGAGCCGGGACTCGGTCCCGGCGGCCTCCCGGAGCCCCTCGACGGAGTCCTCGGCCACCAGCTGGCCGTCCCGCAGGATGCCGACGCGGTCACAGACCGCCTCGACCTGTCCCAGGATGTGCGAGGAGAAGAAGACGGTCGCGCCGCGGTCGGTCTCCTCGCGGACGATCTCCCGCATCTCCCGGGCGCCGTTGGGATCCAGCCCGGTCGACGGCTCGTCCAGGACCAGCAGGTCGGGCGACCCGACCAGCGCCATGCCCAGGGCGAGCCGCTGGCGCATGCCGGTGGAGTAGCCGCCGGCCCGGCGCTCGGCCGCATCGAGGATGCCGACCCGGTCGAGCACGGCGTCGGGGTCGTCGGCCGCCTCCTTCGATTCGATCGCGAACTCGACGTGCTGGCGGCCGGTGAGGCGCTCGTAGACGTCGAAGCCCTCGGGGAGCACGCCCGTGCGTTCGCGGACGGCCACGCTCTCCTCGCGGGCGTCTCGGTCGAGCACCCGGACCGAGCCGGCCGACGGCCGGACGAAGTCGAGCAGGAGGTTGATCGTCGTCGATTTGCCGGCCCCGTTCGGCCCCAGGAAGCCGTAGACCTCGCCCGCCGGGACCGCGAGGTCGAGGTCGCGGACCGCCGTGACGTCGCCGAAGCGCTTGGTCACGCCCCGCAGCTCGATCGCGCTCATGATACCTGGGCTTGTGGCGACTTCGCGTATAGGTGTATTGGCCTCGGTCGAGCCCTCTGGACGTGAGGTCAGCCGCCGGCGGGCCAGGGTGACCGGACGTCCGCCCGCCTGACGCCAGCTTCAACTCCGCCGGCCCGCTATCCCCGCCCGGATGGACGTCGCGGCACTGCGCGAGCGGGCGGCCGACCTGCCCCGCGAGCCCGGCGTCTACACGTTCCAGGGCGAGGGCGCCGCGCTGTACGTCGGCAAGGCGGTCGACCTCCGTTCGCGGGTGCGGTCGTACGCCGACCCCCGCAGCGACCGGATCGGCCGGATGGTCGCCGAGGCGGTCGACGTCGAGGTCGCGGTCACGGACACCGAGACCCAGGCGCTGCTGCTCGAGGCGAACCTCATCAAGCGCCACCGGCCGCGCTACAACGTCCGCCTGACCGACGACAAGTCCTACCCGCTCGTCCAGCTCACCGACCACGACTACCCGCGCATCGAGGTGACCCGCGACCCCGAGGAGGCGGCCACGGTGTTCGGCCCCTACACCGACAAGGGGCGGGTCGACGAGGTGATCAAGGCGCTGCGGGAGACGTTCGGCGTCCGGGGGTGTTCTGACCACAAGTTCGCGAACCGCGACCGCCCCTGCCTCGACCACGACATCGGCCTCTGTACCGCGCCCTGCACCGGCGAGATCGGCGACGACGCCTACGTGGCCGACGTCGGCTCTGTCCGGCGGTTCCTCGAGGGCTCGACCGGCGTCCTCGCCGACCCCCTGCGCCGGGAGATGGCCGCGGCGGCCGAGGGCAAGGAGTTCGAGCGGGCCGGCCACCTGCGCGACCGCCTGGCCGCCGTCGAGGCGTTCCACGGCGGCGGGGGCGACGCGGTCCAGACCCACGCCGAGCGCGAGAATCGGGACGTCCTCGGCGTCGTCGTCGAGGGCGAGGAGGCCGTCGTCTCCCGGCTCCACGCCGAGGGCGGCAAGCTCGTCGAGCGCGAGCGCCACGTGCTCGAGGCGCCCCAGGCGACCGACGCCGCGACCGCGCTCGCCGCGTTCGTCCCGCAGTACTACGCCGAGCGCGACCTGCCCGACGTGCTCGTGCTCTCGGACCACCACGGCGACCCCGAGCTGTCGAGCTGGCTCGAGGCCGAGGGCGTCGAGGTCGCCGTGCCCGGCGCCGGTCGCGACGCCCGGCTGGTCGACCTCGCGCTGAAGAACGCCCGCCGGGCCGTCGGCGGCACCGACGAGGTCGGCCTGCTCGCGGAGGCGCTGGGGCTTGATTCGGCGGCGCGCATCGAGGGGGTCGACGTCAGCCACGCCCAGGGCAAGGCGGTCGTGGGCAGCGACGTCTGCTTCGTCGACGGCGCCCCGGAGAAGTCGGGCTACCGCCGGAAGAAGCTCGAGGAGGGGAACGACGACCCCGGGAACATCGGAGCGCTGGTCCGGTGGCGGGCCGAGCGGGCCGTCGAGGGCCGCGACGACCGCCCCGACCCGGACCTGCTGCTCGTCGACGGCGGCGAGGCCCAGCTGGCGGCCGCGATCGACGCCCTCGACGCCGTCGGCTGGGCGGTCCCGGCGGTGGCGCTGGCGAAGGCCGAGGAGGTCGTCGTCACGCCCGACGGCCGGCAGTCCTGGCCCCGCGACGCGCCCCACCTGCACCTCCTCCAGCGGGTCCGCGACGAGGCCCATCGCTTCGCCGTGCGCTACCACCAGACCGTCCGCGACGAGATCCACACCGTCCTCGACGACGTCCCGGGCGTCGGGCCCGAGCGCCGGGCGCGGCTGCTGCGGCGGTTCGGCTCGGTCGAGGGCGTCCGCGCGGCGTCGCTCGACGAGCTGCGGGGGGTCCCCGGCATCGGCGAGGCGACCGCCGGCCGGATCAGGTCCCAGCTCTGACCGGGCTCACCAGCGCTCGACGTCCCGGGACCGATCGGGTGACCCGCCGGGGTCGAACTCCAGCGAGTCCTGGAGCTGCGCCCGCCAACGTGCCTCGCGGTCGACGGCGTTCTCGAGCGACTCGACCGACGCGGCCAGCGAGCCGTAGCGGTCCTCCAGCGTCCGTGAGAGCGCCTCTATCTCGGCCTCCAGTCGGTCGATATCGGCTGCTTGGCTGTCCCCAGCCGTGGCCTCGTCCCGGAGCGACTCGACCTCCTCGCGGAGGCCATCCAGGCGCGAGTGGACCGACTCGGTGGCCTCGAGGCCCAACGCCTCCCTGAGCGCCCGACGCTCGGCGGACGTGAGCTCTCGACGGCGCACCTCGTCGACCAGCGATTCGACGGGGTCCTCACCCTCGTCGTCGGGTGGTTCCCCCCGATCGGACCCGTCCTCGACTGCCTGCAGGTCGGGATCGTCCTCCCGGACTGTCGCGTCGGGGGTATCGACCGAGTCGTCGGCGTCATCGAACGTGAAATCAGCCCCGGTGTCCACCGACCTGCTCGTTGACTCCGACGGGTCCCGGTCGGTGATCTCGACCGTCGGCTCGGCCGTGAAGAGCTGGAGCTGACTCGCGTCATCGACCACGACCCCGTAGACGGTGGTCCGGTTCGAATCGGCCGGGATTGTGGCGGCGTACACCACGTCGCCGTCGGCCCTCGTCCAGTTGACCGGGTCGTACTTCGGGTGGAACTCAACCTCCTGGCCCCGAAGCGGCTCCGGGATGGCGTCGACGATGCGGACCGTACAACGGGACTCCCGGGTCGACCGGATGCTGAAGTAGACCGCCACCGCGTCGCCCCCGTGCATCGTGGCCACCTTCCGGACGGCGATGCCGTCGTGATCGGTACGGGCGACGACCTCGCGGGCGGAGGCCCCGTCCGCTGGCGCATCGGTAGATTCCGTCATAGGGCGGAGTGTGACATGGTGGTTAACGGCCGGTTAAGGCCGATTATCACGGGGTTGCTTAATGCCTGCTGTTCGTTCACACACCACACGATACGGAGCCGCTCAGCACCCGGTAATCGCTCGACTTCACAGGGTTTCTCAGTTCCTGGGGACCGCAATTGTTTATAACCAATGGTAACAACTCGGCCGGGAACCGCGGAGGCCATCCCGGCCACCAGGCTTGGGTAAATTCCGGCCCCGGAGTCACGTCGATCTCCCTCGAGCCGGCGCCGTCCGGCGGGGACAGGAACCCGTCTGCCCGCACGGCGATCGGTGGGTCGCTGACCGGCCATATATGCCCGAGAATAATAAACGATACCGCACGCATGAGCGGCTATTGGGAAGCTATATGCGCCCCAAGCATCAAGTGGAGCCCATGGAACCGCCGGCTCGATTCGACACGGAGGCGGTCGCGAACGGCATCGAGGCTCCGACCGGCGACGTGGTGCCGCCGATCCACCTCTCCTCGACCTACGAGCTGCCCGGGATCGACCCCGAGATGGCCCTGGAGGACGTCGACCCCGACGCGGGAGAGTGGCTCTACGCCCGGCTCTCGAACCCGACCCGACACGGCCTGGAACGCCAGCTCGCGACCCTCGAGCGGGGCGCGCACGGCTTCGCGTTCGCCTCCGGCACCGCCGCCATCGTCACCGCGATCATGGCTGCCGTCGAGCCCGGCGACCACGTCGTCGCGTTCGACGACCTCTACGCGGGGACCACGCGGATGCTCGACCGGCTGTTCGACGAGCAGCTCGGCGTCGACGTCGAGTACGTCGACGCGACCGACCCGGACAACGTGGCCGCCGCGATGCGGCCCGGCACGAGCCTCGTCTGGATGGAGACCCCGACGAACCCCCTGATGCACCTCTGTGACATCGGCGCCATCGCGGAGATCGCCCACGGGAGCGGCGCCCTGTTCGGGGTGGACAACACCTTCGCGAGCCCGTACTTCCAGCGCCCGCTCGGCCTGGGCGCGGACGTCGTCGCCCACAGCACGACGAAGTACCTCAACGGCCACTCCGACGGGCTCGGCGGCGCGGTCGTCACGAACGACGATGACCTCGCGGCGGACGTCGGGTTCCTCCAGCAGGTGGCCCTCGGGAACCCCCTCGCGCCGTTCGACAGCTACCTCCTGGCGCGGGGCATCAAGACGCTCCCGCTGCGGATGCGCCAGCACGAGGCCAACGCCCGGGAGCTCGCGGCCTACCTCGAGGCCCACGAGCGCGTGGGCGCCGTCCACTACCCCGGCCTCGAGAGCCACCCCCAGCACGAGCTGGCCGACGACCAGATGCTCGGCTACGGCGGGATCCTCTCGTTCGAGATCGACGGCGACCTCGACGACGTCGCGCGCTTCTTCGCGGCGCTCGAGACGATGACGCTGGCGGTCAGCCTCGGCGGCGTCGAGACGCTCGTCGAGCACCCCGCGACGATGACCCACGAGCCGCTCGGCCCCGAGCGCCGCGCGGAGCTGGGCATCACGGACTCGCTGGTGCGCGTCTCGGTGGGCGTCGAGGACGTCGCCGATCTCATCGCCGACGTCGAGCGGGGCTTCGGCGCCATCGAGGCGGCCGATCCCGTCCCGACCGGCGAGACCGGGTAGCCGGCCTCACTCCTCCTGCCACTTCCCGATGGCCTCCGAGCGGAGCTCGGGGTGGCCCTTCCAGGTCCGCGGCCGGAACGTGATGACCAACGCCGAGAGGTAGCACGCGACGACCACCGCCAGCACCAGCGGGCCCGGCAGCGCGCCGATGGCCGCGCTCGACGGGAGCCCGACTGGGCTGAGCGCCGTGACCCGGATGACCCACGCGAGCAGCACGATCGAGAGGATCGGCAGGTAGATCCGGCGCAGCCGGTGGGCGAGCGCCTCCTCGTAGGAGATCTTCAGCGTCGGGTGGCGGTAGTCCTCCGCGAGCGCCGCCCGCCAGTCCGGGTGGGGCATCGCGGTGGAGGGGTCGAGCCCCTGGGCCCAGACGTTCTCCTGGAGCATCCGGACCCGGGTCCGCCAGACGATGTAGCCGCGGAACCGGTGGGCCTCGATGCCGAGGAAGAACCAGACCGCCACCGCGCCCATCAGGATGAGGAAGTGCGGGTTGCCCGGGTCGGAGAACGCCCACGTGAGGATGGCGGCCATCACGGTCACCGCCCAGTTCGTCGTCCGGTCGAGGCGCTCGCGCCACCGCGTCATCCGGTGGACCTCGCCGCGGTAGAGGTGGGCGAACGCCGAGCCCGGGCTCAGGCCCTCCTCGAAGAGCCCCCGGCCAATCAGCCCCGGGTCCTCGTCGCGCGTCTCGGGCATCGCTACCCACAGGTTCGCGCTCGACGGGAATATACCTGAAGAAAACCGAGGGGCTCAGAACTCGGCGTCGGGCTCGGGCGCGATGCCGGTGTCGACGGCGTCGAGCTCGTGCTCGGCCTGGAGCTCGCGGATGCGGTCGCGGATGTCGGCCGCGAGCTCGAACTCGAGGTTGTCCGCGGCCGCCTCCATGCGCTCGGCGAGCTCCTCGGCGATGCGCTCGGCCTCCCCCGCGTCGGCGGGCTCCTTGCGCCCGAGCCCGCCGGTGTCCGTCTTCGAGCCGGGCAGGTCGGTCTCGCCGATGGCCTTCTCGATCGTGCGGGGCTCGTGGCCGTGTTCCTCGTTGAACGCCTCCTGGATGCGCCGGCGGCGCTGGGTCTCGTCGATGGCCCGCTCCATCGCGCCGGTGACCTCGTCGGCGTAGAGCACGACCTCGCCGTTGACGTTCCGGGCCGCCCGGCCCATCGTCTGGACGAGCGTCGTCTCGGAGCGCAGGAATCCCTCCTGGTCGGCGTCGAGGATGGCCACCAGCGAGACCTCGGGGATGTCGAGGCCCTCCCGGAGCAGGTTGATGCCGACGAGGACGTCGATCTCGCCGCGCCGGAGGTCGCGGATGATCTCGTGGCGCTCGAGCGTGTTCGTCTCGTCGTGCATGTACTCGACCGCGAAGCCGGCCTCGTCGAGGTACTCGGTGAGGTCCTCGGCCATGCGCTTGGTGAGCGTCGTGACCAGGACGCGCTCGTCGTCCTCGACGCGGTCGGCCAGCCGGGCCATGAGGTCGTCGACCTGCCCGTCGGCGGGCGCGACCTCGACCTTCGGGTCGACCAGGTACGTGGGGCGGACGATCTGCTCGACGATCTGCTCGGAGACCTCGTGCTCGTAGTCGGCCGGCGTGGCCGAGACGAACAGCGTCTTGTCGACGCGCTCTTCGAACTCCTCGAAGGTGAGCGGCCGGTTGTCGTACGCCGTCGGGAGCCGGAAGCCGTTGTCGACGAGCGACTCCTTCCGCGAGCGGTCGCCCGCGAACTGGCCCTTGACCTGCGGGATGGTCACGTGGGACTCGTCGATGACCGTGAGGAAGTCGTCGGGGAAGTAGTCGAGCAGCGTGTAGGGCGCGTCGCCCGGGTCGCGGTCCGAGAGGTGGACCGAGTAGTTCTCGATGCCCGAGCAGTAGCCCGCCTCGCGGATCATCTCGAGGTCGAACGTGGTGCGCTCCTCGATGCGCTGGGCGGCCACGAGGTCGCCCTGGCGCTCGAAGTGCCGGACCCGGTCCTCGAGCAGCGCCTCGATCTCGCCGATGGCGGCCTCGAGCTGGGCCTCCTCGTAGGCGTAGTGCTCGGCGGGGTGGACGAGCACCGCGGGCTGCTCGCCCTTGAGCTCGCCCTCGAGCGGGTCGAGCGTCGTCAGCCGGTCGATCTCGTCGCCCCAGAACTCGACCCGGACGGCGTACCGGCCGTACATCGGGTAGACCTCGACCGTGTCGCCGCGGACCCGGAACGTGCCGTGGGTGAAGTCGACGTCGTTGCGGTCGTAGTTGAGGTCGACCAGCCGCCCGAGGAGCTCGTCGCGGTCGAGCTCGTCGCCGACCTCGAGCCGGAGCGCCATCGACTCGTAGTTGTGCGGGTCGCCGAGCCCGTAGATGGCCGAGACCGACGCCACGACGATCACGTCGTCCCGCGTCAGCAGCGAGCGGGTCGCGGAGTGGCGCAGCCGGTCGATCTGCTCGTTGATCGAGGCGTCCTTGTCGATGTAGGTGTCCGTCTGCTCGATGTACGCCTCGGGCTGGTAGTAGTCGTAGTAGGAGACGAAGTACTCGACCGCGTTGTCGGGGAAGAGGTTCCGGAACTCCTCGTAGAGCTGGGCCGCCAGCGTCTTGTTGTGCGCGATGACGAGCGTCGGGGTCTGGATGGCCTCGACGAGCCAGGAAACGGTGTTCGTCTTCCCCGAGCCGGTGACGCCCAAGAGCGTCTGCGCGTCCATGCCGTCGCGGAAGCCCCGGGCGAGCTGCTCGATCGCCTCGGGCTGGTCGCCGGCGGGCTCGAAGGGGGCGTCGACGCGGAACGGCCGTTCGGCCTCGGGCTCGTCCGGCGAGAGCGCCCCGGAGCCGGTCTCGCTCACGATAGCCGGGGTTCGGCGGCCGCACACTTGAGCCGATTGCTTGGTCCGGCCGCCGGGTTCAATGGACCGAGGGAAGGATCGCCGACGAGTAGATGACGGCCTCCGCGTAGGTATCGCCGGGTGAAACTGACCCGTGATTTCTGATAGGATAGAATGGCCCTGCTGCACGCAGACCATCAGTGCAGCAGAATCGAACTTGAGCCGCTCAAAGAGCGAGGTGACTCTCCAGAAGACTGATATGAACGGGTTGGCAATGATTCGCCATGAGGCGGCGGACGCTGCTGACATCGGGCTTGGCGGCGTCGTTGTCACTCGCAGGCTGTGTAGGATATCGTTTGAGCGGCTGCGAATCCCAGAACCGGTACATCCTGAAACTCACGGAAGTCGACCAGGCTGTTCTCCGCACTGATCCGATTCCGTACCGGAACCTCTCCGCGAACGAGCAGCGCTTGATTCGGAAAACGTTGGATACCGGACGATTTGAGACCTGCCCAGGTGAAGGAAGCGACGAAGACCGGGGGGCGTTGTTCGAATTCCAAAGTAGAGTCCAAGACCACAGCGAGAACGGCTACGCCTACCTCACGTACGATGGCCGCTATTTCCAGATCGGTCTCGTGATTTCGGCCGTCTACTACGCTCGCACGAAGCACCACCCGGACGAGACCCCGTCACCAGTCGATACGTCGAACATCCGAACACCCTGAATAAGGTCGAACCGGTTGCCGTATGCCGTACGGACTATCTCGCTCGGCTCAGCCGAGAACGCCATCCCCGTATCGGCCATCCTCGGCTCGGTTAGTGAAGAGGTCGTTGGGCCGCATCGGGAGTAACTGCCGTTTGCGGACCTATGCTGCTCCATGAAGCATTGTTGGTTGGCCCATCGATTCAGAGCTTCACTTGAGAGACTCGCGCCATCAGTGCAGCACGCCCAGTGTGACAGATCCACAGAAGGGACGCCGCGTCACCTGTCTCCCCCGACGTACCGGGTCGCCGCAGCTGTTCGCTGCCGCTATCGGTGACCCGTCGTCCATCCCCTCGAGGCCAGCAATCGATCACCCTACCGCCAGTCCGTGAGACACGGCGCCGCCGTCGCGGGCATCGAGACCCAGGAGTCGTCGGCGTTGATGTCCGCGATGACGAGCCGCGGCCCGCGGGCGTCGCTATCGATGGCGGCCATCACCTCGTCCCGGGCCGTCTCGGACACGCCAGCGGCGTCCTCCCCCATGCCATGACATAGCCTGGCATGGCGGATAAACCCGTCGAAACTCGCCGGTACTCGCCCGCACGCCTGCGCCCGGATTTCCGTCGGAGCGCCGCCGGCGACGGGTCGTAGGGTACAAGACCACGGAAGGCAAACCCCGTGGTACCATGAACGTCGCAGACGCGATGACCCCCCGGGAATCCGTCGAGGTCGCCGAGCTCCCGGGGACCCGGGACGACGTCCTCGAGCTCCTCCAGGAGCGGGAGTTCTCCTCGGTCCCGGTCGTGAAGGTCGATGGCGGAGAGGAGCGCTTTCGCGGCCTCGTCTCCCGCGAGGACCTCATCGAGCGCCCCGACGAGGACCAGCTCGCCCTGCTGATGCGTAAGGTGCCGACAACCAGCAGCGACACGAGCCTCGAGGCGCTCGCCACGCTGATGATCGAGGAGGCCACCCGCCGGGTACCGGTCGTCGACGGCGAGCTCGAGGGCATCATCACGATCACGGACCTCATCCGCGCCATCGCCGACGGCGCGGTCGACGTCGACGCGACGGTCGACGAGGTCGCGACCCTCGACGTCAACACCACCTTCTGCGACGTCCCGCTCCGGGCCGCCGCCCAGGAGCTCTACTACGCCAACGTCCCCTACAGCGTCATCATCGACGAGGAGGGCGACATGTCGGGGATCCTCACCGAGGTCGACATCATCGAGGTCGCCGAGGTCGTCGAGGGCGAGGACTCGACCGGCGACAGCATCGCCGACGAGGACGACGACTGGATGTGGGAGGGCATCAAGGCCGTCGGCGGTCGCTACCTCCCGACCCGGAACGTGGAGATGCCCGACGGCCCGGTCAGCGAGTACATGAGCAGCGACCTGGTGACCGTGGGCAAGACGCGGACGGTCCAGGAGGCCGCCCAGACGCTCATCTCCAACGACGTCGAGCAGGTGCCGCTGGTCAGCGGCGGCCGGCTCGTCGGCATCGTCCGCGACATCGACCTCCTCCGAGCGGTCAGATGAGCGAGCGCGCGGCGCTCTCCGAGCTCGCCAAGCGCCGCGGCTTCTTCTCCCCCGCCGCCGAGGCCTACGGCGGCGTCGCCGGGTTCTACGTCTACGGCCCCGCGGGCGCGACCCTCAAGCGCAACATCGAGGCCGCCTGGCGGGAGCGGTTCGTGGTCCGGGAGGGCCACCAGGAGATCGACGCCCCCACGGTGATGCCCGAGCCGGTGTTCGAGGCCTCGGGCCACCTCGAGAACTTCAACGACCTGCTGGTGGCCTGCGCCGAGTGCGACGAACGCCACCGTGCGGACCACCTGGTCGAGGACGCCAGCGACATCGAGGACGCCGAGGCGATGGCGCCCGAGGCGCTCGGCGAGCTCATCGCGGAGCTGGGGCTGTCGTGCCCGAGCTGCGGCGCCGCGATGGCCGGCCAGCCCGTCGAGACGTTCAACCTCATGTTCGAGACGACCATCGGCCCCGGCGACGGCGCCCCGGGCTACCTCCGGCCGGAGACCGCCCAGGGGACGTTCGTCGAGTTCCCTCGGCTGGCCGAGTACGCCCGCGGCCAGCTCCCCTTCGGCGTCGCCCAGATCGGCCGGGCCTACCGCAACGAGATCAGCCCACGGAACGCCTTGCTTCGGGTCCGCGAGCTCACCCAGGCCGAGCTCGAGCTGTTCGTCGACCCCGAGCACGACGAGCCCGACCTGGCGCCGGTCGCGGACGTGCCGCTCCGGCTCTACACCGCCGACGCCCAGGGGGCCGAGGGGACGGAGTACCTCGAGACGACCGTCGAGGAGGCCGCGGGCGGCGTCGTCGCGAACGAGTGGATCGCGTACTACCTCGGGCGGACCCGCGAGTGGTACGAGCGGATCGGCGTCGACATGGACCGGTTCCGGTTCCGCCAGCACCTCGCCGGCGAGCGCTCGCACTACGCATCGGACTGCTGGGACGCCGAGGCCGAGGTCGATGGCGACTGGATCGAGCTCGCCGGCCTCGCGACCCGGGGGTCGTACGACCTCGGCAAGCACGGCGAACACTCCGACGACGAGTTCACGATCTTCCGGGAGTACGACGAGCCGGTGACCGTCGAGCGGGCGACCGTGGACCCCGACATGGCCGTCCTCGGCCCGGAGTTCGGCGCCGAGGCCCACGAGGTCGCGGCGGCGCTGGCCGAGCTGGCCGAGCGCGACCCCGAGGCGTTCGACGCTGATACGGTGACCGTCGAGGTCGACGGCGAGGCCCACGAGGTCGACGCCGGGACGGCGGACTTCGGCGTCGAGACCGTCACCGAGCGCGGCGAGCACATCATCCCGCACGTGGTCGAGCCGGCGTTCGGCATCGGTCGGGCCGTCTACACCGTGCTCGCCCACCGGATGCGCGAGGACGAGGTCGACGGCGAGGCCCGGACGCTGCTCTCGCTCCCCCCGGCCGTGGCCCCGACGCTGGTCGGCGTCTTCCCGCTGATGGACCGCGACGGCCTCGGCGAGCGGGCCCGCGAGCTGACGGCCGAGCTCCGCGCAGCCGGCCTCGCGGTCGAGTACGACCACGCCGGCTCGATCGGTCGGCGCTACCGCCGCCAGGACGAGGTGGGCACGCCCTACTGCGTCACGGTCGACTACGAGAGCCTGGAGGACGGCGCGGTCACGGTCCGCGACCGGGACTCCGCCGCCCAGCGCCGCGTCGACCTCGACGGCCTGGTCGACCACCTCGTCGCCCTCCGCGACGGCGAGCGGGCGTTCGACTCGATCGGCGAGCCGGTGGCCGACGCGTAGATGGCCGCCAGCGAGCTGGGCCGCCGGCTCGTCCACGCCGCCGGCGGGTTTCCCGTCGGCCTCTACCTGCTGGATCTCCTCGACTGGCCGGGGGTCCGCCTGCTCTACCTCGTCGGCATCGTGCTGGCCGTCGCGCTCGAGGCCGTGCGGCTGCTGATCGGCGTCGACTGGTGGATCTACCGCGAGCTCACCCGGGAGTACGAGCAGGACAACCCCGCGGGCTACGCGCTCTACGTCGTCGGCGCGGCGGTCGTCGCCCTCGCCTTCGCCCCCCGGATCGCGGTCCCCGCCGTCCTGATGCTCGCGGTCGTCGACCCCGTGAGCGGCGTGCTCTCGAGCGACGAGCGCCGGCCGGTCAAGCGGCCGCGAGTGCTCGCCGTCTCCTTCCTCCTCGCCGGGCTGCTCGCGCTGCCGTTCGTCCCGCTCGGCGCCGCCGTCGCCGGGGCGGCGCTCGCCACCGCCGCCGACGGCGCCACGCCGGTGGTCCGGGGCTACGTGGTCGACGACAACCTCGGCATCCCGGTCGGCGCGGCGGTCGCGATGTGGGCCGCGCTCCAGCTGCCCCTGTAGGGCTCAGACCCGTGGGACCAGCCCCAGGGCCCCCTCGATCCGGCCGGAGGCGCCCATCAACAGCGTCCCCAGCAGGCTCATCACGAGCACGTAGCCGACGGCGAACGCCCCGATCGCCGGCGAGACGGCCGGCGTCGTGACCGCGAGCGCCGCGACGACCAGCGAGAACTCCCCCGCGTGACGAGGGCGAGCGCCACCCGGACCGACCGCCGGGGGTTCGAGCCGGTAGGCCCGGCCGCCCAGGTAGCCGCTCGCGAGCTTCCCGGCCGCCGTCACCACGACGCCGGCGACCAACAGCCCGCCCACGCCCGCGACCGCCACCGGGTCGGTATCGAGCCCGATCGCGAAGAAGAACACCGCGGCGAACAGGTTCCGGGCGGGCGCCAGGACGTGCTCGAGCCGGGGCTTGAGGTCCGACTCGCTGATGGCCGCGCCGACGAAGAACGCGGCGACCGCCTCGCTGACGCCCGTCAGGAGCGCGAAGCCGGCCAGGAGCGCGGTCAGGCCGACGACCCGGAGGAGGAACAGCTCGTCCGAGCGCGTCTCGAACAGCCGTTCGACGAACGGCCCGCCGACGGTGGCCAGCAGCACGAAGGCCACGAGCAGGCCGAACGACTCCGCGAGGGGCAGCGCGAGCGAGGCCGCCGGGCCGCCGAGGGCGACGGCGGCGAGCACCGCGAGGTAGATCGCCATGACGACGTCCTCGACCACCAGCACGCCGATGATCGCCTCGGACTCCGGGTCGGCGATCCAGCCGAGGTCGACGAGCGTCTTCGTGATCACCGCCGAGGACGAGGGGTAGACGATGCCCGCGAGGAACAGCGCCTCGAGCGGGCTGAACCCGACCGCCAACCCCAGGAGGAGGCCGAGGCCGACGTTGACGACGAGGTCGAGCCCGCCGGCCCGGGCGATCCGGCCGGGGTCGGCGAGCATCGTCCCGACGCTGAACTCGACGCCGATGAAGAACAGCAGGAAGACGACGCCGAGCTCGGCGAAGAGGTCGATGAACTCCGTGCGCTCGACGATCGACAGGCTCAGGCCGGCGACCTCCGGCGCGTGCGGGCCCACGAGGATGCCCGCCAGCAGGTAGGCCGGGATGACCGAGAGGCCGGCCCGCCAGGCGACCGCCCCCGCGACGGCCAGGATGGTGAACACCACCCCGGCCTGGAACAGCAGCGGGTCAGCCATCCGCCGAGAGGGCCGACAGGGCGGCGTGTTGCTCGCGGGTGCCGAGCGCGACGAGGACGTCGCCCACCTCGATATCGACGTCCGGGCCGGGGTTGGGGACGGTCTCCTCGCCGCGCTGGACCGCGAGCACGGAGACGCCGGTCTCCCGGCGCAGCCCGCTCTCGCCCAGCGTCGTGTTCGCCAGCCGCGAGCCGGGCTCGACGTCGACCCACTCGATGATCGACCCGCCGAGCGGCACCTCGAGCTCCTCGACGGCCACCGTCTCGAACGTCGAGCCCTGGAGGATCGAGCCGAGCCGCCGGGCCGTCTTCGCCGGGAGGTCAGCCAGCTTCTCCGAGTCGGCCTCGGGGCCCGCGCGCCGGAACAGCTCCCGGCGGCCATCGTGATGGACCAGTACGACCAGCCGGGCGCCGTCGTCGAGCTCGAGCTCGTACTTCCGGCCCACCCCGGGGATCTCGCTCTCGTAGACGGCCATGCGCCGAGGGGTGGGCGGCCGTCGGCATAAGGGGTCGGGCGACCGGCCACCTTCACCCCGCCACGCGAACCCTTAACCGCCGGCGACGACAACCTCGCGGTCGATGGCCGCGGCCGGCGAGCCCCAGCACGTCGAGCACCCCCTGGTCGTCCCCGACGCGGTCGAGCGCCGGGGCTACCAGCTCCAGCTCGCCGAGCGCGCCGCCGCGGCCGACACGCTGGTCTGCCTGCCGACCGGGCTGGGCAAGACCGCGGTCAGCCTGCTGGTCACCGCCGAGCGGCTCCACCAGCTCGGCGGGAAGGCGCTCCTGCTGGCGCCGACGAAGCCGCTCGTCGCCCAGCACGCCGACGACTACCGGCGCTGGCTGACCGTCCCCGACGACGAGGTCGTCATGTTCACCGGCGAGGTCCGGCCGGACGACCGGGCGGCGCTCTGGAAGGACGCCACCATCGTCGTCGCGACGCCCCAGGTGGTCGAGAACGACCTCATCGGCGACCGTATCTCGCTGGCCGACGTGGTCCACCTGACCTTCGACGAGTGCCACCGCGCCACCGGCGGCTACGCCTACACCTACATCGCCGAGCGGTACCACGCCGACGCCGAGCAGCCCCTGGTGACGGGGCTGTCGGCCTCGCCGGGCGGCGACGCCGAGGCCATCCTCGAGGTCTGCGAGAACCTCGGCATCGCGGAGGTCGAGGTGATGACCGAGGACGACGCCGACGTCGGCGAGTTCGCCCACGGCACCGACGTCGACTGGCTCCACGTCGAGCTGCCCGACGCCGTCATCGAGATCCGGGACGCGCTCAACGAGGTCGTGAAAGAGCGCCTGGAGAACCTCCAGACGATCGGCGTGATCGGCCGGACCGACCCGTCGATCTCCCAGGGCGAGCTCAACGAGGTCCGCGGCCGGCTCCAGCGGCTGATCGACGACGGCGACTCGGCGGGCTACGAGGGGATGAGCGCCCACGCCGAGGTGATGAAGCTCCGACGGGCGGTCGAGCTCGTCGAGACCCAGAGCGTCGAGTCGCTCCGACGGTACTTCGAGCGCCAGCGCGAGGCCGGCCCGCTCCTCGGGGGCGTCGAAGGCGGCCCAGCGGTTCGTCTCGGACCCCCGGGTCAAGCGGGCGATGCGGCTCGCCGACGAGTTCGACGACCTCCACCCGAAGTTCCGCCGGGCGCGCATGCTCATCGCGGAGACGCTCGGCATCGAGGACGGCGACCGCGTCATCGTCTTCACCGAGTCCCGCGACACCGCCGAGTCGCTGACCGACTTCCTCGGCGAGCACTTCGCCACCCAGCGGTTCGTCGGCCAGGCCGACGCCGGCGAGTCGAAGGGGATGACCCAGAAGACCCAGCAGGAGACCCTCGACGCGTTCCGCGCCGGCGAGTTCGAGGTGCTCGTCTCGACGTCGGTCGCCGAGGAGGGCCTCGACGTGCCCGAGGTCGACCTCGTGCTGTTCTACGAGCCCGTGCCGACGGCCATCCGCTCGATCCAGCGCAAGGGCCGGACGGGCCGACAGACCGAGGGCCGCGTCGTCGTGCTCATCGCCGAGGACACCCGCGACGAGGCGTTCTTCTGGAAGTCCAGACACGAGGAGGACCGCATGCGCGACGAGCTCCGGACGCTCAAGCAGCTCGCCCCGGAGGTCGAACGCGAGCTCGGGGGCGACGGCGTCGTCGCGGACGTCGAGCCCGAATCGCTCGACCGGGCGGCCCGCGACGAGAGCCAGGCGGGTCTCTCGGACTTCGAGGCGGCGGCCGAGGGCGACGCCGGGGAGTCGACGGTGGCGACGGCCCGCGGCGACGACGAGGCGGTCGAGATCGTCGCGGACCAGCGCGAGCTCGACGCCACCATCGCCCGGGACCTCTCGACGCGCGACGGGCTCCGGATCCGCCTCGAGACGCTCGCCGTCGGCGACTACGTGCTCTCGGACCGGGTCGTGGTCGAGCGCAAGACGATCGCGGACTTCCTCGACACGCTCGTCGGCGAGGACCGCTCGCTGTTCGAGCAGGCGAAGGACATGGCCCGCCACTACGCGCGGCCGGTCGTCATCATCGAGGGCCAGGGGGACCTCTACGCCGAGCGCAACGTCCACCCCAACGCGGTCCGTGGCGCGCTGGCGTCGCTGGCGGTGGACTTCGGCGCGAGCGTGCTCCGCAGCCGCGACGCCGACGACACGGCCGACCTGCTGGCCGTCATCGCCACGCGGGAGCAGGAGGAGGGCGGCCGGGAGGCCAGCGTCCACGGCGAGAAGGGTGCCCGGACCCTCGCGGAGCAACAGGAGTACGTCGTCTCGGCCATCGCCGAGGTCGGGCCCGTGACCGCCCGGGCGCTGCTCGAGACCCTCGGGAGCGTCGAGGCCGTCATGACCGCCGACGAGGAGGCCCTTCTCGAAGTGGCGGGCATCGGCGCGGTCACCGCGGCGCGCATCCGCGAGGTCGCCGGCGCCGAGTACGACCCCTCCTGAGCCCGCGAGTGTATATAGCCCGCAATAGGCCTCCGTATCGCTATGAGAGCAAGGGGTATACCCCCGGCGTGAGAGGGACCGCGTACATGGAGGAGATCCCGGTCCTCACCTGTCCCGTGTGCGGCCGCTCGGCGGGCTTCGACCCGGGCGCGCTGGCCGACCCCGACGCCCTGAAGGACGCCGCGTGGGCCCACCTCGCGGCCCACCGCGACCTCGACGAGCCCAAACGCGCCATCTACGCGGTGATGATGGTCGAACGCCGCGAGCGCCGCGGCCTGCCCGAGGACGAGTCGCTCGAGGAGGCGGCGGGCGAGTGGGCCGAGGAGCCCCCGGCCCGCCCCCTGGCGTAGCCGGTTACGGGATCACGGTCACGGCGACCGAGTCGTCGCGGATGACCGTCTCGGTGGCGCTGCCGAGCAGCAGTCGGCCGACCGCGCCGGTCCCGTGGTGACCCATCACGACGTGGTCGTAGCCGTGCTCCTCGACGAGGTCGAGGATTCCCTTGCCGACCCGGTCGGACGATTTGAACGTGAGCCGGAGGTCGTACTTGACCGCCGCCTCGCCCGGGAGCCCCGCCTCCTCGAGGATGTCGTCGGCCTCCTCGAGCAGCGCCCGGGTGGACTCGGTCTCGACGTCGGTGAGGTGGACCACGTCGAGTCGGGCCTCGTACCGCCGGGCGAGGTCGGCCGCGAACCGGAGCGCCCGCTCGGCGTTCTCCGAGCCGTCGATCGGGGCGAGGAGGCGGTCGATCATCCGGCTACCGTTGGCCCCCGAGCGCCCGGAGCGCCTCCGCGCCCTCCCGGACGGCGGCCAGCAGCTCCCGGGCCCGGCCGACGTCCGACGTCGCCTCGGCCTCCTGGGCGAGCGCCGTGACCTTCCGGGCGAGCGCCTCGCGGGCCGCCGGGAGGTCGGCAGCCCCGGCCTGCTGGGGCGCAGCAGGCTCTGACCGGGAGACCGGTTCCGTCGACGGTGTCGAGGGGTCCGCTGGCTGGCTCCCCGACTGCGCTCCCTCCGGCGGCGCCGTGGCCGTTCCACTGTCTCCCGACGCGGCGGTGGCGTCAGCCGCCTCCGAAGCGGCCTCGCCGCCCCCGGCTCCCTGGGTGCCGCAGGTCGGGCAGAACTCCCGGCCCTCGTGGCGGAACAGGGGGTCGCCGCAGTCGTCGCAGTGGCGGTTGGTCATCGTCGCGCCCTTCAGGAGCAGCTCGCTCATGTGCTGGGTCGCCTGGCGCGACTCCTCCTCCGCGGCCAGCTGCTGGCGGAGCTTCTCGCGCTCCGCCTCCTTGTCGAACTCCTCGCTCATGGCCGAAGCAACGCGCCGTCGGTGGAAAAGCATCACGGCACGGCGTCGGTCCGAGTTTCGACCACCCGCGGTCCCGCCCGACCCGGGTTCTTGCCCCATCGCGCCCGGCTGCCGGTGGCCCCTTCGAAGCGGTTATCCGGCCCGCGGGCGGAGCCCGAGTATGGCCAAAGTCAGCATCATCGGAGCGGCGGGCACCGTCGGCGCCGCCACGGGCTACAACCTCGCGCTGCGGGACGTCGCCGACGAGCTCGTCTTCGTCGACATCCCCGAGCAGGAGGACGTGGCCGTCGGCCAGGCCGCGGACGCGAACCACGGCGTCGCCTACGACGCGAACACGACGGTCCGCCAGGGCGGCTACGCCGAGACGGCGGGCTCGGACGTCGTCGTCATCACGGCGGGCATCCCGCGCCAGCCGGGCCAGACCCGGCTCGACCTCGCGGGCGACAACGCGCCGATCATGGAGTCGATCCACGACTCGCTCGCCGAGCACACCGACGAGTTCGTCTCGGTGACGACGTCGAACCCGGTCGACCTGCTGAACCGCCACCTCTACGAGGTCGGCGACCGCCCGCGAGAGCACGTCATCGGCTTCGGCGGCCGGCTCGACTCCGCGCGGTTCCGCTACGTGCTGGCCGAGCGCGTTCCACCCCCGTCGGCAACGTCGAGGCGACGATCCTCGGCGAGCACGGCGATGGCCAGGTGCCGGTGTTCTCGAAGGTGCGCGTCGACGGCGCCGACCCCGACGTTCGACGCCGACGAGCGCGAGGCCATCCTCGGCGAGCTCCAGGAGAGCGCCATGGACGTCATCCAGCGCAAGGGCGCCACCGAGTGGGGCCCGGCGACCGGCGTCGCGCACATGGTCGAAGCCATCCTCCGGGACACCGGCGAGGTGCTGCCCGGCTCGGTCGTCCTCGACGGCGAGTACGGCCTCGAGGGCGTCGGACTGGGCGTGCCCGTCAAGCTCGGCCGGGACGGCGTCGAGGCGGTCGTCGAATGGGACCTCGACGGCGAGGAGCAGGCGGGCCTCGAGGCGGCCGCGGAGAAGCTCGGCGACCAGTACGCACAGCTCTAACTGACGGGCGTCGCCGGGGTCGCGGGCCTACCGATCGCCGATCTCGGGGTCGGCCGGCCGGGACCGCACCAGGCGCTCCCACTCCCGGACGTGCGAGTCGCGGTCACGGTCGGGACTCATGATCGAATGGCGGGTACGACTGAGGAGACCTTAACGATTACTCACGTGTCAGCCCTTGCCACGACCGTCAGGGGACGAGCTGCTCGCCGTCGTCGTCGTAGACGGTGATCGCCTCGACGGGGCAGACACGGGCGGCCATCTCCGCCTCGAACTCCTCCCCTCCGGGACCTCGCGGACGAACCGGCCGGCCTCGGCCTCCTCGGCGCCCTCGAGCACGGCCTTGCCGGCGTCGGGGTCCTGCTCGAAGGCGGCCCACTCGTGGACGCACTGGAACATCCCCGTGCAGGTGTCGCGGTCGTACTCGATACGCATGGCTCGGCTTGCGCGGTCGCGGGTAAAGCGTTGACGACGGCGCGCCGGCCTACGGCGACTCGACGGCGCAGTCGACCGGGCCGCACCGGCGGACCTCCACCGACGCCGGCTCGGCCCCGGCCGGCCGGAGGATCTCGAACCTGACCGAGCGGCCGCCCCGACGGAGCTCGCCGTCGTCGGACGCCTCGATCGTCTTCAGCGCGACGACGTGGCCCGATCGGCTGATGTGCCGGCCCGCCAGCAGGTTGGCGGTCCCCTTCAGGTCGACCGGGTTGTCGGCCCGCCAGTCGCACTCCCGGCAGTAGACCTCGTAGACGTCGGCGCCCACCTGACCCTCCTGGGACATGGGTTACTGGACCGTGTGCGGCCGTGACAGTAAATAGCTACCGTCGGTTCGGGGCCCGAGCGACAGGTTAAACGACGGGACGGCCAAATCCCGACCCAATGCGGGTCGAGGCGCTGTCGGGGCTGCCCGAGGGCACGGCTGAGCTGCTCGCCGAGTCCGGCGTCGAGGAGCTCTACCCGCCCCAGGCCGAGGCCGTCGCCGCCGGCGTCACCGAGGGCGCGGACCTCGTCGCCGCGGTGCCGACCGCGAGCGGCAAGACGCTGATGGCGTCGCTGGCGATGCTCTCGGCGGTCGAGCGCGGGGGCAAGGCGCTCTACATCGTGCCGCTGCGGGCGCTCGCCAGCGAGAAGCGCGACGAGTTCGCGGCCTACGAGGCCGTCGGCGTCGACGTCGGCATCTCGACGGGGAACTACGACAGCACCGACGACTGGCTGGCCGCGAAGGACATCGTGGTCGCCACCAGCGAGAAGGTCGACTCGCTGATCCGGAACGGCGCCTCGTGGATCGACGACCTGGCCTGCGTCGTGGCCGACGAGGTCCACCTCGTCGACGACGCCCACCGCGGGCCGACCCTCGAGGTGACCCTCGCGAAGCTCCGACAGCGCCTCCCGGCGCTCCAGACGGTCGCCCTCTCGGCGACGATCGGGAACGCCGACGCCATCGCCGACTGGCTGGACGCCGCGCTCGTCGAGTCGACCTGGCGGCCCATCGAGCTGAAGACCGGCGTCTACTACGGGAACGCGATCAACTTCGACGACGGCAGCCAGTACGAGCTGCCCGGCGAGCGCGAGAAGCCCGCCGCGACGCTCGTCTCCGACACCGTCGCCGACGAGGGGTCGGCGCTGGTGTTCGTCAGCTCCCGGCGGAACGCGGAGGCGGCCGCCCGGCGGCTCGGCGACGCCGTCGAGCCGTTCCTCGGCGCCGAGGAGACCCACGGCCTCGCCGAGCTCGCCGCGGAGCTCCGGGACGTCAGCGACACCGAGACCAGCGAGGACCTCGCCGCGGCCGTCGAGTCCGGCGCCGCGTTCCACCACGCCGGGCTCGCGAGCGAGCACCGCTCGCTGGTCGAGGGGGCGTTCCGCGAGCGGTCCATCAAGGTCGTCTGTGCGACGCCCACGCTCGCGGCCGGCGTCAACACGCCGAGCCGCCGGGTGATCGTCCGTGACTGGCGGCGCTACGACGCGGCGGCGGGCGGGATGAGCCCGCTGTCGACCCTGGAGGTCCACCAGATGTTCGGCCGGGCCGGGCGGCCCCAGTACGACGACTACGGCGAGGCCGTGCTGATCGCGAACGGCCACGACGAGTACGAGGAGCTGTTCGACCGGTACATCTACGGCGAGCCCGAGCCCGTCCGCTCGAAGCTGGCGGCCGAGCCCGCGCTCCGGACCCACCTCCTGGCGACCGTCGCGACCGGCTTCGCGTCGACGCGCGGCGGGCTGCTCGACTTCCTCGACCGGACGCTCTACGCCGCCCAGACCGACGAGCCCGACCGGCTCGAGCGGGTGACCGACACCGTGCTCGACTACCTCGAGGTCAACGGCTTCCTCGACCGCGACGGCGACGCCCTGTCGGCCACCCGGCTCGGCCACGCCACCTCGCAGCTCTACCTCGACCCGATGAGCGCCGCCGAGATCGTCGACGGCCTCCGGGCGGCCGACGATCCCACCGCGCTCGGCTGCTACCACCTGGTCTGTCGCACCCCGGACATGTACCAGCTCTACCTCCGGTCGGGCGACCGCGAGACGTTCACCGAGCTGGCCTACGAGCGCGAGGCGGAGCTGCCGGGCCGGACGCCCTCGGAGTTCGACGACGCCTTCGAGGACTGGCTGTCGGCGCTGAAGACGGCGAAGCTGCTCGAGGACTGGGCCGGCGAGCTCGACGAGGACCGCCTCTGCGAGCGCTACAACGTCGGCCCGGGCGACATCCGCGGGAAGGTCGACGCCGCCCAGTGGCTGCTCCAGGCCGCCGAGCGGCTGTCGAGCGAGCTCGGCCTCGAGAGCACCGGCGCGGTCCGGGAGGCCCGCCTGCGGGTCGAGCACGGCGTCAAGGACGAGCTGCTCGACCTGGTCGGCGTCGCCGAGGTCGGCCGCGTGCGGGCCCGCCGGCTCCACGACGCCGGCATCGAGACCCGCGAGGCCCTCCGCGAGGCGCCGAAGGCCCGGGTGCTCGGCGCGCTCCAGGGCCGCCGGAAGACCGCCGAGACCATCCTCCGGAACGCCGGCCGGCCGGACCCGTCGATGGACGACGTCGAGGCCGACGGCGACGCGGGGACCGCCGCGGCCGGCGGGACGGGCGGCGACGGCGAGCCGTCCGAGTCCGGCGCGGGCGACGACGACCAGGAGCAGACGGGGCTCGGTGACTTCGCATGAGGCTCGTCGAGGGCCGGGCGGCGGTCGACGACGTGGACGCGTTCGTCGAGCGGCTCTCGGCGATCGGCGACGCCCACGACGCCGTGGTCCAGGCGTTCGACGCCCGGTACGTCGCCGGCCGCGAGCACCTCGCGGCGGCCGCCCGGTCGGCCCGCCGGGCGATCGCCCACGACGACGCCATCGCCGACGACCCCGCGGTCGAGCTGCTGTTGTACGCCGCAGGGCGCCGCCAGATCGACCGGGCGCTGACCATCGGGGTCGAGGCCGGCGAGGGGCCGGTGGTGGTCGCGGTCGACGGCGGCGACGAGGCCGGGGCGGCCGAGGCGGTCGAGGCGCTGCTCGAGCCCGCGGCCACGCTCGGCGCCGCCCGGGACGAGGCCGCCATCCGCGAGTACTACGGGGTCACCGACGCCGAGCTCGGGGCGACGGACGCGACGCTCGAGGACCTCGTCGTCGAGCGCGTCGCGCTGCTGGCCGTCGAGAAGTGAGCGGCGGCGCTACTGGCTCAGCTCGATCCCCTCGCGGTACTCCGCGAAGGCGTCGTCGAGCTCGGCCTTGATCGCGGTGCGTTCGCCCTCGGTGAGCTCGCGGCCCTCCTCGGCGGCCAGGATGCCGCGGGCGAGCAGCTCGTTGTTCATGCGCATGCTCGGCCCCGCGAAGTTCGACGAGAGGTCCTGGCGGTCCCGCGAGACCTGGTTCCAGACGCCGCCCTCGGTGTAGAGGTAGGTGAAGACGAGCGTGCCGGCGCTCACGATCGCGATGAGCGGCCAGGCGTACTCGCCGTGGCCGTACTGTCGGAGCGTGAGCGTCGCCGTCGAGAGGCCCGTCAGCCCGAGCATCGCCAGCTGGATCATGCCCGAGACGCCGTCGACGCGGGCCAGCCAGCGGGCCGCGAGCTTGACCCACCACCGTTGTGCGGTCATACCCCGGCTACGCGCGGCCGCGGCCAAAAGCCGTCCGGCCCCGCCTCAAGCTCGCTCGACGGTCACCGACGCGCTCTGGCCCGCCGACTCGAGCAGCGCGGGGTCGTCGAGCAGGGCCACCACGTTGACCGGCGAGGCCGCGCGGGGCTCGTCCCCCACGCTCGCGGGCGTCGGCCCCCAGAACAGACAGAGCGCGTTCCCCTGTGGCCAGTACGCGACGGCCCCGACGGGCACCTCGGCGCCCGCGTCCTCGGCCGGGACGTCCACCGGCGTCGAGAAGTAGAGCTCGTCGCCCCACCGGGCGGCCTCGCCCGAGAGCGGCAGCGCCGCCTCGACGGCGGCCCGGGTCTCGGGGTTCTCGTCCACCCAGGACGCGGTCAGCTCGAGCCCGTCCACCGTGACGCGGATATCGGTCATACCGCCGCGTCGACGAGCCCGGGCAAAAGCCCGCCGGACCGGTAACGTGATGGCCAACCGGGGCCACCCGCCGGCCATGACCGAGGGCACGGTCGACGACATCCACGTCGCGCCGGCTTCGGGCGAGCCGGTCGAGACCCGGGAAGCCGTCGAGGCGGTGGCAGGCCGCGGGCTTCGTGGCGACCGCCACTTCCACACCGAGGACCGGTCGGCACGCAACCGCGGGGCCGGACTGGACCTGACACTCATCGAGGCCGAGGCCGTCGAGGCGGTGGCGCGCGACTTCGATCTCGCGTTCGGGCCGGGGGAGCACCGGCGGAACCTCACGACCCGAGGGGTGGCGCTGAACCACCTGGTCGGCGAACGGTTCCTCGTCGGCGAGGTGCTGTGTCGCGGCGTCGAGCTCTGTGAGCCCTGTCGCCACCTCGAGGGACTCACCGAGGACGGCGCCATCGAGGCCCTGCTCCACCGCGGCGGCCTCCGGGCGGACGTCCTCCAGTCGGGGACGGTCCGAGTGGGCGACGGCATCGACCCCGCGTAGCCGGGTGCGGGGATTTATGGCGTTCGTCGTCCCGGCGTCTCCATGGACCCGGTCGTGCTCCAGGCAGGGACGCCGACGCCCGGGTTGGGGCCCGACGAGCTCGTCGACTACTGGCCGAGTCTCGTCCGTGGCGGCTGGTTCGTGGCCGGCTTCCTCGCCACGACGGCCATCGGATGGCTGGTCGTCCAGCCACTCGTCTTGGCCGTCGTCCGCCGCCGGAATCGTGACAACCTACCGCCAGTCCGTGAGACACGGCGCCGCCGTCGCGGGCATCGAGACCCAGGAGTCGTCGGCGTTGATGTCCGCGATGACGAGCCGCGGGCCGCAGGTGTCGCTGTCGATGGCGGCCATCACCTCGTCCCGGGCCGTCTCGGACACGCCGGCGGCGTCCTCACCCATACCGTGCGACTGCGTGGCACGGCGCATAAACCCGTCGAAACTCGCCGGTACTCGCCCGCACGCCGGCGCCGGATTTTCCGCCGGAGCGCCGCCGGCGACGGGTCGTAGGGTACAAGACCACGGAAGGCAAACGCCGTGGTACCATGAACGTCGCAGACGCGATGACGCCCCGGGAATCCGTCGAGGTCGCCGAGCTCCCGGGGACCCGGGACGACGTCCTCGAGCTCCTCCAGGAGCGGGAGTTCTCCTCGGTCCCGGTCGTGAAGGTCGAAGACGGACAGGAGCGCTTTCGCGGCCTCGTCTCCCGCGAGGACCTCATCGAGCGCCCCGACGAGGACCAGCTCGCCCTGCTGATGCGCGAGGTGCCGACCACCAGCAGCGAGACGAGCCTGGAGGAGCTCGCGGCCCTGATGGTCACGGAGGACACCCGCCGGGTACCGGTCGTCGACGGCGAGCTCGAGGGCATCATCACGATCACGGACCTCATCCGCGCCATCGCCGACGGCGCGGTCGACGTCGACGCGACGGTCGACGAGGTCGCGACCCTCGACGTCAACACCACCTTCTGCGACGTCCCGCTCCGGGCCGCCGCCCAGGAGCTCTACTACGCGAACGTCCCCTACAGCGTCATCATCGACGAGGAGGGCGACATGTCGGGGATCCTCACCGAGGTCGACATCATCGAGGTCGCCGAGGTCGTCGAGGGCGAGGACTCGACCGGCGACAGCATCGCCGACGAGGACGACGACTGGATGTGGGAGGGCATCAAGGCCGTCGGCGGCCGCTACCTCCCGACCCGGAACGTGGAGATGCCCGACGGCCCGGTCAGCGAGTACATGAGCGGCGACCTGGTCACCGTGGGCAAGACCCGGACGGTCCAGGAGGCCGCCCAGACGCTCATCTCCAACGACGTCGAGCAGGTGCCGCTGGTCAGCGGCGGCCGGCTCGTCGGCATCGTCCGCGACATCGACCTCCTCCGAGCGGTCAGATGAGCGAGCGCGCGGCGCTCTCCGAGCTCGCCAAGCGCCGCGGCTTCTTCTCCCCCGCCGCCGAGGCCTACGGCGGCGTCGCCGGGTTCTACGTCTACGGCCCCGCGGGCGCGACCCTCAAGCGCAACATCGAGGCCGCCTGGCGGGAGCGGTTCGTGGTCCAGGAGGGCCACCAGGAGATCGACGCCCCCACGGTGATGCCCGAGCCGGTGTTCGAGGCCTCGGGCCACCTCGAGAACTTCAACGACCTGCTGGTGGCCTGCGCCGAGTGCGACGAGCGCCACCGCGCGGACCACCTGGTCGAGGACGCCAGCGACGTCGAGGACGCCGAGGCGATGGCGCCCGAGGCGCTCGGCGAGCTCATCGCGGAGCTGGGGCTGTCGTGCCCGAGCTGCGGCGCCGCGATGGCCGGCCAGCCCGTCGAGACGTTCAACCTCATGTTCGAGACGACCATCGGCCCCGGCGACGGCGCGCCGGGCTACCTCCGGCCGGAGACCGCCCAGGGCACGTTCGTCGAGTTCCCCCGGCTGGCCGAGTACGCCCGCGGCCAGCTCCCCTTCGGCGTCGCCCAGATCGGCCGGGCCTACCGCAACGAGATCAGCCCGCGGAACGCGCTGCTGCGGGTCCGCGAGCTCACCCAGGCCGAGCTCGAGCTGTTCGTCGACCCCGAGCACGACGAGCCCGACCTGGCGCCGGTCGCGGACGTGCCGCTCCGGCTCTACACGGCCGACGCCCAGGGGGCCGAGGGGACGTCGTACCTCGAGACGACCGTCGAGGAGGCCGCGGGCGGCGTCGTCGCGAACGAGTGGATCGCGTACTACCTCGGGCGGACCCGCGAGTGGTACGAGCGGATCGGCGTCGACATGGACCGGTTCCGGTTCCGCCAGCACCTCGCCGGCGAGCGCTCGCACTACGCGTCGGACTGCTGGGACGCCGAGGCCGAGGTCGACGGCGACTGGATCGAGCTCGCCGGCCTCGCCACGCGGGGGTCCTACGACCTCGGCAAGCACCAGGAGCATTCCGACGACGAGTTCACCGTCTTCCGGGAGTACGACGAGCCGGTGACCGTCGAGCGGGCGACCGTCGACCCCGACATGGCCGTCCTCGGGCCCGAGTTCGGCGCCGAGGCTCGCGAGGTCGCGGCGGCGCTGGCCGACCTGGCCGAGCGCGACCCCGAGGCGTTCGACGCCGAGACCGTCACCGTCGAGGTCGACGGCGAGGCCCACGAGGTCGACGCCGGGACGGCGAACTTCGGCGTCGAGACCGTCACCGAGCGCGGCGAGCACATCCTCCCGCACGTGGTCGAGCCGGCGTTCGGCATCGGCCGGGCCGTCTACACCGTGCTCGCCCACCGGATGCGCGAGGACGAGGTCGACGGCGAGGCCCGGACGCTGCTCTCGCTGCCCCCGGCCGTGGCCCCGACGCTGGTCGGCGTCTTCCCGCTGATGGACCGCGACGGCCTCGGCGAGCGGGCCCGCGAGCTGACGGCCGAGCTCCGCGCGGCCGGCCTCGCGGTCGAGTACGACGACGCCGGCTCGATCGGCCGGCGCTACCGCCGCCAGGACGAGGTGGGCACGCCCTACTGCGTCACGGTCGACTACGAGAGCCTGGAGGACGGCGCGGTCACGGTCCGCGACCGGGACACCGCCGCCCAGCGCCGCGTCGAGCTCGACGGCCTGGTCGACCACCTCGTCGCCCTCCGCGACGGCGAGCGGGCGTTCGACTCGATCGGCGACCCGGTGGCCGACGCGTAGATGGCCGCCAGCGAGCTGGGCCGCCGGCTCGTCCACGTCGCCGGCGGGTTCCCCGTCGGCCTCTACCTGCTGGATCTCCTCGACTGGCCGGGGGTCCGCCTGCTCTACCTCGTCGGCATCGTGCTGGCCGTCGCGCTCGAGGCCGTGCGGCTGCTGATCGGCGTCGACTGGTGGATCTACCGCGAGCTCACCCGGGAGTACGAGCAGGACAACCCCGCGGGCTACGCGCTGTACGTCGTCGGCGCCGCGGCCGCCGCCCTCGCGTTCGCCCCCCGGATCGCGGTCCCCGCCGTCCTGATGCTCGCGGTCGTCGACCCCGTGAGCGGCGTGCTCTCGAGCGACGAGCGCCGGCCGGTCAAGCGGCCGCGGGTGCTCGCCGTCTCCTTCCTCCTCGCCGGGCTGCTCGCGCTGCCGTTCGTCCCGCTCGGCGCCGCCGTCGCCGGGGCGGCCCTCGCCACCGCCGCCGACGGCGCCACCCCGGTGGTCCGGGGCTACGTGGTCGACGACAACCTCGGCATCCCGGTCGGCGCGGCGGTCGCGATGTGGGCCGCGCTCCAGCTGCCCCTGTAGGGCTCAGACCCGTGGGACCAGCCCCAGGGCCCCCTCGATCCGGCCGGAGGCGCCCATCAACAGCGTCCCCAGCAGGCTCATCACGAGCACGTAGCCGACGGCGAACGCCCCGATCGCCGGCGAGACGGCCGGCGTCGTGACCGCGAGCGCCGCGACGACCAGCGAGAACTCCCCCCGCGTGACGAGGGCGAGCGCCACCCGGACCGACCGCCGGGGGTTCGAGCCGGTAGGCCCGGCCGCCCAGGTAGCCGCTCGCGAGCTTCCCGGCCGCCGTCACCACGACGCCGGCGACCAACAGCCCGCCCACGCCCGCGACCGCCACCGGGTCGGTATCGAGCCCGATCGCGAAGAAGAACACCGCGGCGAACAGGTTCCGGGCGGGCGCCAGGACGTGCTCGAGCCGGGGCTTGAGGTCCGACTCGCTGATGGCCGCGCCGACGAAGAACGCGGCGACCGCCTCGCTGACGCCCGTCATGAGCGCGAAGCCGGCCAGGAGCGCGGTCAGGCCGACGACCCGGAGGAGGAACAGCTCGTCCGAGCGCGTCTCGAACAGCCGTTCGACGAACGGCCCGCCGACGGTGGCCAGCAGCACGAAGGCCACGAGCAGGCCGAACGACTCCGCGAGGGGCAGCGCGAGCGAGGCCGCCGGGCCGCCGAGGGCGACGGCGGCGAGCACCGCGAGGTAGATAGCCATGACGACGTCCTCGACCACCAGCACGCCGATGATCGCCTCGGACTCCGGGTCGGCGATCCAGCCGAGGTCGACGAGCGTCTTCGTGATCACCGCCGAGGACGAGGGGTAGACGATGCCCGCGAGGAACAGCGCCTCGAGCGGGCTGAACCCGACCGCCAACCCCAGGAGGAGGCCGAGGCCGACGTTGACGACGAGGTCGAGCCCGCCGGCCCGGGCGATCCGGCCGGGGTCGGCGAGCATCGTCCCGACGCTGAACTCGACGCCGATGAAGAACAGCAGGAAGACGACGCCGAGCTCGGCGAAGAGGTCGATGAACTCCGTGCGCTCGACGATCGACAGGCTCAGGCCGGCGACTTCCGGCGCGTGCGGGCCCACGAGGATGCCCGCCAGCAGGTAGGCCGGGATGACCGAGAGGCCGGCCCGCCAGGCGACCGCCCCCGCGACGGCCAGGATGGTGAACACCACCCCGGCCTGGAACAGCAGCGGGTCAGCCATCCGCCGAGAGGGCCGACAGGGCGGCGTGTTGCTCGCGGGTGCCGAGCGCGACGAGGACGTCGCCCACCTCGATATCGACGTCCGGGCCGGGGTTGGGGACGGTCTCCTCGCCGCGCTGGACCGCGAGCACGGAGACGCCGGTCTCCCGGCGCAGCCCGCTCTCGCCCAGCGTCGTGTTCGCCAGCCGCGAGCCGGGCTCGACGTCGACCCACTCGATGATCGACCCGCCGAGCGGCACCTCGAGCTCCTCGACGGCCACCGTCTCGAACGTCGAGCCCTGGAGGATCGAGCCGAGCCGCCGGGCCGTCTTCGCCGGGAGGTCAGCCAGCTTCTCCGAGTCGGCCTCGGGGCCCGCGCGCCGGAACAGCTCCCGGCGGCCATCGTGATGGACCAGTACGACCAGCCGGGCGCCGTCGTCGAGCTCGAGCTCGTACTTCCGGCCCACCCCGGGGATCTCGCTCTCGTAGACGGCCATGCGCCGAGGGGTGGGCGGCCGTCGGCATAAGGGGTCGGGCGACCGGCCACCTTCACCCCGCCACGCGAACCCTTAACCGCCGGCGACGACAACCTCGCGGTCGATGGCCGCGGCCGGCGAGCCCCAGCACGTCGAGCACCCCCTGGTCGTCCCCGACGCGGTCGAGCGCCGGGGCTACCAGCTCCAGCTCGCCGAGCGCGCCGCCGCGGCCGACACGCTGGTCTGCCTGCCGACCGGGCTGGGCAAGACCGCGGTCAGCCTGCTGGTCACCGCCGAGCGGCTCCACCAGCTCGGCGGGAAGGCGCTCCTGCTGGCGCCGACGAAGCCGCTCGTCGCCCAGCACGCCGACGACTACCGGCGCTGGCTGACCGTCCCCGACGACGAGGTCGTCATGTTCACCGGCGAGGTCCGGCCGGACGACCGGGCGGCGCTCTGGAAGGACGCCACCATCGTCGTCGCGACGCCCCAGGTGGTCGAGAACGACCTCATCGGCGACCGTATCTCGCTGGCCGACGTGGTCCACCTGACCTTCGACGAGTGCCACCGCGCCACCGGCGGCTACGCCTACACCTACATCGCCGAGCGGTACCACGCCGACGCCGAGCAGCCCCTGGTGACGGGGCTGTCGGCCTCGCCGGGCGGCGACGCCGAGGCCATCCTCGAGGTCTGCGAGAACCTCGGCATCGCGGAGGTCGAGGTGATGACCGAGGACGACGCCGACGTCGGCGAGTTCGCCCACGGCACCGACGTCGACTGGCTCCACGTCGAGCTGCCCGACGCCGTCATCGAGATCCGCGACGCGCTCAACGAGGTCGTGACCGAGCGCCTGGAGAACCTCCAGACGATCGGCGTGATCGGCCGGACCGACCCGTCGATCTCCCAGGGCGAGCTCAACGAGGTCCGCGGCCGGCTCCAGCGGCTGATCGACGACGGCGACTCGGCGGGCTACGAGGGGATGAGCGCCCACGCCGAGGTGATGAAGCTCCGACGGGCGGTCGAGCTCGTCGAGACCCAGAGCGTCGAGTCGCTCCGGCGGTACTTCGAGCGCCAGCGCGAGGCCGCCCGCTCCTCGGGGGCGTCGAAGGCGGCCCAGCGGTTCGTCTCGGACCCGCGGGTCAAGCGGGCGATGCGCCTCGCCGACGAGTTCGACGACCTCCACCCGAAGTTCCGCCGGGCGCGCATGCTCATCGCGGAGACGCTCGGCATCGAGGACGGCGACCGCGTCATCGTCTTCACCGAGTCCCGCGACACCGCCGAGTCGCTGACCGACTTCCTCGGCGAGCACTTCGCCACCCAGCGGTTCGTCGGCCAGGCCGACGCCGGCGAGTCGAAGGGGATGACCCAGACGACCCAGCAGGAGACCCTCGACGCGTTCCGCGCCGGCGAGTTCGAGGTGCTCGTCTCGACGTCGGTCGCCGAGGAGGGCCTCGACGTGCCCGAGGTCGACCTCGTGCTGTTCTACGAGCCCGTGCCGACGGCCATCCGCTCGATCCAGCGCAAGGGCCGGACGGGCCGACAGACCGAGGGCCGCGTCGTCGTGCTCATCGCCGAGGACACCCGCGACGAGGCGTTCTTCTGGAAGTCCAGACACGAGGAGGACCGCATGCGCGACGAGCTCCGGACGCTCAAGCAGCTCGCCCCGGAGGTCGAGCGCGAGCTCGGGGGCGACGGCGTCGTCGCGGACGTCGAGCCCGAGTCGCCCGACCGGGCGGCCCGCGACGAGAGCCAGGCGGGCTCTCGGACTTCGAAGCCGCGGCCGAGGGCGACGGCGGGGAGTCGACGGTGGCGACGGCCCGCGGCGACGACGAGGCGGTCGAGATCGTCGCGGACCAGCGCGAGCTCGACGCCACCATCGCCCGGGACCTCTCGACGCGCGACGGCCTCCGGGTCCGCCTCGAGACGCTCGCCGTCGGCGACTACGTGCTCTCGGACCGGGTCGTGGTCGAGCGCAAGACGATCGCGGACTTCCTCGACACGCTCGTCGGCGAGGACCGCTCGCTGTTCGAGCAGGCGAAGGACATGGCCAGCCACTACGCCCGGCCGGTGGTCATCATCGAGGGCCAGGGCGACCTCTACGCCGAGCGGAACGTCCACCCCAACGCGGTCCGGGGCGCGCTGGCGTCGCTGGCGGTGGACTTCGGCGCGAGCGTGCTCCGCAGCCGCGACGCCGACGACACCGCGGACCTGCTGGCCGTCATCGCCAAGCGGGAGCAGGAGGAGGGCGGCCGGGAGGCCAGCGTCCACGGCGAGAAGGGCGCCCGCACGCTCGCCGAGCAGCAGGAGTACGTGGTCTCCTCGATCGCCGAGGTCGGGCCGGTGACCGCCCGGGCGCTGCTCGAGACCCTCGGGAGCGTCGAGGCCGTCATGACCGCCGACGAGGAGGCCCTTCTCGAAGTGTCGGGCATCGGCGAGGTCACCGCGGCGCGCATCCGCGAGGTCGCCGGCGCCGAGTACGACCCCTCCTGAGCCCGCCGGGGTATATAGCCCGCAATAGGCCTCCGTATCGCTATGAGAGCAAGGGGTATACCCCCGGCGTGAGAGGGACTGCGTACATGGAGGAGATCCCGGTCCTCACCTGTCCCGTGTGCGGCCGCTCGGCGGGCTTCGACCCGGGCGCGCTGGCCGACCCCGACGCCCTGAAGGACGCCGCGTGGGCCCACCTCTCGGCCCACCGCGACCTCGACGAGCCCAAACGCGCCATCTACGCGGTGATGATGGTCGAACGCCGCGAGCGCCGCGGCCTGCCCGAGGACGAGTCGCTCGAGGAGGCGGCGGGCGAGTGGGCCGAGGAGCCCCCGGCCCGCCCCCTGGCGTAGCCGGTTACGGGATCACGGTCACGGCGACCGAGTCGTCGCGGATGACCGTCTCGGTGGCGCTGCCGAGCAGCAGTCGGCCGACCGCGCCGGTCCCGTGGTGACCCATCACGACGTGGTCGTAGCCGTGCTCCTCGACGAGGTCGAGGATTCCCTTGCCGACCCGGTCGGACGATTTGAACGTGAGCCGGAGGTCGTACTTGACCGCCGCCTCGCCCGGGAGCCCCGCCTCCTCGAGGATGTCGTCGGCCTCCTCGAGCAGCGCCCGGGTGGACTCGGTCTCGACGTCGGTGAGGTGGACGACGTCGAGCCGGGCCTCGTACCGCCGGGCGAGGTCGGCCGCGAACCGGAGCGCCCGCTCGGCGTTCTCCGAGCCGTCGATCGGGGCGAGGAGGCGGTCGATCATCCGGCTACCGTTGGCCCCCGAGCGCCCGGAGCGCCTCCGCGCCCTCCCGGACGGCGGCCAGCAGCTCCCGGGCCCGGCCGACGTCCGACGTCGCCTCGGCCTCCTGGGCGAGCGCCGTGACCTTCCGGGCGAGCGCCTCGCGGGCCGCCGGGAGGTCGGCAGCCCCGGCCTGCTGGGGCGCAGCAGGCTCTGACCGGGAGACCGGTTCCGTCGACGGTGTCGAGGGGTCCGCTGGCTGGCTCCCCGACTGCGCTCCCTCCGGCGGCGCCGTGGCCGTTCCACTGTCTCCCGACGCGGCGGTGGCGTCACCCGCCTCCGAAGCGGCCTCGCCGGCCCCGGCTCCCTGGGTGCCGCAGGTCGGGCAGAACTCCCGGCCCTCGTGGCGGAACAGGGGGTCGCCGCAGTCGTCGCAGTGGCGGTTGGTCATCGTCGCGCCCTTCAGGAGCAGCTCGCTCATGTGCTGGGTCGCCTGGCGCGACTCCTCCTCCGCGGCCAGCTGCTGGCGGAGCTTCTCGCGCTCCGCCTCCTTGTCGAACTCCTCGCTCATGGCCGAAGCAACGCGCCGTCGGTGGAAAAGCATCACGGCACGGCGTCGGTCCGAGTTTCGACCACCCGCGGTCCCGCCCGACCCGGGTTCTTGCCCCATCGCGCCCGGCTGCCGGTGGCCCCTTCGAAGCGGTTATCCGGCCCGCGGGCGGAGCCCCGAGTATGGCCAAAGTCAGCATCATCGGAGCGGCGGGCACCGTCGGCGCCGCCACGGGCTACAACCTCGCGCTGCGGGACGTCGCCGACGAGCTCGTCTTCGTCGACATCCCCGAGCAGGAGGACGTGGCCGTCGGCCAGGCCGCGGACGCGAACCACGGCGTCGCCTACGACGCGAACACGACGGTCCGCCAGGGCGGCTACGCCGAGACGGCGGGCTCGGACGTCGTCGTCATCACGGCGGGCATCCCGCGCCAGCCGGGCCAGACCCGGCTCGACCTCGCGGGCGACAACGCGCCGATCATGGAGTCGATCCACGACTCGCTCGCCGAGCACACCGACGAGTTCGTCTCGGTGACGACGTCGAACCCGGTCGACCTGCTGAACCGCCACCTCTACGAGGTCGGCGACCGCCCGCGAGAGCACGTCATCGGCTTCGGCGGCCGGCTCGACTCCGCGCGCTTCCGCTACGTGCTGGCCGAGCGGTTCGACACGCCCGTCGGCAACGTCGAGGCGACGATCCTCGGCGAGCACGGCGATGGCCAGGTGCCGGTGTTCTCGAAGGTGCGCGTCGACGGCGCCGACCCCGCGTTCGACGCCGACGAGCGCGAGGCCATCCTCGGCGAGCTCCAGGAGAGCGCCATGGACGTCATCCAGCGCAAGGGCGCCACCGAGTGGGGCCCGGCGACCGGCGTCGCGCACATGGTCGAAGCCATCCTCCGGGACACCGGCGAGGTGCTGCCCGGCTCGGTCGTCCTCGACGGCGAGTACGGCCTCGAGGGCGTCGGACTGGGCGTGCCCGTCAAGCTCGGCCGCGACGGCGTCGAGGCGGTCGTCGAATGGGACCTCGACGGCGAGGAGCAGGCGGGCCTCGAGGCGGCCGCGGAGAAGCTCGGCGACCAGTACGCACAGCTCTAACTGACGGGCGTCGCCGGGGTCGCGGGCCTACCGATCGCCGACCTCGGGGTCGGCCGGCCGGGACCGCACCAGGCGCTCCCACTCCCGGACGTGCGAGTCGCGGTCACGGTCGGGACTCATGGTCGGCCGGCGGGTACGACTGAGGAGACCTTAACGATTACTCACGTGTCAGCCCTTGCCACGACCGTCAGGGGACGAGCTGCTCGCCGTCGTCGTCGTAGACGGTGATCGCCTCGACGGGGCAGACCCGGGCGGCCATCTCCGCCTCGAACTCCTCGCCCTCCGGGACCTCGCGGACGAACCGGCCGGCCTCGGCCTCCTCGGCGCCCTCGAGCACGGCCTTGCCGGCGTCGAGGTCCTGCTCGAAGGCGGCCCACTCGTGGACGCACTGGAACATCCCCGTGCAGGTGTCGCGGTCGTACTCGATACGCATGGCTCGGCTTGCGCGGTCGCGGGTAAAGCGTTGACGACGGCGCGCCGGCCTACGGCGACTCGACGGCGCAGTCGACCGGGCCGCACCGGCGGACCTCCACCGACGCCGGCTCGGCCCCGGCCGGCCGGAGGATCTCGAAGCTGACCGAGCGGCCGCCCCGCCGGAGCTCGCCGTCGTCGGCCTCGATCGTCTTCAGCGCGACGACGTGGCCCGACCGGCTGATGTGCCGGCCCGCCAGCAGGTTGGCGGTCCCCTTCAGGTCGACCGGGTTGTCGGCCCGCCAGTCGCACTCCCGGCAGTAGACCTCGTAGACGTCGGCGCCCACCTGACCCTCCTGGGACATGGGTTACTGGACCGTGTGCGGCCGTGACAGTAAATAGCTACCGTCGGTTCGGGGCCCGAGCGACAGGTTAAACGACGGGACGGCCAAATCCCGACCCAATGCGGGTCGAGGCGCTGTCGGGGCTGCCCGAGGGCACGGCTGAGCTGCTCGCCGAGTCCGGCGTCGAGGAGCTCTACCCGCCCCAGGCCGAGGCCGTCGCCGCCGGCGTCACCGAGGGCGCGGACCTCGTCGCCGCGGTGCCGACCGCGAGCGGCAAGACGCTGATGGCGTCGCTGGCGATGCTCTCGGCGGTCGAGCGCGGGGGCAAGGCGCTCTACATCGTGCCGCTGCGGGCGCTCGCCAGCGAGAAGCGCGACGAGTTCGCGGCCTACGAGGCTATCGGCGTCGACGTCGGCATCTCGACGGGGAACTACGACAGCACCGACGACTGGCTGGCCGCGAAGGACATCGTGGTCGCCACCAGCGAGAAGGTCGACTCGCTGATCCGGAACGGCGCCTCGTGGATCGACGACCTGGCCTGCGTCGTGGCCGACGAGGTCCACCTCGTCGACGACGCCCACCGCGGGCCGACCCTCGAGGTGACCCTCGCGAAGCTCCGACAGCGCCTCCCGGCGCTCCAGACGGTCGCCCTCTCGGCGACGATCGGGAACGCCGACGCCATCGCCGACTGGCTGGACGCCGCGCTCGTCGAGTCGACCTGGCGGCCCATCGAGCTGAAGACCGGCGTCTACTACGGGAACGCGATCAACTTCGACGACGGCAGCCAGTACGAGCTGCCCGGCGAGCGCGAGAAGCCCGCCGCGACGCTCGTCTCGGACACCGTCGCCGACGAGGGCTCGGCGCTGGTGTTCGTCAGCTCCCGGCGGAACGCGGAGGCGGCCGCCCGGCGGCTCGGGGACGCCGTCGAGCCGTTCCTCGGCGCCGAGGAGACCCACGGCCTCGCCGAGCTCGCCGCGGAGCTCCGGGAGGTCAGCGACACCGAGACCAGCGAGGCCCTCGCCTCGGCCGTCGAGTCCGGGGCCGCGTTCCACCACGCCGGGCTCGCGAGCGAGCACCGCTCGCTCGTCGAGGGGGCGTTCCGCGAGCGGCTGATCAAGGTCGTCTGTGCGACGCCCACGCTCGCGGCCGGCGTCAACACGCCGAGCCGCCGGGTGATCGTCCGGGACTGGCGGCGCTACGACGCGGCGGCGGGCGGCATGAGCCCGCTGTCGACCCTGGAGGTCCACCAGATGTTCGGCCGGGCCGGCCGGCCCCAGTACGACGACTACGGCGAGGCCGTGCTGATCGCGAGCGGCCACGACGAGTACGAGGAGCTGTTCGACCGGTACATCTACGGCGAGCCCGAGCCCGTCCGCTCGAAGCTGGCGGCCGAGCCCGCGCTCCGGACCCACCTCCTGGCGACCGTCGCGACCGGCTTCGCGTCGACCCGCGGCGGGCTGCTCGACTTCCTCGACCGGACGCTCTACGCCGCCCAGACCGACGAGCCCGGCCGGCTCGAGCGGGTGACCGACACCGTGCTCGACTACCTCGAGGTCAACGGCTTCCTCGACCGCGACGGCGACGCCCTGTCGGCCACCCGGCTCGGCCACGCCACCTCGCAGCTCTACCTCGACCCGATGAGCGCCGCCGAGATCGTCGACGGCCTCCGGGCGGCCGAGGAGCCCACCGCGCTCGGCTGCTACCACCTGGTCTGTCGCACCCCGGACATGTACCAGCTCTACCTCCGGTCGGGCGACCGCGAGACGTTCACCGAGCTGGCCTACGAGCGCGAGGCGGAGCTGCCGGGCCGGACGCCCTCGGAGTTCGACGACGCCTTCGAGGACTGGCTGTCGGCGCTGAAGACCGCGAAGCTGCTCGAGGACTGGGCCGGCGAGCTCGACGAGGACCGCCTCTGCGAGCGCTACAACGTCGGCCCGGGCGACATCCGCGGGAAGGTCGACGCCGCCCAGTGGCTGCTCCAGGCCGCCGAGCGGCTGTCGAGCGAGCTCGGCCTCGAGACCACCGGCGCCGTCCGGGAGGCCCGCCTGCGCGTCGAGCACGGCGTCAAGGACGAGCTGCTCGACCTGGTCGGCGTCGCCGAGGTCGGCCGCGTGCGGGCCCGGCGGCTCCACGACGCCGGCATCGAGACCCGCGAGGCCCTCCGCGAGGCGCCGAAGGCCCGGGTGCTCGGCGCGCTCCAGGGCCGCCGGAAGACCGCCGAGACCATCCTCAGGAACGCCGGCCGGCCGGACCCGTCGATGGACGACGTCGAGGCCGACGGCGACGCGGGGGCCGCCGCGGCCGGCGGCACGGATGGCGCCGGCGAGCCGGCCGAGTCCGGCGCCGGCGACGACGACCAGGAGCAGACGGGCCTCGGGGACTTCGCATGAGGCTCGTCGAGGGCCGGGCGGCGGTCGACGACGTGGACGCGTTCGTCGAGCGGCTCTCGGCGATCGGCGACGCCCACGACGCCGTGGTCCAGGCGTTCGACGCCCGGTACGTCGCCGGCCGCGAGCACCTCGAGGCGGCCGCCCGGTCGGCCCGCCGGGCGATCGCCCACGACGACGCCATCGCCGACGACCCCGCGGTCGAGCTGCTGCTGTACGCCGCAGGGCGCCGCCAGATCGACCGGGCGCTGACCATCGGCGTCGAGGCCGGGGAGGGGCCGGTGGTGGTCGCGGTCGACGGCGGCGACGAGGTCGGGGCGGCAGAGGCGGTCGAGACGCTGCTCGAGCCCGCATCCACGCTTGGCGCCGCCCGGGACGAGGCCGCCATCCGCGAGTACTACGGGGTCACCGACGCCGAGCTCGGGGCCACGGACGCGACGCTCGAGGACCTCGTCGTCGAGCGCGTCGCGCTGCTGGCCGTCGAGAAGTGAGCGGCGGCGCTACTGGCTCAGGTCGATCCCCTCGCGGTACTCCGCGAAGGCGTCGTCGAGCTCGGCCTTGATCGCGGTGCGTTCGCCCTCGGTGAGCTCGCGGCCCTCCTCGGCGGCCAGGATGCCGCGGGCGAGCAGCTCGTTGTTCATGCGCATGCTCGGCCCCGCGAAGTTCGTCGAGAGGTCCTGGCGGTCCCGCGAGACCTGGTTCCAGACGCCGCCCTCGGTGTAGAGGTAGGTGAAGACGAGCGTGCCGGCGCTCACGACCGCGATGAGCGGCCAGGCGTACTCGCCGTGGCCGTACTGCCTGAGCGTGAGCGTCGCCGTCGAGAGGCCCGTCAGCCCGAGCATCGCCAGCTGGATCATGCCCGAGACGCCGTCGATACGGGCCAGCCAGCGGGCCGCGAGCTTGACCCACCACCGTTGTGCGGTCATACCCCGGCTACGCGCCGCCGCGGCCAAAAGCCGTCCGGCCCGGCCTCAGCCCCGCTCGACGGTGACCGACGCGCTCTGGCCGGCCGATTCGAGCAGCGTGGGGTCGTCGAGCAGGGCCACCACGTTGACCGGCGAGGCCGCGCGGGGCTCGTCCCCCACGCTCGCGGGCGTCGGCCCCCAGAACAGACAGAGCGCGTTCCCCTGTGGCCAGTACGCGACGGCCCCGACGGGCACCTCGGCGCCCGCGTCCTCGGCCGGGACGTCCACCGGCGTCGAGAAGTAGAGCTCGTCGCCCCACCGGGCGGCCTCGCCCGAGAGCGGCAGCGCCGCCTCGACGGCGGCCCGGGTCTCGGGGTTCTCGTCCACCCAGGACGCGGTCAGCTCGAGCCCGTCCACCGTGATGCGGATGTCGCTCATGGCACCCGGGAGGCGGGCCGCCGGAGAAAGCGTTCCGCCCTCAGCCGGCGAGCGCCGCCGCGAGCTTCTCGACGGGGTGGGCGGGCGGCTCGCCGTAGCGGTCGCCGAGCTGGGTCCGACAGGACGCGCCCGGGGCGACGACCGCGTCGCCGTCGGCCGCGTCGACCTGGTCGTAGAGCACCCGACCGACGGCCTGGCTCATCGAGTAGTGCTCGGCCTCGTAGCCGAACGAGCCGGCCATGCCACAGCAGCCCGAGTCGAGCGCCTCGACGCCGTAGCCGGCCGCCCGGAGCGCCGCCGCGGCGAACGGCTCCTTCTTGGTCGCCTTCTGGTGGCAGTGGCCGTGGTAGACGAGCCGCTCGTCGGCGCCGTCGAACGCGATGTCGTCGACGAGCCCGGTCGCGACGAGGTACTCCGCCAGGCCGTAGGTGCCGCCCGCCAGCGTCTCGACCGCATCGCCGGCGAGCAGGTCGAGGTAGTCCGACTGGAGCATCACGGCGTCGGAGGGCTCGACGAGGACGACGTCCCAGCCGGCCTCGACCCGCGGGGCGAGCGCCGCGACGTTGGCCTCGGCGCGTTCGGCGGCCAGGTCGAGAAAGCCCTTCGAGAACGCCGGCCGGCCGCTGGGCGCGACGTCGTCGGGGATCGCGACGTGGACGCCGGCGGCCTCGAGGACGCGGACCGCCGCCTTGCCCGACTCCGGGTGGTTGTAGTTGGTGTACGTGTCCGGGAACAGCAGCGCCTTGCGCTCGGCCTCGGCCTCGGGCACCGCCGCGCCGCCCCGGGCCGCGAACCAGTCCTCGAGGGACTCCCGGTGGAACGTGGGCAGCGAGCGCTCGCGGGCGATGCCGACCGCCCGCTCGGCCAGCCACCGGGCGCCCGGGACCGACGTCGCCCAGTTCGAGAGCGGCGCGAGCGCCGAGCCCAGCCGCGAGAGCCGGTCGATGTCGGCGAACAGCCGGTCGCGCAGGCCGGCGCCGTGGCGCTCGTGGTGGGCGTGCTCGACCTCGGCCTTGAGCTTCGCCATGTCGACCTCGCTCGGGCAGTCCCGGGCGCAGCCCTTGCAGCCGACACAGAGGTCCATCACCTCGTGCATGAACTCGATGTCCTCCGGAGCCCCGTCCGGGAGGTCGCCGCTCATCGCCTGGCGGAGCAGGTTCGCCCGGCCCCGGGTGGCCGTGATCTCCTCGTTCGCCGCCCGGTAGGTCGGGCACATCACGCCGCCCATCGTGTGCTGCTCGCCCCGACAGCCGCCACAGCCGTGACAGAGCTCGACCATGCCCTGGAAGCCGTTGTCGTTGGCCCACTCGAGCCGGGGCTCGAAGCCGGCCTCGAACGCGTACTCGGGGTCGAACCGGAGGTCCTCGGTCATCGAGACGTCGCCACAGACCATCCCCGGGTTGAGCAGCCAGTCGGGGTCGACCGCGGTCTTCAGCTCGCGGAACACCTCCCAGAGGTGGTCGCCGTACAGCTTGCGGTTCCACTGGGTGCGCGCCCGGCCGTCGCCGTGCTCGCCCGAGACCGCGCCGCCGTACTTCACCGCGAGGTCGGTCGCCCGGTCGGCGATCGTCTCGAACGTCTCGAGGCCGGCCTCGGTCTTCGTCGAGACCAGCGGCCGGACGTGGATGCAGCCAGGGCCGGCGTGGGCGTAGAACGACCCCGAGGTGCCGGTCTCCTCGAGCACGGCCTGGAAGTCCGCGACGTACTCCGGGAGGTTCGCCGGGGGGACGGCGATGTCCTCGATGAACGGCCAGTGCTTCTCGTCGGTGGTCCGCGAGAGCAGGATCGCCGCGGCCGACTTCCGGAGCTTCCAGAGCGCCGCCTGCTGGTCGGGGTCGTGGGCCTCGACGGCGTCGAACGCCACCTCGCCGACGCGGTCCTCGAGCAGGTCGGCGACCTTCCGGCGCGCCGCCGCGTCGTCGTCCGCGTAGAACTCCACGAGGAGGAACACCTTCGTGCCCGCCGGCAGCACCTCGAGGGTGTCCTCGTACTCCGGGAGCCCTCGGGCGAGGTCGAGCAGCGGCTCGTCGAGCACCTCGACGGCCGCCGGGTCGTGCTCGAGGATGTCGACGACGTCGCCCATCGCCTCGAGCAGGCCCTCGTAGGTCAGCAGCGCGAGCGACTTCGTCTCGGGGACGGGCTCCAGCGAGACCGTGGCCTCGGTGACCAGACAGAGCGTGCCCTCCGAGCCCGCCATCAGCCGGCCGAGGTTCACCGCGCCGTCGGCCGCCTCGTCGACGAGCGTCGCGAGGTTGTAGCCCGAGACGTTCCGCTTGAGCGAGGGGTAGGCCGCCTCGACCGCGTCGGCCTCCTCCTCGACGATCCGCCGGGCCGCGTCGTAGAGGCGGGCCTCGAGGTCGCCCTCGGGATCGGCGCCGGCCTCGAGCGCCTCGAGGCTCACCTCGCCCAGCTCCGTCACCGTGCCGTCGGCGAGCACGACCTCCAGGGACTCGACGTAGGCGTCGGTCTTGCCGTACTGCAGCGAGTGGGCGCCCGTGGTGTTGTTCCCGATGGCGCCGCCGATGGCGCTCCGGTCGGCCGTCGCCGGGTCGGGGGCGAACTTGAGGCCGTGCTCGGCGACCTCGGCGTTGAGCTCCCCGAGGACCGTGCCGGGCTGGACCCGCGCCTCCCGGGCGTCGGGGTCGACGTCGAGCACGTCACCCATGTACCGGGTGAAGTCGAGCACGACGGCCTCGTTGACCGTCTGGCCGGCGAGGCTCGTCCCGCCGCCACGCGGCAGCACGGGATGTCCCGGTCGGCGCAGTACGACATCACCGCCGCGACGTCTGCCGTCGAGCGGGGCATGACGACGCCGATGGGCGTCCGCTCGTACGCGCTGGCGTCCGTCGCGTAGAGCTGCCGGGAGTAGTCGTCGAACCGGACGTCACCCTCGACCAGGGCGTCGAGGTCGTCGACGAGCCCCGGGCGGGCGACCGCGTCGTCGACGTGGTCGTAGTCGGCGCGGGGGTCGTCGGCCGGCCCGCGCTCGGTGGAGGCCATTGCCGTTCGTTTCCGACGGAGGGGTTTACCGTTTCCCCCGCCGGCAGGCCCGCCCGGCTCGAGCCGGGGGCGCGCCTGGGTTACCTCTCGGTTATCCGATATCGCCCCCGGCGTGAGGCGTGATAACCGGAAGCAATCGGCCGATTGACCGAACACCTACAAGAACCATCAGGTGTCGTGCGTCGGGGGTGCACGAGCAGGGGTCCCTTTTGCCCGCGTCCGGCCCACCCTAGGCCGGCTATGCCCGAAGGACCGCCCATGGCCTGGCTCGTCGCCGTGCTGGGCCTCTACGTACTCGTCGCACCGTTCGTGTTCGGCCTCGCCGGCACGTACCAGACCTCCCTGATCGTCGCGGGCGTCATCGTCGCCGTGCTGGGCGCCTGGCGCGGCTGGCAGCCCGACGAGAAGATCCCGCTGCCGCTCCTCCCGCTGGCCGTCATCCTGCTCGGCCTGTACACCATCGCCTCGCCGTTCCTCTTCGGCGACGGCGTCGGGAGCACGGTCGGGATCACGCTCGTGATCGCCGGGCTGGTCTTCATCGTCGTCCCGGCGATGATGATCAACCAGATGATCAACGAGCAGCAGGGCACCCCCGCCTGAGCGGTCCTCGGTCCGATTCTCCCTCCTCCCACTGCCCGCCGAGCGGCCGCGCCGGTCAGCCCTCGGGCGACCAGATCTCGGTGTCGGGGTTGAACTGCGTCCAGGCGAACCAGAACATCGCCGACGAGGCGCTCGCTGACGTCAACCGCTGGCCGTCGTACGGGCCGTCGACGGCCCGCCCCGTCGGGACGGACCACCGCGAGCCGGCGGCCCGGATATGGGCCCCCTCCGCCGGCTTGAACGCGCGAACCTGCCCGCCGACGCGGCGGTCGTAGGCGACGAGCGTCTCCTCCGCGGCCGCGACGACCACCGGCTTGCCCCCGACGGTGTCGTTCACCACGCCGCCCGCCGCCCGGACCGCCTCGAGCGGGTACGCCCGGGCGACCCCGCCGGCGCGCACCCCGACGACGAGCGCCTTCGGGTGGAGGCGGTCGTCGGCGAGCCGGCCCGGCCCGACGCCGACCCGGGTGACGTTCTCGTAGTTGCCGTAGGGCGACCTGGTGACGTCCCGGACCACCCGGCCGAGCACCGTCCCGGAGATCGGCGGCGGCAGCAGCACCACCGTCTCCGGGTGGGCGGCCCGCCAATCGCCCCACGTCGTCAGCGTCGACGGCAGCAGGGAGAGGTCGGTGCCGGCCATCGGCCCGCGGATCGCCTGCGCCCGGACCTGGCTCCAGAGGCTCGAGGTCGCCTCGTCGTACATCACCAGGTTGTCCCGGTAGAGCAGCCCCGAGACGCCGAAGGTCGTCGGCTCGCCCCGCACCGTCCGCTCGGCGGCCAGCCCGGTCCGACAGAGCGGGCAGTAGGTGATCGAGCACGGGTTCGGTCCCGTCCTCGGACGGGAACGCGTCGTTGACGAGCTCGTACCAGTTGAGGACGCCCAGCGGGTAGGCCCGGGCGGTGCCGCGGCGTTCGACGCCGATGACGGGGGCCGCCGGTGAGAGCCGGGGGTCGAACTCGAACTCGAACTCCGGCGAGAGGGACCGCTGCTGGAGCTCGAGGTGGACGTCGCTCCAGTCAGCGGCGTACTTCGGCTCCGTGATGGCCGGGATGCTGTCCTTGAAGCCGGCGAACTCGAGGTGGCTCTTCGGGACCGGGAGCTCGACGTCCGCCGCGCCCGGCCCCGGCGTCGACGGCGTCTCCGAGCGCACCGAGACGGGCGTGGCCGTCGGCCCCTCGGGCGACGAGGAGAGGACGCCGCTGCAGCCCGCGAGCCCGCCGAGGGCGCCCGCGGCCAGCCACTCGAGATAGCGCCGTCGCTCCATCACCCCGCCTTACGCCACGACGCCCTTGAACCTGCGGCGCTGCCGCGGGCGGACCGCACGCCGCGATATGCGGTGAATATTGCCGCGTGAACGACGGCCCGAGCGGTCGATCTGGGCGGCCGGGCGGCGTTGTGGCCGTAACGGGCTGAAATCGGGCCAAATCCGGCGTGAGCGTCGGCCCGGTTGAAGTAGGGGCGGGCGCTCGGCCCGCCCGCCGTGATCGACATGCACGCCAAGACCGTCCTGCTGCTCGCCCTCGTGGGGCTGCTCGCGACCGCCGGCGTGGCGGCCGCCCAGCCCGCGGCGAGCCCCGACGCATCGCCTTCCGACCGACCCGGCCCCCGGACGAGCTCCCGGGCGCCGTCCCTGACTTCGTCGGCGACATCCTCGACCTGGTCGGGAGAAGCTCGACGGCGCGCTCTCCGGCCAGGGGCTCGGCGACGCCCTCTGGGCCTGCTCGGCGGCGATGGCTCGGCCGAAACTGGCGGCGGCAAGTCCGGCTAGAGAGCCGATCGCCAACGGACCCCTTCACGCTCCTCCAGCTCGGCGGCCCGCCGACGGCCGGCGAGCGACTGCTCGGCGTCGTCCTCGGCGTCCTCGTCGGGGGCTTCGCGCTGTTCGTGAGCAGCCGCTTCCTCGCCGAGGTCGATGGCTACGACCACGCGGTGCTGACCGCTCTCATCGGCGCGCTGGCCTGGGCGCTCCTCGGCGATCCCCCTCCTGGGCCCGTGCATTCGCGCTCGTCGGCTGGGTCGCCGTGCTCAAGTGGCGGTACCCGGTCGGCTGGCTGCGGGCGGGCGCCGTGGGCGTGGTCGCCTGGATTCGCCGCCGTGGTGACGGTCGCCGCCCTCCAGCTGGTCGGCATCGACGCCGTCGGCGCCGTCGGCGTGCCGGGCGTCTGACGCGGGCCATCAGCTTTTACGTGCGTGACGGCGTGGGTCGGGCCGATGGACCCCCCGTCGCCTGACGGCCCCAGCCCCGGAGCCGTCCTCGCCGTCGCCCTCCTCCTCGTCACCGTCGGGGCGGCCGCGGCCCCGCCGCCGCCCAGTCCGGGGGCTCGCCGTTCGCGCTGGCGGGGACGCAGGTCGACGCCGACGCGGTGCTGCTGTCGGTCGATATCGGGGCTGACGGCGACGCCCGCTGGCGGATCGAGTACCGCGTCCGGCTGGACGACGAGAACACCACCGCGGCGTTCGAGGAGCTCGAAGCCGACGTCGAGGCGAACGAGTCGGCCTACGTCTCCCGGTTCGCCGATCGCATGACGGCGACCGTCGCGGACGCGTCCTCGGCGACCGGCCGGCAGATGGCCGTCCGGAACGTCACCGTCTCGACCACGACCCAGCAGCTGCCCCAGCAGTACGGCGTCCTCGTCTACACGTTCGAGTGGACGGGCTTCGCCGTCGTCGAGGGCGACGAGCTTCGCGCCGGGGACGCCCTCGCGGGCTTCTTCCTCGACGCCGACTCCTCGCTCCGGGTCGCGTGGCCGGCGGGCTACGAGCTCGCCGACGTCAGCCCCGAGCCGTCCGAGCGGGGCGACCGGAGCGTCGTCTGGCGCGGCCCCGCGGACTTCGGCCCCGACGAGCCCCGGCTCGTGGCCTCGGCCGCCGGCCCGGCCGATGACGTCGACACCTCGCTGGTCGGCCTCGCGATCGTGGCCGCGGTCCTCGTCGGCGGGGCCGCGCTCTGGTGGTGGCGCTACCGGTCGGGCGGCGACACCGCTCCGTCGGGGACGGCGGGCGCCACGGAAGCGGACGACGACCGGCCGCCCGACGACCTGCTGTCGAACGAGGAGCGCGTGATCGCGCTGCTCGAGGAGCACGGCGGCCGCATGAAGCAGCAGGTCGTCGTCGAGGAGCTCGGCTGGACCGACGCGAAGACGAGCCAGGTCGTCGGCAAGCTCCGCGACGCCGGCGACGTCGAGGGGTTCCGGTTGGGCCGGGAGAACGTCCTCCGGCTCCCGGAGGTCGACGAGTCGCCGGCCCCCGGGGACGTCACGCCCGACGACGAGGAATCGGGCTGAACCGGGCGCGCGCTGGCGACGACGAACCGTCAATCGGGTCGACGACCGTCAGCCGCCGCGTCGGGACCCGATAATCCGCGTTTAATCCGGCTTAAATGGGCTTCAGAGCGGTTGAACCGGCCGAAAACCGGCTTCAGGGCGTGCTCCCTTGATAGGGGGAGCTCCACACAGGCTCGACCGGAGCATCCACCCATGAACGCGCACAACCTCATCGCGATCGCCCTCGCGGCCCTCCTGGTCTTCGCCGGGGGCGCCGCCGCACTGCCCGGGAACGCGCCGGACGGCGCCGGCGCGGACGCGGCCGACGACCACCAGCCCGACGACCCCGCCTCCGCGGCGGACGACCGTGACGCCGACGAGACGGAGACGAACGAGACCGACTCCGACGACGCCCGCGACGAGAACGCGAGCGAGGGCCCGCCGACCGACCTGCCCGAGCCCGTCCCCGACCACGTCTCGACGATCCACCAGCTGATCCGCGACAAGCTCAACGGCGGCCTCGGCAACACCACCCTCGGCGAGGCCATCAGCGGCGTCGTCGGCGGGGGCGACGAGGCCGACGAGCCAGGCTGACGCCGACGACGAGCCGTCCAGCCAGGCCCAGGAGAACGGCGAGGCCGACGAGCGCGCTGGCCCGCCCAGCTCGCTCCCCGAGCAGGCCGCCGACCACGTCAGCGCCATCCACGACGCCATCACGTCGTTCCTGAACGGTGACGGCGACAACCCCGGCGACGCGGTCAGCACCGCCGCCCAGGGCTGACCTCAGCCCCCCTGAAATCCCTTTCAACGCTTCGGCCCTCCACCCGTCCGACCCGCACCGTTTTCTTCGACGCCGCGAACGACCAGCCATGCAGCGGCTTGTCTCGCTGGCGCCGAGCGCGACGAGCACCATCCAGGCGCTCGGCGCGGCCGACCGGCTCGTCGGCGTCACCGCCCACGACGACGTCGAGGGCACGCCGGCCGTCGGCGGCTGGCTGTCCCCCGACCTCGACCGGCTCGACGGGCTGGCGCCGGACCTCGTGCTGACCGCCGACCCGCTCCAGCGCGACGTCCGCGACGCGGTCGAGGAGCGCGGCCACGCGTCGTTCCACCACGAGCCGGCCACCCTCGCGGACGTCCTCGAGGGGTTCGAGGCGGTCGGGGAGGCCGTCGGGCTCGCCGACGCCGGCGCGGCGCTCAGCGGCGACGCTCGGGCCCGCATCGACCGGGTCGACGCCGCCACGCCCGACGAGCCGGCCGACCGCCCGGTCGTCTACTGCGAGGAGTGGCCCGACCCGCCGATGGCGGCGGGGAACTGGGTGCCCGAGGCCGTCGAGGCCGCCGGCGGGCGCTACCCGTTCGCCGACCCCGGCGCCCGGTCGGCCGAGGTCGGCCGGGAGGCCGTCGTCGACGCCGACCCCGAGCACGTCGTGATCCACCACTGCGGCATCGGCGAGCGGGCCTCAGCCGACGTGGCCGAGCGGTGGGGCCTCGACGCCGCGGTCCATGTGGTCGACGATTCTCTGCTCAACCAGCCAAGCCCGCGGCTCGTCGACGGCATCGAGCTTCTCGCCGAACGGTTCCACGGGATTCCACGGTCGCCGTCGCCATTGGGACTAAAGGCGTGAGGCGCTTCGAGAACCAAATGGCCACTCCCGATCATCCGGGGCACGGCGACATCGTCCGCTCGGGCGTACAGCGCCCCCGTACCTACCGCTCCCGAATCGATCGACACCAGATTTCCGGTGAGCTCGGCCAGGAGACAGCATGAATCCGAGCGTCCTGCAGACGGTGGGCGACGGACCGCCCGGCGGCCTCGGCGGCTATCTCGTCGAAATCGGCATCCCGGCCACCCTCGCCGAGCCTATCGCGTCGGCCGCCGTGTTCGTCGTCGTACTGGTCGGGGTTTACGCCATCGGATCGCTAGTCGTCGTCCCCCTGGTGACCCGGCTGCTCGACCGCCGGGGGATCGACGAGCACCTCCAGAAACCGCTGCGCGTCCTCGCCTACGCGGTGTTGTTGTTCCTGGCCGTCGGGCTGGCGTTCGCGCTCGCCGGGTTCGGCAGCGTCTTCGCCGCGCTGGCGACCATCGCCGCGGCGGCCACGCTCGCCATCGGGTTCGCCCTCCAGGACGTCATCAAGAACTTCGTCGCCGGGGTCTTCATCTACACCGACCGGCCGTTCCGGACCGGAGACTGGATCGAGTGGGAGGGAACTCCGGCTACGTCAGGGACATCGGGCTCCGGGTCACCCGGGTCCAGACCTTCGACAACGAGCACCTCACCGTGCCGAACTCCCAGCTCACCGATGGCGTCATCAAGAACTACGACAAGAACGGCACGCTGCGGCTGAAGTTCACGTTCCGCGTCGGCTTCCGGGACGACATCGATCGGGTGACCGATGTCATCCTCGAGGAGGCCGCCAACGTCGACGGAATCCTCGAGGAGCCTGCCCCCTCGGTCAAGCTGATCGAGCTGAACGACTCGTCGTTCGGCCTCCAGAGCCGGATCTGGATCACCGACCCTGGCGGCTCGGACTTCCTCGGCATCAGGGGCCAGCTGGTGCAGAACGTCTCCGAACGGCTGGCCGAGGAAGGCATCACCATCCCGTACCCCCACCGGACGCTCGAGGGCCAGATCGACGGGCCGAGTGGCTGACCGCCGGTTCAGCCGTCGAGGTCATCGTCCCGGCGGACCACCAGCACGGGGCCGACCGACTCCGCGGCGACGCGCTCGGTCACCTCGCCGAACAGGAACGAGCCGAGCGACGGCGCCTGCTCGCCCATGACGATGGCGTCGTGGTCAGGGAGGGCGGCCAGCAGCGCCTCGAGCGGTGCGCGCTGGTCGGCGTCGACCGTCTCGACCTCGATCCCCTCGTCGGCCAGCCGCTCGGCGGCCGTCTCGAGCGAGATCGCCCCCTCGTCGCCCGCGACCCGCAGCAGCGTCACGTCGATGTCCCGGTCGCCGACGAGCTCGGCGACGAACGTCAGGACCCGATCTGCCGCGACGCGCCCGGAGAGCGAGACGAGCAGCCGGTCGACATCCCCGGTGGCGCCGGTGATGGCGTACGCCCGGGCGTCGACCTCCTCGGCGACCCGGTCGATCGTCTTCTGGCGGTCTCCCGTGAACACGAGTCGGTAGTCGGCGTCGCCGCCGGCCTCGCGGAACTCCTCGGCGATGTCGGCCAGCGCGTCGTTCGCCCGGTCCTCGTACTGGTGCCTGGCCTGGTCGGGCGGCGTCTGCTCGGGGAGGACGTGGTAGCCGAGCACCGTGACGTCCATCGTGCCGAGCAGGTTCATGAGCCCGAGCGGCACCGCCTCGTTCTCGAGCACCGCCACGGGGACGAGGACGCGGGTCATCAGAGGGCCCCCTTGAGGCTGACGTCGCGGGCGTAATAGAAGTACCACCCGGCCGTCGCGAGCATGATCGCGAGCCCGATGACCTGCGAGGACGGCTGCATGAACCCGATGAGGGCGAAGCTCGCGACCGCGCCGAGCGCCGGCACTACCGGGTAGCCGGGCGTCCGGAAGTCGGGGTCGTACCACTCGGGCTCGTCCCGGCGGAGCACGATCAGCGCGACGCAGATGAGCCCGTAGAGCACGAGGTGGAGGAACGAGGCGACCTCGGCGAGCACCTGGACCTGCCCCATGGCGACGAGCACCAGCACCGGCCCGCCTGCGAGCCCCAGCGCGACGTGGGGCGTCCCGTACCGGAGGTTGATCCGGCTGGCATACCGCGGCAGCAGCGCGTCCTTCGAGACCGCGTAGATGGCCCGCGAGGTCGAGAGGATCGACGCGTTGGCGCTCGACATCGTCGCGAGCAGCCCGCCGAAGACGATGGCCAGCGCGCCGGCGGCGCCGAGGTAGTGCCGGCCGACGTCGACCATCGCGGTCTCGCCGAGGCTCGCGAGTCGCGCTGCCGAACGCGCTCGTCGCGACGAAGATCGTCACGACGTAGAGCACGCCGACGATGAGCACCGACCCGACCATCGCGAGCGGGAGGTTCCGGCCCGGCTGCTTCATCTCGCCGGCGACCGTCGCGACCTGGGCGAACCCGAGATACGAGGTGAACACCAGCGCGGCCGTCGTGAGCACGGGGAACGCCCCGTAGGGCAGGAACTGTTCAGGCGCGCTGGGCTGGCCGATCAGCCCGAGCGCGTCGAGTGAGCCCCAGAGCAGGACGACCGCCAGGATCGAGAGCAGCAGCGCCACGACGCCGTTCTGGAGCTTCGCCGCGTTCTCGGTCCCGGTGACGTTGAGGAGAGTGAAGCCGACGCCGAACGACGAGTGCGATGGGGATGACGAGGTCGCCACCGAGGACGACCCCGAGCTCGGCCAGCGTGTCGATGGCGTAGAAGCCGAAGCCGACGAGGTAGAACGCCGTCGCGAAGACGAGGCCGAACCAGAGCGAGAGCCCGACGACCGTCCCGGCGAGCGTCCCGAGGCCGCGGGAGATGAAGTAGTAGCCGCCGCCGCTCTTCGGCATCGCGGTCGCGAGCTCGCGAGGCCGGGAGCGCGACGAGCAGCGCGATGACGCCACCGAGCGCGAACGAGCCGGCCGCGGCCGGTCCGGCCTGGCCCGCGGCGAGCCCGGGGAAGACGAAGATGCCGGCGCCGATCATGGTCCCGACGCCGATGGCGAGCCCGCCGGAGAGCCCGAGCGTCCGCTCGAGCTCGGCATCTTCGGTGTACGTCGCCTCGTCGGTCTCGACCGTCGGCTCGACGTCGGGCGCCTGCCCCTCGAGGTTGGCGCCGACCTCCGATGGGTTCCTCGGCGGCCATATGGCCGGGTTGTGGAAACGGCCCGATAAGGCTGCCGGCGACCCCCACCGGAGGGGAGCCTTCTTTACCTCGGCCGCGGCCCTCCAGTACGATATGGCGACCGTGACGCCGGGGATGGCCATCGTCTTCGGCCTGATCGGCGTCGCCCTCCTCCTCTTCGTCAGCGAGGCGCTCCCCTCGGACGTCACGGCCCTCGCGATCCTCGTCGCCCTCGCCGTCCTCGAGCCGTGGACGGGCGTGAGTGCCGCGACCGCGATCAGTGGCTTCGCCAGCTCGGCGACGATCACCATCCTCGCGATGTACATCCTGTCGGAGGGGGTCCAACGGACCGGGGTCGTCGACCGGCTCGGGCTCCTGCTCGCCCGCGTCACCAAGGGCGACGAACGACGGCTCGTCGGCGCCACCGTCACGACCACCGGGATCGCCGCCGGGATCGTCAACAACACCCCCGTTGTGGCCGTCTTCATCCCGATGATCACCGGGCTCGCCGAGAAGGCCGGCGTCTCCCCGTCGAAGCTCCTGCTGCCGCTCTCGTACGCGGCGATGCTCGGCGGCACCCTGACGCTCATCGCGACCTCGACCAACCTGCTCGCGAGCGACCTCTCCCGGAGCCTGCTCGACCACCCCATCGGCATGTTCGAGTTCACGCCGCTCGGTATCTTGGTGCTCGTCGTGGGGATCGCCTACCTCCTCACCGTCGGCCGGTGGCTCACGCCCGCCCGGATCGCGCCGAACGTCGACTTCACCGAGGAGTACGACCTCGAGAGCCACCTGTCGCTCGTCCGGGTCCGCGAGGACTCCCCGCTCGTCGGGATGACGCTCTCGGAGGCGCAGGCCCGGCTCGACGAGTCGGACGGGGGCACTGTTGACCTGCTCTGGCTCGACCGCGACGAGCAAGCCTACGAGGCCCGGTACAGCGACATCGTCATCGAGGCTGACGACGAGCTCGCGGTCCGGCTCAGCCTGCAGACCCTGAACCAGCTCGCCGATCCGCTCGGCCTCCGCCAGCTCCCCCGCGAGCAGGTCGTGGAGGAAGACCTCCTCACCGAGGCGGGCACGGTAGTCGAGGCGGTCGTTCTTCCCAACTCCGGGCTTGTCGGGGACCGCATCGGGGAGACGCACCTCAAGGACGCCCTCCACACGACGGTGCTCGCCGTTCGTCGCGGACCGACTACGATCCGCCACGACCTCGCCGAGCAGACCCTCGAGTCGGGCGACACGCTCCTGCTCCAGACCACCGAGGCCGCGATCGATTACCTCGCCGAGGAGGGCGACCTCCTCGTGACCGAGCGAGCTCAGGAGGACCTCCTCGATCCCACCGTGGACGAAGACGAGGTCGCCCCCCTCAGCCCGACGACCCCGTACGCTCTCGGCATCCTTGGAGGGGTCATCGTCCTCGCCGCGCTGGGATGGGTCCCGATCGTCATCGCGGCGCTCGGTGGGGTGGTCGCCATGGTCGTCACCGGCTGTCTCACGACCTCGGATGCCTACGACGCCGTCTCCTGGAACGTCATCTTCCTCCTCGCCGGGATCCTCCCGCTCGGCGTCGCCATGCAGACGACCGGCGGTGACGCCCTCATCGCGTCGTTCCTCGTCGAAGCCGGTGGGGTGCTCCCGGTGCTCGCGATGCTCGCCCTCTTCTACCTGCTCACCGCGGTGCTCGCCAGCGCCATCACCCCGGTGGCCACGGTGGTGCTCATGATCCCCATCGCGGTCGACACCGCGACCCGAATCGGGGCCGACGGCTTCGCCTTCCTGCTCGCCGTCACCTTCGCCTCCTCCGGGGCGTTCATGACCCCCATCGGCTACCAGACCAACCTGATGGTCTACGGACCGGGGGCTACCGGTTCACCGACTACTTCCGTGTCGGCGCGCCCCTGCAGCTCCTGCTGACGGTCACCGTCACCCTCGGCATCGCCGTGCTGTTCGGGGTGTAGCGCGACACGGGATTCGGCCGCTCCAGCCCACGGCTTCGGCCCAAGGATTTAGTCACCGGTCATCCCGCCTGGAGCATGGACGACGCGACGGCCGACCTCCAGCAGGCAATCGCCGTCTCGCCGGCGCCCGCCGACGAGTTCGAGCAGCTCTCCCGGCGCCGCCAGCGGGAGCTCTTCTTCCAGCTGCCGGTCGGCGTGCAACAGGCCCTCGTTGCCGACATGGCAACCGACCAGCTCCAGCGCTTCGTCCGGCACCTCGACCCCGACGAGGCGACCGACGTGTTGGGACTCGTCGACGAGGAAACCCGTGACGAGGTCCTCACAAGGCTCGGCGAGGACCGCCGGGAGAAGATCGAGTTCCTGCTCGAGTTCAGCCCCGAGTCCGCGGCCGGCCTCATGCACCTCGACTACGTCCGGGTCGACCGCGATCGCTCGCTCGACGACGTTGCCGAGCGGGTCCAGCGCCACGAGGAACGCACCGGAACCTTCCCGGTGATCTTCGTTACCGACGGCGACGAGTTTCTCGGGGAACTCCCCGCCCAGACCCTCGCCTTGGCCGACCGAGACGTCGACCTCGCCGAACACGTCAGCGAGACGCCGTTCGTCACCCCCGACACGCCCGACACCGAGGTGATCGACCTCTTCCGAGCTAACTCGGAGCGCTCGATCGCCGTGTTGGACGACGACCAGTCGGTCCTCGGCGTCATCCCCGCCGAGGACCTGCTGCGGGTCATCGAGGAGGAGGTCGGGCGAGACGCTGTACGAGTTCACCGGCGTCCGGGAGGAGGAGAGCGTCCTTGACGGCCCGCTGATGAAGGTCAAATACCGGTACAAGTGGCTGATCATCAACCTCGGGACCGCCTTCCTCGCGGCGGGGGCCGTGGGATTCTTCGAGGATACCATTGCGGCGTTCACCCTTCTCGCGGTGTACATGCCCGTCGTTGCCGGGATGGGCGGAAACGCCGGCACCCAGTCGATGGCCGTCACGGTCCGTGGCGCTCGCCTTCGGCCATATCTCGCTCGCCACCGGGAAACGGGCGGTGATCAACGAGGTCGCCGCGGGGGCGGTGAACGGCGCCATCACCGGCGTCCTCGTCGCGGTCATCGCGAGCGTGTTTAACCGGAGTCCACTGCTCGGGCTCGTCCTCGGAGTTTCGATGGTCCTGAACCTCGTCATCGCCGGGTTCTTCGGTACGGTCATCCCGCTCGCGCTCGACCGAATCGGCAAGGACCCCGCGACGTCGGCCACGATCTTCATCACGACCGCGACCGACGTCCTCGGGTTCTTCATCTTCCTCGGGCTCGCTCAATCCGTGCTCTAAATCGCTCGACGGATCCGCTGGCGGGGAGGGATATACCCTCGAATGGGTTCAACGACCTCGCGCCGGGACACAGTCACCGAACCGGTATCCCTTAGAGGGCCTCTCCACCAACGGCCCCCATGGCCGAGCGCTGGCTCTACGCGTGGGGCTTGGGCTCCGTGGCCTTCGGCGGCGCGTCGCTGCTCGTCCCCCTCTACGTCGTCCAGCTCGGCGGGTCGCCGCTCGACCTCGGCGTCCTCTTCGCGACGGCGACGGTCATCGGGGCCCCCGGCGCCATCCTCTTCGGCCGATTGGCCGACCGAGTCGGCCATCGCCGGCCGCTCGTCCTGCTCACCCTCGCTATCACCGCCGCCGCGCTCGCCGTCATCCCACTGCTCGAGCGCGTCCCCGCGGTCTTCGTGGCCAACGCGGCGCTCTGGCTCGTCGTCGCCTCCGTCGGCCCCGTGTTGACGATGCTCGTCGTCGCCGACGCCGCCAGCGAGGACTGGGGCGAACGTATCGGCCAGCTCAACACCTACCAGGGCTACGGTTGGGCGGGAGGCCTCGTGCTCGGCGCCGTTTGGCCCGTCCTCGGCCGCCCGTTCCTCGGGCCGGAGCTCGCGACGCGCGGCCTGTTCTGGCTGCTCGCCGGGTGCGCCGCCGTCGCCGCCCTCCTCGCGTCCCGATCGCTCCCGGCACCCCCGCCCGGCCCGCCGGTGACGACCGAGCGGGCCGCCCGTCGGGTCGCCCGCCTGCTCGCGGCGTCCGGCCGTGGCGGGATCCGGGGCGCGACCTTCGTGTTCGCGCCGAACCGCCTCTACTGGTCCTCCCGGGACTTCCACCCGCGGCGGCTGATCGACCGGCTGGACCCTCGATGGTTACCTACCTCGCCGCGGCCGTCCTGTTCTTCACCGGTTTCGCCGCGTTCTGGGCCCCGCTGCCCCTCTTTCTCACCGGCGCCGGCTTCACCGCCGCGCAGATCTTCGGCCTCTACCTGGTCTCCAGCCTCGCCTCGGCCGCCCTCTACGATCGCGTCGGGACGCTGGTGGGACGGACCGACGTCCGCCTGCTCCAGACCGGGGCCCTCGCGGCCCGCGGGCTCCTGTTCCCGCTGGTCGCCCTCGGGACCGGGTTCGGGCTGCTGGCGCTGGAGCTCGGGGTTGTTGCGTTCGTCCTCGTCCTGATCGGCGGGACTTGGGCCGTCATCGCCGTCGTCGGGACCGCCATCGTGACCCGGCTCGCCCCGGCCGCCGTCCGCGGCGAGCTACTCGGCGTCCACACGGCCCTCGCCGCCGTTGGCGGCGGCGTCGGCGGGCTGCTCGGCGGGTGGGCGGCCTCGTTCGGCTACCTCCTCGCCTTCGGCGTCGCCGGCGGGCTGGTGGTCCTGGGCGCCGCCCTCGTTTGGTCGCTCGCCGTCCTCTCCGACCGGGAGCCCGTGGCGGGGATTCCGCCCGTCGACGCCGCGGAGCCGAGCGAGCCCGGCCCCTGACGGCCCCGGCGTCAGGGCTTTACCCCCCGTGGCCGGAGCCCGACCCATGGACCTCGACCTCGACGGCCACGTGGCGCTCGTCACCGGGAGCGCGACCGGCCTCGGCCACGCCTGCGCCGAGGCGTTCGCCCGGCAGGGGGCGAACGTCGCGCTCGCCAGCCCGAACCTCGGCGACCTCGCGTGGGCCTCCGACCGGCTGTTCGCGATCGGCGACGGCGAGGTGTTCGGCCTCGAGGCCGACGTCCGGAACCCCGACCAGGTCGAGGCGTTCGTCCGGGAGGCCGTCGACCAGTACGGCGGGCTGGACCACCTCGTGACGGGGCCGCGGCCGCTCGAGCCCGCCGCGCTGCTCGAGACGTCCGACGAGGACTGGTTCCGCGGCTTCGACCGGCTGTTCATGAGCGTCGTCTGGACGCTCCGGGAGGCCCACCCCTGGCTCGCCGACTCCGACCACGGCTCCGTCGTGACCGTGACGAACCCGCTGGTGCGGGCGCTCGCGGGCGAGTTCTCCGTCGCGAACGCGTTCGGCCGGGCCGTCCAGGGCCTCGCCGAGACCCAGGCCCGGGCGTTCGCCCCGGACGTCCGCGTGAACGCCGTACTCCCGGGCCCACACGACACCGAGGACCTCGAGCTGTTCCTGACCGAGCTCGTCGACGCCGGCCGGTACGCCGATCTGGACGCCGCCGAAGCCGCGGTCACGGCGGGGGCGCCGGCCGGCGGGCTCGGCGACCCGCTCGACCTCGGGAAGCTGGTCGCGTTCCTCTCCTCGGAGCACGCGAGCTACGTCAACGGGGCGACGGTGCCGGTGGACGGCGGGGCCGAGTGAGGGGCTTCGCGGGACAAGTACCCTAACGGATATAGGACAACATAGAATATTGAAAATTTGAAAACGCAATACTCAACTGAGTATATTGTTAAAATGTCAGAATAGTCCCACCAGGATTCGAACCTGGGTCGTCGCCCCCAGAAGGCGACAGGATTGGCCAGCTACCCCATGGGACTGCAGGCCGAGCTGGGCCTTTCACGCTAATCAGTATTGCGAACTGTTCGGGCCGCTCGCCGTGCGACCCGGTCGGCCCCTCGCTCGTGCCCGGGCGCAGTCTCGTGGTTGCCCTCCGGCGACCGACACGCCCATGCCGCCCCGGCGAGCACGCCCACCCATGTACGTCGGCCGGTTCGTGATCGTCGGCCCCGGCATCGGCGCCTACCGGGTCTCCTCCCGGTCGTTCCCCCACCGGCAGGTCACGGCGCTCGACGCCCGGACGCTCGTCGTCGAGCCGACGCCCGACGCCGCGCCGACCGCGAACCCCTACGTCTCGTATCACTGCGCCCGGGCGGTCACCGACCGCGTCGTCCTCGGAAACGGCTCGCACGTCGACCCGATCGCCGAGAAGCTCGAGCGGGGCTACCCCGCCCGGGACGCCCTCGTCGAGGCGCTGCTCGCGCTCGACTACGAGAAGGACGACTACGACACGCCCCGGCTCGCGGGCATCGTCGCGCCCGATGCGGCCCACGTCGGCATCGTCCGGAAGGACGCGCTGGTCGTCGAGGCCGTCGACGAGCCCACGCTCGTGGCGACCTACGAGCGGGACGCCCCCGAGACCTACCCGCTCGACGCCGGGACGGCCGAGGCCGCCGCCCGGGCGGCCTACGAGGAGGGCTTCGAGCACCCCGTCTGCGCGGCGGGGGCCACGGTCGCCCCGGGGCAGGTCGAGCTCGCGAGCTACAACGGGCCCGACGGCTGAGGAGCCCCAGAGCTAAGCCCGGGGGCCGGTAACCCTGCACCATGCGCGTCGGGGTCATCTCGGACGTCCACGCGAACCTCGTCGCCCTCGAGGCCGTGCTCGAGGACCTCCCAACCGTCGACGCGCTGGTCTGCGCGGGCGACGTCGTCGGCTACAACCCCTGGCCCCGGGCCTGCGTCGACCGGCTCCGCGAGCTCGAGGTCGCCACGGTGATGGGCAACCACGACCGGAAGCTCGTCACGGGCTCGAACTTCGTCGGGAACCGGATGGCGGCGGCCGGCATCAGCCACGCCCGGGAGGAGCTCGACGACGACCAGCTGGACTGGCTGGGGGCGCTCCCGGAGGGCCGGACGCTCTTCGACGGCCGGCTCCAGGTCGCCCACGGCCACCCCGACGACCCCGACCGCTACACCTACCCCGATGAGTTCGGCCCCGAGCTGCTCGACGACGCCCCCGCGCTCGTGCTGGGGCACACCCACATCCAGCACCACGAGGCCGTCGACGGGGGCGTGGTCCTCAACCCCGGGAGCGTGGGCCAGCCCCGGGACGGCGACCCCCGGGCCGCGTACGCCGTGCTCGACCTCGAGGCCCTCACGGTCGACGAACGTCGGGTGCCCTACGACATCGAGGCCGTCCGGGCCCGGATCGAGGCCATCGGCCTCCCCGAACGGACGGGCCAGCGGCTCGTCGAGGGCCGCTGATCGACGGCGGGGTCAGTCGAAGGCCGACTGGATGCCGGCGAACGCCTCCTCGCGGACCGGCCAGTCGACGAACAGCGCCGCGGACGTCGCGCTGGTGATGACGTCGTGGACGCCGATGCCCGACTCGGAGACCGCGCTGAGCATGTCGATCAGCACGCCGCTCTGGTCGGTGAGGTCCCCGCCGGTGACCCGGATGACCGCGATGGGCTCCTCGACGGTGACCGACGAGAGCGTCTGGTCCTCGATGACCTCCCGGTGGAGCACGTCCTCGGCCTCGGTCGCCTCGTCCGCGTCGACGTAGAGGGTGATGCTGTCGAGGCCGCTCGAGACCGCGTCGATGTTGATCGACGACTCGCCGAGCGCGGTCGAGAGCTTCGAGAGGATGCCCGGCTGGTTCCGGACGGCGCGCCCGGCGACCGTGAGACACGACAGCGGGTCCTCGCGCATGTCGATGAGGTTCTCGAACTGGCCGACGATGTCCGTCCCGCCGGTGAGCAGGTCGGGGTTCTGGTAGTGGAGCACCCGGACCTCGAGGTCGCCGGTCTTGTACGCCAGCGCCGACGGCGCGACGACCTCCGCGCCCCGGAACGACAGCGACCGGAGCTCGTCGACGGTGATCTCGCCGACGTTCCGGGCGCCCTCGACCGCCCGGGGATCACCCGTCATCACGCCCTCGACGTCGGTGACGATGACGACCTGGTCGGCGTCGAGGTAGCGGCCGAGCATCACGGCCGTCGTGTCCGAGCCGCCGCGGCCGAGCGTGGTGACGGCGCCGTCGGGGCCCTCGGCGAGGAAGCCCGTCACGACCGGGACCGAGTCGCCCAGGGTCGCGGCGACGGCGTCGGCCCGCTCGGTCGTCGCCTCGGGGTCGACCTCGCCGGCCGCGTCGACGACGATCGGCCAGTCCGGCGACCCGGGCTCGATGAACCGGGCCGCGACGCCCCGCGCCGAGAGCGCGGCCTTGAGCATCCGCACCGAGGTGCGCTCGCCCATGCTGACGATCTCGGCGACGTCGGCCTCGTCGGCCTCGAAATCGATCTCCTCGAGGAGGTCGTCGGTGGTCGAGCCCATCGCGCTCGCGACGACGACGACCTCGTGGCCGGCCTCGACGACGGCGGCCACGGAGTCCGCCGCCCGCTCGATCCGGTCGCCGGTCCCCAGCGAGGTCCCGCCGAACTTCGCTACGAGGCGCACGCGCCCTCCGGCCGAGTCGTACGGTGGGTCATTGGCCCGCATTGAAACGAGGGGGAGTTAACATTTCGCCCGCCGGGAGCAGGCTTTTCGTGCCGGCGCCCCTGCCCGCGGCCATGGAGGTCCGGGACGCCGTCGAGGCGGACGCCGACGCCCTCGCGGAGCTCTCGGGCGCCCCCCGGGACGTCCTCCGGAACGTCATCCACGACCGGACGGTCCGGATCGCCGCGGCCGACGGCGAGCCCCGGGGCTTCGTCAGCTTCGACGCCCGGCCGGGCACCGTCTACGTCACCCAGCTGTCGGGCGACCCGGCGGTCATCGAGCCGCTGCTGGCCGAGCCGGTGCGCTTCGCCACGAACGAGTCGATGAGCGTCGAGCTGCTCGTCGCCGCGGACGACGAGCCGCTGCGCGCCGCCGCCGAGGCCTCGGCGTTCGAGGAGGCCGGCCCCGGCCCGCGGTTCGACGACGTCCAGACCGTGCGCTACCGGTACGAGCCCGACGGCGTCACGTGAACTTCCGGATCGTGACGTCGAGCGTGTCGAGGTCGAGGATCGGCGCGTAGCCGGCGTCGGGGTCGATGTTGACCCGGCGCTGGAACGCCGTCTGGGCCTGCCAGCAGCCGCTGTTGACCACGGTGACGTTGTGGTACCGCCCGGTGCCGAGCTTGTGGACGTGGCCCGCGTGGAAGACGTCGGGCACCTCGTCGATGACGAGGTAGTCCCGGTCCTCGGGCGCGAGCCGGGTGCGCTCGCCGAACTGCGGCGCGACGTGGCGCTTTCTGAGCAGCTGGTACATCGCCTTGTGGGGCTCGTCGTAGCTCGCGAGGTCGGCCGGCAGCTCCGCGATGACCTCGTCGATCGAGACGCCGTGGTACATCAGCACCGAGACGCCCTCCAGCTCGACCGTGGACGGGTTGCTCACGATGTGGGCGTCGTGGGCCGACATGATCGAGCGGAGCTCCTCGTCGAAGCCGGGCTGGGGCTCCGCCAGCCGGACGGCGTCGTGGTTGCCCGGGATCATCACGATGTCGAGGTCGCCCGGGACGGCCTTCAGCCGCTCCGCGAACGCCTCGTACTGCTCGAACAGGTCGACGATATCGAGCTCCTCGTCCTGGCCCGGGTAGACCCCCACGCCCTCGACCATGTCCCCGGCGATGAGGAGGTACTCGACGGGGGCGGCCTCCTCGGTGTGGAGCCAGGCGGCGAACTCGTCCCAGGCGTCGCCCAGGAACTCCTGGGAGCCGACGTGGAGGTCGCTCACCAGCGCGGCCTGGACGTGCCGGTCGGCCGTCGACGGCTCGAACGTCCGCGGGACGTCCGGGAAGTGCACGGCGTCGACGAACAGGATGCCCGAGTCGTCCGAGAGCCGGCCCTGGACGGCGATCACCTCGTCGAGGAGCAGCTGGTCGACGGCCGCCGCGGCGTCCGAGCCCTTGCTGAGCAGGCACGGGAACGTCCCGGCGGTGTCCTCGAGCTCGACCAGCCAGTGGCCGTTCGTCGTCGACCGGATGTCCGAGACCATCCCGATGACGGCGGTCTCGCCCCCGCCGGACATGTCGCCGAGCGCCGACGTCGGGCGGTGGGTGACCCGCCCGCGGAGCAGCCGCGACAGCCGCTCGTAGCGGTCGCGGAACACCGCGACGAAGTCCTCGTAGGCGCCGGTCCCGGTCGACGCGCCCGTCATGTCGTTGCGGATCGTGAGCTGGCGGCCCTCGGTCGTTCGGCCGTTGCCGGACGTCGGGGCGGCCGACTCGGACGCTCCATCGCTGACCGCCTCGAGGCCGACGGCCGACGTCCCGGCCTCACCCCCCTCCGTTTCAGGTGGAGAACCGCCCGACTGCGGACTGGTATCGCGTGCAGGCTCCTCGACCGGCTCCCGGCTCGTCGCCGAGCGGACGTGGGCCCGGGTGATGGTGAAGGCGTCCTCGGGCGCCCCCTCGATGGCGCGCTCGATGGCCCGGCCGGGGTCGGGGGCGCCGGCGAGCAGCGTCACGGCCTCGCGCTCGGCGTTGTACCCCCGCCTCGCCAGCTCCCGGGCGACCCGCGCAGGGGTGTCCAGCGGCACGGACCAGCGGACGGTACGGCCGACCTAAAGCCTACCGTCACGCCCGATGGCGGCGGGCCGATCGTCGCCCTCGCGAGGGGAAGGTTGATGCCGACGCTGGGGATACGCCGAGGGGATGACCGCCGGCTCGCCGCCCGAGGGCCCCGTCGAGCGGCTCCGCTGGCTCGCCACCACCGACCAGCCGTGGATCCGGTTCGTCCGCGAGGTGGCCTCGAGCGCCGCCATCGTGCTGCTCGTCGGCCTCCTCCTGTTCGGGGTCAGCGGGGTCTGGCCGCCGCTCGTCGCGGTCGAGAGCGGCAGCATGGAGCCCCACATGCAGCGCGGCGACCTCGTCTTCGTCATGGACGCCGGCCGGTTCGCCCCCGACGCCGCCGTCGAGGGGACCGGGGTCGTCCCCCACCGGGACGGCGAGCGCGTAGGCTACCGCACGTTCGGCGACTACGGCGACGTGATCGTCTTCGACCCGCCGAACGAGGACGGCCCGCCCATCATCCATCGGGCGCGGTTCTGGGTCGACGAGGGCGAGAACTGGTACGACCGCGCGGACCAGGACTACATCCAGGCCACCCGGTGTGGCGACACCCCGGACGAACATCTCCGGAACTGCCCGGCGCCCCATTCGGGTTCATCACCCTCGGCGATGCCAACCCGGTCTACGACCAGGTCAGCGGGATCAGCGAGCCGGTGCGGCCGTCGTGGATCAAGGGCACCGCCGAGGTCCGGGTGCCGTACCTCGGCTTCGTCCGGCTGAAGTACTCCGAGTTCGCGGCCGGCGTCATCGCGCCGCCGGTGCGGCCGCTGGCGGCCTGAGGGCGCGAGAACGGTCCCGATCAGTTGTCGAAGCGGGCCTGGACGTACGGCTTCGTGCTCTCGAACTCCGTCAGCCGGGAGTCCGAGAGCAGCACCGCCTCGGTCTCGTCGACGGGGACCGAGAGGCTGATCTCCTTGGTGCGGCCGTACCGGCCCTTCGAGACGACGACCGCGTTGACGATGCCGAGCATGTCGAGCTCGCTGATCAGGTCGGTGACGCGGCGCTGGGTCAGGACGTCGGCGTCGAGGTCCTGACAGAGCTGCTTGTAGACGTTGAACACCTCGCCGGTGTTGATGTTCCGGACGTCGTGCTCCTCGAGCGTGATGATCGAGAACAGCACGAGCTTCGACTGGGTCGGGAGCGTCCGGACCACCTCGACCACGCGGTCGAGCTCGATCTTCTCCTGGGCCTGGCGGACGTGCTTCTCGAGGACGACGTCGGCGCCCTCGCGCTCGGCGAGCTCGCCCGCGGTCCGGAGCAGGTCGAGCGCCCGGCGGGCGTCGCCGTGCTCCTGGGCGGCGAACGCCGCACACAGCGGGATGACGTCCTCGGTGAGCACGTCGGGCTTGAACGCCACGTCGGCGCGGTGCTGGAGGATGTCCCGGAGCTGGTTGGCGTCGTAGGGCGGGAAGACGATCTCCTCCTCCCCGAGGCTGGATTTGACCCGCGGGTCGAGGAACTCGGTGAACTTGAGGTCGTTCGAGATCCCCATGATCGACACGCGCGAGCGCTCGAGCTCGGAGTTCATCCGCGAGAGGTTGTACAGCGTGTCGTCGCCCGACTTCTCGACGAGCTTGTCGATCTCGTCGAGCATGATGACGACGACCCGCTCCTGGTAGTCGACGGCGTCGAAGAACGAGGAGTAGACGCGGTCGGTCGGCCAGCCGGTCATCGGGACCTGCTCCCAGCTCTCCCGGTCGGCCTCGAGGGTCGCGATGCGCTCGTCGACGGCGTCGACCGACGTGAACGGCGTCTCCCCGAGCGAGCGCTCGCCCGCCCGGGCGCCCTCGGCCAACTCCTCGAGCTCCTCGATGCGCTCCTCGACGTACTGCTCGTTCTCCTCGATGAACTCGTTGGCCAGCTGGGCCAGCACCCGGTACTTGGTGTCGGTCACCTCGCAGTTGATGTACTCGACCTCACACGGGACGTCGTAGCGCGTCGACGTCTCCTCGAGCTCCTGGGAGACGTACTGCGCGCTCGCGGTCTTGCCGGTGCCCGTCTTCCCGTAGATCAGGATGTTCGAGGGCGTCTCCCCGCGCAGCGCGGCCACGAGGATCGTCGCGATGTTGCTGATCTGGTCGTTACGGTGGGGGAGCTCGTGGGGCGTATACGACGGCCGGAGGATCTCCTTGTTCTCGAAGATCGGCTCGCCCGAGAGCAGGTCGTCGAAGAGCCCACCCGACGGCCCCGACTCGTCCAGGACGACGTCCTCGACGTCGTAGTCGAGACCGGACTCGTCGGCGCTGGATGCCGTCGGTTCGACCCCCTCCGGCGTCGGCTCAGCGTCACCGGTCGGCGCGGCCGTTCCCGCCTCCGATCCCCGGTGGAACTCGAAGCCGCTCCCCTCCCCGGCGGCGCCGTCGTCCGTCCCGCGGTTGTCAGACATGCGTGGTTCGTGCAATCCCGTTGTTTCCGGTGGAACGCGCCCGTCCAAGGCCCCATTCTGTCGGAAACACGGGGGCAGCACGCCCGTGCACCGACGTCCCCCGTCGTGGGGCCCTGCAGTTGATGCAGACGAACCCGAGGTAGGCATCCTATTAAACGATTTTGGTTGTTTGTGTCTCTTCCGCCGGGGCAGAACCGTCGTCCTTTCTCACCGATACGCAGTTTCTGGAACAATATCCGAAACGCCGGATTTCGTGGGCTGATGTAGCCTGCTATCGACGTTATCAGCGTTCGGCCAATCGATAGATCGTCTGCTTCGGTCCCACGAATTTTCCCCGCTTCACCGGGCCATCACCGATCGGCGGATATCCCACCCCCACGCTTCCGGTGGAAAAGCGGCGTAAAACGGCTAATACAGGCTCTTGAAGCGACCAGGGTCTTATTACCCACACCCGAAACATCGATTTAACCGGCGCGGGGCGTGAGGAAACCCGAACCCCCCACCCCACCGTTTCAGGTGGAACGCCACCAACCGCACAGCGCCGACGAACCGACACCCCAAAAACGGGAAACTTTATGGTATGTATGGTGTAACCATAACCGCACTGTTGAGATAGATTAAGTAAGTAGTGGGGTAAAAGATAATTGCAGGCCCGGACCTCGGCGAGAACAAGTTCGACAGAGATCGTCGGTGGAGCCGTGATCGTAGATGCTCGGGCGGTTGGCCGGGGTGTTCCACCCGAAACGGAGGGGTGGGCGTCTCCCTGAACGGCGTGAAGGATGGAGTTGGCGTCGTACTGTGCACGGGACGCGCACCGCGCTCATGGGGCGCACGATCGTTCGCAGACCGAATTGCCGGGAGAAGCGACGTGTCCGTCCTGGTGTTGATCGCCCATCAGAATCGAGAGGCTGGAGCGGGCGTCATCCGGCCGTCTGACGTAGGTTTAAGGGCTCACGAGGGGTCGATTCCCCAAGAGCCCCCCGGCGTGAGTCGTCGAGGGGGACGGGAGCCAGGATGGGACTGTTCACCAATCTCCGGGACAGCATCTCGCGGGTGACGGAGGGGCTGTTCGCGGGCTCAGAGCCGAAACGGATCGGCATCTACGGCCCGCCGAACGCCGGCAAGACGACCCTCGCCAACCGCATCGCCCGTGACTGGACGGGCGATGCCGTCGGCCCCGAGAGCCACGTTCCACACGAGACGAGACGGGCGCGCCGCAAAGAGAACGTCGAGATCGAGCGCAACGGCAAGACGGTGACCATCGACATCGTCGACACGCCGGGCGTGACGACCAAGGTCGACTACAAGGAGTTCCTCGAGTTCGACATGGAGAAGGACGACGCCGTCCGCCGCTCGCGGGAGGCGACCGAGGGGGTCGCCGAGGCCATGCACTGGCTCCGCGAGGACATCGACGGCGTCATCTACGTGCTCGACAGCGCGGAGGACCCCTTCACCCAGGTCAACACGATGCTCATCGGCATCATCGAGAGCCGGAGCCTCCCGGTGCTGATCTTCGCCAACAAGATCGACCTCGACGAGTCGAGCGTCCAGCGCATCGACAACGCGTTCCCCCAGCACGAGACCGTCCCGCTCTCCGCCCTCGAGGGCGAGAACATGGACGAAGTGTACGACAAGATCGCGGAGTACTTCGCGTGATTCCATGGCCGAAGTAACCGAACCCGCCCAGGAGGGCGTCCAGATCGACCTCATCTCCGGGGAGCGGATGGAGGGGCTGACGAGCATGGAGAAGATCCGGATGATCCTCGACGGCGTCCACGACGGGAACATCGTCATCCTCGAGCGCGGGCTCTCGCCCGACGAGGAGTCCCGGCTCATCGAGGTGACGATGACCGAGATCAGCCCGGACGAGTTCACCGGCATCGAGATCGAGACCTACCCGAACTCCGGGCCGACGGAGAGCGGGCTCATCGGCCGGCTCATGGGCCGGGCACAGGCCTCGAAGCTGACGGTCATCGGCCCGGCCGACCGCATCGAGACGCTGCACAAGGACGAGACCCTCATCAGCGCGCTGGTCTCCCGGAACTGATGGCGCGCCTCACCGGCATCCGGCCCGCCGAGGCCGCCCCCGTGGTGAGCGCCTGAGCCATGCCCCACCAGTGTACGACCTGTGAGCGGACGTTCCCGGACGGCTCGAAGGCGATGCTCGGCGGCTGTCCGGACTGCGGGGGGAACAAGTTCCAGTTCCGCCCCCCGGGGAGCGACTCGACCGCGGACGACGACATCCTCGAGGCGCCGTCGGAGCCGCTCGAGGAGGAGTCGGCGGCCCCGCCGAGCGGGGAGGACGTCGCGCAGGCCTCGGCCCGGAGCTCCGTGGTCAGCCCCGACGAGCTCCCGCCCGTCGACGACCGGGAGGCGGTGCTCCAGGAGATCGCCCAGGACGCCAAGCCCTCGGACGCCGAGCGGGGCCGGGAGAAGCCCGACCTGGAGACGCTCCGCCGGGAGCTCAACGACCAGTTCGAGAGCATCAAGATCGTCGCGCCGGGCGAGTACGAGCTCAACCTGATGGAGCTCTACGACCGCGAGGAGTACATCATCGCCCTCGAGGAGGACGGCCGGTACGTCATCGACGTGCCGACGGGCTTCGGCGACCGCGAGGACGACGCCGACGACTGAGCGCTCAGAACCGCGCGGTGATCGACCCGTCCTCGGCCAGGTCGATCACGCCGTCGAACAGCGCCTCGTACTCGGCCAGCACGTCGTCGTCGTGGACCTCCGGCGAGAGGTGGAACAGCCCGACGGCGTCGTACGCCTCGAGCAGCTCGAGGAGCTGTTCGGTCGCCCGGCGGGCCCGCGACTCGTCGGCGTAGTAGGCCATCTCGGTGATCGAGTCGACGCTGACGCGCCGCTTGCCGTCGGTGGACTCGAAGAACGACTCCGTCTGGGCGACGATGCCGTCGAGGTCGTCCGGCGCGGAGACGTAGTGGATGTTCTCGGAGCCGCGCCGGGAGTAGCCCCGCTCGACCGAGAGCGTGTCCAGGATGACGGCCTTCCCCTGGTCGACGTCGAAGTGTTCGAGCTTCTGCTGGACCTCCCGGGCCGTGGTCCGCGTCGAGATGACGAAGTAGGCGTCCGTGTCGAGCTTGAGGAAGTCCGTGTCGATGCGGTCGGTCTCGCCGGTGCTGGGGTGGAGCAGGAGGATGCCGGTGCCCCCCGGCACCGTCTCCGGGGCCCCCGCCACCGCGAGCTCGTAGTCCATGTCCGTCCACACCCCGGCGGACCGCCTTAAGCGTATACGTGGCCGACGGCGGCGCCGGGCTCAGTAGATGCTGTCCGCCGTTGCGGCGCCGATGACGCTGAACACCGCGCCGATGCTCGCGGCTTTGACCGTCGTTGCGGCTCGGGCGATGTCCGTCCCGTCCGTCACGAACGTGTCCGGTGCGGAGAACGCGAGGGCGAGCAACAGCACCGAGCCGTAGGCGACGGCCATCAGCGAGATGAACCGTACCGGGACGCCGGCCACCTCCATCTCCCGTTCCGGATCACGTCCGGCGTCGGCCTTGTAGAGCGCGGCGTAGCCGATGGCGAACACGATGCCGACGGTGGCGGCGACGTGGATGGGGCCCATGTTCGCGGCGAGCTCCCAGACCTCCTCGGTCACGACGAACGGGCCGGCCAGCAGGAACCCACCGACCAGCTGCTGGGCGGTGTCGGCGACCGCGTATCGCTTGCTCCGGCCGACCATGTCCCTCCTGGTCCGTCGGCCACCTAAAAGGCGCCCCCTGCTTTGTCGGGCGCCCAATCCTTAATCCGACACGCCGCCTGCGGGGCCCATGGATCTCGACCGCCGCGCCGTGATCGCCGGGCTGCTGGTCGGGGTCACGGTCGTCACGCTGCTCATCCTCAGGGGCTGATCGGGACGCTGTTCTTCGCGGTGACGATCGCCTACGTGCTCGAGCCCGCGAGCCGACAGCTCCAGGATCGGGGGCTGCCGGCGTGGTGGTCGGCCGCAGTCTCGACGGCCTCGGCGTACCTCGTCGGCCTCGTGTTGTTCGTCCCGATCGGGGCGGTGCTCTACGTCCGCCGGCAGAACGCGCTCGACCTGCTCCGGGCGATCCCGGACACCTTCCAGGTCACGGTCGCCGAGTTCACCTACGTCTTCGACGTCGCGGACGTCCAGCGGGAGGCCGCCAGGGGCCTCACGACGCTCGCGCTCGAGCTCGCGCGGGGGCCCCCGTGCTCGCGGCGAAGCTCGTCGTCTTCGGCTTCGTCCTCTTCGCGCTGGTCTACCGGGGCGACCGCCTGGGCACCGCGCTGCTCGAGCCGCTGCCGGGAACGACCCGGGACGTCCTCAGACAGCTCCACGTGCGGATCGGCGAGACCCTGTTCGTGCTCTACTTCATCCAGGTCGCGACCGCGGCCGCGACGTTCGTGCTTGCGCTGGCCGTCTTCCTCGCGTTGGGGATCCCCGCACCCGTCACGCTGGCGGTGCTCGCGGGCGTTCTCCAGTTCCTCCCCGTCGTGGGACCCAGCCTCGTGGTCCTCGGCATCGTGCTCGCCGAGCTGCTGGCCGGGGACGTCGCCGGGGCGGCCGTCATCGGGGTCGTCGGGATCGTCGTCATCGGGGTCCTGCCCGACGCCGTACTCCGCCCCCGGCTCGCCCGCGGTGCCGGCCGGCTGCCGGCCAGCCTCTACTTCGTGGGGTTCACCGGCGGGCTCCTCAGCCTGGGACCGGTGGGCGTCATCGCGGGCCCCGTAGCGGTCGCGATCGTGCTCCAGCTGGTCGGGATGCTCGTCTCGGGCGCCGGACCCGCCGTGGCGTCGCCCGACCAGTGAAGGGGCGATAGTTGCCGTTATCGAAGTCGCCCCGAGACGACATCCCCGACGGATGGGACCGCCCGTGACCGGTCGGCCCACAAACCGGGCGACCCCGACAGGCGTGAGCCTTGCCGGCGAACGGGAGGGCAGGCGACGGCTGCCGGGGAGCGTGGCACTTTGAGGGGCGGAATCCTGGACACGGTGGTGTCAGCATGAGCGATTACGCCAACGACGTGCTGGTCTCGGCGGACTGGGTGGAGGACCGCCTCGACGAGTTCCAGTCCGACGACCCGGAGTACCGACTGCTCGAGATCAACAGCCCCGAGTCGCCCGAGGAGGACTTCCCCTCCCGGTACGAGGACGGCCACATCCCCGGCGCCATCGGGTTCCAGTGGGACGAGGACCTCTCGGACCCCGTCGAGCGCGACGTGCTCGACCGGGAGGCGTTCGAGGCCGTCCTCGGCGAGGCCGGCATCACCGAGGACACGACGCTCGTCTTCTACGGCAACGGCTGGATCCCGAACTGGTTCGCGCTGTTCGCCTACTGGGAGTTCAAGTACTTCGGCCACCGGGACGCGAAGGTCCTCGACGGCGGGAAGGACTACTGGGTCAACGAGGACTACCCGCTGACGACCGAGCCCGCCGAGTACCCGGCCCAGGAGTACAACGCCCGCGGCCCATTCGAGGGCATCCGGGCGTACAAGGACGACGTCGACAAGGCCATCGAGGACGGCCTCCCGCTGGTCGACGTCCGGTCGCCGGCGGAGTTCACGGGCGAGGTCATCGCGCCCGAGGGCCTCCAGGAGACCGCCCAGCGTGGCGGCCACATCCCCGGGGCGAGCAGCGTCCCCATCGCCACGGTCCTCCGGGACGACGGGCGGTTCAAGTCGGCCGACGAGCTCCGGGAGCTCTACCGGGACGCCGGGGTCACCGGCGAGGAGTCCACGATCACGTACTGCCGCGTCGGCGAGCGCTCGGCCATCGAGTGGTTCGCCCTCTCGGAGCTGCTCGGCTTCGAGGACGTCCGGAACTACGACGGCTCCTGGACCGAGTGGGGGAACCTCGTCGGCGCGCCGATCGAGACGGGCGAATCCGACTGAGCCGGCCTACGCCTCGACGTCGAGGTGCTCGAGGCAGTCGTCGACGAAGCCGTAGAGGTGCTCGGCCGCCGCGGGCTCGAGGGCGACGGCGATGCCCTCGACGTCGCCGTACGGGAAGTGCATCTCGAGCCCGCCGTCGAACGCCCGGACGATGCAGTTGAGCTCGCCGTGGGCGTAGACGTGCTCCTGGCGGCCGGCCTGCTCGCCCTCGCGACGCAGCGACGCCACGACGGTCTCGACCCCCAGCGCGTCGTAGGTCTCGGCGACGTCGTCCCGGAGGAAGAGCACCTCCGAGTCCGTCGCGTCGTAGCGGACCACGCTGCGGACCGCGTCGCCGGCCCGGTCGAGCACGAACGGGACGAACGCCCCGTCGTCGGGGTCGGCCATGGCCGACGCGTCTCCGCGGTCTGACAAGTAGGTTCGGGGTCAGACGGCCTTTATTACCCCGGCTGCCGTGGCGTCCCTATGCACCAGCTCGCCCCGCCGCGGTCCCGAGGTCCCCGGCGACATCCACCCGGTGGCCCTACGCCCGATGCGCGCCGCTGACGAGCGATACTTCGACCGGCTCGACGACCGGCTCGAGGCCGCCCTCTCGGTCGCGGAGGCGGCCCGGGCGCAGGGGAAGGACCCGAGCACGGAGGTCGAGATCCCGGTGGCCGAGGACATGGCCGACCGGGTCGAGAACCTGCTCGGCATCGAGGGCGTGGCCGACCGCGTACGGGAGCTCGAGGACGAGTTCGGCCGGGAGGCCGCGGCCCTCGAGCTCGCCCGGGACTTCGCGGAGGGCCGCGTCGGGGACTACGACACGCGCGAGGGGAAGATCGAGGGCGCGGTCCGGACCGCGGTCGCGCTGCTGACCGAGGGTGTCGTCGCCGCGCCCATCGAGGGCATCGACCGCGTCGAGCTGTCCTACAACGACGACGGCTCGGAGTTCGTCCGGGTGTTCTACGCCGGGCCGATCCGTTCGGCGGGCGGCACCGCCCAGGCGCTCAGCGTCCTCGTCGCCGACTACGTCCGCGCGCTGCTCGGCATCGACCGGTACAAGCCCAGAGACGATGAGGTCGAGCGCTACGCCGAGGAGATCGAGTACTACGACGCCGACGTCGGCCTCCAGTACACGCCCTCGGCGGCCGAGGTGAAGTTCATCGCCCGGCACTGCCCGGTGATGCTCGACGGCGAGCCGACCGGGGGCGAGGAGGTCTCCGGCTACCGCGACCTCGAGCGGGTGGCGACGAACACGCCCCGCGGCGGGATGTGCCTCGTGCTCGCGGAGGGCATCGCGCTCAAGGCGCCGAAGATCAAGCGCTACACCGGCCAGCTCGACGAGGTCGACTGGCCCTGGCTCGACGACCTCATCGACGGGACCGTGGGCGGCAAACAGGCGGCGGCCGACGGCGGGGCGGAGGCGGCCGAGGCCGCGCCCGACCCCGAGCCCGATCCGGCGCCCGACGGGCCGGCCCGGCTCGAGCCCAACGGGAAGTACCTCCGCGACCTCATCGCCGGGCGCCCGGTGTTCGCCCACCCCTCCGAGCCCGGCGGGTTCCGGCTGCGCTACGGCCGGGCGCGCAACCACGGCTTCGCGACGGCGGGCGTCCACCCGGCGACGATGCACCTCGTCGACGACTTCCTGGCGACCGGGACCCAGCTGAAGACCGAGCGCCCGGGCAAGGCGGCCGGCGTCGTGCCCGTCGACTCCATCGAGGGGCCGACGGTGAAGCTCGCGACCGGCGAGGTCCGCCACATCGACGACCCCGCGGAGGCGCTCGAGCTGCGCAACGGCGTCGTCGAGATCCTCGACCTCGGGGAGTACCTCGTCAACTACGGCGAGTTCGTCGAGAACAACCACCCGCTCGCGCCCGCGTCGTACGTCACTGAGTGGTGGTGCCAGGACCTCGCGGCGGCCGGCGCCGATCTCCAGGCGCTCGAGGACGCCCCGGGCGTCGACCTCGCCGACCCGACCCCAGCGGAGGCCCTCGGGTGGGCCGCCGAGTACGACGCGCCGCTGCACCCCGCGTACACCTACCTCTGGCACGACCTCGACGTCGCGGGCTTCGAGGCGCTCGCCGACGCCGTCGAGGCGGGCGCGGTCGTCGACGACGAGCTCCGGCTCCCGGCCGAGGAGCCGGTCGCCGACGCGCTGGAGACGCTGCTCGTGGCTCACCGCCCGGAGGCGGAGGAGATCGTCGTCGAGGCGTGGGAGCCCCTGGTCCGCTCGCTCGGCTTCGACGACGGGCTCAAGCGCCAGTGGGACGTGCTCCCGGCAGACGCCCGGGGAAGCGAGGACGCGATGGCCGCGGTGAACGCCGTCGCGCCGTTCGAGGTCCGCGAGCGCGCCCCCACCCGTGTCGGGAGCCGAATGGGCCGCCCGGAGAAGGCCGAGGTCCGCGAGATGAGCCCCGCCGTGCACGGGCTGTTCCCGATCGGCGAGGCCGGCGGCGACCAGCGCGACATCGCCGCGGCCGCGAAGCACGCCGACGGCATGCGGGACACGCCCGGCCGGATCGAGGTCACCGTCGGGCCGCCGGCGGTGTCCGTACTGCGACGCCGAGACGTTCCGGCCCGCCTGCCCCGACTGTGACGCCCACACCGAGCCGGAGTACCGCTGTTGGGACTGTGAGACCCCCGTCGAGGCGGGCGAGAGCGGTCGGCTCGAGTGTCCGCGGTGTGGCGGCGATGGGACCAGCGTCGAGCGCCGGACGATCGACGTCAACGAGGCCTACCGCGACGCCCTCGAGGCGATGGGCGAGCGCGAGAACGCCTTCGAGATCCTGAAGGGCGTCAAGGGGTTGATGTCGGCGACCAAGACGCCCGAGCCCCTCGAGAAGGGCGTGCTCCGGGCGGCCCACGGCGTCTCGACGTTCAAGGACGGCACCGTCCGCTACGACATGACGGACCTCCCGGTCACGAGCGTCCGCCCGGGCGAGGTCGACGTCCCCGTCGAGCGGTTCCGGGCGCTGGGCTACGAGCACGACCTCCAGGGCGAGCCCCTCGAGTACGACGACCAGCTCGTGCCGCTGCGGGCCCAGGACATCGTGCTCTCGAACGGCGCCGCCCAGCACCTCATGCGCGTCGCGGACTTCGTCGACGACCTGCTCGAGCGGTTCTACGGCCTCGATCCGTTCTACGAGGTCGACGAGCGCGACGACCTCGTCGGCGAGCTGGTCTTCGGGCTGGCGCCGCACACCAGCGCGGCCGTCGTCGGCCGGATCGTCGGCTTCACCGACGCCGCGGTCGGCTACGCCCACCCGTACTTCCACGCGGCCAAGCGGCGGAACTGCTTCCACCCCGAGACCCGGCTCTGGTACGCCGACGAGGCCGGCGACTGGCGCTACGGCCGGATCGACGAGCTCGTCGAGGACCGCCTCGACGACCCCGACGAGGACGACGTCGGGACGCTCGTGACGGAGCTCGATGGCGAGCTGACGGTCCCCGCGCTCGACGCCGACGGCGCCGCCACCCGCTCGGCCGTGACGGCGGTCTCGAAGCACCCGGCGCCCGAGCACCTGGTGGCGCTCGAGACGGCCGACGGGGCGTCGCTGCGGGTCACGCCCGACCACACGATGCTCCGCTGGGACGGCGGGCTCGAGCGCGTCCCCGCCAGCGAGCTCGAGCCGGGCGACCGGCTCCCGGCGTGGGACGGCGGCGAGACGACGATGGGCGCCGGGGAGCCGGCGGCCGCCGATGGCGGCGTCGCCCCGGTGCCCCTCGACCCGATCGAGTCGGTCGAGTACGTCGAGAGCGACGTCGAGTTCACCTACTGCCTCACCGTCGAGGAGACCCACACGCTCGTCGCGAACGGCCTCTACACCGGCCAGTGCGACGGCGACGAGGACTGCGTGATGCTGCTGATGGACGGGCTGCTCAACTTCTCGCAGTCGTACCTGCCGGACCGCCGGGGCGGCCGGATGGACGCGCCGCTGGTGATGTCCTCGCGGATCGACCCGACCGAGATCGACGACGAGGCCCACAACATGGACATCGTCGACAGCTACCCCCGCGAGTTCTACGAGGCGACGCGGCGGCTCGCCGAGCCCGACGAGGTCGACGTCCGGCTGGCCGGCGACACGCTCGACACCGACGACGCCTACGCCGGATTCGACCACACCCACGACACCTCCGACATCTCGCTCGGGCCGGCGCTGAGCGCGTACAAGACGCTCGGCTCGATGACCGACAAGCTCGACGCCCAGCTCGAGCTCGCCCGGAAGCTCGCGGGCGTCGACGAGACCGACGTCGCCGAGCGCATCATCGAGTACCACTTCCTGCCCGACCTGCTCGGCAACCTCCGGGCGTTCAGCCGCCAGGAGACCCGGTGTCTCGACTGCGGGACGAAGTACCGCCGGATGCCGCTCACCGGGAACTGCCGGGAGTGCGGCGGGAACGTGAACCTCACCGTCCACGAGGGCTCGGTCTCGAAGTACCTCGAGGTCGCCACCGAGGTCGCCGAGACCTACGGCTGTCGGGAGTACACCAAACAGCGCCTCCAGCTGCTCGAGCGCACCATCGAGAGCGTCTTCGAGAACGACAAGGACAAGCAGTCCGGCATCGCGGACTTCATGTGAGCGGACGCGATGGCCGGGTCGACTCCCTTGCCCGGGGTTTGCACACGAGCCATCGATCGTTCGGTCCCTCGACGAACGGTTTCATCTCACGACGGTGATCGTTTGAAGCGGTCGTGCTGCA
>JAXHME010000006.1:0-5424 GCA_034521615.1 Halobacteriales archaeon
GGCCGTCGGCTGAGCGGGGTCGGAGCTATGGCCTGGGGGACCCATCGTCCGCTATGGACCAGTCCCCGCCGGGGGACGACGGGGCGCTGCACCTCACCCTCGACGTCCCCTTCGAGGACGCGGTGCCGTACGTCCAGCTCGAACACGAGTACGTCGGGTACGAGACGGTCCAGGTCAGCCGGCTGGACGAGATGATCGCGGGCCACCTCGACGAGGCGGTGCCCCCGACCGCGCTGCTCGTGGTCTGTCACGCCGAGCTCGCCCACGCGGCCCTGGAGATCGACCCCCGCCTCGGGGGGATGCTGCCGTGTACGACCCTCGTCTACGAGGACCCGGACGACGGCCTGGTCCACGTTCACCACGCCTCGGTGGCGAAGGCCATCCGCGACCTCGGGGTCGCGCCGAGCGGGTCCGCCGAGGCGGTCGACGCCCTCGTCGAGCGCTCGGGCGTGCTCATGAGCGAGGTGTGGGCGAACGTCGAAGCGCACGTCGACGTCATCGCCCGGGACGACGGCTGAGGCCCCTCACTCGGGCGCGTACTCGTCGTGGATACGGTCCATCCGGGCGGCCATCACGAAGTCGGACTTGTGGAGGCCGTCGATCTTGTGGGTCCACATCTCGACGACGACCTCGCCCCACGCGAGGTGGATGTCGGGGTGGTGCCACTCCTCCTCGGCGAGCTCGCCGACCTCGTAGGTGAACTCGAGCGCGTCCCGGAAGTCCTCGAACGCGTAGCTGCCCTCGAGGTGGTGGTCGTCGACGACCTCCCAGACATCGCCGTCGAGGTCCTCGAGGTACGGCCCGTACTCCGCTCCGGTCAGCGGCTCGTCCTCGGAGGTGCACGCCTCGCAGGGTTCGTCGGCTAACGTGGTGGCCATGGGCCCCCTACGGCCCGCGAGCCTTGTAGCTTCACCGCCCGCGGCAGCGCTCAGAGCCGCCGGTACCGGCCGCCCGATTCGCTGACCTCGCCGGCGCGGACGAGCTTCTCGAGCAGCGGCGGGACCGCCTCCGGGGCCACGTCGTGCTCGGCCGCGTACTCGACCACCGCGGCCTCGGTCGGCCGCTCGAGGTCTTCGAGCGCCCCGAGCACCGTCTCCCGGCGGCTCCGCCCCCGGGCGGGGCCGGCGGTCGCCCGCTCCCCGGCGGCCTCGACGGCCTCGCGGTCGAGGCCCGACTCCTCGAGGTACGTCGCCTCGCCGACCGCCTCGAAGTCGAGCTGGCCCGCGAGGTCGGCGTCGACCTCGGCGAACGCGTCGGCCTGGCCGGCCCGGTCGGCCAGCAGCGCCGCGCGGGCCCGCCGGGCGGCGGCCTCCTCGGCGACCTCGGCGAACGCGTGCAGCCGCTCCGTCGGGTGTCGCTTGCCACACCGGGGACAGGTCGTCGTCTCCGGGCGGTCGGCGACGATCCAGAGCGCGCCGCACTCCCGACAGCCGACCACCCGGTACATGGCCGGCCGTGGGGCCGCCCCCGTCGAAAAGCCTCCGGCACGGGCCAGAGGCAAAGCCCTTGACGCCCCGCAGGCGTACACCCGCCCGAGATGCCCCTCGACGACGCGACGCGCGCCGGCCTCGCCGACGAGCTCTACGCCGCCTTCCGCGATGCCGAGCCGATCGACCCCCTCACCGACCGCCACGAGCTCGACGTCGCCGACGCCTACGACGTCCAGACCCGGCTCATCGACCAGCGCCTCGCCGACGGCGCGAGCCTCGTCGGCCACAAGGTCGGTCTCACGAGCGAGGGCATCCAGGAGCAGCTCGGCGTCGACCGCCCGGACTTCGGCCGCGTGCTCGACACGATGTTCCGGCCGGACGGCGTCGTCCCGACGGGCGACCTGATCGTCCCGCGCATCGAGCCGGAGGTCGGCTTCCTGATGGCCGAGGGGCTCGAGCCGCCGGTCACCCACCTCGACGTGCTCGCGGCGACCGAGGCGGTGCTGCCGGTGCTCGAGATCATCGACAGCCGCGTCCGGGACTGGCAGATCGAGCTCGAGGACACCATCGCGGACAACGCCTCCTCGGCGCTCTACGTCGCCGGCGAGGCGACCCACGCCGTCGAGGGCCGGGACCTCTCGCTCGAGGGCGTGAAGCTCCGGCGGAACGGCGAGGTCGTCTCGACGGGCGTGGGTGCGGCCGTGCTCGACCACCCGGCGAAGGCCGTCGCCTGGCTGGCGAACACGCTCGAGGGGATGGACGCGAGCCTCGGAGCCGGCGATATCGTGCTGAGCGGCTCGGTGACGCCGGCGGTCGACCTCGCGCCCGGCGACGTGTTCACGGCGGAGTTCACCACCATCGGCACCGTCACGGCCCGCGCCGAGGACGCGTAGCCCGACCGCCTCACTCGGCGTGCAGCGAGATCGAGCCGAGGCTGGCGAAGTCGACCTGGAACGTGTCGCCCGGCGCGGCGTCGACCGCGGCCGTGATGCCGCCCGTCATGACCAGGTCGCCCGCCTCGAGCGCCCGGCCCTGCTCGGCCAGCCGCTCGGCGAGCCACGCGACGGCCCGGGCGGGGTGGCCCATGACGTCGGCGCCGACGCCGGCGTCGACCACCTCGCCGTTCACCGAGATCACGACGCTCTCGGCCCGGAGGTCGACGTCACGGACGTCCCGGAGCCGCTCGCCGACGACCACGCCGCCCGCCGAGGTCAGGTCCGCGATGACGTCCTGGGCCGACGGGATGCCCCAGTCCTCATAGCGGCTCTCGAGCACCTCGACGACCGGGAGGACGCCCCCCGTGGCCCCGAGCAGCTCGGCCGTCGAGACCGGCGGCTCGAGGTCGTCGTCGAGCACCAGGCCGATCTCCGCCTCCACGCGCGGCGCGATCATCGAGTCGGTCGGGATCGGCCCGGCGCCGAGGTCGGTCTCGGGGAGCACCTCGCAGAGGATGGGCTCGGGGATGCCGAGCTGCTCCTGCTTGGCCTCGCTGACGAGCCCGAGCTTCCAGCCCAGCCGGCGCCGGTCGGGGTCGCGGATCCGGTCGAGCACGGCGGCCTGGACCGCGTAGGCGTCCTCGGTCGTCAGCTCGGCCTCCTCGCTCAACGGGGGGATCGGCTCCTTGGTCGCGTAGGCCCCGTAGAGCGCCCCGGCGAGCTCGTCGATCGCCGCGTCTCCCATCGCCATGGTCGCCCTCCCGGGACCGACGGGTTAACGCTACCGCTCCTCGGGGCCCGACGGCCTCGTTCCGGCAACCGCCGCCGGGGCCACCGTGGAGTTAACCCGCCGCGTGGCCAACGTCGGGTATGACCGTCGACGCGGCCATCGTCGGGCCCGGGAACATCGGGACCGACCTCATGTACAAGCTCCTCGACCGCGGGGAGGGCATCGACCTCAAGCGGATGATCGGCATCCTCCCCGTCGAGGAATCAGCGGGGCTCCAGGCCGCCGAGGCGGTCGGCGTACCCGTCGCGACCGAGGGCGCCGACAGCGTCCGCGAGCACGCCGACGAGTTCGACCTCGTCTTCGAGGCCACGAGCGCGAAGGTCCACGCCGCCCAGGCCCCGCTCTACGAGGAGCTCGGGCTGTTCGCGATCGACCTCACCCCGGCCGCCGTCGGGCCGTACGTCGTGCCGGTCGTCAACGCCGACGACGTGGTCGGCGAGGCCGACAACATCAACATGGTCACCTGCGGCGGCCAGGCGACCATCCCCATCGTCCACGCGATCGACCGGGTCGCCGACGTCGCGTACGCCGAGATCGTCGCGACCATCGCCTCGAGGAGCGCCGGCCCGGGCACCCGCCAGAACATCGACGAGTTCACCCAGACCACGGCGGCCGGCCTCGAGGCGGTCGGCGGCGCCGACGAGGGCAAGGCCATCATCGTGCTCAACCCCGCCGAGCCCCCGATCATGATGCGGAACACCATCTACACGCAGGTGCCCGAGACGGCCGACATCGACGCCATCCGGGGCTCGGTGGCGGAGATCGAGGCCGAGGTCCAGTCGTACGTGCCCGGCTACGAGGTGACGCTCGAGCCCGTCGTGAAGGACCAGGACGACGTCGGCTTCGACCTCGGCGACAGCGTGGTCGTCACCACGATGATCCAGGTCGAGGGCGAGGGCCAGCACCTCGAGCCCTACGCCGGGAACCTCGACATCATGACCAGCGCGGCGCTGGGCGCGGCCGAGCGGGTGGCCGCCCAGCCGCCGGAGACCAGCCCGATCCGGAGGGCCGCCGATGACTAGCGACGTCCGGCTGGTCGACATGACGCTGCGCGACGGCATGCACGCCGTCGACCACCAGTTCACGCCGGCCCAGATGGCCGACATCGCCGGCGCGCTCGACGCCGCCGGGATGGACGTCGTCGAGATGTCCCACGGCGACGGCATGGGCGGCTCGTCGATCAACTACGGCTTCTCCGCCGCCTCGACCGGGGAGTACCTGGACGCCGTGGCCCCGGCGCTCTCGACCGCGAAGCTCTCGGTGCTGCTCCTCCCGGGCATCGGCACCGTCGAGGACCTCGAGCTGGCCGTCGAGAAGGGCGCTGACGTCTGCCGCATCGCCACCCACGTGACCGAGGCCGACGTCTCCGCCGAGCACTTCGAGTACCTCGAGGAGCTCGGGCTCGAGGCCACGGGCCTGCTGATGCTCTCGCACATGGCGCCCCCCGAGACGGTCCTCGAGCAGGCCGAGCTGATGCAGTCCTACGGCGCCGACTACGTCTACGTCATGGACTCGGCGGGCGCCATGCTCCCCGGCGACGTCCGCGAGCGCGTCTCGCTGCTCGCCGACGAGCTCGACATCGGCGTCGGCTTCCACGCCCACAACAACCTCGGGCTCGGCATCGGCAACACCCTCGCGGCCGTCGAGGCCGGCGCGGAGACGGTCGACGGCTGCCTGCGCGGGCCTGGGCGCCGGCTCGGGCAACGCCCAGATGGAGGTGCTCCTCGGCGTGCTCAAGAAGGCCGGCTACGCCGTCGGCCCGGACTTCTTCGGCGTGATGGACGCCGCCGAGGACGTCCTGCTCCCGATGCTCACCGAGGAGACGATGCCCGAGCTCGACAACGACTCGCTCATCATGGGCTACGCGGGCGTCTACTCGTCGTTCCTCCGGCACACCCGCCGGGTGGCCGACACGTACGACCTCGACCCGCGGGAGGTCCTCATCGAGCTCGGCGAGCTCGGCGTCGTCGGCGGCCAGGAGGACATGATCACCGACGTCGCCGCGAAGCTGGCCGAGGGCGACGCCGAGCCGGCCGAGGCCGACGACTGAGCGGGCCTGACTGACGAGGACTGGGCGGGACGGCCCTCAGAGCGTGCCGTCGGGGCCGTGCTTCGCGGCCACGCGCTCGGCCTCCGCGGCGTAGCGCTCCCGGGTGTCGGGGTCCCCGACCGCCGCGAGGTCGTCGGGGTCGACCGCGAGGCTCACCGGGGTCTCCCGGGCGGGCCCGGAGAAGCTCGGCAGTGCCCGCTCCTTGCGGTACTCGCGGGC
>JAXHME010000007.1:0-5831 GCA_034521615.1 Halobacteriales archaeon
GTGGGGTCGATGTCGTGTCCATCGAGGAGTGAACGCGTTGCCCTGTCGCCGGGACCGCTACGTGGACGTTGCCGTCCCGATCGAGGACGCCGGCAACCCGTCCTGATAATCGGCGCCACGAGCATCACGGGGGGCGGAGCCGGCAACGGTCCCGACCTCGCGGTTCGAGTACGCAGGTAGATGCGAGTCAGGTCGGGAACCGATGTCGGGAACCCCTCGATTCTCCGGGATTGAGAAACGACGCGTGGGCTATCGGGCCCGACGACGTAATATCGTCATGGAAACACGTCGCTGGGCCGTCCTGTCCGCCTTCCTCGCCGGGGTCTTGATCGGCGGGGTGGTGATGCTGTTCGTGACGCCGCCGGTTTCGGGGACGAGCGTGCCATCCCACGGCATGGCGACGGCCACTGGCTGCCTCGACGCCGACGACCCGCGCGGCTGGATCGGCGTGATTCCGGACGCTGACTACCGCGCCGTCTATCTGACCAACTACACTCACGTCCACACCGCCCCCGATGTCGAGATCCGAGGGACGCTCACCGAATCGTCGACGAACGCGTGGGTGTTCGCGATCACGGTAACGCCCGAGGATGGCGAGAAATCGGTCCCCGGGACGTGCCAGCCGCGATCGATGATCGACGCGGCGATCGCGATCCCGACAACCGCCGAGTCGCTGACGATCACCGTCGAGGGTGAGACCATCGCGGTAGTCGATACGACGGCGAACTCGCCTCGATTCCCCTACATCGATGGCTGACACACGCCCCCGAGCGGATGGCCGCTTCGCGGTGTCGACGATGGCAAGCACGGGGATCAGTCGGCATCCGTTGCTGTCGTTCGTGCTCCTGACGGTGGCGATCTCCTGGCCGGCCTGGGGGGCGCTCGTGGCGTTCGACCTCGTTCCGGGAATCAACGTCGGCGGGGTGTTGTGGCTCGTTGGCGGACTGGGGCCACCGATCGCGGCGGTGGTCGTCGTCGGGATCACCGAGGGGCCGTCGGCCGCCCGACAGCTCCTCGGCCGGCTGACGCGGTGGCGCGTCCGCCGCCGGTGGTACGCCGTCGCCCTCCTGCTACCCGGGCTCGTGGTGGGGGCGGCCCTCGTCATCGATGCGCGGCTGTTCGGGGTGTCCACCCCGTTGCCGACCCTCGAGCTACTGCCGCTGTTCGTCGGCTCGATCCTCGCGAACATGCTGATCGGCGGAGGCTTAGAAGAGATCGGCTGGCGCGGGTTCGCCCTCCCTCGGTTACAGGCGTCCTACAACGCCCTGACGGCGAGCCTGGCCATCGGGGTCGTCTGGGTCGCGTGGCACGCACCGCTGTTCGTCGTGCCCGGCGCGATCCAGGCCGAGCTCGCGCCCCTGCCGTTCCTCGTCCAGGGGATCGCGCTCGCGGTGCTGTTCACGTGGCTCTACAACAGCACCCGCGGGAGCCTGCTGCTCGTCGTCCTCCTCCACGGCGCGGTCAACGCCTGGCTGACGAGCGTGTGGTATCTGCGCGGGAGCGTCGAGCCGACCACGCTGTGGGTCTTCGCTGGCCTCCTCGGGGTCGCCGCGATGATCGTCGTGGTCGTCTACGGTCCCGCACGGCTCGCCCGGCGCCACCGACAGGTCGCCCCTCCCACTGGTCCGGCGAGGCCACGATGACGACGTCGCGTTCGTTCGGGTGATCGGACCGACACGACACGTCACACCGGACCGGCAGCCGACCACAAGGCGTAGGTCACCGGGCCACCCACGCCCCGGCAATGCTGGTCATCGGGGACGTCACGCTGGCGGACGGCCGCCGACGGGACGTCCGCGTCGACCGCGAATCGGGGACGATCGACGCCGTCGGCCGGCAGCTCTCGGGGTCGGACCGCCTCGACGCCCGCGGGCGCCTGCTCCTTCCCGGCGTGATCGACGCACACGTCCACTTCCGCGAGCCCGGGTTCGCGCACAAGGAGACCTGGGCGACGGGCAGCCGGAGCGCGGCGGCCGGCGGCGTCACCACCGTCGTCGACCAGCCGAACACCGACCCGCCGACGGTCACCGGGGCCGCGTTCGACGGGAAGGCCGAGCTCGCCGACGCGTCGCTCGTCGACTGGGGGATCAACGGCGGGGTGACGCCCGACTGGGCCCCCGAAGAGCTGCTCGACCGCCCGCTGTTCGCGCTCGGCGAGGTGTTCCTCGCCGACTCGACCGGCGAGCTGGGCATCGAGGCCGACCTGTTCGCGACCGCCGTCGAGCGGGCGGCGGCCGCGGGGGTGCCCGTCACCGTCCACGCCGAGGACGCGACCCGGTTCGACGAGACGGCCCGCGACCGGGATGACGTCGACGCCTGGAGCGCATACCGGACGCCCGAGGCCGAGCTGGCCGCCATCGAGCGCGCCGGGGCGGTCGCGGCCGACCACGACGTCGCCCTCCACATCGCGCACACCTCGACGCCCGAGGGCGTCGACGCCGCGACGGCGTCGGGGCTGACCTGCGAGGTCACCCCCCACCACCTGTTCCTCTCGCGGGACGACCTCGACGAGCTGGGGACGTTCGGCCGGATGAACCCGCCGCTGCGGAGCGAGACGCGCCGTCAGGCCCTCCTCGAGCGGGTCGCCGACGGGACGGTCGACCTGATCGCGACCGACCACGCCCCGCACACCACCGAGGAGAAGACCGCGGGGGTCTGGGACGCCCCGAGCGGCGTACCGGGCGTCGAGACGGCGCTCCCGCTCCTACTCGAGGCCGCGCGACGCGGCGAGCTGGGCTACGAGCGGGTCCGGGACCTCACCGCCGCCAATCCGGCCGACGTCTTCGACCTCCCACGGAAGGGCCGGATCGAGGCCGGCCGCGACGCCGACCTCGTGCTCGTCGACCCTGACGAACCACGGGAGATCCGGGGCGAGGCGCTCCACTCGCGCTGCGGCTGGACGCCGTTCGAGGGCCGACAGGGAGTCTTCCCCGAGTGGACGATGCTCCGGGGCGAGTTCGCGTACCGGGACGGTCGCTTCGGCGACGCTCGCGGGCGGAACGTCCGGTCGGCCTAGCGATCAGTCGTCGGCCGCGGCTTCCGCTGTGGGCTCGTCGCCGGGGGAGTCGTCGGCGGCCAGCCGCTCGTCGAGCCGCGAGGTGGCGTCGTCGTGGAGGTGGCAGGCCGCGGGGTGGGCGTTCTCGCCGAGCCCGGGCCGCTGGCGCTCGCAGACGCTCGCGAACCGTTCCCGGAGCGTCTCGATCGCCCCATCGAGGTCGCCCTCGGCGACCCGCTGGAGCGCCTCGTCGACCGCCGGCGCGTTCCGGCCGTCCAGCTCGAGGCCGATCTCCGCCTCGCCGAGCCACTCGTGGACCTGATCCGGATCGGGGTCGTCGAGGCCCAGCGCGTCCCCGGCGTGGGCCGCGGCGGTCTCGGGCGTCAGCTCGCCGCCCTCGAGGCGCTCGCGGAGGTCCATCACGGCGCGGTAGTCCGCCTGCTCCATCCCGAGGCCCTCCGGCTGGATTACCTCGGGGCACCGGGTGCGGAACCGACAGCCCGTCGGCGGGTTCCGCGGCGAGGGCACGTCGCCCTGGAGCACGTCGATCTCCCGGCCGGCCTCCGCGGTGTCGGCCGGGGGACGCTCTCGAGGAGCGCCTGGGTGTAGGGGTGTCTGGGCGACTCGAAGATCTCGTCGACGGGGCCCATCTCGACGATGTTCCCGAGGTACATCACCGCCACGCGGTCGGAGATGTGGCGCACGACCGAGAGGTCGTGGGCGATGAAGAGGTAGGTCAGGCCGAGCTCGTCCTGAAGGTCCGCCAGCAGGTTCAGGATCTGGGCCTGCACGGAGACGTCGAGCGCGCTGACCGGCTCGTCGAGCACGATGAACGCGGGCTCGAGCGCGAGCGCCCGGGCGATGCCCACCCGCTGGCGCTGGCCGCCGGAGAACTCGTGGGGGTACCGGTCGACCTGGCCCGCCGACAGCCCCACGCGTTCGAGGAGGTCCATGGCTCGGTGCCGGCGCACGGCCTTCGGCCCGAGCGGCGTGTCGACCGACACCGAGACCGCGAGCCGGTCGCCGGGCTGGATCTCGACCGACAGCTGGAGGTCCTCGTTCCGCGGCTCGGCGGTGACCCGCAGCGTCCCGCCGCCCTCGAGGGGTTCGACGACGTCGCCGGTCACCTCCTCGGGCGGCGACTGGACCCGGGAGACGTCCACCCGCAGCCGCTCCTCGCCGAGCAGGAGCCCCGCCCGCGAGGAGACCGTGACCTCGACGTCCACGCCGCCGCCGGCGCTGACCCGCGGCTCCCGGTCGGCGATGCCGTCCCTCTCGGGGAGGCCGTGGACCTCGAGGGGCTCGGCGATGATCCGGCCGATGGTCATCCGGGGGTCGAGGCTCGAGAACGGGTCCTGGAAGACGATGCCCGCCTCCCGGCGGAACTCGTCCAGGTCGTCGATCTCGTAGACGTTCTCCCCCCGGAAATGGACCGCGCCGTCGGTGGGCTCGCGCAGCCGGAGCAGCGTCTCCCCGGTCGTCGACTTCCCGCAGCCGGACTCGCCGACGAGCCCGAGCGTCTCCCCGCGCTCGATCTCGAAGTCGATGCCGTCGACCGCCTTGACGCTCGTCGGCTCCCGGCGCAGCAGCTTGTCGACCAGCGTGTCGCCCTCGAAGTAGTACTTCGTGAGCCCCTCGACGCGGAGCAGCGGCTCGCTCACGCGGACTCCTCCTCGAAGTAGTCCTCCGGCAGCGCCTGTCCGGCCTCGTAGGCGTGCTCGGCGAGGTAGCACTTCGCGGCGTGGTCGCCGTCGACCGCGAACTCGTCGGGCTTGGTCAGGCACTCCTCCATCGCCTTCGGGCAGCGGTCCGCGAAGTAGCAGCGGTCGCCCATCGAGGCGTCGATGAGGTCGGGCACGTTGCCCTCGATGGGCTGGAGGCGCGGCTCGGGCTCCTCGAGGTCCGGGATGCTGCCCAGCAGGCCCTCCGTGTACGGGTGGACCGGCTCCTCGAAGACGTCGACCAGCGAGCCCCGCTCGACGATCTCGCCGGCGTACATCACGCCGACGTGGTCGCACATCCGCGCGATGACGCCGAGGTTGTGCGTGATGAGGAGGACGCTCATCCCCCGCTCGGCCTGGACCTCCTCGAGGAGGTTTAGGATCTGCGCCTGAATGGTGACGTCGAGCGCCGTGGTCGGCTCGTCGGCGATGAGCAGGTCGGGCTCGCCGGCGAGGGCCTGGGCGACCATCGCCCGCTGGAGCATCCCGCCGGAGAACTGGTGGGGGTACTCCTCGGCCCGCTCGGTAGGGTCGGGGATGCCGACCTGCTCGAGCAGCTCGACCGCCCGGGCGTGGCTCGACTCGTCGGTGTAGCCCCGGCCCGGGACGATCCCGTCGACGAGGAACTGCGACAGCCCGTAGCCCTGGGTCCGCGAGCGTGTGCTCCGCGGGTTCGCCCGGGCACGACGCTGGACCTCGACCGCCTCGGCGATCTGTTCGCCGACGGTGATCGTGGGATTGAACGCGCTCATCGCATCCTGGAAGATCATGCTGAAGCTCGACCCGCGGAGCGACCGACGCACCCCGGCCGGCAGCTGCCGGAGGTCGACGAACTCGCCGTCGACGGCCTCGGGACGGCTCCCCCGGAACTCGTCGGCCAGGTCGGCGTTCCGGTACCAGACCTCGCCGGCCGTGACCCGGCCGGGCGACTCGATGAGGTCGATCACCGAGAGCGCCGTCACCGACTTGCCCGAGCCCGACTCGCCGACGATGCCGAGGATGTCGTTCTCACGGACGGTGAACGAGACCTGCTCGACGGCGTTGACCTGGCCCTCCTCGGTGAAGAAGCGCGTCGAGAGGCCCTCGACCCGGAGGAGGTCCTCGCCGGTCATACC
>JAXHME010000008.1:0-61219 GCA_034521615.1 Halobacteriales archaeon
CCGACGCGCGATCTCGCGGGAGTACTTCTCGCGCGAACGGCTGGCCGAGCACCACTTCCGCTCGTTCAACGCCTTCCTCGAGCGGGGCATGCAGCGGGTCGTCGACGAGAAGGAGACCATCGAGACGGACATCGGCGACAAGGAGGGCGAGGAGCCGGTCTTCGTCGAGCTCGGCGACGTCCGCGTCGTCACGCCGCGCGTCCGGGAGGCCGACGGCAGCGAGGAACTGCTCTACCCCCAGGAGGCCCGCCTGCGGAACATCACCTACGCCGCGCCGGTCTTCATGGAGATGCGCATCGTCGAGGGCGGCGACGAGGAGGAGGAGCGCGTCCTCGACGAGTCCGAGACCAAGGTCGGCCGGATGCCGATCATGGTCGGCTCGTCGAAGTGCAACATCGAGGGGTTCTCCGACGAGGAACTCGTCGCCATCGGCGAGGACCCCGCCGACCCCGGCGGCTACTTCATCGTCAACGGCTCCGAGCGCGTCCTGATGACCAGCGAGGACCTCGCGCCGAACAAGATCCTCGCCGAGTACGACACGGTACGGCGACGAGATCCAGGTCGCCAAGACGTTCAGCCAGCGCCGGGGCTACCGCGCGCTGGTGCTCTGTGAGCGCAACCGCGAGGGGCTGCTCGAGGTCTCGTTCCCGTCGGTCTCGGGCTCGATCAACTTCGTGACGCTCGTCCGGGCGCTCGGCCTCGAATCCGACGAGGAGATCGTCCACCGCGTCAGCGACGACCCCGAGATCGTGAAGTTCATGCTGGAGAACCTGGAGGCCGCCGAGGTCCAGACGACCGAGGAGGCCATCGAGGAACTCGGCAAGCGCGTCGCCTCCGGCCAGGGCAAGAACTACCAGCTCAAGCGGGCCAACTACGTCATCGACCGCTACCTCCTGCCGCACCTCCACGAGGAGGGCGTCGAGGAGGAGGACGTCCGCATCAACAAGGCGTACTACCTCTGCCGGATGGCCGAGGCGTGCTTCGAACTCGCGCTCGACCGCCGCGAGTCCGACGACAAGGACCACTACGCCAACAAGCGCCTGAAGGTCAGCGGCGACCTGATGAAGGACCTGTTCCGGACGGCGCTGAACAAGCTGGCCCGCGACGTGAAGTACCAGCTCGAGCGGGCCAACATGCGGAACCGCAACCTCTCCGTGAGCGACGGTGGTGCGCTCGGACGTGCTGACCGAGCGCCTCGAGCACCCGCTCGCGACGGGGAACTGGGTCGGCGGCCGGTCGGGCGTGAGCCAGCTGGTCGACCGCACGGACTACATGGGGGTGCTGAGCCACCTCCGCCGGCTGCGCTCGCCGCTCAGCCGGAGCCAGCCGCACTTCGAGGCCCGCGACCTCCACGCGACCCAGTGGGGCCGGATCTGTCCCTCGGAGACGCCGGAGGGGCCCAACTGTGGCCTCGTGAAGAACTTCGCCCAGGCGATGGAGCTGTCGGAGAACGTCGCCGACGAACCCGGGCTGAAACGCGAGCTCGCCTCGATGGGGGTCCAGGGCATCCCGGGCATCGAGACGATCGACCGAGCAGCCCGCGGACGACTGAACATGAGCCAGCAGCGACACGAGACGCGAAGGTGTACGTCAACGGGAGCCTGGTGGGGACCCACCCCGACCCGTACGAGCTCGCCGAGCAGATCCGGGCCGCCCGGCGGCACGGCGACGTCAGCGGCATGGTCAACGTCTCGGTCAAGGAGCGCACCGGCGAGGTCATCGTCAACGCCGACGCCGGCCGGGCCCGGCGGCCGCTGCTCGTCGTCGAGGACGGCGAGCCCGTGATCGAGGACGACGAGATCGAGCTGCTCGCCGACGGCGAGATCACCTTCGAGGAGCTCGTCGAGCGCGGCCGCATCGAGTTCATCGACGCCGAGGAGGAGGAGGACATCCTCGTCGCCGTCGACGAGGACGACCTCACCGAGCGCCACACGCACCTCGAGATCGACCCGCAGCTCATCTTCGGCATCGGCGCCGGGATGATCCCCTACCCCGAGCACAACGCCAGCCCGCGCATCACGATGGGCGCGGGGATGATGAAGCAGTCCCTGGGGCTGCCCTCCGCGAACTACCGCATCCGCCCCGACACGCGCCAGCACCTGATGCACTACCCGCAGCTGTCGATGGTCAAGACCCAGACCACCGAGCAGATCGGCTACGACGAGCGCCCCGCGGCGCAGAACTTCGTCGTCGCCGTGATGAGCTACGAGGGGTTCAACATCGAGGACGCGCTCGTGCTCAACGGCGGCTCGGTCGACCGGGCGCTCGCCCGCTCGCACTTCTTCCGGACCTACGAGGGCGAGGAGCGCCGCTACCCCGGCGGCCAGGAGGACCGCTTCGAGATCCCCGACGAGGACGTCCGCGGCGCCCGCGGCGAGGAGGCCTACACCCACCTCGACGAGGACGGCCTCGTCAACCCCGAGACGCGCGTCGGCGAGAACGACGTCCTGCTCGGCAAGACGTCGCCGCCGCGCTTCCTCGAGGAGCCCGACGACATGGGCGGCCTCTCGCCGCAGAAGCGCCGGGAGACCTCCGTGACGATGCGGTCGGGCGAGACCGGCGTCGTCGACACGGTGACGCTGATGGAGGGCGAGGACGGCTCGAAGCTCTCGAAGGTCTCGGTGCGCGACGAGCGCATCCCCGAGCTCGGCGACAAGTTCGCCTCCCGGCACGGCCAGAAGGGCGTCGTCGGCCACATCGCGCCCCAGGAGGACATGCCGTTCACCGAGGAGGGCGTCGTGCCCGACCTCGTCGTCAACCCGCACGCGCTGCCGTCGCGGATGACGGTCGGCCACGTCCTGGAGATGCTCGGCGGGAAGGTCGGCTCGCTGGAGGGCCGCCGCGTCGACGGCACCGCGTTCACCGGCGAGGACGAGGACGAGCTGCGTGACGCGCTCGTCGACCACGGCTTCAAATCCTCGGGCAAGGAGACGATGTACTCCGGCGTCACCGGGGAGAAGATCGACGCGGACATCTTCGTCGGCGACATCTTCTACCAGAAGCTCTACCACATGGTCTCGAACAAGATCCACGCCCGCTCGCGCGGGCCGGTGCAGGTGCTCACCCGCCAGCCCACCGAGGGTCGCGCCCGCGAGGGCGGCCTCCGCGTCGGCGAGATGGAGCGCGACGTGCTCATCGGCCACGGCGCCGCGATGGCGCTCAAGGAGCGCCTGCTCGACGAGTCCGACCGCGAGTTCATCCACGTCTGTGGCGAGTGTGGCATGGCCGCCGTCGAGAACGTCGAGCAGCGCCGCGTCTACTGTCCGAACTGCGACGAGGAGACCGACATCCACGAGGTCGAGATGAGCTACGCGTTCAAGCTCCTGCTCGACGAGATGAAGGCGCTCGGCATCGCCCCGCGGCTCGAACTGGAGGACGCGGTATGAGCGTCACCTCGACCCCCAAGGAGATCGCCTCGATCAGCTTCGGGCTGATGGACCCCGAGGAGTACCGCGACATGTCGGCGACGAAGGTCATCACGGCCGACACCTACGACGACGACGGCTTCCCCATCGACATGGGGCTGATGGACCCGCGGCTGGGCGTCATCGACCCCGGCCTGGAGTGCAAGACCTGCGGCAAGCACTCGGGCTCGTGTAACGGCCACTTCGGCCACATCGAGCTCGCCGCGCCGGTCATCCACGTCGGCTTCGCGAAGCTCATCCGCCGGCTGCTCCGGGGCACCTGCCGGGAGTGCTCCCGGCTCTGTCTCACCGAGGACGAGATGGACGAGTTCCGCGACCAGCTCACCCGGACCCGCCAGCTCGGCGAGGACGTCAACGACGTGCTGAAGGCCGGCATCCGCGCAGGCCCGCAAGAAGGACCGCTGTCCGCACTGCGGCGAGAAGCAGTACGACATCCAGCACGAGAAGCCGACGACCTACTACGAGGTCCAGCAGGTGCTGGCCGCCGACTACCCCCAGCGCATCGCGAAGGCGATGCAGCCCGACGAGGAGGACGAGGACGACGAGGGCATGGCGCCCCCGGCGCTGGCCGAGGAGACGGGCATCGAGCTCGACCGCATCAACCAGATCCTCTCCGGCGAGTTCCGCCCGCGCGAGGAGGACCGCAAGGCCCTCGAGAAGGCGCTCGACGTCGACCTCACCGAGGAGGACATGAACAAGCTGATGCCGAGCGACATCCGGGACTGGTTCGAGGACATCCCGGACGAGGACATCGAGGTGCTCGGCATCGACCCCGAGCGCTCCCGGCCGGAGTGGATGATCCTCACCGTGCTGCCGGTGCCGCCGGTGACGGCCCGGCCGTCGATCACGCTCGACAACGGCCAGCGCTCCGAGGACGACCTCACCCACAAGCTGGTCGACATCATCCGCATCAACCAGCGGTTCATGGAGAACCGCGAGGCGGGCGCGCCCCAGCTCATCATCGAGGACCTCTGGGAGCTGCTGCAGTACCACGTCACGACGTTCATGGACAACGAGATCTCGGGCACGCCGCCGGCCCGACACCGCTCCGGGCGGCCGCTGAAGACGCTCTCCCAGCGCCTGAAGGGCAAGGAGGGCCGGTTCCGCGGCTCGCTCTCGGGCAAGCGCGTCAACTTCTCGGCGCGGACGGTCATCTCGCCGGACCCGACGCTCAGCCTCAACGAGGTCGGCGTCCCCGATCGGGTCGCCATGGAGATGACCCAGACGATGAACGTCAACGAGCGGAACCTCGAACGGGCCCGGCGCTACGTCGCCAACGGGCCCGAGGCCCACCCCGGCGCCAACTACGTCACGCCGGCCCGACGGCCGCCGGCTGAAGGTCACCGAGAAGAACTGCGAGGAACTCGCCGAGAAGGTCGAGCCCGGCTGGGAGGTCGCCCGCCACCTCATCGACGGCGACATCGTCGTCTTCAACCGCCAGCCGTCGCTGCACCGGATGTCCATCATGGCCCACGAGGTCGTGGTGATGCCGTACAAGACGTTCCGGCTGAACACCGTCGTCTGTCCGCCGTACAACGCGGACTTCGACGGCGACGAGATGAACATGCACGCGCTGCAGAACGAGGAGGCCCGCGCGGAGGCGCGCGTGCTGATGCGCGTCCAGGAGCAGATCCTCAGCCCGCGCTTCGGCGAGAACATCATCGGCGCCATCCAGGACCACATCACGGGCACCTACCTGCTCACCCACACCAACCCGCAGTTCAACGAGACGCAGGCGCTCGACCTGCTGCGGGCGACCCGGATCGCCGAGCTGCCCGAGCCCGACGGCGAGGACGACGACGGCCAGCCCTACTGGAACGGCCGGACGCTCTTCTCGGAGCTGCTGCCCGACGACCTCGACCTCGAGTTCACGTCCTCGGCCGGCGACGAGGTCGTCATCGAGGACGGCCAGCTGGTCGGCGGCACCATCGACGAGGACGCCGTCGGCGCGTTCGGCGGCGAGATCGTCGACACCATCGCGAAGGTCTACGGCAAGACCCGCGCCCGCATCTTCATCAACGAGGTCGGCGCGGTCGCGATGCGCGCGATCATGCACTTCGGCTTCTCGATCGGCATCGACGACGAGTCGATCCCGACGGAGGCGAAGGAGCAGATCGACGAGGCCATCGGCAACGCCTACGACCGCGTCGAGGAGCTCATCGAGACCTACGAGAACGGCGAGCTCGAGAGCCTCCCCGGCCGGACCGTCGACGAGACCCTCGAGATGAAGATCATGCAGACGCTCGGCAAGGCCCGCGACTCCGCGGGCGACATCGCCGAGGAGCACTTCGACGACGACAACCCGGCGGTCGTCATGGCCGAGTCCGGCGCGCGTGGGTCGATGCTGAACCTCACCCAGATGGCCGGCTGTGTCGGCCAGCAGGCGGTCCGCGGCGAGCGGATCAACCGCGGCTACGAGGACCGCACGCTCAGCCACTTCGAGCCGGACGACCTCTCGGCGGAGGCCCACGGCTTCGTGGAGAACTCCTACACCGGGGGGCTCACCCCGAAGGAGTTCTTCTTCCACGCGATGGGTGGCCGCGAGGGGCTGGTCGACACGGCGGTCCGGACCTCGAAGTCCGGCTACCTCCAGCGCCGGCTCATCAACGCCCTCTCCGAACTCGAGACGCAGTACGACGGCACCGTCCGGGACACCTCCGACACCATCGTCCAGTTCGAGTTCGGCGAGGACGGCACGAGCCCGGTCCAGGTCTCCTCGAGCGAGACCTACGACATCGACGTCGACCAGATCGCCGACCGCGTCCTCGAGGCGGCGTTCGACTCCGACGAGGCGCGCCGGGACTTCCTCGGGGAGGACGCGCTGCCGACGAACCTCTCCGAACACGCCGACGACTGGTGGATGGCCGGAGTCGACGACTGACATGACGACTACGACGATCACCGACGACGTCGAAGCGCTCGTCGAGGACACCGACCTGCCGCGACGGCTCGAAGGACGAGGTGTACGAGACGATCGAGGACCGCGACGACGTCGACGGCCGAGCAGGCCGACGAGATCGCGCAGGCCGTCGAGGCGCAGCTACCTCGACACCCGCGTCGACCCGCTCGAGCCGGTCGGCACCGTCAGCGCCCAGTCCATCGGGGAGCCGGGCACCCAGATGACGATGAACACGTTCCACTACGCGGGCGTCGCGGAGATCGACGTCACGCAGGGGCTGCCCCGGCTCATCGAGCTCGTCGACGCCCGGAAGACGCCGGACACGCCGATGATGACGGTCCACCTCGACGACGAGTACGCGACCGACCGCGAGAAGGCCCACGAGGTCGTCTGGAAGCTCGAGGCGACGCGGATCCTCGCGCTGGGCGACGTCTCGACGAACGTCGCGGACATGCTCGTCCGCATCGACCTCAACGAGGACACGCTGCAGGAGCGCTGGCCGACCGTCGACGACGTCGAGGACGTCGCCGAGGAGATCGCCGAGACCATCGAGTCCGAGCTCGGCGTCGAGACGGCCCGCGACGGGAGCGTCATCGAGTTCGGCCCCGACGAGCCCTCCTACCGCCAGCTGCTCCAGCTGGTCGAGCAGCTCCGCGACATCGTGTTCAAGGGGCTCGAGGACGTCTCCCGGGTCGTCATCCGGAAGGAGCAGCGCGAGGAGACCGACGAGGAGTTCGTCCTCTACACCGAGGGCTCGGACTTCGGGACCGCGCTCGACATCGAGGGCGTCGACGCCACCCGATCGACGACCAACAACATCCACGAGGTGTACGACACCCTCGGCGTCGAGGCCGCCCGCGAGTCCATCATCGAGGAGACGATGAACACGCTCGAGGAGCAGGGCCTCGACGACGTCAACATCCGCCACCTGATGCTCGTCTCGGACATCATGACGACGAAGGGCACGATCGAGTCCATCGGCCGGCACGGCATCTCCGGGAACAAGGAGTCCGTGCTGGCCCGCGCCGCGTTCGAGGTGACGGTCAACCACCTGCTCGACGCGGCGGTCCACGGCGAGGTCGACGACCTCAACGGCGTCACCGAGAACGTCATCGTCGGCAAGCCGATCAAGCTCGGCACCGGCGACGTCGACCTGCGGATGCAGTCGAAAGCCGACTGACGGATGGCGATCACCCTCGCCGACCGGGAGCGGCGCCTCATCGCCGCCTTCGAGGAGGAGACCGGCGCGACCGCGACCGACTGCGTGACGTTCGACGACCCCGAGCGGGCGGTGTTCGTCGTGACGGCCGGCGAGATGGGCGACGCCATCGGCCCCGGCGGCCGGACCGTGAAGGCCGCCGAGGACCGCCTGGGCTGGGACATCGACCTCGTCGAGGCCGCCGACACGGCCGAGGCGTTCGTCGCGAACGCGCTCGCGCCCGCGGCCGTCTACAACGTCACCGTGAGCGAGAACGACGACGTCGTGGCGTACGCCGAGGTCGCCAGCGAGGACCGCGGCGCGGCCATCGGCGCGGGGGGCCGGAACATCGAGAAGGCCCGCCGGCTCGCCCAGCGACACTTCGAGATCGACGACATCCAGCTGACCTGAACGGCCGGTTCGCTCGGTCGGCCGCGACGGGCTACCAGCGCCGGCGCCGCCAGGTCATGACGCGGAGGACGCCGACGAACGCGCCGACGATGACGACGCCGACGCTCCCGACGAGGATCGGCATCACCAGCCAACCCGGCAGCCACGGTCCGAGGATCCCCTCCAGCAGCGCTTCGGTCCCGATGACGAGTGCCGCGAGGACCACGGTCGTGGCGACGACGAAGCCGCCCGCCGTGACGACGCCGAGCGGGCCACCGGTGGCGTCGACCGCGTCGCCCGCCAGCCCGTCGAGCAGGGTGTCGCTCAGAGGGCCCCGCATGACGCCGGGATTCGGCGGCCAGCCCTAAAGGCGTACTGAACGTCGTTCCGGCCGCCGGACAGCGGATTCGGCCCATCGCCAAAAGGAGGGGCTTAAGTTCCCGCGTCGGGTAGGACGGTTCAACAATGCCCAACGGGAAGTACGCGGCGCGCAAACTCAAGCGGGACCGCCAGCGACAGCGGTGGTCCGACTCGAACTACGCGCGCCGGGCCCGCGGCCTCCGGAAGAAGTCCGACCCCCTCGAGGGCGCCCCCCAGGGCCGGGGGATCGTCCTCGAGAAGGTCGGCATCGAGGCCAAGCAGCCGAACTCCGCGATCCGCAAGTGCGTGCGCGTCCAGCTCATCAAGAACGGCCAGCAGGTCACCGCCTTCTGCCCCGGCGACGGCGCCATCTCCTTCATCGACGAGCACGACGAGGTGCTCATCGCGGGCATCGGCGGCGCGAAGGGCCGCGCGATGGGTGACATCGGTGGCGTGAACTACAAGGTCGAGAAGGTCAACGGCGTGAGCCTGCTCGAGATGGTCCGCGGCAACGCCGAGAAGCCGGTGCGATAGATGTCCGAGAGCGAGGCCCCCGACCCCGAGGAAGAGGAGGAGCTCGAGGAGCCGGTCGAGGAGGACGCCGCGCCCGCCGCCGAGCTGTTCGGCCGGTGGGACGTCTCCGACATCGCGTACGAGGACCCCTCGACCCAGCGCTACCTCTCGGTGACGCCGGTGGCCCACACGATGGGCCGCCACGCCGGCAAGCAGTTCCAGAAGTCCGAGATCAGCGTCGTCGAGCGGCTCATCAACCGGCTGATGCGCTCGGAGGAGAACACGGGCAAGAAGCAGCAGGCGATGACGGCCGTCCGCGAGGCGTTCGAGATCGTCCACGAGCGCACCGACGAGAACCCGGTCCAGGTGCTCGTCCGCGCGGTCGAACAGTCGGCGCCCCGCGAGGAGACCGTCCGCCTGAAGTACGGCGGCATCTCGGTGCCGAAGGCCGTCGACGTCGCGCCCCAGCGCCGGGTCGACCAGGCGCTGAAGTTCCTCGCCGAGGGCACGCAGTCGGCCGCGTTCAAGTCGCCGACGCCGTTCGCCGAGGCGCTCGCGAACCAGCTCGTCGGCGCCGCCGACGGCGACGTCTCGACCTACGCCGTCAACCAGAAAGAAGAGAAGGAACGCGTCGCCGCCGCGGCCCGCTGACCGGTCCGGACCGTCCTCGGTTCGTTCTTCGACCCCGCTGCCCGCGACGAGCTACGCCGCCGGGTCGGCCTCGGACGCGCGGCCCCGGAGCAGCCAGACGCCGACGCCGGCCAGCACGAGTCCGGCCGTCGCGGTGATCGCCAGCGGCGTCGGGTTATCGGTCGCCGAGACGAGGGGCCCGCCCACCAGCACGGCGAAGGCGAACGAGAGGGCCGCGACCACCAGCACGGCGCCGCCGACTGCCGGGCCGAGCCCGGCCGACGCGTCGGGCCGAAGCCGGCGGGCGACCGCCGCCGCGACGACCGCGAGCGCGTAGAGGAAGACCGGGAAGCCGACCGGGTGGTACGGGCTCAGTACCGGGAGGGCGACCTCGACGAAGTCGTAGGCGACGATCAGCAGGTAGGCCGGGATCTGGAGGGGCTGAAATCGGGCGTGCCGGACGAGGTAGAGCGCGACGAGGACGCCGTAAGCGACGGCGACCGGGCGGCCGAGCAGCGTCCGTCGGAGGCCGTCTCGGGGAGCCATACCGCCGGCTACGGGTCGATTCGGGATAAATCCGTGGCGGGCCGGGGCGCTACGGGTCCGGGTCGAAGATCTCGGGCTTCGCGGGGCCGTCGGCCTGGACGACCGCCATACAACCCTTCCGGGCGACGCGGCTCAACGAATGATCGACGATCTTGAAGTCGCCGGGCACGGGCGAGTGCATGGTCGCGATCGCCGTGCTGCCGGGCGCGACCGGCCAGGTCTGGATGTTGGTCTGGGTCGGCGACGTCACCGAGCCCTGCGGCCAGAACTCGTCCCAGACGCTGCCGATCGGGTGGAAGCTCGAGGTGAGGTTCGGGCCGCCCACCACGAAGAACACCCGGACCGTCTCGTCGGTGCCGACCTCGACCGGGCCGTGGCGGTTGCCGGTGATGGCGTACTGCTCGCCGTTCATGAGCACGTACCGGGGGTCCTCGCGCTTCATGGCGGCCATGTCGAAGCTGAGGTGGTCGCCGTCGCCCTTCGCGTAGACCTCGTGCTGGCCGAGGTAGATCTCGTGGTCGACCGCTGGCAGGCCGCCCTCGGGCTCGACGAGGATCATGCCGAACATGCCCGCCGAGATGTGCAGGTCGAGGTTCGGCACCGCGCAGTGGTAGATGTAGGCGCCCGGGTAGGTGGCCTTGAACGACAGCTCGGCCGTCTCGCCGGGGGCGGTCATCGTGGCCTCCGCGCCGCCGCCGGGGCCCCGGACGGCGTGGAAGTCCACGTTGTGGGGCATGACGTTCGAGTCGGGGTTCTCGAACGTCAGGTTGACCGTGTCGCCCTCGCGGACGCGGATCAGCGGGCCCGGGACCTGGCCGTCGTAGGTCATGTAGTCGAAGGTGACGCCGTCCTCGATCTCGGCGGTCACCTCCTCGGGGCGGAGCGTGACGTCGACCGTGGCCGGCGAGTCGCGCTCGATGGGGCCCGGGATGTCGGTCGGGTCGGCGGCGACCCGGTCGACCGTCGGGGTCGCCGCGTTCTCCATCTGCTTGCGGGCCTGGGTGGCGGTGCGCTCGGCCGACTGCTTGTCGGCGCTCGGCGCGGCGATCGTGCAGCCGGCGACGGCGGCCGTGCCGCCGACGCCCATCGCCTGGAGCCATTTCCGTCGGGTTGCCGTGGTGAGTACCATTGGTGGGACCTCTGGCTAGGCCCTGGTTTCGACCGGATAACAACCCGCCAGCCGGTTGTCCGCGCCCGGGAAGCGGTCCGGCCATGTTCGCCCGCCCCTTTATATACCGGCCGCGTTCCCGGGCGGCGCCCCGCTCAGTCGTCCGGGAGCGCCGACTCCGGGCGGTAGCCGCGGCTGATGGCGCGCCACTTGCCGGTCGAGAAGCGGTAGTAGTTGATCGCCGCCGGGACCACCGACTCGGCGAAGTAGGCGAGGTAGACGCCCAGCAGGCCGAGCGACGTCGTCGCGCCGAGGTAGACCAGCGGGATGGCGAGGCCGACCATGCCGAGCACGCGGCTGTAGAACGGCCACCGGGTGTCGCCGGTGGCGTCGAGCGCGCCGGCGATGCCGCTGTTGACGCCCTGGGCGACCACGGCGACGCTGGCCACCCGGACGAGCGCGGCCGCGATCGGGACCGTCGGGTCGGCCCGGCTGCCGACGAACACCGTGACGATCGGCTCGGCGAAGACGAACGTCACGAGGGCGAAGATGGCGTAGGCGCCCACGGAGATCAGGACGATCTCCCGGCCGTAGGACTCCGCGGTGGCCTCGTCGGCCTCGCCGAGCGACTGGCCGACGAGGCTGCTGGCCGCGAGGCCGAAGCCCCAGCCGGGCGTGTTCATCAGCCCCCAGACCCGCCGGCTGATGACGTAGGCCGCGACGACCGTCGGGCCGAACAGCCCGACGAAGGCGAGCATCGGGAACCGGGCGAGGGTCCAGACGCCGTTCCGGCCGACCACCGGCAGGCCGATGGTGACCAGGTCCCGGAGCTCGCCGAGGTGGAGGTACCGCCCGCGGGGGCTGACCGTGATCGGGAACGGTCCGACGCCCGGGAGCCGCCCGGCGAGCAGCCCGACGACGAACGCCGCGGTGACGACGACGTTGGAGATGACCGTCCCCCAGGCCGCGCCGACCACGCCCATGCCGAGGCCGAAGATGAAGACGGCGTTCAGGCCGATGTTGACCACGGCGCCGCCGGCCCGGACGACCATCGGGATCCACGAGTCGTCGGCGCCGATGAGCGTCCGGCTCCCGACGAGGTTCAGCCCGGCGAAGGGGACGCCCAGCGCGACGGTGCCGAGGTAGGCCGCACCGAGCGCGACGACCCGCTCGTCGGCCGTCAGCACGCGGATGAGCGCCTCGGGGGCGAGCCAGAACAGCGCGGCGAGCGGCAGCGTCAACAGGACCACGAGGAGCACGCTCGAGCGGACCGCCTGGTCGAGCTCGTCGAAGGCCTCCGCGCCGAAGCGCTGGGAGACCAGCGCGATGGTGCCCGCGGCGAGGCCGCCGCCGACGGTGAAGGCGGCGCCCCAGTACGGGCCGGCGAAGCCGACGCCGGCGATGGCGGCCGGGCCGACGGCGACGCCGACCATGGCGACGTCGGCCGCGCTCTTGGACATCCGGGCCAGGCCGGTGACGATCCGCGGCCACGCGAGGTCGACCGCCCGGCGCGCCCGCTCGGCGTCGACCAGCCCGAGCCGGGCGAGGCCGAGGCCGACGGCGAGGATGAGCCCACGGACGGGGTTCGGGAGGCGGGCCACGGGGGTCACCGCCGCTATCCGGACGGCACGGTAAGCCCTTTCTAAACGGGCTCAGTCCGCCGCCGGCGGCTCCGGGAGGACGTAGTCCCGGACGGCGTCGACGAGCTGGCGGCGGTACTCGCTCTCGTCCGGGTCGGCGGCGAGGTTGCGAAAGCGGCGCCGGAAGCCCGCGAGGTCGACCCGGGGCGCGTCGCCGGCGGCGACGTCCGCGAGGTCGTAGAGGCGGTGGCCCCGGTCGACGAGGTCGTGGCGCTCGAGCAGCGCGAGGGCGAACGCCGCGTTGATGGCGGTGATGTCGGGGTCGGCGGCGGGGGTGAGCCGCGTCCAGCCGGGCGGCCGGGCGGCGGGCCGGTCGGCCAGCGCCGCGGCGAGCTCGGACTCGAAGAAGGCGACGAGCTTGTCGCCGGGGGCGACGTCGACGGTGATGTCGTCGGCGTAGATGTCCTTCATGTGGTTCGCGATCTGGTAGCAGTGGGTGAGCTTCCGGCGCTCGACCTCCCGGCCGGCGAGCGCGAGGAACAGCGCCTCGGCGGTGACCTGCCGGTGGGAGGCGTGGCCCTCCTCGTAGCGGCGCATGTGGGCGAACTCGTGGAGGGCGAGCTCGGCGGCCATCGCCGAGCCGGCCGCCGCGGCCGAGATGTTGAGCTCGTGGCGGTCGTCGTAGTGGGCCGCCCAGGTGCGCTCGTCGGGGTCCGACCGGACCCGGACGCCCACCGGGAGCTCGAGGTCGAACGCCGTCTCGAACCGGTCGCGGGCCCGGAGGAAGGGGGCCGCCGGTCCCGGGCCCGCCACGGACAGCTCCATCGGCGGGGCGTGGGGGGTGGAACGGTATGACCCTTTCGCCGACCCCGACTACTCGGCCTCCTCCTCGTCGGCCATCCACCGCTGGCCGTAGGACCGGTAGCCGTCGAACCGGCCCTTGCGGATCTCGCGCTCGATCTCCTCGCGGGTGTCGGGGCTGATCCGGACGAGGTGGCAGATGGGGTGGCCCGGGAGGGCGACGGGGTTCTCCAGGACGCCGACGATCAGGCCGGTGAACGGCGCCTCGACGACCCGCTCGGTGCGCTTGAAGTGGTCCGTGATGGTGCAGATGGCGTCGCCCTCGTGGACCAGCGGGTCCGGCCCCCACTGCATCTCGACGAGGCCGCCGGTGTCGGCGCGGAGCCAGCGCTTCTCCTCGTTCGGGCCGATGACCTTCCGCCAGGCCGGCTCGACGACCTCGCCGTCGGGATAGGCGCCGGCGCCGGCGAGCAGGCTCTCGACGCCCGCGAGGCCGCGCTCGATCAGGGCGGGCTGGAACCGGTGGGCCTTGCCCATCTCGACCGTGATGGTCGGGATCCCGTCCCGCGTCGCGACGGTCCGGACCGAGCCCGCGTCGCCCTCGCCCGAGAGGACGACGTTCGCGCCGAACGCCTCGGCGAGCTCGGCGACCGCCTCGTCCTCGAGGTCGGCCCGGACGTGGAACATGGTCGTCCGGTTCCGGGTCGAGGTGTGGAAGTCGATGCCGAGGTCGCACTGGGCGATGAAGCGGCTGTAGACCTGGTGGGCCATCCGCTCGGCCGTGTTCGACCGTTCGCCGCCCGGGAACGACCGGTTGAGGTCCTGGTCGTAGATGGGGAGGTACCGGGTCTGGGCCTGGTAGCCCGGCACGTTGACGACGTGGAGCAGCACGAGGGTGCCGTGGATGTCGCTGGCGCTGTAGCGGGCGGCCACCTCCTGCAGGACCTTCACGCCGTTGAGCTCGTCGCCGTGGACGGCGGCGGTCATGAACACCCGCGGGCCGTCGGCCTCGCCGTTGATCACCGTGACCGGCAGCTCGACCGGGTCGCCGAGGTAGGTCTCGCTGACCTCGTAGCGGAACTGGCGCTTCTCGCCGGGCGGGACCTCGGCGTCGAACCGGAACGGCCGGGCGGCGTCGTCGGGCATGGCCGGGGACACGCGGGTCGAACTGATAAGCGCCGCCGTCGGTCGGGGGTCCCGAACATCCACCGGGACGCGACCCCGTGGCACCCCCACGCCGACCCCCGTCGCAGTCCCCCGATTTTGGCTGAATCCGCCGCGGGTCGAATCACTACCCTTTTGAAGCCGCCGCGGGGAGTACGCCTAACGATGGGCCGACGTAAGAAGATCGTACAGGAGTGTGAGCGGCTGATGGACAACCCGGAGAACATCCGGAACATCGCCATCGCCGCCCACATCGACCACGGCAAGACCACCCTCACCGACAATCTGCTGGCGGGCGCCGGCATGATCTCGAAGGACCTCGCCGGCCAGCAGCTGGCGATGGACACCGAGGAGGACGAACAGGAGCGCGGCATCACGATCGACGCCGCCAACGTGTCGATGACCCACGAGTGGAACGACACGAACCACCTCATCAACCTGATCGACACGCCGGGCCACGTCGACTTCGGGGGCGACGTCACCCGGGCGATGCGCGCCGTCGACGGCGCGCTCGTGGTGGTCGACGCCGTCGAGGGGACGATGCCCCAGACCGAGACCGTGCTGCGCCAGGCCCTCCGCGAGGACGTCAAGCCCGCGCTGTTCGTCAACAAGGTCGACCGCCTCATCAACGAGCTCCGCGAGGGCCCCGAGGAGATGCAGGAGCGCCTCCAGCAGGTCATCCACGAGGTCAACGAGCTCATCAAGGGGATCGCCCCGGAGCGCTACGAGGAGGACAACTGGAAGGTGTCGGTCCAGGACGGGACGGTCGCGTTCGGCTCCGCGCTCTACAACTGGGCGGTCAGCCTGCCCTCGATGCAGGAGACCGGCATCGACTTCGCCGACATCATCGACTACAACCTCGAGGAGAACGTCGACGAGCTCAAGGAGCGCTCCCCGCTGGCCGACGTGGTGCTCGACATGGTCGCCAAGCACTTCCCGAACCCGGTCGAGGCCCAGCCCCGCCGCATCCCACACGTCTGGCGCGGCGACGAGGAGTCGGAGATCGCCATCCAGATGCGCGACGTCGACGACGAGGGCGAGGTCGTGCTGATGGTCACCGACATCAGCCTCGACCCCCACGCCGGCGAGATCGCGACCGGCCGGCTGTTCAGCGGCACCATCGAGCGCGGCCAGGACCTCTACGTCTCCGGGACGGCCGGACAGAACCGCATCCAGTCGGTCGGGATCTTCATGGGCGGCGAGCGCGAGGAGGTCGAGCACGTGCCCGCCGGGAACATCGCAGCCGTCACCGGCCTGAAGGACGCCATCGCGGGCTCGACGGTCTCCTCGGCCGAGATGACCGCCTTCGAGTCCATCGACCACATCTCCGAGCCGGTCATCACGAAGTCGATCGAGGCCCAGTCGATGGACGACCTGCCGAAGCTCATCGAGGTGCTCCAGCAGGTCTCGAAGGAGGACCCGACGCTGAAGGTCGAGATCAACGAGGACACCGGCGAGCACCTCATCAGCGGCCAGGGCGAGCTCCACCTCGAGGTCCAGACCCAGCGCATCGAGCGCAACCAGGGCATCCCGGTCCGCACCGGCGAGCCCATCGTCGTCTACCGGGAGGCGGCCCAGGGGGTCTCCGACGAGGTCGAGGGCGTCTCGCCGAACCGGCACAACCGCTTCTACATGCGGGTCCAGCCGATGCCCGAGGAGCTCGTCGCCGCGATCAAGATGGGCGAGCTCTCGATGGACATGCCGGAGCTCGAGCGCCGCGAGGTGCTCCAGGAGCACGGCATCGACAAGGACACCTCCCAGAACCTCGAGGAGGTCTTCGGGACGAACCTGGTGTTCGACGACACGAAGGGCATCCAGCACCTCAACGAGACGATGGAGCTCGTCGTCGAGGGGTTCGAGGAGGCGCTCGACGAGGGCCCCCTCGCCGCCGAGCCCGTCCAGGGCCTGATGATCCACCTGCTCGACGCCCGGCTGCACGAGGACGCCATCCACCGCGGCCCGGCGCAGGTCATCCCCGCGGTTCGCGAAGCGCTCCACCGCGCGCTCGTCGACGCCGAGGTCCGGCTGCTCGAGCCGGTCCAGGACGTCCGCATCGACGTGCCCTCGGAGTTCATGGGCCCGGCCTCCAGCGAGATCCAGGGCCGCCGGGGCCGCGTCGACGACATGTTCCAGGAGGGCGACCGGATGGTCATCGAGGGCGTCGCGCCCGTCGAGGAGATGATCGGCTTCTCCTCGGACATCCGCTCGGCCACGGAGGGCCGCGCCTCGTGGAACACGGAGAACGCGGGCTTCGAGGTGCTCGCCGACAACCTCCACCCGGAGATCATCTCGGAGATCAGAGAGCGCAAGGGCATGAAGCAGGAGCTGCCCGCCGGCGTCGATTACCTCTAGTCGCCGATAGGTCAATCCACCGTCCGTTCTTCACCCGGACGCCATCGCGGGATTTCTCGCTCCGATAGTTAGCATCAGTCACGCAACGGTTATATCGTCACGTGGACAATCATCTTCGCGGAGATCCTCATATGCGATACCCCATCGAGTCAATCGACCGGATGTTCGACCAGTTCCGACGCGACATGTTCGAGCTGCGCGGCAACCTCCCCGACAGCCTGCCCGAGCTCCGCGAGCTCTCGTTCGGCACCGCCCTCGACCTGACCGAGGCCGAGGACGAGTACGTGCTGACCGTCGACATGCCCGGCTTCGAGCGCGACGAGATCGACCTCCGCTTCGCCGACGGCCAGCTCTGGCTCACCGCCGAGCACGAGACGACCGACGACGTCGGCTCCCGCCGGCGCTCGATGCGCGAGTCCGTGGTCATCCCCCGCGCCGTCGAGGCCGACGAGATCTCGGCGAGCTACCACAACGGCGTGCTCGAGGTCCACCTCCCCATCGTCGAGGGCGCCCACGAGCGCGGCCACCGGATCGAACTCGAGTAGCCCCGACCCGGTCTGCCACCCGCCGTTTTTCGGCCGTCACGTTACTCCCGACCCCCGAGCGGCCGCGCCGCCCGGCAGCTGCAGAACCCCAACTCGGGGCCGACACTCATGGCCCTGGGCGCCGAGCGGGCCGACGATGACCGACGCCATCGAGGCCCACGCCGAGGGGCTGCTGGTCCGGGACCGGGCGGCCCACGCCGACGCCGTCGCCGCGCTGGCCGAGTCCGGCGACGAGCGGGCGATCCCCTACCTGTTCGAGGTCAGCGTGATCGACGCCATCGCCTCGGACTGGGGCGCCTTCGGCTTCCCCGAGGTGCTCCGCGAGCGCGACCCGCCGCGCTACCTGGAGCTCCCGGAGGTGGCGTGGCCCGGCGTCATCGGGGCGCTCGGGACGCTCGCCGAGCCCGACTTCGACGACCACCACGCCTGGGTGCAGTGGGAGAGCTGGTACTCCCAGCAGTCGATCGAGCCCCCCGAGGGGTTCGCGGACTGGAAGCGCCGGCTGTTCAAGTCGTACCTGCCACCGGTGGGCGGCCTGCTCGACGCCGAGCCGATGTCGGTCCCCCTCCGGGAGCTCCGGTGGGGCAACACCGACCGCTCGTTCCTGGCGGCGCTGAACGCGCCGCCGTTCGTCGGGGCCGACGAGGCCGCGGCCTACCTCGACGACGGGCACCTCGTCTTCGGCTTCGAGGTCGACGCGCAGGCGTACGCCGTGCCCCGCTGGATCCTCTTCCCCCACGAGATGGCGAACCTCGAGCTCGGGGGCCGGCCGCTCGCGCTCAGCTACTGCACGCTCTGTAACGCCCCGATCCTGTACGACCGGACGGTCGACGGCCGAACGCTGACGTTCGGGAACACCGGGATGCTCTGGCGGGGGAACAAGGTGATGTACGACGAGGAGACCGAGAGCCTCTGGAGCCAGCACCGGGGCGACGCGCTCGCCGGCGAGCACCTCCAAGCTGACGCGACCCTGGACGTCCTCCCGGTGACCCAAGCCGACTGGGCGGACTGGCGCGCCGACCACCCCGAGACGCTCGTCGTGGACCTCGACACCGGCTACGACCTCGACTACCGCCACTACGACGGCAACATCGGCTTCTTCGAGCACTACTGGACGCGGGAGGACATCGTCCAGCCGGGCGTCGAGCGGGCCGAGGGCGCCCTCGCGGAGAAGGCCAGCGTCTACGGCGTGACCGGCGCCGAGCCCGGCTCGATTCGGATCTATCCGGTCGAGGCGGTCGGCGAGCGCGGGCCGTTCGGGGACACGATCGACGGGACCGACGTGGTCGTCCTCCTCGACGGGACCGGCGACGTCGCGGTCTACGAGGCGCCGCCGCTGCCGGTCGAATACGACGGCGACCGCCTCGTGGACGCCGACGGGACCGCGTGGACGATCACCCGGTCGGCGCTCGAGGCGGACGGGGCGCGCCGCGAGCGGGTCCCGGGCCGGCACGGCCTCTGGTTCGCGTTCCGGACGCAGTACCCCGACGCGACGGTCGTGACCGGCGGGTGAGCGCCGCGGCGGTCGAAAGGTCGAAACGTTCAATAGCGTCCCCGGCGCCCGGTTGGACGATGACGCGACGGCCCCACGATATCCGCTCGCCCGCCGCGAGCGCCGGCCCCATCGCGATCACAATCGGGGCTCCCCGCTAGCCCCATCCACCCCCACCCTGTTGTTCGGCCCGTCCCGTCCGCCAAGCGACCGCCCCGACCCCACCCAACCACCCATGCACCCGACCCACGACCCGACTGACCGCACCGATAGACCGCCCCGGAGGCAGCGATGAGCGAGGACGTCGCCGACACCCGGGCGTACACCGTCCGGCTCGAGCTCGTCGACGAGCCCGGCGAGCTGCTCCGGGCGCTCCAGCCCATCTCCGAGCACGGCGGGAACCTGCTCTCGATCTTCCACGAGCGGGGGAACCTCACCCCGCGGGGGCACATCCCCGTGGAGGTCGACCTGGAGTGTCCGCCCCACCGGTTCGACCCCATCGTCGAGGCGCTCCGGGACGCCGGGGTGAACGTCATCCAGGCCGGCGCCGATCACTACCGCGAGGAGCTGATGGTGCTGCTCGTCGGCGACCTCATCGACACCGACCTCTCGGACACGCTGTCGGGCATCGAGGCGAGCTCGTCGGCGACCGTGGTCGACGTCGCGCTCACCGCGCCCGAGGGGATGGACGGCGAGTCCAGCGCGCTGCTGCGGCTCGCGACCGCCCCGGGCCACGACGACGACGCCATCGAGGCGGTGCGCTCGGTGGTCGCCCGGAAGGGCATCACCGTGGTCGAGCCCGTGGAGGTGACGGCGGGATGAGGCTCGCCGTGCTGGGTGCCGGCGCCGTCGGCCGCGCGGTCGTCGAGCAGGCCGGCGGGGACGGCCACGAGGTCGTCGCAGTCGCCGACTCGGGCTCAGCGGCCGTGGACGAGGCCGGGCTCGACGCCTCGGCCGTCCTCGAGCGCAAGCGGGCCGAGGGGTCGGTCGGCGACGCCGACCCCGACGACGCCCTCGAGGCCGACTACGACGTCCTGGTCGAGGCCACGCCGACGACGCTCGGCGACGCCGAGCCGGGCTTCGGCCACGTCGCCCGGGCGCTCGAGCGGGACCGCCACGTCGTGCTCGCGAACAAGGGCCCGGTGGCCGAGCGGTACGACGAGCTCCGGGCGCTCGAAGCGGACAGTGCGGGCAGCGTGCGGTTCGAGGCGACCGTCGGCGGCGCCATCCCGGCGGTCACGACCATCCTCGATCACGGCCCGCGCCACGTCACCGCCGTGCGGGGCGTGCTCAACGGCACGGCGAACTTCATCCTCTCGCGGATGGCCGCGGAGGGCCTGGGCTACAGCCACGTGCTCGCCGAGGCCCAGGACCTCGGCGTCGCCGAGGCCGACCCCTCCTTCGACGTCGACGGCACCGACGCCGCGCTGAAGTGCGTCATCGTGGCGAACCTGCTCGCCGAGGGCGGCTTCTCGCTCGACGACGCCGTCGTCGACGGCATCCGGGGGCTGCCGGGCAGCGCCCTGGAGCTCGCCGCCGAGGACGGCCAGACGGTCCGGCTGATCGGCGAGGCGACCCGCGAGGGCGTCCGGGTCGGCCCCCGGCTCGTGCCCCAGCACGGGACGCTGGCCGTCGGCGGGACGCTCAACATCGTCCAGATCGAGACCGAGCACGGCGGCCGGCTCAACCTCTCGGGGGCGGGCGCCGGCGGGCCCGAGACGGCGACCGCGGTGCTGGCGGACGTCGGGCGGCTGCCGGAGCGATAGCGGGCTCGGCCGGTGGCCGGCGGGTCGCTACGAGCGGTTGGGCGGCAGTGCCGACTCGTCGACGAAGGCGATCGACCCACGGCGCCAACGGATCCAGCCCACCAGCAGCAAGTAGGCGAGCACGCTCCGCCGGTGAGGACCCACAGCACCGGGTAGGCGAGCAGCACGCGCCAGGTCGCCCGGGGACGGGTGTCGGTCGAGCCGCGGAGCAGCCGCCGGAGCGGCCCGGGCAGCGACGAGGCCTCGGTCCCAGCGTCGGCCATGGCCGCCGTCACCGAGAGGTATCGGCAAATAACTTGGGAACTAACGGCTTGCCATCGTACCGCTCCTCCGGGAATCAACAGTAGGGGGGGCGTGGGTCGAGAGCCCCGTCCGGCAGGCGGCGTGCGGGGCGGTGGAAAAGGTCGGAATCGATCCCGACGAGGACGAGCGGGAACCCCCGGCAGTCCGTGGCAGCCCGTCACACGAAAAATCGCCAGACTCGACGGCCTTCGCCGGAACCAACTATCGAAATCGTTTTAGCCGCATGTGCCGAACCACTGTTCCAGTAGCGCCGCGAGGCGCGGAGAGACAACACAATGAGCGACAAACCGCATCAGAATCTGGCCATCATCGGCCACGTCGACCACGGCAAGAGCACGCTCGTGGGCCGACTCCTCTTCGAGACGGGGAGCGTACCCGAGCACGTCATCGAGCAGTACCGCGAGGAGGCGGAGGAGAAGGGCAAGGGCGGCTTCGAGTTCGCCTACGTCATGGACAACCTCGCCGAGGAGCGCGAGCGCGGCGTCACCATCGACATCGCCCACCAGGAGTTCGACACCGACGCGTACTACTTCACCATCGTCGACTGTCCGGGCCACCGCGACTTCGTGAAGAACATGATCACGGGGGCCTCCCAGGCCGACAACGCCATCCTCGTGGTCGCGGCGGACGACGGCGTCCAGCCGCAGACCCAGGAGCACGTCTTCCTGGCCCGCACGCTCGGCATCAACGAGCTGCTGGTCGCGGTCAACAAGATGGACCTCGTCGACTACGACGAGGGCCGCTACAAGGAGGTCGTCGAGGAGGTCAAGAACCTGCTCAACCAGGTCCGCTTCCAGACCGAGGACGCCTCGTTCATCCCGACCTCCGCGTTCGAGGGCGACAACATCTCCGAGCACTCGGACAACACGCCCTGGTACGAGGGCGAGACCATCCTCGAGGCGCTCAACAACCTCGAGGAGACCCAGCCCCCGACGGACGCGCCGCTGCGGCTGCCGATCCAGGACGTCTACACGATCTCGGGCATCGGCACGGTGCCGGTCGGCCGGATCGAGACCGGGACGATGAGCCCCGGCGACAACGTCTCGTTCCAGCCCTCGGACGTCGGCGGCGAGGTCAAGACGATCGAGATGCACCACGAGGAGGTCGACCAGGCGGGCCCCGGCGACAACGTCGGCTTCAACGTCCGCGGCGTCGGCAAGGACGACATCCGCCGCGGCGACGTCTGCGGCCCCGCTGACGACCCGCCGACGGTGGCGGAGACGTTCCAGGCCCAGATCGTCGTCATGCAGCACCCGTCGGTCATCACCGCGGGCTACACCCCGGTGTTCCACGCCCACACGGCGCAGGTCGCCTGCACGATCGAGTCGATCGACTCGAAGATCGACCCGTCCTCGGGCGAGGTCGCCGAGGAGAACCCGGACTTCATCCAGAGCGGCGACGCCGCGGTCGTGACGGTGCGCCCGCAGAAGCCGCTCTCCATCGAGCCGTCCTCGGAGATCCCCGAGCTCGGCTCCTTCGCCATCCGCGACATGGGCCAGACCATCGCGGCCGGCAAGGTCCTCTCCGTCAACGAGGCCTGAATCGATGCAGCAGGCGCGCGTGCGGCTGGCGGGCACGAGCCCCGACGACCTCGACGACATCTGCGACGATGTCAAGGGGATCGCCGAGAAGACGGGCGTGAGCCTGTCGGGCCCGGTCCCGCTCCCGACGAAGACGTTGGAGGTTCCCACCCGGAAGTCCCCGGACGGCGAGGGGACGGCCACGTGGGAGCACTGGGAGATGCGCGTGCACAAGCGGCTCATCGACATCGACGCGGACGAGCGGGCGCTGCGCCAGCTGATGCGCATCCAGGTCCCGAACGACGTCTCCATCGAGATCGTCCTCGAGGACTAGCTCGGTCCGCGGTTTGTCGCTCTCTTCGACCGCGCCCGAGCGGCGGCGCCGTCCTGATCGAGTCACCACCGCCTCGCCTTGGCGGTGGTCGGCGACCTCGCTCACGGGGCCGTAACGTAACCCTGATAGTCGTCCTGCGGGTACGAGCGGTCGCGGGCTCGTAGATCAGTGGCAGATCGCGTCCTTCGCAAGGACGAGGCCCCGGGTTCAAATCCCGGCGAGTCCATCGCGATCCGTGACGACTACGATGCAACAGATGTCGCCACGGTGTTTTTAAACAGACGAGTATCTCCTTCACGGATTTCGTCATGGTACGTGTTGGGGCTCGGTGCTAGCTTACGATCCGCGTGATCCAACTCTACAGCAGGGGAAATCGTCATTGGCCCGTTGATTGCCTCACAAGTAGAACAGGGGATCTCGTCAAAGAGGGCCCAGACACCTTCGAAAAAAGACACCCAAGAAGTTCGGTATAAGGGAAAGTGGTGATGACGTTTTGTGCGACCGTCCAGGCTCCAAGAAACGCGAATAGCGTGAACAGCGCTCCGGCAGTCACCTTCCTGACAATCCGGCTTCCGACAGCCGGGCCGAACGCCACCCCCGCCGAAGAGCCACCAATATTGAATCCGACGAATACCGCCGCGACCAGCCCGACAATAATCAGTGCCTCTACCATGGACTGTTTTTCACCAATCGAATGGATGAATATTTTTGTGCGTTCCTCCGAAGTGGATCGTTGGCAGCAACGCCGAAATCCTCGCGTGCTCGACAGGGGCGCTGACAGCACTATTCATCATGGCTTCATGACGGAACGAAGAAGGTGAACTAAGGGTTCCCCGCCCCCGCATGGATGCATGCGGAACTACACGGTAGCCGAGATCTGGGGCATACCCATCCGGGTGAACACCTCGCTGTTGGTGTTCCTCCCCATCCTGGCCTGGTTGATCGGCAGCGGACAGCAAATCGAGCTCTACGCGGGCCTGATCGAAGGACTCGGCGGGGTGCAGTTCGACGTCGCCCGGCTCCGCGCGGGGAACACGCCGTGGGTCATCGGCCTCGCGGCCGCCGTCGGGCTGTTCGTCAGCGTGACGGTCCACGAGCTCGGCCACTCGTGGGTCGCGTTACGGTACGGGATCGAGATCGAGTCGATCACGCTGTGGATCCTGGGTGGGATGGCCGCCCTGAAGACCATCCCGCGGGAGTGGCAGCGCGAGTTCTGGATCGCAATCGCGGGACCGATCACCAGCGTGCTCCTCGGGGCCGTCATCTACGTCGCCATGCTGGCCATCGCAAACAGCTTCCAGGTCCTCGGATTCGTTCTCGGATGGCTCGCCCTCGTGAACGTCATTCTCGCGGCGTTCAACCTGCTCCCGGCGTTCCCCATGGACGGCGGGCGGATCTTCCGGGCGCTCCTGGCCCGGAACCGGCCGTACGCCACGGCCACGCGGATTGCCGGGCGGGTCGGCGTTATTTTCGCGTTCCTCTTCGCCATCGTCGGCGTGTTGAACTTCCAGGTCATCCTCCTCCTGCTGGCCTTCTTCATCTACGGCGCCGCCACGACCGAGTCCCGGACCGTGTTGCTAGACGAGCTGCTCGACGGCATCACGGTCTCCGACATCATGACCCGGGAGCCGGCGACGGTGCACGGCGAGACGACCATCGAGGAGTACGGTGTCCAGATGCTCCGGGACAGACAGACCGTCCATCTAGTAACCGACGACGACGGGTCAATCCGAGGCGTGGTGTCCCTGGATGACGTCCAGAAGGTCAAGAAGGGCGAGCGCGGGACGACCGCCGTGGAGGACGTGATGACCCGTGAGGTGCCCACGGTCGCGCTGGGGGACGACGCGTTCGATACCCTGGCGTTCCTCCAGCAGGCCGACAACGATTCTGCGTTCGTCGAGATCGAGCCGGGACTGACGGGGTTGCTGACGCAGGCGGACTACTCCCGGGCCATCTCGTTCAGGAGGGGGTTTGCAAGCGGGCCGCCGGTCCGTTGAGCCAAGGATGCCCCGATGTGGACGTCGTATGTTGAAATATAACATGGTGAATAAAGGAGCCACTCCTTGGTGGCCGAGAACATTGGCATCATTACCTGTGAGCTATATTCTATGGAAATCCTCGACAGAATCCAGGTCTGCTTCAACGGCAGCGGATAGTGACGAGCTACACGGTCAGGCACAAACGGTGCTCAAACAACTTGGCGACCCCGACAGCGTCCAGATCCTCCAGGCAACTAACGAGGAGGCCCTCTCCGCAAAGGAGATTTCCGCGGCCACGGGGCTTGCCTTATCGACGAGTTACCGCAAACTCGATCTCCTCCAAGACGCCGGTCTACTCGCCGAACGCATCCGCGTTGGTTCCGGTGGCCATCACTCCAGTGAGTATGAAAGCCAGTTTCAGCAACTGGTCGTCTCCATCGGTGCGAACGGGGAGATAGTGATTCAAGTTACGAACAGGGATGAGGAGAGTGCAGGATCGATACGTCTGGAAGGAATCATATCCCATGCCTAAAGCGAAACACGACTCCACGGATTTGAGCGGCCTATTCGAGGAGATCACTGGAGAGACGACGGTTGTAGAGGTCCAGCAAGCCAGCTATCCGATTCGGTTCGACCATTTGGATGAGGACCGCCGCCTAGAAGAGTACCTTTCAAACGTCACGCGGGGTAACGGACTCGAAGACGCCATTGGTGAGCCTGAGATATCCAGATAACGTGTGATGCATGCCAACCTGGTTCCACAATGCTGCCGTCGTTTCCGCTGAGTCCGCTCGGATGTTTGAAGGCAATGGAGAGGAGGGCCCAGCCCACCTCATCTGTAACACCGCGAACCGAAATGTGGTAGCGAATTTATCCAATCTGGGTGCCTGTCCAGAGTGCGCCGAGCGGATTCCGACGCACAAGCTACTCATCAAGTATCAACGTGATACTTCAGTCGCCCTCTTTGCAGAATATCCCTCATGTCGTGGAGTCGTCCATCCAGGGTAGACCGCTCAATATTGGGTATTGCATCCCAAAAGAGCATGAAATGGTCGGAAACGCTTCGGCCTCAGCGAACCCTGCGAGATGGTAGAGGTCTGGTTGGATCGAGTATTCAGTACTACAGGAACGGAGGGTGTACGTCTGATGCCTTGCGGAGTTCCTGATGTTGCCCGTGGCTGCTGCGCCGAACCCGGGATTGATCGGATGGCTGTGCTGGATCCAACGCGCATATCCCTCAAGACGGATATTCGGTCCGCGCTAATCGGTCGGTCAGCAGTGTGATTTTCGCATGGCGGCATATATCCGTTCGATTTTGTTGATTTCGAGGGGTTCAACTGATCGAGCATCATCCCAGCCCGGGACTTAGGAATAAACGGTGACTACGAGTTCGATGGCTGGCATTCTATCGCTATCCTGCAATTGCGAAGGCGATCGGCAACCCACCGGTACGTGGGGGCGCCCGATGACGGCGACGATACCGAGCAGGTTCAACCAGAGACCGACGCGGGACATCTGGGGAATCGTCACGTAGCCGCTGCCGAAGACGACCGCATTCGGGGGTGTCGCCACCGGCAGCATAAACGCCATCGAGGCCGCGAGGGCGGTGGTCGCCATCAAGATGAGCGGTGACACGTCGAGAGTCAAACCGAGACCGATCATGATCGGCATGAAGACGCTTGCTGTCGCCGTGTTCGAGGTGACCTCCGTCAGGAACACCACGACTGTGGCAATCACTAGGACGAGAACGACCAAGGGAACGCCTTCAATGACGGCTAAGCCTCGGGCGATGGCGGTATCGAGCCCACTTTCCTGAAAGCCCTTCGCTAGGGAGAATCCAGCCCCTAACAGAAGGAGGACCCCCCACGGCAAACGTGCCGCGTCGGTCCAGTCGAGCAGGAACTCCCGGTTCTCGTAGTCGGCGGGTATGACGAACAGGAGCACGCCGCCGACGATGGCCACGACAGTATCCGTGATGGCGGGGAACAGCGGTTGAAGGACGAACGGCCGCAGTATCCATCCCGCGGCCACGAGCGGGAATACCCCAAGTACGCGTCGCTCACCCCGAGAGATGGATCCCAGTGCCTCGTGCTGTTGGCGAATAACCGCTTCAGCCCCGCGATCAAGTGGGATTTCAGGGCGCAGGAGTTTCACGAGGAACACCCACGTGACGATGAGGAACACGACAGCTAGCGGGCCGGCGAACACGAGCCAGTCGAGAAAGCTGATTTGCACGTCGAGGCGAGCCTCTGCCACGCCGGCGAAAACAGCATTCGGTGGGCTCCCGATCAGTGTGGCCAGCCCGCCGATCGAGGCGCTGTAGGCGATCCCCAGCATCAGGGCGAGTCCGAAGCCATCGGCAGGACGATCCTCCGGAGCAGTCCGAAGCCCTGTGATGAGTTCATCACCCTCAGTCCCCTCGATCGTCGATCGGCCCTGTTCCCCCATGGATCCAAGTGAGATGATAACTGCAGCCCCAATGGGCACCATCAACATCGCCGTCGCTGAATTCGAAATCCACATCGACAGGAACGCGGTCGCTACCATGAAGCCGAGCAGGAGCCGTTCAGACTCCACTCCCACCAGGCTCACGATGGTGAGTGCGATCCGTCGGTGGAGACTCCAGCGCTCGATTCCGAGCGCGAGAAGGAATCCGCCCAGTAGCAGAAACACGACAGAATCAGCATAGGGTGCGGTCGCAGTCGTGACATCGGCGACGCCGGTTAGAGGAAAGAGAACGATGGGGAGTAGACTCGTCGCTGGAATCGGGATCGCTTCGGTTACCCACCAGACTGCAATCCAGAGTGTACTAGCAAGCGCTGCGTTGGCAGACGAAGAGATATCGAACGGCGAAAACAGCAGAATGGTAGCGAACAGTGATGGACCAAGGATTATTCCGATTTGCTGTCTGGTGACAACATCAGAGAAGCGATAGTAAGTGGCCATATCCGTATGTTGAGTCAGTGTTCGAGAGGGATGCGTACGCCTACACGATGTGTGTCAGTGAAGCTTCTGATACGAGAACGAGGTAATACGGGCCGAGTAGAACCCATTCGATGACTCATATCGTTTGAGAGAATTCCCCGGAAGAGAAGTAGTAGTCACTTAGCCGCCGGACGTCGGAGACGAAGCAGGAGATAGACAATGACAGCGATACATGACGAGGATCGCGGCGGAGACGAGCGCTCGATCCAGCGTACTACCAGGGAGCGTATGCCAGCCAGGGAAATCGAACCCGAGGAACAGCTGCGAGGCGATAATTACGACGAGAACCGGAGGAAGGAGGTATTTCGTGGACATGGCAGTCAATCGCTCGATGCGCGGCACACGAACCTCTTCGTGTCTCGCAAAATAGCCGAACGTGATCGAGATTATGAGCGCCGTTACTGGCAGTCCAAGTGTCCCGACAGAGTTGTCCAAGAGGTCGAGGAACGGCGTACCCCACGCTTGGAGTTGGAACGGCGTGTAACTCAGCAGTGACGGCATCCCGAGGAGGAACACCAGAATAGAGACGAGTATCGTCGCTTGTCGCCGTGAGAACCGTGTTGCACCACGAACGGTCGAAACGCCCACTTCCATCATAGAGACGGCTGAGGTGATTGCGGCGGCGAAGAGCAGACCGAAGAACGCCCCAGCAACGATCCGCCCACCGGGGAGGAGCGAGAACGCTGCAGGCAGGGTGGAGAACGCCAGTTCAGTGCCGAGAGACGGTTCGAGGTCGAACGTAAAGACGATGGGGAAGATGACGATGCCAGCCAAGACGGCGACGATGACGTCCGCCACCGCGATGATAGCCGCGGCTTCGGGAACGTCCATCTCTTCGCCCACGTAGCTCCCGTACGTGATGAGAATCCCCATTCCCGCGGACAGCGAGAAGAAGGCCTGTCCGAACGCGGCGCTCCAGATGAGCGGGTCAGCGAGGACAGACAGATCGGGCGTCAAAAAGAACGCCACTCCCTCCGAAAACCCCGACAACGTCACCGAGAAGGCCGCCATCCCGAGGAGAATCACGAACACGAGCGGCATGAGCACGGTCGTCAATCGTTCGATTCCCTCTCGCACCCCGAGGGAAAGCACACCTGCAACGATACCGAGTGAGACGATGAAGGAAAGGACCGGTGCGTACGTCGCGGTGAAGCTAGCCAGCGTAATGTCGCTTCCAGTGATCGCTGCACCCAGGAACGCGAGAATCCAGCCCGTGATGACGAGATAGTAGCTGAGGATCAGGACGACGATAGCGACGATGAACCAGCCGAAGATCCTGAACCGTGGCCGGACGCCACGGAACGTGGCGACGATGTCGGCGCGTGTCCGTCGGCCGCTGTTGATTTCGAGAATCATGAGCGGCACCGCAAAGACGAACACGGCGATGAGGAATGGAATCAGATACGCACCTCCGCCGTTTCGACCGACGACTGACGGGAAGCGCCAGATGTTTCCGATACCGACGGCTGCACCGGTGGCAGCGAGGATAAAGCCGGTACGTGACGACCACTGATCCATTATACAGGTCTCTTCAGATTCCGGTTTGTTATAGCTCAGTATTTCCCAACGCGATAGCAGAAACCGAATTGGTTATTTTTCCGCCGTGACGGGGATGGACGTACTGCGAACGGTGGTCTCTGCGACGCTTCCGAGGTAGCCCGTAGAGAACGAGGTGCCATATCCCCTAAATTATCCGCGGTACATACACGCGGACTGTATACCAGAGGAGGTTCTCTCCAAGTCAGAGCGGCTCAGGGTCGGGAACAGATAACGTCGTACCTCCTGCCTCGTCGGCAGACGAGCTCGTCGTCCAGACCCGCGAGGAGGCCGGGCGGGGCAAACGGTTCGGCACGAACGGGCAGGTCGCCCTCGAGGACGCCGAGGCCGAACGGCTCGCGAAGTGGATCCTGGCCCGCACTCTCGATCGGTAGATGAATGGTCAATCTACAGGCATATAATCCGTCACTAGCTAATAATCGACGAGCTGTACACCGGTACCGATGAGCACGATGCGCTCGATCAAGCAGTCGAACGTCGCCCGGTTCGGGACCTACGGGCTCGTGATCCTCTGGTACGTGATCTTCGTGCTGGGAACGCTGCTGCAGTTCGGATTCGGCGCCGCCGGCCTGCGCCAGCAGGGTGTTCAACTCGCCATCGCCTCCGTGGTCTTCATCGCCCTCCTCATGATCATACGGTGGTTCTTCGAATCGAAGGGCGGGTAGGCCGCCGGACGTCTCCGCCCCGGTCGGCCGCGAACCACCGCTGGACCACGCGCTCGGGAGCTACCGATGTGCTCGCCGGGCGGGCCCTTGATCGGGGTGAGTCGTCACCCATCGGGACCGGAACGGAGCCCCGCTAACTCGCGGTTTATCGGCCTCCGGACCGAGCGGCAGAACCATCGGCGCCGCGAGTGATGTGGTTGACCACCTGGTCGGAGTGCACTCTCCCCCCCCCCTTCCCTAGTGTCTTGAACCGCTCTCCAGTTCGCAACCCAATCGTGTGGATACGGGACTTCACCGCTGGAGAGAGGTCCGCTTCGACTCCGGAACCAAGCTCCCGACGTCGTCGGATTCCGCCGGTTTCCACCCGAAACGGGTCGCACGGATGTCAGACGCCGAGCGGACAGCGGGGCCCGGACACCGCGAATCGACACACGAACCACAAGACGGCGGCGTACTGTCGGTTCGTTGGGGTCAGTGACCGTCGTTTCCTGTGGAGCATCCGATCACGACACCGGCGCGCCATCCGTCGATTAGCCTCCCGACGGAGTTGTCTGCACCAGAAGCGAAGGGGATGGGGTTGCGCCCCGGGCTCAGGTGACGAACTCGCGCCAGTGTCGGAGGCCCCAGTAGGCCAGGCCGGTGCAGACCAGGCCGGCCGAGACGAGGTAGACGATGAGCTGGGACGCCAGCAGCTGGTCGGGCTTGGTGACGAGGAACAGCAGGCCCTCGCCGGCGAGCAGCACGAGGAGGAACCCGAGCACCGCCACCCCGATCGAGGAGATGATCACCGTCCCCCCGTCGGAGGCGCGAGAGTCGATGAGGAAGACGAAGGCCGTGAACACGACGGCCATCACCAGCACGTAGAACGGGAGCCGCCCGGTGAGCTTGGTCGCCTGGCCGGTGGCGAGCGCGACCACGCCGACGAACGCCGCGGTCACGATCGCCGTCGAGACGCCGACCAGGGCCGCCGCCCGGGGCAGCATGTCGGCGTCGATCCGGTCGGCGGCCATCACGCCATCCTGCCCGCCGGGCGGACAAAAGCGTTCGGTGACGGGGGCGGCCCGGCCCGGCGGGGCGCTAACGCCCGGTTAAGCCGAAGTGCTGAAACCGGCCGCCGGGCGTCAGACATCGGGGAGAAGACCTATGCGGCCGGCTCGCCTGTCTCAATGTAGCACGCGCCATGGCGGACGTACCCGAGTCGATCCGGGTCTCGGACACGGGCTTCTCGATGCCGACCTCCGAGATCATGACGGGCCGCGGCTTCATCACTGGCAAGTCCGGCAGCGGGAAGAGCGTCCTCGAAGGGACCATCGTCTACACCGAGGACGGCCGAAAGCCGATCGAAGACGTCGAACGCGGCGAGAAGGTGCTCTCGCTCAACAAGCACGACTACCAGCAGGAGTTTCGGGAGGTCCAGGCGACCATCGAGCACGAGGCGGAGGATCTGCTCAGGATCACGCTGGAGGACGGCACTCAGCTCGTAGGCACGACTGACCACAGTTTCCTGACGGTGGACGACCTCGAGATCGTCCCCATTCCGGGCGAGGAGGTCGAAGAGGGCACGTGGTTCCCGCTGGCCCGGGAGCTCCCCGGCGCCGAGACCGTCTCGCGGATCGATTTGGCCGAGTACGTCACGGAGTCCCACGACATCGACATCAACGAGGCCACCATCCGGAGCGGACAGAAGACTGACGAGCGGTACCTCGACCTCGACTTCGAGGCCGGCAAGGTGGTGGGTCTCTACCTGGCCGAGGGATCGTTGGGCGGCCACTACACGGTGCAAATTTCCAACATCGACGAGGGCGTCAGAGGGTTCCTGGGTGAGCAGGGATTCCGTGTTTACGACCGTACCTGTAACCGGGCGTTCCAACCGTTCGGCCGGTTCGTCGAAGGGGAATTCGGCCGCGGCTCGGGCGGGAAGGCCCTGCCGAACTGGGTCTTCGACGCCCCGAAACGGTTCAAGGCTGGCCTGCTCTCCGGGTACATCGACGGCGACGGATCGGTCGCCGACACCGTCACCACGATGTCGAAGTCACCCGAGCTCACGGCGGGCATCAAGGAGCTGCTCAGACACTTCGGCATCGCCTCGACGGTCCGCGATACGTTCGCCGTTTACGACGACGAGGAACGAAAATATCAACGCCTCAGTGCCGACGCGTTCTGTCTCGAACGGCTCCGCGACGCCGTCGACCTGAGCGTGGCCGAGAAGGCCGAGGCCCTCGACCAGGCCGTCGAATCCATCCGGGCCGGTGATCAGTACAACTCGAAGGACCTGATCCCCGGGTTCGGACCGGTACTGAACGACGCCGCCCGGGAGCGGGGGTGGACCACTCGGCAGAGTGAGCAACGGGCTCGCGGGGCGTCGGCTCACCTCGCCACGCGAAGGCAGAAGGCGGGGCGAGCGACCTTCAACCGGTTCGTGGACGACCTCCGAATCGAGGGCCGGGCGAGGAAGTTCGGCCGGTCGGACATCCAATGGCAGCGGGTGGTTGAGGTCGAGGAGCTGGACGGTACCCACACCGTCTATGACCTCGACGTCCAGCTGAACGACAACTTCATCGCCGACGGCGTGTTCGTCCATAACTCGAACACCGCGAGCGTCGTCGCCGAGGAGCTGCTCGAGCACGGCCTCCCGATGCTCATCGTCGACACCGACGGCGAGTACTACGGCCTGAAGGGCCGGTACGAGCTGCTCCACGTCGGCGCCGACGCGGACTGTGACGCGGTCGTCGGCGTCGAGCACGCCGAGAAGCTCGCCGAGCTCGCGCTCGTCCAGAACGTCCCGGTCATCCTCGACGTCTCGGGCTACGTCGAGGAGGACGTCCGCATCGAGCTGGTCCGCCGGGTCATCGAGCGGCTGTTCGAGCTGGGCAAACAGGTCAGAAAACCGTTCCTCGTCTTCGTCGAGGAGATCCACGAGTTCCTCCCCCAGAACGGCAAGGTCGAGGGGCTCAGCGACACGCTCATCACCGTCGCCAAGCGCGGCCGCAAGCGCGGCATCGGCGTCTGCGGCATGTCCCAGCGCCCCGCCGCCGTGGACAAGGACTTCATCACCCAGTGCGACTGGGTCGTCTGGCACCGGCTGACCTGGGACAACGACAAGCGGGTCGCCGGCCAGATGCTGGGCGGCGAGCTCGCCGCCGACATCGACGACCTCGACACCGGCGAGGCGCTGTTGATGACCGACTGGGACGACCGGATCAACCGCATCCGCTTCCGGCGCAAGCGCACGTTCGACGCCGGCGCCACGCCCGACCTCGACGATATCGACACGGGCTCGTTCTCGCCGGTCCGCACCGGGCTGATCAACGAGCTCTCCGGCGAGGGCGCCGACCTGAACGACATCGACCTCGAGGAGCTCGGCGCGCGGCAGGTGCCCGGCGACCCCGAACCGGCCGAGCCGGCGGACCTCGAGGAGGCCGCCGAGGCGGCGACCGGGGCCGACGGCGACGAGGCCGAACGGACCGGCGAGCCGCTCGAGGCCAGCCCGGCGCCCGAGGGGGGCGAGGAGACGGATATCGTCACCGTCGCGAGCAAATCGACGCGGCGGAGCTACGCCCCGCCCGAGCCGACCGAGGACGACGCGTTCGACCCCGTGTTCGAGCTCGGCCACCTCATCGTCTACGTGTTCGACCGGTTGACGAGCGGCCTCGTCGGGCTCGTCAACTGGCTCGCGGGGGTGGCCGTCGGCACCGAGCGGCGCGCCCGACGCGACCTCCAGCGGCTGTCGCGATTCACCCGACGCCGGGTCGTTCGGCCCGCCGTCCGCGAGCTCGAGGAGGTCGCCGCCTACGGCCTCTCCGACCGCCTCATCGCCGGCGTCGTGCTCGCGCTCGCCGTCCTTGCTGTCGTGTTCTTCCTCCTCGGCTGACCGGTTCCCTCGGCCGTCGAGCCCCAGCCAAGCCCATCCCGTTCCCGGACGCGGGCGACCTCCTCGACCGGCTGCTCGACGCAGTCGGCGGAGCCGAGCGGCCCCGACCTAGTCCTCGGCCTGCGGGGCTTCGGCCTCGTCGTCCGCCTCCTCGTCCTCGACGACCTCGAGCCCCCGGGCGTTCACGGCGTGGGGGTCGATCCCGAGCTCCCGCATCGCCCCGCGGTACTCGCGCTCGCAGCTGTCGGCCGCCTTCCCGCGCTCGGAGGCCCGCTTGCAGAGCGCGTCGAGCTCCTCGGGCACGTCGTTCTCGTGGACGATCCAGTGGTTGATGAGGTCGCTCATCCGCCGGATGGGCGAGGTGAAGTGGCCGTAGATCTCGAAGTTCAGCGCGTGGTGGCCGCCGAAGGGGTCGGCCATGTAGCTCGCCCGGGGCATCACCCGCATCACCGCGCGCTGGATCTTCGGCAGCTGGCGCTCGGGGGCCTCCTCGAGCGTGGCGTTGACGGCCTTGCGCGGGTCGTCCCAGCCGCTCCCGGGGATCGACACCCCGTCGAGCTCCTGGATCTCCCGGAGCGCCTTGTCCCACTCGTCGGGCGTCGGCTGGGGGTGGACGCGGTACATCGCCTCGACCCCACGGCCCCACATCAGCTCGTGGGTCACCGCCTTGTTCGCCTTCAGCATGCACTCCTCGATGATGGTGTGCGCGCGGTCCCGCCGCGGGTTGAGCACGAGCGAGCCGTCCGCCTTGCGCTGCTCGTGCATCCGGTCGGCGAGCTCGAACGCGAGCGCACACTCCTCGTGGAGGTCGGCGTCGGGCTCGTCGAGCCGGCGCTCGGCCTGGCTGTAGGTGAGCCGCTCGTCCGAGCGGATGACCGACTTGTAGATCTCGATGTTCTCGTAGCCGAGGTTCTCCTTCTCGAGGGTCATCTCGACGGTGTGGGCGAGCCGGTCCTCGCCGGGCACGAGCGAGCAGACCGTCTCGGCCAGCGGCCGGGGCAGCATGTGGATCGTGTGGCCAGGGAGGTAGATCGAGTTCCCCCGCTCCATCGCCGCGGCCCAGGTCTCGGTCCCCGGCGTGACGTAGTGGCTGACGTCCGCGATGTGGACCCAGAGCGTGTACGTGTCGTCGTTGACCTCGATCGAGAGCGCGTCGTCGAAGTCCTGGGCGTCGACGGGGTCGGTCGTCCAGGTCCGCAGCTCCCGGAGATCCCGCCGGCCCTCGAGCTCGGCCTCGATGGCGCCGGCGACGTCCTCGGTCCACTGCTCGGCCTCCTCGTACACCGACGGCGGGAGCTCGCCGTGGAGGTCGAACTTCTCGAGCAGGTCGGCCCGCCGGCGCCGGAGCTGCGCCTCGGTCTCCTCGGTGATCTCGACGGGGCCCTGGGCCTCGGCGGTCCCGGCGGCGGCCTGGTCGTCGCCCTCGGCAGTCATGGCGACCGCTACGGCCCGCCGGCTACTTAGTGTGTGTCGTCGGGTCCCTCGGCCTCGCCCGACGCGCCCGCGACCGCGTCGGCGTAGCGGCTGAGGAACCGGTCGCGGTCGACCTCGCCGGCGCCGGCCTCGATCAGGACCGCTTCGAGGCCGTCGCGGCCCTGGTGGGTCAGCTCGGCGTGGCAGGGCTTGCAGAGGTACTCGAAGGCCTTCTCCGCGCGGTCCCACCGGTCGCCGAACTTGTCGTACTCCCGGGCGTCCTCGCGGACGACCCGCCGGCCGCAGGCGGGACAGACCACGCGCCGGCGCGAGGGGTCGCGGGACCGCCGCATGGTTGGGGCCTGGGAGTCCGAGGGCTTAGCCGTTGGGGCGGCATCCATTAGGAGGCCCGTGGCGTAGGCCGCGCCATGGCGGGCCAGGCCACGGCGGGCGCCGACCGGACGACCCGCGAGGTCGTGCGGTTCTACCTCCTCGACCACCGGACGCCGCTCGGGAAGGTCATCGACATCGCCCTGCTGGGCCTGAACCTCGTCTTCGTCGGGATCTTCGTCTTCGAGACCTACCCCGCTGCCGACGGCTTCCGGGACCGGCTCTGGACGCTCGAGATCGCCATCGCGCTGGTCTTCCTCGTCGAGTACGCCCTCCGGCTCTACGGTGCCGAGGACCGGCCCGCCGAGTTCCTGAACGGCTACACGCTGATCGACCTGCTCGCCATCCTCCCGACGCTGGCCGTCCTCGTGGCACCGGTCCCGGTCGGCGCGCTGAACATCGGCTTCCTGCGGGTTCTCCGGGTGGTCCGCGTCCTCCGCTTCTACCGGTTCACCCGCGACCGGGAGTTCTTCTTCGGGACGGTCTCGGACAACACGCTCCGGGCGATGAAGCTCCTGCTCACGATCCTCGTGCTGTTGACCGTCTCGGCCGGGCTGTTCTACAGCGCCGAGCAGGCCGCCAACCCGGCGGTGAACACCTTCGGCGACGCGTTCTACTACACGGTGGTGACGCTCTCGACGGTCGGCTTCGGCGACATCCTCCCGGTGACCGAGGCGGGCCGCTGGGTGACCGTCGGCTCGATCCTCGCGGCCCTCCTCGTCATCCCGCGGCAGGCCTCGAAGATCGTCCGGGAGTGGGCGACCCGCGAGCAGGTCGACGTCACCTGCCCGGACTGCGGGCTCGCCCGCCACGACCCCGACGCCTCCCACTGCAAGGCCTGCGGCCACGTGATCTACCACGAGACCGACGGCGAGGCGTAGCGCCCCCGCGAATCAGTACGCCCAGGCCGAGGAGGCGTCGACCTCGATCACGACGGCGGTGTTCTCGCCCCAGGCGTCCTCGGCCTCGCCGTAGCGCCGGTTCACCCGCCGGATGATCGCGTCGCCCCGTGACGCGTCCTCGACGACCCGCGCGGTACCTTGCACGGAGACGCCCCAGACCGGCTCGCCATCGGTGGACTTCTCGACCGAGAGCGCCACCTTCGGGTTCGTCCGCAGGTTGGCCAGCTTCCGCCCAGTCGTCGAGAGCTCGAGGTGGCCCTCGTGCACCGCGTACCACAGCGGGGCGGCGTGGGGTCGGCCGTCGCGGCAGGTCGCGAGGTGGCCGATGAGCGGCTCGCTGTCCAGCAGCGCCTCGGCCCGCTCGGTGAGCCCGTCGTCCATGGGCGCCGTTCGCGGGCCGGCGCGATGACGCTGTCGGCGGCCCGCGAGCCCGGACGCTATTGGGGTCGGGCCCGAGCCGTCGAGCCATGAGCACGGAGGAGCACAAGGCGGTCGTCCGCGACGCCTTCGCGGCCTGGGACGAGGGCGACGCCGCCGGCTTCGAGACCGTCTACGCCGAGGACGTCACGCACCCGACTCACGACATCGACGGCGTCGAGGAGCTCCAGGAGATCCTCGACACGTGGCTCGACGCGTTCCCCGACCTCGAGCACACCGTCGACGCGATGGTCGCCGAGGGCGACTGGGTCGCCACCCGCTTTCGCATCACCGGCACCCACGAGGGGCTGTTCCAGGGCATCGAGCCGACCGGCGAGGAGATCGAGATCCACGGCATGGCGATGGAGCGCGTCGAGAACGGGCGGATCGTCGAGCGCCACCTCGTCGAGGACCTGCTCGACTTCTACCTCCAGCTGGGCGCGGTCGAGCACCGTACGACATGACGGGAACGGTCGCTTTATGCGGCCGCCAGCCGTCGTCGGCCCCATGGAGATCACCTCGCGCCACCACCTGCGGTCGGACGCCGTGGCCGCGCTCGAGGCCGCCCTCGCCGAGCGGTTCGGCGTCGAGCTCGACGCCGACGCCTACGAGCTGGTCGAGCTCTCGGGCGCCGACACCGAGCTCGTGCTGGTCGACGGCCAACCGCTGGTCGCCTACTTCGCCGAGGACGAGCCCTCGCTCACCGTGAAGGGCGCCAACGCCACCGAGCCGTCGGGCCACCTGGTGACCGTCGACGCCGGCGCGGTCTCGTTCGTCTCCGACGGCGCGGACGTGATGCGCCCCGGCATCGTCGACGCGACCGATGACGTCCGCGAGGGCGACGTCGTGCTCATCGCCGAGGAGACCCACGGCAAGGTACTCGGCGTGGGCCGCTCCCGGGTCGATGCGGACGAGCTGCTCGGCGACTCGGGCAAGGTCATCGACTCGCTGCACCACGTCGGCGACGACCTGTTCGGCTTCGAGCCGTAGCTCACTCCTCGTCCAGCTCGTCCTCGTAGCGCTCCAGCGCGTCCTCCCAGCCCTGCTTCGCCAGCGCGAAGGTCTCCCGGAGGTCGGCGATCGGCGTCTCCGTGGCGTCGACCCGGAGGTCGTCGTAGTAGGGCTCGAACTCGCGGTCCTCCGTCGAGGTGACGAGCAGCGCGGCCGACTGGACGGCGAGCTCCTCGCGCTTGTCGCCGCCCTCGGCCTGGCCGGCCGCCAGCGCGTCGATCAGCCGCTCGGCCAGCGGGCTGTCGAGCTCGCGGTCCGCCTCGTAGGTCTGGGCGACCGACTCGATCACCGACTCGCCCGTCAGGAGGTTCCCCGCGACGGTGTAGCGGTCGCCCGCGTGGTGGCCGAACCAGTCCCGGCACTCCTCGCCCGAGAAGACGAACGTGTCCCCGGCGTCGACGCCGTGGAGCTGGCGCTCGGCCGCGCCGTCGTCCGCGTTGAGCAGCCCCTGGAGGGCGTCCGCGACGCCGATTCCGTCGGCCAGGTACTCGATCCCCTTCCGGCCGAGCTCGACGTTCACCAGGCTCTGGGTCGCCACCGCGCCGTGCTCGTTGGCGAACGGGCAGAGCGTCCCGACGGCCGGCAGCCGGGTCGTCACCGCCACGCCGTAGCGGGTCTGCTCGTCGCCCTCGTCGTCCTCGTAGGGCTCGCGGACGCAGAGGCTGAAGGTCATGGGCGGGGCCACGCGGCGGCCCGTCAAAAAGCCGCGCCCCACGGCGGCGGCCATCCGGGGAGCCGCCGCCCGCACCCGTCTGACGTAAGAACTATGCCCGCACGGGCCGCCCGTGACTCCCATATGGGCTTCATGGACAAGATCCTCGGCGCCGAGCACCGGACCACCGAGGACTACGTCGAGCTGGACCTCGAGGGCGTCAGCGGCGCCGAGGAGGCCTCGATGCAGGTGTACGTGGCCGAGATCGGGGGCCAGGAGGACGTCATCGACATCAAGGACACCGTCTACGACGGCCACATGGTCATCGCGGACATCACCCGCCTCCGGACCAAGGACGCCACGGTCGACCGCATCACCGACGAGCTCCGCCAGGTCGCCCGCGAGGTCGGCGGCGACATCGTCCAGAAGGGCGACGACCAGCTCATCGTCACGCCGTCGGGCGTCTCGATCAGCCGCGAGAAGCTCGGCCGGTAGGCCCGATTACGCCTCGGGGACGTCGGCGTCGTCCTCGACCGCCCGCTTCATCGACTCCCGCCGGGACTTCGCGTCCCGGCCCGTCGCCTCCAGCAGGAACTCGTTCTTCGCGCTCACCGCGTCGGCCGCGCCGTCCTCCAGCCCCTCGGCGAGGATCTCCTCGGCCGGCCGCTCCTCGAAGTCCACGACCAGCGTGTCCTTCTTCCCGGAGTAGGTGCCGGCGCCGGCGCGCACCCGGGCGAACACCGGGTTCTTCGGCTCCTCGACGAGGAAGACCTCGTGGCCGTCCAGGTCCGTCATGCCCGTGACGGGGCCGAAGTAGTCCTCGATCGTGCCCTCGAGATCCGGCACGCGTTCCTCCAGCGTCTCCCCGCGTCGCATCTTGTACTCCTTCATGCCCGGGGCATCGGGCGAACTCGGTTTACCACTTTCGTCAGCGTGCCGGCGGCCGGCCGGCTCGGGGCGCTGTGAGCCGACGGAAGCCGATGGGGCCGCCTACTGAACGACGCGCTCGTCGAGGTAGCCGATGCGGCACTCCGGGCAGATGTCGCCCGGCCGGAGCGAGGCGTTCCGCGTGGGCCAGCTCTCGCCGCAGTCCGGGCAGACGAACTCCGTGTTGCGGTTGTCCGGCCGGGGCGGTGGCGACTCGTCGGGCTCGCTCGACGCGGCCGGCTCCGCCGGCTCGGCCGGCCCGTCGTCGGGCCCGTCGGTCATGATCTCGGTCTGCTCGGGGTCGTCGTCGGCCGCGGCATCGGCGCTCGGCTCCGGGCCGACGTCGAGGGGGTCCTCGCCGGCGTCCGGCGGCTCGGGCTCGGCGGGCTCGGTCGTCGTCGGGTCGGGCGCCGACTCCTCGTCCGGCCACGGCTCTGGCTCCTCGTCGGCCCCCTCCGGCGCCTCGCCGAGGTCGGCCTCGGGCCACTCGCCGTGGCCCCGCGGCGCCGCCGGTTCGGGCTCGTCCTCGAGGATGACGCCGTCGTCGTCCGCGGCGGTCATCGGCTCCTCGTGCTCGGCGCTCCCGGCGTCGGGGGCGGAGAACGCCTCGACCGTCGACTGGTCGGGGTCGCCCGGCTCCTCGCTCGCCCACTCGGCGGACGCGTCGGCGGCGGGCTCGGCCCCGCCCGCGGTGACCTCCTTGTTCTCGCTGATGACCCGGGTGTGGCCACACCGGGTGCACTCGCGGTACTCGGTGACGGTGGTCACCACCTCGTTGCCCCGCTCGCGCCGGTCGCGGGACGTCTGTGGCTGCCCGTAGTCGTGGCCGATGAGACACCTGAGACCCATTGGCCACCCGTTACCCGGCCGCCGGCAAAAGAGTTGCCTCGCCCCGGGGCTGACGGGCGTCAGACGCCGTCCTCGGCCCGGGAGGGATACACGTAAGACCGGCGCGGCACAACCCGGAGCCATGAAAGCGAGGCGGGCTCACCGGAGCCGGCCCGACGCCCAGGTCGCCGTGCTGGACGCCCTCGTCGAGCGGGGGGAGGAGGGGATGACCGTGCTCGAGCTCCGGGCGGCCGTCGACGCCGACATCGACGCGATCGAGGAGGCCCTGCCCGCGCTGAAGCGCGACGGCCTCATCGCGGTCGAGACCGACGGCGGCACGACGACGATCGTGCCCGACGACCGCGTCATGCCCGAGCCGGGGGCCGAGCCCGCCCCGAAGGGCCTGTTCGAACAGCTCCGCGAGAAGCTTGGTTTCTGAGCCCCCGATGACCGACCTCGAGTCCTTCCACGCCGAGTACGGCGCGACCTTCACCGAGGTCGGGGGGCGGCGGGTCCCGGCCGACTACGGCCGCCCCGAGCGCACCCACCGCGCGGTCCGGAACGGCGTCGGCGTGACCGAGCGACCCGTCGACGTCGTGGTCGTCACCGGCGACGACCGCGTCGACTACGTCGACAACGTGGTCTCGAACCGCGTCCCCCGCGAGGCGGGCCACGGCCGCTACGCGCTGCTCTGTGACCCCAACGGCCGCATCGAGACCGACCTCTACGTGGTGAACGCCGGCGAGCGGCTCCTGCTGTTCCTCCCCGCCGGCCGCGGGGCGCCCACCGTCGACGGCTGGGAGGCGTTCATCCAGGACGTCGCCTTCGAGGTCGCGACCGACCGGTTCGCGGTGTTCGGCGTCCACGGGCCCCAGGCGACCCCGAAGGTGGCGACCGTGCTCGCCGGGGCCCCGCCCCCGGACGAGCGGCTGTCGTTCGCCCGGGGCGAGATCGGCGACGCGGGCGTGAGCGTGCTCCGGACCGACGCCCCGGCGGGCGAGACGGGCTACGACGTGGTCTGTGCGGCCGCCGACGCCGTCGACGTGCTCGACGCGCTGGTGACCGCCGGGCCGTCGACGCCGCCGTTCGGGCGGACGGTCTGGGAGGCGCTGACGCTCGAGGCCGGCACGCCGCTGTTCGGCACCGAGCTCGAGGGGCGGATCCCGAACGTGGCGGGCGCCCGGGCCGCCGTCGACTTCGAGAAGGGCTGCTTCGTCGGCCAGGAGGTCGTCTCGAAGGTCGAGAACGTCGGCCGGCCCAGCCGCCGGTTGATCGGGCTCACGCTCGAGGGCCCTCCCGCGGCGGGCGCGGCCGTGCTCGCCGACGGCGACGAGGTCGGCGAGGTCACCCGCGGGGCGGAGAGCCCGACGCTCGGGTCGGCGGTCGCGATGGCCTACGTCGAGTTCGGGCTCGACCCTGGGGTCGCGCTGGCCGTCGACGCCGACGGCGGGGCGCTTGAGGCGACCCGCGCCGAGCTGCCGCTCGTCGACGGCTCGGAGCGCTCGGGCCGCCTCCCGCAGTATCCCGACCGTCGGCCTAGCTGAGCCGCGGGATCGATGGCCGGCCGTCCCCGGGGACACCCATGCGACGGAGCGCACTCCTGCCGACGCGGCCGGAGATCCCCGACGACCGCTGGGAGACCGACGCCCTGACCGAGGGCGACACGCTGGACTGACCGCCCGTCGACGGGGTTTATGTCGGGTCGCCGACCATTGACCGCCATGCAGCTCGCCGAGCTCACCCGATTCGTCGACGACGTCGAGGCGGCCGTCGCGTTCTACCGCACCGTTCTGGACGCCGAGCCCGTCTCGGAATGGCCCGGCGGCGCGGTGTTCGACCTCGGCGGCCCCACGCTGCTCGTCCACGAGACGTACGAACCCGGCCCCGACGACCTGCCTCCGGTCGACCACGTCTCGTTCGCGGTCGACGACGTGGACGCGGCCGCCGACCAGCTCGCCGACCCGGGGCTCGAGCTCGAGCGCGAGCCGGCGGAGTACGACTGGGGCCGCTCGGCGTATCTACGTGACCCGGCCGGCAACCAGGTCGAGCTCATGGAGGCGTGACGTCGATGGGAGCGGCGGGTGAGAGCTGGACACCGCCGGGGAGTGGGTCGGCTGCGTCGGTGGCGCCACGGGATACGTATTAACCCCTCGGCGCCATCAGGGCGCCCAGACGACTCCGAACCCCACCTCCATGGATCCCCCCTTCGAGCTCCTCGAGACCACGGTCGCCCAGATTCACGAGGCGATGGCCGACGGGCTGGTGACGAGCCGCAAACTGGTCGAGCGCTACCTCGAACGGATCGAGGCCTACGACCGCGACGGGCCGCAGCTGAACGGCGTCGTGACCGTCAATCCCGATGCGGTCGACCGCGCCGCGGCGTTGGACCGCGCGTACGCCGACGGAGGGCCCGTCGGGCCGCTGCACGGCGTCCCCGTCCTCGTGAAGGACCAGGCCGAGACCGCCGGCCTCACCGACGACGTTCGGGTCGGCCGCCTTCGCCGACTACGTCCCCGAGACGGACGCGACGGTGGTGTCGAAGCTCCGGGCCGCGGGGGCCGTGATCCTCGCGAAGACGAGCCTCCCCGACTGGGCGACGTCGGACTACGGCTACTCGACGGTCCTCGGCCGGACCCGAAACCCCTACGCGCTCGACCGGGACCCCGGCGGCTCGAGCTCGGGCACGGGCGCGGGGGTCGCCGCCAACCTGGGGACGATCGGCGTGGGGGAGGACACCGGCGGATCGGTCCGGACCCCCGCGGGCTGGTGTAACCTCTTCGGCCTTCGGGTCACGACCGGCGTGGTCAGCCGCGACGGCTTCTCGCCGCTCGTGCCGAGCCAGGACAGCCCCGGCCCGATGGCCCGGACGGTAGGGGATCTCGCGGTCCTCCTCGACGTCATGGCGGGGTACGATCCGGCGGACGACTGGACCGGCGCCGCCGCCATGCAGCGCGTGGCGGGATCCTACACGGCCCACGTCGACCGGGCGGGCCTCGAGGGGGCCCGCCTCGGGGTGCTCAGAGGGGCGTTCGGGACCGACGCCGACCTGGACGCAGCGCCGGTCACGGAGGCCGTCGACTCCGCGCTCTCGTCGATGGAAGCGGCTGGCGCGACGCTCGTCGACCCGGTCGAACTCCCGGACCTCGACGCGAGGCTCGAGGCGACCTCGCTCTACGTCGCCGCCGGGCGGGCGGCGATCGACGACTTCCTCTCGGCGCGGCCGACGGCGCCCGTCGGCTCGGTCCGGGACCTCTACGAGGCGGGCCACTACCACGAGCTCCACCGGCTGTTCGAGCGGATGGCCGAGGACGGGCCCCGCGACCCGACCGACCACCCGGGGTACTGGCGGGCGGTGGGGGCGCAAGGGGCGCTCGGTCGAGCCGTCCTCCGGTGTTTCGCGACCCACGACCTCGACGCCCTCGCCTTCCCCACCGTCCAGGTCGGGCCGCCGACCGAGGACGAGCTGCGGCACGGGCCGTACGCCAGCCTCCGGCTCAACCCGGTGCTCGCCCCGCGGGCCGGTTGTCCGGCGATGTCGGTCCCCGCCGGCTTCACCGACGAGGGCGTCCCCGTGGGTGTCGAGCTCCTGGGGAAACCCTTCGACGAGGCGCGACTGATCGAGCTCGCGGCGGGCTACGAGCGGGCTGCCGATCCCCGGCGAGCCCCGCCCATCACGCCGGCGCTCTGAACGGTCTCAGCCGAGGCCCGCCGAGGAGCGTCGTCAGGGCGGCGATCGCGAGAACAGGGCCCGGAGCTGGTCGGTCGAGAAGAACGAGGTCGGCCGGTCCATGTGGACGCCGATCTCCCCCGAGAACGCCCACAGGCCGAGCCGCTGGACCGGTTGCGGCAGGGAGTAGCCCCAACGGATCAACGCGCCCAGCCGGACGTCCCAGCCGAGCTCGCGGCGCCAGCCCGTCTCGTACTCGTCGAGCGACGCGGGCCGCTCCGGGTCGACCGTCTCGGCGGCGACGTCGGCCGCGCGCATCCCGTAGAGGATGCCGCCGCCGGTGAACGGCTTCGTCTGGGCCGCGGCGTCGCCGACCAGCAGCCCGCGGTGGCCCGTCACCCGCGCCGGGGGGCCGATGGGGATGGCGCCCGAGCAGCGCCGGTCGATGGTCGCGCCGTAGCCCGCGACCAGCTCGTCGAACCGCTCGGGCACGTCGGCGCCCGGCGGCGCCGCGAGGCCGTACTCGACCCCGGCGTCGCCACGCGGGATGCGCCAGGCGAAGAAGCGCGGCACGTTCAGGTGGACGTCCACGAAGTCCGCGTCGTCGGGCTCGGGGTCGAAGCCCAGCACGCCGTGGAGCAGCTCGTCGGGCTCGTCGACCCCCAGCGCGGACCGGACCCGCGACCGCGGGCCGTCCGCGCCGACGACCATCCGGCCCTCGACCCGTTCGGCGCCGTCGGGGCCGCGCACCGAGACCACCACGCGGTCGCCGTGCTCCTCCAGCCCCGTGACCGTGTGCTCGTCGCGGACGTCCGCGCCCGCGTCCGTGGCGGCCCCGGCCAGCAGCCGGTCGAGGCCGACCCGATCGATGGCGTTCGAGACCGGGTCGGCCTTGTAGAACGGGTAGGCCGGCGAGCCCGGGCCGTCGAGATGAAAGCGCGCCCCGCGGATCTCGTTCTGCAGGAGCGTGTCCCTGGCGCCCTCGGGGGCGTACTCCCAGAGGTCGAGGCTCACGTGGCCCGAGCAGGCGAGCGGCTCGCCGATCGACCCCTGCTCGAAGACGACGACGTCGCGGCCGGCCTCGGCGGCCCGGCGGGCGAACCGCGAGCCGGCCGGGCCCGCGCCCGCCACGACGAAGTCGAACATCGCGTCCCGCTTGCCCGGCGGCGGCCAAAGGTTGCCCGGTTGGCCCGCCCGCTGGCTTTTAGGGCGGGCGCCCGAGGGGACGGCCATGCGACTCCACGCCCGCTCGGTCGGTCAGGACGTCCGCGAGCTGGGGGCCCTCCTGGGCGAGGTGTTCTCCGCCCAGACCTCCGTCGCGGCGTTCGAGACCGTCGAGACGCTCCGCACCGACGCGATCGACTACCGCGACGGGACGCTGGACTCACGCGCGCCCCTCCACGAGACCCTCGCGGCCTGCTCGGCCGAGCGCGAGGCCGTCGTGGCCCGGGCGTTCACGGCCTACTTCGAGCTCATCAACCTCGCCGAGGAGCGCCAGCGGGTCCGCGCCATCCGCCAGGGCCGCCAGGACGGCACGCTCGAGCACGGCCTCGAGGAGGCGCGCCGCGGCGCTGGCCGACGCCGACCCGGCGACGGTCGAGCGGGTGCTCGACGACGTCGACGTCGTCCCCACCTTCACCGCCCACCCGACCGAGGCCCGCCGGAAGACGGTGAAGGCGAAGCTGCGGTCGATCGAGGCGCTGCTTCGCGGCCTCGACGAGCGCCGGCTCACCGACCCCGAGCGCGAGCGCCTCGAGGCCGACCTCCGCGCGGAGGTCACGAGCCTCTGGGCGACGCCGCAGGTCAGAGAGCGCCCGCCCGAGCCGACCGACGAGGCCCGGAACGTCCGCTGGTACCTCGAGAACACGCTGTTCGACGTCGTCGGCGACTTCTACGCCGACGTCGAGGACGCCTTCGAGGCGGCGGGCATCGACGCCGACGTGCCCTCGCTGTTCGGCTTCCGGTCGTGGGCCGGCTCGGACCGCGACGGCAACCCCCACGTCACCCCGGGCGTCACCGGCGCGACGCTCTCCCGGCAGCGGGGGGTGGCCCTCGAGCGGCTCGACGGCCGGCTGGCGGCGCTCACCGAGGCGCTGAGCCACGACGGCGACCGGATCGAACCCGGCGCGGCGTTCGAGCGGTCGCTCGCGGCCGACCACGACCGCCTGCCGACGCCTGCCGACGCCGCCGCCCGGAACAACCCGGACGAGCCCTACCGCCAGAAGCTGGCGCTGATGCGCGAGCGGCTCGCCCGGGTGGGCGACGACCGCCCCGGCGGCTACGAGGCCCCCGCGGGGCTCGTCGAGGACCTCGCCGTGCTCGAGGAGAGCCTGCGGGCCAACGGCTCGGCGGTCATCGCCGACGAGATGGTCGAGCCCGTCCGCCGGCAGGCCGAGACGTTCGGCTTCACCCTCGCGCCGCTCGACCTCCGGGACCACCAGGCCAACCACACGGCCGCCGTCGCGGCGCTGTTCGACCGCAACGGCGTCGACTACCGGGCGCTCGACGAGGCCGGCCGCTGCGGGCTGCTGACCGACGCCGTGCTCGACGACGCGCCGACGGTCGACCTCGGCGACCGGGACGGCCTCGACGACCCGGCGGCGAAGGTCTGCGAGCTGTTCGACTCGCTGGCCGGCTGGCAGGCCGAGTACGGCGAGGCCGCCATCGACGCCTACTGCATCAGCATGACCGAGGAGCCGAGCCACGTCCTCGAGGTGCTGTTCCTCGCCGACCAGGCCGGCGTCGTCGACCTCCCCGGCGAGTGCGGGCTCGACGTCGTGCCGCTGCTCGAGACCGAGTCGGCGCTCTCGGGCGCCCGGCGGATCATGGGGACGCTGTTCGAGAACGACGCCTACGCGGCGGCGCTCGCGGCCCGCGACGGCGTCCAGGAGGTGATGCTCGGCTACTCCGATTCCAACAAGGAGAACGGCTTCCTCGGGGCGAACTGGTCGCTGCACCGCAACCAGCGCCGGCTGGCCGCGATCGCCGACGACTACGGCGTCACCCTCCGGCTGTTCCACGGCCGCGGCGGCTCGATCTCGCGGGGCGGCGGGCCGATGAACCGGGCCCTGCTCGCGCTGCCGACCTCCTCGGTCGCCGGCCCGGTGAAGTTCACCGTCCAGGGCGAATCAATCGCCGAGCAGTTCGCGAACCCACGCATCGCCGAGCGCGAGCTCGAGCAGATGGTGAACGCCCAGCTGCGGTCCCGGCTGGCCGCCGTCGAAGGCGACGGCGCCGACGTCCCCGAGGCCTGGACCGAGGCGATGGAGGCGGGCGCCGACGCCGCCCGGTCGGCCTACCGCGACCTCCTGACGAGCGAGGGCTTCGTCGACTACTTCGAGCAGGCGACGCCCATCACCGTGATCGAGGCGCTGAACCTCGGCTCGCGGCCCGCCTCGCGGACCGGCGAGCGCAACGTCGAGGACCTCCGGGCGATCCCCTGGGTGTTCTCGTGGACCCAGTCGCGGTGTATCCTTCCCGGGTGGTACGGGCTCGGCCGAGGGGCTCGAGGTGGCGCGCGAGGCGGTCGGCATGGAGGCGCTCCGGGAGCTGTACGCCGAGTGGCCGTTCTTCCGGGTCACGCTCGACAACGCCGGCACGGCGCTCGCGCGCACCGACATGGAGATCGCCGCGGAGTACGCCGAGCTGGCCGAACCCGAACTGCGCGAGCGGTTCCTCCCCCACCTCGAGGCGCGCCACGACCGGGCGGTCGAGCTGCTCGGGGCGGTCACCGGCCACGACGGGCTCATCCGGAAGGACTGGCTCGCCGAGAGCCTCCGCCGGCGGAACCCCTACGTCGACCCGCTGAACCTGCTGCAGGTCCAGCTGCTCGGCAAGGACGATCGGACCGAGCTCGAGGAGCAGACCCTGCGGCTGACCGTCAAGGGCATCGCCGCCGGGATGAAGACGACCGGGTGAGGTTGTCGGCTGTCAATTGAAGAGTTCAGTAGCTCTCCGATTAGATGTCAGCTCATACGTATTTCTATCACGGCGAGCGAGACTCATGGCGCTAGTCTCCCACGAGGTCTTTTGATCAGTCGTGGGCAGTCCCCACGGTCATTCGTTTGATATAATACTGGAATCTTGCTGCATACAGAGGTTGAGTTCATCAGAATGTGATCCAAATTAGCGTGGCCGAAGCTCAGTCACGTTCAGTGGATTTCGCTGGTTGTGGCTGTATAGAAACAAACTCGCCGAGCGCAAATGTTATCGCTGGAGTCCCGACTCCTGCACTTGTTGCGTCCGTAATGTCGGACGCCACCCACACATCGCATCCAGTTCGTCGTTGTCATCAAATAGCGGGGTGATACGCGTTAAATACATTCTGACACCCCGATCTGTTGTGACCTCTTCTTGAATTTCGGCTGCCTCATCGGTCGCTAAGACTCGCTGATCGTTCTCCCGAAATTGGGCGGCGACCTCCTCGTTGAAGAGATCGGAGGGGCGCTTGCCGACAATTGCTGTTCCGTCAGCCACCCCGAAGAGGTCCCGAAAATTCTGATTTACCATCTCGAACCGACTGTCGAGATCCCGTATCCAGATGGCTGCCTCGACGTTATCAAGAACGGCCTGTAACTGCTGATTTCGATTTTGTAACTCCTCTTCCATCGCCTTTCTCTCGTTGATATCCTGGATTGCACCGACGGCAGTGACGATCTCCCCGTCCTTTCGAATCGGCTCGCCGGTAGCTCGCACCCAACGGAGCCGGTCGTCGGCCGTGTATAGCCTGAGTTCGACGTCATAGCCCTCGCCCAACTCGACACAGCGCCCGACAACGCGCTCGATTTCGTCCTGATCATCGGGGTGATAGAACGCCACACCTGACTCTATCGTCGGGTCGAAATCCGAGTCGGGGTCCAGGCCGTGGATCCTATACGTCCCCGGGGTCCAGCGTTGCTCCCCGGTCTCGATATCAGCCTCCCAGCCTCCGACGTCGGCCAGCCTTTCGGTGTGCTCAAGCAGACCCCGACTCCGGTCCAGTTCTCGCCCGGTCGTGATACCGACTGACGACGTTTCTAATCCGGTTGGCCAGTACCTCGTACTGGCTGCTCCGGTTTCTTTTTGGAGGTAATCGGTTACGCCGGCCGAAATCGCTTCGCTCGCCACTTTCTCGCTTCCCTTCCCAGTATACAGGATAAAGGGGAGATCCGGGTTGTCGGTCCGGACGGCTTCTAAGAACTCGATACCGTTCTGGCCGGGCATGTCGAAGTCCGAGACGATGCAGTGGACGGTGTTCTCTCGGAGCCAGTCGAGTGCCTCGCTGGCGCCGGTGGCCGTTTCGACCTCGAATCGATCATCCTGTCGGTGAATGAACTCGGCGGCCATCTCCGCGAAGTCCGGCTCGTCATCGACATGGATGACCCGAATCAAGTCCGACGGTGCCTCGCCCATAATTTATCATGGTTCTACAGAGGGATGTACCTGTGGTCTACCCAACGGCAAGCACCCAAATCGGGCCAGATCTAACCTCAGCACGGTGTTTGGGTTTGGGGAACCATCTTCAGCATATGGATACTCGTAGTGACCGACTCGCGCGCTGTATGCAGCATAGCCATCCTATCAATAATATATTACGAAGCAGCCAACGATAGCATCACCTGTAGACACCGATTTGAGGCATTCATGGTCTGAATGCAGCACGCCGTTTCTGTCAGATAACGGTTCGATTGGTCAGCGTCAGGGACGCTGAACCCACGAATCGAATGCTAGCACCCGCTACACGATCGCGAGGCCGCGACAGGTCATCGACTCGAAGCGCTCGGGCCAGTCGACCGGGAGGCGCGACCACGAGTCGCCGCCGTCGGTCGTCCGGAAGAGGCCGCGGTTGTTCGCCGCGTAGAGCTCCGCGTCGCCCGCGCCGCGGGCGAGCACCGCGCGGATGACCCCCTCGCCGGTCGGCAGGCCACGGCCGTCGAGTCGTTCCCAGTCCCGCGCGGGGCCGCTCCGGCGGTAGACGTACGACTCCGCGGGCAGCGAGTGCGCCGCCCCGGCGCCGCTGGCCGCCGAGACGACGACCGTGTCGGGGTCGCCCGGCAGCGGGGCCACCGACCAGACGTAGCGGTGGTCGAGCCCGTCCTGCGGGTGGGTCCAGGTCTCGCCGCCGTCGGTGGACTCGGCGTAGCCGTCGCCCGCGGCCGCGTACACCCGTTCGGGGTCGTCGGGGTGGGTCGCCAGCGTGTGGTTGTCGAGCCGGGCGCCCTCCGGGCGCTCGCGCCAGCTCGCGCCGCCGTCGGTCGAGAGCACGAACGCGCCGGCCTCGATGCCGACGTAGAGCCGCTCGGGGTCGGCCGGGCTCACCTCGATCCACCGGACGTGATGGGTGTCCGGCCGGGGCGGGAAGTACCACTCGTCGGCCGACGGCAGGGCCGTCAGCCCCGGTTTCTCGGTCCAGCTCAGGCCCGCGTCGGTCGAACGGAAGACCCGGCTCGGCTCGGTCCCGAGCCACCACTCCGCGGGGTCGTGCGGGCTGACCGCTAGCGACATCACGGAGGCCGGCAGCACGTCCTCGCCGACCCGCTCGAAGCTCTCGCCGCCGTCCGTCGAGCGCCGGAGCCCGGCGTCGAAGGTGCCGTACAGCGCCACCTCCGGGGTCGCCGCGACGCACTCGATGCGGCCGTCCTCCCGGCGATGCTCGGCCGCCCGATCGTCGCCCCCGCCCTCGGCGACGACCAGCGTGTCCCGCATCGCGGCGTAGACGGTCGGCATGCCCCGCCGTTCGCGGGCGCCCGGCAAAAGCCCGCGCCTACCCGTACGCCGCGAGGTCGGCGTCGACGGCGTCCCGCAGGTGGGCCCGGACGTCCTCGCGGGTCCAGCCCAGCGGCGAGACGACGCTCTCGGCCGCCCGGACGAGCTCGCGGTCGTAGAACGCCGGGTCGTACGTCGACGGCTCCTCGAAGTGCAGCCGGACGCCGTGTTCGGGCCTCCGGGCGTCGTCGTCGGTCACGACGTAGCGCACCGTCTGGCCGGGGCTGTACGCCAGCCCGCGCCGGGCGGCCCGCCGGAGCGCCCCCGCGACGTGGGTGTCGCGGGTGTACGCGCCCGCGGGCTTGGTGGCGCGCTTGGCGATCAGCAGCTCCGACGCCGGGACGTCGCCGGCCGCCAACCGACGGCGGTGGCCCGCGAGCCGGTCGACGACCGGCGCGGGCTCGCGGGCGCGGTCGAGCGCCCGGATCAGGTCGAGCTGGGCCTCGACGACGAACGTCGGCGTCGAGTGCTGGCGGCACTCGATGCCCCGGAGCTTGTAGTCCTCGGGGTCGTCGCCCGACCGGCCGGCCAGCTTGCCGAAGTAGCGGGTCAGCGCGCCCGCCCGCTCGCCGCGCCGGGGCACGAAGCAGACCCAGTCGAACGTGTGCTCGTGCTCGAGGTCGATGCCGACGTCGTCGGTGATGCGCTCACAGAGCGCCTCGACGGGCGTCGCGTCGGGCTCGCGGCGGGTCAGCCAGACGCTGTCGACGATGCCGTGGACGAGCGCCCAGCCGCCGGCCTCGGCGGTCGCCTTCGCGTCCAGCAGGATCTCCCGGGCGTAGGCGTTGATGGCCTCGTGGGCCTCGATGCGGCCGAACTTCGCGTTCCGGTAGCCCTGGTAGCCGAAGCAGGAGACGAGGATCCACTTGATGGCCTCGGCGGTGTTCGCCAGCGCCTCGCGGCGCGCGCCGGTCGCGCCGGCGAGGACGGCCTTGATCGCCTGGCGGTCGTCGACCATCGGCTCGAGCACCGCGGGGACGAAGCCGTCCTCGGGACAGATGCCGTAGCCGAGCTCGGGGACGTCCGCGCGCTCGGGGTGGCAGGCGCAGTCGACCGTCTCCGGGCTGACGTTGCGCTCGATCATGATGTTCGGGTAGAGCGACGCGAAGTCGACCTCCTCGACGTCCTCGTGGAGCCCGACCTCGGGCGAGAACGTCACGCCGCCGCGGTCGGCGCCGTGGAGGGTGTCGACCGATTTGAACGACTCGGGCTCCCACTTGTTCCAGGGCACGAGCACGCCGCGCTCCCGGGCCGCCCGGGTCTGCATCGCGGTGAGGATCGTGCCGATCGAGCCCCAGGCGACCTCCTGGACCGGCCGGCCGGCCCGGTGGACGAAGTAGCGGATGCCGTCGAGCGCGGTCTTGTGCCAGAGGAAGCTGTTCGAGCCGTCGATCAGCGCCCGGCCGGGGACGTCGTAGCGCGCGGGGGAGAAGCCGACCTGGCCGTAGCTCTCGAACGTGTTCGCGCCGGCGAGCGTCCGGTAGCCCGGCCGGCGGCCGAGCCGGAACGGCCCGCCGTCGGGCATCGAGACCCCGGCCTCGGCGGCCGTGTCGGCCAGCAACGGCACGAGCGCGCCGTGGCTCACCACGAGCACGTCGGGGTCCTCGCGGGCCAGCCGGCCGGCGAGCGCCCGGAGCGTCTCGACCGCGGTCGCGCCGACGCGCTCGTCGTCGACCGTCAGCGCGGCCACCTCGCCGTCGGCGAGCGCCTTCTCGCCCATCGCCAGCTCGAGCGTCGTCAGCGCGCGGGGCGGGAACGGGTCGACGTCCTCGTCCAGGCAGTAGCGGAACTGCGGCGAGAGGTCGACGTCGAAACAGCGGAGGTCGCCCGGCGCGGCCAGCGCCGGCTCGTGGACGCCCCGGACCTCCCGGGCCAGCGGGTCGACGTCGCCGATCCGCTCGACCCGGACCTCGAGGACGGGTTCGGGCGCCGGCGCGTGGAGGTCGCGGCGGCGCTCGACGGTCGCCGTCCCGAGCACCTTGGGGTCGGCGTCGAGCCGGTCGCGCAGCGCCGCCAGCGGGCCGTCGGGGCCGGCGACGTAGATCGTCGGGTGGTAGTCCGCGTCCTCGGTCGGGACGGCGCCCTCCGGCGCGAGGTGCCAGCGGGTGACCGTGCCGTCGGGGGCGAAGTCGATCTTGTACGCCCGGGCGGCGGCGTCGGGCCGGGGGTCGCCCGGCCGCGGCAGGACCTGCCCGTCCGGGATCGAGGGGTCGAACACGGCTACGCGTCCTCGAGGCGCTCGCGGAGGGCGGCGAGCTCGCGCTGCTGGGCGAGCAGCATCGAGAACAGGACCGCCAGCCGCGGGTCGGCGGGGTCGAGCTGGCTCGCCGCGTCGGCGTGGCCGCGGGCGTGCTCGAACAGCCGGTCGAAGTGGGCCTGGTCGCGCCGGCGCAGCGTCCGCCGGTAGGGCGCCCAGTCGTCCTCGAGGCCGTCGAGGTAGTTCCGGAAGGTGGGCTTGCTCCGGCCCATCGCTACTCCCCCAGGGCCGGCACGGCCGGCCGGGCGGGCCCGGCCGTCGGCGACGCCACCAGCGGCTCCTCGGGGTCGCGGGCGCCGAACAGGTCGACCCAGTACGGGATCGTCGTCTGCCAGTAGCCCCGGCCCCAGTAGCCGAGCGTCTCGAAGCCGGCGCCGCGGAACGCGAGCCCCATCGCGGTGGGCTCGACCTCGACCTCCGCGTCGGCGTGGTCGGCCGCGATGGCGGTGAGCGCGTCGCCGCCGTCGTCGGCGACCAGCACGGGCACCGAGAGCGAGTCGGCCAGCCCGGCGGCGACCGACACCGCGGCCTCGAACAGCGCCTCGCGCTCGTAGTCGGGCACGTCGTCGTCGCGGTAGAGGTCGCCGACGCCCGGCAGGACCACCAGCTGGGTGCGCGGGGTCGCCCGGCGGACCAGCTCGCGGACGAGCGCGTGGTGCTGGTAGGCGGTGAACGCCCGGGCGATCCGGAGGCCGGATAGCGTCCGCCTGGAGGGCGCGAGGTCGTAGAGGGCGTACGTCGAGACGGCGCGGCCGGGGTCGACCCAGAGCGCCGACCGGCGGCCCCGGGCGAGCTCGGCGACGGCGAGGCGGTGCAGCGCGTCGGGGCCGCCCCGGAGCAGGGTCACCCCCGGCTCGAGGGCGGGGACGGCGTCGGGGGACGGGCGGGCAGCCATGGCGGACGGGACGAGCGCCGACGGGAGGTAAAGGCCGAGCCACGGGTGGGCCGGAAGTGAAAGTCGCGGGCGCCGAGGGTTCAAACCGGAGCACGAGCCACCGGTCGACGTGCCCCCGTCGTCAATGTTAATACGACGCATTGCATCGCCTAACGCATGGAGAACGTCACCGCCCGGATGAGCGACGAGGAGCTCGATCTCGTCGATCGGCTCGCCGCCGAGCGGGGCGTGAGCCGGAGCGAGGCCATCCGCGACGCCATCCGACGCGGGGCCCGAGAGGAGCTGATTAGGCTCGCGCTCGAGCGTTATCGCGAGGAGGAGGTCGGCATGCGGGGCGCGGCAACGCTGGCCGGCATCACCATCGCGGAGCTGATGGCCGAGGCGAACGAGCGGGACGTCCTGCTGAACTACGACGAGGTCGACCTCGAGTCCGACGTCGACGCGCTTCGATGAGGCGCGTCTTCGTGGACGCGAGCGCGTTCATCACCCTGGCGGCGATCGGCCGTGGGGACCTCCTCCACGACCTGGAGGGACGAGTCGAGATTCCGGCGACGGTCCAAGCGGAAATCATCGATGAGCCGGCCGCGAGCACGCTGGCGAATGCCGTCGACCGGAAACCGGTGTGGATCCGGACGAGCAGTGATCCACCACGGGAAGCCGTGTCGACCGCCGCGGCGCAGCTCGGCGAGGAGACGCCAGAAGGGTCGCCCCCGGGTGACGTTGCCCTGTTAGCCCACGGGTTGGAGGCGGAGGACCCGGTAATCGTGACCGACGACAAGCCGCTCCGGAAGACCTGCAAGGCGCTCGGCATCCCGGTGTCGGGGGCGATCGGCGTGTTGATCGCCGCCGTCGAGCGGGGCGACCTCGAGGCCGACGAAGCGAAGGAGGCGCTGGTCGCGATGGACAAGGTGGGCGCTCGGCTGTCGGCAAGCCTCCTCCGGCGGGCGGAGCGCCTCATTGACGAAGCGGCAGGTTCGGACCGGAGCTAGTCGTCGCCGGCGGTCGGCGCCGGCGCCTCGCGCTCGGCCCGGGGGCCCTCGAGGTCGACGGCCGGGAGCTTATCGCGGAGGTACTCGCCGGTGTAGGAGCCCTCGGTCCGGGCCACCGCCTCGGGCGTGCCCTCGGCGACGATCTCGCCGCCCGCCTCGCCGCCCTCGGGGCCGAGGTCGATGACGCGGTCGGCGTTCTTCACCAGGTCGAGCTCGTGCTCGATGACGACGACCGAGTTGCCGCGCTCGGCGAGCCGGTGGAGCACCTGGATGAGCTTGCGCTCGTCCTCCGAGTGCAGGCCCGTCGTGGGCTCGTCGAGCAGGTAGAGCGTGTCCCCGGAGTCCTTCTTGCCGAGCTCCTCGGCGAGCTTGACGCGCTGGGCCTCGCCGCCCGAGAGCGTCGTCGAGGGCTGGCCCAGGCGCATGTAGTCGAGGCCGACGTCGGTCAGCAGCTGGAGCCGGTCGGCGATGCGGTCGTCGTGCTCGAAGAACTCGAGGGCCTCCTCGACCGACATGCCGAGCACGTCGGCGATGGTCGCGCCCTTGTACGTGACGTCGAGCGTCTCGTCGTTGTACCGGTCGCCGCCGCACTCCTCGCAGGGCACGTAGACGTCCGAGAGGAAGTTCATCTCGATCTTGACGTCGCCCTGGCCGCCGCAGGCCGCACACCGGCCGCCCTTGACGTTGAACGAGAACCGGCCCTTCTCGTAGCCGCGCTGGCGCGACAGCTTCGTCTCGGCGAACAGCTCGCGGATGTAGTCGAAGACGCCGGTGTAGGTCGCGGGGTTCGACCGCGGGGTGCGCCCGATGGGGCTCTGGTCGATGAGCCGGACGGACTCGATCTCGTCGATGCCCTCGATGGCGTCGTGCTCGCCGGGGTCGACGGAGGTGTTGTCGTTCATCCGGCGGGCCAGCCCCTTGTAGAGGATGTCGTGGATCAGCGTCGACTTGCCCGAGCCGGAGACGCCGGTGACGGCGGTGAAGACGCCGAGCGGAAGCTCGACGTCGAGGTCCTTGAGGTTGTGCTGGCGGGCGCCGCGGACGGTGATCGCCCCGTCGGGCTCCCGGCGGGTCTCGGGCACGGGGATCTGCCGGCGGCCGGCCAGGTAGTCGCCGGTGATCGACGCCTCCGACGGCCATCACGTCCTCGACGGTGCCGGAGACGACGACCTCGCCGCCGTGGCGGCCGGGGCCGGGGCCGAGGTCGATGACGTGGTCGGCCCGGCGCATCGTCTCCTCGTCGTGCTCGACCACGACGAGCGTGTTCCCGAGGTCGCGGAGCTCACAGAGCGTGTTGAGCAGCCGGTCGTTGTCGCGCTGGTGCAGCCCGATCGAGGGCTCGTCGAGCACGTAGAGCACGCCCACGAGGCCCGAGCCGATCTGGGTGGCCAGCCGGATGCGCTGGCTCTCGCCGCCCGACAGCGTCGAGGCCTCGCGGTCGAGCGTGAGGTACTCGAGGCCGACCTCGCACATGAACCCCAGCCGCGCGCGGATCTCTTTCAGAATCTCCTCGGCGATGGTCCGATCGCGATCGGAGAGTTCGTCCTCGAGGCCCTCGAAGTGGGCGAGCGCGTCGCCGATGGAGAGCTGGATGACCTCCGTGATCGAGGCGCCGGCGACCTCGACCGCCCGGGAGACCGGCCGGAGCCGGGTGCCGTCGCACGCCGGGCACGTCGTCACGGCCATGAAGTCCTCGATGTGCTCGCGGACCCGGTCCGAGTCAGTCTCGATGTGTCGGCGCTCGAGGTTCGGGACGACCCCCTCGAAGCGCTGGGTCTTCCGGCGGACGCCCTTCCGGGTCTGCTTCTCGAACTCGACCTCCTCGTCGGTGCCCCAGATGAACGCCTCCCGGGTCGCGTCGTCGAGCTCCTCGAACGGCGTGTCGACGGAGACGCCGAAGTGGCGGGCGACGTTGTCGAGCTGCGTGCGGTAGTACGAGCGGTTGTAGCTCCAGGGCTCGAAGACGTGCTTGATCGGCTTCGACGGGTCGACCACCACGAGCTCCTCGTCGACCTCCTTGGCGTTCCCGATGCCCTCGCACTCCGGGCAGGCGCCGTGGGGGCTGTTGAAGGAGAACGACCGCGTCTCGATCTCCGGCAGGTCGATGCCGCAGTGGGTGCAGGCGAGCTCCTCGGAGAACTCGATGGCGAGCCGGCCGTCGTCGTCGGTCCCCGCGAGGTCGCCCGTCCGCCGGGAGACCGTGCCCAGGTGGACGTCCTCGGGCGGGTCCGGGACGATGACCTTCAGGACGCCGCCGGCCTCCTCGAGGGCGGTCTCGACGGAGTCGGTGATCCGCGAGCGCGCCTCCTCGCTGACCACGACGCGGTCGACGATCACGTCGACGGTGTGGTCGTAGTTCTCGTCGAGCTCCGGCGCCTCGTCGGCGAGGTCGTACTCCTCGCCGTCGACCTCGACCCGGGCGTAGCCCTCGGCGAGCAGCTCCTCGAACCGGTCGACGAACGCGCCCTTCTGGTCGCGGACGACCGGGGCGGCGATCTTCGCCTTCGTCCCCTCGGGCCACCCGAGGATCCGGCGGACCATCTGCTGGGCCGACTGCTCGCCGACCTCGCGGCCGCACTCCGGGCAGTGGGGCGTCCCGACCCGGGCGTAGAGCAGCCGGAGGTAGTCGTGGAGCTCGGTCACGGTGCCGACGGTCGACCGGGGGTTGTTCGCGGCGTTCTTCTGGTCGATGCTGATCGCGGGCGAGAGCCCCTCGACGGACTCGACCTGGGGCTTGTCCATCTGGCCCAGGAAGTTCCGGGCGTAGGCCGAGAGGCTCTCGATGTAGCGGCGCTGGCCCTCGGCGTAGACGGTCTGGAAGGCGAGCGACGACTTCCCCGAGCCCGACAGCCCGGTGACGACCGTGAACGCCTCCCGGGGGATCCGGACGTCGAGGTCCTTCAGGTTGTGCTCGGCGGCCCCCTTGACCGTGATGTAGTCCTCGCTCATCGGTGCCTCCCGGGCGGGCCTCGGGCCGCCCGCCGGCCTCCTCCGCGGCGCGTCTCGGACACTACGCCGTACCAGTCACCCGAGCCCTATCAGCGTAGCGGCTGGGGCCGGTCAGTCGTCGCGCTTCTGTCGGAGGATGGTGCTGCTACAGGACTTGCAGCGCTTCGGGTTCGAGGAGTGGACCGTCCCGCAGTCGACGCACTCCCAGCGGAGCGTCGGGCCGAACAGCCGCTCGCGGAGCCGCGAGATCAGCCCCACGCGGACCCCCTGCTGGCGTGCCTCATCGGCCGGCTAGTCCGCCGACACGGCCATAAACCTACGTCCGCCTCAGCCCGGTCGGGCGCTCAGGATCACGACCGCCGCGACGGCCGCGAGCAGGAGCAGGAACAGCAGCCGGGCGGCCAGGCCCTCCCTCACGGCAACCACCCACCCTCGGCCGGCTCGACGCCGTCGGCCCGGCGCTCGGCGGCCAGCACGACGTTCGAGAGCAGCGCCGCGACCGTGACCGGGCCGACGCCGCCGGGCACCGGCGTGATCGCCTCGACCACCTCGGCCGCGCTCGACGCCTCGACGTCGCCGACGTACGACACCTCGCCGCCGTCGGTCGTTCGCGTGGCGCTGACGTCGACGACCGTCGCCCCCGGCGAGAGCATCGACCCGTCGACGAGGCCGGGCCGGCCCGCCGCCGTCACGACCACGTCCGCCGCGCGGGTCTTCGCGCCCAGGTCGCGCGTCCGCGAGTGGCAGACCGTGACGGTGGCGTTCCCGGGTTCGGCCCGCCGGAGCAGCAGGTTCGCGAGCGGCCGGCCGATGACCGTCGACCGCCCGACGACGGTCACGTCCCGGCCCGCCGTTGGCACGTCGTAGTGGGCGAGCAGGCGAAGCACGGCCGCCGGCGTCGCGGGGACGTATCGCGGGTCGCCCGCCACCAACCGACCCAGGGTCTCGGGGTGGAAGGCGTCGACGTCCTTCGACGGCGGCACCGCGCCCCGGACGGCGTGCTCGTCGGCGCCGGGTGGGAGCGGCGCCTGGACGAACACCCCGTCCACGTCGTCCTCCCCGCCCAGCCTCCGGACGGCCGCCGGGAGCCCGTCGGGCGATGCGGGGTCGACCCGGACGTCCCGGGTCCGAAGACCGAGCTCGGCGGCGGCCTCGTGCTTCAGCTCGAGGAACCGCACGTCGGCAGGGTCGTCGCTCGCGAGGACCGTCCCGAGCGTCGGTGTTGTTCCCTGGTCCGACAACCGGCGGGCCCGCTCGGCGACGGCCTCGCGGAGGGCCGCCGCCACGGGCTCGCCCGAGAGCTGCCTCGCCGATGTCACGGTCGCCTCGAGGGCGCCCCCCGGCTTGGGTCTGTTCCCCGACGGGCGCGATCGATACTCAAGGGTTTTGCCGGTCGGCCGTGTGGGGCTCGCCAGCGCATGGTCGAGATCGGAAAGGACCCCTGGGACGTGATGGCCCGCGAGCTGGCGGGCCGCCGTCGCCGGGTCGTCGACTGGCTGCTGCTCACCGGGAGCCGGCTCTGGGTCACGGCGGGCGTCCTGGCGGTCATCGCGGCGCTGCTCTGGGCGGCGGTGCTGACGGGCCTGGCGCCGCTGGTCGAACGCACGCCCATCCTCTTCCTCCTGTTCGCGCTGATCGGCGGCAACGTCACCCTGATCACCATCGTCGTCTCGATCAGCCAGTTCATCCTGTCGCGCCACCTGGAAACGCCGGGGCAGATCCGCCAGCGGCTCCGTGACCTCGTGGGCTACCGCGAGGAGGTCGGCGAGATGACCGGCGAGCGCGTGCTGCCCGTGACGCCCGGCGGGTTCATGCTCCTGCTCTTCCGGAGCATCGTCCGGGACGCGGACGCGCTGCGCGAACAGGAATGGGACGTGTCGGACGCGGCGGTCCGCCGGGACGTCGAGCCGCTGATGGCGGACCTCGAGGGGCACGCCCGCTACCTCATCCGGCTGCTCTCGAGCGGCGACGCCGGCGTCCGGTACGCGCTGTTCGCGACGCTCGACACCAACTACTCGCGGTTCTTCTACGACATCTACCGCATCCGGGCCGAACACGGCGAGGCCTTGCCGGCCTCGGTCGAGCGGAAGCTCGAGCGGCTCGAGCGGCACGTCGAGCAGGTCGACGTCGCGCGACGGTACTTCAAGACGATCTTCATCCAGCGCGAGCTCGCGGCGCTCTCGCGGGTGCTGCTCTACATCGGGCTGCCGGTCCTGGTGCTGACGGTGCTGATGACGCTGCTGTTCACGGCCGCGGCGGGCCCCGCCATCGCCCCGTCGACGCTGGCGGTGACCCTCCCGGTCGTCGTCACGGCGGCCTTCGCGCCGCTGGTGCTCCTCGCCGCCTACATCGTGCGGCTGTCGACCGTCGTCAGGCGCACGGCCGCGATGTATCCGTTCACCACCCAGACGACGGCGTGAGCCCCGCCCGCAGGCGACGGTATCGATCGCCGCCGTCGAGCCGCCCCGGTCTGGCCTCCGTACAGGCGCGACCACGTCACACGCCACCACTCAACACAAAAGCATTATGCGATAGGGAATGGTCGATAAGCTAGATGTCAGGTAAGGAAGCCTCACAAATGGAGAACCAAGCACACCCCAACCACCCCGAGGTCGATCAGTCGGATCGTATCATCCCGCGGAACCTCCGCCAGTCGGGCGACCCCGGCATCGAGATGCTCGTCTCGACGCGCGTGCGGAAGTCCCCGTTCTTCCACAAGTCGTTCGTCGAGAACGGCGCCTGGCGGTGCTCGGTCTACAACCGGATCTACCACCCGCGCGGGTTCGTCACCCGCGAGGAGGGCGGGCCGATGGTGGAGTACGAACCGCTCACCGAGAGCGTCACGCTGTGGGACGTCGCGGTCGAGCGCCAGATCCGGGTCAAGGGCCCGGACGCCGAGGCGCTTACGGACTACCTCATCACCCGCGACGCGACCGAGATCGAGCCCATGCGGGGCCGCTACGTCATCCTCTGTAACGAGAACGGCGGCATCCTGAACGATCCCATCCTGCTCCGACCCGCCGAGGACGAGTTCTGGTTCTCGATCTCCGACTCGACGCTCATGCAGTGGATCCAGGGCGTCAACGTCGGCATGGACTTCGACGTCGAGATCGACGAGATCGACGTCGCGCCGATGCAGATCCAGGGCCCGCTCGCCGAGGACGTCATGGTCGATGTCGTCGGCCCGGCCGTCAG
>JAXHME010000009.1:0-6302 GCA_034521615.1 Halobacteriales archaeon
GCCGGCCGGTAGGAGCGCTTTTGCCCGCGGCCCCAATCGCGAGCGCATGGACATCCTCCTCACCAACGACGACGGCATCGACAGCCCGGGCCTCCGGGCCCTCTACGAGGCCCTCTCGTCGGTGGGCGACGTGCTCGTCGTCGCGCCGGCGGCCGACCAGAGCGCGGTCGGGCGCGCGCTCTCCTTCGAGGTCGACGTCGAGGAGCACGAGATCGGCTACGCCATCGAGGGCACGCCGGCGGACTGTGTCGTCGCCGGGCTCGAGGCGATCGGGCCCTACCCCGACCTCGTCGTCGCCGGCTGCAACCGCGGGGCGAACCTCGGCGCGTACGTGCTCGGCCGGTCGGGCACCGTCAGCGCCGCCGTCGAGGGCGCGTTCTTCGGGCTGCCCTCGATCGCGATCTCGCTGTGCATCCCGGGCGAGGCGGACTTCGCCAACACCCACCCCGGGATCGACGACTACGCGGAGGCCGCAAGGGCGACCGCCTACCTCGCCGAGCGGGCGATGGCCGAGGGGGTCTTCGACGAGGCCGAGTACCTCAACGTCAACGCCCCGCTGGCCGGTGACGAGCCGGCCCCGATGACCGTCACCCGGCCCTCCCACACCTACGACATGACCGCCACCCACGAGGCCGACGGGACGATCACCCTCACCGACCGCATCTGGGAGCACATGCGCGCCGGCGACCTCGAGGAGCCCGAGGGCACCGACCGCCACGCCGTCATGAACGGCCGGATCAGCGTCTCGCCGCTGACGGCGCCGCACACGACCGAGCACCACCCCGCGCTCGACGAGCTCGCCGACGCGTACCCGGGCGACTGAGTCACGTCCGGCCGAAGCTATTAGACCACTGGCTCGCCAAGCCGGCGGCGTATGGCCGCCGTCCTCCATGTCGATCCCGACGACGAGAGCGCCGCCGCCGTCGCGGATGAGCTGGAGGCGGCCGGACTGTCGACCGTCCAGCGCGCCAACACCGTCGCCGAAGCGCTGTCGGCCCTCGACGGACAGTCCGTCGACGGCGTCATCACCGAGTACGACCTTTCCGACGGCACCGGGCTCGAGCTACTCAACCGGGTCCGCGAGGCGGCACCGGACACGGTCTGCGTCCTCTACACCGCCACCGGGGCCGACGATATCCCGACCGAGGATGCGGCCCAGGTCGTCGCTACTTCAAGGCGACCACGCCGCCGGATCGCCTCGCCGACCTGGTGGCGGCGACCCTCGAGCTGCGGAGCCACACCGCCTACCCGCTGCCCGAGAACGAGGGAGACCGGCTGGCGGCGCTGTCGTCGTTCGACCTCGACTCCGACCGGCTCCAGGAGGCCGTCGACCGGGTGACCGAACTCGCCGCCCGCCACTTCGGGGTCGGCCGCGCGAGCGTGAACCTCATCGAGGCCGACACGCAGACCTTCCTCGCCTGTCACGGCGCGGACTGGTCCTCGACGCCGCGGGAGGCGTCCATCTGTACCTACGCCATCGTCGACGAGGAACCGGTGACCGTGATCGAGGACTTGACCCAGGACCCGCGGTTCGCAGCCAGTGACGGCCTCAGCGGGCACGGGATTCGGTTCTACGCCGGTGCGGACGTGACCGCCGACGGCGTCACGGACGGGACGCTCTGCGTCTACGGCGAGGAGCCGATGGGCTTCGACGGTGAGGCCCGGGAGTATCTCGCCCTGCTGGCCGACCAGGTCGGCCACCTCCTGGCGGTCTATCGGGACCTCGGGATCGCGGAGGGCCAGTCATGAGCCAAGCCGCCTCGCTCTACGCCGTGCCCGCGGACCTCCCCATCGAGGGATTCCAGCCGGGGACGAGCGTCCTCGTCGCCGGCCCGGCGATGGACGCCGGCCGCGACCTCGCGCTCCGGCTGATCCAGCCCCAGGCCGACGGCGAGGGCTCGCTGGTCGTGACGACCGATACGGGCTGTGGCCGGCTGATCGAGGCCTACGAGGGCCGCCACGGCGAGTGGCCGCTCGGAAAGAGCACGTTCGTCGACTGCGCCTCGCAGGACAGCGGCGACATCGAATCGACCGTCAGACACCTCTCCTCGCCGGGCGACCTGACGGGCATCGGGATCGCGTTCTCGGCGCTCGTCGAGGAGCTCTACGGCCGCGGCATCGACCGCGTCCGTCTGGGGCTGTTCTCACTGAACACGCTGCTGATGTACGCCGACGTGCAGACGGTGTTCCGCTTTGGCCACACCGTCGCGGGACGGGTCGCGTCGACCGACGGGCTGGGCGTCTTCTTCGTCGACCCGTCGACCCAGGACGACGCGGTCGTGAACACCCTCTCCCAGTTCCTCGACGGCCGCATCGACGTGCGCGACGGCGAGGACGGCCCGGAGCTCCGTACCCGCGGGACGGTCGAGGGGCCGTCGGACTGGACGGGTTACTGAGCCAGTCGAATCGGCCGTGGGAGCCACCCACGCCGTCCTCGCCCGCGACCGACGACCAGCCCGGCGGGCCCTGACCCTACCGTCGCTCGCGCTGCTCGACCTTGTTGAGCTCGATCAGGAGCCGGAAGACCGCCTTCACGAGGTTCGTGTCGACGTCGAACCGGTCGGCGTTCTCGCCCGCCCGCTCCATCACCCGCTGCTCCTGGCCCTCGTCGACCGTCGGGAGGTCCCGGTCGGCCTTCACCCGGGCGATGGTCTCGGCCACGTACGTCCGCTGAGCGATCAGCTCGACCAGCTCCCGGTCGATCGACTCGATCTCCTCCCGGAGCTCCTCGAGGCTCATATCGTCCGCGCGCCGTCGTTCTGGGTCGTCGTCAGCCATGTGGTTCCCTCGCGTTCGTCCCAGCGGTCCTGGACGTGCACCAGCGCGTCCGCCTGCCCGATAGCCGTTACGCTCGGGCCGGTCCCCGACAGCGAGACGCCCCAGGCCTCCGGGAGCGCCTCGAGCAGGGGCTCGGTCGGGAACGAGAGCGCGGCACAGAACGCCAGGCCGTTGATCGTCATGGCCTCGGCGTAGCGGCCCTCGAGGACGGTCTCCGCGACGAAATCAGCCACCGGCGCGAGCCGCTCGCAGCGCTCGACGTCGGCGTCGGCCGAGTAGGCCCGTTCGGGGGGCGTCCACACCAGCACGTCCCAGTAAACGGGCTCGCGGCTGAGCAGCGTGTCCGTCTCGTTGTCGGTCACCGTCACGCCGCCGAGCATGCTCGCGGTCGCGTCGTCGAACGCCCCGGTGATCGTGACGCCGACCTCCCGGGCCGCCCGGACCCCCAGCCACGCGGCGTCCTCGCGTTTGACGCCCTCATCGCCCGGGTCGTCGTGGACCGGCACGTCGAGCGCGTCGAGGGTCGCCAGCACCGTCGCGTTGGCCGCCGCGCTCGAGCTCTTCAGCCCCGCGGCCATCGGCACCTCGCCCTCGGTGCGGACCCGGCCCCCCTCGCCATCACCGTGCGCCTCGACGACCAGCTCCACACAGCGCTCGATCAGCGACGTGTCGGCGTCGGGCTCGCCCGCGACCACACCGCGGACGGGGCCGTCCGGATCGAGCGCCACGCGCGCCTCGATGTACCGGTCGATGGCGAACGCCGACCCCCGTCCGTTGGCCAGTGCGTTGAGCACCGTGCCCGCGGCGGGGGCCTCGGCCCGACCCTGCATGCGTCAACGCACCACACACCGCTACTTACGGCTGACGGTGGAGATGACGCCGGTATCGGCGACGACCCATCACCGGGGGCGGCAATTCCTGCCGGTAGCTGCGACGCCGGACGGCACCGGATATCCCGACGTAACCCGGTCACGGCTGGTCAGGGAGCCGATGCGCCGCCGACGGGCCGTCACAGCTCGCGGTCCGAACCCCCGTGACGCGACGGGGTAAGGGCCCGGGGCGACTGGGATGGGTCGATGACCGATCCCACACCGACGATATCGAGACGAGGCTACCTCACTGGACTCGGCGCGGGCGCCACGACGGCGCTGGCCGGCTGTGCCGGGACCTTCGGCGGCGGGGGCGGCCCCGACTCGCTGACGGTCGCGTACATGCCGATCTACCCGGACATGCAGCACTTCGTGATGCAGGAGGAGGGCTACTACGACGAGCTGGCCGCCACGGTCGACGCCAAGCAGTTCTCGAACGGGCCCGCGATCGTCCAGGCGTACGCGAGCGGCGAGCTCGACGTCGCGCTGTTCGGCGTCGTCCCCGCGATGATCGTGATCGACAAGGGCATCGCGGCGAAGGTGGTCGCCGCGAACATCGAGGAGGCGATGGCGATCATGACCCACGAGGAGTTCCGCGCCCACTGGGACGGGGCCGACGACGCCAAGGGCGCCTTCCGGAGCTGGGCCGACGCGAAGGGCCGGCCGTTCACCTTCGCCACCTTCCCGCCGGGCTCGGTGCCCGACATCCTGCTGCGCTACTGGCTCGTCGACACCCACGGCATCGATCCCGACGGGTTCGACGCGGTCGAGATCAAGGGCCCCGGCGGCGCGAACGCGGTGTTCAGCGCGCTGGCCAGCGGGAGCGCCGACGGCACCAGCATCATGGAGTGGGTGCCCACGAAGGTCGCCCAGAACGGGCTGCCGTTCGAGATCCTCGCGACGGCGGGCGAGTTCATGCCCGGCCAGCCGGCGGCGGTGACGCTGATGAACGACGACATCCGCGGCACCGAGGTCGCGACGCAGTTCGTCCGCCAGCACCAGCGCGCCACGGCGTTCATCAACGCGAACCCGGACGAGGCGGCCCAGGACGCCGTGTCGGTCATCGGGCAGAACTCCCTGGAGGCCACGACCGCGCGCCAGGCGCTCGACTCGCCGATGGCGAACTTCATCACCGACCCCCACGCCATCGAGGGCGGCACGGCGATCTTCGCCGACTTCGCCCACCGGTTCGAGAAGACCGGCGAGGAGCTCTCGATCGACCAGATCTTCGACTTCTCGGTGTACGACGGGCTATGAGCACCGACCTCGAGCTCGACCGCGGCGGCGCCGACTGGACCGTGCTGGGCGACGGCCAGGGCCACCGCCTCGCGCTCGGCGGACTCGGCCTCGCGGGCTTCCTGGCGGTCTGGTGGCTGGCCGCCATCCCGACGCCCGACTTCGTGCTGCCCACGCCGACGGCCGTCGCGGAGACGTTCGTCTCGGAGCTGCGCTCGGGCGCCATGCTGACCGCGGTGCAGAACAGCGTGATCCACTGGGTGCCCGGGGCGATCATCGGGACGGCGCTCGGGGTCGGCTTCGGCGTCGCGCTGGCGTGGAGCCCCGTGGCCGACGACACGGGCGCCCCGCTGGTGCGCCTGCTCCGGCCGGTGCCGCCGCTGGCGCTGATCGGCTTCGCCATCGCCTGGTTCGGGCTGAACCACGCCGGCGCGGCGTTCATCATCGCGGCGGGCGCGTTCTGGATCAACTTCTACGCGGCCTACGGCGGCGTCGAGTCGGTCCCGCCCGAGTTCGTCGAGGTCGCCGAGTCGCTGGGCGTCCACTCCAGCCTCGGGCTGATCCGGAAGGTCGTGCTCCCGAGCGCGGCGCCCCAGATCCTCACGGGGATCCGCACCGCGGTCGGCCGGAGCTGGATGCTCGTCATCGCGGCGGAGCTCATCAGCGTCCCCGGCGTCGGCCAGGAGATCATCGCGGCGAGCAACAACCTCGCCACGGACGTCGTCATCGCCTACATCCTCGTGATGAGCCTGTTCTACCTCGTCGTGGACTCGGGGTTCCGGGCGGTCCAACAGAACCTTCTGCAGTGGCGGGCGTAGGGCGGCCATGAGCGGGCCCCGGGCGAAGGTCCAGGTCGCCGGCGTCGCGAAGCGCTACGGCGACGGCGAGTCGGCGACGCGCGCCCTCGCGGACGTGAGCTTCACCGTCGCCGACGGCGAGTTCGTCTGCGTGGTCGGGCCCTCGGGCTGTGGGAAGACGACGCTGTTCCGCATCATCGCCGGCCTCGAGGACGGCTACGAGGGCGAGGTGCTGCTCGACGGCGAGCCCATCGAGGGGCCAGGGATGGACCGCGGGATGGTGTTCCAGGAGTACGGCCTCTTCCCGTGGCGCACGGTGCTTGGAAACGTGACGTTCGGGCTCGAACAGCGCGACCTCGACGGGCCGGCCCGGGAGACGCGGGCGCGGGAGATGCTCGAGCTCGTGGGCCTGGACGACGTCGCCGAGAAGTACCCCCGTGAGCTCTCCGGCGGGATGAAACAGCGGGTCGGCATCGCCCGGGCGCTCGCGGTGGAGCCGTCGATCCTCCTGATGGACGAGCCCTTCGCGAGCGTCGACGCCCACACCCGGTCGATGCTCCACGGGGAGCTGCTCGACATCTGGCGCGAGACCGGCAAGACCGTGCTCTTCGTGACCCACGAC
>JAXHME010000010.1:0-6396 GCA_034521615.1 Halobacteriales archaeon
GCCAGCGCGGCGAGCTGGTCGGCGTCGAGCCAGTCACCCCGCCCGTCCAGCAGCGCCTCCGCGTCGACGTCCTGCCAGGGGCTCATCGGCGGGCGTTCGCCGAGGGTCCAGAAGAAACGCCCGGCATCGGCCTGGGAGCCGGCGGCGACCGCCAAGCGGGACTACCCGATCTCCGAGGCGCTCGCGTCCGTGCCGGTAATCACCCTCGAGGCGACGCTGGAGTAGCGGCCCACGACCGAACACGAACCATCGAACGTTTATGATGCCGGGGGTCGGAAACGGGGAGAATGGTTCCGCCGAACCGGATCGAAATCCTCCACGTCGACGACGATCCGGACGTAGTCTCGATGACCGCGGAATACATCGAACGGGAGAGCGATCGGATCCGCGTCGAGACGGCGACGGACGTCGAGGAGGGGCTCGCCCACCTCGAGACCGAGCGGGTCGACTGCGTGGTCTCCGACCACGACATGTCGGGGATGGACGGGATCGAGTTCCTCCGACGGGTCCGCGAGGAGCACCCGGAACTACCGTTCATCCTCTACACCGGCAAGGGCTCGGAGGAGGTCGCCAGTGACGCGATCTCGGCGGGCGTCTCCGACTACCTCCAGAAGGGGGGCGGCACCGACCAGTACGCCCTGTTGGTGAACCGGATCACCAACTTGGTGAGCCAGTACCGCGCCGAACAGGAGCTCCAGCGCGAGCGGCACCGGTTCCGGAGGCTGTTCGAGAACACCAACGACGCCGTCGCCTGGATCGGATACCGCGAACCCCCGCCCGTCACCACCGACAGCACGCCCGTGATCCGCCAGGCCAACCGGGCCTTCCGGGAGACGTTCCAGTCCCCGGGCGAGGAGATCGTCGGGCGCCCGCTGGACGAGGTCGTCACCGAGGATGGACGCCGCGAGGAGGCCGAAGCCGTCTCGAGGCAGGTCCTCACCGGCGAGACGCAGACCGCCGAGCTGACCCGAGACACCGTCGACGGTCCCCGAAGGTTCCTCTGGCGGGCGGTGCTCGTCGAGTCCCCGCGGACGGGCGAGGTCGAGAACTCGTTCGCGGTCTACACCGATATCTCGACGCTCCGACAGCGGGAGCGGGAGCTCGAGGCGACCGTGGCGCGACTCGACACCGTGCTCTCGAACGCCCCACTCGTCCTCTTCGCGCTCGATGGGGACGGGGAGTTCACGCTCTCGAAGGGCAAGGGCCTGGAGCGGCTCGGTCTGGGACCCGACGAGGTCGTCGGCCAGTCGATCTTCGACGTCTACGCCGACCACGAGACGGTTACGGCAGCGGCCCGGAGCGCGCTGGACGGCGAACGGGTGACCGGGGAGTACGCCGTCGACGGGTCCGTCTTCGACACCACGTTCCAGCCGGTCGAGGAGGCCGGCGCCGTCGAGGCGGTGATCGGGGTGGCCATCGATGTCACCGAGCGCAAGGAGAACGAGGCCCGGATGAATGCCGAGCGGGAGCGGTTACGGACCCTCTTCGGCCAGCTGACCCAGCCGACCGTCGAGGTCGAGTACGACGGATCCGAGCCGGTCGTCCGGCAGGTGAACCCGGCGTTCGAGGCGGCCTTCGGCTTCGACGAGGCCACGCTCGTCGGCGACTCGATCGACGACTACATCGTGCCCGACGATCGCGAGGGGGAGGCAGCGGAGATCAACGCCCGCGCCCGGGAGGGCGGCCGGCTCGAGTCCGAGGAGGTGACCCGGCTGACGGCCGATGGCCCCCGCGAGTTCCTCCTTCAGAACGCGGTCTACGAGGACGGCTCTGGGGGCTTCGCGGTGTACATCGACATCACCGAGCGTCGGGAGCGCGAGCGGGAGCTCGAGCGGTACCGGACCCTCGTCGAGACGGTGGGCGACCCGATGTACATCATCGACGAGGAGGGGCGCATCGAGATGGCCAACGCCGCGATGTTGGATCAGCTCGACGCCGACGACGATCGCGTGGTGGGGGCCTCGATCGCCGAGTTCATGGCCGAGGGGGACTTCGAGCGGGGGACCGAGGTCATCCGCTCGCTCATCGACTCGCCGGAGCAGGGGTGGGCGACCTTCGAGATGACGGCCGTCTCGCCGGCGGGCCGACGGATCCCCGCGGAGACCAACGTGGCAGTCCTGACCGACGAGGCGGGCGAGTACCGTGGCAGCGTGGGCGTGGTTCGGGACATCACCGAGCGCAGGAACCAGGAGCGACAGCTGACCGAGGTCCGCGAGGCGTACCAGACGCTCATCGAGGCGTCACCGACCCCCATCTGGGTCCAGGGCGTCGAGGAGATCAGGTACGCCAACGAGGCCGCCGCGGAGTTCTACGGGGTCGACGAACCGGCCGACCTCGTGGGCGAGTCCGTGCTCCAGTTCGTCCCCGTGGACGAGCGCGAGCAGGTCCTCGCACAGAACGAGGTGCTGCTCGAGGAGGGGGAGCCGCTCCGCGAGCTCTCGGGACAAGTGGTCACCACGGACGGCCGGCGGCGGCACGCGATGTTCGACGCGGCGCCGATCAGCTACTTCGGCGAGCCGGCGATCGTCACGTTCGGCCGCGACGTCACCGAGCGCCGGCGCCGGGAGCGGGAACTCGAGCGCCAGAACGATCGCCTCGAGGAGTTCGCCGGCGTGGTCAGCCACGACCTCCGCAACCCGCTGAGCGTGGCGACCGGCCGGCTGGCGCTCGCGAGGGACGAGGTCGAGAACCAGCAGCTCGACGCCGTCGCCGCCGCCCACGACCGGATGGAGACGATGATCGAGGACCTGCTCTCGCTGGCACGGGCCGGCCGGATGCTGGGCGACGTCGAATCAGTGGACCTGCCGATGGTCGTCGACGACGCCTGGTCCAGCGTCGAGGCCGGGGACGCCCGGCTCGCGGTCGAGACGACGGCCGAGATCGAGTCGGACCCCGGCCGGCTGCGCCAGCTGTTCGAGAACCTCTTCCGCAACGCCGTCGAGCACGGCGGCGAGGGGGTCACCGTCACCGTCGGCGACCTCGAGGACGGGTTCTTCGTCGAGGACGACGGCCCCGGCATCCCGGCGGGCCAGCGTCAGCGGGTGCTCGATCCCGGCTACTCCACCGCCGAGCGGGGGTCGGGGTACGGGCTAAGCATCGTCCGAGACATCGCCCAGGCCCACGGCTGGCGGCTCTCGGTCGAGGAGTCGGCCGCGGGCGGGGCCCGGTTCGAGTTCGCGGACCTCTAGACCGCCCGAGCGGCCTTCAGAACGAGACGTTCGTCTCCATGTCCTCGGTCGCCTCCCGGAGGCCCGTCTCCCGGATACCCGCGGTGAGCCGCTCGGATAGCTCGCCGTCGCCGAGCAGGCGGTCGAACTCCTCGCGGAACCGATCCCCGACGAGCCGGCGGCGGGCCTGGGCCTCGAGCGCCCGGCCGTACTTCCGGACGGTCGAGGGGCTGACGTCGAGCGCCTCGGCCTTCTCGGCGGTCGAGGCCCCCTCGTTACGGAGCCGCCGGAGCGCGTCGAGGTCGAAGGGGGCGTCGAGGTCGCCGTCGGCCACCAGGTGGAGGTCCTGGCGGGCCCGGCGGACGGTGCCGGCGCTGACGTCGCCCAGCGCCCGGCCGATCGCGGTGTCGGTCTCCCCGGCGTAGAACCCGCGGGCCACCCGTGACAGCTCCTCGTCGTCCAGCTCGGTGGCGAACTCGTAGCGCTCGCGCATCGAGCCCACGAGCGCTTCGAGCTCGGCGTCGTCCACGTCGTCCTCGGCGAGCGAGCCCCGGGCGGCCGACTGCCGCTCGGTGAGCTCGGCGCCGTCGGAGACGGCGAGGAAGATCTCCCGGAGCCGCTCGGTCTTCTCGTCCATCGCCCGGGATGGGAGGCGCTCGGCCGGCAAAAGCTCGTTGGCGGCGGATTTCGGGCGATATGGGGCGAATCGAGCGGGGAAACCGGCCGAGGCCGCGGCCCCGCGCGGGGGCGTGCCAAGCTTTATGCGGGCGCTCTCCGCCCGCAGAACCATGGTCTGGGCGCTCGCGCAGTCCGCCCCCGTCACCCGCCCGACGTTCTGGCAGATCGGGCACGTCGGCGAGGCGCTGTTCTACTACCTGGCGTTCGTGGCGCTGGCGATCTTCTTCTTCGGGGTCTACGACCGGGTGACCCGCTACACCCGTGCCGTCGACGACCCGTTCGAGCGGCTCGACGAGCTGCCCTCACGGGTGCTCTCGGCGGTCCGGGTCGTCGGCTCGAACGAGCTCCAGTTCAACCGCGACCTGTACGGCGGGCTGATGCACGCGTTCATCATGTGGGGCTTCCTGACGCTGACGATCGGCACGGGCATCCTCGCCATCGACATGGACTTCTACCGCAACCTGACCGGCGATTCGTTCTTCGTCGGCGACTTCTACCTCTCGTACTCGCTCGTGATGGACGCGATGGGCTTCCTGTTCGTCGTCGGGCTCGGGATGGCGCTCTACCGGCGCTACTGGGTGCGGACCGAGCGCCTCCACGGCAAGCACACCGCCCTCGAGGACGACCTGTTCCTCTGGACGCTGTTCCTGCTCGGCCTCGGCGGCTACTTCACCGAGGGTGTCCGCATCCTCGCCCAGCGGTTCCCGCCGTTCGAGACCGTGAGCTTCGTCGGCTGGTTCGTCGCCGACCTGCTGGCGGTGACGGGCGTCAGCCCGAGCCAGGCGCTGGCCCTGTACCCCATCACCTGGTGGGCCCACGCGCTGCTCGCGCTGGTGTTCATCGCCTCGATCCCGTACGCGAAGCCGCTGCACATGCTGACGTCGTTCGCGAACGTCGTCGCCCGGGACGCCAAGGCCGGCGTCCGGCTGCCCCGCGTGCCCGAGGACGCCTCGCCCGACGAGATCGGCGCGAGCGAGATCGACGACTTCAGCTGGAAGCAGCTGCTCGACCAGGACGCCTGCACGAAGTGCGGCCGGTGCTCGTCGGTCTGCCCGGCGAAGGCCTCGGGCCGGCCGCTCGACCCCCGCGACGTCATCCTCGACCTCAAGTCCTACCGCCAGGAGCTCGACGCCGGCCGGACCGAGCCGGTCGACATCGTCGCCGACGGCGGCACGAGCGTCATCGACGCGGGCACGATGGAGTCGTGCATGGCCTGTATGGCCTGCATGGACGCCTGCCCGGTCGAGATCGAGCACCTGACCTCGTTCACGGAGATGAACCGCCGGCTCACCGAGTCCGGCCAGATGGACGAGGTCGTCCAGGAGACGATGATGGGGCTGTTCCAGCACGGCAACTCCTTCGGCGAGCCCGACCGGGCCCGGCCGGACTGGACCGACGACCTCGAGTTCGAGGTGCCCGACGCCCGCGACGGCCCGGTCGAGTATCTCTGGTACGTCGGCGACTACCCGTCCTACGACGACCGCAACCAGTCGGTCGCCCGGGCGCTCGCCCGGGTCTTCGAGGCCGCCGACGTCTCCTACGGGATCCTCTACGAGGACGAGCGCAACGACGGGAACGACGTCCGCCGGGTCGGCGAGGAGGGCCTCTACGAGATGCTCGCCGAGGAGAACCTCGCCGCCCTCGAGGCGTGCGAGTTCGACCGCATCGTCTGCACCGACCCCCACTCGTACAACACGTTCCGGAACGAGTACGAGCAGTTCGGCTTCGAGCGCGGCGACGACGTCTACCACTACACCCAGGTCGTCGAGGAACTCGTCGAGTCGGGCCAGCTGGGCCTGGCCGGCACGGAGCTCGACTACGCCGTCACCTACCACGATCCCTGTCACCTCGGGCGGTACAACGGCGAGTACGAGGCGCCCCGGGCCGTCATCGAGTCGACCGGCGCCCGGCTGGCCGAGATGCCTCGTAACCGGAACAACTCCTTCTGCTGTGGCGGCGGGGGCGGCGGCATCTGGATGGACTTCGACGAGGACCCCAAGCCCTCCGAGGAGCGCCTCCGGGAGGCCACCGAGGACACCGACGCCGAGGCGGTCGAGAAGTTCGTCGTCGCCTGCCCGGAGTGCATGACGATGTACGAGGACGGTCGGAAAACCGGCGGCTACGAGGACGCGATCGAGGTCGTCGACGTCACCGAGCTGGTCGCCGAGGCTATGGGCGTCGGGGCCGAGCCGGCCGCGGCGGACTGACGGCGGCTCCGTCGACCCGTCACAGTCGTTCCGCTCGGTGTTCGGGCACGGATAACCCCGTCAGTGGCCGCAGTGATCAACGGGAACAGGAGGTTGTTCGGAGCCAGGTCCAAGCCGACAACCGTACCGATATCCCGGTCGATGCCGCTGGGCGAAGACATGCTCGAATAGAGCCCACCCGTTGTTCGACGTGCGAGACTCAGAGCAAGAGTGCAGCAGAATGGCCTCGTTGGGTCCGGTGGCCTACCACGAGTAGTGCCAATTCTATTAAAATATGGTCGTGCGAGACTCATGGCGGGAGTGCAGCACCACGGAAATTCCGTTCCATCAATAGGTCGATTGAG
>JAXHME010000011.1:0-64971 GCA_034521615.1 Halobacteriales archaeon
GGCCGCCCCGACCACCCGTGTGAGGGTGGTACGGCAGGGCGCCCGGTAGCGATATTTCCGCCGTCCGGGCGCCGGCGACCGCGGCGCTGTCCATAGTTATTTATGGGCCAGCCACGGAGACATAGGGTAAGAGCGCCGCCCGTACCGCGGCGACCAGCTAGCCATGGAACTCCAGTGCGAAATCAACGGCGAGCCGAGGACGTTCGAGGTGGCGAAGACCGACCTGCTGCTCGATGTCCTCCGGCGGCAGGGCTACACCGGCGCCAAGCGCGGCTGTGACACGGGGGCCTGCGGGATGTGCATGGTCCAGATCGACGGGGAGGCGCGCCAGTCGTGTGTCCTCCCGGCGAGCCGGGTCGACGGCGCGTCCGTCGAGACCATCGAGGGCCTCGGGACCCAGGACGACCTGCACCCGATCCAGGAGGCGTACCTCGACAACACCGCGATGCAGTGTGGCTTCTGCACCCCGGGATTCATCATGAGCACGAAGGCGCTGCTCGAGGACAACCCCGAGCCGACCGAGGCCGAGATCCGCGAGGGCCTCTCTGACAACCTCTGTCGGTGCACCGGGTATCAGTCCATCATCGAGGCGGTCGAGGACGCGGCCGGCCGGCTGAGCGCCGACGCGCTTGCGGCCGACGGCGGGATCCCACTCGACGACCTGAAACGCCCCGGAGGTGAGGACGCGTGAGCAAGCCCGAGGAGTCCGCCTCGGACGTCGACCTCGAGCCCGGCCAGGACGAGGCGCTCGACGAGTTCCCGCTGGAGTGGGACGAGCCCGAGGGCAACAACAAGCCCGCGAGCGAGCGCCGGGAGATCTCGAAGGACGTCGAGAAGTACGACGGCCGGAAGATCGTCACCGGCGAGGCCCGATACACCGCTGACTTCCGCCACCACTTCCCGGACCTGCTCGAGGGGAAGGTCATCCGCTCGGACATCGCCCACGGCTACGTGAAATCGATCGACACCGCCGAGGCGGAGGCGCTCGAGGGCGTCCACGCCGTCATCACGCCGTGGTCCGACGAGGTGCCGGACACCCTCTACACCTCGGCGGGGCAGTCCTACCCCGAGCCGAGCCCGTGGGACATGAGGACGCTGCGCGAGCACGTCCGGTTCGTCGGCGACCCGATCGCGGCCGTCGCGGCCGAGAGCAAGTCGATCGCCGACAAGGCCGCCCGGAAGATCGAGGTCGAGTACGAGGAGCTCGAGGCGGTGCTCGACTACCACGAGGCGATGGAGCCGGGCCAGCCGCGGCTGTTCGAGGACGACGACGTCGAGAACAAGCAGTCGGGCGCGGACTACTCCCGGAACCTCGAGTCGCACTTCGAGGGCGAGCTCGGCGACGTCGAGACGGCCCTCGACGCGGCCGACGACGACCACTACCTCGAGACCGAGTGGGAGACGCCGTGGCAGAACCACTGCATCCCGGAGCCCCACACCACCATCGCCTACACCGACGAGGACAACCGCCACACGTTCATCACCTCGACGCAGGTGCCGAACCACACCCGGCGCCAGCTCTCGCACCTGTTCGACATCCCGGTTCGCGACATCCGCGTCACGAAGCCGCGCATCGGCGCCGGCTTCGGCGGCAAGCAGGCGATGGTCATCGAGCCGATCGCGTTCGCGCTCCACCTCGCGACCGGCCGGCCGGTCAAGCTCGAGATGAGCCGCAAGGAGGAGTTCCACGCGATGCGGAACCGCCACCCGATGTCGCTGAAGATGCGGACCGCCGTCGACGACGACGGCGAGCTCCAGGCGATGGACCTCTACGCCCTCTCGAACACCGGCGCCTACGGCCCGCACGGCATGACGGTCGCGGGCAACGTCGGGACCAAGCCGCTGCCGATCTACCCGCGCGTGGACAACGTGCGGTTCACGGCCGACATCGTCCACACGAACCTGCCGATCGCGGCGGCGATGCGCGGCTACGGCGCGCCTCAGGGACACTTCGCGGTCGAGTGCCACATGGACGAGGTCGCCCGGCAGATCGGGATGGACCCGCTCGAGTTCCGGAAGAAGAACCACGTCCGGGTCGGCGACCTCGACTGGATCTCCGACATCCTCGGCGAGGGCGACGGCGCCCGGCGCATCCGGTCGTGTGGCATGGGCGAGTGCATCGAACGCGGCGCCGAGGCCATCGGCTACGGCGAGATCGAGCAGCCCGAGGAGGACAACCTCCACCGCGGCATCGGCGTGGCGCTGACGGCCCAGGGGTCGGGCGTCCAGGGCGACGAGCTCGGCGCGGCCCACATCAAGATGAACGAGGACGGCTCGTTCATCCTCCAGGTCGGCGGCGTCGACACCGGCTCGGGCGTCGACACGATGTTCGCGCAGGTCGCCAGCGAGGTGCTCGGCTGTGCGCCGGCGGACATCGTCGTGAAGTCCTCGGACACCGACGACACGCCGTTCGACTACGGCGCCTACGCCTCCTCGACGACGTACATCTCCGGCCGCGCGGTCAAGGAGACCGCCCTGGACGCGAAGGAGCGCCTGCTCTACTGGGCCGGGAAGCTCCTCGACGAGCCCGCCGAGGACCTCGAGACCGGCGACGGCGTCGTCTACAGCGAGGTCACCGGCGAGGAGGTCAGCCTCGAGGAGATCGGCATGAAGTCGATCTACGGCGGCGACGAGCGCGAGCAGGTGATGGGCGCGAGCCACTTCTCGACCGACGAGAGCCCGCCGCCGTTCGGCGCGCAGTTCGTCGACGTCACGGTCGACTCGGAGACCGGCGAGTACGAGATCAACAAGCTGGTGTTCGCCGCGGACTGCGGCGTCGCCATCAACCCGTCGCTGGTCGAGGGCCAGATCGAGGGCGGCGAGCACATGAGCCTCGAGTACGCCACCAGCGGCACGTTGAGCTTCGACGACGACGGCAACCCGGAGGTGCTCGGCTTCCGGCAGTACGGCATGCCCACGACGGCGAACACGCCGCCGATGGAGACGATCATCGTCGAGACGCACGAGCCGACCGGGCCGTTCGGCGCGAAGTCCATCGCCGAGCTGCCGACCAACGCCGTCGCGCCGGCGCTGAGCAACGCCGTCCGCGACGCGGTGGACGTCCGGATCCACGACCTGCCGGTCACGCCCGAGAAGATCAAGGCGGGCCTGGACGCGGCGTAAGCCGGCTCCTCGAACGCCCCGTTCAGCCGGGGCCGCCCCCCGTAGCTGTGCGCTGACGTATCACTGTCGATGATGACCTCTCGTTCTGATGGAACACTACCTGATGGCCCCTAGCGGCTCCTCTCGCGTTGGGGTCTATCCGACGGATTCGAGGTTTCAGTCGCTTTCTGGCCCGTAACGCACGATTACCGGATACCGATACGCCGCCCTCCAATCTACTAGAATATTTGAGACGTCTCGGAAGCCCTCGGAAAGCCGACTCGAACGACGGCGAACATCATAGGATTCCAATAACAACGGCTATAGGCCCCCGGCCGAATGCCCGAGGTGATGGCGACGGGCCACCCCACCCTCGTGGCGAAGGACGCCCCCGGCTGCCCCTACTGCGGAGAGACCCACCAGATCTACGTCACCGAGACGGACGAGGTGGTGGACACCTTCCGGTCGGAGGGGGAGATCGACTGGGCGAAGGAGTACCCCTTCAGCGAGGGGTATCGCTACTACCACAAGAAGTGTGGCCGCGGCAACCAGCAGGAGCTCCGGATCGTCGTCAAGGAACTGGCCAACTAGGCCCGCTCCGTGACCGGCCCGAGCCGCTCCGCCACCGCCCTCCGACCGCCAGCGTGGCCCCGCCCCTCACACCCATGACCATCGTCTTCATCGGCCCCGACCGAGGCCTCGGCTCGGCGCTCGCCGACCGCGGGGCCACCGTGTCCCGCGTCGACGGCATCGGCTCCGGGGAGGCCCTCCGGGCCGCCGGCGTCGAGGACGCCGAGCTGCTCGTCCTGACCGACGTCGGCGAGGCCACCGCCGTGCCCGTCGCGCTCGAGCTGAACCCGTCGCTCCGCGTCGTCGTCTACGCCCCCGACACGCTGCCGGAGTTCGTCCGCGGGCAGGTCGACCTCGCGGTCTCGCCGGACGTCCTCGAGGCGAGCGTCGTCGCCGAGGAGCTCACCGACCCGGCCTAGAGCAGGATCGTGAGGCCGATGATGGCGAGCGCGATGAGCAGCACGACGGCGAACGCCGCGAGGCTGAACCGGACCATCTGCTCGACGAACTCCTCGTCCACGTGCCGAGCTGGACGCGCGACGGCATAAAGCCGTCCCGCCGGCCGCCGAATCCACGACCGGTACTGTCGGGTGCCGGCGGGATCAGGGCTCGCCGCGGAGCCGCTCGAGCACGGGGATCTCGGCGATCCGCTCGTCGTCGAGCGCCGTCCAGTCGAGGCCGGCCGGCCGCGGCGCGGCCGTCTCGGTCCGGATCGTCCGCTCGGGCGTGACCACGAGGTCCACGGGGACGTCGTGGGCCTCGGGGGCCGGGGCGTCGTCGACGACCTGGCGGCCGTGGACGGTGGTCGCGACCGCCGTGTCGGGACCGACCCGATCGAACCCGGCCAGCACGCCCCACTCCAGGTCGCTGTAGCCCTCGCCCTTCCCGATGCGGACCCCGTCGGCGGTCGCCGCCACGCTGCCGGCGACCACGAGGTCGATGGGCGGGAGCGCCTCCGGGCGCACGGGCACGCCGTGCTCGTCCATCCCGGAGACGGTGGCCGCGGCGTCGGGCTCGGTCAGCGTCGCTGGGTCGAGCTCGACGAAGCAGCGCTCGTCGCGCAGCCGCGGGACGGCCATGTAGACGGTCTTGCCCGCGGCGAGCGCCCGCCGGCGGACCGGCAGCTGGGGTGCGTCGGGATTGGCCTTGATCGCAGCCGCGGCCGCCCACTCCGGCGTGTCGGCGAGCCGCTCGGCCGCCGCGTCGGCGCCGGCGAAGTTCGGGATGCGGCCGTGGGGCGGGAACGGAAACCGGGCCACGCCCGACTCCTCGAGGTCGTCCCAGACCCGCTCGCGGAGCGCTTGCTTGTCCATCACCGCGGCCTACTCGTCGCCCTCGCGGGCCGCCAGCCCCGCGAGGTGGCCCGCCTCCGGGACGATGATCTCCGCCGACCCGAGCTCGGCGGCGGCCGTGCTCCCGGGGAGGCAGAACACCGGCACGCCGTCGGCGATGCCGGCGACCGCCCGGGTCGCGACGACGCGGGTGCCGATCTCGGCCTCCGAGCGCCGGCGGAACAGCTCGCCGAAGCCCGGCAGCGTCTTCTCGAACAGCGGCCGGACGGCCTCGACCGTGACGTCGTCGGGCGTCACGCCGGTGCCCCCGGTGGTGACCACGACGTCGACGTCCTCCCGGCCGACCAGCGTGTCGACGCGACCCTGGACGCCGTCGAGGTCGTCCGCCACGAGCTCCCGCGTCGCGACCTCGTGGCCCGCAGCCTCGAAGGCGGCGACGATGGCATCGCCCGCGGGGTCGTCCTCGAGCGTGCGAGTGGAGGTGACCGTCACCACGGCGGCCCCGAGCGCCTCGACGTCGTGGGCGTGGTGGTCGGCGTGGTCGTGGCCGCCCCCGTGGTCGTGCCCCTCGTCCGCCTCGGGCTCACCGCCGTCGCTCACCGCGGACCCGCCGATCGAGCCGTGGCCCGACCGGGTCTCGCGCTCGTGGAAGTCGACCATGGCGGCGGTTGCCCGGCCGTGGGGAAAACCTCCCGGGTGCCGGCCGTCGGGCGCTCGGCGACGCCGGTTCGCCGCGGCGCCTACGCGAAGTCCCGGCGCATCGCGATGGTGAACCAGGGGCAGAAGTCGAGCTGGCGGTAGAACTCCGGGTGCTCGTGGAGGTGGTCGTAGTCGACCCAGAGCAGGCCGCCGATCTCGTCGGGGTTCGGCGCGAGCGAGGCGTCGGTCAGGGTGGCCTTGAGCACGGCACAGACCTCCCACTCGAGGCCCTCGTTCTCGAAGAAGCGCTTGTACTCGAACCGGTCGGTCACCTCGAGGTCGTCGTACTGGTCGGGGGTGACGCCGAGCTCCTCCTCGAGGCGCTCGCGGGTCGCCTCGAGCTGGCTCTGGTTCGGGGCGGGGTGGGAGGCGACCGTGCCGTCCCAGTAGGTGTCCCAGAGCCGCTTGGCGGGCGCGCGCTGGGCGAGCAGCAGCCGGCCGGCCTCGTCGAACAGCAGGCAGGTGAACGCCCGGTGGCGGATGCCGTCGCCGGTGTGGGCCTCGAGCCGGTCGACGATGTCGAGCTCGTTGTCGTCGGCGTCGACCGCCACGACCGGCTCGCCCCCGGCGTCGGCCGGCGTCGGGCTCGACGACGCCACGTCCTCGGTTGACATGGCTGTCCCATCACCGGGCCCGGTCTTACGCGCTTCGGATTCCCGAACCGGCTCAGCCGAGCCGCTCGTCGAGGATCAGCCGCGTCTTCGTCCGCTTGACCTCGTCCATGGTTCGGGCCTTCGTGATGAGCTCGTTGACCCGCTCGGTGTCCTTCGCGTCGACCACGACCACGACGTCCTCCTCGCCGGAGACCTGCCAGACGAAGTCGACCTCGTCCCACTCGGCGAACCGCTCGGCGACCGTCGCCGTGTCGACGTCGACCTCCACGGAGACCTCGACCATCGCCTGGACGTTCCCGGTGTGGGTCGAGATCGTGAACCGCTCGATGACGCCCTCGTCCGTGAGGCGCTCGACCCGGTTCCGGACCGTGCCCTCGGAGGTGCCGACGCGGTCGGCGATCTCGGTGAACGGCGTCCGGGCGTCCCGTCGGAGGTGGCCGATGATCTCGCGGTCGAGGTCGTCCATGCCGCGGCGTGGCCCGGGCGCCCCCTAAAGGTTACGAATATCGTAACAGACTACGAAAGCAAGGTTTATTGACGGCGGTTCCGTCCGTGTCTCGTAATGCCGGACGCCTACCTCGCGCTCGAGTCGGGCCGGGTCGTGACCGGCCGCGCCCGGGCGCCGGGCGCCGTCCACGGCGAGCTCGTCTTCACGACGGCCTACACCGGCTACGAGGAGAGCCTCACCGACCCCTCCTACGCCGAGCAGGTGCTGACGTTCGCCTACCCGCTGATCGGGAACTACGGCGTCCGCCCCGAGCGGTTCGAGTCCGAGCGCGTCCAGCCCTCGGCGGTCGTCGCCCGGGAGCTCACCGACGACGTCGCCGACTGGCTCGCCGATGCGGGCGTGCCGGCGGTCGACTCGCTCGACACCCGCGACCTGGTGCTGGACATCCGCGACCGCGGCGCGATGCGGTGTGGCCTCTCGGTCGGGCCCGAGGCCAGCCCTGGGGCCGCCCGGGCCCAGCTCGACGCCTGCCCGCCGATGAGCGACCACACGGAGATCGGCGCCCGGGTCAGCGTCGCCGAGCCCGTCCACCACCCCGGCGAGGGCCCGTCGGTCGCGCTCGTCGACTGCGGCGCGAAGGCGAGCATCGTCGACTCGCTCCTCCGGCGTGGCGCCGACGTCACGGTCCTGCCCTACGATACGGCGCCCGGGACGGTCGCCGAGCTCGACCCGGACCTGCTGTTCCTCTCGAACGGCCCGGGCGACCCCGCGAACTTCACGGCCGCCGAGGCGCTGGTCGACGCGTTCGTCGGCGAGCTCCCGATCGCGGGCATCTGCCTCGGCCAGCAGGTCGTCGCGAACGCGCTCGGCGGCGCCACCGAGAAGATGCGCTTCGGCCACCGCGGCGTGAACCAGCCCGTGCGTGACCTCGCGACCGACCGCGTCGTGATGACGACCCAGAACCACGGCTACACGGTGGCCGAGCCGGGCGAGCTCGACGTCACCCAGGTCAACGTCAACGACGACACGCCGGAGGGCCTCGAGAGCGACGCGCTGTCGGTGCTCACCCGGCAGTACCACCCCGAAGCCCACCCCGGTCCACACGACACCCTCGGCTTCTTTGACGACGTGCTGGCGCTGGCCGAGGCGGAGGGGGCGACCGTGCGGGCGGACTGACCGCCGTTCCCGGTCGGCACCGACCGGTACAGTTCAGTACAACTCAGTACAGTTCGGTACGACCCAGGCTGCTCGGTCCGGACCGCCCGCCCGGACCGGTCAGTGGGCGTGCGAGGTCGCGCCTTCGGGCGGCTCGTAGGCCTTCTCGCCGGCCTCGATCGGCACGTCGAGCCAGTTCTCCATCGGGATCAGCGGGCACTCGTACTGGTCGGAGTAGGCGCAGTACGGGTTGTACGCCCGGTTGAAGTCGAGCACCCACTCGCCGTCGGCGGTGCGGTCCTCCTCGGCCTCGAGGTCGAGGTAGCGCCCGGCGCCGTAGGTCGCCTCGCCCGAGGTGGCATCCCGGAACGGCACCCAGAGCCGGCCCTCCCCGGGCTCGGCCTTGTACGCCTGCAGGCTCTGCTCGGCGCCGTCGACCTCGAACCGGAACTCGCCCCAGCGGTAGTACTCCCGGGCGCCCTCGGTCGTGGTCTCGACGGTGATGGTCTCCCGTTCGGGGTCCTCGACCAGCGGGAGCACGAACCGGAGGTCGGGGTCGGGCTCGAAGTAGCTGAGCCCGTCGAAGCCGTCGCGATGGTCGGGCGGGAGCGGCGAGTGGGGGTGCTCGGCGTAGAACTCGTCCTTCTGTTCGCGCTGGCGGCTGATCGCCGCCGCCCAGTCGGTGGTCTCGGACACGTGGATCGCCTCTCGGGCGAGCTGACGCGGCCGCGACGGTTATACCCGTGGCCGGTTGGTCGGGGCGGCCACCCAACCGGGCCGGCTCAGGCGTCCTTCGGCTGGCCCCAGCGCTCGCGGTGCTGGGGCCGGTCGGCGAGCGCCCGGACGTCGAGGGGCTCGCCCGCGGTCTCGACGGCCGCCATCGCCGCCCGGGCGCTGGGGTACGTCGAGAAGTAGGTGACCGACTCCTCGACGGCCACGGCCAGGGGCTCGCGGGCCCGCGAGACGATGAGGTCGATCTCGCCGGCCCGGACGGCGTCGCAGAACGCGCCCTCGTCGTCGAACGAGACGACGTCGAAGTGGCCGGCGACGCGGCCCAGGAGCTCCCGGCCGCGGGGCGTGTCGGGGTCGGGGAACTCCGGGTCCGAGAGGTCGACCACGGCGGTCCCCTCGGTCGGGACGGGCTTCCCGATGGCCGACTGGGCCTTGCCGTACGCCCGGCCGAACGTCCCGGCGGTGCCCATGACCTCGCCGGTCGACTTCATCTCCGGGCCGAGCCGCGGGTCCGAGCCCGGCAGCCGGTCGAACGGGAGGACGACCTCCTTCACCGAGGTGTTCACCGGCACGCGCTCCTCGGCGTCGAGCTCGTCGAGGGACTCGCCGAGCATCACCCGCGCGGCCAGCTTCGCGATGGGGACGCCGGTGGCCTTCGAGACGAACGGCACGGTCCGCGACGACCGCGGGTTCGCCTCGAGGACGTAGACCGCGTCGTCCCGGACGGCGAGCTGGACGTTCAGCAGGCCGACGGTGTCGAGCGCCCGGGCGATGTCGCGGGTGACCTGGCGCACCCGGCGGTTGACGTCGCGGCCGAGCGTCGGCGGCGGGATCGCACAGGCCGAGTCGCCCGAGTGGACGCCCGCGGACTCGATGTGCTCCATGATGCCGCCGATGAAGACGTCCTCGCCGTCGGCGACGGCGTCGACGTCGACCTCGACGGCGCCCTCGAGGAACTCGTCGACGAGCACCGGGTGGTCGGGGCTGACCCGGACGGCGGCCTCGAGGTAGTGGGTCAGCCCCTCGTCGTCGTGGACCACCTGCATGGCGCGGCCGCCGAGCACGTACGACGGCCGGACGAGCACGGGGTAGCCGATCTCGTGGGCCAGCTCGAGCGCCTCGGCCTCGCTGGTCGCGGTGCCGCCGGCGGGCTGGGCGACGCCGATCTCGTCCATCAGGGCGTTGAACCGGTCGCGGTTCTCCGCGAGGTCCATCGCGTCGACGGTCGTGCCGAGGACCTCGCAGTCGAGCCCCCGGCGGTCGAGCTCGGCCTCCAGGGGGCCGCCGACGTTGACCGAGGTCTGCCCGCCGAACTGGACCATGACGCCGTCGGCGCCCGTGGCCGCGACGACGTCCGCGATCTCCTCGGCGGTCACCGGCTCGAAGAACAGCCCGTCGGAGGTGTCGTAGTCCGTCGAGACGGTCTCGGGGTTGTTGTTGACGACGTGGGCGTCGACGCCGGCCTCCCGGAGCGCCTCGACGGCGTGCACCGTGCAGTAGTCGAACTCGACGCCCTGGCCGATGCGGATGGGGCCGGCGCCGACGATGACGACGCTCTCGGCGGCCGGGTCGGCCTGGACCTCGTCCCGGCCGGTGGCGGCCGCGGGCTCGCGCGCGGAGTAGTAGTACGGCGTCGTGGCCGCGAACTCGCCGGCGCAGGTGTCGACCTGCTTGTAGGCCCGGCCGGGCGCGGCGGCCTCGACGTCCTCGACCGTCACGCCGCCCCCGTCGGCCAGCGCGGCGTCGCGGTCGGCGGCGTTGGCGAGCTCGGCGACCGCCCGGTTGGTGAAGCCCGTCCGCGCGGCCGGCTCGAGGTCGCCCCCGGCGGCCGCCCGGGCGGCGTCGGCGATCCGGCCGTAGCGCTCGACGTACCACCGGTGGATGCCCGTGAGCGCGGCGACCGCGTCGACGCCGTAGCCGCGGTCGAACGCCTCGAACATCGCGTACGGGCGGTCGGGCGTCGGCGTCTCGAGGTAGTCGGCCTCGAGCGCGTCGTCGTCGACGTCGGCCCAGTCCACCTGCGGCTCGTACTCCGTCGACCGCAGCGCCTTGAGCAGGCTCTCCTCGAACGTCCGGCCGATGGCCATCGCCTCGCCGGTGGACTTCATCGCCGTGCCCAGCGTGAAGTCGACGTCCTCGAACTTGTCCTTGGGCCAGCGGGGAATCTTCGTGACCACGTAGTCGATGGCCGGCTCGAACGCGGCGGTCGTCTCGCCGGTGATCTCGTTGTCGATCTCGTGGAGGCGCTTGCCGAGGGCGACCTTCGCGGTGACGCGGGCGATGGGGTAGCCGGTGGCCTTCGAGGCCAGCGCCGACGAGCGCGACACCCGGGGGTTCACCTCGACGACGCGGTACTCGCCGCCGGGCGTGCCGTCGTCGTGCCACGCGAACTGGATGTTACAGCCGCCCTGGATGCCGAGGTCGCGGATGACCTCGAGGGCGGCGTCGCGCATCGCCTGGTGGCCCACGTCAGGGATGACCTGCGAGGGCGTGACGACGATCGATTCGCCGGTGTGGATGCCCATCGGGTCGAGGTTCTCCATGTTGCAGACGATGAGACACGAGTCGGCGGCGTCGCGCATCACCTCGTACTCGAGCTCGATCCAGCCGGCGGTGATCGCCTCGGTGACGAGCACCTCGTGGTTCCGCGAGAGCCGGAGCCCGCGGCGGACCCGCTCGACGAGCTCGTCCATCGCGCCGACGATGCCCGAGCCCGACCCCCCGAGCGTGTAGGTCGTGCGGGCGATGACCGGGAGCCCGCCGACGGCGTCGACGGCCGCCTCGACCCGGTCGCGGAGCGCGGCCTCGTCGAGGCCGGCGACCGCCTCGCCCTCCTCGAGCCGGATGGTCGTCGACTTCGGGACGGGCTGGCCGAGGTCCTGCATCCGCCTCCGGAACCGGTCGCGGTCCTCGGTGGCGTAGATGGTCTCCAGCGGGGTGCCCATGATCTCGACGTCGTGGGCCTCGAGCACGCCGGCCTCGGCGAGCTCGGCGGTGACGTTCAGCCCGGTCTGGCCGCCCAGCCCGGCGATGACGCCGTCGGGGTCCTCCTGGCGGATGATCTCCGCGATGGCCTCGGTGGTGATGGGCTCGACGTAGACCCGGTCGGCCATCTCGGGGTCGGTCATGATGGTCGCCGGGTTGGAGTTGACGAGCACGACCCGGACGCCCTCCTCCCGGAGCGCTCGGCAGGCCTGGGCGCCGGAGTAGTCGAACTCGGCCGCCTGGCCGATCTGGATGGGGCCGCTGCCGATCAGGAGGACGGTCCGGGCGTCGGTATCAGCCATCCTTACCGGCGCTGATACGGTCATCGCAATAAGTGCGGCGGTATCCTGCGCGAACTGAACAAAGATTACGAATATCGTAAATCGGATGGCGATGAGCCGAGGCTCCTCAGCGGTGGGTTCGATCGGATTCGTTCAGCGCTGCGGGGCGGCGTCGTCCGCGCCGAGGGCGGCCTCGAACACCTCGCGGTGCAGCCGGTCGGCGACCGTCTCCATCAGCGTCTCGAGGTTCACCGTGTCCTCGCGGTTGTACTCGACGAGCGTCTCGAGGGCGTCCTCGTCGCCCCGGCGGGCGTAGCGGCGCCAGAGCCGCACCGCGTCGAGGCCCGAGATGTCCGGGCGGTCGCGCTCGACGCCGATCGTCCGCTCGACCGCCTTCAGGCCGCCCGTGAGCCCGAGCCGGCGGCAGGGGTACATGAGGTCGACGTGGGCGTGGTCGAGCGCGACGTCGAACGACGCCTCGAGGAAGGGCACGTCGAACCGGGCGCCGTTGAACGTCACGAGCAGCTCGGCGTCGTCGAGCGCCGCCTCGAGGGCGCCGGCCGAGAGGTCCCGGCCGCGGACGAGCGAGGTCGTCCCGCCGGCGCCGTGGACGCTCACGACCGTCACGTCGTCCCGGTGCTGGGAGAGCCCCGTGGTCTCGATGTCGAGGTAGGCCGTCCGGTCGCGGAAGTCCTCGAACAGCCGCCAGGCCTCGCGGTCGGGGAGCGTCGACGCGAAGTAGCGCGCGTCGCCGGCGGCAAGCCGGTCGCGGGCCTCGTCGACGAACGCCCCGATGCGGTCGGCGAGCGTCGGCCCGACGCCCGGAACGGTCGCGCCGTCGAACGCGTCCCAGTGGGTGATGCCCGCCCGCCAGAGGTCCCGCTCGGTCCGCTCGCCGACGCCGTCGACGGCGATGAAGCTGTTCGCGAGGCGCACGGTCGGTGCCTCGATGGCGGCCGGCTAAGCCCTGTTGATACCGGGGCGGAAGTGAGCGCGCCGACGCTCACCCGAGCCGGTCGAGCGCGCCGGCGACCACCAGCGGCAGGGTGATCGTCGCGTCGCCGACCACCGAGACGTTCCGGGCGTCGGGCTCGAGCTTGCCCCACGAGCGGGCCTCGTCGAGCGTCGCGCCCGTGAGCCCGCCGGTCGAGGGCGGGTCCGTCGTCAGCTGGACGGCGAGGTCGTAGGCGCGTGGCGTCGTGAGCATCGTCTGCAGGACGTAGTTCTTGGGCACGCCGCCGCCGACCAGGAACGCCCCGGCCCGGTCGGCGTCGTGGGCGAGGTCCGAGAGCGCGGTCATGTCACCGAGCGCGTCGAGCGCGAACTCGGAGAGCTGTGAGTACATCCAGGCCTGGATGCCGAGCACGGAGTCCTGGACCGCGGGCGCGTAGATCGGGACGTCGTGCTCGTAGGCCGCGGCCGCGATGCCGGGGTCGGCGTCGACACCCTCGCGCTCGTTGACCTCGGCGTTCGCCCGGCCGAGCTCGGCGGTCAGCTCGGCGATGGCGACCGGGCGCTCGAGCCGGGGGAAGACCTCGCTCCGGAGGTGGGTCTCGAGCTCGGTGAAGTGCTCCTGGGGGAGGTAGACGTTGTAGATGCGGTCGACGCCCTCGCCGCGCAGCCCCTCGTCGTGCTCGCGCTCCGTGCGGTCGGGCGCCCCCGTCCGGCCGTGGTGGTGGTGGCCGCCGATGGCCTCGATCGCGTCGTGGGTCAGGTTCGCCCCGGTCGTCACCAGCGCGTCGACGTGGCCGTCGCGGAGCAGGTCCGCCACCAGCTGGCGCATCCCGCCCGGCACCATCGCCCCGGCGAGGCCCATGAACGTCGTCACGTCGTCGGCCCCGAACATCTCGGCGGTGCACTCGACGGCGTCGTGGACGTCCTGGGCCCCGATGCCGCCGCGGCCGTACTCCCCGGCCAGCTCGCCGACCGTCATCCCCGGCCGGACGCGCACGTGGCCGAGGGGGTCGGCCTCGAACTCCTCGCGGGGCGGCCCGTCGTCGGTCATGGACCGGGCTTCGCCCAGCGCGGGTTTGAACGGCGCGGTCTCGGCCGGGCCGCGCTCAGAAGCCGGTCGGCCAGTCGATGTACGCCGTCTCGAGGCCCCACCCCTCGGCGAGCGACTGCAGCCGGCGGACGCCGAAGGTCTCGGTGGCGTAGTGGCCCCCGAGCAGCACCGTCACGCCCTCCTCGCGGGCGCGGTGGTAGAGCGACTGGGAGCCCTCGCCGGTGACGAGCGCGTCGAGGCCCGCCTCCGCGGCCGCCTCGAGATAGTCCCCGCCGGCCCCCGTGACGACGCCGACCGCCTCGACCGGGTCCGGCCCGAACGGCAGCGCCCGGACCGGCGGGTCGACGTCGCCGAGGCCGTCGGCCAGCCGGGCCTCGAGCTCGTCGGCGGGGATCGGCCCGTCGGCCACGCGGCCCCGGAGGCCGACCGTCTCGGCGCCCGCCTCGCCGAACGGCTCGCGGCCGTCGAGCTCGAGCAGGTCCGCGACCCCGGCGGCGTTCCCCAGCTCGAGGTGCGCGTCCAGGGGGAGGTGGGCGGCGTAGAGCGCGAGGTCGTTCTCGATCAGCGTCGAGATCCGGTCGAAGCTCCGGCCCGTCACCCGGTCGAGGCCGCCCCAGACGATGCCGTGGTGGGCACAGAGCAGGTCCGCGTCGGCGTCGACGGCCGCCTCGATGGTCGCCTGCACGGCGTCGACCGCGTACGCGACCCGCTCGATCTCGGCGTCGGGGTCGCCGACCTGGATGCCGTTGGCGCTCTTGTCGACGTCGGCGAACGCGTCGGTGCGCAGCCGGTCGTCGTAGCGCCCGGCGAGCTCGCCGAGCCTCACGGCGACCCCTCCTCGCCCGGGCGCACCAGCTCGCCGTCGCGCTCGGCCAGCGCGCCCTGGCCGATGACCGCGTCGAGCACCGCCTCGACCGTCCCCTCGCCGAGGTCGTAGGCGCTGGCCCCGAGGTCGACGAACGCGTCCCGCGCCATCGGGAACTCGCGGTTCTGCAGCAGCCGCATCACCTTGTTGTACTCCGAGACGGAGACGCCCTCGAGCGACGTCGAGGAGTTCATCGTCGCCCGGGCGGTGACGGGCTCCTCCTCGACGATCTCGGCCTCGTCCGCCTCGGGCTCGTCGGGGGCGTCCCCGCCGACGTCGTCGAGCGCCGAGGTATCGGGCGGGTCGTCGAAGAGGTCCCGGCGGCCGCGGGGCTCGTCGTCGGTCCCGCCCGAGGACACGTCGATGCGGTCGATCGGCCCGGGCTCGGGCGCCTCGTCGTCGGGCTCGTTCTCGGCCGCCACGGTCGACTCGCCCGGTTCGTCGGCCGTCCGGCCCGCCGCCGAGCGCGACTCGACGTGCTCGAAGATGCCGCCGAGGACCCGCTCGAGCTTGCCCTCACAGGACCGGCAGAGCGTCAGCGTCACCGCGGCGTCGGGGTCGCCCTGGCGGCTCCGGGGCGTGACGGTCACCTCCCTGAGCGGGGCGTCCTCGGCGGTCCCGCAGAAGTAGCACGCCTCGAGTCGCTCCATCGGTTCCGTGGAGGGGCGCCCCGGCCTTAAACAGTACCGGCCGCGTGCGCGAAGACGAACTCCCGGAGCAGCTTCCCGGCCAGCGCGGCGGCCTGGCCGTCGTCCCGGTCGTTGACCTCGACGACGTCGAACCCGACCGCGCGGGGCGCGACGGCCCGCACGGCGTCACGCATCGCGTGGCTCGACAGCCCGAACGGCTCCATCGTGCCCGTGCCCGGCGCGACCGACGGGTCCGCCGCGTCGATGTCGACGCTGAGGTAGACCGACGCGTCGGGGTCGAACGCCGGCGTCCAGTCGGGGACGGCCGCCGGCGGGACGACCGTCACGTCGGCCTCCTCGGCGCGGTCCCACTCCTCGGGGCTGCCGGTCCGGGCGCCCAGGACCACGAGCTCGTCGGCGGTCTCCAGCGCCCGCCGGGCCGTGCAGGCGTGGCTCAGCGGGTTGCCGTCGTAGGCGTCCCGGAGGTCGAGGTGGGCGTCGAGGCAGACCAGCACGTCGGGTTCGACGGCCCGGACGCCCGCGACCGTGACGGTGTGCTCGCCGCCGAGGGTCAGCGGCACGGCGCCGTCGTCGACGACGTCGCCGAGCTCGCCGGCGAGGAAGTCGAGGTAGGCCTCGGCGTCGTCCCACGCCCGGACGTCGCCCGCGTCGGCGACGTCCAGCTCGGTGAACCGGCGGTCGGTCCGCCGGTCGTAGTCGTCGAACGGCTCGGCGAAGGTCCGGATCCGGCCGGGCCCGAAGCGGGTCCCCGGCTGAAAGGAGGTCGAGACGTCCAGCGGCGCGCCCACGACGACGTAGGCCGCGTCGGCCCGGTCGGCGGTCGCGCCGGGGAACGCCATCTAGTCGACGATCTTCCGCTGGCCCTCGTACTCGAGGTACTCGATCTCGTCCTCGTTCGCCAACGAGACGTCGTCGGGGACCTGCATCGTGAACGTCTCGTAGGTGGAGAGGTCCATCACCTGGGCGACGTTGTCGGACTCCATGTTGATGACCTGGCCGCCCTTGCGCTCGATGATCGGCACCCAGATCTTCGCGTCGACGGGCTGGGAGAGGCTTCGCTTCTTCCCGTCGAAGACCCCTTTGCCCTCGATGCGGGCCTTGGCGCTGCCGTGTTTGCCGGGCTTCGCGGTGCTGTAGGCCGTGATCTGACACGCCGCGTCGTCCATCACGAGGTAGTTGCCCTCGTTGAGATCGCGGACCTCCTTCTGCTCGCGGGGCATGGCAGGGCCTTCCGAGTGGGAGTGTATAAACGGTGCGAAAGGGCGGCTGGCGACGCCGGGGCAGGCCTAAGTGCGCCGCGGGCCACCTCCGGGCATGGCCGAGTTCACGGGCGCCTGGTCGGCCGAGGGGGTCGCCGAGTTCCTCGGCCGGACGACGGTGCCGGTCCGGCTGGGCTGCCGGACGCCCGCCGACCGGCCCTGGATGGTCTCGCTCTGGTACCGGTACGACGACGGCGAGCTGGTCTGTGCGACCGCCCGGGACGCCGCGGTCGTCGGCTACCTCGAGCACGATCCCGACGTCTCCTTCGAGGTCTCCACGAACGACCCGCCCTACCGCGGCGTCCGGGGCAACGGCGCCGCCCGGATCGGGCCCGACGAGGACCTCGCCGTCCTGCGGTCGCTGCTGGAGCGGTACCTCGGCGGCACGGACTCGGCGCTGGCCGACCAGCTGCTGGGCGACGAGCGCGACGAGGTCGCGATCCGCATCGCGCCCGAGAAGCTCTACAGCTGGGACTTCTCCGAGCGGATGCGCGACGTGAGCGGCTGAGGGCCGGCCTCAGGCCCGCGAGTCGATGACCCGTCCGACCCGTTCGAGGCCCGCCTCCAGCTCGTCGGTCGGGAGGCCGAAGCCGATCCGGAACCGGTCGGGGTGGCCGAACAGGTCGCCGGGCGCGAGCACCACGGACTCCTGCTCGACCACGGCGGTGCAGAACTCGCGGCCGTCGGCGAACCCCGCGGGGACGGTCGGGAACCCGTTGACGCCCACCGGATCGAGCCAGTCCAGGCCGTGGGCCTCGACGAACGCCCGGACCCGGTCGCGGTTCGTCCTCGCGAGCTCGCGGTTCTCGGCGAGTATCGCGTCCTCGTCGGCCAGCGCCTGCCGGGCGATGTGCTGGCCGAACGGCGACGGCGAGATGGTCGTGTAGTCCTTCCACCGCCAGGCCGCCTCGACGACGTCCTCCGGTCCCGAGAGCCAGCCGAACCGGGCGCCGGCGAGCCCCCAGGCCTTCGTCAGGCTCGTCGTCGAGAGCCCGCGGTCGCCGAGGCTCGCGACCGGGGGCAGCGGGTCGTCGGCCAGCAGTCGGTACACCTCGTCGCAGAGCAGGTAGGCGTCGGCGTCGGCCGCGAGGTCGTAGAGCGCCCGCACCCGCTCCCAGCCGTGGTACCGGCCGGTGGGGTTGTTCGGGTTGTTGAGGACGATCAGGGCGGTCTCCGGCCGGATCGCGTCGGCCACCGCATCAGGGTCGAGTCGCCAGTCGGGGGGCTCGAGCTCCACACGCGTGACCGCGCCGACGGCCTCCGGCAGGGCGTGGAGCGCCTGGTAGGTCGGCGTCACCACGACGGCGTGGTCCCCCCGGTCGAGGAGCGCGAGGACCGCCAGCAGGTTGGCCTCCTGGGTGCCGACGGTGAAGACGACCTCGTCGGGCCCCCGGCCGTACCGCTCGCCGACCGTCGCCCGCAGCTCGGGGTCGCCGTTCGTCGGGATGACGTAGCCGAGCTCGCCGGGGTCCGTGTCGAACCGGGAGGCGGGCAGCGACCGGATGCCGCTCTCGGCGAGCATCAGGTCGGCGCCGTGCTCGTGCTCGGCGAACCAGCGTTCGAGGCCGAACGGCGCGATCTCCATGGCCCCACGACGGCCAGCCGTCGGCCTAAACCCCCCGGCTCAGTCGCGCCGTCGCTCGCGCTCGCGCATCGCCTGCCGGGTGAACTGGGGGGTGCCGCCCGGCGTGCCCGCGAAGACGCTGGCGCTGCGGAACGACCGGTAGAGCAGCAGCGCGACGAGGACGCCGAGCCCGGCGGGCACCGCGGCGACGAGCGGGTCGGCCGGGTAGAGCGTCGCGGTCGCGACCACCAGCGAGGCCAGCACGAGCCCGTACACCACGCGGCGGGCGAGCCGGTCGATGACGTCGTTCGAGTCGGTCACCACCGACTGCACCCGGACGCTGCCCTGCTCGAGCTGGGTGAGCGTGTCGTCGAGCTTCGGCGGGATCCGCAGCGACGCGAGCGTCGCGTCCCGGAGGTCGTCGCCGACCTCCTCGACGATCCGGCGGACGCTCTCCTCGCGGTAGCCCCGCTCGGTGAGGTAGGCCGTCGCGGTCGTGATGAAGTCGAACTCCTCGTCGAGGGTGACGCAGACGCCCTCGACCACCGTGGCGACCCGGAGCACCAGCGCGAGGTTCCGGGGCAGCCGGAACGGGAACTCGTAGATGGTGTCCTCGACCTGCTGGATGATCCGCTGGACGCGGTACTGGTCGACGGCCTCGCCGCGGGCGTCCTCGATGGCGAGCTCCATCACCTGGCCCATCGTGCGGCGGTCGGCGTCGGGCGAGAGCGTCCCCATCGCGACGAGCGCGTCGAGGATCTGTTCGGTGTCGCGCTCGGCGGCGGCGACGTAGAAGTCCACGATGTTGTCCTGCACCCAGGGGTCGACCCGGCCGCTCATGCCGAAGTCGTAGAGGACGACCGTGCCGTCGTCCTGGACGGCGAGGTTCCCCGGGTGGGGGTCGGCGTGGAAGACGCCGTCCTCGACGATCATCTGGAGGTACGCCCGCACGACCTCCTCGGCGATCGCGCCGCGGTCGAGCCCCTTCGCCTCGAGCGTCCCGACGTCCGTGATCTTCGTCCCCGGGACGTACTCCATGGTGAGCACGCGCTGGCCCGAGTGGCTGTCGAGGACCTCCGGGATGCGGATGCCGTCGTTCCCCGAGAAGTTGGCCCGGATCTCCTCGAGCATCCGTCCCTCCCGCTCGTAGTCCATCTCCTCCCGGATGGTCTTCGCGAACTCGTCGGCGAGGTTCGAGAGGCTGAACGCCCGCGACTGGCCCACCAGCCGGGTGACGACCGGCAGGCTCCACCGGATGACCCGGAGGTCGGCCTCGACGAGCGACTCGACGTTCGGCCGGCGGACCTTCACGGCCACGTCCCGGCCGTCGACGGCGCCGACGTACACCTGGCCGAGGCTGGCGCCGCTGATGGGCTCGGTGTCGAACTCGTCGAACCGCTCGTCGACGGGGCCGATCTCCGCCTCGACGACCTGCCTCGCGTCGGCCCAGTCGGCCGGCGGGACGCGGTCCTGGAGCTGGCTCAGCACCTCGATGTACGCCGGCGGGAGCACGTCCGGCCGCGAGGAGAGCAGCTGGCCGAGCTTGATGAAGGTCGGCCCGAGCGTCAGCAGCGTGCCGAGCAGCGCCTCCGCCCGGCGCGCCTGGGTCTCGGGCGAGACGCGGCGGCGCCCGCCGAACAGCAGGAAGCGCCGGCGGTCACGCGCGTAGGCGAGCAGCAGCGGCAGGAACCCCTTGAGGACGACCAGGAACCGCCAGTACGCGCGGAGGGTCGCCAGCGTGACCACCCGGGGTCAGTCGTCCTCGATGGGGATGGTGGTCCCGTCGTCCCCGGCGGTCCGGGGGAGCTCGAGCTCGAGCACGCCGGCCTCGAGCGTGGCGGTGGCGTCCTCGGTCGCGGCGTCGGGCGGCAGCGGCAGCTCGAGGTCGAGGAACAGCGAGCGCTCCTCGCGGGCGTACCGGTAGCCCTCGGGGACGGCCTTCTCGCGCTGGGCCTCGATGTGGAGCCGGCCGTCGGCGACCGAGATCTCGGTGGTCTCGGCGGTCGCCCCGGGGAGGTCGATGACGAGGAGGTAGGCGTCCTCGCGCTCGAGCAGGTCGGCGGCCGCCGCGCGGGGCAGCCCGCGCAGCGCGTTCCGGAGCGTCGACATGGGAGGCGGTTCGCGCGCGCCGGGCAAAAGGACCGCGATAGCGGGCTAGCCGCCGAGCGACGCGAGGCTCTCGACCCGGTGGTCGCCGAGCACGCAGAGCCCGCGGCGGTCGTGGCCGTGGCGCTCGACGTGGACGGCGTCGAGGCCGGCGTTCCAGGCCGCGCCGACGTCGTGGGGGTTGTCGCCGACGAGGACGCCCTCGTGGACGCCGTTGACCGGGAGCCTCGCCCGGGCGCGCTCGACCGGCGCCGGGTCGGGCTTCCAGCCCAGCTCGTCCGAGCAGCTCACGACGACGTCGAACCAGTCGCGGATGTCGAGGCGGTCGAGCACGGCCTCGAGCAGCGGCGGCTGGGAGTGGGTGACGATCCCGACCGGGCCGTCGAGCTCCCCGACGACCGCGGCGTCGTCGTGGAGGTAGGTCTCCCGGGCGCGCTCGGCGGGCGTCTCGACGGCGTCGAACGCCGCCCAGAACGCGTCGCGCTCGACGCCCGTCGCGCGGATCTGGCCGTCGCGGTGGCCGTCGTAGCCGTGCCAGATCCGGGCCGCCTCCGCGTCGGTGAACGTGTGGTCCAGCTCGTCGCCGACCGCGTCGAACACCCGCCTGATGTAGGGCCACTCGACGTCGACGAGCGTCCCGTCGAAGTCGAAGAGCCAGTAGTCGTAGCCGGCGGGGGACATATCACCGCGGGAGGCGGGCCGGCGGCAATAGGGTTTCGAAACCGCCAACGGCGGGGGCTCGAGGCCGATGGGATGGCGGTCGCCGCCGGGACACAAGATACAAGCCGGCAGGCGTCGCCTCTTCTAGCGAATGGCTCGCCGGCTCGGTCGCCTCCCCCGTCGCGCCTACGAGCGGCTGCTGCGCCGCGAGATCGACGGCGTGCCCGCCCACGTCGCCATCATCCAGGACGGGAACCGCCGATACGCGCGCCGGCAGGGGGCGAGCCCCGACGAGGGCCACCGGGAGGGAGCCCAGACGGCCCAGCGCGTCCTCGAATGGTGCGAGGAGCTCGGCATCGAGGAGCTTACCCTCTACGCGTTCTCGACGGAGAACTTCGCCCGACCCGACGACGAGCTCGAGGCGCTGTTCGACCTGATGGCCGAGAAGTTCCGGGAGTTCGCCGACGCCGAGCGCGTCCACGAGTCCGAGGTCGCCATCGAGCCCATCGGGGACCTGTCGCGGCTGCCCGACCGCGTCCAGGCGGCGGCCCGGTACGCCGCCGACCGGACCGCGGGCTACGACAACTTCCGGCTGAACGTCGCCGTCGCCTACGGCGGTCGGAACGAGCTGCTCGGCGCCGCCCGTGACGTCGCGCGCTCGGTGGCCGAGGGTTCGCTCACGGTCGAGGAGATCGACGTGCCCGCGATCGAACGCCGGCTCTACGAACGGCCGGTTCGGGACGTCGACCTCATCATCCGGACCGGCGGCGACGAGCGGACGTCGAACTTCCTGCCGTGGCACGCCAACGGCAACGAGGCGGCGGTGTTCTTCTGTGCGCCCTACTGGCCGTCGTTCTCGAAGGTCGACTTCCTCCGGGCGATCCGGACCTACGAGTCCCGGGAGGCCTCCTGGCGGCGAACCCGGGCCGAGCGCGCCGCGGCGGTGATCCGCGCCGTCGGCGAGGTCGAGCTCGAGGACGCGACGGCCGCGGCCGCCCGGCTCCGCGACCACCTGCCCCGGGCCCAGGCCAACGCCGTCGTCGAGGAGCTCGAGGGCCACGAGGCGGACGAACAGCTCGCGGACTGACCCTCAGCGGCCGAACCGCCGCTGCCGGTCCGCATAATCCAACAACGCCCGCAGGTAGTCCCGTCTCCTGAAGTCCCGCCAGTTCACGTCCGTGAAGTAGAGCTCGGCGTAGACGCTCTGCCAGATCATGAAGTCCGAGAGGCGCTCGGCGCCGGTCTTGATGACGAGGTCGGGCTCGACCGGGAAGACCAGGTGCTCCTCGATGTCGGCCTCGTCGATCTCGTCGGGGTCGAGCTCGCCCGCCTCGACGGCCTCGGCGAGCGTCCGTACGGCGCCCGCGAACTCGTGGCGGCCGCCGAGGCCGATGCTGACCCGGATCGGGGCGTCGGCCCGCTCGGTGTCCGCCGGGCCGCGGACGGCGAGCTCGCGGGGCGCCTCGATCGCCTCGAGCTCCCGCTCGAGCGTGGGCACCACGGCCTCGTCGAGCACGCTGACGTAGACCGAGACCTGCTCGGCGCCGTGCTCGAACGCCCAGCCGAAGAACCGCGAGAGCGTCCCGTAGGCGCCCTGCTCGAGCAGGTCGCGCTCGGTGATGACCAGCGCGACGTGGGCCGGGCGGGCGCCGGCCTCGCGGCGGAGGCGGAACGCGAGGTAGCGGTCGTAGAGCCCCACGGCCCGGCGTACCCGGGCCGTACTGCTAAAGATGGCGACACGCGCCCGGGGGGTCGGGAGCGTTAAGTAGCCGTCCGGGGTAGCCGGGGGCGTGCCATCGAGCGTCCGGCGGACCGCCTCGTTCGCCGCCGTCGGCACGCTCGCGCTCGCGGCGCCGCCGGCCGGCGCGCTCGCCGCGGTGCCGTTCGCCCTCATCGCCGTCGTCGGCCGCCTGGTCTCGGATGGGCCGCTGTTCGAGCTGTTGGCCTCGCCGGCCGACGAGGTGGCCGGCCAGCTCCGCGGCCTGGTGAGCTTCTCGCTGGCCGTCACGGGCCTGGCGCTGCTCGCCTCGCTGACCGGCCTCTCGGCCACCGCGTTCGTCGTCGCCGTGCTCGTGCTCGTCTACGGCGACCTGGCCGTCGCCGCCGTCGGCGAGCGGGTGAGCAGCCCGCTCGGGAACGTCGTCGTCTTCGGGGTGGGCGGCTCGGCGGCGGCCGTCGTCGGCCTGCTGGCGGTCGAGGCCGCCACCGAGGCCACGGTGGACCCGACGGCCCTGGCCTTCCTCGCGGTCACCGCCGCCATCGTGATCTCGCTGTTCCAGGAGCTGCTGATCGCCCCCGACGACCCGGTCGTGCTCGTGAGCGCGACGGGGCTGCTCTGGGTGCTGGCCTCGCTCGGGCTCCGGGTGGACCTCGCGGGCTTCGCCCTCGCGCTCGCGGTCGCGAGCGGCTTCGGCTACCTCTCCTGGCGCCTCGAGACGGCGAGCCTGACGGGCATGCTCACCGGCGTGGCCATCTCGCTGGGCACCATCGTGCTCGGCGGGCTCGACTGGTTCGCCATCCTCATCGCCTTCTTCGGCCTCGGCGGGCTGGTGGCGAAGTTCCGCTACGAGACGAAGGTGGAGTACGGCGTCGCCGAGACGAACCGCGGCGCCCGGACCATCCGGAACGTCCTCGGGAACACCGCGGTCGCCGTGGCGGCGGTGATCGGCTTCGCGGCGAGCCCGGGCCTCGGCGTCGAGCCGCTGCTGTTCGCGTTCGTCTTCGCGGGCTCGCTCGCCGCCGCGATGAGCGACACGCTCTCGAGCGAGATCGGCGTCCTCTTCGGCGAGCCCCGGCTCATCACGACGCTCGAGTCGGTCGACACCGGCACGGACGGCGGCATCACCCTCGAGGGCGTGCTGGCGGGCGTCGCCGGCGGCCTCATCGTCGCCGTCCTCGCCCTCGGGGTGCTCTCGGGGGTGACGCCGGCGGGCGCCCTGGTCATCGCGGCCGCGGGCGTCATCGGGATGTTCGCCGACAGCGTGCTCGGGGCGACGCTCGAGGGCTGGCTCATCGGCAACCAGAGCGTGAACTTCCTCTCGACGCTGGTCGGCGGCCTGCTCGCGCCCGCGGGCGCCATCGTCGTGGGCGCGATCCCGGTCTAGTCGCGGTCCGGGGGCCGCCACCGCCCGATCAGGCGCCCGCCGACGAAGCCCACGACCCCGTAGGCGACGAGCGCGCTCCCGACGAACGCGGGCTCGAGGCCGACGAACGGCGGCCCGAGAGCCGCGTACCCGACGCCCACGACCACGAACAGGCCCTTCGTCAGCAGCTCCCGCCGCGGCAGGCCGTCGTCGCTCATGCGTCGGCCCGGGCCGCCTCGGCCTTCCGGGCCCGGGTGGCCAGGGCGGCCGCGGTCGCGAAGACGGTCAGCGCCACCGCCGCGGCCGCCGCCAGCGCGTGCGGGCCCGCCGGGTGGGTCACCGCGCCGTCGACGAACTGCGGCGGGATCCAGGTGTGGTGGGGCCCGCCGATGACCGGGACGAAGTAGTCGACGAGGTCGTTGAGGCCGTACCAGCCGACGGCGACCGCGATGGCCGCCACCGGGAAGTCCGAGTAGCGGTGGAGCACGAACGCCTCGAGCACCATCGCGAGGTGGCTCCAGAACAGGAAGTTGAACATCGCGACGTGGAGGTACGAGAAGCCGTCGGCGAAGGCGAGCAGCACGAACGGCGTCCAGGCGCCGAGCTTGATGCAGCCGAAGAAGGCGAGCACGTTCACGTACTCGTTGGGCCGGCCCAGCCACCAGAGCAGCAGGCTCAGGCCGATGAACAGCGTCGCCACGGGGCTGTCCGGGACGAGCGCCCACATGGCGACGGGCTCGAAGGCGAACTGGCCGGTCACGATCGGGTCCTCGAACGGGTGGATGCCGTAGTACCAGAAGCCGAAGGCCGTCCCGACGAGGTTGACCAGCGCGATCGGGAGCGCCAGCCGGAGCCCGAGGTCCTCGAGCCTGGCCGGCAGGGGCGCGAGGTAGCGCGGGAGCGGGACGCGGGCCGGGAGGGCGGCCATCGTCCGTCTTCGGGGGGTTGGACCCAAAGAGATGACGGAACCGGCGTCGGGGTCGGGCCCCTCAGCCCGTCACCGTGAACGCCACCGCGAACGCCGCGAGCACGACGACCGAGGCGAGCGAGAACAGCGCGTCGGCCCGGCCGAACGAGAGGGTCACCTGGTAGGTCCGCCGCTCCGCCTCGCCGAACCCCCTGACCCGGAGCGCGTCGCCGAGCTCGTAGCCGTACCGGATGACGGCCACGAAGAAGGGCACGAACACCGGGAGCCGGGCACGCGCCCGGGCGAGCGGCCCGCCCTCGTAGACGAGCCCCCGGGACCGCTGGGCCTCCTCGACCGACCGGTAGCTGGCCCGAAGCTCGGGGACCAGCCGGAGCGTGAGCGAGACCAGGAAGGCGATGGTCCAGGGGACCCCGATCCGGGCCAGCGCCACCTCGAACGACTCGGCGGACGTCGTGGCGGCGAACCAGGCCGCGGCGGCGGCGATGACGAGCAGCCGCGCGGCGATGACGACCGACGCCTCCAGGCCCCCGACGGTCAGCCCGACCGGCAGGCCGTACGCCGCGGCGGACCAGATGACGGCGCCGCCGCCGTAGAAGAACGCGTTCAGCACCAGGATGACCGGGACGAGCACCTTGAACGGCGCGAGCAGGCCGACCCACGCCCGGAGCGACAGCCCGCGGCCGAGGGCCACGACGACTGTCAAGACGGCGCCGAGCGCGGCCAGCGAGCCGACGCGGGGGATGGCGACCGCGAGGAGGCTGACCACGGCGACGAACACGAGCTTGGCGCGCGGATCCAGCCGGTCGTGGGCGAACATCACGCGGCCGCCTCCAGCGCCTCGAGGGCCGCCTGTAGGTCGGCGGGCGGGGGGTCGATGCCCTCTCGGCGCGCCCAGCGGACGATCCCCGGCGGGCGGACGCCGACCGATTCGAGGAACGGGATCGCTCCCAGCACGCGCCTGGCCTCCCCGACCCGCCGGCACTCGCCGTCACTCAGCACCGCCACGCGGTCGGCGGCCGCCCAGGCGAAGTCGGCGGCGTGGGTGGCCAGCAGGATCGTACAGTCGAGCTCCCCGAGCAGCTCGGCCAGCTCGGCCTCCCCGGCGCCGTCGAGCCCCCTCGTCGGCTCGTCCAGCACGAGGACGTCGGGGTCGCCCGCGAGGACGGCGGCGATCGACACCCGCCGCTGCTGGCCCACCGAAAGCGTGTGGGGGTCACGGTCCGCGAGGTCGGCCACGTCGAGCGCCGCCATCGCCGACTCGCGCCGCTCGTCGACGTCCAGCCCGCGGTTCCGGGGGAAGAAGGCGACCTCCTCGGCGACCGACTCGGCGAAGAGCCCCGCGGCCGGGTCCTCCGGGGCGAACCCGGCGACACCGTCGACCTCGACGCGCCCCGAATCCGCCTCGAGGAGGCCCGCGACGGCCTTCAGGAGCGTCGTCTTCCCGGCCCCGTTCGGGCCCATCACCGCGAGCGTCTCGCCGGCGTCGACGCGCAACGAGAGCCCATCCAGAGCCGGCCGCCCGTCGCGGGTGACTCCCAGGCCATCGGCCGTGATCACGGGCCCTCGTCCCCCGGACCGTCGGCGGCGAGGGGCAGGGGCCGTTCGCCGTCACCCCCTCGTTCGAGGGCGATCCGTGTGCGGAACGGCAGCGTGACTCCCTGCCGGTTGAGCGCCGACGCCACCGCTTCCGGGGGGCCGTCCGCCGCGACCCGGCCGCCGTCGAGGTTCACGACCCGGTCGGCCCGCCCGAGCAGGTCCCGAACGTCGTGCTCGGCGATCACGACCGCCGTCCCGGCCGAGCGAAGCCGGTCGATGGCCTCGAGCAGCCGTCTGGTTCCCGGGTAGTCGAGCGTGGAGAACGGCTCGTCGAGCACGACGACGTCGGGCTCGGTCACGAGGACGCCCAGCAGCGCGACGACCGTGGTCTCGCCGGCGGAGAGGCGGCCGACGCGGCGGTCGAGCAGGCCCGTGGCGTCGAACCGGCCGGCGACCTCCGTGACCCGATCCGCGATCTCCCCGGGGTCGACCCCGCGGTTCTCGAGGCCGAACCCGATATCGAGTCGGGCCGTCCGCCTGACGAGCTGGCGGGCGGGGTACTGGAAGACGAAGCCGACCTCGCCGGCGCGCTCGACCGACCCCTCGACGCGGAGGTCATCGCGGTCCTCGAGGAGCCCGACGAGCGCCTTGGCCAGCAGCGTCTTCCCGCTCCCGGGACCGCCACAGAGCAGCAGGGTCTCGCCGGCTTCGACGCCGAGCGAGACGTCGTCGATGAGGGGGCGACCGTCCCCGTCGAGGACGCGAAGGGAGTCGACCCCCAGCACCGTCATCGAAGCCGCGGGAGCCGGTCCTCCAGCGCCGTGGAGAGCGGGTAGGCGACGGCGAACCCGACCGCGGCCTGGATGACGTCCATCGGGAGCTCGTTGAAGATGGCGTAGGGCGCGCCGACGAGGAAGTACGCGGCGAGGAAGTAGCCGACGATCATGACCGGCGCGCCGAGGGCGACCGCGAGGGCCTTGCTCCGGGCGCTCGAGCCGGCCAGCTGGCCGACGATGAACCCCTCTAGCCCCTTCACGACGAAGGTGATCGGCGCCCACATGCCGAAGCCGAGGATGACGTCCGCCGCGGCGGCGCCGATGCCGCCGGCGAGCCCGCCGACGACGCCGCCGAACAGGAACGCGGCGGTGTAGATGACGATCTCGCCGACGTTGAAGACGCCCGGGCCGACCGGGATGGTGACGACCATCGTCCCGATGGTGGTCGCCGCCGCGAAGACCGCGCTCATCGCGATCACGCCCGGCTCCCGGAGATCGGCGATCTCGACGTCGCGCAGGTCCTCGACAAGGGTCATGGCTGACACAGGCTACGGAAACCCGCGGATTAGGCGTTTCGCTTGGCCGACCCACGCTGAGGCCGCTCAGCCCTCGTAGACGACCGCGCCGTCGCCGATCCGGGTCTGATAGGCCGTCGCCTCCACGCCGGCGTCCTCGAACGCGTCGACCATCGCCGACGCCACGGCCCGGGACCGGCCGGGCTCGGGCACCGCCAGCACGGTCGGGCCGGCGCCGCTGACGGTCACCCCGGCGGCCCCGGCGTCGACGGCGGCCTCGTGGACGGCGTCGTAGCCCTCGATGAGCGCGGCGCGGGCCGGCGTCACGATGGGATCGTGCATGCCCCGGCCCACCAGCCCGGGGTCGCCGCGGGCCATCCCGGCGACGAGGGTCGAGGCGGCCCCCACGGTGTCGACGAGGTCGTCGATGCCGACCGAGTCGGGGAGCACGCGGCGGGCCTTGCGGGTCGAGACGACGGTCTCGGGGAGGCAGGCGACCAGCGGCAGGTCGGCGTCGAGCGCCGTGATCCCGTCGTCGGTGACGATGGTGAACCCGCCCATGACCGCCGGGGCGACGTTGTCGGCGTGGGCCTCGCCGGAGACGGCGGCCTCGCCCTCCGCGGCGGCCCGGACGAGCGCCTCGGCCGAGCGGCCGCCGTCGTAGAGGGCGTCCAGCGCGACCGCCGCGCCGGCCGCGCTCGCCGCCGACGAGCCCAGCCCCGAGGAGGGCCGGACGCCCTTGTCGATCTGGATGTGGGCGGGGGCGTCGAGGGCCTCAGCGACGACGCCTGCCGTGTTCTTCTCGGGGTCGGTCGGGATGAACTGGGCGCCGAGGCCGGTGACCTCGATGGTGGTCTCCTCGGCTGGCTCGACGCGCACGACGTCGGCCGGGCGGTCGAGCGCGACGCCGAAGACGTCGAAGCCGCTCCCGAGGTTCGCGCTCGTCGCGGGGGCCCGGACGACGACCATACGGCGGGAACCCGGAGCCGACACAAATAGGTAGCGACGCCGGCCGCCGGCCGGGACCAAGGGGTTATATCGGCCGCTCAAGAAGCTCAGTGGGAAGGTGGCCGCCAACATGGGCTCCAACGCGGACCGGATCAGGGTCCTTCACGTCGACGACGAACCGGAGTTCGTGGAGCTGGCCCAGGAGGCCCTGACGGCGACCTCCGACCGGCTGGATGTCCGGGGCGAGACCGACGTCGAGCGGGCCCTGGAGCGGCTCGCGACCGAGCCGGTCGACTGCGTGGTCTCGGACTACGATATGCCGGGCCTGGACGGCCTGGAGCTGCTGGAGGCCGTCCGGGAACGGGACGAGGACCTCCCGTTCATCCTGTTCACCGGGACGGGGAGCGAGGAGGTCGCGAGCGACGCCATCTCCGCGGGCGTCACCGACTACCTCCAGAAGGAGCCGGGTTCGAGCCAGTTCGACGTGCTGGCGAACCGGATCACGAACGCGGTCTCGAAGCGGCGTGCGGAGGGCGAGCTCCGGCGGGTGCGCGACCGGATGACGTTCGCGCTCGAGACGACCGACGCCGTCGTGTTCGAGACCGACGTCGAGTCGGGGGCCGAGACCCGGCACGGCCCGTTCGAGCGGCTCTTCGGCCTCCCCGAGACCGCCGTGCCGGACCTGGCGTCCTTCTACGACCGGGCGGTCCACCCGGAGGACCGCTCCACCGTCGAGGAGCGACAGGCGGACGTCATCGATGGGCTGGCGGACTCGGTGCAGGTCGAGTTCCGGACCCACCCCGACAACGGGCCCGTGCGATGGGTGCGGTCGTCGATGGCCCGCGAGCCCGCGGAGGTGGCCGGCGACGGGACGAGCGTCATCGGGCTGACGTCCGCCGTGACGGCCCAGAAGGAGCGTGAACAGGCGCTCCAGGCCAGCGAGGAGCGCTACCGGCGCCTGCTGGCGACGGCCCCGACCCCGATCTTCGTCTACTCCTTCGAGGGCGAGCTCATCTACGCGAACGAGGCCGCGGTGTCGTTCGTCGGCGGCGAGTCGCGCGAGGAGCTGCTCGGCTCGACGATCAGCGACTTCACGCATCCCGAGAGCCGGGCCATCGTCGAGGAGCGGCGGCGGACGTTGGTCGAGGACCGTGAGCCGGTTCCCCCGATCGAGGAGAAGCTCGTGAGCCTGGACGGTGAGGTCAAGCAGGCCATCCTCGCGGCGGCCCCGGTCGACTTCGAGGGCGAGCCGGCCATCCAGACCGTCGCGGCCGACATCACGGCGGTCAAGGAACGCGAGGCGGAGCTCGAGCGCCAGGTCGAGCGCCTCGACGAGTTCGCGAGCATCGTCAGCCACGACCTCCGCAACCCACTGAGCGTCGCGCGCGGCCGCGTCGAGCTCGCGATGGAGGGCCTCGCCGAGGGGGACGTCGCCGGGGCCGTCGAGGACCTCGAGCGCGCGTCGACGGCCCTCGAACGGATGGAAGGCCTCATCGAGGACCTGCTGTCGCTGGCCCGCTACGGCGACGCCGTCGTCGACGCCGAGGCGGTCGACCTCCGGGCGGTCGCCCGGCAGTGCTGGCAGACGGTCTCGACCGACGAGGCCGTCCTCGACGTGGAGACGAGGGCGGTGATCCGTGCCGACCGCGGGCGCCTCCGCCAGCTGCTCGAGAACCTCATCCGGAACGCGGTCCAGCACGCCGGGCCGGCGGTTCGGGTGCGTATCGGCGACCTCGAGGACGGCTTCTACGTGGAGGACGACGGCCCCGGCATCCCGGCCGACGACCGGGAACGGGTGTTCGAGCACGGCCACTCGACGGCGGCGGACGGGAACGGGTTCGGGCTCAGTATCGTCCAGCAGATCGCGGGCGCCCACGAGTGGGCCGTCCGGGCGGCCGAGAGCGAGTGGGGTGGCGCCCGGATCGAGGTGACTGGCGTCGAGCCGGCCGATCCCGACGCCGCCACCGAAGGCACAACTGACTAATCGCTCGCCCGGCTGTGTGGGGACGATGATCGGGATCGTCGGCGGCGGCATCGCCGGGCTGTCGGCCGCCCACCGGCTCCGCGAGCGGGGCCGGGAGGTCCGCGTCTTCGAGGCCGCCGACGAGCTCGGCGGGCTCGCCGCGACCTACGAGACCGCCGGCGACCCCATCGAGCGGTTCTACCACCACCTCTCGAAGTCCGAGGAGACCATCGTCGAGCTCGCCGAGGCGCTGGGCCTCGGCGACGCCGTCGAGTGGCGCGTCGGGAAGAACGGCTACTACGTCGACGGCGTCGTCCACCCGCTGGACACGCCCTGGGAGATCGCCGCCTTCCCGCCGCTGTCGGTCTACGACAAGTTCCGGCTCACGATGCTGACGCTGGGCGTCGACGTCCGTGGTGGCCGGCCCCGGTTCGACAGCTACGACGCGCTCGAGGACTGGGAGGACGTCCCCGTCGAGGAGTTCATCGTCGAGCACACGACCCGCGGGGTCTACGAGCACTTCTTCGCGCCGCTGCTCGAGGCGAAGTTCGGCTCTCGCGCCGACGACGTCTCCGCGGCGTGGCTGCTCGGCCGGGTGCAGTTCCGCGGCGAGCGCGACCTGCTCCGGGGGGAGGTGCTCGGCTACCTCGACGGCGGCTTCCACCGGCTGATCGAGGCCCTCGTCGAGTCGGTGGGTCGCGAGCAGATCGAGACCGGCACGCGGGTGACCGACATCGAGGTCCGGGACGGCGCCGTCACGTCGCTGACCGCCGAGGGGCCCGACGGCGCCGAGAGCCACGACGTCGACGGGGTCGTCGTCGCCGCGATGCCGAGCGTCCTCGAGTCGCTCACGGGCTACACCTGCGACATCGACTTCCAGGGGACGGTCTGCGCGGTCGTCAGCGTCCCCGAGCCGGTGACGAACACCTACTGGCTCAACCTCGCCGACGAGGCCCGGTTCGGGGTGGTCCTCGAGCACACCAACTTCGTCCCGCCCGAGCGCTACGGCGGCGAGCACCTGCTCTACCTCGCCAGCTACGTCCAGGACGACGAGGAGCTGGTCTGGCAGCTCGACGACGACGCGCTGGCCGACCACTGGCTGGAGGGGCTGGCCGAGCTGTTCCCGCGGTTCGACCCGGCGGACGTGAACTGGGTCGAGATCGCCCGCAACCCCCAGACGGCCCCCGTCTACGAGCGGGGCTACCTCGAGAAGGTCGTGCCGTACGACCTCGGCGCCGAGGTGGCCGACGGGCTGGCGTACGCGGGCATGGCGAGCCGGGCGCAGTACCCCGAACGCAGCCTCAACGGCGGCATCGAGGCCGGCTTCGCGGCGGCGGACGCCCTGCTCGACCGCTGAGGCCGGTTCGCGAGCCCAGCCCTCACCCTCCCGACTCGTCCTCGAGCCCGAGCACTCGCCCCGGGGTCGACGTCCATCGGGCTGCGTCGGTCGCCTCCGGTCGTGACGCTCCCATCGGGGGTCTCGACGTAGGCGTCGTCGGCGTAGCCGCCCTCGGCGCGGGACGCCTCGCCGGCGTCGAGCCGCCCGGGCGTGGCGGGCGCGTCGGGCAGCGCCGCCCCCGGAACTCGCCCAGCGGGTCCTCCCGGTCGATGCCGTGGGCCTCGAAGAACTCGTCGTAGCGATCGAGGTGGGCGTCGAGCTCGTCGAGCGGGATCTCGAGCATCTCCGTCCAGCCGTGGTTGGCGAAGTCGAGGTTGGCCTGCACGTGCGTGATCTCGCGGGCCTCGGCCTCTCGGTAGCCGGCCTCCAGCGCCGCCACGTAGGCGTCCATAGTGGCGTCGAAGAACGCCTCCAGCCTCGGGAGCCGCTCCTCGCGGCGGGCCGGATCGGCCCGGTCGCCGAATATCCGCACGTGGAGGTCGACCACCCGGTCGCGGGCGCGGGGCCCGATCACCGGCGCCGTCAGCGCCTGCTTGGCGGCGAAGTGCCGGACGGTCTGTCGAAGCTTCACGCCGACGGCTTGCGGCCCGACCCCCTTGAACGGCCCGCCGGGGGCGTCGGACCCGCCGACGGGAAAGCGCTCCAAGGCGCGAATAGCAATCCCCTTTACCCCGCGCCTCAAACCTCGCCGTCAATGGCCGAGTCGTTCGTGATTATCGGCGACGGCGTGGCCGGGAGCTCGGCGGCGGAGACCATCCGCGAGGAGGACGCCGAGTCGGCCGTCACCGTGATCACCGACGAGGGCGAGCCTTTGTACAACCGGATCCTCACCAAGGAGTTCGCGAAGGGTAAGCTCCCCGAGGCCCCCCTCGCCATCCACGACGAGAGCTGGTACGTCGACCGCGACATCGACCTCCGGCTCAACACGCTCGTGACGAGCGTCGACACCGACGCCCACGAGGTCTACACCCACGACGGGGAGACCATCGGGTACGACAAGCTCCTCGTCGCGACCGGCGGGACCCCGACACAGCTCCCGGTCGAGAACAGCGACGCCGACGGGATCCACCACTTCTGGACGTTCGAGGACGCCCGCCGCATCGCCGAGCACGCCGCCTCCTGTGACCGCGGGGTCGTCATCGGCGCGGGGCTGCTCGGCATCGACTTCGCGGCGATCTGTGGCGCCCACGGCGTCGAGGCCGACTACCTCATGCGCGGGAACCGCTGGTGGCGCTACGGGATCTCGCTCGAGGGCGCCGAGATCGTCCACCAGGGCATGCGCGACCAGGGCGTCGAGCCCGTCCTCGAGAGCGGCGTCGACTCCTTCGAGGTCGACGACGACGGCCACGTCACGGCCGCGATCGACACCAACGGGGAGCGCCACCCGGCGGACTTCGTCGGCATCGCCATCGGCCTGAACTTCAACACCGAGTTCCTCCACGACACCGCGGTCGAGACGGACAACGGCGTCGTCGTCGACGAGTACATGCAGACGACGGCGCCCGACGTCTACGCCGCCGGGGACATCACCCGCTTCCACGACGTCGTCCTCGGCGAGGCCAACCAGAACGGCTCCTGGGGTTCGGCGAAGGAGCAGGGCTCGATCGCCGGCCGGAACATGGTCACGGACGACGAGACCGAGGCGTTCCGCTGGGTGCCCTCCTACTCCATCACCCACTTCGAGTTCCCCTTCCTCTCCTTCGGCCACCCGACCATCGGCGACGAGTCCTGCGAGCGACAGTACGACGAGACGACCTGGCGCCGGCTCGTCTTCAAGGACGGCAAGCTCGTCGGCGGCGTGCTCATCGGCGACCTCGCGCCCCAGAGCGCCTACAAGACGCTCATCCGCGAGGAGCGCCAGGTCGCCGACCAGCAGGAGGCGCTCCTGGCCGAGAAGGTCGACCTCGACGCCCTCGCGCCCGAAGCCGAGCAGTAGGCCCGGGCCGGAGCCTGACCGGTAAGGCAGTGGGCCTAAACCCGCGGGCCTCCTATCATCAGGTATGGCTTCTGACGACGTCATCAGCCTGCTCGAGCGGGCCTACGCCGACGAGATCGAGACGGTGACCAACTACCTCGCGAACGCCATCGTGCTGGACGGCGTCCGCGCCGCCGAGATCCGCGAGAGCCTCCAGGCCGACATCCAGGAGGAGCTGGGCCACGCCCAGCAGCTCGGCGACCGGCTCAAGCAGCTCGACGAGCGCCCGCCGGGCTCGATGGCGATCGAGCCCCGCCAGACGTCGCTCCAGCCGCCCGAGGACTCGACGGACGTGCTCGCGGTCATCGACGGCGTCATCGAGGCCGAGGAGGGCGCGATCGCGACCTACCGCGAGCTCATCGACGCCGCCGACGCGGCGGACGACCACGTCACCGAGGACCTCGCCGTCACGCTGCTCGCCGACGAGGAGGCCCACCGCCAGGAGTTCCGGGGCTTCCGCAAGGAGTACCGGCAGGACTGAGCGGCGGACCGATGCGGTTTTGCGCCGCCCGGCGCGAGGGGCGGCCATGAGCGACGAGGGCTCCCTGACGCTGGCGTTCGAGCTCGAGGCGCTCCGGGCGGTCGCCGAGCCCGGGGAGGTCTTCGCCGACGCCCGGCGCTGGAGCGAGTACGTCGGCGTCGTCTCCGACGAGCCGACCTACGTCGTCACCAACTTCACCAGAAAGCGCCGCATCCGCCAGGACTTCTTCTCCGGGCCGAAGGGGAAGGGCGAGTCCCTCGCGGCCGTCAAGGAGCAGTTCGACACCGACCGCCACGTCTTCGTGGGGACGACCGACGACGACGCCGCGCTCGCCGACGAGCACGGCTGGGAGTTCCAGGCCGCGGAGGCCGCCGCGGAGGCCGCCGGCTGGCCGCTGGCCGATACCGACGGGGACGGGCCCGCCGAGCCGGCCGAGGAGCCCGCCCGCGACGACTGGCCCTGAGGCCGGCCCCGCCGGGCGTTTCGGGAGGGTTTTCACCGCGGCTGCACTCGACCGGCTATGTCGCTCTCCGTCGCCGACGCGCTCCGGGACGGCCTCTCGCGGACCTTCGAGCGCAGCGGGCTCCAGCTCATCGTCGTCTTCGTCGTCCTGCGGGCGCTCTCGACGGTCGCCGACGACACCCTGACGCGGGCCAACGTCGAGCTGGCCCAGGAGCTGGGCGGGCTCCCCGGCGGGGCCACCGCGGAGTTCCTGCCGTTCCTGGCCGACGCGCCGACGCCGTACGCGCTCGGGGTCGGCCTCCTCTGGGGCGCCGTCATCGTGCTCGTGGTCGCCGTCATCGCGGAGGCGGTCCGGATCGTCGCGGTCCGGACGCTGGTCAGCGACCGGACCGACGCCGTCCCGGCCGCGTTCGTCTCGCGGAACATCGTCGCGGCCACGCTGAACGGCTTCGTCGGCGGCATCGTCGTGCTCACGCTCACGGCCATCGGGCTGCTCGTGCTGGTCGTCCCGGGGGTCTTCCTCGCGCTCTCGTTCTTCTTCGTCCGCCAGGAGATCGCGGTCCGGGACGTGAACTTCGTCGACGCGATGGCCGGCTCGTGGGAGCTCACCTCGGGGAGCCGGATCGAGCTGCTCGGCCTGGCGGCCGTGATCGTGTTCGTGGGCATCCTCGCCTCGATCCCCGGGGTCGCCATCGGGTTCGCGTCGCCCGCCGTCGGCACCACCGTCGGGATCGTCGCCCGCGCCGGCGTGCTCGTCTTCGGGATCGCCTCGGCGGCCCGGGCGTACGACCAGCTCCGGGCCGAGCGCGACGGCCTCGAGGACGCCGAGGAAGAGGAGGCGCCGCCGGACGAGCCCGAGGAGCCGAACTACGAGGACGCGCTCTCGGCGGACGACCTCGCGCCGCCGGACGCCGAGGGCTGACGGCCCGAACCCGCGACCCTTAACCCGCGGGCCGGCCCAGCCCCGGTCGATGACGGAGCCGCGCGTCCCGGGCCGGGCCGGCGAGGAGCTCGACCTGCCCTGCGGCGAGTCCGTCCATCCCCACGACCTCGACCTCGGGATGCGGGCGTTCGCCTGCGACTGCGGGGACGTCCACGCGGTCGTGATGGACGTCCACCCGCCCGAGCGGTTCCTGCCGGCGTTCCTCGTCGAGGCGCTCCGGGAGGCCGTCGAGACGGCGGACGCGGCGGAGCTCGGCGAGTTCGGCACGCCCCACCTCATGGGCCTCGTCATGGAGGAGTTCCCGGGGGAGGTCGCGGTCGCCGACGCGAGCGACGACGGCCACGTCGGCTACGCGCTCGCCTGGGTCACGGGGTTCGACGACCGCCGGCTCCACGAGGTCGTGGTCGAGCTCGTCGTCGAGCTGATGGAGCACGCGGTGAGCCACGCCGACGACGAGGACGCCGTCTCCGAGTTCGAGGCCAACATGTTCGAGTTCGACGTCGCCGAGTTCGTCGAGCAGTACCGCGCCGAGCGCGACTGGTCGGCGCGGGAGGTCCCGGGCGCCGACCGGGGCTGAGGGCCGAGCACACGCCGTCGCCGCTGATCGTCGAGACGTGCCGCGATTCTCGGCGGGCTCCTCCGCGAGGCGAGCCGCTGGCGCTCCTCGACGGTGAAGCTGTCCAGACCGCCAGCGGGAGGCGGGGTTTGAACGGTCCTGAACCGATTGAACGTTCCAGGACGACTGGCCGGTTATATGCGCCGCTCGTGGGTAGCCGGAGGTGATGAGCCCTCCCACCGACTCCACGCCGGACCGATCGGATCGCGCCGAGACCGCCACCGCCGTTCGACGACGTCGCTTCCTGGCCCTCGGCGCGGGTACGGCGACCGCGCTGCTCGCCGGCTGTACCGGCGACTCCGGCCTGTCCCCTGGTGGCGGGGAGAGCCCGACGGCGGGCCTCGATGGCGCTGACGTCGAGACCGGGAGCTTCCGGCTCCTGATCAGCGACCAGCCGGTCGCCATCGGCGACTTCGACTCCCTGAACGTCTCCTTCGACCGGGCGCGGATCTTCCGGGGCGGGGGCGACGAGGAGCCGGAGGAGGGGACCGGGACGGCGACCGTTTCGGACAACGGGACGGCCACCGCCTCCGCGACGGCGTCGGCCAACACCACGGCTTCCCCGACGATGGCGGCCAACGAGACGGCGACCGCGACGGTCACTGATACCGCCACCGAGACGAGCAACGCGACGGCGAGCGAGACGGCTACCGAACCCGAGGAGTCCGACGACGGGGAGTCGAAGGGGTTCTCGGTCATCGACCTGGCGGGGGCGACGGTCGACCTCACGGAGGTCGTCGGCGACAAGGCGATCGGGGTGTTCGACGGCGAGCTTCCCGCGGGGCGGTACACGAAGATCGAGCTCTACGCGGCCGACGTCGAGGGGATCGTCGAGGGCGAGGCGGTCGAGGTGACGATCCCCAGCGGCAAGCTCCAGATCGTCAAGCCGTTCGAGGTCGTCGCCGGCGAGACGCTCAGCTTCGTCTTCGACATCAACGTCGTGAAGAAGGGCGGCACGGGCGAGTACAACCTGCTGCCAGTGATCTCCGAGAGCGGCGTCGCGGGGAAGGACGTGCCCGTCTCGGAGATCGACGGGGACGGCGCCGAGGAGTCGGAGGCCGAGGAAGCAGCGGATGAAGACGAAGACGAGGAGCCTGGCGAGGCGAGCGACGGCGGGGATAGCGGCCCGCCGGACGACGCCGGCGACGGCCAGCCGTAGGGCCAGTCGGTCGACCGGTCCACCTCGGCGCCGAGCCGGGCTCAGTCGTCGGTTCTCGCCGGGGCGTCCGCGGCAACGATTCCCGCGAGCTCGTCGAGCGACTCGATCACGTAGGTCGGCTCGTGGTCGAGGACGTAGTCGGCCCGGTGTGGCCGGCGGATGAACGCGCTGTCGACGCCCGCGGCCGCGGCGGCGGCCAGGTCGACGTTCGAGTCGCCGACGAACAGCGGCCGCTCGGCGCCCAGGTCGTCGATCGCCCGCTGGAGGTAGTGCGGCTCGGGCTTCTTCCGGGTGATGTCCTCGAGGGTCGGCTGCCGGCCGAAGACCGGGGCGAAGTGGTCCCCGAGGCCCGCCTGCTCGACCACGAAATCGACCGTCGCCTGCTGGTTGTTGCTGACGATCGCGAGCGGGACCGGGAGCGCCAGGGCGGCGTCGACGTCGTCGTAGAGGATCTTCTCGCCCGCCCGGACGGCCTCGCGCTGGGCGGCCGAGGCGTGGTCGTCGCGCGAGGCCCAGAACGCCGCCGGATCGTCGAGGCCGTACCGCTCGGCGATCGAGCGGAGCTCCTCCGTCGTGGTGGCCTGGAGGCCGTCGACGGCGTCCTCGGCCGGGTCGGCCACGCCGTGGTCGGCGAACGCCCGCCGGATGGCCCTCCGCAGCGTCGCGGTGGCCGTGGGCTCGACGAGGACGCCGTCGGCGTCGAACACCACCGCGTCGTAGCGCATCGTTCGGTCGGGTGGCCGCGCCAACAGCGGATAAGTCCGGCGTTCAGTCCCCGAGCACGCTCTCGGCCAGCTGGGGCACGAACGTCCCGATATCGGTCACCATGCCGATGGCCTGGGCCGAGCCGCGGTCGACGAGCTGGGTCACCGTCGCGGGGTTGATATCCACGCAGACGACCCGCGCGGTCGAGGGCAGGCAGTTCCCGACGGCGACCGAGTGCAGCAGCGTCGCCATCATGAGCACGAGGTCGGCGTCGCGGGCCTGCTCGCGGATGGCGTTCTGGGCCTCGACGGCGTCGGTGATGGTGTCGGGCAGGGGGCCGTCGTCGCGGATCGAGCCCGCGATCACGTATGGGATGTCGTTGACGACACACTCGTACATCACGCCGGAGCCGATGACGCCGGACTCGACGGCGCCCTCGATGCCGCCGGCGCGGATGATCTCGGAGATGGTGTAGATGTGGTGTTTGTGGCCCTTGCGGGGGTGCTCGAGCGTCTCGACGTCCATCCCGAGGGACGTGCCGTAGAGGTCGCGCTCGAGGTCGTGGACGGCGAAGCCGTTGCCGGCCGAGATTCCGTCGATGTAGCCCTCGCGGACGAGCCGGGCGAGGTCCTCGCCGGCGCCGGAGTGGATGAGCGCCGGCCCGGGCACGGCCAGCACCCGCCCGCCCTCCGCCTTGGTCGTCGTGATGGCCTCGGCGACGTTGTCGATGAGCGACAGCGACGGCCGCTCCGAGGAGATGCCGCCCTGCATGAAGCCGAAGGGGCCGCTCGAGTCGCGCGGGCGCTCGGGCGGGTCGACCCGGATGCCGGCGTCGCCCGTGACCACGAGGTCGCCCTCGTCGACGGCGTTGAGCACCTTCGTGTACGCCCGGGGCTCGTCGGGGTCGACGACGATCGCGCAGTCCATCTCGATGTGCTCGACGTCGAGCCACGCGCCCTCGTGGCGGACCTCCGTCGGGTGGTTCGTCGTCGAGTAGAACCCGCGGGGGACGACCTTGTCGGCCGGGGCGGGCTCGAGGGCGGCGTCGGCCGGGTCGGCCAGCGTCGCGCCGATCTGGTGGAGCTCGTGGAGGATCGGTTGGAGCTCCCCGGCGTCCTCGGCGACGACCTCCATCCGGCAGTAGCTCTCCTCGTCCTTGCGGGTGCCGACGTCGAACTGCTCGACGTGGAACGACCCGCCCATGTCCATCACGACGCCGAAGGCCTGCTGCATCATCCCCGAGTCGATGATGTGGCCCTCGAGCTCGACGGTCCGCGAGGCTGTCATGGACCGGGGGAGGGCCACGGGGCGCTTGAGCGTTCCGGGAGCGGGGAAGCCTCTTTGGCCCGCCCGGGCGTAGCCGCCGGTGGCCGATGACGAGGGACTGCGGTTCCGAGCCCCGTCCCAGGGCGACGACGAGCCCTATGAGTACCGAGGCCCCTATCTCCGGTTCGTGGCGGTTCGTACCGTCGACGCTATGGCCGCCCGAGACGTAGGCCGACCGTGCCGTTCCCGGTCCGCTACTACTGCCCGCGCTGCGAGACGGTGGCGACGCTCCAGCGGTCGGGCTACCTCGCGGACAAGTCGGTCACGCCGTACCCGCTCGAGGGCTGGACGTACGCCGAGGTCGGCGGGGCGTACGACGCCGCCGACGGCGTCCGGATCGTCTGCGGGGCGGACGACGAGGGGATCGCGTTCGACGGCGCGGGCTGCGGCGAGCCGTACTACCTGAACTTCGTCCGGTTCGAGGCCGGCCGCGAGGTCGAGCCCGCCCCGGAGTCGGAGCGTGTCGAGCTCGCCCATCCCCACCGGCCCGACACCCCCCGGACGCCCGGCGGCCCCGGGCGATAGCCAGTTCCGGCGGTCGGGGAACGGTTTTGCGGCCCCCTCACGAACCGGCGGCATGGAGCGCCTCCGGAAGTCACTCAACGAGGTCCCGATCATCGACAAGGGCGGCTACTACTACCTGGTCCATCCGATCTCGAACGGCGTCCCGATGCTCGAGCCTGAGCTCCTGCGGGAGGTCGTGGTCGGGGTCATCCGACGGGCCGACCTCGACGTCGACAAGATCGTCGCGCCCGAGGCGATGGGGATCCACATCGCCACGGCGCTGACGCTCCAGACCGACATCCCGCTCGTGGTCGTCCGCAAGCGGGAGTACGGCCTCGAGGGCGAGGTCGGCATCCAGAAGACGACCGCCTACTCCGAGTCGGAGATGTTCATCAACGACATCGACCCGGGCGACCGGCTGCTGGTGGTCGACGACTTCCTCTCGACCGGCGGCACGCTCCGGGCCATCTGCGACGCGCTCGACGGCATCGGCGCCGAGATCGCCGACATCGTCGTCGTGCTCCGCAAGGTCGGCGAGTCGGCGCTGGACGACTCGCCCCACGAGGTGAAGAGCCTCCTCGACGTCACCGTCGACCGGGACTCGGTCACGGTCCACTGACCGGCCGACGGCGGCCCCGACGAGGCCTGCCTGAATTATCACGAAGAAGAGCATTCGGCGTCGGTGACGTGTGGCTACTGGCCACACGAAATCGGACCCGACGCGGGGTGGGGGCCGTGGTACCACGACTCTCGGAAGGGTTAATAGCGTGACAATCCTGGGTACGGTTGCAATGGCAAGCGGCAAGGTTGACTTCTTCAACAACACCGGCGGTTACGGCTTCATCTCGACAGACGACGCGGACGACGACGTCTTCTTTCACATGGACGACGTTGACGGTCCCGACCTCGAGGAAGGGACGGAGCTAGAATTCGATATCGAACAAGCCCCCAAGGGCCCCCGCGCGACGAACGTCGTCCGCGTCTAAGTCCGGACTCGATCGGGCGTCGACGGTGACGCCTTCGCGACCTGACTTTTCACCAACCAACCCCGACTCGACGAGCGACGGCGCCCGTCCGAGTCCGGGAGGTGGTACTCATCTGTCGAGCGGCGCCGCTGGTGGGTCGTTTGAATCGTGCGATAGTCGACGGTATCGTGCAGTGGTCGACGGTCCTGCGGCTCGTCGCGCCGGGCAGACCGCTATCGTCGATCCGAAGAACGGGTCGCGGCGAGCTACTCGATGTGGCCTTCGCGGCGGAGCTGCTCGGCGTCCTGGGACGAGTAGCGCCACTCGATGTTGGCCTTCTCGTCCTGCCAGTCCCAGGGCTCGACGAGGACGACGTCGCCCTCCTCGATCCAGGTCCGGTACTTCATGCGGCCGGGGATCCGGCCCATTCGGTCCACCCCGTCCGCGCACTGGACGCGGAGGTGGTTGCCGCCGTTGTGCTGCGTGACGACCGCGAACAGCTCGTCGCCGTGGGGCATCCGCAGGTTCCGCCGTTCGGATTCCTCCTCGCTCACGGCCGTACTTAGGGCCCCAACGTCATAAGGCGTTGGCGATGTCCGATACCACATGTCACGCTGCACCGCTCAGCCGTCGGCGTGCAGACCTCGTCGCGGCGCCAGCGGGCCGACTCCGTGACGCGGTGGTCGACGCCGATTGGCGGCTCAGCGGGCGACCCGGGCGGCAGTCCACTCGCAGACGTCGCCGTCTGTGTCGTCCTCCAGGTAACAGTACAGCGGTACCCGCGTCGGCGGTCGAGTGCACGCATTGCGAAGCGGGGGTATGGTCGTCACTGGCGCCGTGCTCCGCCAAGAACCTCCGCCCGCCGCGCCCCCGAGAAATCGGTCCGACCTCAGCGGCTGTCCGGGAGCGAGACGTACGCGTCGCCCGTAGCCGTGATCCACCGGGTCATCAGGTCCTCTTCCACCGCGTTCACCGGGTGGATCGTGCACTCGTCGGGCATGTCGTCGTACCGGACGACCGTCGCGGCGAGCCCGCCCTCGCGGTCGGGCCGGGCCAGGGCTCCCTGGGCGGGGTCGTCTTCGGTCCAGATGTCACTCGACATGGCCCTCGTCCCGCGGTACCGCCCGGTCGGTGGCGGCGGCCGCGATGGGGTTGGTGGTGGTTCGGGACGCCATCGTCGGCTGGGAGTTGCCCGAAAAGTATGTTAAAAGCTCACACCCGGTTACAGTTCGTGAGAATTGGATGCTGTCCCGACGACCTGTCGCTGGGCCGCCGGACCAGTCTGGCTACGGCGCGACAGGCAGGGACGCCTGGACCTCGAGCCAGTCGGGCTGCTGGGCCAGCGAGTCGGCGACCCACCGGTACCGGATCTCGCGGTCCGTATCGACCACGAACACCGCCCGCTTGGAGACCCGCCGATGGCCGTTCACCTCGTCGTAGAGCACGCCGTAGGTCTCGCTGACCGAGCCGTCGCTGTCGGAGAGCAGCGGGAAGTCGAGGCCGTACTCGGCCGCGAACGCGCCATGGCTGAACGCTCGGTCCGTCGAGAGGCCGACCGCCGTGACGCGGTCGTCGAGCCCGAACCACTCGAGGTCGCGCAGGTCACACATCTCCTCGGTGCACGACGGGTGGAAGTCGAAGGCGTAGAACGCCAGCACCACGGGCCCCGCCTCGAGCTGGTCCGTCAATCGGTACTCGGTCAGCCCCTCGCCCTCCGTCCCGGGGAGGGCGAACTCGGGTGCGCGGTCACCGACGCCGGGTGTCATAACCATATGCCACTACCGGGTACGGATTGGTGACCCATAACGGCTCGCCAACGGGGTCCTCACCCGGTGACCGCCGACTCACCGGACCGGCGCTCAGCTGAGCGGCGGGGGCTCGACGGCGGCCGACCCGTCCACGAGCCGGTAGCCGGCATCGTCGCGGCCCACGACGCCGTGTCGCTCGAGATGGTCCAGGTGGGCCCAGGCCTCGCCCGGCCCGTGCATGATGTGGATGCTCTCGAGGTCGCCGAACAGGTGGGCGCTGACCGTCCAGGCGTCCGCCGGCCCGTGCTCGGCGAGCACGTCGAGCACCCGCTGGGTCCGGTCCCGGTGGTGGTCGAGGATCGTCCGGGCCCGGTCGGCCGGGGCGTCGATGGGGTCGCGGTGGCCCGGCCAGACGCGGTCGAAGCCGCGGTCGATCAGCCGCTCGAGCGACGCCGCGTAGGTCGACAGCGGCGCCTCGACGCGGACGTCGGCGCCGCCGATGTTCGGGGTGTAGACCGGGAGGACGGCGTCGCCCACGAACGCCTCCGCCCCGTCGTCGATGGCGAACGCCGACAGCCCGGCGGTGTGCCCGGGGACGTGAACGACCTCGAGCCGTCGGCCCGCGACCGCCAGGACCTCGCCGTCAGCGACCGGCTCGACGTCGACGGGGGCGCCGCCGGCGGTCTCGAGGCTCGCCGTCATGAAGCCCTCGAGCGAGCTCCGCTTGTCCTCGGGCATCCCCCACTCGGTCATCCGCCGGAACTGGCGGTCACGGAGGGCCGCGATCGCGGCCTCGTCGTGGCTGATGAGGGGGGCGTCGTCGGCGTGGGCGTACACCGTGGCCCCGCCGGCGGCCTGGATCTCGCCGGCGAGGCCGGCGTGGTCGTAGTGCCAGTGCGTCAGGACCAGCGTGTCGATGTCGTCGAAGCCGTAGCCGAGCTCGGCCAGCGCCGCCACGAGCTGCTCGCGGGCCTCCTCGGTCGCGACCGCCGTGTCGAGGAGGGCGACCTCGTCGTCGCCGACCAGCAGGTAGGCGTTGTTCCGGCCCTCGAACTCCCGGTTCCCGAGCGCGATCCGCTCCACGCAGCCGGCTATCCGACGCCCGCCTATAGTGGTTCTGACTTGCGCGGGCCGGGTGGCGACCGGCGCCGCGTGGCCGACGGCTGGTGGACGTCGGACCTGGTTATCCCATCTCGGGGAGGCCGAGCGCCTGGCGGGGCCGGGGAGATCGGCGCTCGTCGATCCGGTGGGACCGTCTCGGCGTCGCCTCGGGGGACACCCACCGGCTGCCGTTGCCGCCGACGGACCCTCGGATTCACGAACTCGAAAGAATATTTGAGTTCTGATGAAGATCCGGTTATCGGAGTAGAAACTAATTAGTACGCCAACGGGGCTACCAACCCAGTATGACGTGGTCCAACCAGGACTGGTGGCCGAACCTGCTGCGGCTCGATATCCTCGACGACAACGCCCGTGACGTCGGGCCGTACGACGAGGACTACGACTACGCCGAGGAGTTCCAGTCGCTCGACTACGAGCAGCTGAAGGCGGACCTCCGGGCCGTGATGACGGACTCCCAGGACTGGTGGCCGGCCGACTACGGCCACTACGGGCCGCTGTTCATCCGGATGGCCTGGCACAGCGCCGGCACCTACCGGACCCTCGACGGCCGGGCGGGCGCCTCGGGCGGCCTCCAGCGCCTCCCGCCGGAGTCCAGCTGGCCGGACAACATCAACCTCGACAAGGCGCGCCGGCTCCTCCAGCCGGTCAAGCAGAAGTACGGCCGCAAGCTCTCCTGGGCCGACCTGATCGTCCTGGCCGGGAACGTCGCCCTGGAGTCGATGGGCTTCGAGACGTACGGCTTCGCCGGCGGCCGGGAGGACGCGTTCGAGCCCGACGAGGCCGTCGGACTGGGGCCCGGAGGACGAGCTGGCGAGGCTGACGAGCGGTTCCACGACGGCGAGGTCGGGAACCTCGAGGACCCGCTGGCGAACACCGTGATGGGCCTCATCTACGTCAACCCCGAGGGCCCCTACGGCGAGCCGGACGTCGAGGGCTCGGCGGCCAACATCCGCGAGGAGTTCGACCGCATGGCGATGGACGACGAGGAGACCGTCGCGCTCATCGCCGGCGGCCACACCTTCGGGAAGGTCCACGGCGCCGACGACCCCGACGACCACCTCGGCCCCGAGCCCGAGGCGGCGCCCATCGAGCAGCAGGGCCTGGGCTGGGAGAACGACTACGGCTCCGGCAAGGGCGCCGACACGATCACCAGCGGCATCGAGGGCCCCTGGACCGACGCCCCGACCCAGTGGGACATGGGCTACCTCGACAACCTGCTCGGACACGAGTGGACCTCGCACAAGGGCCCCGGCGGGGCGTGGCAGTGGCGGCCGGTCGACGAGGGGTCGGTCGAGCACGCGCCCGGCGCCCACGACCCCGCGGAGACCGAACAGCCGATGATGCTGACGACCGACGTCGCGCTGAAGCACGACCCCGACTACCGCGAGGTCGCCGAGCGGTTCCACGAGCACCCCGACGAGTTCCAGGAGGCGTTCGCGAGGGCCTGGTACAAGCTGACCCACCGCGACATGGGCCCGCCGGCGCGCTTCCTCGGCCCGGAGGTCCCCGACGAGGAGCTCATCTGGCAGGACCCGGTCCCCGAGGTTGACCACGACCTGGTCGGCGACGACGAGGCCGCCGAGCTGAAGGCGGAGCTCCTCGACTCGGACCTGACGGTCCCGCAGCTGGCCAAGACCGCCTGGGCCGCGGCGGTCGACCTACCGCGACAGCGACAAGCGCGGCGGCGCGAACGGCGCGCGGATCCGCCTCGAACCCCAGCGGAGCTGGGAGGTCAACGAGCCCGACAGAGCTGGCGACGGTGCTGGAGACCTACGAGGCGATCCAGGCCGACTTCAACGGCTCGCGCGCGGACGACGTGCGGGTCTCGCTCGCCGACCTCATCGTGCTCGGCGGCAACGCCGCCATCGAGCGGGCGGCGGCCGCCGCGGGCTACGACGTGACGGTCCCGTTCGAACCCGGCCGGACCGACGCCACCGCCAGGAGCAGACCGACGTCGACTCGTTCGAGTGGCTCGAGCCCGAGGCCGACGGCTTCCGGAACTACCTCGGCGACGGCCACGACCGCTCCCAGGAGGCGCTGCTGGTCGACCGCGCGGACCGCCTCGACCTCACCGCGGGCGAGATGACGGCGCTCGTCGGCGGGCTCCGCGCGCTGGGGGCCACCTACGGCGACTCGGAGCTTGGCGTCTTGACCGACCGGCCGGGGACGCTCTCGAACGACTTCTTCGAGCACCTGCTCGACATGGGCTACGAGTGGGAGGCCGCCTCGTCGGACGAGGAGGTCTACGAGCTGCGCGACCGCGAGACCGGCGAGGTCGCGTGGGAGGCCTCCCGCGTCGACCTGGTGTTCGGGTCGAACTCCCGGCTCCGCGCCATCGCGGAGGTCTACGGCGCCGATGACGGCGAGGAGCAGTTCGTCGCGGACTTCGTCGACGCCTGGCACAAGGTCATGACGCTCGACCGGTTCGACCTCGAGTGACCGCCCTGCCGTCGTCCAGCGACCAGCGCGAGGCCGACCCGATACAAGGGCATCGGACCAGTGGCGGCCCCGCTAGCGGACCGGGGGCGGGTGTGCCGTCGGTGGGCCTGCCCCGCGGGCCGCTCAGCGCTGCCAGTCCGGGTTCGGCCGCGGCGGCGCGAAGACGTCGACGCCGAGCACCGGCTCGTCGCCGCGGTTCTCGGCGGCGTGGGTCTCCTCGCCGCGGAACAGGAACGACTCGCCCGCCCCGACGACCCGCTCGGTCCCGTCCGCGAGCGTGAACGTCAGCTCGCCCTGGTAGAGGAAGCCCGCCTGCTCGTGGGGGTGGTCGTGGGCCTCGACGGCCGAGCCCGGCTCCATCCGGAACGCCTGGACGCTCGTCCGGTCGCCGACGGCGAGCTGGGTCAGGTGGACGCCGTCGACCGCTTCCACGCGCTCGCGGTCGGCCGACGATACGTGCTCCATGGCGGGGCTACGGCGCGCCGGCCTATGGCTGTTGGGAGCGGCCCTACCCGTCCTCGCCGGCCACCGTGTGGAACGCCGCCTCGCCGAGGGCGGCCTCCAGCCTGGCCTTGACGTCGCTCGAGCTGGAGACGACGTCCTCCGGGCCCGGCCCGATCCGGACCACCTCGACGTCGGGAAAGCCCGCCTCGGCGAGGTCGGCCTCGAGCGCCTCGGGCTCGAACGACTGGTCGTAGCCGAGCGTGATGACGTCGGGGCCGAGCTCGGCGACGGTGTCGAAGAGGTCGCCCTCCGAGCCCAGCACCGCGCGGTCGACGCAGCCGAGGGCCTCGACGACCCGGCGCCGGCTCTCCTCGTCCATGAACAGGTCCTTGCGCGTCCTGACCCGCCCGTCCCGGGCGATGACCACGACGAGCTCGTCGCCGAGCTCCGCGCTGGCCTCGAGGTAGTGCACGTGCCCCGGGTGGAGGATGTCGAAGGTGCCCTGGGCCATCACGCGCTGCATGGCTGGCGGTAGCGAGCCGACGTACATCAGCGTAGCCCTTTCCGGGCGAGGGGCAGACGGCCGATGGCGGCCGCTGGGCGCCGAAAGCGGAATCCTCAAGGTTCCGACGCGTTTCCGTTGGATGGAGGCAGCTATCGATATGGAGATCCCCGACGACCTGCTCTGTCTGTTTAGCGCTCGAATCGACGCCCGCGAGGGCTCCCACGTCATCGAGGTGCCCGAGTCCGAGTTCGACCTGGGCGGCCTCGACGCCGGCTCGACCTACCGCGTCGCCCTGCTGCCGGCCGCCGGCGACGGCGGCGGCAGCGAGGCCCGCTCGCCGGCCCGCGGCGACCGGTCCGGCCGCACCGAACACCGCGAGCCGCCGGTCGAGGTCGGCGACGTCCGCGAGGTCGAGATCGAGAACCTCGGCGACCAGGGCGACGGCATCGCCCGGGTCGACCGCGGCTACGTGGTCATCGTGCCCGACACCGAGGTCGGCGACCGCGTGACCGTCGAGATCGAGGACATCCACACCAACTTCGCCATCGCGAGCGTCGTCGAGAACCACGACGCCTGAGCGCGGGCTCGGCGTCGCCACCCGATCCACGTCGAGGAGCCGCGGCCCCGTCCCGCGGGCGCCTAGCTCACGACACCGGCCGTCCTGACGACCGCCGTCCGCCGGTTGATGCGGTGGTCACCGAGCGAGCCGTCGACCAGCATGTCCACGGCGCGCTCGGCCCGGGAGGGCGTGTCGGCCGCGATCACGAGGTCGTAGCCGCTCGCCGGCGCCCGGACGATGATGATGCCGTCGGGCACGGAGTTGTACCCCGGGACGTTGACGAAGTCGTCCTCGACGCTGATGCCCGTCTCCAGCGAGCCCTGGCGCTCGAGGTAGCGGTAGGTGGTGATCAGCACGTCCGTCCGGTTCGGCGAGACCGGGCCGCGTCGGAGGTTGAGGGTGGGTTCGTGGCCCTCGTCGCGGAGGTCCACCGCCAGCTCCTGGGCGGCGTCGGCCAGCGCGGGCCGGGTGTACCGGACCATCGGATCCTCGGAGACCATCATCGGGTAGCTGGCGAGCGCGCGGCGCTTCTGGCCGCCCACGAGGAACCGGACCACGTTCCGGATCAGCACCTCGTTGTCGACCACGTTGTAGTTCCCGCGCGTGAGGAACGAGCCGTCGGCGATCGCGAGCACGTTCCCGTTCACGGCCATCACCGGGTACCGCCCGGTGGCGTCGGTCCGGGAGGAGCGGGTGCCCGGCCCGGCCCGCAGCAGCGTCCGCCCCTCGCGGACCGTGATCCTCGTCGCGGCGTAGAACGCCGTCCGGGAGACGCCGTCGGTGAGCCGGCTGTCGCGAACGGGTTCGGCGAAGACGTTCTGGAAGTTCCCGTCGTTCGACTCCATGTTGTACAGGTACGCCTCGCCGAACTCGAAGCCGAAGTGCGAGGAGAGCGGCGTGAGGCGGTTGACCCGCAGCGTGACGCCGAAGCCGGCGGCGTCGAGCGTCGTCGGCTCGCCGATCATGAGCAGCCGGCCGCCGCGGTCGACGAACGCGTCGAGCCGGTTGACCTCCGCGTCGGAGTAGCCGCTACTGGGGTCGATGACGACGAACGCGTCCGCCCGGGTCAGCGAGTCGTCGAAGCTCTCGTCGCTCTCGAGGAGGTCGATCCGGTAGCCCGCCTGGCTGATCCCCGCCAGCAGCGGCTTGATCTCGTCCTGGCTCATCCGGTTCCGGTGGGAGATGTCCACCAGGACGACGCCGGTCCGCTCGCTCGGCTCGACCTCGACCTCGCCCTCGGCGGGCGCCCGCTCGGGCAGCTGCTCCTCGAGGTCGTAGGCGCTCACCAGCGACCGCTCCCCGTCGTCGCGGAGCACGCCCGGCCCGACGGCCGACGCGGCGACCACGACCACGATGGTCGCGATCAGCACCGTCGCCCGGAGGCGCTTACCCCGAGGCAACCGTCCCATTGGTGCTCACCCCCTTGGTGACGATCGAGGCGTTGGGGTCGATGTCGACCAGCGCCGCCCGGACCACCGACGGCGGGAGCATCACGATGGTCGGCGCCACGGTCTGCTCGGGCGCGGCGACGAAGTACTGGGGGCTCACGAGCCGCTTCTGCTCGGCCGTCGCCGTGGTGTAGGCCGACCGGGTCACGAACGTCACCGGCCCCGTGTAGCCCAGCGTCGTCACGTCCCACCGGGCGAGGCCCGCCAGCTGGGCCGCCCGGCGCACCGCCGCCTCGAGCCCGCCGATGCGGTCAGCCAGCCCGTTGTCGACCGCCTCGCCGCCGGAGTAGAGCTTCGCGTAGGCCAGCTCCTCGGGCGTGAGCTCGAGGTCGTCGCCCCGGCCGTCGACGACCGCGCCGACGAACGCGTTCTGGATGGCCTCGGTCTTGTACGACCACTCGCGGAGGTCCGCGCCCGTCAGCTTGTTCGGCCCGGTGATGAGGAGCCGGTCGAGCGGCGGCACCGACTGCGGGGCGACGAAGATGACGCCCACGCTGCCGACGAGCGACGCCGGCTTCACGAACACCTCGTCGGCCGGCGCCGCCGCGTAGTACGCCCCGGAGGCCGCGATGGAGTCGACGCTGACCACCACCGGCATCCGGGCCGCGGTGCGCTTGACGGCGAGGTAGAGCGTCTCGCTCGCGGCGGCGCCGCCCCCGCCGCTGTTGACGTGGATGACCACGGCGTCGATGTCGGGGTTCTGGCGGGCCTCGCGGAGCCGGTCGGCCACCGACTGGGCGTTCGGGCCGTTGATGCCGCCCGAGAGGGTCACGACCGCGACCGAGCCCGCGACCGGGTCGGCCGCGAACTGGGAGACCACCGGCGCGACCTGGAGCCCGATGACGACCCCCAGCAGGACGATGACGATGTAGGAGCGCGACCCCTTCCGGAGCAGCCCGTAGGCCCGCTCGCGTCGGTCTTCCGTGAACAGGCCTCGAAGCCACCGCCCCAGCCGTGTCATGTGCTGGTCCGGTCCATGGACTGGCCCCGCCTATACCTTTCGACGGGCGGCGGCGCTGCCGGTGGCATCGCGGGTCGAGCCGTCCACGTCGTCGGCCGCCCGTCGGTCGCGCCGGATCAGGCCTCGTGGATGCGCTCGCCGCGGTTGAGCCGCTCGGCGATCCGGAACGTCTGCTCGCCCGCCCGCCGGGTCGGCGTGTGGGCGGCGAGGTAGCGCGCCGCTGCGATCAGGTGCACGTCGGCGCGGTCGTCGCCGGCGAGCGCCTCGTGCTGGGCGAACGCGGCCTCGAGGTTCTGGCGCGGGTGGAAGCCGACGTCCTCCCGGAGCAGGGCCTCGCCGAGCCGCCGCTTCGAGCCGGGCGACGTCGCCGCCGGCCGCGAGGTACGCCGCCGTCAGCTCGCCCGCTCGGTCCACCTCGTCGTCGGCCTCGACCTCGAACGTCTCCATGAGCTCGTCGATCGCGGCATCGGGGTCAGCGGTCCCGTCGGGGTCCGGCAGCGGGGTGGGCGGCGTGTTCAGGAACCGGTCGAGGTAGACGTTGACCGTCGCGTCGAACACGCCGCGGTAGGCCGCTGGGGCGTCGGTGCGGCCGGCGAGCCCGTGGACGGCGTTGGCGTAGGTGTACGTGTGGTGGACGGTGTTCCAGTCGCGGAACTCGTTGGAGGTGCCGAACTGGGCGATCCGGCGGGCGCCGGCGTAGGCGACCCGCTCGGCGAGCTCGCGGGCCGTCGCGCCGTCGGCGATGGCGCCCGTCACGGCGTCGATGACGGCGTGGGGGTCGTCGCCGAGCAGCACCTCGACGAAGCCGTCCGGCTCGGTCCACGGCTCGCCCTCGCCCGCGGCGACCAGCTCGGGCAGCTCGTCGGCGGCCTCGAAGCAGAGCGCCGCGACGTCGACCGGCTGGCGCCACGAGGCGTTCTCCTCGGCGCGGTCCGCCGCGGCCAGCCCGGGCACGAGGCTCGGCAGCACCGCGTCGGCGTGGTCCCAGCCGACGTGGTCGAGCACCTCGAACGCCTTGTTGACGAAGTCGAGCCGGTGGCCGGTGTCGAGGTAGCGGTGGTCGGTCGCCGCGCCGACGAGCATCCCCGCGATCGTCGACTGGGGGAGCTCCGCCCGGATCGCCGCCCGGAGGACGCGCTCGGCGCCGTCGGCGTCGCGCACCTCGACGTTGTCGCGGAACCAGTCGGTCAGCCGGTCGGCCGGGACGTCCGCGTTCGAGAGGGGCTCCTGGACGAAGAACGGCGGCTCGCCGGCGCACTCGTCGGCGACCTCGGTCAGCCCGGCGTAGAGCGCCCGCCGGCGGTCCTCCGGGCGGAGCGCGTCGAGCAGCTCGGTCATGACGCCGAGCGTCGTCAGCCCGCGGCCCCAGCCGGCCCCCCGGTAGTGCGTGCCGAACTCGGCACCGATCGCGACCGGCACCTCGGTCCCGACGCCCGCGTCGTCGAGGCCGATGACCGCCTTCGCGACCACGAGGTCGATGGCCTCCTGGAGGCCGTGCTCGAGGCGGTGTCGCCAGTGGGCCTCGGGCGGCTCGTCCAGCGGCGGGTCGGGCTGGACGTAGACCCCGTCGTCCCGGACCTCCACGGGGTAGGTCCGCACGTCGTCGGCGAACGGGTCGAACGTGTCGCCACAGGCGAGCTCGAAGCGGGCGTGGTGCCACGGGCAGGTCAGCACGCCGTCCTCGACCGTGCCGTCGGTCAGCGGGAACCCCATGTGCGGACACCGGTTGTCGGTCGCGTGGAACGCCCCGTCGTGGTAGAACAGGCCGATGGCGTGGCCGCCGGCCCGGACGGTGACCGGGCTCTCCGCCCGCGCCTCGTCCGCGTCGGCCACCCTGACGAAGCCGTCGTCGCTCTGGGCCATGGCGGGGAGGTGTGCAGGACCGACCAAAACCCTTCCCTGAACCCCGTTTGTGTAACTCCTCGGACACGTGGGCCGGACGGGACGCCTTTACGCGCTGGCCGCCTTCCGTCCCCAATGGCCGAACGGCTCGCCGAGGGGGTCTGGTACCTCGACCTGGGGTGGCCCGCCCCGCTCGGCGCGAACGCCTTCGTCGTCGACGACGGCGAGGTGACGCTGGTCGACACGGGCTTCCCCCGGAACGCCAACCGGCTCCGCGACCAGCTGGCCGAGGCGGGCTACGCGGTCGCCGACATCGACCGCGTCCTGCTGACCCACTACGACCTCGACCACGTCGGCGGCCTCTCCCGGCTCGTCCCCGAGCTCGACGCGCCCGCCTACCTCGGGGAGGCCGACATCGCGCTGCTCGACGGCTCCTGGGACCCGCCGTGGCTCCACCACAAGGGGCTGTTCCACCGCGGGCTGCGCCGCCTCCACCGGCTCCCGGCCGACGTCGAGCTCCGGGCGGCGGCCGACGGCGACCGCATCGGCGGCTTCAGCGCCCACCACACGCCCGGGCACAACCCCGGCCACACGGCCTACGTCCACGAGGCGCTCGGCGTCGGCCTGCTCGGCGACCTCGCCTGGAGCAAGCCCCACGGGCTGGTGACGCCCATCTGGCTCGACAGCTACGACATGCGCCGGCTCCGCGAGAGCGTCCGGGCGTTCGCCGACCGGGCGCCGCCGTTCGAGGTGGCCGGCGTGGGCCACGGCGAGCCGATCCGCGCCGGCGGCCGGCAGGCCGTCCGCGACCTCGCGGCCCGCTGCTGAGCCCACGGCAAGGCCTTTGGCCGGCTCCGCCGTGAACCTGGCATGGACGCCCACCGGTTCCTCTTCTGCTCGCTCGACGCGGCGCTGATCACCGACCTCGCGTGGCAGGTCGCCCGGGAGGGCCACGACGTGAAGTACTACATCGAGGCGGCGTCCGACCGGGAGATCGGCGACGGCTTCGTCCCGAAGACCGACGACTGGCGCGACGAGGTCGACTGGGCGGACGTGATCGTCTTCGACGACATCTGGGTCGGCAACGACATTGGAACTGGCCAACTCGCTCAGGAACTCAGGGAGGACGGGCACGCCGTCGTCGGTGGGACACCGAACACGGATCGGCTTGAGGAGGACCGCGGCTACGCGATGGAGATCCTCGAAGCGCACGACATTGAGACCGTTGAACACCAGGTGTTTCACGACTTCGACGACGCGATAGAACACATCCAGGAACACCCGGCTCCGTACGTCATCAAGCCGCTCGGTGAGGTGCAGAACGTCAAACGGCTCCTGTACGTCGGGCTGCGAGTCCGACGGCAGCGACGTCGATCGATGTTCTCAGAGCGTACAAGAAGGCGTGGGGCCACCGGATGAAGGGCTTCCAGCTCCAACGCCGCGTCAAATCGGCTCGCCCGCGCCCGGGGCCGCTCAGCGCTGCCAGTCCCGGGTTCGCCGCAGCGGCGCGAAGACATCGACGCCGAGCACGGCTCGTCGCCGCGGTTCTCGGCGGCGTGGGTCTCCTGGCCGCCGCGGAACAGGAACGACTCGCCCGCCCCGACGACCTGCTCGGTCCCGTCCGCGAGCGTGAACGTCAGCTCGCCACGATACAGAAAGCCCGCCTGCTCGTGGGGGTGGTCGTGGGCCTCGACGACCGCACCCGGCTCCATCCGGAACGCCTGGACGCTCGTCCGGTCGCCGACCGCCAGCTGGGTCAGGTGGACGCCATCGACCGCTTCCACGCGCTCGCGGTCGGCCGTCGATACGTGCTCCATGGCGGGGTTACGGCGCGCCGGCCTATGGCTGTTTGGAGCGGCCCTACCCGTCCTCGCCGGCCACCGTGTGGAACGCGGTGTCGCCGAGCGCGGCCTTCAGCCGTGCCTTGACGTCGCTCGAGCTGGAGACGACGCCCTCGGGGCCCGGCCCGATCCGGACCACCTCGACGTCGGGGAAGCCCGCCTCGGCGAGGTCGGCCTCGAGGGCCTCGGGCTCGAACGACTGGTCGTAGCCCAGCGTGATGACCGCGGGCTCGAGCTCCGCGACGGTGTCGAAGAGGTCGCCCTCCGAGCCCAGCACGGCCCGGTCGACGCAGCCGAGCGCCCCGACCACCCGGCGTCGGCTCTCCTCGTCCATGAAGAGGTCCTTGCGCGTCCTGACCCGCCCGTCCCGGGCGATGACCACGACGAGCTCGTCGCCGAGCTCCGCGCTCGCCTCGAGGTAGTGCACGTGCCCCGGGTGGAGGATGTCGAAGGTGCCCTGGGCCATCACGCGCTGCATGGCTGGCGGTAGCGAGCCGACGTACATCAGCGTAGCCCTTTCCGGGCGAGAGGTCGACGGCGGCCGCGGGGCGCCGAAAGCGGAATCCTCAAGGTTCCGACGCGTTTCCGTACCATCGAGGCAGTTATCGATATGGAGATCCCCGACGACCTGCTCTGTCTGTTTAGCGCTCGAATCGACGCCCAAGAGGGCTCCCACGTCATCGAGGTGCCCGAGTCCGAGTTCGACCTCGGCGGCCTCGACGCCGGCTCGACCTACCGCGTCGCCCTGCTGCCGGCCGCCGGCGACGGCGGCGGCGAGGCCCGCTCGTCGGCCCGCGGCGACCGGTCCGGCCGCACCGAACACCGCGAGCCGCCGGTCGAGGTCGGCGACGTCCGCGAGGTCGAGATCGAGAACCTCGGCGACCAGGGCGACGGCATCGCCCGGGTCGACCGCGGCTACGTGGTCATCGTGCCCGACACCGAGGTCGGCGACCGCGTGACCGTCGAGATCGAGGACATCCACACCAACTTCGCCATCGGGAGCGTCGTCGAGAACCACGACGCCTGAGCGCGGGCTCGGCGTCGCCACCCCATCAACGTCGAGGAGCCGGGGCCCCGACCAGCGGGCGCCTAACTCACGACGCCCGCCGTCCTGACGACCGCCGTCCGCCGGTTGATGCGGTGGTCCCCGAGCGAGCCGTCGACCAGCATGTCCACCGCGCGCTCGGCCCGGGACGGCGTGTCGGCCGCGATCACGAGGTCGTAGCCGCTCGCCGGCGCCCGGACGATGATGATGCCGTCGGGCACGGAGTTGTACCCCGGGACGTTGACGAAGTCGTCCTCGACGCTGATGCCCGTCTCCAGCGAGCCCTCGCGCTCGAGGTAGGCGTAGGTGGTGATCAGCACGTCCGTCCGGTTCGGCGAGACCGTGCCGCGTCGGAGGTTGAGGGTGGGCTCGTGGCCCTCGTCTCGGAGGTCAACCGCCAGCTCCTGGGCGGCGTCGGCCAGCGCGGGCCGGGTGTACCGGACCATCGGGTCCTCGGAGATCATCATCGGGTAGCTGGCCAGCGCGCGGCGCTTCTGGCCGCCCACGAGGAACCGGACCACGTTCCGGATCAGCACCTCGTTGTCGACCACGTTGTAGTTCCCGCGCGTGAGGAACGAGCCGTCGGCGATCGCGAGCACGTTCCCGTTCACGGCCATCACCGGGTACCGCCCGGTGGCGTCGGTCCGGGAGGAGCGGGTCCCCGGCCCGGCCCGCAGCAGCGTCCGCCCCTCGCGGACCGTGATCCTCGTCGCGGCGTAGAACGCCGTCCGTGAGACGCCGTCGGTGAGCCGGCTGTCGCGAACGGGTTCGGCGAAGACGTTCTGGAAGTTCCCGTCGTTCGACTCCATGTTGTACAGGTACGCCTCGCCGAACTCGAAGCCGAAGTGCGAGGAGAGCGGCGTGAGGCGGTTCACCCGTAGCCTGACGCCGAAGCCGGCGGCGTCGAGCGTCGTCGGCTCGCCGATCATGAGCAGCCGGCCGCCGCGGTCGACGAACGCGTCGAGCCGGTTGACCTCCGCGTCGGAGTAGCCGCTACTGGGGTCGATGACGACGAACGCGTCCGCCCGGGTCAGCGACTCGTCGAAGCTCGTCGTCGCTCTCGAGGAGGTCGATCCGGTAGCCCGCCTGGCTGATCCCCGCCAGCAGCGGCTTGAGCTCGTCCTGGCTCATCCGGTTCCGGTGGGAGATGTCCACCAGGACGACGCCGGTCCGCTCGCTCGGCTCGACCTCGACCTCGCCTTCGGCGGGTGCGCGCTCGGGCAGCTGCTCCTCGAGGTCGTAGGCGCTCACCAGCGACCGCTCCCCGTCGTCGCGGAGCACGCCCGGCCCGACGGCCGACGCGGCGACCACGACCACGATGGTCGCGATCAGCACCGTCGCCGGAGGCGCTTACCCCGAGGCAACCGTCCCATTGGTGCTCACCCCCTTGGTGACGATCGAGGCGTTGGGGTCGATGTCGACCAGCGCCGCCCGGACCACCGACGGGGGAGCATCACGATGGTCGGCGCCACGGTCTGCTCGGGCGCGGCGACGAAGATACTGGGGGCTCACGAGCCGCTTCTGCTCGGCCGTCGCCGTGGTGTAGGCCGACCGGGTCACGAACGTCACCGGCCCCGTGTAGCCCAGCGTCCGCACGTCCCACCGGGCGAGGCCCGCCAGCTGGGCCGCCCGGCGCACCGCGGCCTCGAGCCCGCCGATGCGGTCGGCCAGCCCGTTGTCGACCGCCTCGCCGCCGGAGTAGAGCTTCGCGTAGGCCAGCTCCTCGGGCGTGAGCTCGAGGGTGTCGCCCCGGCCGTCGACGACCGCGCCGACGAACGCGTTCTGGATGGCCTCGGTCTTGTACGACCACTCGCGGAGGTCCGCGCCCGTGAGCTTGTTCGGCCCGGTGATGAGGAGCCGGTCGAGCGGCGGCACCGACTGCGGGGCGACGAAGATGACGCCCACGCTGCCGACGAGCGACGCCGGCTTCACGTACACCTCGTCGGCCGGCGCCGCCGCGTAGTACGCCCCGGAGGCCGCGATGGAGTCGACGCTGACAACGACCGGCATCCGGGCCGCGGTGCGCTTGACGGCGAGGTAGAGCGTCTCGCTCGCGGCGGCGCCGCCCCCGCCGCTGTTGACGTGGATGACCACGGCGTCGATGTCGGGGTTCTGGCGGGCCTCGCGGAGCCGGTCGGCCACCGACTGGGCGTTCGGGCCGTTGATGCCGCCCGAGAGGGTCACGACCGCGACCGAGCCCGCGACGGGGTCGGCCGCGAACTGGGTGACCACCGGCGCGACCTGCAGCCCGATGACGACCCCCAGCAGGACGATGACGATGTAGGAGCGCGACCCCTTCCGGAGCAGCCCGTAGGCCCGCTCGCGTCGATCCTCCGTGAACAGGCCTCGAAGCCACCGCCCCAGGCGTGTCATGTGCTGGTCCGGTCCATGGACTGGCCCCGCCTATACCTTTCGACGGGCACCGGGGCTGCCGGTGACGACGCGGGTCGAGCCGTCAACGGTGGACGGGTATCCCTCGGTCGCGCCGGATCAGGCCTCGTGGATGCGCTCGCCGCGGTTGAGCCGCTCGGCGATCCGGAACGTCTGCTCGCCCGCCCGCCGGGTCGGCGTGTGGGCGGCGAGGTAGCGCGCCGTCGCGATCAGGTGGACGTCGGCGCGGTCGTCGCCGGCGAGCGCCTCGTGCTGGGCGAACGCGGCCTCGAGGTTCTGGCGCGGGTGGAAGCCGACGTCCTCGCGGAGCAGGGCCTCACCGAGCCGCCGCTTGAGCCGGGCGACGTCGCCGCCGGCCGCGAGGTACGCCGCCGTCAGCTCGCCCGCCCGGTCCACCTCGTCGTCGGCCTCGACCTCGAACGTCTCCATGAGCTCGTCGATCGCGGCATCGGGGTCAGCGGTCCCATCCGGGTCCGGCAGCGGGGTGGGCGGCGTGTTCAGGAAGCGGTCGAGGTAGACGTTGACCGTCGCGTCGAACACGCCGCGGTAGGCCGCCGGGGCGTCGGTGCGGCCGGCCAGCCCGTGGACGGCGTTGGCGTAGGTGTACGTGTGGTGGACCGTGTTCCAGTCGCGGAACTCGTTGGAGGTGCCGAACTGGGCGATCCGCCGGGCGCCGGCGTAGGCGACCCGCTCGGCGAGCTCCCGGGCGGTCGCGCCGTCGGCGATGGCGCCCGTCACCGCGTCGATGGCGGCGTGGGGGTCGTCGCCGAGCAGCCCCTCGACGAAGCCGTCCGGCTCGGTCCACGTCTCGCCCTCGCCCGCGGCGACCAGCTCGGGCAGCTCGTCGGCGGCCTCGAAGCAGAGCGCCGCGACGTCGACCGGCTGGCGCCACGAGGCGTTCTCCTCGGCGCGGTCGGCCGCGGCGAGCCCGGGCACGAGGCTCGGCAGCACCGCGTCGGCGTGGTCCCAGCCGACGTGGTCGAGCACCTCGAACGCCTTGTTGACGAAGTCGAGCCGGTGGCCGGTGTCGAGGTAGCGGTGGTCGGTCGCCGCGCCGACGAGCATCCCCGCGATCGCGGACTGGGGCAGGTCCGCCCGGATCGCCGCCCGGAGGACGCGCTCGGCGCCGTCGGCGTCGCGCACCTCGACGTTGTCGCGGAACCAGTCGGTCAGCCGGTCGGCCGGGACGTTTGCGTTCGAGAGGGGCTCCTGGACGAAGAACGGCGGCTCGCCGGCGCAGTCGTCGGCGACCTCGGTCAGCCCGGCGTAGAGCGCCCGCCGGCGGTCCTCCGGACGGAGGGCGTCGAGCAGCTCGGTCATGACGCCGAGCGTCGTCAGCCCGCGGCCCCAGCCGGCCCCCCGATAGTGCGTGCCGAACTCGGCGCCGATCGTGACCGGCACCTCGCTCGCGACGCCGGCGTCGTCGAGGCCGATGACCGCCTTCGCGACCACGAGGTCGATGGCCTCCTGGAGGCCGTGCTCCAGGCGGTGTCGCCAGTGGGCCTCGGGCGGCTCGTCCAGCGGCGGGTCGGGCTGGACGTAGACCCCGTCCTCCCGGACCTCGACGGGGTAGGTCCGCACGTCGTCGGCGAACGGGTCGAACGTGTCGCCACAGGCGAGCTCGAAGCGGGCGTGGTGCCACGGGCAGGTCAGCACGCCGTCCTCGACCGTGCCGTCGGTCAGCGGGAACCCCATGTGCGGACACCGGTTGTCGGTCGCGTGGAACGCCCCGTCGTGGTAGAACAGGCCGATGGCGTGGCCGCCGGCCCGGACGGTGACCGGACTCTCCGCCCGCGCCTCGTCCGCGTCGGCGACCCTGACGAAGCCGTCGTCGCTCTGGGCCATGGCGGGGAGGTGTACAGGACCGACCAAAACCCTTCCCTGAACGCCGTTTGTGTAACTCCTCGGACACGTGGGCCGGACGGGACGCCTTTACGCGCTGGCCCCCTCCCGTTCCCAATGGCCGAACGGCTCGCCGAGGGGGTCTGGTACCTCGACCTGGGGTGGCCCGCCCCGCTCGGCGCGAACGCCTTCGTCGTCGACGACGGCGAGGTGACGCTGGTCGACACGGGCTTCCCCCGGAACGCCAACCGGCTCCGCGACCAGCTGGCCGAGGCGGGCTACGCGGTCGCCGACATCGACCGCGTCCTGCTGACCCACTACGACCTCGACCACGTCGGCGGCCTCTCCCGGCTCGTCCCCGAGCTCGACGCCCCCGCGTACCTCGGGGAGGCCGACATCGCGCTGCTCGACGGCTCGTGGGACCCGCCGTGGCTCCACCACAAGGGGCTGTTCCACCGCGGGCTACGCCGGCTGCACCGGCTCCCGGCGGGCGTCGAGCTCCGGCCGGCGGCCGATGGCGACCGCATCGGCGGCTTCAGCGCTCACCACACGCCCGGGCACAACCCCGGCCACACGGCGTACGTCCACGAGTCGCTCGGCGTCGGCCTGCTCGGCGACCTCGCCTGGAGCAAGCCCCACGGGCTGGTGACGCCCATCTGGCTCGACAGCTACGACATGCGCCGGCTCCGCGAGAGCGTCCGGGCGTTCGCCGAGCGGGCGCCGCCGTTCGAGGTGGCCGGCGTCGGCCACGGCGAGCCGATCCTGGCCGGCGGCCGGCAGGCCGTCCGCGACCTCGCGGCCCGCTGCTGAGCCCACGGCAAGGCCTTTGGCCGGCTCCGCCGTGAACCTGGCATGGACGCCCACCGGTTCCTCTTCTGCTCGCTGGACGCGGCGCTGATCACGGACCTGGCGTGGCAGGTCGCCCGCGAGGGCCACGACGTGAAGCACTACGTCGAGGCCGCGTCCGACCGGGAGATCGGCGAGGGCTTCGTCCCGAAGGCCGACGACTGGCGCGACGAGGTCGACTGGGCGGACGTGATCGTCTTCGACGACATCTGGGTCGGCGATCAGGTCGGGACGGGGGCGCTCGCCGAGGAGCTCCGCACCGATGGCCACGCCGTCATCGGCGGGACGCCCGAGACCGACCGCCTCGAGGACGATCGGGGCTACGCCATGGACGTGCTGGAGGACCACGACGTCGAACTGGTGCCCCATCGCGTGTTCCACGACTTCGGGGCCGCCATCGAACACGTCCGCGAGAACCCGGCGCCGTACGTCATCAAGCCCCTCGGGGAGGTGCAGAACGTGAAGCGGCTGCTCTACGTGGGCCGCGAGGCCGACGGCAGCGACGTCATCGAGGTGCTCCGGGCCTACGAACAGGCGTGGGGCCACCGGATGAAGGGCTTCCAGCTCCAGCGTCGCGTCGAGGGGGTCGAGATCGCCGTCTGTGGCTTCTTCGACGGCGAGCGGTTCGTCGAGCCGATCAACCTCAACTTCGAGCACAAGAAGCTCTTCCCGGGGAACCTCGGCCCCTCGACGGGCGAGATGGGCACCTCGATGTTCTGGACCGAGCGCAACCGGGTGTTCGAGGCCACGCTCGGGCGCGTCGAGGGCTGGCTCGCCGAGGAGGGCTACGTCGGCAGCATCGACGTCAACTCGATCGTGAACGCCGAGGGCATCCACCCGCTGGAGTTCACGCCGCGTTTCGGCTACCCGACGATCACGCTCCAGCAGGAGGGGTTCGAGTCCCCGACGGGCGAGTTCCTCCACGAGCTGGCGCACGGCGACGATCCGAGGCCTCGAGGTCCATCAGGGGCTTCCAGGTGGCCGTCAGGGTCGTCCTGCCCCCGTTCCCGTTCGACGACGAGCGGACGTTCGACGAGAACTCCCGGAACGCCGCCATCGTCTTCGACACGCCCGACGGCGGCCCGCCGGATGGGATCCACATCGAGGACGCAAAGCGCGTCGACGGCCAGTGGCGCGTCGCCGGGGAGTCGGGGATGCCGCTCGTGGTGACGGGGAAGGGCGAGACGATGCAGGCGGCCCGGATCGGCGGCCTACGACCGACATCGATTCGATCGTCGATGCCCGAACCTCTACTACCGCGACGACATCGGCGAGCGCTGGATCGACGGCGACGGCGACCGGCTCCACGCCTGGGGCTACCTCGGCGGGTGAGGCCGGGTTGTCAGGTGGTGGGGACCGGCGCCCGCCTATAAGCCGCCGTCGCGCGTCCCCTCGGCCATGACCTTCCTCGTCCCCTTCGACGGCTCGGCGCTGTCGAAGGCCGCCCTCACCCGGGCGCGGGTCTACGCGGTCGCGTTGGAGGCCGCCCCAGCGACCGTCCGGCGCGAGGTTCTGCGGGAGCACCCGATCGGCGTGCTGGCGATGAGCGTCATCCCCGAGAGCGCCCGGTACGCCCGCGAGAAGGGCTGGATCGCGGACGACGAGCCCTTCCAGGCTCGAGCGGTCGTCGAGCGGCTCCACGGCGAGGTGCTCGAGATCGACCCCGGCGCGGACTTCGCCCACGAGCGGGTCGACGGTGCCGCCGCCGCGGGGACCATCAGCAACCGGCTCCGGCGTCGGGCCGAAGCCGAGGACGTCTCGGTCGTCTTCATCGGGAGCGAGAACGCCGGGCGGATCATCACGCCCATCACGAGCGTCGGGGGCGGGGTGACCGCCGACGAGGACTACGACGTCCATATCGTCCGACGCCGGCTGCCGCCCGAGGCGCGCGAGCGGCTCCGGTCGGAGTTCCACTTCGTCGATTGAGGCGGCGGTCCTCGCCGGACCGACGCCGTTATTAATCCTGATACAGGTTTTAATAACGTGTCGAGCACTCGGATCGGCCTCGTCGGCCCCGCCGCCCTGACGGCGCTCTCGGCCGTCGGCTACGCCTACGGCGTGGCGCCGAAGCTCCTGGGCATCGCGTGGGTGGCGTTCCTCGCGATGGCGCTGGCCATCCCGCTCGGCGTGCGGGCCGGTCGGCGCCAGCACGCCCGCCGGCTCGTCTGGGGCTACGGGCTCGCCAGCGGCGCGATGGTCACCAGCGCCGCGGTCTTCCTCGTGCCGGGCGCCATCGACCACCACTCGGCCTTCGGCGGGTTCGGCCTCGCCCTCGGCGTCGTCGCCGGCTACAGCGCCCACACCGTCGGCCACCGGCTGACCCACCTCGACGCCCCGTTCGAGGACACCGCCCTCCGGCTGACCGCCCACGCGCTCGCCGCCGGCAGCGTCATCGGCGTCGTCTACGCGGCGATGCCGACGCTCGGCCCGTTGTTGGGCCTCGCCATCGTCTCCCACAAGGGCCCCGCGGGCTACGCGGCTGCCCACCGGCTCTCCCGCGAGGGCCGGTCGGTCTGGCCGCTCCTCGTGCCCGCCGCCGGCGTCGGGATCACGGCCATCCCGGCCGCCCTGCTCGCCATCCCCGCCGCGCCGATCTTCAACGCGCTGGTGTTCGGCTTCGCCTCGGGCATCTTCCTCCACCTGGCGATGGACTTCCTCCCGCGCTGTGAGGTCGGCGGCGAGATCTACCAGGTCGCCAGCGTGGAATCCCCGGCCGACCACGACCTCCTCGACCGGCTCCGGCTCCACGCGGTCTCGAGCACGGCCATCGGTGGGGTCGCGGTGTTCCTCGCCTGGCTCGTCGTCTGAGGCCCGCGGTGGCCGGCGTCGGTCGCGTCCCGCTGCGCCGGTCTCGGTAGACGCTTCGGGCTGCTACACTGGCAGGCTCGCAGCTCCGCGTCGTTCGCCGTCGAGCTCGGCCGCGGCCCCGGCCAGCGCGTCGAACGTCCGGTCAACGTGGCCGGGTCGGCTTCGGGATACACCCGGCGGTCGTCGATGGACTCGAAATACGCCGTCAGGATGTCGATCGCGCGGTAGCCGAGCTCCCGGAACTGCTCGGGGGGCAGGTCGACCGGGTGGCGGCGGTCGGGGGCGGACATACCCCCGGGCTGGGGAGCCAGGGGTAAAACCGTTGAGACGGCCGGGAATCGGCCTCCGAGGCGCTGAACCCGTCGAAACTCGTGGAGCTGCCTCGGTCGAACGCCCTAACTCGCCCTCGAGGGGCTCGGAGTCCGTCCGCACGGAGGCGTACACCCGCTCGGCCCACTGCCGGGCGATGGGGGACTCGGTGTCGACGAGAGCGCCTTCGCCGGCCGGCATGCGCCGTTCTTGCTGGGCGTGGAGGGCAACTGGGAGGATCCCGGGATGGACGACGCCAACGTCGCCTGGGTCCGGGACTGCCTCGACGACCTGCGGCAGTTCTCCGACGGCGCGGTCTACCTCAACTTCCCGGGATTCCTCGAGGACAACGACGCGACGATGGAGACGACGTTCGGCGCCGCCTACTCGCGGCTGCAGGCGGTGAAGGACCAATGGGACCCGGGGAACCTGTTCTCGATCAACCAGAACGTGAAGCCCTCGGGCGGGTGACGGCCGGCTGCCTTAGCTGTAGCCCCGCCACCGCTTCCCGCACTCCTTGCACTTGAAGAAGCGCGTCGGCGGCTCGTCCGCGCTCGCCGTCTGCTTGATGGTGTACCACGCCTCGTCGTGGCCACAGCGGTCGCAGCTCACGTCCGTCGCCGTCGGCAGCCCCTCCTCGGCCTGGCGGTCGTCGGTCTCGATCACGTCGTCGAACGTCTGGGATTCGGTCGAGGTGAACGCCGACGCGAGCTCCTCGTCCTTCGGGACCTCGGCGCCGCAGCTCGAACAGACCATGGCGTCGTCGTCGGCGTGCATCATCGAGCCGCAGTCGTCGCAGAACTGCATGGGTGGTGGGGGGTAGGGGTCGCTATCTCGTGGTCATCGGCATCGCCTCAGGACGAGCCCGTCATCGCGTCGGCCTGCTCGACCCACTCGGCCACGGTGGTCGACGGGACGTCGAGTGCCTCGCCGAGGTCCTCGGGGTCGGCGACGGCGAGGGCGAGCAGGTCCTCGATCCCCGCCTCCTGGAGACGGTCCGCGTAGGCGGCCCCGATCCCCTCGATGGCCTCCAGGTCGCGCTGGCGCTCGGTCTCGGCGCCGCCGCCGTCCGCCGTGGCTTCGGTATCCTCCTCATCGGGGCTCACGTCGGCCTCGGGCTCGGTTTCGGGCGGCTCATTCGGGACCGCCTCGGGCTCCTCCTCGGCCGGCGCGGCCTCGATCGGCTCGTCGGCGGGCTCGTTCGCGACCGCGTCCATGTCGAACGACGGCGCCGACTCGCTGTCCGCCTCGGCGTCCGCCACCATCGCCTCGAGTGTCTCGGTCTCGGCGTCGGGCTGGTCGGGGCCGGACTCGAGCGCCGGCATCGTCCCGGTGTGTAGCACCGAGCTCCGGAAGAAGCCCGTCTTGGGCTCGAGCGAGGAGAACGACGAGTCGCAGTGGGGACACCGCGGCTGGACGAGCATCCCGACGTGGACGCCCTCGCTGCAGTTCTCGCACTTCGCCTTCTCGACGCCATGGCGGTTGGCGGTGTCCGTGAGGTGGGCCAGCGCCGTCCGGCGGACCTCGTCGCGGGCGGCGTCGCCGACGCG
>JAXHME010000012.1:0-7077 GCA_034521615.1 Halobacteriales archaeon
GCCACGGCCCTCACCGAGCGGCTGGTGGCGAAGGCCCGCGAGGTCGCGTCGTCGGTCGAACGCGGCCTCGACGGGTGAGCGCCGCCGGGCTCAGCCGCCGAACTCCTCGAGCACCGACCGGAGCTTGCCCGTCGAGAGGTTCCGGCCGGAGACCTGGATGACGACGGTCTCGCCGGCGAGCTCGTCCCCGAGGGCCCGCGCGCCGGCCACCCCGGCGGCGGCCGCGCCCTCGGCGAGGACGCCCTCGCGGTCCAGCAGGTCGAAGATCCCCCGCCTGAGCTCGCGGTCCTCGACGGTCAGGAAGTCGGCGAGCCCCTCGCGGAGGATCCCCATCGTCACCGCAAAGGGGGTCCGCGTCGCGAGCCCCTCGGCGAAGGTCTCGGTGGCGGCCTGGGGCTCGAGGTGGCCCTCGTGGAACGCGCGATTGAGCGCGTCCGCGCTCGCCGACTGGACGCCGATCACCCGGGCGTCGGCCAGCCGGCCGGCGGTGAGGCAGTAGCCCGAGGCGCCGCTGCCGCCGCCGACCGGCACCAGGACCGTGTCGACGTCGGGGCGGTCCTCGACGACCTCGAGGCCGGCTGTGGCGACGCCGGCGACCAGCCGGGGCTCGTTCGCCGAGTGGACGTACCGGAACCCCTCGGCCTCGGCCAACGCCTCGGCGTGCTCGCGGGCCTCATCGAAATCCTGCCCGTGGTGTTCGACCGTCGCTCCGTAGCGCTCGATGGCGGCCACCTTCGCGGGGTTCGCGTCCTCGGGGACGATGATCCTGACGGGCACGTCGGCGACCCGGCCGGCGTAGGCCACCGACTGGCCGTGGTTCCCCGTGCTGGCCGCGATGAGGCCGACATCGTGGAACTCGGCCGGGAGGTCGTGGACCAGGGCGAGCCCGCCGCGGACCTTGAACGCGCCCGTCGGCAGCGTGTCCTCGCGCTTGAGGTAGACCTCGGCGTCGAGCTCCGCCGAGAGGGGCTCGCTCCTGACGAGCGGCGTTCGCGGGAGGTGCCGGCGGACGACCGCGCGGGCCGCGTAGACGTCCGCGAGCGTCGGGGGCGTCAGATCGTGGTAGTCGAACACCGTGGTCGCGTCCGGCGACTCGACGGGGTGGTGGGCCGGCATGGTCCACCCCTCGGCGCCGGGCGCCTTGAGCGTTGAGCCCGGCCCGTCAGCGCTCGAGGCCGCCCTGGGCCGCCAGCGTCAGCGCCCCTCGGAGCACGGCGTCGTCGCCGTGGACTGCCGGACCGATCGTCGGAACCGCCAGCATGGTGTGTTCGTCGACAGCGGCGGCGAGCGGTTCTATCATCAGCTCCGGGTTCTCGAGGGCGACCGAGCCACCGACGGCGATCCGATCGGGGGCGTACGCGTGGACGAGGTCCGCCACGCCGATCGCGTTGTAGCGCTGGACCGTCTCGACCACCCGGTCGGCCAGCGGGTCGTCGCCGACGGCCGCGAACACGTCGGGGCCGGCGGCCCCTCGTTCCCGATGGGCAGCGAGCTGTCGACGCCGTCCTCGGCGAGGTCGCGGGCGAGCCCGGGGATCGCGGCGCCGAGCAGTAGGCCTCCCAGTGGCCGGCGCCTCCGCAGCCGCAGCCCCGGCCCCCGGGCTCGACCACGAGGTGGCCCACCTCGGCCGCGTTGCCCGCCCGCCCCGGAGCACGTGGCCGTCGACCGCGATCCCCGCGCCGATCCCGGTCGAGAGCGTGAGGTAGACGAGGTTCGCGGCGGGGCCCTCGGCCGCGGCCCGCTCGCCGACGAGCCCCGCGACGGCGTCGTTCTCGACGTAGACCCGCGGGTGGCCGAGCAGCGCGATCAGGACGTCCTGGAGCGGGATCCGGTCGACGCCCGGGAGGTTCGGGGGTCGGACGACCGTGCCGGCGGCGCGGTCCAGCGGGCCGATGCTCCCGACGCCGACGGCGTCGAGGCCAGCCATCGAGTAGCCGGCACGCTCGGCGGCGGCCTCGAGGGCCTCGGCGGCCGCCCGGGCGACCGCCGTGCCGTCGCCGGTCGGCGTCGCCGTCCGCTCGATCGCCGCCGGCTCGCCGGCGCCGTCGGCCACCGCGGCTCGGAGGTTCGTCGCGCCCAGGTCGACGCCGCCTACGGGGGCCATGGCGGCTCAGTTCCCCGACTGCTGGGTGGGCAGCTGCGGGATGAGCCACGACAGGAAGGCGTCCTGGCTGCGGGACTGCAGCCAGACCCGGCCGGGCCCCTCGAACTCGCAGACCAGCCCCTCGCCGCTGAACAGCGTCGACTTCAGGCCGCCGACCCGGCGGACGTCGAACGACGCCGAGCCCTCGAACGCGACGATGTGGCCCGTGTCGACCGTGTACCGCTCGCCCGCCGCGAGGTCGCGCTCCTGGATGGCGCCGTAGGAGGCCAGGAACGTCGGCCCGGTGCCCGTCAGCGAGAGTAGGAAGAGTCCCTCGCTGCCGAAGAACGTCTTCGCGCCGCCGAACTCGGTGTCGAGGTCGATCGACGGCTCGGAGGCGAGGTAGGAGCCCGACTGGACGTAGACGGTCTCGTCGTCGAGGTCGTGGCGAACGATGTCGCCCGGGAGCGGCGGGGCGAGCGACACCGAGCCGGCGCGCTCGGCGGTGAAGGTGTTCTGGAAGAACGACTCGCCGCCGAGCACCGAGCGCTTCAGCGAGCCGAACAGGCCGCCGCTGGCGCCGGTCTCGACGTCGATGCCGTCGTCCTTGCCGACCATCGCGCCGGCCTCGGCGCGGACGGCCTCGCCGGCCTCGAGGTCGACGGTCAGCAGGGCGAAGGCGGGTCGGTGGTCGATGGTCGCGTCCATACCCCGCCGTGGCGGGCCCCGGGGAAGAAACTCGCGGCTCCGGCCTCAGTCCCGGCGCACGAACTCGACCGGGCAGGGCGCGTTCAGCAGAACCTCCTGGGCCGTGCTCCCGAAGACGGCCTCAGTCCGCCGAGCGTCAGCGCCACCCCGGGGTCGTGCGATGCGGGAGCTCGCCAGCATGTTCGTCTCGATGGGCCTATGCGGACGGAGCAGCCGAGGGACGGTACCGCCCGCGAGACCGCCGGGCGCCCACCCACGCTCCCCCATCCCATGACCGACATCCTCGCCGTCTTCCGGGTCGAAGGCGCCATGATCGCCCTGACCGAGACCGTCCGCCACGACGGCTCGGCGGTCGTCCACCCCATCCGCGGGGCGGGCACCGACCCGAGCGGCGACCGCCACCTGTTCTCGGTCCGTTCGGCCGACTTCGACCGGTTCGAGGCGGGGCTCGCTCGCGACCCGACCGTCGACGCGTTCGAGCAGGTGGTCCTGCTCGGCGACGAGGCGGTCTACGCCCTCCGGTACACCGAGGAGGCGGTGCTGTTTTCGACGGAGGTCGCCCGACAGAACGGCGTCGTGCTCGAGATGGAGAACGAGGGAACCGCCTGGGAGTTCAAGAACTGGCTCCCCGACCGGGCGGCGGCACAGGCGATCTGGGAGTTCGGCCGTGCCAACGACGTCGACGTCGAGCTGGTCCGCATCAACGAGTACGGCAGCGTTCTCGAGGGGAGCTACGGGCTCACGGCCGCCCAGCGGGAGGCCGTGCTCGCGGCTCTGGAGCTGGGCTACTTCGACGAGCCACGCGGGGTGACCCTGGAGGGGCTCGCCGAGGAGCTCTCCATCTCCGAGCCGTCGGCCAGCCGGCTGGTCCGGCGGGGGCTCAAGCGCCTCTTGACGGCGACGCTCGCGGAGTCGGAGGAGTAGCCCCGGCTCGGCGCCGGGGAACCGCAGACGAAGGGGTATGGGGGTCGGTTGGGGGTCGGTGCTTACTCGCCGCTCAGCCAGATCTCGGCCTGCCGGCGGAACGGCTTCGTGACGAAGCGCTCGACCGGGCCGGGCTCGGTGTTCGGCTGGAAGCCGGCGGGCAGGTACGTCTCGACCGTCGTCGAAGGGGATTGCGTGCTCATGATGCAGTTGGACAGAGGCACGCCGGGCCCCTGAGGCTACGCGACAACCCCTTAGCCCCTTTAAGTGGGGGTCGCCGGTGGGCCCCCGACTCACCGCCGCAGTCATGTGCCCGGCGGCCCTCGATGCGACCATGAGCGACGGAGGCGAACTCGAGGGCCGGACCGCGATGGTGACCGGGAGCGCGAAGGGGGTTGGCCGGGCGATCCTGTTGGCGCTCGCGGAGGCCGGTGCGGCCGTCGCCGTCCACTATCACTCCAGCGAGGGGCCCGCCCGGGAGACGGCGACGGCTGCGCTCGAGCGCGGCGCGCCGACGACCACGCTGACCCAGGGCGACGTCACCGACCCCGAGGCCGTCGACGACCTGTTCGACTCGGTCGAGGAGACGCTCGGGCCGGTCGACGTGCTGGTGAACAACGTCGGGGACTTCGCGCCCGCCCGGTGGGACGAGCTCGACTACGCGACCTGGAACCGCGTCCTCGAGACCAACCTGAACGGCACCTACCTCTGCTCGAAGCGGGCGCTCGGGCCGATGCGCGAGGCCGGTTGGGGCCGGATCGTCAACATCGGCTACGCCGGCGCCGACCGCGGGCTCGTGAGCCCGAAGAACTTCCCGTACTTCGTCGCGAAGGCCGGCGTCCTGATGTTCACCCGGATGCTGGCCGCCGACACCCAGGCCGACGGGGTCACGGTCAACGCGGTCTCGCCGTACGTCGTCGAGAACTCCGATACGTTCCCCGACGAGCTACCCCGGGGCCGCCCCGCCGAGTTCGCCGACCTCGCGGGCGCGGTAGGCTACTTCGCGAGCGACGCGGCGGGGTACGTCTCGGGCGCGAACCTCGAGATCGCCGGAGGCTGGCTCCCTGAGGACGTCTGAGCGGGGGCGTTGGCGCCGTGGGCCGCGGTAGCCCGTGTCACCCACTCGTCCGACGGACGGGTGACGAATCGTGTCACTGCGGCCGCTTGTGACGACAACGCTTATGCTTAGCGACCGCTAGTCCACAGGAGACCCTCCACATGGCCGACCGACCCGGCGGTCCCCGCGACGACGAGCGAATCTCGGAGCCGGTGCTGGACTGGCTCGACGAGATCGCCGAGGCCGAGGGCCTCTCGCGGCAGGCCGCAGTCGAGTACCTCGTCTCCTCGTACTGGCGGCTCGAGGAGATCGTCGACCTGCTCGAGGCGGGCGGGGAGCCATCGACGGCTACGGACGAGCGTTCGGCCGCCCCGGACGACCGGTCGGACCTCGACGACCTTCACGCCCGCTTCGACAACCTCATCGACGACCTCCAGGCCCGCGAGGCGGGGTCGTCCACCGGGGACGACTTCATGCGCTCGGTGGCCGAGCTCGGCGACCGGCTCGAGCGGCTGGAGAACCTCCTCAAGACGGGAGCGGTGGAGCCCCCCGAGCCCGCGCCGGAACCGCCGTCGGTGGAGGACCGCGTCGACACACTCGAGGGCCGGTTGGAGTCCCTGCGCGCGGAGCTGGGCGGTCGGTCGGGCGGGGACCCAGAGCTCGCGGCGGACCTCGACGACCGGCTCTCGACCGTTGAAGCCCGGTTGGAGTCCCTGCACGCGGAGCTGGAGGACGTCGCCCGCGGTGACATCGACGAGCTCGCGGCGGCCGTCGACGATGTCGAACGGCGCGCCGACTCGCTGGCCGGCGACCTCCGGTCCGTCGGGTCGCGGGTGTCGGCGCTCGACGACACGGTCGCGACCGAGGAGCAGCTGGAGGCGATGAGCGACCAGGTCCGGTCGTTCCAGGGCAGGATCTCCCGCCGCCACGACTCGCTGCACGACCGCGTGCACACCGAGTTCACCCACATCCGGACCATCCTCGAGCACCTGATCGAGGCCACGCAGGCCAACGAGTCCCGGCTCGAGGGGACCGTCGACGAGCTCGAGGCCGCGCTCCGGGCGGAGCAAGCCGACCGGGAGGTACTTGCGGCCATCACCCGCACCGCCAACCGTCGCGGGGTCTCGACGGCCGACTGCGAGCACTGCGGCGAGTCCGTCGACCTCGCGATGCTGCAAGCGGCCGAGTGTCCGCACTGCGAGCGCGCCTTCGAGGACCTCGAGACGACGGGCGGGCTGTTCGGCCTGTTCCCGTCGAACACGCTGCGGGTCCGTGGCGGCCGGCGCCCCGACCGGGACTGAACGACTGGCGTTCGATCACCCACCACGCGTCGAGCGTCAGGTTTCGACGCGGAGCCTGCCGTCGGCGTCGAACCGGACCGTGAAGTCGAAGATCGGCCGGAGGGTGTTGATTACCTCGTCGGGGTGGTCGTCGGGGTCGAGGTGGTAGTGGGCCCGGGCGCCACCCATCCGAACGCGGCCCTGGAGCACGTGGAGGAACCGGAACACCTTCTCGACCGGGGCGGACTCGAGCAGCGTCGAGAGCGTGTGAAAGCAGACCACGGGGGCCGGCCCGTCTGCCGGGATGCCGAGGTGCTTGTTGACCAACAGCCCGAGCCGGGTCAGGTCACGGGGAAAGCTGATGGTCTCGATGGTGACGGTCTCGCTCCCGACGGCGTAGGCGGTGGGGTCGCCGTTGCCGCTCGAGCGGATCTGCTCGTCGACGGCGATCACCGTGGTCTCGTCGAACGGGTCATCGTCGAAGCCACGGAGGGCGTTCAGGCGCTCGTCCGCCGACTGGGTCGTCGTCACCAGCACGCGCCGGCGCGGGTAGCCCCCGGTCTCACAGAGGGTCGTGCAGAGGTCGTACTCGACCGACGACTCGACGGGGCCGAGCAACAGCACGTTCGAGGCGCCATCGATGAGCTCGAGCAGGGCTTCTGACTTCGAATCCGACACCAGGCGGTCCCCGACGTCGGGAGCCGCTTCACCCGGCCCGTCGAAGGGGTCCTCGGCCGTCGAATCGGGAGGATCGGCGGCCGACCCGTGGCCGCCCCACTCCCACTTCGACTCGTCGAACGAATCGACCTCCCCCGCCAGGTCGCCGATTAAATCGTCGAGTTCGGCATCGGACGCCGGGGCGTCCTCGCGCCCCTCGCCCTGGTTCAGCCGCTCGACGATATCCTCGAAGCTCGGGAGGTCGGTGTCCGAGCCGTCGTCCTGCTCCTCGGGGGTCACTACAGGAGATTCGCCCCTGGTACCCTTAAACCTCTTCCCTGACCGCTTTCGAGCCGTCACGGTCATCG
>JAXHME010000013.1:0-7502 GCA_034521615.1 Halobacteriales archaeon
CTGGCGGCCGTTCCGCGGCCGCCGGCATACGGTCCCCGTCCCGCGGGGCGGAACCGATAGCTCTATGCGTGTCAATCACTAACAAGGAGGCCGCATGACGAAGCGACTCGACTGCTTCATGGAGGGCTGCGATGCCACCATCGAGGGTGAGACCGAGGAGGAGATCATGGCCGAGGTCGAACCCCACGCCGCCGAGGCCCATCCGGAGCTGGAGCTCACCGAGGAGACGGTCCAGACGGTGAGGGACCACATCCAGGACGTGTAGGCACCAGCGCGGCCGGGATACACGTGGGGGGAGGGTGACGGCGCGGAGTACCCCGGAAGCGGATAGCTCGTTCGACAACGGTGGGCGCGCGGGCGGTCCGCCCGACCGGAGGCTTTTATCGCCCCCACGCGCCAGTCGCCACCAATGATCCTCTCGGACGGCGACATCCGCCGGCGGCTCGAGGCGGGGGACCTCGTCATCGAGCCCATCGACGACCCCGACCTCCAGATCCAGCCGGCGAGCGTGGACTTCCGACTCGGCCGGGAGTTCCTGGAGTTCGAACGGACCAACATCTCGTCGATCCACCCGGACCGCGGCGACGAGGTCGAGCAGTACGTCTCGAAGACCCACGTCCCGGCGCCGGACCAGTCGACCATCGATGGGTTCGACGGCGACGACGAGCCCAAGCAGGTCAACGACGAGTTCATCCTCCACCCGGGGGACTTCGTGCTCGGCACGACGATGGAGCGCGTCGAGATCCCGGACGACCTCATCGCCCACGTCGAGGGGCGGTCGTCGCTGGGCCGGCTCGCCGTGGTGGTGCACGCTTCGCTGCCGTACGAAGAGGAGGTGTTCCTTTGGACGCCGGAGGGCGGGTTCGGGTTCCATTCGATTGGGGAGGTCGTCGAGACCGAACGGGACGCGTGGGCGGTCGCGTTCGACCCACAGTCGCTCCGGGTGTCGACACATCGGGTGACTGACCACATCACGAACCCGGCCAAACGGATCTACCGGGTCACGTTGGAGTCGGGCCGGGAGGTCCTCGTGACAAAGGACCACAACCTGTTCACGCTGGACGAGGAGGGGCGGGTGACCCGTGTCGCGAGCGAGGACGCGGAGGGCGAGGCGGTGATGGTTCCGAAACAGCTCCCCGCGTCACCCAGTGAACGGCGTACTCTCGATGTCGTCGAGCACGTCGATCCAGCCGAAACGACGATCTACGCGAGCGACGGCTTAGGCCTGGCCGACTGGAAGGAGGTCCCCGCCGGCTCGCGGCGCCATTACGAGTCGCGGGGGAGCGCGCCGATGGAGGTCGTCTCCCGGCTGGCGATGCCCGACGATGTCGAGGTCGCCTTCAAACAGAGCGACCACCGCCTCCCACGCGAGATCCCCCTCACCCGGGAGCTGGGCTGGGTACTCGGCTTCTACATCGCCGAGGGATCGGCCCGACGGAAGCAGATTCAAATCTCCAACACCGAGCGCGGTCTCGTCGATCGGTTCGCGGGATTCTTCGAGCGGTACGAGACGCCGCTTTCGTGGGACGAGCATGAACGAATCACGAAGCTCACGGTCTGCTCCGCCCTGTGGTCGAGGGTCTTTCGGGAGCTCGCGGGCAGCGGCGGGGAGAAGACCGTTCCAGAGGAGGCCTTCGAGTGGCCACTCGAAGCCCTGGACGGCCTCCTCGAGGGCCTCATGGACGGCGACGGACACCGGCGGGAGGAGCGCGAAACCCTCTACACCGGCAACGAGGACCTCGCGAACCGGGTCATGTATCTGGCGGCCCGACTCGGCAGACAGAGCTCCGCGTACAGCCGTGAACGGGAGATATACATCCCGATGAGCGACGTCGAGTGGGAGGGCGAGTCGTGGGCGGTCGACGTGAGCGGCGAGCGTCACAAACGTGGCCAGTATGTGCCGGTGCCGAGCAAGCTCCTCACGGAGCTACGCGAGGCGGCCGATATGCGGATGGCTGACGCGGCGGCTGCAATGGGGTATGCTTCGCCTTCGAGCGTCTCGAACGTGGAGAACCGGGAATATCCGACGGTGAAGCGCGAAACGCTCCGCCGGTTCCAGGAGGCCTACGCAGCTGCGGGCGTTGACACGGGACGGATCGACGACATCCTCGACGGAGACGTCCGGTTCGAGAAGGTTTCCTCGGTTGAGGCCACCGACCGGGTCGAGACGACGTACGACCTCGAGGTGCAGCCCGACGGGCGGGCGATCGAGAACTTCCTCGGGGGCCGCGGCGGCGTCTTCCTCTCGAACACGGCCGGCATCGTCGATCCGGGGTACCGCGGCCAGATCACCCTCGAGCTCTCGAACCTCGGCGCCGCGCCGGTGGCGCTGAAGCCGGGGATGCGCATCTCCCAGCTCACGTTCACCGAGCTGAAGACTCCCGCCGAGCGGCCCTACGGCGCCGAGCGCGGCTCGAAGTACCAGGACCAGGCCGGCCCCCAGGCGTCGCGCATCCAGGGCGACGACGAGTTCAGCGCCGACCGATGAAGTTCGTCGAGGAGGTCGTCGTCGAGACGTTCCTCCCGACGGTCCGCTCGATGCTCGCCGAGGCGCTCCGCGACGCGCGGGCTCACCCAGCGGGAGGTCGCCGAGGCGCTCGGCATCTCCCAGAGCGCGGTCTCGAAGTACGCCAAGGGCGAGGTCGACCGGGAGCCGGCGGTCCTCGAGGACGAGCGCGTCCGGTCGGTCGTCGAGGAGCTCGCCGACGGGCTGGCGGCCGGCGAGCTGAGCCAGGTCGGGGCGCTGGTCGAGCTCGAGGTGCTCATCCGGCGGCTCGAGCGCGGCGACCTGCTGGCGACGCTGCACGAGCGGGCGATGCCCGAGCTGGCCGGCCGCGGCGGCGGCTTCGGCGTCCACGACCCCGAGGGCGAGCTCCGGACGGCCGAGCGCGTGCTCGCGTCGGTCCGTCGGGGGCTGGTGGTGCTCGAGCGGACGCGGAACGTCGCGGAGCTCGTCCCGAACGTCGGCTCGAACCTCGTCGAGTGCACGCCCGAGGCGGCCGACATCGACGACGTGGCGGGCGTCCCCGGCCGGCTCTTCGACGTCAAGGGCCGCCTGGCGGTCCCGGGCGAGCCCGAGTTCGGCGCCTCCGGCCACGTGGCCGCCGTGCTGCTCGCAGCCCGGGCGGGCGGCAGCACGGCCCGCGCGGCGCTGAACCTCCGCTACGACGCCGACCTGGTGGCCGCGCTGGCCGAGGACGGCCGGGCGGTCGAGTTCGACGCGGAGGCCGACGACCTCGGAGCGTCCGTCCGCGAGGCGGTCGCCGGGGCCGAGGTGCCAGCTGACGTCGATAGCGTCTACCAAACCGGCGGCTTCGGGGTCGAGCCGATCGTCTACGTGCTCGGGCCGGACGCCGCCGTCGTGGCTCGCCGGGTGCGGGACGTCCGGCGGCCGGGCTAGGTCGGCCGCCGAGGGCTCGGCGGATGGTGTGGACCGCGGCGCTCGACAAGGGCCCGGTCTACGGCGAGAGCCGCTGGCGGTCGCGCGGGAAGAGGACCGCCTCGCGGATGTTCGGGAGGTCGAGCATCGTCACGACGAGGCGCTCGGCGCCCATGCCCCAGCCCGCATGGGGCGGCATGCCGTAGCGGAACATCTCCGTGTAGTACTCGAACTCCGCCGGGTCGAGGCCCTGCTGCTCGAACCCCTCGACGAGCTGCTCGTAGCGGTGTTCGCGCTGGCCGCCCGAGACCAGCTCCATCCGGGGGTGGTTGAGGTCGAAGCCGGTCGAGACCTCGGGCGCGTCGTCGTGGTCCATGATGTAGAACGGCTTGACCTCGCTCGGCCAGTCGGTGACGAAGTAGTGGCTGCCGACGGCCTCGCCGAGGGCGCGCTCGGCCTCCGTCGAGAGGTCGTCGCCCCAGGTCAGCTGCTCGTCGAGCGCGCCCGTCGCGTTGACCCGCTCGAGCGCCTCCTCGTAGGTGAACCGCGGGAAGTCGCCGCCGGGGACCGCGAACTCGTCGGCGAGGCCGAGCGCCTCGAGCTCGGCCTCGTGCTCGTCGGCGACCGCGCCGTAGGCCGATCTGACGACATGCTCGGCCGCGTCCATCGCCTCCGTGTGGTCGACGAACGAGGCCTCGAAGTCGATGGAGGTCGCCTCGTTGAGGTGCCGGGGCGTGTTGTGCTCCTCGGCGCGGAAGATCGGGCCGATCTCGAAGACCCGCTCGAGGCCCGAGCCCGCGATGAGCTGCTTGAACAGCTGCGGGGACTGGTTCATGAACGCCTCCCGGCCGAAGTAGGTGATCGGGAACAGCTCGGTGCCGCCCTCGGTCCCGGTGGCGACGATCTTCGGCGTCGTGATCTCCGTGCAGTCCAGCTCGCGGAGCGCGTCGCGGGCGGCCCGGAGCACCGTCGACCGGATCGTGAAGATCGCCTTCACCTCGTCCCGGCGGAGGTCCAGCGTCCGGTTGTCCAGCCGGGTCGAGAGCTCGGCGCCGACCTTCTCGGAGGGGTCGAGCGGGAGCTGCGGGTCGGCCGCGGCGAGCACCTCGATCGACTCGGGCACCACCTCGACGCCGGTCGGCGCCCGGTCCTCCTCCTCGACCGCTCCCGTGACGCTGATGGCGCTCTCGCGGTGGACGCCGAGGCCGGTCTCGACCAGCTCGTCGTCGAGCTCGTCCTTCTCGAACTTGACCTGGAGCCGACCCGTCCGGTCGCGGAGGATGAGGAAGGCGATGCCGCCGAGGTCGCGGACCTCGTGGACCCAGCCCGCGACCGTGACCCGGTCGCCGGGCGTGGCGTCCGCCGTGTACGTGCGGTCGTCCATGGGCTCCGTACCCGAGGCGGCTCCTTAAGCGGCTCCGTTTGGCGGCGCGGCTCAGGCCTCGCGGTCGGCGGCCGCGTCCTTCGCGCCGTCGATCGTGGCCTGGACCGCCTCGACGCCCTCGTCGTGGAGCAGGTCGCCGACGACGACGGTGTCGGCCACCGAGCGCATCTCGTAGGCGGCGTCGTAGCCCTTGATGCCGCCGCCGTAGAAGCAGGTCGCCTCGTCGAGCGCGTCGGCCGCCGCCGAGACCATCGCCGGGTCGCCGTAGGTGCCCGAGTACTCGACGTAGACGATGGCCTGGCCGAGCAGGCGCTCGGCGACGGTGGCGTAGGCCGCGACGTCGTCGGCCCGCAGGTCGCAGTCGGCGTCGGCGTAGTCGGCCACCGCCGAGTCCGGGTTGAGGATGATGTACGCCTCGGTCCAGGTCTGGTCCCACTTGATGTCGGGGTCGAGCCGGACCCACTCCTTGTGGACGCCGACGACCCAGGTGGCGTCCCGGGAGTTCATCACCGTCGGGACGAGGTAGCCGTCGAGGCCCTCGTCGTGGACGACCGCGGCCGTCGAGGAGGGCTCCTGGAACAGCGGGACGTCGTAGCGGCTGCAGGCGTCGATCACCCGCGCCATCTTCTCCTCGGTCACCCCGCGGGTGCCGCCGATCTCGAGGGCGTCCGTCCCCATCTGACAGACGTCGGCGTAGCTGACCCCGTCGGGCAGCGGCTTGTCGGGGTCGACCTTGAGGATGTGGTCCCAGTCGGCCCAGGGGACGGCCATTGGCACGCTGTGGTCGGGGCGTTGCTAAAAAGGACGCGGAAGGCGGCGGCTTGCCGGGTGGACCCGCCCCTGGAGCCGGATCCGGTTGCCCTATTCCCGGTGGGACCGGTCGTGGCTCTCGGCGTACGTGCGCCAGTTCGATTCGAGCAGCTCCGCCGCTTCCCGGACGGTGAGGTCGATCGGGTCCTTCGGTCGGTCGCGTCGGTAGAGCCGGTCGAAGTGCACGAAGCCGTGGCTCGTGTCGATGCGGGCGATCTCGACCGGCCGATCCTCGACCAGCTCGCGGTAGAAGACGGCCGCGGCGAAGTCGGTGACGTCGTCGAAGCTCGGCGTCGCCCGCACCTGGAGGTAGTCGGTCCGGCCGCGGAACTCGCCGAGCGGGTAGCGGGTCTCCCTCGCCACGGTCGTCAGGACGTCCGTGGCGGCCTGCCTCGTTATCGCCCAAGAGGGTACGCCTCAGCTCCCGACCGAGGGTTTTTGTCCGTTGATGTCGCACATCAACAGTACGGAGCCATGGTCAGACAGCGGGAGCGGCCCCGATCCAAGACCGAGTTCGTCCGACTGCTCGCCGAGGCGGGCCTCTCGGACTTCCTCGTGCTCGACAAGGAGACGGCGGACCAGGTGCTGACCGCCCGACGGCTCGAGCTGCTCGAGTATCTCCGCGACAACGAGGCGGAGTCCGTCACGGGGTTGGCCGATGCCCTGGGCCGTGACAAGGCCGCCGTCAGCCGCGACCTCGACCTACTCTGGGAACACTCGTTGGTGGACTACGAGCGGGACGGCCGGCGGAAGATCCCGTCCGTTTGGCACGAGACCGTGCTCATCGAGCCGATCCTGTAGATCGGGACTCGGTCGCCGACTGAGTAGCTCCCGGAAGCACCGCAGAAGCGACTCAACCCAGCCTACGCCTCGGCGTTGGTCTTCCAGGTCCGCACCTGGCTCGCCGAGACGCCGTCGACCGTCCCCGCCACGTCGTCGGGGTCGGCCTCGCGCAGCTCGTCGACGGTGTTGATGCCCGCGTCCTCGAGCTTCGCCGCCGTCTTCTTCCCGATGCCCTTCACCGACTGGAGGCTGTTGCGCTTCTCCTCCTGGTAGGCCTCCCAGTTGCAGATCGGACAGCCCAGCTCCCAGGGCTCGTCGCCGTTGTGGACGATCAGCTCGGGAAGCTCGTGCTCCTCGCAGGTCGCGTCGGTGACCTCGATGTCGCCGCGGCGGGGCAGCGGCAGCGAGTAGTCACAGTCCGGGTAGCGCGTGCAGCCCACCAGCCGCGAGCCCGACCGGACCCGCTTGATGGCGAGCTCGCCCCCCTCCGCGTCGCCGCAGTCCGGGCAGGCGCCGATGACGGTGTCCTCCTCGGCGTCCGCCTCGTCGGCCGAGCACTGCGGGCAGCCGTGGGTGAACGTCGACCGGCCCGCGAGCATCTTCACGTGCTTGAGGCCGTGCTCCTCGCAGGTGTCGCTGAGCACCTGGGGCTCGCCCCGGTTCGGCAGCGGCAGCGTGTACTCGCAGTCGGGATAGCCGTCGCAGCCGACGAAGAACGAGCCGTACCGGCTCTTGCGGACGAGCAGCCGCTCGCCGCACTCCGGGCAGGGCCCGAGCGCCTTGTCCTCCTTGAGGCGTTCGCGGATGTGCTCGCCGACCTCGTCCTCGGCGCCCTCGAGCGCCTCGAACACCTCGGTGAGCATCTCGCGGGACTCCTCGGTCACCTCCTCGAGGCTCTTCTCGCCGTTCGCGATGGCCGCCATGTCGGCCTCGAGCTCGGCCGTCATGCCCTCGCTCACGACCATGTCCGCGTACTCCTCGGCGGCCTCGACGACGCCCCTCGCCAACTGGGTCGGCCGCGGCGGGTTGTCCTCCATGTACCCGCGGTCGTAGAGCTTGTCGAGCACGTTGTGACGGGTCGATTTCGTCCCGATCCCCATCTCCTCCATGGTCTCGATCAATCGCGACTGGCCGTACCGCCGCGGG
>JAXHME010000014.1:0-8134 GCA_034521615.1 Halobacteriales archaeon
GGCGGAGAGCAAGCTCGTCGACTGGTACCTCGAGCAGCACCCCGAGCCGGTGCGGTCGGCCGGCTGACGAGGCGGGCCCGGGCTACCCCTCCCGGATCATCCCCAACGTCCGGGTGTACCGGCGGAGCTCCTCGCCCTCCTCGTCGAGGAGCACCACCTGGAACTGCTTCTGGCCGACGATCTCCTTCAGCTGGGACTCCCGGACCGTGAAGTCGAACGGCGGGCTCCGGTCGACCACGAGCCGCTCGCCGGCGCTCTCGACGACGACCGTGTCGATCCCCTGGGTGTCGGTGAGGTGGCAGTGGACGACCGCCTCCTCGTCGACCGTCGATTTCGTGCAGGCGAGATCGGGATTGATGTCGACCCCGCCCGCCTCGAGCCGGGAGTCGAAGTCGAACGACATCGCCCCGACGGCCCCGGGGAACGTGCCCAACAGGACGACGAGGGCGAGGAAGACCGCCAGGCTCAGGTTCGGGAGGTGCAGGTGGTGCCCGAGCGACAGGCGGCGGCCCTGTCGTCGCCACTTGATGTAGACCGGGATCACCACCAGGTGGTGCAGCGGGCCCAACGGGATCAGCAGGAAGCCGTACGCCATCACGTAGTTCAGGGGCCCCCAGGCGGGCTGGTAGGAGAGGAGCAGGTTCGCCGACGACCAGAGGAAGAAGCCGAAGAACACCAGCGCGCCGCTCTTGAACGCCCGCCAGCTGAGGCTGTTGGCGTAGTAGACCGTGACCATGGTCCGCCACGCCTCGCTGATGGCGCGGCCGACGGCGGCTCCCGGGCGGTCGATTCGGTGTTCGCTCACGAGTGGCGACCTCGGGTCGGGGCTACGCGGCCGGCGGGCGTCCGGGTTGTCCCGAACATGTTACCCATCGACGGCGCGGGGCCGGACCCGCGACCGAAGCCGCTCGAGGGCGGCCGATCCGTCGCCGGCCGCGGCCTCGACGCCCCGGAGGCTCGGCCGGGCGACCCAGAGCCCGAGGAACAGCGTCGTCACACCCAGGGCGACGGCGGCCGCGGCGGGCAGGGAGACGGCTCCGACCAGACCGCCGGCGGCCCAGCCCACGAACAGCACGGCGAGGAAGAGGTTCGCCGAGAAGAAGGCGCGGACGGCAGTGGGCTCTGTCCCCTCGGTTCGGAACCGCCGGAACGCGATGAGGTAGGGGCCCAGCCCGCCGGCAAGCGCGCCGGCGTAGAGCGGCCCGGCCAGCGGCACGGCGAGCGCGGCCATGCCGGCCGTCAGCAGCGCCCACCGCCAGACCGACCGTCGCACCCGGGAGGCGGAGCCCACCGCCGGGAGCGTCGGGACGCCGGCCGCCCGGAACTCCTCCCGATAGACGTGGGCCAGCGCCCAGGCGTGAGCCGGCGTCCAGGCGACGACCAGCACGGCCAGTCCGACCGCCGCGGGGCCGACCGGCTCGACGGCAGCCCAGCCGGCCAGCACGGGGAAGGCGCCGGCGAGGCCGCCGATCGGCGTCGCCCACGGCGTCCGTCGCTTGAGCCCGACGGTGTAGAGCCCGACGTAGGCGAACACGCCGAGGAGCATGTAGGCGAGCGACGCGGACGGGAGCCAGCGCCACCCGACGAGGGTACCGAGGCCGAGCAGCCCGCCGCCGAGGGCGAGCCCGGCCCAGCCGGGCAGCGCCCCGCGCGGGAGCGGCCGGTCGGCCGTCCGCGCCATGTGGCGGTCGAGCTCGCGGTCGTAGTAGCAGTTCAGCGCGGCAGCACCGCCCGCCGTGGCGGCCCCGGCGATGACGAACGCGACGAGGGTCGCCATCGGCGGGCCGCCCGCGGCGAGCGCCCCACTCAGGCCCGTGAGCAGGAGCAGCCCGACGATCCGGGGCTTGACCAGGGACCAGCTGGCTGCCGCCACCGCACGCGGGGACACGGCGTCAGCCACCGACCTGCCAGAGCTGGGAGAGCAGGTACCAGTTCAGCGCCCACATCACCACGAAGGTGGCGAAGAAGACGAGGGTGAAGACGAACGTCCCCCGCATGCTCAGCAGGTGGTGGGGCGTGTCCTCGACCTCGCCCCCGTCGGGGCGGGGCGGCGCGTCGACACCCTTGGGAGTCAACCCGCCGTCCGCCGCGACGGACTCGCCGCCCGAGTCCGCGTCGAGGTCCCGACCGAGCAGCAGGGACGCGATCGCGAGCACGAGGAACAGCGCCCCGCCCAGCACGGCCAGGATGGCGAAGATCCCGAAGATGGCGAACAGCGGCGAGGCGGCGCCGAAGTCGAACGACGTGCCCGGGATGTCCATGACCGACGGGTGCCGGCGCGGCACCCCGAACAGGACGCCGAGGTACATCATCATCAGCGCGACGACGCCCATCGTGCCGCCGTAGAGGTACGGCTGGACGGTCACGAGCGCGCCGCCGACCCAGTCGCGCCGGAAGACGAGCTTGAGCACCCAGAACGTCAGGCCCATGAACGCCAGCGTGGTGCCGGTGACGACGGTCGCGTGGAAGTGGCCGGGGACGGCGAGCGTGTTGTGCCAGGTCATGTTGAGCTGCATCTGGCCCATCATCACGCCGGTGATGCCGCCCAGGAAGCCGAACATGACGATGCTGAGGATCGTCGAGGAGAAGCCCGGGTCCTTCCAGGGCGCGCTCCAGAGCCAGCCGAAGGTGCCGCCGCCGAGGTTGCGCTTGCGCCGGCCGACCTCGAGGCCCGCCGGGATGGCGAAGGCGTGGATCATGCTCGCGATGACGGCCCCGTACGCCGCGTAGGAGGTGTTCCAGACCCGCCAGCTCGTCGAGAGCGCCGGGTCGCTCATCAGGTGGTGGGCCGCGCCCATGTTGATGAAGAACAGGTAGAGGACGAACGCGAACCGGGAGACCTTCTCGGAGGCCACCTCGGCCTTCCCGACCACGTGGGTCAGGAAGTACCAGACCGTGATCATGGCGACGAGGTTGATCTGCTGGGTCCCGTGGCCGATGATCCAGTACATCTGGCGGTACCAGGCGGCGTCGATGTGCTCGATCAGGCCGACCCGCCAGAACAGCGTCGGGACGAACGTGATGAGGCCGCCGAGCAGCGCCTCGACGGCGATGATCGCCGTGATGAACGCGCCGAAGGTGACCAGCGGGAGCGTCTTGCTCGGGTTCGCGCGCTTCTCGAGCCAGATCACGGCGAAGAAGGGCACCGCCGCGACCACCGTGCCGAGGATGAAGGTGACGACCCCGAGGTAGAACAGCGGGTCGGAGGGCAGCGGCGCGTAGGAGGTCAGCAGCGGCTGCTGGTCGGGCGCGCTGGTCGTGAGGAGCGCGTAGTTGATGAGCAGCGCCGAGCCGAGCATCACCGCGTAGCCCGCGTGGGCGACCCGACGCATCGGGAGCTTGCGGCCGAGGACGTACGGACCGCCGACGTAGAGGATGGCGATCTCCATGAACACCATCCAGAAGATGAGCAGGTTCCAGGCGTGGACCGAGAGGTAGGTGTAGTAGTCGCCCGGCGAGAGCAGGCCGACGATCTCCCATCGGGTGAGCGCGACGAACAGCGCCATGACCCCGCCGACGAGCAGGGCGATCACCGCGGTGAGGCCGAAGAGCTTCACCATGTCCTCGGCGGAGCGGTGGACGGTCATCCCGGTGGTGTTGCAGGTCCGGAAGCCGTCCTCGTCGTACTCGTTGCGGATCGGCAGCGAGTCGGCGATGCTCATGCGACCACCTCGAAGCTGCCGTGCATCGTGCGGTGGCCCTCCCCGCAGAACTCGTTACAGACGACGTGGTAGGTGCCGGGCTCGTCGAACGACATCTCGACGACCCACTCGTAGCCGGGGAGGATCTGGAGCGAGAGCTGCTTCGAGAGCGTGTCCTCCTTGCGGACCGAGAAGCCGTGCTGGACGTCGTAGGAGCCGAGGTGGAACTGGTAGTCCTTCCCCGACTCGAGGACGACCGGGAGGCCGTCCCAGCCGTAGCGGAAGGCGCCGATGAAGACGTCCTCGCCGGCCGGGACCAGGCCGCGGTCGGTCTCCTCGGCCGCCTCGAGGTACGCGTCGACCTTCTCGGCGTAGGCGTCGGGGCTGACCCGGAAGGTGTCGCCCATCTGGTTCTGCCCGCCGAACCGCGCCCAGCCGGCCATCCAGCCGAACAGGATGGCGGCCCAGACGCCCGACAGGCCCATCCAGAGCGTCTCGCGGCGATTGACCTTCTCGTTCCACCAGTTCCCCTCGGGCTCGTCGAGCGGTGATCCCATCGGGGTCACCCCGGGGGGACCGACATGAGGTCGACGAGGCCCCAGACGATGTACGACAGCGTGAAGAAGACCACGGCGAGCCCCGCCAACAGCCAGATGCTGTCGAGGAGCTGCTGGGGCCACGGTGCGTCCGCGGATTCGCCTTGCTCGGCACCCATAGTCGACGTTACCTCCAGGTGACCGGTTGGGGTTTGTCCCGAACGTGTTCGGGCGGTCCTGACGGTCCGGCGTCAGGCCCTGGACGCGGGACGCCGCTCCGGGAGCGGCCCGTCGTAGCCCGGGGGCACGTAACCACAGAGCGGGTCGCTCTCGAGGGGGTCGCCCGTCCGGGCGTAGGCCCGTGACCGGCTGCCGCCGCAGACGTGGTTGAACGGACACGCGCCGCACTTGCCCCGCAGCGCGTCGGGGTCCCGGAGCGCCTCGAAGAGGTCGGCCTCCCGGTAGCGCTCGACGAGATCGGCCTCGCGGACGTTCCCCACCGATGACGGGAGGAACCCCGAGGGGTAGATCTCGCCGCGATGGCTGACGAAGACGAAGCCGTCGCCAGCGACGACGCGGGTCGGGGCCGATTCGGGCGGCTCGTCGGGGGCGGCGTCGACAGCCCGTTGCAGCCTGACCCGCCGGTAGTGGGGCGCCTCGGTCGTCTTGAGCCCGAACGGCGCCTCGTCGGCCACCTCGGCGAGCCACTCCATCACGGCCTCGGCCCGATCGGGCGAGATCGGGTCCAGCACGGCACCCCGGCCGACCGGTACGAGGAAGAACACCGACCAGAGCACGACCCCGAGCTCCTCGGCGAGGTCGCGGATGGCGGGGAGCTCGTCGACGGTGTCGGCACAGACCGTGGTGTTGAGCTGGAGCGGCAGGCCCGCGTCCGTGGCGGCCCGCGCCGCCCGGAGGGTCCGCTCGAAGCTGCCGTCCTCGCCCCGGAAGTCGTCATGGGTCTCGGGGGTCCCGCCGTCGAGACTGAGCGCGACGCGCCGGAGACCGGCGTCGGCGAGCTCGTCGAGGCGGTCCGCCGTGAGCCGCTCGGTCCCGCTGGGGGTGAGCGTCATGCGCAGCCCGAGGTCCGTGCCGTACTCCACGAGGTCGACGACGTCGTCTCGGGCCATCGGGTCGCCGCCCGAGAGGACGACCAGCTGGTCCTCGCCGAACTCACGGGCCGAGTCGAGCAGCGCGCGGCCCTCGGCCGTCGTGAGCTCGTCGGGGTGGCAGTCCTCCTGGGCGTCGGCGCGACAGTGGCGACAGGCCAGCGAGCAGGCCTGGGTCAGCTCCCAGACGACGACCACCGGTCGCCGGCTGGTGTCGACGCGCGGCGGGCTCACGCGGGGGCGCCTCCGGGGTTCATACCGTGGACTCCACGCGGCGGCGTCCAATAACCCGCCCCGAACGTGTTCGGCCGTCAGTCGCTCCCGACGGCGGCCTCGAGGTAGTCGAACTGGGCGTTGAGCTCCGAGCGGCGTTTTCGCTTCACGATCGTCGCGTCGAGCACCGAGCCGACCACGCCCCCCAGCGCGAACGTCGTGGTCGCCGTGACCTCGGTGCCACCGTCGACCGCCCTGAGCGTGTACCGGGTATCCATCTCCTCGAAGATGCCCTCGCGCTGCTCGTAGGCGAGCTCGGCTTCCGGGTCGTCCACCAGGTCGAGCCGGAGCTCGATCCGGCCGAGGCCGAGGTTCTGTCGGAGGTAGATACCCTCGTCGTCGGCCGAGGCCTCGCTGAACCCCCCGGCCTGCATGAACGGCTCGACGTCCGCCATGCGGTCGCTGACGACCGCGGGGTCAGCCGGGATGACGCGGCTGACCGAGACGGTCTGCATGTCCATGGGCGGGTCCTCGCCGGGCAAGTAGCCTTCGGGGCCACCTCGCCCCTCCCACGAACATGTTCGGTAACCTTCTTGGGCGCGGGCCGGCAACCGCCGGCCATGCCACGGGCCCGGCTCGCCATCGACATCCCCGAGTCCGTCTGGATCGGCTCGGTCTCCCGCGAGCATCCCGGTGCGACGTTCCGGGTGCTCGCCGCCATGCCAGAGGGGGACCGCGGCGTCGGGCTCGTCGAGGTCCGCGCGCCGGATATCGGGGCGGTCGCGGCGTCGATCGACGAGCAGTCGGCCGTCACGGACGTGGCGGTCCTGCATCGCCACGAGAACCGCGCGACGCTGCAGTTCGAGACGTCGGATCCCCTGCTGCTCTTCCCGGTCCAGAGCGCGGGCGTGCCCCTCGAGCTCCCGTTCGACATCCGCGAGGGGACGGCGACCTGGGAGCTGACCGCCTCGCACGACCGGCTCTCCCAGCTCGGCGACCAGCTCGACGCGTTCGACATCCGGTTCACCGTCGAGTCGGTCGAGCACTACGTCGACCCCGACCGCCTGCTCACCGATCGCCAGCGTCGCCTGCTCGTCGAGGCCGTCGACCGGGGCTACTACGACACGCCGCGGGGCTGCTCGCTGACCGAGCTGGCCGAGGCGCTCGACGTGGCGAAGTCCAGCGTCAGCGAGACGCTCCACCGCGCGGAGGGCGCGGTGGTGAAGCACTACATCGCTGACCTGGGTGAGGACTGGGCCGAGGCGGTCGGCGGGTCGGCGGACGGGTGAACTGCGCGACCGGCGGGCCAACATAAACGCTTCGCCGAAGATGTCCTCCGAGGTTCCCGCCCCGTGGAAACGGGTCGCGGCCCTTATCGGTCCCGAGCGGCGAGTGGCGACCACGGTTCCCATGACTGCAGACACCACACGACGACAGTACCTCCGGGCGCTCGCCGGTACCGGCGCCCTGGCGACCGCGCTGCCGCTGGCCGGCTGTAGCGGCGGCGACGGTGGCAGCGAGCCCACGACCGAGCCGAGCGGGAGCACCGCCACCGTCGAGATGACCGACGACCTGGTCTTCGACCCCGCCGACATCGAGGTCAGCGCGGGGACCACGGTGGTCTGGGAGAACGTCGGCGGCGTCGGTCACTCGGTGACCGCCTACGAGGACGAACTTCCCGATGGCGCCGCCTACTTCGCCTCCGGCGGCTTCGATTCCGAGGAGGCCGCCCGCGACAACTACGCCGTCGGCGACGCCGACGCCGGCGACGTGCTCGGCGGCGAGAGCTACTCGCACACGTTCGAGACCGCGGGCACCTACGAGTACTTCTGCATCCCGCACGAGTCCGCCGGGATGGTCGGCACGGTCACGGTGACCTGAGCCGGCGCATTTCCGACGAACGATTTTTCCGGTTCAGACGATGGAGAGCCGCCGGAACAGCGAGACGCTCCGGTACATGTGACAGCCGAGGCAGAAGCCGGTGGTGGCGCCGAGCCCCGCGGCGGCGGCGATCGCGCCGGCGATGACGTACGCGGCGAGCGGGAAGCCCGTCAGGAGGAGGGCACTGGCGGCGAGCGTCCCGACGGCGCCGATCAGCGTCGCGAACCGGTGGGGCGCCGCCGGCTCGGGCTCGTCGGGCGCGTCGAGGGCCGGGCCGATCACGTGCCGCCAGGCGAGGCTGTAGGGGTGGACGCGCCAGCGCGACCAGACGGCGGTGTTGAGGATCAGGCCGATCGCGAAGACGAACGCGGGGGCTTGGAGAGCGATGCCGAGCAGGAGGCCGGCGGCGGTGATCGCCTGGCCGAACCGCGGCGCCCGGGGATCGACGAGGGTGTACTCCCCGTCGGTTCGCCCGGGGCGTGCGGTGGAGGTGGCGGTAGCCATTACCCGTAGGAGCGGAGCGCCGAGTAATACCGTGACGACACCGGCTACGGGCGCCCGTAGCTACGACGCCGTTCGGCGGGTGGCCCCGGGCGTCCGGTCGAGACGTCACCCACCAACCGTCACGAGTCGGCCGCCGTGAGCCGGTTTTCGGCCTGGCGGGCGCGGCGATCGTGGGTTACGCCCGGAAACCCCGTGTCGCCGATAGCGGCAGAATTGACTGGTAGTCGCGGCGATCAGTCCCCGCGGCCCA
>JAXHME010000015.1:0-8444 GCA_034521615.1 Halobacteriales archaeon
GCTGGTCGGGGTCTACGCCATCGGATCGCTCGTCGTCGTCCCCCTGGTGACCCGGCTGCTCGACCGCCGGGGGATCGACGAGCACCTCCAGAAACCGCTGCGCGTCCTCGCCTACGCGGTGTTGTTGTTCCTGGCCGTCGGGCTGGCGTTCGCGCTCGCCGGGTTCGGCAGCGTCTTCGCCGCGCTGGCGACCATCGCCGCGGCGGCCACGCTCGCCATCGGGTTCGCCCTCCAGGACGTCATCAAGAACTTCGTCGCCGGGGTCTTCATCTACACCGACCGGCCGTTCCGGACCGGAGACTGGATCGAGTGGGAGGGGAACTCCGGCTACGTCAGGGACATCGGGCTCCGGGTCACCCGGGTCCAGACCTTCGACAACGAGCACCTCACCGTGCCGAACTCCCAGCTCACCGATGGCGTCATCAAGAACTACGACAAGAACGGCACGCTGCGGCTGAAGTTCACGTTCCGCGTCGGCTTCCGGGATGACATCGACCGGGTGACCGACATCATCCTCGAGGAGGCCGCCAACGTCGACGGAATCCTCGAGGAGCCTGCCCCCTCGGTCAAGCTGATCGAGCTGAACGACTCGTCGTTCGGCCTCCAGAGCCGGATCTGGATCACCGACCCTGGCGGCTCGGACTTCCTCGGCATCAGGGGCCAGCTGGTGCAGAACGTCTCCGAACGGCTGGCCGAGGAAGGCATCACCATCCCGTACCCCCACCGGACGCTCGAGGGCCAGATCGACGGTCCGGGTACCGACCCGACTGGCTGACCGCCGGTTCAGCCGTCGAGGTCATCGTCCCTGCGGACCACCAGCACGGGGCCGACCGACTCCGCGGCGACGCGCTCGGTCACCTGGCCGAACAGGAACGACCCGAGCGACGGCGCCTGCTCGCCCATCACGATGGCGTCGTGGTCCGGCAGGGCCTCCAGCAGCGCCTCGAGCGGCGCGCGGGCCTCGGCCTCGATGGTCTCGACCGCGATGCCCGCATCCTCGAGCCGTTCGGCGGCGGCCGGTAGCGAAATCTCTCCCTCGTCGCCGGCGACCCGCAGCAGCGTCACCCCGATGTCTCGACCGTCCACGAGCTCGGCGACGAACCCCAGCACGCGGTCGGCGGCGACGTCCCCCGAGAGCGAGACGAGCAGCCGGTCGACCGCGCCCGTGGCGCCCGTGAGGGCGTACGCCCGGGCGTCGACCTCCTCGGCCACCCGCTCGATCGTCTTGGGGCGGTCGCCCGTGAACACGAGCCGGTAGTCCGCCTCGCCGCCGGCCTCGCGGAACTCCTCGGCGACGTCGGCCAGGGCGTCGTTCGCCCGGTCCTCGTACTGCTGTCTCGCCTGGTCGGGCGGCGTCTGCTCGGGGAGGACGTGGTAGCCGAGCACCGTGACGTCCATCGTGCCGAGCAGGTTCATGAGCCCGAGCGGCACCGCCTCGTTCTCCAGCACCGCCACGGGGACGAGGACGCGCGTCATCAGAGGGCCCCCCTGAGGGTCACGTCCCGGGCGTAATAGAAGTACCACCCCGCCGTGGCGAGCATGATCGCGAGGCCGATGACCTGGGAGGCCGGCTGCATGAACCCGATGAGCGCGAAGCTCGCGACCGCACCGAGCGCCGGCACCGCCGGGTAGCCCGGCGTCCGGAAGTCCGGGTCGTACCACTCAGGCTCGTCCCGCCGGAGGACGATCAGCGACACGCAGATGAGCCCGTAGAGCACGAGGTGGAGGAACGAGGCCACCTCGGCGAGCACCTGGACCTGTCCCGTCGCCACGAGCACGAGCACCGGCCCGCCGGCCAATCCGAGCGCGACGTGGGGCGTTCCGTATCGGAGGTTGATTCGACTGGCGTACCGCGGGAGCAGGGCGTCCTTCGAGACCGCGTAGATGGCGCGTGAGGTCGAGAGCACCGACGCGTTGGCGCTCGACATCGTCGCCAGCAGCCCGCCGAAGACGATGGCCAGCGCGCCGGCGGGACCGAGGTAGTGCCGGCCGACGTCGACCATGGCGGTCTCGCCGAGGCTCGCGAGCTTCGCGCTGCCGAACGCGCTCGTCGCCACGAAGATCGTGACGACGTAGAGCACCCCGACGATGAGCACCGAGCCCACCATCGCGAGCGGGAGGTTCCGGCCGGGCTGCTTCATCTCGCCGGCGACCGTCGCGACCTGGGCGAAGCCGAGGTACGAGGTGAACACCAGCGCCGCGGTCGTGAGGATCGGCAGCGGCCCGAACGGCATGAACTGTCTCCGGGGCGCTCGGCTGGCCGACGATCCCCAGGGCGTCCATCGAGCCCCAGAGCAGCACCACGGCCAGGATCGAGAGCAGCAGCGCGACGACCCCGTTCTGGAGCTTCGCCGCGTTCTCGGTCCCGGTGACGTTGAGGACGGTGAAGCCCGCGCCGAACGCCAGCGCGATGGGGATCACCAGCGCCGGGTCGAGCACGACCCCCAGCTCCGCCAGGGTATCGATGGCGTAGAAGCCGAAGCCGACGAGGTAGAACGCCGTCGCGAAGACGAGCCCGAGCCACAGCGAGAGCCCGACGACCGTGCCGGCGAGCGTGCCGAGCCCCCGGGAGATGAAGTAGTAGCCGCCGCCGCTCTTCGGCATCGCGGTCGCGAGCTCGGAGGCCGGCAGCGCGACCAGCAGCGCGATGACCCCACCGAGCGCGAACGAACCGGCCGCGGCCGGTCCGGCCTGGCCCGCCGCCAGGCCGGGGAAGACGAAGATCCCCGCCCCGATCATGGTCCCGACCCCGATGGCGAGCCCGCCCGAGAGCCCGATCGTCCGCTCGAGCTCGGCATCTTCAGTGTACGTCGCCTCGTCGGTCTCGACCGTCGGCTCGACGTCGGGTGCCTCGCCCTCGAGGTTGGCGCCGACCTCCGTGGGTTCCTCGGCGGCCATATGGCCGGGTTGTGGAAACGGCCCGATAAGGCTGCCGGCGACCCCCACCGGAGGGAAGCCTTCTTTACCTCGGCCGCGGCCCTCCAGTACGATATGGCGACCGTGACGCCGGGGATGGCCATCGTCTTCGGCCTGATCGGCGTCGCCCTCCTCCTCTTCGTCAGCGAGGCGCTCCCCTCGGACGTCACGGCCATCGCGATCCTCGTCGCCCTGGCCGTCCTCGAGCCGTGGACGGGCGTGAGTGCGGCGACCGCGATCAGTGGCTTCGCCAGCTCGGCGACGATCACCATCCTCGCGATGTACATCCTGTCGGAGGGGGTCCAACGGACCGGGGTCGTCGACCGGCTCGGGCTCCTGCTCGCCCGCGTCACCAAGGGCGACGAACGACGGCTCGTCGGCGCCACCGTCACGACCACCGGGATCGCCGCCGGGATCGTCAACAACACCCCCGTTGTGGCCGTCTTCATCCCGATGATCACCGGGCTCGCCGAGAAGGCCGGCGTCTCCCCGTCGAAGCTCCTGCTGCCGCTCTCGTACGCGGCGATGCTCGGCGGCACCCTGACGCTCATCGCGACCTCGACCAACCTGCTCGCGAGCGACCTCTCCCGACAGCTGCTCGACCACCCCATCGGCATGTTCGAGTTCACGCCGCTCGGTATCTTGGTGCTCGTCGTGGGGATCGCCTACCTCCTCACCGTCGGCCGGTGGCTCACGCCCGCCCGGATCGCGCCGAACGTCGACTTCACCGAGGAGTACGACCTCGAGAGCCACCTGTCGCTCGTCCGGGTCCGCGAGGACTCCCCGCTCGTCGGGATGACGCTCTCGGAGGCGCAGGCCCGGCTCGACGAGTCGGACGGGGGCACTGTTGACCTGCTCTGGCTCGACCGCGACGAGCAAGCCTACGAGGCCCGGTACAGCGACATCGTCATCGAGGCTGACGACGAGCTCGCGGTCCGGCTCAGCCTGCAGACCCTGAACCAGCTCGCCGATCCGCTCGGCCTCCGCCAGCTCCCCCGCGAGCAGGTCGTGGAGGAAGACCTCCTCACCGAGGCGGGCACGGTAGTCGAGGCGGTCGTTCTTCCCAACTCCGGGCTTGTCGGGGACCGCATCGATGAGACGCACCTCAAGGACGCGCTCCACACGACCGTCCTGGCGATCCGACGGGGGCCGAACACGATCCGCCACGGCCTCGCCGAGCAGGTCCTCGAGTCGGGCGACACGCTCCTGCTCCAGACCACCGAGGCCGCGATCGATTACCTCGCCGAGGAGGGCGACCTCCTCGTGACCGAGCGAGCTCAGGAGGACCTCCTCGATCCCACCGTGGACGAAGACGAGGTCGCCCCCCTCAGCCCGACGACCCCGTACGCTCTCGGCATCCTTGGAGGGGTCATCGTCCTCGCCGCGCTGGGATGGGTCCCGATCGTCATCGCGGCGCTCGGCGGGGTAGTCGCGATGGTCGTCACCGGCTGTCTCACGGCCTCGGATGCCTACGACGCCGTCTCCTGGAACGTCATCTTCCTCCTCGCCGGGATCCTCCCGCTCGGCGTCGCCATGCAGACGACCGGCGGTGACGCCCTCATCGCGTCGTTCCTCGTCGAAGCCGGTGGGGTGCTCCCGGTGCTCGCGATGCTCGCCCTCTTCTACCTGCTCACCGCGGTGCTCGCCAGCGCCATCACCCCGGTGGCCACGGTGGTGCTCATGATCCCCATCGCGGTCGACACCGCGACCCGAATCGGGGCCGACGGGTTCGCGTTCCTGCTCGCCGTCACCTTCGCCTCCTCCGGGGCGTTCATGACCCCCATCGGCTACCAGACCAACCTGATGGTCTACGGACCGGGGGGCTACCGGTTCACCGACTACTTCCGTGTCGGCGCGCCCCTGCAGCTCCTGCTGACGGTCACCGTCACCCTCGGCATCGCCGTGCTGTTCGGGGTGTAGCGCGACACGGGATTCGGCCGCTCCAGCCCACGGCTTCGGCCCAAGGATTTAGTCACCGGTCATCCCGCCTGGAGCATGGACGACGCGACGACCGACCTCCAGCAGGCAATCGCCGTCTCGCCGGCGCCCGCCGACGAGTTCGAGCAGCTCTCCCGGCGCCGCCAGCGGGAGCTCTTCTTCCAGCTGCCGGTCGGCGTGCAACAGGCCCTCGTTGCCGACATGGCCACCGATCAGCTCCAGCGCTTCGTCCGGCACCTCGACCCCGACGAGGCGACCGACGTGTTGGGGCTCGTCGACGAGGAAACCCGTGACGAGGTCCTCACAAGGCTCAGCGAGGACCGCCGGGAGAAGATCGAGTTCCTGCTCGAGTTCAGCCCGGAGTCCGCGGCCGGCCTCATGCACCTCGACTACGTCCGGGTCGACCGCGATCGCTCGCTCGACGACGTCGCCGAGCGGGTCCAGCGCCACGAGGAACGCACCGGAACCTTCCCGGTGATCTTCGTTACCGACGGCGACGAGTTTCTCGGGGAACTCCCCGCCCAGACCCTCGCCTTGGCCGACCGAGACGTCGACCTCGCCGAACACGTCAGCGAGACGCCGTTCGTCACCCCCGACACACCCGACACGGAGGTGGTCGACCTCTTCCGGGCCCATCCGGAGAGTTCTGTCGCCGTGGTGGATGACGACGAGTCCATCCTCGGTGTCATCTCCGCCGAGGACCTGCTGCGGGTCATCGAGGAGGAGGTCGGCGAGACGCTCTACGAGTTCACGGGCGTCCGGGAGGAGGAGAGCGTCCTGGATGGGCCCCTCCTCAAAGTCAAGCACCGCTATAAGTGGCTGATCATCAACCTGGGGACGGCGTTCCTCGCGGCAGCGGCCGTCGGGCTGTTCGAGGATACCATTGCGGCGTTCACCCTGCTCGCGGTGTACATGCCCGTCGTTGCCGGGATGGGCGGGAACGCCGGCACCCAGTCGATGGCCGTCACGGTCCGTGGGCTCGCCTTCGGCCATATCTCGCTCGCCACCGGGAAACGGGCGGTGATCAACGAGGTCGCCGCCGGGGCGGTGAACGGCGCCATCACCGGCGTCCTCGTCGCGGTCATCGCGAGCGTGTTCAACCGGAGTCCGCTGCTCGGGCTCGTCCTCGGGGTCTCGATGGTCCTGAACCTCATCATCGCCGGGTTCTTCGGCACGGTCATCCCGCTCGCCCTCGACCGAACCGGCAAGGACCCCGCGACGTCGGCCACGATCTTCATCACGACCGCGACCGACGTCCTCGGGTTCTTCATCTTCCTCGGGCTCGCTCAATCCGTGCTCTAAATCGCTCGACGGATCCGCTGGCGGGGAGGGATATAACCTCGATTGGATTCAACGACCTCGCGCCGGGACACGGTCACCGAACCGGTATCCCTTAGAGGGCCTCTCCACCAACGGCCCCCATGGCCGAGCGTTGGCTCTACGCGTGGGGCTTGGGCTCCGTGGCCTTCGGCGGCGCGTCGCTGCTTGTCCCCCTCTACGTCGTCCAGCTCGGCGGGTCGCCGCTCGACCTCGGCGTCCTCTTCGCGACGGCGACGGTCATCGGGGCCCCCGGCGCCATCCTCTTCGGCCGATTGGCCGACCGAGTCGGCCATCGCCGGCCGCTCGTCCTGCTCACCCTCGCGATCACCGCCGCCGCGCTCGCCGTCATCCCGCTGCTCGAGCGCGTCCCCGCGGTCTTCGTGGCCAACGCGGCGCTCTGGCTCGTCGTCGCCTCCGTCGGCCCCGTGTTGACGATGCTCGTCGTCGCCGACGCCGCCAGCGAGGACTGGGGCGAACGTATCGGCCAGCTCAACACCTACCAGGGCTACGGTTGGGCGGGAGGCCTCGTGCTCGGCGCCGTTTGGCCCGTCCTCGGCCGCCCGTTCCTCGGGCCGGAGCTCGCGACGCGCGGCCTGTTCTGGCTGCTCGCCGGGTGCGCCGCCGTCGCCGCCCTCCTCGCGTCCCGATCGCTCCCGGCACCCCCGCCCGGCCCGCCGGTGACGACCGAGCGGGCCGCCCGTCGGGTCGCCCGCCTGCTCGCGGCGTCCGGCCGTGGCGGGATCCGGGGCGCGACCTTCGTGTTCGCGCCGAACCGCCTCTACTGGTCCTCCCGGGACTTCCACCCGCGGCGGCTGATCGACCGGCTGGACCCCTCGATGGTTACCTACCTCGCCGCGGCCGTCCTGTTCTTCACCGGTTTCGCCGCGTTCTGGGCCCCGCTGCCCCTCTTTCTCACCGGCGCCGGCTTCACCGCCGCGCAGATCTTCGGCCTCTACCTGGTCTCCAGCCTCGCCTCGGCCGCCCTCTACGATCGCGTCGGGACGCTGGTGGGACGGACCGACGTCCGCCTGCTCCAGACCGGGGCCCTCGCGGCCCGCGGGCTCCTGTTCCCGCTGGTCGCCCTGGGGACCGGGTTCGGGCTGCTGGCGCTGGAGCTCGGGGTTGTTGCGTTCGTCCTCGTCCTGATCGGCGGGACTTGGGCCGTCATCGCCGTCGTCGGGACCGCCATCGTGACCCGGCTCGCCCCGGCCGCCGTCCGCGGCGAGCTACTCGGCGTCCACACGGCCCTCGCCGCCGTTGGCGGCGGCGTCGGCGGGCTGCTCGGCGGGTGGGCGGCCTCGTTCGGCTACCTCCTCGCCTTCGGCGTCGCCGGCGGGCTGGTGGTCCTGGGCGCCGCCCTCGTTGGGTCGCTCGCCGTCCTCTCCGACCGGGAGCCCGTGGCGGGGATTCCGCCCGTCGACGCCGCGGAGCCGAGCGAGCCCGGCCCCTGACGGCCCCGGCGTCAGGGCTTTACCCCCCGTGGCCGGAGCCCGACCCATGGACCTCGACCTCGACGGCCACGTGGCGCTCGTCACCGGGAGCGCGACCGGCCTCGGCCACGCCTGCGCCGAGGCGTTCGCCCGGCAGGGCGCGAACGTCGCGCTCGCCAGCCCGAACCTCGGCGACCTCGCGTGGGCCTCCGACCGGCTGTTCGCCATCGGCGACGGCGAGGTGTTCGGCCTCGAGGCCGACGTCCGGAACCCCGACCAGGTCGAGGCGTTCGTCCGGGAGGCCGTCGACCAGTACGGCGGGCTCGACCACCTCGTGACCGGGCCCCGCCCGCTGGAACCGGCGGCGCTGCTCGACGCGTCCGACGAGGACTGGTTCCGCGGCTTCGACCGGCTGTTCATGAGCGTCGTCTGGACGCTCCGGGAGGCCCACCCCTGGCTCGCCGACTCCGACCACGGCTCCGTCGTGACCGTGACGAACCCGCTGGTGCGGGCGCTCGCGGGCGAGTTCTCCGTCGCCAACGCGTTCGGCCGGGCCGTCGAGGGGCTCGCCGAGACCCAGGCCCGGGCGTTCGCCCCGGACGTCCGCGTCAACGCGGTGCTCCCGGGCCCCCACGACACCGAGGACCTCGAGCTGTTCCTGACCGAGCTCGTCGACGCCGGCCGGTACGCCGATCTGGACGCCGCCGAAGCCGCGGTCACGGCGGGGGCGCCGGCCGGCGGGCTCGGCGACCCGCTCGACCTCGGGAAGCTGGTCGCGTTCCTCTCCTCGGAGCACGCGAGCTACGTCAACGGGGCGACGGTGCCGGTGGACGGCGGGGC
>JAXHME010000016.1:0-85102 GCA_034521615.1 Halobacteriales archaeon
GGCTTCAGCAGCTGCGGTCCCTGATCTCCGAGTCGGGGACCGACGGGCGGGTGACGTTCGCCGGCTCGTCGTAGCCGTCGTACCGCCAGGTCGTCGACAACGTCACGCGCGCACCGCCGGCCTTCCAGTGGCTCTCCCGCATGATCTGCAGCGGGAGCCAGGTCTCGGTGCTGAGCCAGACCCTGACCGTCGCGTTCTGGAAGTTCGCCTGCTCGGGATCCTCGGGCTCCAACGTCCAGACGCTCGGGACCGCGAGCAGCTCCTCCTTGGTCGGGTGGGCCTCGACGACAGCCACCTGGGTGCCGTTGAGCCGTTCCCGCCCTTCCCAGTAGACCGGCGACCGGGAGAGCATCGCGAACTGCTCGCCGATGGGCGTGTACGCGAACCAGTCTCTGGACGTGGAGAGCTCCTCCCGACCCCAGCCGGCGAGCCGGCACTCGGTGAGCACGGTGTAGTTGTCGACGTAGGTCCGCCGGACGCCCGGCAGCGGGTTCGACGGGTCGTCGACCCGGCCATTCGAGCGCATCTCCCGTGAGGTGACGTTGACGAGAACCTCGCCGCGGACGTCGGCCGTGATCTCGCGGTCATCGCCGGTCATCCGCCCGAACCCGTCGTTCCGGGCCCGATAGGAGCTCACGTCAGCGAGGGCCGCGCGGCTGCGGTTCAGGGCGTCCTGGGCGCGCTGGTCGCTCGGCGACCGCTCCTCGCCGAGCAGGCCGGCACAGCCGCTCGTGACGAGTAGACACGCGAGGAGCAGGGCCGCGATTGATTGTCGCATCAGTGGGTCTTGCGGCCAACATCAGACGGCCGCCATAAAACCCGAGCGGTGGGTCAAGCCCCCGTTTGACCCATATCATAGCCCCGTTTGTTGTGGGGCCAGCGGTCGATCCGAAGCCGTGCCGTTCCTCCCGGTATCGACACCCCTTCGTCGAGGCGATGGCGGTGGGGAGCCGCGCACGGATACCTAACACGTTAGGCCCGAAAGTCGAGGGCGCTCGAGGTATGATTGAAGGTATGGAGTGTGCCTGCTGCGGCGAGGAGGTGGCGGACATCGGGGAGCATCTGTCGGCGTGTCCGAACCCGCCCTCGACCACCAGCATGTCCCCCGACTGGGGCCGGTTCGAGGGCCCGCTGTTCGGTCCGGCCGCGAACGCCCGCCGCCGGGAGTAGCGCGGTCGATACGGCGACCCTCAGCCCTCGAGCGGGACCTCGACGTCGAGCTCGACCAGGAACGACGGGAGCGCCAGCGACTCGACGCCGACGATCGTGCTGGCCGGCCGTGGCTCGGCCAGGCGGTCGTTCCAGACCTCGAGGAACGGCTCGAGGTGCTCGTCGGGGTCGACCAGGTAGCCCGTGACCTTCGCGACGTCCGTCAGCTCCAGGCCCGCCTCCGCCAGGACCGCCTCGACGTTGTCCCAGGCCAGCCGGGTCTGCGCCTCGATGCCCTCGGCCACGTCGGCCGAGGCGTCCCAGCCGGGCTGGCCGGAGACGTACAGCGCGTGCTCGGTCTCGACGGCCTGGTTGTAGCCGATCCGCGTCGAGTCAGCGACGCCCTCGGGGTTATGGATCGGTGCGCATGGAATGGCCCTCACGCGTCCGCCGCATAGACGTTCGGCTCGCGCGACACCCGGCGAGCAAAGCCTTTTGCGCCCCGACCGACGTCTCCGTCATATGGCCGACTTCGAGAACCCGTACGCCGAGCACGACCCGTTCGTCAGGGCGCACTTCGACTGCCCGACCTGCGACGGGAAGCTCTGGGAGTACGCCATCCAGCGGGTGATGGTCTGCGAGGACTGCCGGGAGGTCTTCCGCGCGGCCGACATCTTCGACGCCCAGGCCAGGGCGACCGCGGATGGCGCTGCCGGCTGAACAGGCGGGAAGCGACCCGTCCCCGACAGACTGCCGGCGGCGGCATTTATTTCTCGCGTCCGTCCCTCCCGTGGGCCATGGGCGCCCAAGAGTCCGAGGACCCCGAAGAGCTCCTGACGCTGAGCGACGAGACCAGAAGCGTCCTCGAGGAGCACCGCCTCCGGCCGCTCTGGGAGGTCGAGCGGGACTTCGGCGAGACCGTCTACGACGACGTCGAGCCGGGGATCTGGCGGTGGGCCGACATCAAGTCCGCCATCGACCACATCGAGGAGGACGTCCCGATCGCCGACCTGCCGCCGGGGTTCCAGCGGCGGGTCGCCGTCCCGATCAACACGGCGCTCGGGAACGCCATCTCGAACACCATCTACCTCGGCGTCCAGACGGTCTCGCCCGGCGAGACCGCGCCGTCGCACCGCCACGGCGCCAACGCGCTCCGGTTCACCATCGACGGCCACGAGGAGATGAAGACGGTCGTCGCCGGCGAGGAGTTCCCGATGCTGAACAACGACCTCGTGACCACGCCCCAGTGGGAGTGGCACGACCACGTCAACGGCGGCGACGAGACCGCGGCGTGGCTGGACGTGCTCGACCTCCCGCTCATCCTCGACTCGCTGAACTCCACCAACGTCTTCGAGAACCACGAGCTCGAGCGCCAGCCCGTCACGAAGACCGAGGGCTACTGGGACTCCCAGTACGGCCGGGCCCGACCGGCGGACGAGCCCCGGGACGGCTCGATCCCCGGGCCGTTCGAGGGCATCCGCGAGGCGACGCCGCCCTACCGGTTCAAGTGGGCCGACACGCTCGAGACGCTGCACCAGCGCGCCGAGAACGACGAGCCCGACCCCTACGACGGCTACAGCATGGCGTACGTCAATCCCGGCGACCGGCGAGCCGCCGCTGTTCCCGACGATGTCGTTCCGGGCGCAGCTGCTCAACGAGGGCCCGACCGAGCCGCACTTCCACAACGCCACGGAGGTGTTCTTCGTCATCGAGGGCGAGGGCGCCACCCACGTCAACGACGAGGTGCTCGAGTGGGGCCAGTGGGACATCTTCGTCGTGCCGCCCGACGCCATCCACCACCACGCGCCCGACGGCGACGCGATCCTGCTCGGCATCTCGGACCGGCCGGTGTTCGAGGCGTTCAACTTCTACGCCGAGGCCGCGGCCTGAGGGGTAGCCACCGAATCGACAGGCCGACAGCTGGCTCCCACGACCGAGGCTGCAGTATCAGTGAACTGTTCACCCGTCTCTGATGGGTCCGCGGGCATCCGCCTGATCGGATCGGCGGCTCACCCCTCGAACGGCTACCAGTGGCGGACCAGGACGCCCAGCAGGACGGCAAGAACGGCCACCGCGGCGCCGAACCCGGGCTGGCCGGGGGTTTCCGTCGGCGACGGCGATGGCTCCTCGACGATCTCGACCGGGGCGCTGGCGAGCTCCGTGCCGTTGGAGTGGAGCTTCACGGTCGCCTCGGTCCCGGGCGCAACCCCGCTGAGGTTGAAGCTGGCTTCGAACTGGCCGGCGTCACCAACGGTGGCCTCCTCGGACATGAGGAAGGGACTCGAGCCGCTCGACCGGAGCCGCACGGCGATCGTCGATCCGGCCTCGAGATCGCTGGTGCCCTCGACGGTCTGTTCCGACGCGGGATAGAGCGTCAGGGCCTCGCCCTCATACGTGAGGCTCGCTGATGGTTCGGCGCCGACGGCGGCCGCCGACATGGTGTGACCATTGCGACGGTGGCGATACAAGCGACGAGTATCGTCAGCCGAGTTCGCACGACAGAACACCCTACCAGGGGGTTCAAAAATAGGGAGGTAAGCCGCAAACAGGCGTGCGGTTTCACAAAAGTAGTCACCATAACGGCGGTTGCTGATTGTTGCCCGTAGGGAGCTTGACGAAAGTGCGGCCCTCGGCGAACGCCGGGGCCGTTGGCCGGACACCCGGACCAACCCAGTGGGACACACCACACGATTAACGTCTCCCCGGTGACTCCGGCGAAGTACGATGGTCGAGGACCCCGGCACTGGCAGCGACCTCGTCGCCGACGCTCTCGAGGACCAGGGCCCCACGACCGCGACCGAAACGATCCCCAGCTGCTCCTCTACCGGTCGCTCCGGGACGAAGTCCACTCCCGGATCGCCCAGCACCACCGGAGCCTCCTCAGCGGGCTCTCGGTCATCGGCGTCGTCATCGCCTACGCCCTGCTCTCTGGCCAGTTCGTCTTCCTGGCCGTCATCCCGGTCGTGGTCGGGTTCCTCGTCGTCCAGACCGTCAGGACGTTCAACAACATCCTGTACGTGGCCCGCCACCTCAGTCGGATCGAGGGCGCCTACGTCGAGGACTACCCGCTCTTCAACTGGGAACGCCGCTACGGCGGGGGCGGCACGGACCGCGGACTCCATCGGTGGGGCGTGGACTGGTCGAACGTTCCCCAGGCGATCGTCCTCCTGCTCGCCGCCGCCGGCTACCTCGGCTCGATCTACGCGGCCTACGTCGTCTGGCCGCCGGACGGCGTCGAGATCTTGCTCATCGGGCTCACCCGGACCGGGCTGGTCTGGATATACGCGTTCCTGACCCTCCTGATACTCCTCTCGGGGTACTCTTACCGCCTCCACCGCGCCGAGCTCGCGGGGACCGCTGAGTAGGGCCGGCGCGCCGCCCGCCCGACCGCTTCCGTAAGGACCAGGCCCCTCCCCCGTCCTCGCTAGCCGGATGCAGTCGCTCCGGGCGCTGATCGAGGACGCCGCCCGCCGGTTCCCCGCGCTGCTCGCCCGGCTCGGGGTCGTCGACCGGCGGATGGGCGAGGAGGCGTTCCTGCTCGCCACGCCCGTGATGGTCACCGGCGGGCTGCGGATCCTGCTTCGGCTCGCCGACTTCGTGATGGTCGGTATCGCGCTCGGCGGCGCCGGCCTCGCCGCCCTCGAGCTGGGCTTCCAGTACTTCTTCATCGGCTTCGCGCTCTCGCTGGCCGTCTCCTCCGGGACGATCAGCGTCGTCGCCCGGTACGAGGGCGCGGGACAACGCGACCGCGCGGAGCTCGCGCTCAAGCAGTCGCTCTGGCTCACGCTGGCGGTCTCGCTGCCGCTCACCTGGGTCGGCTGGACCTACTCGCCCCAGCTCATCGACGTCCTCACCGACGACCCCGAGGCGATCCGGCTCGGCGCCGCCTACCTCCAGATACTGATGCTCTCGCTGGCGTTCCGGTTCTGGAGCCTCGTCGCCTCCCGGGCGCTCGCGGGCACGGGCGACACCCGGACGCCGATGTTCGTCCGGCTGGTCACGCTGCCGACCAACGTCGTCCTCAACGCGCTGCTCATCTTCGGGCTGTTCGGCTTCCCCCGGCTCGGCATCGTCGGGGCGGCGATCGGCACCGCGGTGACGAACATCTTCACGGGCGTGGTCTTCCTCTGGCTCGCGCTCTCCGGGCGCTACGACGCCACGCTGCACCTCGGCGGCCGGCAGCTGGATACCGACATCATCCGGGAGATCCTCCGGGTGGGCGTGCCGCTGGGCGGGATGCGGCTGCTCCAGACGTTCGGCCGGTTCCCGTTCCTGTTCGTCCTCGGCACCCTCGGGACCCCCGTGCTCGCGGCCTACGCCGTCGGCCGCCAGGTGGTGCTGCTGGCCATGATGCCGGCCTGGGGCTACTCGACCGCCGCCAGCACGCTCGTCGGCCAGGCCATCGGCGCCGGCGAGGACGAGGAGGCGACCCGCTACGGCTGGCAGACGCTCCGCATCGCGGTGGCGACCCAGCTGCTCATCGCCGCGGTCGTGTTCGCCCTCTCGCGCCCGGTCGTCCAGCTGTTCAACCCCGACGACGTCGGGCTGGCGGTCGACTTCGTCCGGGTGTTCGCGTTCGGCGTCGCCGGCTTCAGCATCGACCGGGTGATGCGCGGGGCGCTGCGCGGCGCCGGCGACACCCGGTGGCCGCTCTACGGCATGTTCATCGGCAGCTTCCTGCTCCGCCTGCCGATCGCGTTCCTCGCGCTGCCGGCGACCTACGTGGTCACGCTCGCGGGCGTCTCGGTCTCCCCCGGCATGGGCCTCGGCCTCGCCGCCGTCTTCGCGGCCATCCTCGTCGACCTCTACGTGAAGGGCGCGATCAACACGCTCCGGTTCGCGAGCGGGCGCTGGCGGGCCGTCGCCCGCGAGTCCGACATCGGGACGGCGCCGGGCGGCTGAGCGTCCGGACCGCCTCGGGCGGTCGGCGTTCGGCACCCACGAGACACAGGCGCCTGTCGAGCGATGGGTCACGTTTTTGGGCCGTCGGCCGGGCTGTACGAACATGACCAGTCGCGACGTGGGGGCGTCCTGATCGTGGCCCGGGCGCCACCGTCCGACGACTCGGAGCCGGAGCTCATCGAGTTCGGCATCCCGGTGCTCGACGACCGGCTCGAGGCGGCCGAGGTGAGCTTCCCCGTCGACCGGGCCGAGCTCCGGACGACGATGGGCGGCCACGAGATCCCGTACGACGCCGGCGGGGGCACGATCCGGCTCGGTCAGGCGCTCGAGCGGGTCGACGTCGACCGGTTCGAGACCAAGAACGAGCTCCTCGACGCCCTCCACCCCGTGTTCGAGGAGCGGCGCCAGCGGGCGCCGTCTGGCCTCGTCGGCGCGATCCGATCGTACCTACCGTTCTGAGCGCCGGGACAGCCGCGCTTTTGGCGTCGGCCGGGCAAGCCAGCCCATGAGCGAGCGGACCGGGGCGATCGAGTACCACGAGCGCACCAAGCACTCGCCCCGAAGCGTCCGCGAGGCGAGCCACGGCCTGGACTTCGAGAACAAGCCCCGGCCGTTCAAGCGCTACCGTGACCGGCCCACCCGGGCACTGGCCGAGGCCATCCGGCCGCCGATGCAGCCGACGCTCGCCGCCGTGGCCGATCCGGGGCCGGCGACGGCCGACGACGAGCTCGACCTCGAGACGCTGACCTCGGTGCTCTACCACGCCGCGGGCGTCACGAAGGAGCTCGAGGTGGGCGGCCGGACCCGGCGGTTCCGGGCGGCGGCCTGCACGGGCGCGCTCTACCACATCGACCTCTACCTGGTGGCCGGCGAGCCGGGGCCGCTCCCCGCCGGCGTCTACCACCACGACCCCGAGCACCACCGGCTGGACGTGCTGCGGACGGGCGACTACCGAGGGGCCCTCGCGGCGGCGGCCGGCGGCCACCCGGCCGTCGCCGACGCGCCCGTCAGCGTGGTCACGACGTCGACCTGGTGGCGGAACGCCTGGAAGTACCGGGCGCGGACCTACCGGCACGCGTTCTGGGACTCGGGGACCGTGCTGGCGAACCTGCTCGCGACCGCCGCGGCGCTCGACCTACCCGCCGAGCTCGCCCTCGGCTTCGCCGACGCCGCCGTGGCGACGCTGCTCGGCGTCGACGTCGGCCACGAGGCGCCCCTCGAGGTCGTCCCCCTCGGGACGGACGCGCCGGCCCCGGCCGCTCCAGCGGTCGACCCGGTCGCGTTCGCCACCGAGCCGCTGTCGGAGGACGAGGTCGACTACCCGCTCATCGGGGCCGCCTATCGCGGCTCCTCGATCGACGACGGCGAGGCGGCCCGGGGCTGGCGGGAGGCCGCATCGTCGACGCCGGTGGGAACGCGCGAGCCCGGCGACGGCGAGCGCGTGCCGCTCGATCCCGTCGGGCCCGACCGCGCCTCGAAGGTCCCGCTGTACCACGCGGTCCGTCGCCGGGGCTCCTGTCGGGAGTACGCCCGTGAAGCGCTGAACGCCCGGAAGGTCGCCACGGTGCTCGACCGGGCCGTCCGGGGCGTCCCGACCGACGCGACACGAGGCCGGCCGACTGGCCTCCGGTTCAACGACGTCTACTGCCTGGTCAACGGCCTCGACGGCGTCGAGTCCGGCGTCTACCAGTACCACCCCTCGGAGAACGCGCTCGAACGCCTCCGGGCGGGCGACTGTCGTCAGGCCGCGGGCCACCTCGCGCTGGACCAGCCGCTGGGCGCCGACGCCGCGCTGAACGTCTACTTCATGGCCGACCTCGAGGCCGTGGTCGACGCCCTCGGCGACCGGGGCTACCGGGCCGCCCAGCTCGAGGCGGCGGTGACCGCCGGCCGGTGCTACCTCGGCGCCTACGCCCACCGCGACCTCGGGGCGACGGGGTTGACGTTCTACGACGACGAGGTCACCGAGTTCCTCTCCCCGCGGGCGGCCGGCCAGACGCCGACGTTCCTCTGGACGCTCGGCCGGCCGGCCTGAACCGCGGCGAGCGGGCACGCACGCCCAGTTATCGGGCGACGACGGGCCCCGATCGGGACGCCGAACCGCGGCCCCGCGTACCCGAGGTTCTCCGGCCGCTCGCGGGGGTGAACCGGCCGAACACGCCGATATACCCATCTCGGAAAGGTTATCAGTCGGGGGCTGTTCCATCTGGATGCAATGGCAACCGGTAAGGTCGACTTCTTCAACGACAGCGGCGGATATGGATTCATCTCGACCGAGGAATCGGACGAGGACGTCTTCTTTCACATGGACGACGTCGAAGGCCCGGACCTAGAGGAGGGTACCGAGGTCGAATTCGAGATCGAGCAGGCCCCCAAGGGCCCGCGCGCCACGAACCTGACCCGGCTCTAAGCCGGCGAAGCCGCTTCGCGACCACGACGACGACGCATCGCCTTCTGACCGACACTTCCTCGCCGAGCGACGGCGCCACCGTTCGCCCCGCCGCCCGGCCGTTCCTACTCCCAGAGCGCGTAGAGCTCGTCGCGGACCGGCTCGTCGATGCGCTCGCCGTCGAGCACCAGCCCGGGCTCCTCGGCGGCCTCGACCGACCCGATGACCGCCGCGTCGATTTCCGCGGCCGACAGCTCATCGAGCGCCTCAGCCACGGCCGCCTCCGGGACGGCCGCCACGAGCGCCCCCGAGCCGAAGGTCGCCAGCGGGTCGACGTCCACCGCCGCGCAGCAGGCCGCCGTCGCCTCGCGCACCGGCACGTCGTCCCGGTCGACGACCGCCCGGACGCCCGACGCCGTGGCGAGCTCCAGCAGCCCGTCGATCAGGCCGCCCTCGGTCGGGTCGTGCATCGCGTTCGCGTGCGCCTCTGACCGCCCGGGCGTCGGGCACGACGCTGATCTCGTCGTAGTAGCCCGCGGCCGCCTCGAGGAGCGCGGGCTCGACCAGGCCCTCGAGCCGGTCCCGGAAGTCCGTCGCGAGGATGGCCGTCGCCTCGAGGCCGGCGCCCTTCGTGAGCACCAGGCGGTCGCCCGGCTCGGCGCCGCCGGAGGGCACGAACCGGTCGGTGAGCCCGAAACACGTCAGCGAGAGCAGCGGCCGGTCGAGCGCCGGCGCGTACTCGGAGTGGCCGCCGACGATGGTGACCCCGGAGGCCGCGGCCGCCTCGTCGAGCTGCCGCGTGACCGTATCCAGCAGCTCGGGGTCCTCCTCGGGCAGGAACAGCACCGACGTGAGCCAGCGGGGGTCGGCGCCGCTGGCCGCGACGTCGTTGCCGGCGACGTAGACGCCGAGCGTGCCGAGCCGCTCGGCCGCGAGCGAGAGCGGGTCGCTGCTGATCACGAGGGTCCGGTCGCCGAGGTCGATCGCGGCGGCGTCCTCGCCGTAGCCCGGCCCCTGGAGCACCGCCGGGTCGGGGGCGCCGGTGCGCGAGAGGACGAGCGCCGCCAGCGACTCGGGGTCGACCTTCCCGATCATCGACGGGCCCTCCGGGCGCCCGTCTTATGGAGGTTCCGCGACGGTCGTGCGGCCGACGGACACGACCCATCGTGCACTTAACCCCCCACGGGCCCACCGGGAGCCCATGCAGCAGTCGACCCGACGGGCGGTCCTCAAGGCCGGCGGGGCCGCCGGCCTCGCCTCGCTCGCGGGCTGCCTCGGCGGCCCGAGCGGGGGCAGCCGCGGCCTCACCCTCCAGACCCTCGACGTCGAGGGCTCGCCGGGCGACGCCCTCCCGGTCGCCCCCAGCGGGACCGTCGTCCTCCTGGACTTCTTCGCCACCTGGTGTGCGCCCTGCAAGCCCCAGATGAAGAGCCTCCGGTCGCTCCACGGGCAGTACCCCGACGTCCACCTGCTCTCGATCACCAACGAGAACGACGACCCGGCCATCCGCGAGTTCTGGCGGACCTACGAGGGCAGCTGGCCCGTGGCGAAGGACCCCGAGCTCCGGGCGACCGAGGAGTTCTCGGTGGGCGGCATCCCCACGCTGATCGTGCTCGACCCGGAGGGCGGGGAGGTCTGGCGTCACCTCGGCCTGGCCGCCCGCGACGACATCGAGGACGCGTTGCTGGACGCCGGGGCATGATCGACCTGGAGGCCCTCCGGCTGAGCTTCGCGTTCAGCCTCGGCGTCGCGACCTTCTTCGCGCCCTGCGCCTTCCCGCTGCTGCCCGGCTACGTCGCCTTCTACCTCGGCCGGGGCGATGACGCGCCGTCTTCGACGGCCGCCCGGCTCCGCCAGGCCGCGGTCGTCGGCGTGCTCACCAGCCTCGGCTTCTTCCTCGTCTACGCCGCGCTCGCCGGCATCGTGAGCGCCGTCGGGGCGCGGGCGCTCCGGAACATCAGCGTCCTCGAGCTGGTCGTCGGCTCGCTGTTGATCCTCCTCGGCGCGGCGATGGCGGCCGGGAAGGTCCACCTCGACCGGCTGTCGATCCCGCTGCCCGAGCGCCGGCGGTCGCCGGCGAGCTTCGTCGGCTTCGGCGTCGTCTACGCCGCGGCCGCCGCGGGCTGCACCGCGCCGCTGTTCATCGGGCTGGCCGGCGTCGCGTTAGCCGGTGGCGCGGCCGGGGCTGTCGCGACCTTCGCGGCCTACGCCGCCGGCATGAGCGCGCTGATGATCCTGGTCACGGGCCTGACCGCCGTCGGCCGGGACCAGGTGCTCCGCCGGATCTCGCGGAACACGGGCCGCATCAACCGGGTCGCCGGCGTCGTCCTCGCGGTCGCGGGCGTCTACCAGATCTACCTCTTCCTCTTCCGGTTCGAGGGGCTCGCGATCCTCGGGCTCGCGTAGCCCGACGGGCGGGTCAGCCGACGATCGGCGCGAACCGGAAGACGAGGTAGGCGGCGACGGTCGCGATGACCGGCACGACGTTCTGCAGGAAGATGACCCGCGCCGTCGTCCCCGGCTCGAACAGGTCCGACGCCGACGGGAGGTCCGCGGGGTCCTCCTCGCCGATGGACGGTGGAGCGTGGTCGTCGGGCGTGCCGCCCTCGCCGCCGACGGTCGGGGCGTCCTCCGCATCGGCCCCGAGCGCCCCGACCGAGGAGGCCGCCGGCCGCTCGCCGGAGACGGTCTGGGAGACGGTCGCCGTCCGGGTCGCCCGCCCCCAGCCCAGCCCGACGATGCTCATCGTCGCGATGACGACGAAGCTGGCCGGGATGCCGATCGTCGAGAGGAACGTCACGAGCGAGGCGCTGACGACCGCCACGATGAGCGCGGCCACCAGCGGGAGCTCGGTGAGGTCGTTGCCCATCGTGTCGAGCGTCCGCCGGGCGATGGTGAACGCGCCGACGCCGATCGACGCGCCCGCGAGCAGGATGCCGGCGTTCATCGAGACCGAGCCGTTGCCGACCAGCGGGGCGACGGCGTTGGCCACGTTCGACGCGCCGGCCGAGAACGCCATGTAGCAGCCGATGGCGACCACCGAGGCGGTGCCCAGGAACTCGCGGCGGGTGGTGTTCGGCCCGAGCGCGATCCGTGGGACGGCGCCGTCGGTGTCGAGCTCGACGAGCGCGCCCTCGGTCTGGGCGACGGCGAACCACCGCACCAGCCGGGGGTAGGTGTACCGCCCGATGACGCCGCTGACCCAGAACGCGATGATCGGGGCGACGAGCCACCAGGCGACGATCTGCCCCATCGTGTCCCACCGCAGCTGGCCGGTGGCGAGCCCCAGCCCCGCGATGGCGCCGACCGCGGTCATCGACGTCGAGGCGGGCACGCCGAACAGGTTCGAGATGAGCAGCGCGAAGCCGATGAAGAACAGGACCGCGATGCTCGCCTCGAGCGTGAACAGCCCCGCGGGGACGATCTCGCCGCCGAGCGTGTCGACGACGTTCCGGCCGACGGTCCAGCCGCCCAGCAGCGCGAACACCGTCATCAGGGCAGCCGCCCAGACCTTCGTGAGGGCCTTGCTCCCCACCGCGGGGCCGAACGCGACGCCGGTGTTCGACCCGCCGATGTTGAAGCCCACGAAGGCGGCGACGGCGATGCCGACGGCCAGGAGGAGCTCGACCATCGATTCGGCCGGCGGTTCGCGAGGGCACCGGGCTATAGGCACCTCGCTTTCCACCGATACCCCTCCACCAGGGTTTTCACCGCTCCCCGGCTACCTCAGGCTATGACCGACCCCCGCGTCCTCGTGAAGCTCGACATGGTCATCGGCCTGCTCGGTGTCATCGCCCTGCTGCTCGCGCTGCTGGTCGTCTCCGACATCGGATCGCTCGGCCTGTTCGCCGTCATCATCATTGGGATCGCCGTGACGATCGGCACCCGGAGCTACCGGCGGATGCTCGAGGACGCTCAGCGCTGACCGATCTCAGGCGACGTTCCGCTCGAGCTCGAGGCCACCGTTCTCGAACCGTTCGGCCCCCAGCGAGTCGATGTCGACCAGCGACGCCTCGCCGTCGTGGACCAGCTCGGCGACCAGCTGGCCGGTGGCGGGGGCGTGCTGGAAGCCGTGGCCGGAGAAGCCGACGGCGTTGACGAAGCCCGGCAGCGTCTCCTCGATGATCGGGTGGCGGTCGGGCGTCACGGCGTACAGGCCCGCCCAGCCCCGGCGGATCCGGCTCTCGGGGCCGAAGTAGCCCGCGCAGTCGGCCGCCCGCTCGAGCGCCTCGGTCGCCCAGTCGAGGTCGTGGGACTCGCGGTAGTCGTCGGGGTCGGCCGCCGGGTCGGATCCCGCGAAGTGGCCCCCGACGATCGCCGCGCCGTCGCGCTCCGGCCGGAAGTACAGGCCCGTGTCGAGGTCGACGGTCAGCGCGACGCGTTCGGGCATCGGGGTCTCGGGCTCGACGACCAGCGCCTGGCGCCGGCTCGGCCGCACCGGGAGGTCGAGGCCCGCCAGCGCGGCGACCTCGGCCCCCCAGGCCCCGGCCGCGTTCACCACGAACTCCGCGTCGAGGCGCTCGCCGTCGGCCTCGACGCCGACGACCTCGCCGTCCACGGTCAGCACGTCGGTGACGGGCGTGTTCGTCCGGAGCTCGACGCCCGAGAGCCGCGCCGCCTCCGCGTAGCCCTGGAGCGCGAGGTGGGGGTCGGCGAAGCCGTCGGTCGGGGCGTAGGCCGCCCGCTCGTAGGCGTCGGCTCGGAGCTCGGGGCAGTAGTCCCGGGCCTCCTCCGGGTCGAGCAGCCGGCTCGGGACGCCCCGGCGCTGCTGCATCACGACGTCGGCGGTGAACCGCGACGCGGTCTCGGTCTCCCGGGCCAGGAAGAGGTAGCCGGGCCGGCGGTAGCCGATGTCGACGCCGAACGTCTCCTCGAACTCGTCCCAGACCGTCATCGCGGCCGTCGAGAGCTCGACGTTGACGGGCGTCGAGAACTGTGCCCGGATGCCGCCGACGGCCCGGTCGGTGCTCCCGGCGCCCAGCGATCCGGCCTCGCAGACGGTCACGTCGGCGCCGAGCTCGGCCAGGGCGTGCGCGCTCGCCACGCCGACGATGCCGCCGCCGACCACGACGACGTCCATGTGGCGACGGCTCTCCCCGGCAGGGGCTAAACCCTTCCGGGGCGGGACAACGCCTAACGCCCCGCCCGGCGAATCCCGGTCCATGGTCAGGGTGCTCTCGGAGGCCGCGGTCGGGTCGCTCGTCGACCTCGGCGAGCTGCTCGACGTCGTCGAGAACGCGTTCCTGGCCCAGGGCCGGGGCGACGTCGAACGGCCCGACCGCCCCCACTACCCGATGGGCCAGGGCCTCGACCCGGACGCCCCCGACGAGCCGCTCGGGACGGGACTGGTCATGCCGGCCTACCTCCACGGCGCCGACCACGCCGTCACGAAGCTCGTCGGCGTCCACGGGCGGAACCCCGACCGCGGGCTCCCGACCGTCCACGCCCAGGTCGCGGTGACAGAAGCCGACACCGGGCGCCCCGCGGCGTTCCTCGCCGGGACGACGTTGACCAACGCCCGGACGGGCTGCATCGGCGGTGTCGCCGCAAGCGCGCTCGCCGACGGGCCGGTCGACTTGGGAGTCATCGGGGCCGGCACGCAGGCCCGTTGGCAGACACGGGCGATCGACACGGCGGTAGGCGTCGCCAGCGCCCGGGTCTACTCGCCGAGTGACTCGAAGCGCGAGTGTGCCGCCGAGCTCGAGGGGGAGTTCGGGATCGAGGCCGCGGCCGCTCGGACTCGCCGCGGGCCGCCGTCGACGGCGCCGACGTCGTCGTCACGGCGACCACCGCGACCGAGCCCGTGTTTCCGGGGGAGGCGCTCTCATCCGGGGCCGTCGTGGTCGCCATCGGCGCCTATACGGCCGAGATGCAGGAGCTCGACGCCACGACGATGGACCGAGCCGGACGGGTCTACGCAGACGTCCCCGAGGCGGTCGCCGAGGTGGGCGATGTCGTGAACACCGGAACGGTCCCCGACCGGCTCGTCCCGCTCTCGTCGCTGCTCGCGGGGGACGACCGGCCGCCGGCAGGCGAGGTCGTGGTCGTGAAGAGCGTCGGCTCGGCGGTCCTCGACGCGGCCGCGGCGGAGTTCGTGCTCGACCGGGCGCTCGACGGTGACGTCGGGACCGAGGTCGAACTGTAGGCACGGCGGGCGTCGAACCCAGGGCACCGTGTCATTACCTGACAATATAGGATGATATATCTACTGGGTCGTCTACAGTGGCAGTCGACCATGGCCACAACGCAGTCCACTGAGACCTCGTCGGAGCCTGTCACGTTCGGCCGAACCCTCGTCGACGGCGATCCCGTCGACGACGGGCTGACCTTCCCGGCGGACAGCCCCACGCTCGCGGCGCTCGCGGACGCGACGAGCCCGCTGATCTCGAACCCGGTCCGCGGCGAGTACGGGGCCGCGCTCGTGACGGCCGAGGAGTCCGACGGCGAACGATCGCGGGCCCTCGCGATCACGCCGCCCGGCGCCCAGGGGCCGCCAGAGCACTACCACCCGGGCTTCGCCGAGACCTTCGAGGTCGTCGAAGGCGAGTTCGTCTTCGAGGTCGAGGGCGAACCGAGTACCCTGGCAGCCGGCGAGTCGGTGACCATCGAGCCCGGCACGCCACACACGTTCCGGAACGAGTCGGCGTCCTACGCCACTTGCGTCGTCGAATCCCGGCCGGCGGGCCGGCTCGAAGAGGTGGTCCAGCTGCTCTTCGGCCTCGCGCACGAGGGCAAGCTCCCCGACTCGGGGCGGCCGTCGTTCTTCCAGGCGATGGTGATGGCCGACGAGATGGACGACGACACCGTCTTCACCTCGCCGCCGCCGGCCGTCCAGTCGGCGATGGCGACGGTGTTCGCGCCGCTCGGCCGACTGCTCGGCTACCGGGACACCTACCCCGAGTTCGCGGAGGACACGTTCTGGGAGGCGCGGGTCGAACAGCCCCCGAGCGGCTGAGTCGCCGATCGACGCCTGGTTCGAGGACTATCCGAGCTGCACGCTCGCGTCGCGGAAGAGGCCGTCCAGGATCTCCGGGAGCGTCGGGTGATAGGCGCGGTCGGGCAGGTCGCGAACGTCGAGGCCGAGCTCGATCACGATCTGCATCGTCTTGGCCATCGAGTCGGCGTGGTGGTGCAGCCCCTGGTAGCCGAGCACCGTGCCGTCGCCGGCGTCGACGACCAGCGTCGCCAACCCCCGGGCGACGCCCTTCGTCTTGAACACCCCGTCGTCGCTGGCATCGCGGGTCGCGACCACGACGTCACGCCCGGCCGCCTCGGCCGCCGTCGCCGAGAGGCCGACCCGGGCGTACGGGTAGACCGTTGCGGCCGAGAAGATGACGTGGTGGTGCAGCGGGTCGTACGACTCGAGCGGCTCGCCGGCGGCGTGGGCGAGCACGTTCTCGCCCGCCACCGCCCCCTGTTCCTTCGCCACGTGGAGGATCGGCTCGCGCCCGTTGGCGTCGCCCACCACGAACACCCGGTCGTCGTCGCGGGCCTGCATCGTGTCCCGCACCCAGCCGTCGCCCGGCTCGAGCGGGGTATGCTCCAGACCCACCCCGTCGAGCGCCGGCCTTCGGCCGGTGAACACGAAGAGGGCCTCCGCGTCGACGTGGTCGGGCTCGCCGTCGCGGTCGAGGTGGAGCCGGACGCCCTCGGCGGTGGCCTCGACGGACTCCTCGTACGTCTCGGTCAGGATCTCGATCCCGAACGCCTCGCGGTACAGCTCGAGCAGTGCGTCGCCGTAGGCCGGGTCGGCCTCGTCGAGCGGACGCTCGTCGTGCTCGATCACGGTGAGCTCGGACACCCCCGCCTCGGCGAGGTAGGGCACCAGCTCGAGCCCGACGTAGCCGAAGCCCATGACGACGCCCGAATCGGGCAGCGTCGTGGCGTCCAGGACGTCCCGGCTCGTCCAGTAGTCGACCTCCTCGATCCCCGGCAGCTCGGGGACGAACACCTGCGAGCCCGTCGCGACCACCACGTAGTCGGGGTCGAGCAGGGCCTCGCCGACCTCGACCGTCCCGTCGTCGACGAACCGCGCCGTCTCGTGGTGGAACGTCACGTTGTCGCGCTCGGCGAGCCCGTGGACCGCGGCCCGGCGGTGGGCCGCAAAGTCCGCGACGTGCTCGTCCTTCGTCTCGACGACGGCCTCGAGATCGATGTCTTGGGGCTCGCCGACCAGGCGGCCGTCGTGCCGGGCCTGGTGGCGGTGGGCGGCCGCCGAGAGCACCTCCTTCGAGGGCATGCAGCCCCGGAGGATGCAGAGCCCGCCGCCGGGCTCGCCGTCGTCGACGAGCGTGAGGTCGACGCCGGCCTCGGCGAGCCGCTGGGCGGCCGCCACGCCCGCGCTCCCGTACGCGCCGATGACGACGGCCGACGTCATGGCTCCCGCCGGTTCCACGGCGCCTCCTCGAAGTCCACGAGCCGTCGCTCCTCCCCGATGGCGTCGATGCGGGCGACCGCCTCGTCGGTCAGCTCGAGCTCGAGGGCGCCGTAGTTCTCCCGGATGTGGGCCTCGCCCGTCGCCTTGGGGATGGCCGCCACGTGGTCCTCCTGGAGCAGCCAGGCCAGGGCGACCTGGAACGGCGTGGCGTCGTGGGCGGCGGCGATCTCGACCAGCTCGGGCACGTCGGCGACCTCGCCCTTCGCGACGGGCGAGTAGGCGACCAGCCAGTGGTCGTCCTCGACCGCGTACTCGCGGAGCCGCTCCTGGGGCAGCAGCGGGTGGTGCTCGACCTGGTGGGCGAACAGCGGCGCCTCGAGGAGGTCGAGCGCCTCGTCGAGCTGGTCCGGCTCGAAGTTCGAGAGGCCGACGTGGCGGATCAGCCCCTCGTCGCGGAGCTGGTCCAGCGCGGGCAGCGTCTCCGTCGGCTCGTAGCTCCGGATCGGCCAGTGGACGTAGAGCAGGTCGATCGTCTCGACGCCGAGCCGGGCCGCGCTCTCGCGGGCCGTCTCGAGGACGTCCTCGCGGGCGAGGTTCCGCGTGGAGAGCTTGGTGGCGAGGAAGACCTCGTCGCGGTCGACCGAGGCGCGCCGGAGCCCCTCCCCGACGGCGTCCTCGTTCTCGTAGGACTGCGCCGTGTCGATGTGGCGGTAGCCGGCCTCGAGCGCCGTCCGGACGCTCTCGGCGCACTGCTCGAAGGCCTTGTTCTCGTAGGTCCCCAGCCCCAGCGGCGGGAGCGCGTCGACGGACATGCGGGGTCGTACCGCGTCGGCGGGCTAAAGTCCGGGGGTCCCGGCCGGCCTACGGCTCCTCGCGGCGCTCCGCGTGGCCGGGGTAGTCCCGCTCGAACCGGTCGGCGAGCTCGTCGGCGCTCACCTCGACCATGGTCGGCCGGCCGTGGGGGCAGGCGTAGGGGTTCTCGCAGGCGTCGAGCGCCTCGAGCAGGCCGCGGATCGAGCCGGCGGCGAGCGACGTCTGGCCCGTCACCGCGGGGTGGCAGGCGAGGTCGGCGATGACGGCGTCGGCCGCCGCGTCGACGCTCCGGGCCTCGCCCTCGCTCACGAGCTCCGGCAGGACGTCCCGGAGCAGGCCGGCGTCGAGCGCTCCCTCCAGCACCGCCGGCACGGCCGTCACGCGGACAGTCCGCTCGCCGGCGCGCTCGGCCCGGAAGCCGACGCGCTCGAGCGCCTCCAGGAACGCGTCGAACAGCTCGACCTCGCGGGCCGTGAGCTCGAGCTCGACGGGCTCGGCGAGCGACTGGACGCCGGGGTCGCCGGCGAGTGCGTCCGCGAGGCGCTCGTAGTGGACCCGCTCGTCGGCGGCGTGCTGGTCGACGAGGACGAGCCCGCCGTCGGCCTCGCAGACGACGTACGTGTCGTCGAGCTGGCCGAGCACCCGCAGCGCGGGCAGCCGCTCGTAGCCCCCGGCCTCGTCCGCCCGGCCCGCCGCGAGCGTCGTCTGGGTGCCGCGGTCGCGGACCCGTCGGGTCGGGTGCCAGGCCGGCGGTTCGCGGTCGGCCGTGTCCGCATCGGCGGGCTCGTTGCGGAACTCGGGAGGCTCGGCGGTCGCGGGCCGCACCGGGGCCGACTCTTCCGTGGATTCCGGTGGTGCCTCGGTGACCGCGCTGGACGCCTCGGCTTCGACGGACTGCTCCCCGCCAGCGGGCTCGGGCCGGGGCTCGACCTCCGCCGGCGCGGACTTCCCGCGGGGCGCGCCCGCCCGGAGCAGGCCCCCCTCGAGCAGGGCGTCCTCGACCGCCGCGCGGACCCGCTCGCGGACGGCCGCCGCGTCGTCGAAGCGGACCTCGAGCTTCCGTGGGTGGACGTTGACGTCGACGGCGTCGGGGTCGACCTCGACGAACACCGCGGCGAACGGGTAGCGGTCGGGCGCCAGCTGCCGGCCGTACGCCTCGACGACCGCGCCCCGGAGCTCGCCCGAGGCGACGTACCGGCCGTTGACGAACGTCGAGACGTACTCCCGGGTCGACCGGGTCGTCTCGGGGTGGCTCACCGCGCCCGTCACGCCGTCGCCGTCGACCGGGCGCATCGACTCGGCCACCTCCCGGCCGTAGACGGCCAACAGCGCCCCCTCGAGGGTGCCCTGGCCGTCCGTCGCGAACACCTCCCGGCCGTCGTGGTGCAGCGAGATCGCGACACCCGGGTTCGCGAGGGCGTACCGCGAGACGATGCGGTTGACGTGGTCGAACTCCGTCGCGTCCTCGGCGAGGAACTTCTCGCGGGCCGGCATGCCGCTGAACAGGTCGGTCACCTCGACGGTCGTCCCGGGAGCCCGGCCGGCGGGCTCGACGTCGACGACCTCGCCGCGCTCGACGCGGACCCGCGTGGCCTCCTCGGCGTCGGCCGGGCGGGTCGTGAGCGTCATCGTCGAGACGGCGCCGATGGCGTAGAGCGCCTCCCCCCGGAAGCCCAGCGTGCCGATGCCGGCGGTGAGGTCGTCGGCCGACCGGATCTTGCTGGTGGTGTGCTCCTTGACGGCCAGTCGGGCCTCGGCCCGCGGCATCCCCTCGCCGTCGTCGATCACCGCGATCCGGTCCTTCCCGCCGGCCGCGACCTCGACGCGCACCCGGGACGCGCCGGCGTCGAGGCTGTTCTCGACGAGCTCCTTGACCGCCGAGGCCGGCCGCTCGACCACCTCGCCGGCGGCGATTCGGCGGACGGTGTCGTCGTCGAGCTCGGTGATGGCCATGCGGGGTCGGTCGACCGCGGGTTCACGGCAGGCCGGGATAACGCTGTTGACGGCGGCTCAGAGCACGTCGGTGTCCGTCACGGTGGCGTTGCCGATGATCCCGCCGTCGTCGGGCGTGGGCGTCGGCGTCGGGGTCGGTGCCGAGGTCGGTGATGCCGTCGGCGAGGCGGTCCCGCCACCGCTCTCGGCCGTCGCCGTCTCAGTCCCGCCCGTGGTAGCCGACCCGTCGGCGGTGTCGGTCGCCGTCGACGCGTCATTGGGCGTCTCCGTGGCGGCGTTCCCGTCCCCGGCGCCGCCCGCCTCGTTCCCGAAGAAGTCCGTCTCGATGGTCTCGGTGTAGGTCAGCTCGTCCAGCGGGACGTCCACCGTCCCCCCGGTCGGCAGCTCGACCGTCGCCGAGAACTCGATGCGGAGCTCGGTCACCTGGTCGTTCCGGAGGTGGCTGACCCACCACTCGTCGAGCGCGCCGTTCCGGATCGCGGTGCCCGCCCGGATGGTCTCCGTCGTGCCGGGCTCGATGACGTACTCCCGGGTCGTCGCGCCCTCGCCGACGTCGATGCCGTTCATCGTGATGGCGTACCGGACCTCCGTGATGGCGTAGGGCACCGGCTTCGGGTTGTAGACGACGAACGCCATGTCCATGGGCGTGGTGGCGCTGGTGACCTCGCCCCAGCTCGCCCGCGTCTCGTTGATGTAGAGCACGGGGTCGGAGACGAGCGCCGAATCGGCGTTCACCGGCCGCGTCTCCGTGGAGTTGAACCCCGAGAGGATGTCCGTCTCGATGGGGCGCTCGACCGGTGTGACCTCGATCGACCGGCCGAGCAGGCCCGAGGTGACGTTCGCCTCGACCCGGAGGGTCGTCCGCTCGTCGTTCCGGATGTGGCTCACCCACCACGCCGGGATGCGCTCGTTGGCCATCGCCGTCCGGAAGGTGAGCGTGGAGTTGCCCGAGCCGACCGAGACGCCCTGTTTCGAGCCGGCCGCGAGCGCGACGTCGTTCAGTCGGACGGTGTAGTCGATGCCCAGCCCGCCGAGCTGGACGCCGATCGGGTTCGGGTTCGAGACCGTGAGGTTCGTCTCGATGAGCGTCGTGGTGTCGTTGACCCCGGCGAACCGGTTGTCGACGCCCGACACCGAGGGGACGCCGAGGAGGCCGGCCGCGTAGGCGCCGCCGATCGCGGCCACGAGGAGGACCACCAGCCCGAGGATGGCTGACAGCCGGCCCAGGGCGCGGGACATGCTCCCACCGAGTCGGGGGTTCGTCAACTGTCTTCTGGCTCGTCCGGGGCGCGATGTGGTCGTCCCGACCGGTCGAGAAACCATTTAATATCCTGAGTGCCTAGAGCCGACCCCGATGAGCGACTACTCGGACGAGGACCGGCGCATCCTCGCGTACCTGACCGAGCAGGTCTCGCGGGGGGAGCGGTACTTCCGCGCCAAGCACATCGCGTCGCAGATCGGGCTGTCGGCCAAGCAGGTCGGCGCCCGGCTGCCGCGGCTCGCCGAGCAGACCGAGGACGTCGAGATCGAGAAGTGGTCGCGGGCGAAGTCGACCACCTGGCGCGTCGAGCCCGCGTAGGCAGCCTTTTCTCCCGGCCGCTGCTGGCCTCAGCCATGACCGCCCGCGTCGAGCGCGCCTTCGAGGTCGACGGCGACGTCGAGGCCGTCTGGGAGTACATCGCCGACCCCGGGAACCGGGCCGAGGCCATCAGCGTCGTCGACCGCTGGGAGACCGTCGGCGACGAGACGACCTGGCACCTCGAGCTCCCGATCCCGCTGGTCGGCGGCACCGTCGCCGTCCGGACCCGCGACGTCGCCGTGGAGCCGCCCGACCGCGTGAAGTTCACCGGCCGCTCCTCGGTGATGCACGTCACCGGCGAGCACCGCCTCGAGGCGACCGAGGGCGGCACTCGCGTCGTCAACGAGTTCGCCGTCGACGGCCGGCTGCCGGGCGTGGAGGGCTTCTTCAAGCGCAACCTCGACGGCGAGCTCGACAACCTCCAGCGCGCGCTCGAGGACCACCTCGCGGCCGCCGAGTAGGCGCCGACGTCCGACGCCGGTGTGCGGCCCGTCGGACCGAAAGCGTCGGGGTTATGCCGGTCGAGCGGATAGCCTGGCCTGCCGACAGCTTTTCTCTGTTGGCACATACGCGCGCCCCCTCGGCCCGCCCGGCCACCCGCGCTCCCCTCCCGCGCCAGCGCGGCGCCGCCGGGCGGGGCGCGTCACGCCCGCCTCGAGCGGGCTCCCCACCCCCATCTCGACGCCCGAACGGAGCTGCGGCTTCGACGCTCGTGATCGCCGGGAACCAGTCGCCCGCGCTCAGTCCTCGCCGGTCTTGATCTCCGCCGAGAGCCCCTGGGCCATCCGGATGTCCTTGGAGTTGTTGAGCGTCCAGGCCGTGCGCTCGGTGACGGCCTCGATGACCTCCCGGGCGCTGGGGTAGCCGTTGCCCGACTTCTTGACGCCGCCGAACGGCAGCTGGACCTCCGCGCCGATGCAGGGCAGATTGCCGTACGCGAGGCCGACCTCGGCGTGGTCGCGGAAGTGGTTGATCTGGCGGTAGTCCTCGGAGATGATCGCGCCCGTCAGCCCGTAGGGCGTGTCGTTGTGGATCGCCATCGCGTCCTCGATGCCGCCCGAGTAGGACATGAGCGCGACGTGGGGCCCGAACACCTCCTCGTGGATGCATCGGAGGTCGGGGTCGTAGTCGATCTCGTACACGAACGGCCCGACCCAGAAGCCGTCCTCGCCGCCGTCGGGGAGCTCCTCGGGGTCGAGCTCGGCGCGGTCGACGAGCACCTCGGCGCCCTCCGTCCGGGCGAGCTCGTTGTACCGGCGGAACTTCTCGACCTGGTCGGCGTCGACGACCGGCCCCATGAACGTGCTCTCGTCGAGCGGGTCGCCGACGGCCACCGCCTCGGCGAGCTCGACGAACCGGGCCTTGAACTCGTCGTAGACGTCCTCGTGGACGATCAGTCGCTCGGAGGAGACACAGCGCTGGCCCGTGGTCTTGAAGGAGGACATCACGGCCGAGTGGACCGCGACGTCGAGGTCCGCCGACTCGGTGACGATGATGCCGTTCTTGCCGCCCATCTCGCAGGCCGCGATCTTTCCGGGCTCGCCGCCGACCTTGCTCGAGATCTGGTGGCCGACCTCCGCCGAGCCGGTGAACAGCACCGTCGCGACCCGGTCGTCCTCGACGATGGCGTTCCCGGCGTCGCCGAAGCCCTGGACCATGTTGAAGACGCCGTCGGGGATGCCCGCGTCCTCGAACATCTCGGCGACGATCTGGCCGCACCACGGCGTCTGCTCGGCGGGCTTCCAGACCACGGTGTTCCCCTCGACGAGCGTCACCGCCATGTGCCAGAACGGGATCGCCACGGGGAAGTTCCAGGGCGTGATGCAGCCGACGACGCCCCGGGGCTTGCGGCGCATGTAGGCGTCCTTCGACGCGATCTCCGAGGGCACCACGTCGCCGTGGGGGTGCCGGGCGTTCGCCGCCGCCCACTCGACCATGTGGTAGGCCTCGACCACGTCGGCCCGGCCCTCGGAGATCTCCTTGCCGCACTCCTTGGTCACGACCTCGCCGAGCTCGTCGGTGCGCTCGCGCAGCTCGTGGTAGATCTCCCAGAGGTGCTCGGCGCGCTCGATGTAGGAGAGCGACCGCCACGCCTCGAGGGCCCCGTCGGCCGCCGCGAGCGCGTCGTCGATGTCCGCCGGCGTCCCCCGGGCGAACGTTCCCAGGGATTCGCCCGTCGCCGGGTTGACGCTCTCGAACGTCTCCGTGCCGGCGCCGTCGACCCACTCGCCGCCGATGTAGTGGTTCGTCCCCGCCTCGGAGGCCTGTCGGCTCATGCCGGCCCCGTAGGGCCGGCAGGGCTAAAAACCGGCCGGCCGGGCGTCGCTCAGTCCGACGCGATGCCGGACGCCGGCGGGGGGAGCAGGATGTCGGTCTCGGGGTGGTCGGCCCGCCACTCGCCCCAGCGCGCCACCGTCGAGGGCACGATGGTGAGCTCGTCGCCGTTCCGCGCCCCGCAGATGGCCCGGGCGAGGAGCTGGCTCCAGTAGCTGCCCGTCGCGTCGTCGACCATGACGAGGTTGCCGGCGTTGAGCACCTCGGTCTCGCCGCTGGTCATGTCGGCGCCGAACACCCGATTCGCCGACTTGGCCGCCTCGGCACGGATCCCCTCGGGCCGCCAGAGCAGCCCCGAGACCCGGAAGGTCGTCGGCTCGGCCTCGACCCGGCGCTCGGCGACGATGCCGCTCTTGCAGAGCGGGCAGTAGCTGGCCAGCAGCGGCCCGCCGAAGTCGTCGTTGACGATCTCGTGGTACCAGAGGATCGCGAGGGGGTAGGCCCGGGCGCTGCCGTCGCGCTCGACGCCGACGATCACGTCCTCGTCGGTCAGCTCGCCGTACTGGCCGCCGACCTCGACGTCGCCCCAGTCCGGGCCGAAGGCGGGGTCGACGATCTCGATGATGTCGATATCCCGGACCGGCTCCTCGCAGACGTTCTGGGGGACGCCGCTCCGGGCGACGGGTTCGGCCGGCCGCGGCGTGGCCGTCGGGGAGGTCGTGGCGGCGCCGGCGGGCGACCCGGCACAGCCCGCGAGGCCGCCGGTCAACGCGGCGGCCGCGGCCAGGTACTCCCGTCGATTCATCGGCGCAAATAGCCTCCCGGCGCCGTAAGCCCCGTCGGGGGTAGGCGACGGCGACGCACGAACGCTCAGCCCCGGTCGGCGGCGACCCGCTCGACCTCGCCCTTCACGCTCGCGGCGTCGAACGTGTGGTCGGGCCGCATGCCCACGAAGTCGAGGAACTCCCGGGCCTCGAGGAGCACGGCGGGCGAGTAGTGCTCGAGCGCGGCCGCGACGGCCGCCCGGGCGCCGATGGCGGGCTCGAGCACCGCCAGCGCGCAGGCGACGTCGTAGGGCCGCGCCCGGTCGATGCCGTCGTCCCGGACGTTCGTCGCGTCGATGAAGTAGAGCTCGCCGTCCTGCTCGAGGACGTTCTCGTCCCGGAGGTCGCCGTGAACCAGCCCGTTGGCGTGCATCGTCGCCAGCGCGCCGAACAGTTCGGGCGCAAAGGTGGCCACCTCGTCGGGTTCGAGCTCCGCCAGTGAGCGGAACGCCGGGAGGTACTCCAGCACGACGACGCCGAAGCCGTCGACCTCGAACGCCTCGACCGGCGCCGGAGCGTTGACGCCGAGCTCGCGCATCCGCTCGGTCGCCTCGAGCTCGTGCTCGGCCATCGCGAGCGGCGTCGAGAAGTGCTCGAAGAACCCCTCCGTGCCCGAGGAGAAGGCGCCCAGGTTCCGGGCGCCCGTGAACAGGGCGTGCACCAGCGAGTTCTGCCGGGTGACCACCTTCACGAAGTAGCGGTCGTCGAGCACGAACGGCGTCGAGAGCCAGTTGTCGGCGTCGAGGAACTCGACGCGGACCCTCGGCTCGTCGTACCGGCGGGCCAGCTCGCGGGCCAGGTCCTCGAGCCGGTCCCACTCGACCGTCCCGCGGAAGAACCGCCTGACGGCCATGTGGCCCGATCCGACGGCCGCCGCGCGTTTAGCGGTTCCGACAGCATGAGACCGGCCGGCGGGGACGCGCTCGACCGGGGCTACCCGGCGAACTGCTGGAGGATCTCGAGGTCGCGCTGGTCCTTCATGAACTGGGCCGTCGAGCGGGCCTCGCCGCAGCCCTCGCACTCGAAGCTCCCGGTGGGCGGGGGGAGCTCCGTCGGGGCGGACTCCCAGAGCCGCTCACAGGACGGACATCGAAGCTGGATCCACGCCTCGACCATGCCAACCTGTAACACGCTCGGTCGTCAAAACTGTTTGGGCGACCGGAACGCCGCCCGGCATCTCGGGCCTTTATGCCTCCGCGCGGGCTACCGGTGGCCATGCGACACGGGACGCGTCTACCCGCCGGCCGCCGCCCCGGGGGGTGGGCCTGAGCCATGGACCTCTCCCTCACGGGCGAGCAGCGGATGGTCCGGGACACCGTCCGGGAGTTCTGCGACGCCGAGATCGCGCCGATCGCCCAGGAGATCGAGGACGAGCACCGCTATCCGGCCGAGGTGTTCGACCAGCTCGGCGAGCTCGACATGATGGGGGTACCCATCAGCGAGGAGTGGGGCGGCCTCGGGGCCGACCAGCTCACCTACGCGCTCGTCACCGAGGAGCTCGGCCGGGTCTCGGGCTCGATCGGCCTCTCCTACGCCGCGCACGTCTCGCTCGCCTCGAAGCCCCTCGAGAACTACGGCACCGACGCCCAGCGCGAGCGCTGGCTCCGGCCGCTGGCCGAGGGCGAGCACATCGGCGCGTGGGCGCTCACCGAGCCCGGGTCGGGCTCGGACGCCTCGGACATGGACACGACAGCCGAGCACGACGGCGACGAGTGGGTCCTGAACGGCACCAAGCAGTTCATCACCAACGCGTCGGAGGCCGGCTCGGTGCTCGTGAAGGCCGTCACCGAGCCGGGCGCGGGCTACGACGGCATCTCGACGTTCATCGTCGACCCCGACGACGACGGCTTCTCGGTCACGAACGTCTGGGAGAAGATGGGGCTGAACGCCTCGCCGACCTGTGAGATCCAGCTCGACGGCGTCCGCCTGCCCGAGGACCGGCTGCTCGGCGAGCCGGGCGAGGGTTGGGAGCAGACCAAGGAGACGCTGAACGGCGGCCGGATCTCCATCGCCGCGCTCTCGGTCGGCCTCGCCCAGGGCGCCTTCGAGGCGGCCCGGGAGTACGCCCTCGAGCGCGAGCAGTTCGGCCAGCCCATCTCGAAGTTCGACGCGATCCGCGACACGCTGGTCGACATGCACCGGAAGGTCGAGCGGGCCCGCCTGCTGACCCACCAGTCGGCGTGGCGGTACGACGAGGGCGAGGACGTCACCCGGGAGAGCTCGATCGCGAAGCTCGACGCCTCCGAGGCCGCCCGCGAGGTCGCCGAGGACGCCGTCCAGGTGCTCGGCGGCTACGGCTACACCACGGACTTCGCCCCCCAGCGGTTCTACCGCGACGCGAAGCTGATGGAGATCGGCGAGGGGACCAGCGAGATCCAGCACCTCATCATCGGCCGCGAGCTCGGGCTCTGAGGGGCCGCTCCCCACACAAGCGTTCCTACTTCCCGCCGAGGAGCCGCTCGGCGAGCGCCCGCGTCCGCTCGCTGAGCACCGGCGGCAGTCGCTCGGCCACCGTCCCACCCAGCCGGGCCCGGATCGTCCCGAGCAGGCCGTCCGGGACGTAGAACACGAACAGGACGAACAGGATCCCGAGGTAGAGGCTCTCGTGACCGTTGACCGCGACCTCGATCAGCTCCTGGACGGTGAAGCCGTTGTAGAGCTCGACGCCCAGGCTGCCCTCGCCGAGGGTCCGCCGGAGGTAGGGCAACAGCCCGAGCTGGTCGACGTCGATGTGGGGCCCGCCGGCGCGGTCCGAGAGGAACTCGCTGAACGACTCGTGGAACAGCCGGCCGTACAGCGGGCCGGCCAGGGTGCCGAAGCCGCCGAGGATGGCGGCGAGCAGCGCGTCGCCGGTGGCCAGGAAGAAGAAGCTGTTCTCGGGCGTGACCGACCGGGTGTAGCCGGCGAACAGCCCGCCGGCGATGGCGGCGAAGAACCCCGAGACGGCGAAGGCGGCCATCTTGTAGGCGTACGTGTTGTAGCCGATGGCCGCGGCCCGCTCCTCGTTCTCCCGGATGGCGACCATCACCCGGCCGAACGGCGAGTGGAGCACGCGCTGCATCGCGAAGTAGCAGATCACGACCACGAGCCCCACCATGTAGTACGAGACCTCGGCGGCGGAGAGCTGGACCTGCCAGCCGAGCGTGAACTCGATGGTCTCGCCGATGAAGTCCGCGCTGGCGATCTGGAGGTTGAGCGCGTCGACTCCTGGGATCCCGACCTCGAACCCCGAGGGGTGCTCGAGCACGCTCAGCCCGTCGCGGGGGTTCGAGGAGACGTAGTCCCAGTTCCGCACGAACACGTAGAGCACCTGTGCGAAGCCGAGCGTGATCATCGCGAAGTAGACCCCCGAGAGCCGGAAGGAGAGCGCGCCGATGAGGACCGCCAGCGCCACCGCGGCCACGCCCGCCAGCAGGAGCGAGACCATGAACGGCGTCCCGCTCCCCAGCAGCGGAACCTTCCCGTTGGCGATCAGGATGACGAGGTACGCGCCCGTGCCGTAGAACGCGGCGTGGCCGAAGGAGAGGTAGCCAGTGTAGCCGCTGATGAAGTCGAAGCTCATCGCGAACAGCCCGAAGTAGAACACCGAGACCATCGTCTCCACCCGCGGGAGGAACAGCGCGAGCTCCTCGCCGGCGGGCGTCTGGACCAGCAGGTGATGGAGGCCCGGGTAGGCCGCCAGCAGCGCGACCACGGCGAGGTGGACCCGCTGGTCCCGGGCCAGCCGGCCCGTCCCGGCGAGCCACGCCCGGAGTTCCTCGGTCCGATCCGCCGACTCGCTAATGGCCCCCCACCCCCTCGACGCCGAACAGCCCCTGGGGCCGGAGGATGAGCCCGATCACGAGGATGAGGAAGATCGTGAGCTCGGGCAGGCCCGGGAAGTCGATGGCGTTCTGGAACCACCAGGTCATCGTGGCGTCGACCATCCCCACGAGGATCCCCGCCACGACCGTGCCCCGGAAGGTCCCCAGGCCGCCGACGATGACGACGACGAACGCCGGGAGCAGGGTCTCGGCGGCCAGGGGCACGCTGGCGCCCCACGAGATGTCCCAGGCCAACAGCGTCCCCGCCACGCCGGCGATGCCGACCCCGAGGCCGAAGACGACCGTGAACGCCCGGTGGACGTCGATGCCCAGCGCCTCGGTCATCTCGGGGTCCTCGCTCCCGGCGCGGATGTAGAGGCCGTACCGCGTCCGCGTCAGGAAGGCCCAGACGGCCGCGACGGTGAGGACCCCGAACCCGATCTCGAAGAGGTCCAGGCCCGGCACCCTGGCACCGAGCAGATCGTAGTTGGCCGTCAGGACGGCCGGCTTGGTGCCCATCGCGGCCTGCCACTCGGTGGTCGGCTGGATGCCGTAGAACAGGACGACGATCTCCACGAGCTCGTCGAGGACGAGCGTCAGCCCGAACGTGAGCAGGATCTGATAGAGCGGGTTCCGGTCGTACAGCGGCCGGATGAGCCCGACCTCCATCGCCGAGCCGGCGACCGTGAGCACCGTGAACACGACCGCGACGGCGACGAAGAAGAGGCCGAGGCGACCAAGCGTCCCCGTCGCCTCGCTCACCGTCACCACGAGCAGGAGGCCGCCGAGGTACGCGCCGATCATCGTCAGCGAGCCGTGGGCGAAGTTGAGGACGCCCATCAGCCCGAAGATGAGGGTCAGCCCGCTGGCGATCATGATGAACAGCGCGGCCTTCGAGAGGCCGTCGAACAGCACCGACGCCAGGTTGTCCGGCCGGAGGAACTCGAGGAACACGTCGACGAACAGCGGGTCGAGGACGACGCCGGCGCTCATGCGCTCAGGTACCTCCGGATGCGCTCGTCGTCCATCGACACGTCCGCGGTGTCGCCGGACTCGACGACCTGGCCGTGGTCGAGCAGGTAGAACCGGTCGGCGAGGTCCATCGCGAGCGGGAAGTTCTGCTCGACCAGCAGCAGCGTGGCCTCCTCGGAGACCGCCCGTAACGACTCGGCGACGGACTCGACGATCAGCGGCGCCAGCCCCTCGCTCGGCTCGTCGACCAGCAGCAGCTCGTTGTCGCCGACGAGCCCCCGGGCGATGGCGAGCATCTGCTGCTGGCCGCCCGAGAGGTCCCCGGCCCGCTTGTCGGCGAACTCCCGGAGGTCGGGGAACGCGTCGTAGGCCGTCTCGAGGAGCTCGGCCATCCGGTCGGGCCGCTTGACCGCCACCCGGATGTTCTCCTCGACGGTGAGCTGGGTGTAGATGCGGCGCTCCTCGGGGATCCAGCCGACCCCCATGTCGGCGACCCGGTGGGTGGGCGCGCCGGTGACGTCCTCGCCGTCGTACCGGACGGTTCCCGTCCGGGGGACGGTCAGCTGGAGGATGCTCCGGAGCGTCGTCGTCTTCCCGACGCCGTTCCGGCCGATGAGCGCGACGTTCTCGCCCGCCTCGACGTGCAGCGATACCCCCTCGAGGACGTGGCTCTCGCCGTAGTAGCTGTGGACGTCCTCGAGCTCGAGCAGGCTCACGCCGACGCCTCGCGTTCGTAGCCGCCGAGGTAGGCCTCCTGGACCGCCTCGTCGTCCCGGACCTCGGCCGGCGTGCCGTCGGCGATCACCGACCCCTGGTGGAGCACGACGATGCGGTCGCTGACGCTCATCACGACGTCCATGTTGTGCTCGACCAGCAGCACCGCGTGGTCCTCGGCGACGTCCTCGATGAGGGCGATGATCTCCTCGATCCCGTCGCTCGAGACGCCCGCGTTCGGCTCGTCGAGCAGGAGCACGTCCGGGTCGCCGGCCAGCGCGATCGCGATCTCGAGCATCCGGCGCTCGCCGTGGCTCAGGCTGGTGGCCGGCAGCTCGGCCTTGCCCGCCAGTCCGACGCGTTCGAGGACGTCCTCGGCCTCCTCGAGGTAGGCGTCGAACCCCCCGACGTTCCGCCAGAGCCGCATCGAGTCCGAGCCGTGGGCCTGCGCGGCGATCCGGACGTTCTCGCGGACCGTCGAGTTCGGGAAGACGTTCGTGAGCTGGTAGGAGCGGTGGATCCCCATCCGGGCGGTCCGGTGGACCGGCGCCTCGGTGAGGTCGTGCCACGACCCGTCGCGACGGAACTCGATGGTGCCGGCGGTCGGCTCGAGCGTCCCCGTGAGCAGGTTGAAGAACGTGGTCTTGCCGGCGCCGTTCGGGCCGATCAACGAGCAGAGCTCGTCGCCGCCGAGCTCGAAGTCGACGGCGTCGACCGCCGTGAGGCCGCCGAACTCCCGGGTGAGCGACCGCGTCCGGAGGCTCATTCGCCTACAGCGAGCAGCCCATGTCTGATGAACCCTCGGGGATGGTCGTCGCGTCCATCCCGATGGTTGCGACCGGCCCGCTCGGCATGATGGCGGCACCCCAGGTGTCGGTCCACTCGTCGGTGGTCGGCACCGGGTCGGCGATGGTCATCGCCGAACGGGCCTGGTTGTTGTAGTCCTGGAAGACGTAGCCGCCCTCGCCCTTCGGCGTGTCCGTGACGCTCATTCCCCGCATCGCGTCGGCGATGTCCGTGCCGTCGGTGGAGCCGGACTCCTCGACGGCCTGGACGATGGCCGAGGCGGCGGCGAACTGCCCCGACGAGAACAGGTCGGGGACCTTGCCGTAGGTGTCGATATGCATCTGCCGGAACGCCTCGTTGACCGGGTTCTCGTACTGGTTCCAGTGGTACCGCGTCGTGAACGGCCCGAACTGCTGGGACTCGATCTTCTCCGTGGTGAGGGGATCGCCGAGCGCCTTCGTGAGCGTCTGACCCACGATGCTCGTCGTGATCTCCGTCGCGAACCCGCCGAACATCCGCATGTCGTAGTCGCCGTTGATGAAGGTCGTGATGAGCGCGGGCAGGGTCTGGGCGGTGAACCCGCCGACGAACCCCTCGGCGCCGAGGTCCTGGGCGTTGTCGAGCAGCCCCTCGAACTCGGAGTAGCCCTGCGGGACGAACTTCTCGCCGACGATCTCGATGCCCTCGTTCTCGAGCACCGAGCGGTAGTTCGAGACCACCGCGTGGCCGAAGCTGTAGTCCGCGCCCATCAGGTAGACCTTCGAGACGTCGGTCTCCTGGGCGACGTAGACCCCGCCGCTCCGGGCGTCCATCGCCGTGTTCTCGTTGGCCCGGAAGATGTGCTCGCCACAGGTCTCGCTCGAGGAGGTGATGGTCGCCGAGGCCGCGGGGCCGGCGATCATCGGCGTCCCGGACGGTTTGGCGACGTTCTTGATCACGCGGTCGGCCGAGGCCGAGGACGTCGTCCCGAACAGCAGGTCTACCTCATCCTCCTGCACGAGGTCGGTCGCCAAGCTCTGGGCCTTGTCCGGGCTGAGCTCGGTGTCGCGGATGAGGAGCTCGTAGGTCACGTCGTCGACCTGGACCTCGGAGGTGCCGGACTTCGCCTCGGCGATCGGGTCGGTGTCACCCTTGAACGCGAACCCGGAGAACGCCCCCCAGAGGCTCTGTTGGCCGTAGTAGATGAGCGGCCCCGACAGCGGCTGCAGGACGCCGATCTTCACCGGACCGGACATCCCGGGGGTGCTCGTCGGCGTCCCCATCGCCTCGGTCGGCGAGTCCGTCGCCGTCGGCGTGTCGTCGCTGCCATCTCCGTCCCCGTCGCCACCACCGCCGCTGGTGCAGCCCGCCAGTCCGGCGACGGCACCGAGGCCGGCCGTTCGTAGCAGCTGTCTCCGAGTGGTACTGTCACGCATAGGCGCCACCTAGGCCTGGAGGCGGTAATAGGCGGAGGTTAACATGTACACCCGCTCGGCCGCGGGGGCGCCACCGTGAGCTGGTTCGTCCCGCACGGTGATGCCGGGTCGAACAAGGGACCCTCCCGAGCGACTGCCCCGACCTAAGGCCGCGTCGGGCTACGCCAGTGCCGCCGCCAGCGAGGCCGCCAGGTCGTCGACGGCCTGCCGGCCACCATCGAGGTACTCGTAGAGGCTCACGAACGCGTGGATCTGGTCGTCGTAGTGGCGGTGGTCCACCTCGACGCCGGCGTCAGCCAGGCGCTCGGCGTAGGCCACCCCCTCGTCGGCGAGCGGGTCGAACCCCGCCGTCAGCACCGTGGCGGACGGCAGCCCCGAGAGGTCGCGGGCCTGGAGCGGGAACACGTACGCGTTCCCGAGGTGCGCGTCGGACTGGAGGTAGTGGTCGTAGTAGTACTCCACGCTGTCCATCTCGAGGAGGTAGCCCGTCGCGTTCTCGTCGTAGGAGTCGAACCAGCGGACCTGGGGCGGGTTGACGGCCGGATAGATCAGCAGCTGGTGGGCGATGTCGGGGCCGTCCAGCTCCCGGGCGGCGAGCGAGATGCCGGCGGCGAGGTTCCCGCCCCCGCTGTCGCCACCAACCGCCACCTTCTCGGGGTCGCCCTGCAGGTCGGCGACGTGTTCGGCCGCCCACTCGGTGGCCGCGTAGCAGTCCTCGAACCCGGCCGGGAAGGGGTCCTCCGGCGCGAGCCGGTAGTCAACCGAGACGACCACGCAGCCGGCTTCGGCGGCGATGAGCCGGCAGAGCCCGTCGTAGCCGTCGAGCGAGCCGCGCATCCAGCCGCCGCCGTGGTAGTAGACCAGGACCGGGAACGGCGGCTCGCCCTCCGGCGTGTAGATGCGCACCGGGATCGGCTCCGCCGGGCCGTTGATCGCGAGGTCCGTCGTGCTGGCCACCGGCTCGGGGTCGTCGTCGGTGAACAGCTCGTCGAGGAGCGCGCGGCCGGTCTCGACCGACAGGCTCCACGACGGCGGGCTGACCCCCGAACCGAGGTCCTCGAGGAGGGCGGCCACCTGGGGATCGAGCTCCGCGGCGCGGTCAGCCATCGGCCGTGACCTCCAGCGGCCCGCCCATAAGGGCTCCGTCGACGTCGGGGTGGCGAACGGCGGACACGCCGGTCACCCCTCCCCCACCTGGCGCTCGGCCTCCTCCCACTCGTCCCGGCGGAGCTCGTACTTCTGGATCTTCCCCGTCGCCGTCTTGGGGAGCTCCTCGACGAACTCGACCGCCTTGATGACCTTGTAGCCGGCGAGGTGCTCGCGCATGAACCCGACGAGCTCGTCGAACGTGACACCCGGGTTCCCCGGGTCCCCGTTGGTCGGGACGATGTACGCCTTCGGCGACTCGCCCCACTGCTCGCTCGGCACGGGGATGATCGCCACGTTCCCGACGGCGTCGTGTTCGTGCAGCACGTCTTCGAGCTCGAGGCTCGAGATGTTCTCCCCGCCGGAGATGATGATGTCCTTCTTGCGGTCCTGGATCGCGAGAAACCCCCGGCCGTCGACCGTCGCGAGGTCGCCCGTGTGGAACCAGCCCTCGGCGCGGTCGTTGAACGCTCGCTCGGTCTCCTCGGGCTTGTTCCAGTAGCCCTCGAGGATCTGATTGCCCCGCACGACCACCTCGCCGATGGTCTCGTCGTCCCACGGGACCTCCTCGCCGTCCTCGTCGACCACGCGGATCTCGGTCCCCATGAACCCGATGCCGGTCCGCTTCTTGACGGCGAACCGGTCGGGGCTGTCGTCGTCGAAGAACCGGCCGAAGTCCGAGGTCATGATGAGCGGCCCGGTCTCGGTGAGGCCGTACATCTGCATGAAATGCCAGCCGAACTCGTCCTCGAGGGTGCGCATGGTGGCCTCCGGCGGCGCCGCCCCGCCCGAGGCGATCCGGACCGGGTTGTCCCCGCGAGTCTCGGGCTCGTGCGCCCGGTAATGGTCGATGAGCCGGTTCATCACCGTCGGCGCGGCGCACATGTACGAGACGTCCTCCTCCACCACGGTCTCGAACACCTCGCCCGGCTCGACGCCCCGGGTGCAGACGTGGGTGCCGCCCATCCCGGTGATCGCGTAGAGGTGCCCCCAGCCGTTGGCGTGGAACATCGGGAGCGTCCAGAGGTAGACGTCCTCGTCGGAGATCCCCTGGTGGGCGCACGTCAGGTAGGTGTGGATGACCTCACAGCGCTGGGTCCGCATCACCCCCTTGGGCTCCCCGGTCGTCCCCGAGGTGTAGTTGATCGTGATGAGGTCGTCCTCGGCCATCGGCGGCCGGTCGTAGTCGGTGCCCGCCGACTCGATGACGTCGTCGAACTCGAGCCAGTCGCCCTCGACCGCCGAGGCGTCGTTGGTGACGAACGTCTCCAGCGGCACGTCGTCGCGGACGGCTTCAACCTTCTCGGCGTACTCGTAGTCGGCGATCACCGCCTCCGCCCCGCAGTCGTTGAGGATGTACTCGAGCTCGCCCGGCACGAGCCGGTAGTTCAGCGGCGTGTGCACCCCGCCGAGCTGCATGATCCCGAACAGCGACTCGAGGTGGTAGTGGGTGTTCGGGTCCAGCACCGCGACCCGGTCGCCCTTCTCGACCCCCTGGGACTGCAGGAACGCCGAGAGCCCGTCGGCCCGCGCGCCGACCTCGTCGTAGGTGAACCGCTCGCCCGTCGTCGCGACGACGGCCTCGTGGTCGCCGTAGTACTTCCGGGCCCGGTCGAGGAACTCCGTGACGACCAGTTCCGTTCGCATGCCCGGAAGTTCGGTCGCCGCCGTCCGAGTATCGCGTGGTTAACATGTGAACGGCGGGCGCCCAGGCCGCCCGGAACAGCCGGTTGGGGCCAACACAACGGTTATCATCGATGATGTCATTGCTTGGCACGATGCAGACCCTGACCGTCGACATGGTGCAGTACGACTGCCCCTACATCGACGTGTCCGACGGCTACGACATCTCCTTCTTCGCCAAGCAGTGGGACTTCAACCCGGCCGACCGGGAGCTCGAGACGCGTATCCTGGCCACGGGCTCGGACCGTGGCGCCCTCGAAAACGGCCTGCACGCGCTCGCCGACCACGATCACATGCAGAGCTTCCGGCTGCTCTCGCGGACGGGCCCCCGCGCCGTCCTGCGCACGCGCATCGGCGAGACCGACGCCATGCACGCGATCCGCGAACACGGCGGCTACATCACCGGGCCGTTCGACATCCAGAACGGTAGCGAGCTCTGGCGGCTGGGCTTCGACACCGAGGCGGTCGCCTCGGAGACCCTGAACGCCCTCGACCAGCACAACGACTACAACGTGGTCCGCGACGAGACGGTCGAGCTGGACGACTACTACGACCTGGTGAGCAACGCCCCCGCGGCACGATCGCTTCTCGAGGGCTGCCGGGAGCTCTCCGACGTCGAACGCCGGACGCTGGTCGCCGCCGTCGACGGCGGCTACTTCGCTCGGCCGAAGGAGACCGACCTCGGCGAGCTGGCCGACGAGTTCGGCATCTCGAAGACCGCCGTCTCGAAGAACCTCCGGCGGGCCGAGCAGAAGCTGCTCCAGCGGGTCGTCGGCGCGGTCGACGCCCTCGAGAACTAGGTCGACTGTTCGGGCTGGCTCAGTAGCCCACGGCGAGGCCGTCACGCCGGGGATCCGAGCCGCCGATGAGCGTTCCGTCCGGCGCCCGGTAGATGAACTGACCGCCGCCGAAGTGGCCCTCGAACTCGGCCTCGGTCACGACGTCGTGGCCGCGCTCGCGCAGCGCGTCCGCCGCCCCGTCGGGCAGCCGACCGGTCTCCAGGGCGACCCGCGTGCCGTCGAGCCACCGGAACCGGGGCGCGTCGATGGCGGCCTGGGGGTTCAGCCCGGAGTCGACCAACGAGGCGACGACCTGGAGGTGGCCCTGGGGCTGCATCGAGCCGCCCATCACGCCCCACGAGGCGCGGAACTCGCCGTCCTCTCTGAGCATCGCCGGGATGATCGTGTGGAACGGGCGTTTGCCCGGGCGCCAGCCGGTTGGCGTGGTCGGGATGGAGGCTGAACGAGTGGCCACGGTTCTGGAGCGCGAAGCCGTCGGTGGCGATCGCGCTCCCGAAGCCCATGTAGAGGCTGTTGATGAACGAGACCGCGGTGCCGTCGCCGTCGACGGCCGTCAGATAGGCCGTGTCGTGGCCCCCGCCGGCCTTCGCGACGTAGCTGCCGGCCGTCGGGCCGATCTCGCCGGCCCGCTCGGCGGCGTACCCCTCGTCGAGGATGGTGTCGATCGGGACGTCGACCACGTCGGGGTCCGTGATGTGTTCGTAGCCGTCGGCGAACGCCAGCTTGACCGCCTCGATCAGCCGGTGGAGCCGGTCGACGTCCCCGGGGTCGTCGGCCAGCTCGAACTGCGCCGCGAGGTTCATCGCCTCCAGGGCGACCGCGCCCTGGCCGTTCGGCGGGTGCTCGAGCACCTCGACGCCGCGGTAGGTGGTCGCGATCGGCTCGGTCCACTCGCCCGCGTGGGCCTCGAGGTCCGAGAGCGCCAGCGTGCCGCCGGCCGCCCGGACCGTCTCGACCACGGCCTCGCCGAGCTCGCCGCCGTAGAGCAGCTCCGGGCCATCGGCCGCGAGCGCCTCGAGGGTGTCCGCGAACGCCGGGTTCCGGAACCGGTCGCCGGGGTCGGGCGCCGCGCCGCCCGGAAGGAACGTCTCCGCCGCGCCCTCGTGGCCCCGAAGCCGGTCCGCCGATCGGGTCCACTGGGCCGCCACGAGCTCGGTCACCGGGAAGCCCTCGCGGGCGTAGCGGATGGCCGGCTCGAGCGCCTCCGCGAGGTCGAACGTGCCGTACCGGTCGAGGAGGCGCTGCCAGCCGTCGAGCGCGCCCGGGACGGTGACCGGGAGGCCGCCGTCGGCGGGCATCGTCGGCTCGCCGTCGCCGTCGGTCGCGTCGGTCCGCCGCCGGTACTCGGAGAGGTCGGCGGCCGCCGGCGCCGCGCCCGAGCCGTTCAGCCCGACGACGTCGCCGTCGCCGTGGACGAGCGCGAACATGTCGCCGCCGATGCCGGTCATGTGCGGCTCGACCACGTTCAGGACGGCGGCCGCCGTCACCGCCGCGTCAGCCGCGGTGCCGCCGTCCTCGAGGGCCCGGAGGCCGGCCCGCGCGGCCAGCGGCTGACTCGTCGCCACCATGCCCCCGGTCGCCATCGTGGCGGACCGGCGGCCCGAGAACCGCCACGGGTACGAGAACTCCATAGCGTCCGTCCCCGCCGGGGGGCCCTAAAGCTACGCGTCCGGGCGGGCTGACCCGGCCGACGAGCGGCTCAGGGCCAGTTGCCGGCCTGGCCGTACGCCTCGGCGACCCGTCGGATGGCGACCACGTAGGCCGCCGTGCGCAGGTTCGGCGTGTCGTTCGTCTCGTGGGCCTCGACGAGGTCGTCGAACGCCGTCGTGATGACGCGCTCGAGCTCGTCGTTGACCCGCTCCTCGGTCCAGTAGAACCGCTGGCGGTTCTGGACCCACTCGAAGTACGAGACGGTGACGCCGCCGGCGTTGGCGAGCACGTCCGGTACGACCGTGACGTCGCCCTCGGTGAGCACGTCGTCGGCCCGGGGCGTCAGCGGCCCGTTGGCCGCCTCGACGATCACGTCGGCCTGCACGTCGGCCGCGAGGTCGCCGTCGATGGCGTTCTCGAGGGCCGCCGGCACGAGCAGGTCGACGTCCAGCGTCAGCAGCTCCTCGTTCGTCAGCGTCTCCGTGCCCTCGTATCCCACGACCGAGCCGGTCTGGCGCTTGTACTCCTTCACGCCGCGGGCGTCGAACCCGTCGGGGTCGTAGGCGGCCCCCGAGGAGTCGCTGACGGCGACGACATTGGCGCCGAGGTCCTCGATCAGCTTCGCCGCGACCGAGCCCGCGTTGCCGTAGCCCTGGACCGCGAGGGTCGCGCCGTCGAGGTCACGATCGAGGTAGTCGAACACCTCGCGCGCGGCGAGCATCACCGACCGCCCGGTGGCCTCGACCCGGCCCGCCGAGCCGCCGGAGTCGATCGCCTTGCCCGTGATGACCCCGGGCGCGGTCGTGTTCTCGAGCGTCTCGTAGGTGTCCTTGATCCAGTTCATCTCCCGCTGGCCGGTGTTGACGTCCGGCGCGGGGATGTCGCGGTCCTCGCCGATGATCGGCCGGAGCTCCGTCGCGAACGACCGCGTGAGCCGCTCGAGCTCGGCCGTCGAGTAGTCGGCGGGGTCGATGGCGATCCCGCCCTTCCCGCCGCCGAACGGGATGTCGACGACGGCGCACTTGTAGACCATCCAGCCCGAGAGCGCCTTGACCTCGTCACGGGTGACGCCCGGGTGGTACCGGATGCCGCCCTTGTACGGGCCGCGCTCGCCGTTGTACTGCGAGCGATAGGCGCGCACCACCTCGATGGAGCCGTCGTCCAGCTCCACGCCGAGGTTCGTCTCGAGCACCCGCTCGGGCTGCTTGAGGCGGTCGATGACGTCGGCCGCCACGTCGAGGAAGGCGGCGGCGTCGTCGATCTGCTCCTGGAGGCTCTCGAACGGGTTCACCGCGTCGGCCATGCGCCGGCCACGCCCGCCAGGAGGTTAAATGCCGTCGATGCCCCACCGGCCGTGTTCCGTGTCACCGACCCACACGGGACGTCGATGGGTTCAGGGGCCGTCGCGTCCGTGCGCACCCATGGACATCGGCTTCCGGCTGCCCCAGGGCCCGGTCGACCCGGTCGAGCTCGCCGAACGCGCCGAGGCGCTCGGCTACAGCTCGGTCTGGGCCGGCGAGCTCTGGGGCGTCGACGCGTTCGTCACGCTCGCGCGGGTCGCCGCGGCCACCGATCGGCTCGGGCTGGGTACCGCCATCGTCAACGTCTACTCCCGAACACCGGCGGCGCTCGCGATGGCCGCAGCGACCCTCGCCGACGCCGGCGGCGGCCGCGTCCACCTGGGCCTCGGCGCGAGCACCGAGCGGGCGATCGAGGGCCTGCACGGCCTGGCGTTCGACCGCCCCGTCCGCCGGAGTCACGAGACCGCCGCCATCGTCCGGCGGGTGCTCGGGGGCGACGAGCCCGTCTCCTATGACGGCGAGGTGCTCTCGGTGGGCCACGTGCCGCCCCTCGACGCGGACGTCGGCCTGTACAACGCGGCGTTGGGGCCCGCCAACCGCCGGGCGACCGGTCGGGTGTTCGACGGCTGGCTCCCGCATAACCTCCCGCTCGACGACCTCGACGCGGCGTTCGAGACCGTCGCCGAGGCCGCCCGTGGCGCCGGCCGCGACCCGGACGATATCCGCGTGGCGCCGTACGTGCCGACCGCCGTCGCGGCGGACGAGGCGACGGCCCGTGAGCAGGTCAGGGCGCACCTCGCCTACTACGTGGGCTCGGGCGCGGGCTACCGGCGTGCCGTCGCGACTCGATTCCCCGACGAGGCGGCGACGATCGCCGAGCGATGGGCCGAGGGCGAACGCGACCGGGCCACCCGGGCGGTGACGGAGGCGATGGTCGACGCGCTCGGCATCGCCGGGACGCCCGAGACCGCCCGCGACCGGTTCCTGGCGCTCGGCGACCGCGCGAGCCTGGACGAGCCCCTGGTCGTCCCGGCCGGCACGCCCGACGCCGACCGGGTCTGGCGCACGCTCGAGGCGATCGCCCCGGATGGCTGAGGCCGAGCGCCCCCGGGCGGTCGCCGTCAACGTCGGCGCGAACACCAACGAGCCGGGCTTCCGCGGGCCGATCTACCCGGACGGGTCCTTCGAGTTCGTCCCGATCCCCGAGGACGCGCCGACGCGGGAGCCGGTGCCGACCTACGGCGAGCTCCCGTTGTCGATCGACATCCCCGAGGCGCTCCGCGACACGCCGACGCACTTCGACCCCGAGTTCGCGGGGTTCGGCCCCGGCGATGCCTACACCTACGGCGACCCGTACGGGGTGAAGGCCCGGCCGCTGCTCGACCTCGACGCCGGCGACCGGGTCTACTTCTACGCGACGCTGGACCCGGCGGGCGAGGGGGCCCGCGAGCCCTGGCTCGTCGACGGCTGGGGCGCGTATCTCGTCGGCCGGTTCGTGCTCGCCCGCGACCCGATTCCCGGCGAGGCCTACCCCGAGCTCCCGCCGGCCGAGCAGGCCGCCTTCGCCACCAACGCCCACGTCAAGCGCGACCCGTTCGACGCCGCGGTGCTGCTCGAGGGCGACCCCGAGGGGTCCGGGCTCCTCGACCGGGCGGTCCCACTGTCGGCGCCCGACGCGGGCGTGTCGCCGAACCGGATCGTGACCGAGCTGTCGGCCGACTCCGGGGCGGGCCCGTGGTGGCGCCGTCCGCTCCGCTTCGACGCGGCCGCGACGGCCGAGCTCGTCGGCCTGGAGGACGGCGCCCTCGCCGGCCATCCGCTGCTCGACGCCGGGGCCTGACCCCTGGCGGGCTACTCCTCGCGGGGCCCCGGCCCACCGTACTGGTCGATCTCGAACGCCTCGGGGGGCTGGCCCGCGGCGTCGAGCACCTCGTCGGTGACGACGATCGGGCAGTCGGCGCGGACCGCGATCGCGATGCCGTCGCTCGGGCGGGCGTCGAAGACGTACGCCTCGCGCTCGCCGTCCTCGTAGCGCTCGGCGTCGACCTTGGCGTAGAACGTCCCGTCGGCGAGGTCGTCGATCCGGACCCGGTCGACGGCGCCGCCGAAGTCCGTCACCATCTCGAGCAGGAGGTCGTGGGTCAGCGGTCGCTCGGCGGGCGTGCCCGTGCGCGCCAGGTGGATGGCCCGGGCCTGGTCGGTGGTGACGTAGATCGGGAGGTAGGCGTCGCGGGCCGACAGGACGACGACGGGGGTGCTGAGGGCCTCGTCGTCGACGGTGAGGCCGACGCCCTGGACCGTCGCGGGGTGCTCCATGTCGGTAGCTCCTCGCCCGGCCGACAAAACCCTTCTCGCCGCGGGGGCCTCAGACGCCGAGCCGCTCGCGGGCCGCCGCCAGCGTCTCCTCGAGGCCCGCCTCGAACGGTCGGTGCTCGAGGCCGAGCTCACGCTCGGCCTTCGTGTTGTCGCCGAAGTAGGTGGCGCCCGCCAGCACCCGCAGCGTCTCCGAGCGGAACGTCGACGGCGGGGTCGTCACGCGCTCGACGACGCTCGCGACCCGCGAGAGCGCCCCGAACACCGCCGGCGGGACCGTCCGGGGCGCCGTGATGCCCGTGAGCTCCTCGGCGATCGCCATCACCTCGGGCAGCTCGTAGGGCTCGCCGCAGATGATGTAATCCTCCCCCGGGGTTCCCCGCTCCATGGCCCGCCGGTGGGCCCGCGCGGTGTCCTCGACGTGGCCCCAGCAGTAGCCCCCACGGCTCGGGATCGCGGGCAGGTTCCCGGTGAGGTAGGACTCCCAGAGCGTCCAGCCCGGACCCCGGTCGCCGGGGCCGTAGATCAGCCCCGGTTGGACCGTGACGACCGGCACCCCCGCCTCGGCCATCGGCGCGGCCACCTCGTAGTGGGCCCGCCACTTGGTCCGGTCGTAGACGGTGAGGTGCGGGCCGTCGTACCGATAGCGCTCGTCCGGCAGTTCGCCGTCGGTATCGGAGAAGACCGCGACCGTGCTGGTGTAGACGGCCTTCGGGAATGTCGAGCTCGTCGACGAGCTCGAGCACGTTCCGCGTGCCCTCGACGTTGACCCGCTCGGCGGTCGCCGGGTCGGGGTTCCCGACCTGGTACCAGCCGGCGACGTGGTAGACGCCGTCGACCCCGGCCATCGCCTCGCGCATCGTGGCCTTCTCGGCGATGTCACCCTCGACGACGCGCACCCCATCGGAAAGGTCGGCCGCGGCGGGCGTCCGGGCGAGCGCGACGACGTCGTGGCCCTCGGCGGCCAGCTGGTCGACGAGGGCGCCGCCGAGGAAGCCGGTGCCGCCCGTGACGAAGTACTCCATGGCGCCTCGAAGCCCGTCGCCGGGGTAGCTCTGTCGCCCATCGGCCCAGCCTCCCGTGGTTCCCCAAACCCGGCGGCCGCGGGGGGCTCACGCGTACCTTTATACGACTCTCGCGAGACGTACGCCCATGAGTGACGCCGACCCCGACGCCGTCACCGTCTCAGCGGACGGCATCACGCTGCGGAAGACGGTCGACACCGAGCAGTTCCAGACCCTGGCGGTGGTGATCGAGCTGGCCTCCGAACGCGACGAGGTCGTCCGGGTCCAGGTCGTCGACCAGGTCCCCGCGGCCATCCCGATGGACGACGTCGGCTTCCACCCCGACTACGGCGCCGAGCACTGGTCGGTCGAGGGCGGCGACGTCGCGTTCGAACGTGACCTCGAGCCGGAGGAGGCGTACACGACCATCTACGGCATCCGCGACTACCCTGAGGGAGAGATCGACGCGCTGCTGACCGAGCCGTCGCTCGGCTTCGTCGACACGGGGGCCGACAGCCTCGACGACGTCATCGACAAGGACCGCTCGGACGCCGTCCGGGACTTCGTCTCCGGGGAGGCGGACCTGCCCGGCCTCGAGGAGGAGATCGCGGCCGCCGCGGAGGCCGCCGGCTCGGTCGGGGAGCCGGAAGCGGAGGCCACCGAGCCGGCCGAGGAGGCCGAACCGCCCGCCGCCGACCCCGCGGACGAACCCGAGCCAGCGACCCCCGAACCCGACGACGAGCCGGAGCCGATCGTGACCGAGGTGTCGGCGGACGGGCCCGACGAGGAGGCCGAGCACGAACCCGAGCCGGCCGCGCCCGTGGCGGACGCGGGGGAGGACCGGGAGATCCGGGTGCCCCTCACGGGCGGCGTCGTCCGCGTGCTCATCAAGGAGCTCCGGGAGGGCGACATCGACCCCGAGGACCGCCGGCTGCTCCGCGACGAGCTGCTCGACACCGAGAGCACGGTCGACGCCCGCGTGAGCCACCTCCAACAGCGCGTCAGCGACCTCGAGGCCTACACGGACGCGCTGGAGGCGTTCATCGACGAGGAGGGCACCGCCGAACAGGTCATCACGGGGCTCCGCGACGACGTCGAGGGGCTCGAGCGCGAGGTGCGCGCCAGCGACGACCGCGTCGACGACGCGATCGACCGGCTCGAGGCCGTCGACGACCGCGTCGATTCGGTCGACTCCGACGTCGAATCGGTGCAGCGCCGGTCGGAGCACCTGAGCGACCGCCTCGAGGACGTCGAGGACGACATCACCGGCGTCGACGAGCGGGCGGCCGACCTCGAGGCGCGCCTCGGCGGCGTCTCCGCGGACGTGGACCGGGTCGACGACCGGGTGGGGGACATCGACGGCCGGGTCGAGGAGCTCCGCGACGAGCTGAACACCCTCCGGCGGAACCTCCGGAACGACGTCCAGGCGCTCGAGGAGGACCTCGAGGGCTTCGAGGAGTTCCGCGACCGCCTCTCCTCGGTGTTCGGTGGCCCCGGCGGGCCGGCCGGCGGTGGCGGCGACGGCGACGACTAGGCGATCGCTGGCGACCGTCTCGGACCGTCGATCCACGCCGAGCGGCGCTACCTGAACAGCCGACCGAACCGGGAGAGGACGCCGCCCTTCGACGTGGGTTCGTCGTCCTCGAACTCGGCGAGCGGGTCCTCCTCTTCCTCCGCTTCGGTATCACCCGCGTCCTCCTCGTCGTTCGCGTCCGCCGGCTCGGCGGCATCGGCCGCCGTCATGTCGTCATCCCGTTCCTCCGCCCGAGGCTCGTCCACGTCGTCGGCCGATTCCTCGGCATCGTCACCCGGCTCATCGGCCGATGCCGGTTCGGGCCCGTCGTCAGGGGTTGCGGCCGTCGGTTCGGCCGCTTCCTCGCCTTCGGGTGCCGCCGGCGTGGCCGGGTCCGGGGGTTCGACCTCGGGCTCCTCGCCCGGTTCGACCGGCGCTTCGGGTGCCGTCGACGTCGTGGCCTCGTCGGCCTGTTCGGCTCCGGGCGCGGTGTCGACCTCGGGCTCCGGCTCCGGCGAGGGCGCGTCCGCCGACCCGGCCCCGAGCTCCTCGGCCGACGGCGAGCCACGGAGCGGGTCGGCGGAGCCGTCCACGAGCGTGTCCGCCAGCGCCCGGTACGCCACCGCGGCCGGGGTCTCCGTATCGACGGCCTCGAGCGGCCGGCCCGACGCCGTACTCTTCCGAACGGTCACGTCGTACGGGATGACCCCGAGGAGGTCGACCCCGACCTGGGCCGCCACCTCGGCCGCGTCGGTGCCCTCGTCGGCCTTCGTCACCACCAGCCCCGCGATGTCCCCGCGGGCGAGGCCCGCCAGCTCGGCCGTCTTCCGGGTGTCACCGATCGCCGCCGGGTCCGGCGAGGCCACCAGCACGACCCGGTCGGCCAGCCCGAGCGGGAGGACGTCCTCGTGGCTCATGCCCGCGCCGGTGTCGACCAGCACGAAGTCGAACTCCTCGGCCAGCGATTCGAGCACGTCGCCGAGGTTCCGGGGGTCCGCCGACGGGTAGTCGGTCAGCGAATCGCTGCCGGGGAGCACCGCGAAGCCCGGCGCCTCCTCGACGAGCGCCTCCTCGAGCGACGCCGTGCCCGCGAGGACGTCGTGGAGCGTCGGTTCGCCGCTGATCCCGAGCATCGGCCCGAGGTTCGCCATCCCGAGGTCGGCGTCGACCAGCACGACCGAGTGCTCGGCCCGGCGCAGGACGACCCCGAGGTTGACGACGGTCGTGGTCTTACCCACGCCTCCCTTGCCGCTCGCCACCGCGACGACCTGGCCCACCATTGGTAATCAACCCCACCCGAGCCGTTATAAAAGGTTGTGGCCTCACCCCCGGTCCGGCACGAACTTCCGGCCGTAGCGGGCGACCCCCTCCTGCTCGTAGAGCCGCCGGAAGGTCGCCCGCACGGGGTCACCCACCGCCACGTCCGCCGGGTCGCAGTCCGTGAGCATCGCCGGCAGCCGGGCGGCGCCGCCGCCCTCGGCCGGGCACTCGACGATCCCGGTGGCGAACGGCCCCGACCGGCGCTGGAGCTCGGCGAACTCCGGTGGTGCGGCGCCTTCGCCGATGACGGTGAGCGCCACCAGGGTGCCCTCGGGGGCCAGCGAGACGGCCTCGTGGTCGACCCGCTCGCCGCAGTCGGGGCAGGCGCCCTCCGGCGGGAACGCCACCGCGTCGCACTCGGGACAGCGGCCCGCCTCGAGCCGGTAGCGCTGGGCGAGCGTCCGGCGCCACGTCGGCAGGCTCACGTACGCGCCGCCGCCGGCCACCGCGGCGTCGCCGAGCTCCCCGCGTAGGCGCATCGCCGCCGGATAGTCCACCTCGACGCCGTCGTCGAGATCCGCGATGCCGCCGACGTCGATTCCGCCCTCGAGGACGAACGCCGCGGCGCCGCCCTCGCTACCCGCGAACCCGGCCAGCGTCCGATCGTCGGCCGCACGGCCGTCGAGCGCCGCACAGAGGCCGACGGGGACGCCGGCGGCGCCCGCGTCGCCGATCCGGTCGGCGACGACCCCCGCCGCGACGACGCCGTCGTCGAGCCCCAGGGCGGCCCCGAGTCGGTGGGGCGCGCCGGCGTGTGGCTGGTGAAGCGCCGCGGCCGCGACCTCCGCCGGCTCGCCGTCGATCCGGTCCAGAGCCGCCGAGACGCTCTCGCGGGCCGCGGCCCGCTCGTAGGTCCGGACCCCGAGGCCGGACAGCTCGCCGTCGGTCGCCCGGAAGCGGACCCCGGGGTACTCCGCCGAGTGCCACGCCCACCCGACCATCGGCACCGCCGCGTCGTCGTCTACTACGAACGCGGCCGCCCCGGCGCCGGCCCGTTGACCCTCGGCACCCGGATCGCCCGGCGGGGCGTCGGCGACCGCAATCAGCGCCGGCCCGTCCGCGTCCAGCGCCCGGTCGAGCGCGGCGGCCCCCGCAAGCAGATCGCCGCCGAGATCGGCCGTCGCGACGCCCTCGGCGAGCCCGAGCGCGGCCGCGAGCCGGCCCGCGAGCGCCCCCTCGGCCGACGGCGGCGTGGTCGTGGCCAGCCCGGCCGTCTCGATGGTCCCCGGTTCGCCGTCCCAGGCCGCGAGCGCGCGCTCGGCGGCCGCGACGGCCATCGTCAGCGCGTCCTCGTCGGCCCCGGGGATCGCGACCGCCTCGATGCCCGGCGCCCGGACCGAATCCCAGACGGCGCGCTGCTCGTCGGTCGGGAGCCGCGCCCGGGGGACGTAGACGCCGGCGGCGTCGATCCCGCGGCTCATGCGGCCCCCTCCCGCTCGAGGACGTGGACGGCCACGCCCCCGCCGCTGCCCCCGACGTTGTGGGTCAGCCCGTAGCGCGGGCCGTCGACCTGGACGTGCGCCTCGCCCCGGAGCTGCTCGAACGCCTCGACGATCTGCCCGGTGCCCGTGGCGCCGATGGGGTGGCCCTTCGACTTGAGCCCGCCCGAGGTGTTCACCGGGAGCGGGCCGTCCCGGTCCGTGTAGCCGTCCTCGAGCAGGTCGGCGGCCTCGCCCGGCGCGCAGAAGCCGAGGTCCTCGTAGGCGAGCAGCTCGGCGATGGCGAAGCAGTCGTGGACCTCCGCGAAGTCGACGTCGTCGGGGCCGACGCCGGCGTCGTCGTAGGCCCGTTCGGCGGCCGTCCGGCTCGCGGGGATGGCCGTCAGCGTCTCGCGCTGGAAGAGGCCCACCCGGCCGCTCGCGGTGCCCGAGCCGGCGACCCGGACCGGCGTCGCGCCGAGCTCCTCGACGACCGAGCCGCTGGCCACCAGCGCCGCGCTCGCGCCGTCGGTCGTCGGACAGCAGTGATAGAGGTTCAGCGGGTCGGCGACCGCGGGCGCGCTCATCGCGTCCTCGAGCGTGCAGGTGAACCCAAGGTGGGCGTTGGGGTTCTCGGCGCCGTTGGCGTGGTTCTTCACCGCCACGCGGGCGAGCGCCTCCGCGGGCGTCCCGTGCTCGGCCATGTGCGCGCTGGCCATCTGGGCGTAGACGCCGGCGAACGTCGTGCCCGCCATGCGCTCCCAGGCCGTCTCGCCGCTGACGCCGAGCCACCACCGCGTCTGGTCGGCGCCCGTGTCGGTCATCACCTCGTAGCCGCCCGCGAGCGCGACGTCGACCTCCCCGCTCCGGACGGCGCTGACGGCGTCGCTGAAGGCGTAGCCGCTCGCCGCACAGGCGTTCTCGATCCGGGTCGTCGGCAGGCCGCCGAGCCCGACGTACTCCGTCACGGCCGGGCCCGAGAGCCCGATCTGTCGGCCGCCGACGCCGAGGTTCCCGAGGTGCGCCGAGCCGATGCGGTCGGGGTCGAGCTCGCCCTCGACGCTCCCGAGCGCGCGCTCGTAGGCGGTCTCGAACAGCGAGAGGTAGGTCTCCTCCGGGTACGAGCCAAACGGGGACTGGCCGGCCCCGAGGACGTAGGCCTCCGGCATGGGCGTGCCTCGGCGGGGGCGCACAAAACGGTTCGCTCGCCGGCCAGGCCGACGCCGGGGCGAACCGTCTTGGGCCCGACGGCTGTACCGGGGCCATGGTCGACCTGGCGGAGATCGAACCCGGGGCCGAACGGTCCTACTCGCGGACGTTCACCCGCGAGGACGTCGAGCGGTTCGCCGACCTCTCCCACGACGAGGGCTATCACCACCTCGTCGCCGACAGCGACGGGACGGTGCTGGTCCACGGCCTGCTGACGGCGACGCTGCCGACCAAGATCGGCGGCGACATCGACTACCTCGCCCGCACGATGCAGTTCGAGTTCCCGCGGCCGGCCTACACCGGTCGGGAGATCACCTGCGAGCTGACGGTCGACTCGCTCGAGGAGCGCGAGGACCGCTACGACCTCGCGGCGAGCTTCGCGTGCACGACGCCGGACGGCGAGGTCGTGATGCGCGGCGAGACCGACGGCGTCGTGCTCAAGCATCGTGTCGACTAGCGGGGGTCGAAACCGACGGCGGAAGTGTTGGTCCCGGCCGATGACGCGGCTCGCATGTCAGTTCGTGCCACGATCGCGGGGGGTTACGGCGCGGTCGGCTTCCCGGGCTGGTACCTCGCCCGGCTGCCCGTCTACCGGTCCCGGATCTGTGAGCTCCGTGGTCGCCGCTGAGGCCGTCTACTCCTCGTCGCCGTCAGCTACCTCGGCTCGCGCCGCCTCCACCCGCTGACTCACGTCGAGCCGGTAGTGCTTGAGGACGTCCCGACCGAGCAGCAACGGGTGCGAGCGCTGGTCCCGGTCCTCGATGTTCGCGGCGACGGTGTGCTGGCGGCCGCCGATGCCCAGCACGAGGTCGACCACGGGCCGCGACCGCTCCGCCTCGGTCGCCGCCGAGCTGTCCCGCGAATCCGAGTGGATGGGCCCCGCGCCGATCTCCGCGGCGAGCCGGAGGTCGACGCTCGTCCGGGCGGCGCCGGTGTCGGCCTGGGCCACGACCGTCCGCGTGCCGCTGGTTCCGGTGACGACCACCCGCTCGGTGAACCCGATGGTGACGGGTTCGTCGTAGCTCGTGGGCTCCGGGTACGGCGTACACGACGGCGTGGAGTCATCGAGCGTGGCGGAGAGCTCGCGGACGCGATCGGCGTCGACGCTCCCGCCGGCGGTCTCGATCGCCTGCGCCGCGATGTGGGGCGCCGGGCTCCGGCCGGTCGCCTCGTAGAGCCCCCGGAACCCCGCGGTCGGGTTGACCTCGAGGACCTGCCAGCCCGCCTCGGCCTCGATCAGGTCGACGCCGGCGTAGTCGAGGCCCACGGCCCGCGCCGCCGAGCGCGCCAGGTCGTCGACCTCGGCGTCGAGGTCCTCGGTCGCGTCCTGCACCGACCCGCCGCGGGCCACGTTGGTCCGCCAGTCCCCATCGGCCGCGTAGCGGTACATGGCCCCGACGACCCGGTCGCCGACCACGTACACCCGGAGGTCTCGGGGGTCCCCGTCGGTGGTCACCAGCGCCTGCAGCAGCGCCCGGCGGTTCCCGACCATCGGCGCGAGCATGTCGCCCCGCCCGACCCGCCAGACCCCGCCGCCGTGCGTGCCGATGGCGGTCTTGTAGACCGCCTCGTCACCGAACGAGTCCCGGAGCCGGTTGAGCTGCTCGCCCGACAACGCGAGCACGGTCCGGGGGAAGGGGAGCGACGCGGCCGTGAGCGACGCCGCCGTTGCGAGCTTGTGCGAGGCTCTCGCGGTGGCCGATGGCCGATTGAGCATCGGCCGGAGCCGGTCCAGCGTGTAGGCGATGCCGAGCGCCTCGGCGGGCTGCTCGGTGTTGGTCAGCAGGAGCCGGTTCGCGATGACGTCCACCTCGGGCTCCATCGCGGCCCGGCCGCCCTCGAAGTCGACGACGGTGTTCTCCTCGCGGAGCCACTCCGGCCGGTGACCGAGCGACTCCACGGCGTTGAGGATGGCCTTGGTCTCCTTGCTCTTGTGGAGGCTCAGGACCCCGACCCGGACGGCGGAATTGCCCATGAGGGCCGCTACGGCCGGCCGAATGATAAGCCCCGGCGGCGCGGGGCCGACAGCCGACCGCAGCTAGAGGGAATCCCCCGGCCCTGGTCAGGACGGCCGCCAGTCGGGCTCGCGGTCCTCGAGGAACGCGTCGATGCCCTCGTCCTTCACGCCCTCGGCGAACAGCTCGACGAACAGCTCGCGCTCGTTGGCGATGCCGTCGTCGAGGGTGTGGGTCTCCGCCGAGCGGACGGCCCGCTTGGCGTAGTCGAGCGCCGTCGGGCTGTGCGCCGCCATCGATTCGGCGAGGCCGTAGGTCCGCTCGTCGAGCTCCTCGGCCGGCACGGCGTCGGTGACGAGGCCGATCTCGGCGGCCTCGGCGCCGTCGACCAGTGCGCCCGAGAGCACGAGCTCCATCGCTTTGTCCACGCCGACCAGCCGCGGGAGCCGCTGGGTGGCGCCGCCGCCGGGGATGAGCCCGAGCGAGATCTCCGGCTGGCCGAACTTGGCGTCCTCGCGGGCGATCCGGACGTCACAGGCCAGCGCCAGCTCGCAGCCGCCGCCGAGCGCGTGGCCGTTCAGCCGCGCGATGACCGGCTGGCGGAGCGCCTCGACGGTCTCGTACACCCGCGGGAACTCCATGTGCGCGCGCTGGGTCTCGGCGTCCCGCTCGCGGAGCTCGCCGACGTCGGCGCCGGCGACGAACGCCCCCGCGTCCTCTGAGCCCGTGAGCACGACGGCCCGGGCCGACGAGGCCTCGACCGCGCCCAGGACCGCGATGAGCTCCTCGCGGAGCTGTCCGTTCAGCGCGTTGCGCTTCTCCGGCCGGTCGATGACGACCGTGGTCACGCCCGCCGCGTGACCGTCCACGTCGACGGCCACCAGCTCGGCGTCGGCCGCGACCGCCTCGGGGTCGCTCACGGGCCCTCGCTCCCGCTGACGCCGACGACCTCGCCGTCCTCCCAGACGTAGAAGCCCTCGCCCGCCTTCTTGCCCGTCTTGCCGGCTCGCACCTTCCGCCGGAGGATCGGCGGCGGCCGGAACCGCTCGCCGAGCTCCTCGGTGAGGTGCTCGAGGATGTCCAGGCGGACGTCCAGCCCGACGACGTCGCCGAGCTCGATCGGCCCCATCGGGTGGTTGTAGCCGAGCTCCATCGCGCGGTCGATGTCCCGGGGGCCGGCAACGCCCTCCTGGACCATCCGCATCGCCTCGACGCCGATGGCGACGCCGAGCCGCGAGGTCGCGAAGCCGGGGGTGTCCTGGACGGTGATGGGCGCCTTGTCGATGCTCTCGACGTACTCCTGGGCGGCCTCGAGCGTCCGCTCGTCCGTCCGCTCGCCCACGACGACCTCGACCAGCCCCATGAGGTGGACCGGATTGAAGAAGTGCAGCCCGATGAAGCGGCCCGGCTGGGCCAGCTCGGCGGCGATCGCCGTCACGGAGAGCGCCGAGGTGTTCGAGGCCAGCAGCGCGTCGGCCGGCGCGTGGGCCTCGACGTCCGCGAACACCTCCCGCTTGAGGTCGAGGTCCTCGGGGACGGCCTCGACGACCAGGTCCTGCGCCGCTCACGGCGGCCGCGAGGTCGGTCGTCCCGTCGATGCGCTCGAGCGCCGCGTCGCGCTCCTCGGGGGTGACCTTCCCGCGGTCGACGCCGCCCTGGAGGTTCTCGCGGATGCCTTCGACGCCGGACGCCACGAGCTCCTCCTCGATGTCCCTGAGGGTCACCTCGTGGCCGGCCATGGCGCTGACCTGGGCGATGCCGTGGCCCATCGTGCCCGCGCCGAGTACGGTGACGTGCATCTCGTACTGGCCGACGGCCAGCGGTACCTAAAGCGTGGCTCCTCCGGCAGGCCCGGCGGCCGGAGTGGGAGGTTTCTTGGGGGCCGGCGGCGGGGATCGGGTCATGGACGGCGTCGTCCCGGCCGCCGGCGAGGGTACGCGCCTCCGGCCACTCACCGACGGCCGGCCCAAAGGGCTCGTCGAGCTGCGCGGCCGACCCCTCCTCGCCTACGCCTTCGACACCCTGCTGGAGCTCGGCGTCTCGTCGCTCGTGGTCGTGATCGGCCACCGGGGCGACGCGATCGTCGAGCGCTTCGGCGACGCCTACGAGGGCGTGCCGATCGAGTACGTCGAACAGCCCGAGCCCGTCGGCCTCGCCGACGCCGTGCGCCGGGCCGAACCCCACGTCGACGACGACTTCGTGCTCCTGAACGGCGACAACGTGTTCGCGGCCGCCCCCACGCGGCTGGTCGAGCGACACCGCGCGGCCGACGCGGACGCGACCCTGCTCGTCGACGAGGTGTCCACGGACGAGGCGGCGGCCACCGGCGTGCTCCGGTTCGACGACGACGGCACGCTGGAGGGCGTCGTCGAGAAGCCCGTCGACCCGCCCTCGACCCGCGTGACCCGCGGCTGCTACGTCTTCTCGCCCGTGGCGTTCCACGCCTGCCACCTGGTTCGGCCGTCCGCCCGCGGCGAGCACGAGCTCTCCGACGCGGTGGACCTCCTGCTCGGGGCGGGGCGAACCGTCGAGACCGTGCCGTTCGAGGGGCGCTGTGTGAACGTCAACACCCCAGATGACCTCCAGGCGGCCGGTCAGCTGGTCGCCGAGCGGTGACCGGGAGCCGGCACTCGTCGATGGGTGAAACCACGCTTTGAGCCTAGCCAACCCCTTTTTGACCGACGCCTGAAGACGGGGGCATGACACGACTGAACCGACGCTGGATCGCCCTCCTGCTGGCCGCGCTCGCCGTCACGGCGGGCTGTACCGGCGCGGGCGGCGGTGGCGGCGACTCCGGGGCGGATCTGGTGGCCGAGCAAGACGGGGAGTTCCAGGCCGTCGACCGCGGCCGCCGAGGCGACCCCCATGGCGACCGGCACGCCCGCCGCCGAGCCCGCCGCGAAGGACGGCGGCGCCGGCGAGGTGGGCGACTACGACGCCGAGCAGTTCGCCGAACGCCAGCTCATCCTGACCGGGCAGGTCGCCGTCGAGGTCGGGGACTTCGAGGCCGCCCGGCGGAACCTGACCCGTGAGACCGAGGGCTACGGCGGCTTCGTGAGCGACACCCGCCAGGAGGTGCACCGACGCGACAACGAGACCTGGACGACCGGCCTCATCGTGCTCCGGGTGCCCCGTGACAACTTCACGGCGCTCTACGAGCGGGCGCGGTCGGAGGGCGAGCTGCTCGAGGCCAACCGGGAGTCCCGCGACGTCACCGACCAGCTCGTCGACATCCGGGCCCGCCTCGACAACCTCCGGGCCGAGCGCGACCAGCTCCGCGAGCTCTACGAGCGCGCGAACACCACCGAGGAGGTCCTGGAGGTCCAGGAGCGCCTCTCGGACGTCCAGGGCGAGATCGAGCGCCTCGAGGCGCGCCAGCAGGCCCTCCGCGAGCGGGTCGCCCTCTCCACCATCACCGTCCGCCTGCGCGAGCCACGGCCCGAGCCCGACCGACCGGTGCCCGATCAGTGGTACGACATCGGCCTGGTCGCGGCGTTCCTCGAGTCCATCAACGGCGTGGTCGTGACGGCCCGCGCCATCGCGGTCGCGGGCGCCTACGCCATCCCGTACGTGGTCGCCTTCGGCCTGCCGCTGGGCGCGCTCGGCTACGTCGTCCGGCGCCGACGCGGCGGCGGCCCAGGCCGGATCCGCCGGTGGCTCGCCCGACGCCGGGGCGGCGCCTCGGACGAGCCGGGAACCGACGAGGCGGACGAGATCGACGAGGAGTGACCGAGCTGGCGCGACGAGTCCGCCGCTGATCGGGTCGGAAACCGGCGGGCCGGGAGGAGGAGAGCCCGCCGCGCTCCCGCGGTTGGATCGGATGGGAGAAGCCGCTGGAGGGGGCCAACGGGAGCGGTTCACCGTTCCCCAGCGCCGACCATAAACCTACGTCAGACGAGCGGCGGACTGCGCCGCCCGCCCCCGGTTTCGAGCCCGTTCGGTCAGCGTTCGAGCACGACCGCGCCGCTCTCGACGACCCGCCCGGCCGTCCCCGGCGGCACGAGCGCGGTGCTGCCGCCGTCCTCGATCACGGCCGGCCCCGTGAACTCGTCGCCGGGGGCCAGCCCGTCCCGGTCGAGCACCGGCGTCGACCGGAACCCGCCGTCCTCGAAGTAGACCGCCCGCTCGCCCGTCGCCCTGTCGGCAGAGCCGTCGGAGGCGGCCTCGAGGCCCGGCGTCGCGACGGTGCCCGCGACGCGGAGCGCGACGACCTCGACCGGCTCCTCGGGCATCGCGTGGCCGTAGAGCCGGGCGTGCTGTCCGTCGAACCGCTCCCGGACCGACTCGAGGGCGGCCGCGTCGAGCCGGTCGGCCTCGACCGGGACCTGGAGCTCGTAGGACTGCCCGCGATAGCGCATGTCGACGGTCCGACGGAGCTCGGCCGCCTCCGCGCCGAAGCCCCCCTCGTCGAGGCGGCGCTCGACAGTCCTCTCGAGCGACTCGAACTCGCGCTCCATCGTATCGGGATCGAGGCCGCCGCCCCGGTAGGCGACCGACTCGTCCATCCGGACGTCGGCGAGCAGCAGCCCGCGGGCCGAGAGCACCCCCGGGGACCGGGGAACGACCACCGTGTCGAGGGCCACGTGGTCGGCGACGGCCGGCGCGTGGAGCGGGCCGGCGCCGCCAAAGGCCACGAGGGCGAACTCGCCCGGGTCCCGGCCGCGCTCGACGGTCACCCGCCGGAGCTCGCGGGCCATCCGCGCGTTCGCCACCTGGAGCACCGACAGCGCGGCCGCCTCGACCGGCTCGCCCAGCGGGTCCGCGAGCTTCCGCCCGAACGCCGCCCGGGCCCGCTCGACCGCCCCGTCGACGTCCTCGCCGCCGAAGGCCGACGGGTCGATGCGGCCGAGCAGCACCTGGGCGTCGGTGACCGTCGGGCGCTCGCCGCCGCGGTCGTAGCAGATCGGGCCCGGCTCGGCGCCCGCCGAGTCCGGCCCCACCCGGAGCCCGCCGCCGGCGTCCAGCCAGGCCACCGAGCCGCCGCCGGCGCCGACGGTGTTGACGTCGATGAGCGGCGTCTTGATCGGGAGGTCGTTGATCTCGCCCTCGGTGGCGCGGACGAGCTCGCCGCCCTCGACCAGGCTCACGTCGGCGCTGGTGCCCCCCATGTCCAGGCCGATGGCGTACTCGAAGCCCGCGCCCCCGGCCGCGTCCCGGGCGCCCACGGCACCCGCCGCCGGGCCCGAGAGCACCGTGCGGAGCGCGTAGCGGGTCGCCGCGTCGACGCCGAAGACGCCCCCGCCGGAGTGCATCACGTAGAGCGGCGCGTCGATGCCGCGGTCGGCGACGCCCTCGCGCAGCCGGTCGAAGTAGTCGCCCGTCCGGCGCTTGACGGCCTCGTTGAGGACCGTGGTGACCGTCCGGTCGTACTCCCGGCTCTCGGGGTAGACCGCCGAGGAGAGCGCGTACTCCAGTCCCGGCGCCTCGGCCTCGATGAGCTCGCCGACGCGGCGCTCGTGGGCGTCCTCGAGGTAGGAGAACAGCATCGAGACGACGATGGACTCGACGCCGGCCGCGTCGAGCGCCCGGACGGCCTCGCGGACCGCCGCCTCGTCGAGCGGGTCGACCTCCTCGCCGGCGTAGTCGATCCGGCCGGGCACGCCGTACCGGTGGCGCCGGGGGATCAGCTGGGGCGGCTTGTCGACCTGGAGGTCGTAGAGCGCGGGCCGGGTCTGGTCGCCGATCTCGAGCACGTCCCGCAGCCCCTCGTTGGTGAGCAGCCCGAGCGACGGGAGGTCGCCCTCCAGCACCGCGTTCGTGCCGACGGTCGTGCCGTGGGAGAGGAACTCCACGTCCGCGGGGTCGACGCCGGTCCGCTCGAGCACGGCGTCGATGCCCGCCAGCACGCCGCGGTCGAAGTCGGGCGGGGTCGACGGCGTCTTCGCGGTGTGGGTCCGGCCGGCGTCGGCGTCGTAGAGGACCACGTCGGTGAACGTCCCGCCGGTGTCGACGCCGATGCGGACGCTCACCGGTCCGCCTCCCGGCGCTCACGGATCGCCTCGCGTCGCCGCTCGGTGGCCGCCTCGTCGACGCGGCCGTCCTCGACCACGACGCCGTACGCCTCGGCCGCCGCCTCGACCGAGACCTTGTCGTCGAGGACGTCCTCCCGGACCGCCGCCGGGTCGCGCTCCAGCGGGTCGCCGTACCCGCCGCCGCCCGGCGTCTGGATCGAGCCGACCTCGCCGGGCGCGAGCTTGGTGGTCGACTTCGAGCCGACCTCGACCGGGTCCGTGTCCGGGTTGACGCGGTACCGGGCGGCGCGGCCGGGGTCGCCGCCGAACAGCCCCCAGGGCCGTGAGCGGGCCCGGTCGGTCAGCAGCGAGAAGGTGGCCCGCTCGCCGTAGAACTCGAGGTCGCGGCGAACGCCGAGCCCGCCGCGCTGGCGGCCCGCCCCGGCCGAGTCCCGGGCGAGCTCGTACCGCCGCACGTAGACCGGGAGCTCGGTCTCGAGCTCCTCGATGGGGCTGTTGGCGGTGTTCTGAAAGCCGGTCTGGACGGCGTCCATGCCGTCCTTGGTCGCCCGGGCGCCGTAGCCCCCGGCGACCGTCTCGTAGTAGACGTACGGCTCGTCGTCGCGCGGGTCGTGGCCGCCGTAGGCGACGTTCGCGACGATGCCCTTCGTGCCGGCGATGGTGCGCTCGGGCACCGCCTCGGCCATCGCCTTCGCGACGAGCTCGCCCGCGCGCATCGCGACCTCCCAGCCCGCCGCCACCGGGCGGTTCCGCGACGGGTTGACCATCGTCCCCTCGGGCGTGACGAACTCGAACGGCCGGTAGAAGCCGTCGTTCTTCGGGAGCTCGCCGCCGAGCAGCGACATCACGATCGCCATCGAGCCGGCGAACGCCATCGCGGGCGTGCAGTTCAGCGGCCCCTCGTTCTCCTCGGCCGTGCCGGTGAAGTCGAGCGTCATCTCCTCGCCGTCGACCGTGATCGACAGCGCGAGGCGGACGGGCTCGTCGACCACGCCGTCGCCGTCCAGCTCGTCCGCGGCCGCGTAGGTGCCGTCCGGCAGCTCGGCGATGGCCGCCCGGACGCGGCGCTCGGTGTAGTCGAGCAGCTCGTCGAGGTTCCGGCTCACGGCGTCGGCCCCGTACCGCTCGAAGAGCGACGCGTACCGGCGCTCGCCGATGCGGTTCGCGCCGAGCTGGGCCAGGTAGTCGCCCCGGCGCATGTCCGGCTCGCGGACGTTCCGGAGCACGAGCTTCAACAGCTCGTCGTCGTAGTGCCACTCCCGGACCGCCTTGATCCCCGGGAGCACGATGCCCTCGCCGTAGAGCTCGGTGGAGTCGTTCGGGATGCCCCCGGGCGTGGGGCCGCCGATGTCGACGTGGTGGGCGGAGTTGGCGGCGTAGCCGACCAGCTCGTCGTCGACGAACAGCGGCGAGATCAGCATCACGTCGGGGAGGTGGACCGCGCCCTCGTAGGGGTCGTTGACGAGGATGCCGTCGCCCGGCTCGAGCTCCGTCCGGCCCCGCATGAGTCGGGGGACCACCGACACGAGCGAGCCGATGTGCTGGGGCGCGACGTCGTGCTGGGCCAGGTGGCGGAGCTGGTCGTCGAACAGCGCGCAGGTGTGGTCCCGACGGATCTTGATGTTCGTCGAGTAGGCGGTCCGCTGCAGCGTCACCCCCATCTCCTCGACGACGCTCGTGAGGGCGTGCCGGAAGACCTCGAGCTCCCCCGAGTCGACCATACCGTCCGGCGCGACCAGCGAGCGGTTAAACGTGTGGGCCCGACGGCGCCCGCCGCGGTCGCGGGGTTCTTGGGCGTCCGGGCCCGCGTAGGGCCCATGCCCGAACCGTCGCCGACCCGTCGGGCGTTCCTGGGCTCGCTGGGGGCGGCCGCGATCGGCGCCGTCGCCGGCTGTGCCGCGCCGGTGGGCTCGCAGACCGGCTCGACCCCCACCGAGGGGCGACCGACCGCCACCGCTGGGAGCCCCTTCACCCGGGTCTACCGCGACTCGATCGGCTCGGTCGTGCTCGTCCAGGTCGCCGGGCCGTCGTTCGGGGGCCAGGGCTCGGGGTTCGTCTTCGACGACGCGGGCCACGTCCTCACGAACCAGCACGTCGTGGAGGGCGCCGAGCGCATCGACCTCCGGTTCTCCGACGGCGACTGGCGGACCGCGACCGTCGTCGGCACCGACGTCTACAGCGACCTCGCCGTCCTCGCGGTCGACGGCGCGGCCTCGGCGCCGCGCCTGCCGTTCGCCGAGCGGCCGCCCGCGATCGGCACCCGGGTGGTCGCCATCGGCAGCCCGTTCGGCCTCGAGCGGTCGCTCTCGGCCGGCATCGTCTCGGGGACGGGCCGGGCCATCCCGACCGCCGCGGGCTTCACCATCCCCGACTCCATCCAGACCGACGCCGCGCTCAACCCCGGCAACAGCGGCGGGCCGCTGCTGACCCTCGACGGCGACGTCGTGGGCGTCATCCGGTCGGGCGGCGGCGACAACATCGGCTTCGCGATCTCGGCGGCGCTGGTCCAGCGGGTCGCGCCCACGCTCGCCGAGGACGGCGAGTACGACCACCCGTACATGGGCGTCGGCATCCTCGACGTCAGCCCGACCATCGCCGACGCGGTCGGGCTGGAGCGGGTCACCGGCGTGCTCGTGACCCAGGTGGTTCCCGACGGGCCCTCGGACGGCGTCCTGCGGGGCAGCACCGGGACCGAGGAGGTCGCGGGCATCGAGGTTCCCGTGGGCGGGGACGTCATCCTGCGCATGGGCGGCGAGCCCATCCCGACGGGCGGCGCGCTCGGCCGGCACCTCGCCCTGGAGACCCGCCCGGGCGAGACCGTCCCGGTCGAGATCGTCCGCGACGGCGAGCGTCGGACGGTGGACCTGACCCTCGGCGCTCGGCCGCCGCCCGGGCAGCTGAACCGGTAACCGGCCGCCGCGGTGGTCGGACGGCGGGAGGTGGCCCGCCGGCCCGCTCGGGCGCTTCGAAGCCCTTATGACCGCCACCGGCCCTCGTTTCCACCAACTGACCATGTCCGACAAGCCGGCCTCCATGTACCGGTCGATCACCAAGCCCCCCTACACCCGACGCGAGTACATCACGGGCGTCCCGGGCTCGAAGATCGCCCAGCACCAGATGGGCGACCTCCACAAGGACGTCGACGAGTACCCGGTCGAGCTCTCGCTGCTCACCGACGAGTCCTGCCAGCTCCGCCACGGCGCGCTCGAGGCCGCGCGCCTCTCGGCGAACCGGCACCTCATCAAGAGCCTCGGCGAGGGCAACTACAAGATGACGCTCCGGAAGTTCCCCCACCAGGTGCTCCGGGAGAACAAGCAGGCGACCGGCGCGGGCGCGGACCGCGTCTCCGACGGCATGCGCCTCGCCTTCGGCAAGCCCGTCGGCACCGCCGCCCGGGTCGCCGCCGGCGACAAGCTGTTCACGATCTGGTGTGACGTCGACCAGGCCGACGTCGCCAAGGACGCCCTCCGCCGGGCCTACAACAAGCTCTCGCCGCCGTGTCGCATCAGCGTCGACCGCGGCGAGGCGCTGCTGATCGCGTAACGCCCCGGAACGACAGTTCCTGCCGTTCAACTGACCGCCGAACCGCGGGGCCACCATCGCCCCCTGACGAGCTGCACCGCGAGGACTCCCACCGTCACGAGGGCGAGGCCGACGATCTCGAGCGGCGTCAGGGCTTCGCCGAGGAAGAGCCACCCCAGAACGGCGATCTGGACGAGCATCGTGTTGTTGACGACGCTCGACTCGGTGGCGGTCAGGGTCTGAGGCGTGTGGTTCCAGGGGGTGAACGCGAAGGCCGTGTTCACGATCGCGAGCCAGCGGACGATGAGCCAGCCGCCGAGCGGGATCGTCAATAGGCCCCGGACGGTCAGGCCGGTCGCGAGGAAGACGGCCGTGGAGGAACGCTTACAACCGTGACCGCAGACCACGGGAACATGTCCGCACGAGCCCCGGGGGCCCGCCATGGCTGACGAGCCCGTCCTGCTCGACGTGGAGGACGGCGTGGCGACGGTCACCCTGAACCAGCCCGACCGCCGCAACGCGCTCTCCAACGAGATCATCGATCGGCGCCTCGAGGCGACCCTCGACGAGCGTCGCCGAGTGCGACTGCCCGCTGTCTCGTCATCACCGGCGCTGGCGGCGCGTTCTCGGCCGGCGGCGACATCGCCCGGATGCGCGAGCGCATCGAGACCGACATGCCGGTCGACGACGCCGTCCGCAGCATCGAGGAGAACACCGCCGCCGTCGTCGGCGAGGTCCACCGATTCCCCCTCCCGACCGTCGCCAGGATCGTCGGGCCGGCGGTGGGGGCGGGCGCCGGCCTCGCGCTGGCGTGTGACCTGCAGCTCGCGAGCGAGGAGGCCTCGATGGGCTTCGTCTTCCGCCACGTCGGGCTCACTGCCGACGCCGGCGTCTCGTACCTCCTGCCCCGACTCGTGGGGCCGAACGTCGCCAAGGAGCTCCTGCTCACAGGCGAGATCCTCGACGCCGAGCGGGCCCTCGAGCTCGGGCTGCTCAACCACGTCTACGCCGACGACGAGTTCGACCAGCGGGTCGACGAGCTGGTCGGGACCATCGCGTCGGGACCCGACCGGTGGCGCTCCGTCACGCCGTCCGACTGGTCGACGACGCCGGGGGCACGGACCTCGACACGGCGCTGCGCGACGAGGCCGCCGCCCAGGGCCTCGCGCTCGGGAGCGCCGACCACGCCGAGGGCGTCGAGGCGTTCCTCGAGGGCCGGCGAGCCCGACTTCGAGGGGCGCTGAGCGGCGCGTGCTCCGGCTGGCCGTGGCGACGGCGGCGGAGACCCTCGCCCGGATCCGCGAGCCCCTCGCCGACCGGGGGATCGAGGCCGTCCACGTCACGGCCGAGGAGCGGTCGATCCCGCTGGCCGACCCGCCGGCGGACTTCGAGGGCTTCGACGTCGGCTTCGTCTACCCGACGCGGCTCATGGAGGGCGCCGTCGTCGACGCGTTCCTCGGCGTGCCGTGGGTGAACGGCCGCGACGCGGTGCTGGCCTCGCGGAACAAGGCGGGGACGATCGCTCGGTTGGGGGCGGCCGGCCTCCCGACCCCCGAGACCGTGCTGGTCTCGAACCCGGCCGACGACGCCGCGCTCCGGGAGGCGTTCGAGCACGTCGGCGCCCCGGTCGTCGTCAAGCCCAACTCGACGACGCGCGGCATCGGCGTCGCCCGCGCCGACGACCTCGACTCCTACCTCGGGATCTGCGACTACCTCGAGGCGATCCACGAGTTCCGCGCCACCGGCGACAAGTCCTTTCTCGTCCAGGAGTACCTGCCCGACGCGACCGACTACCGGGTGATGGTGCTCGACGGCGAGTACGCCGGGGCGGTCGAGCGGCGGCTGCCCGACGAGGCGCTGGCGGCCGGCCAGTGGAAGCACAACGTCCACCGCGACGCGGTCGCCGAGGGCGTCGACCTCGACGCCGACCTCCGCGAGCTGGCCGAGGCGGCCGCCCGGACGCTGGAGCTGCCGTACTGTGGCGTGGACCTGCTCGTGAGCGACGGGGCGGCGACCGTCACCGAGACCGCCGCCCGGCCGACGATCGACGACGCCTCGAAGTACGAGCCGGGGTTCTACGACCGGCTGGCGGCGCTGATCCGGGAGACGGCGGAGCGCGGCGAGGGGCAATAACCCAGGCATTCTGATAAGAACGACATGGGAGATTCAGACCATCTCTGCAGCATAAGAGATCCTTCTAATCATAAAATTGATAGAACCCGATTGACGTATTCAGGTCTGGGTTAGCCAACTCAATTGGGCCAAATTAGGGGCAATTCGATTCGGTACTGCGAGATATTGAGCGGCTATTCCACGACAATTTTCACGCCGGTAATCTCGAACCGTGCGCCCCCGATTCTCCCGTCAGTCAGCGTGATTGACCAGCCATGTGCGGCGGCTATCTCCTCGACGATGGATAATCCCAGACCGGTGCCGTCTTGCTTGAATCGAATACCCCGGTTCAAACACCTGTTCGCGCTCGTGTGTGTGAGTGTCGAGGCAATCGAGGCCTCACTTATCAGTTTCTTCGAAGCCGGCGTCGGGGGCATTCCGCTTCACGCTCTCGATGGCATCCCATACTCCACTCCTACTTGCGTACCCTTCGCCACTACTTGCGAGCACGTTCCCGTTCCGGTGGCGGAGCCGCCAGCGGTGCTCGTCACCCTCGTCCACGTAGATCTCGAAGGCCGCCTCGCCGACATCGATCAGATCGGCGTCGGGCATGAACGTCCGCACCCGTTCGACGGCCTTTTGCGCTCCATCGCGGGACTCGTACCCGCCGCTGTCGGCGATGACGTGGTTTTCATCGCCGTCGAAGCGCCAGCGGAACTCCCCGGCCTTGTCTTCGTACACTTCGATCTCCATCTCCCCGATATCTTTGCGGATGGCGTCGATGGCAGTCCGGACATCGGGCCGGGTCTCGTACCCGTCGCCGCTGCCCGCGAGGATGTTGCCGTTCCGATGGAGGAGCCGCCAGCGCCACTCGTTCGCCTCATCGCGGTAGACTTCGATGGCGGTCGGATCCGCGTGGAGGTACTCCGCCGGGCCGACGGACGCCCGGATACCCTCGACCGAATGCTCAGCTCCGCCACGCGAGGCGTAGCCCTGCCCACCGTGGGCGATCATGTTACCGTTATCGTGACGGAGCCGCCATCGGTACTCGCCGCCCTCGTCCTCGTAGAGTTCGAAGGTAGCCTGGCTCTCGACCTCGTCGGCGAAAATGAATCCACTCACTGGATTCCGCCTCGGGGAGGTCGTCCTCGCTTTCGACGTGGAGCACGGTCGCGCCATGGGCATCGCGCCTGACCGCTTGCATGGCTTGCTGGGCGTCGTTGTGCGTGGCATGGCCTTCACTACTACTCGCAATAATCCCGCCGTCCTGATGCCGGAGCCGCCAGCGCCACGACCCACCGCGGTCCTCGTAGAGTTCGAACTGGGACTCGCTCTCCTGGAGCTCGCTCAGGAGGACCGCCAGGTCGGCTTCGTCAGCCTCGGTGTCGGCCCGGTCGGCTCGGAACTCTTCACCCTCGGTCTGGAGTTCCGTGTTCTTCGATTCGGATTCTGCGAGGGCGCTCCGGAGTTCAGCGATTTCGGCCTGGAGGACCGCCTCGCGCTCATCCGAGGCACCGTCCGACTCTCGCTTCGCGTCGGCAGCGTCATCTCTCGCAGCGCGGGTGGCTTTTTCGGCGGTTTCGGTCCGCTGTTCCGCGGTGCTCAGGGCAGCGTCGCGGCGGTCGGTCGCCAGCGGAACGATACTTCCGGCGATGCCGATGATTGCGAGTCCGGCGACGTACGTCATAATGACAGCCGAGTTCCCCGTAGTGAGTGACCAGCCGGCGGGGAAGACCCACACGAACCAGGCGATGGCGGCGATGGCAAGTGCCAGCCCGACACCGACGAGGGTCGTCGCCGTCTTTCGGAGTGGGAAGCGCAAGACGGCACCGGCCATCAGCAGGGCTGGTGCCAGTGCCGCTAGTGCATAGCCGACCCCGCGGCTCATCGTCGCCGGGGCAGTCATGGAGTACAGGAGGAGTCCGAGGAACCCGAGGACCACCCCGGCGGAAAACACCCAGTAGCCCATCACCTCGTTCGCGTTGGTCGTGTCCCCGATGCGGTCCTCGTAGATCGAGGTCAATCGGCCGCCTGAGGTTGACTGTGCCATATCGGTATACAACGAGACGCGACCGGATACGCCGAGTGCATGGCTAACCAAGGTTGTTATCATGTCCCACGCACCTACCCGACCGCTCCTCCAAAGAACGGGATACTTCATAGGTTATCCTGGCTGGCGGGCGACCAGGATGCCGGAGCGATGAATGGCCACTCCTGACACGAAAAGATGGTAGCACGTCCTCTTATGCTCCATGGGATACCATGGCGCACGACTATCCCGGAACGGCCCCTCCAATGGGATATGTTCACCTATCTCCAAATCGGCAACGCCGGGGGAACGAATCTGGTTTCAGTCGGCGTCATCGTCCTCATCATCGCCGCAGTGGTAGCCTACTGGGTGTATAAGGATGCAACGGGACGCGGCAGGGACAATGCCGCTCTGTGGGCACTTGGAATCGGCATCCTCACGCTGCTGACGTTGATCGGCGGGTTAATCGGACTCGGGGTCTACATCTACACTCGCAATTAGCCCAGATTGTTGGGTCTGTTGATTCTGACAGTGTCGATAACTCCAACCTAGTTTGAGGTCGGACGATTAGGGTGTCATTAACTACTTGGCCGACCATGGCCAAGGAGTATCCATTCACGCCCTGTATATTCGGGCATGGTAGATATCAGCCGGCGTAGGTACCTGGCGGCAGTTGGTTCAGTGCCGGTCATCGGAGCCGTTGCCGGCTGTCTCGGTGGCGGAGGGACAGGGACGTTGAGTACGCAGGTCACCGATCAACCAGGAGACATCGCTGACTTCGAGTCGTGCGTGATCACCATCGTCGGCATGTGGCTTGGTCCCGAAGACGCCGAGGCGGGCGATACGGAAGACGAAGAGCCCAGCGGCCGGGAATACCACGAGTACGACGAGCCACAGGAGGCCGATCTCGTCCAGTTACAGGATGGCGAGACCCAATTAGTCGACGAACGATCACTCGATACGGGGACGTACCAGTTCCTCCAGTTGGATACCGATGGTGTCGCCGCAACCCTCGCAGACGGGACGGCGGCGACCGTCGAGGTGCCGGGTGATGCGCCGTTGACGTTCAACAAGCCATTCGATATCCGCGAGGACACCCGGACCACGTTCACCGCGGACTTCACCCCCGTTCAACGCGGTGGAACGGGGACGTATCTCCTCCAGCCCGTTCCCAGCGGGATCACCGTCGAGTACGGGAACTAGAACCCGGGTGTGATCCCCGATTGAACGTGAACTGGTCACTATCCGACGAGCCCACCGGGGTGCTGATCGGGACGTTACTGCTCGTCGGGCTAATGCCGGCTGAAGCGACCGAAGCGGTCCTCTCCGGTGGCGGGCCGACCGAGGCCGAGGTCACCAACCAGAGTGAATACGGGTCCTAACGACCAACAGCAATGAACCGAACTCACGTCATCGGCGGGATACTCGTCGTGCTCGTGCTCGCCATGGGCCTCGGCTGGGCCGTCTACTCGGGCGTGGGGCCGGCCCCCGGCGGGACGGATTCCGGCGAACCACTCACGGACTTTCCCACGGCGACGCCCGGTGACGACTCCTCAAGTACTGGTGAATCCGGTCCCACTGCGACTGCGGAGCCGCCGTTCGCGTTCACGATCGACGCGGTCGAGGAGTGTGGGCAGACGTGTCGTGACGTCACCGCGAGCCTGCACAACAACCAGGACGAGTCCGCGACGGGAACCACGGTCTTCACGCGCGTCTTCGCCGGGCAGGACAACACCGACACGGACGACCTCGTCTGGGAGGGCAAGGAGGAGGTCGGCACGCTCGACGCCGGCGCGACCCACACGGCCACCCGTCGCGTCGAACTCTCGCTCCAGGACGGCCTTAAAATCGACCAGCACGACGGCTGGATCACCATCGTCACGACCGTACAGACCGACGAGCGGACCGTCACGTTCCGTGACAGCGAACAGGTGGCCTAACTGCCCATGGATGAATTCACTCGAGCCCGTCGGACCGGCCTCGCTCCGGCACCCGGCAGAACGCTCAAGGCCGATCACGACAGCCAAATTCTATGACACCCGTCTCTCACCTCGGAACGGCCTTGTTCGTTGGATCCTTCACTGCGCCGCCCGTGCTGATCGGGACGCTGATCGTTCTCCTCCTCGTTCTGGTAGTGGGTCGGTTTCTGCTCGGCCTCGCGTGGAAACTCGTGCTTATCGCGCTGGCCGTGGTCGTCGGCTTGTGGGTTTTGGGAGGACTTGGGACCGCGCTCAATCTCCTCTGACCAGCAGGCTGGAGCTAACGCGTTCTCCGACGCAACTGTCCGACCCACGGTCAGGTGGTGGAATGACACCGACGCCGCGTCTGTCGGCTGTATGAACGGACGAACGGGTCCCCTGGGATCCGTTCTACTTGCTCATGGGTGTGATTCCGGCGATAACCTCACGATGCAGCGATCGGAAACCGCGATTTCCGTCGGCTAGACCCCGGGAATCCCGAACGCCCCGACCCCTAGCCCAAAGGCTGCGTTCACCAGGAAGAGGATGATGAGTGCGGAGACCCAGGCACCACCACCGATGATCGCGGCCTTCACCCACCCGCCGGGATACCGCCAGTTGATGACGGCGACCCACACGACCAACGCGATGATGGGGCCGAAAAGCGGGATCCACGCCGTTAGCGCCCACCCGATGGCACCGAGCACCGCCGTGATGACCGCATGGCTGTAATCCTTGACGTCGACGACGAAACGGGCGCTGATGTAGATGGCGAGCCCGCCGACTATCAGCGCGATAACGAACGCGATCACCGAACCGAGAACTGGGGTGACTGCCATTGTCATCGTCAGCTACTGCTGGCAACACGATACCATACGGCCTTGGCAGACCAAGTTGTTTAACCGTCGATAGGAACCTGGCTGACTCTGGGGATGGCCAGCTAGCCCTTCCCGTTGACGACCTTGACGATTGACAACCTCGGATAATGTAGACGACCGTACTCAGTAGGTGGTCGATTCCGACAGCTCCCGGCCAGATAGTTCGAGGACTAACTTGGCTCCGCCGAGGACGACGGGGCCGATGAACAGGCCGATCACCCCGAACACGACGATCCCCCCGAAGATTCCAACGGTGATGACCGCAACGTTGAGTGCCCCGCTTCGGTTGATGATCGCCGGTCGGAGGTAGGTGTCAGAGGCACTGACCACCGACCCGATAACGAAGATGATTACTGCGGATGTGGGGCGACCCATCACGAACAGGTATATCGAAACCGGCACCCACACGCCAAACGCCCCGACCAGCGGGAGCAAGCAGAGGACGAACGTCGCCATGACCAGGAAAACGATCCCTGGCATGCCTACGAACACCAAACCGACGCCGAGCAACAGGGCCTGAATGCCCGCGACGCCGACATTCCCGACGACGGACGCCCACATGAGGTCGTCCAGTTCGGCTAACAGCTCCCGCTGCACGTCCTCGGAAACGGGGACGACGGCTCGCAGCCAGGTGAGCAGCCGTTCACGGTCTCGCAACAGGACGAAGAGGACAAAGGTCGTCACGGTGAGCCCGATCAGCACGCCAGGGAAGCCGCCGATGGCAGTCATCGTCCCGGTGGCGAGGTCCTCAAGTCCCGTGGTGATTGGCTCCTGATGCGTCGCGTATAGCAGATCGAAGTCGACCACATAGCCAATGGCTGCGATACGGTCTTGGATAACGTCGGGACTGAGTACTCCGGCTCGAGTGGTCCGATACAGCGCCATACCCTGCTGAATGGCGATCGTGATGATGTAGGCGACGAGAACGAACAGGATGACCACCGAGAGCGAGGTGAGGGTGAGGGCAGCCGAACCTGAGCTCATGTACCGTTCCAGTCGCTGCTGGGCAGGAGTGAGGACGTAGGCGAGCACGATCGCGAGGAAGATGTACGGGAGCTGTGAGAGCACGATGAGGGCGGCGAACGCTCCGCTCAGGACCGCCAGGAGCGATAATCCGATACGGTCCGACGGCCAGCGTGACCGGGCACCTTGGTTCGTCATCGTAGCTCCACCGATTCCCCGCAGAAACGCGTACTATTGGTCATTTTGTGCAGCTCGGGGAAGGTCCCTGGCGACCGAATCGAAGTGCATCCCCTACACCCTCTCTCCAGAGAATTCGATCCCCGTTCGGCCGGCCACGTGCCATCATGCTACCTGGATTCTTCGTGATGAAACTCGGGTGACGTTTGTGATTGGCGGTTACCCTGTGACAATCGCCTTCTCAAGCGCGACGTCCGTCTGGGCGTACAGGCGGCCCTTCACCGATGCGCTGGTTCGCACGTCTACGCCGGTTTTCGTCAGGACGGTCCCCGCAAACTCTGCGCCCGTTCCGAGCGCCGTTCGGTCGGCAACCTGCCAGACGATGTTCTCGGCCGAGGCACCGTTTGACAAGACGACCCTGGTGTCGCTGGCCATCGTGAGCCCGCCGGCTATCTGGAAGATCCAGGTGTCGTCCGAGCTACCCTTGAGGGTAACATCGTCGTTGATGTCGACACCGGTGCCCCACTTGTAGAGCCCGGGTTCGAGCGTCAACCCGCTGATGTCTCCACCGCCCAGCTCCGTCACGTCAGGATTGCTGCGTCCGGCGGCGTCATTGTAGGCGGCTTCCATATCGCCTACAGCGGTGGTCAGCTTCGATGGCGTTGGGGCCGCATAGTCGGCCGCGTACACCCGACCGCTGACTTGATCTGACGTCGCGTACTCGTTCGATGAATGCATCGTCAACGAGAACCCGGTGATGGCGGTCGAATCGATCGGGCTCACGCCGATGTGTCCGGTCACAGCGGAATCAGGAACCGTAGAGATTCCCGACTTTGCCAGAATCCGATAGTTTCCGGCCGTTCCGAGATCCACGGAGGGGGGTCCACTTGATTGCTCTTTCGTGTCAGTTTGCTGAGTTTCTGTCGCTGTTGAGGTTTCAGTTTGTGCTTCTGTCGCTGTTGAGGTTTCCTCGGAGCTGGCTGTATCCGTTGACTGTCCGGCGGTATCGGTCGGATTGCCGGCTGTATCCGTTGACTGTCCGGCGGTATCGGTCGGATTGCCGGCTGTATCCGTTGACTGTCCGGCGGTATCGGTCGGATTGCCGGCTGCATCCGTTGGCTGTTCGGCGGTGGCAGCTTGATTCGGATAGGGGTTACCCCTGTTACACCCCGCCAACAGCGCCGTGCCGCCGACGGCGGCTATCGCCTTGAGCATACGACGCCGATGAAGTTGTTCTCGGGGAGACGTCATTTCGTCTGGTGCTTCTTGTCGGGTTTCATCCCGTGGATTGTCTGGTTCTCTTGTCATTCTTGATCTACCCACTTGTGAGCAGGTGAGATGATGAGTTCCCGCAGAGAACAACTTGTGCTATGGTGTGCCATGGAAGTTATCCCGTTCGTTTGTAGCATCCCGCCAAAAATTGGATAACTCACCAGTACTCGGCCGAACATACACCATGCTTCGACGACGAGCAACACGAACCCGACGAACAACGCGGGGGTTGCGGCATCGGCGTAGCCGTGACTGTGGATCGACTGAACCATCTCTCGGAGGATCGTCCTGCGTTTGTTGGCGGCCACCAAGCGGGAAGCTCGACTGTTCACATCTGTTCAAAAGGCCCACTCGTTTCCAACGAGTGATAGATGTCTTCGACAATGAGGCACGTCCTGGAGAGAAGGTTCCCGAACGAAGTGGGGGAGATCGGGAACCCGCGTACTATGACTCTGAGAGTGATCGATCCGTCCAGGGACAGATGGGCTGCAGGTGTGCCGCTGTCCCTGTGAAGTGTAGTCCCCCAGTATCCTGTCACCCTTTGGCATGGCTTGTAATGGAGTTTTTATCGCCCGGGAGGCAGCACTCGTCCGTCGTCGAACGAGATTCGCGTTCCGCTCAGTCATCCGCCTCGGCCGTCATGAGCAGCGTGTTCATGACTAGATTCGAAATCCCACGGCGTAGCCGTTCGGTGACCGCCTGATCGGATATGCCGAAGGCCTCGGCCAGCTCCTCGGTCGTCGTTCCCCGTGGGAGCGCATAGTAGCCGTTCTCAACCGCCTTGATCAGCATCGACCGCTGCGGTTGGGTCAACCCGTACCACGGTCCCGCATCGGGTCGCGTCGGGTTGAAGATCCGCTTGACGTCGATGGGCACGTCGTTCTCATAGCAATATTCCTGAAAATCCGAGAGGGCTTGATGGGTGGGAAAGCGTAGCTCGAAGCCCCAGGATTCGGCGCTTCCTGACCCGCCGAGGATATGCCCATCCAACTCCTGGATGCCCCGCATGAAGGTGTCGTCGATCGCGTCCCAAGTGAGAGCGAACAGCACTTCGCCGTTATGCTCGTTGACTAGGTGAATATCCTCGACGGCGTCGTGTCCCCTGACGTGCTCCTCGAACGACTTGCGTGCGGTCTCCGATAGCCTGAAGAACGGAACCGAGCGGTTCCCCAACGGCACCATCGTCTCAAGCTGGATCCGCTCCTCCTCGACCATCGATAAGATCTGACCCAGTTGGAACTGTTTCGAAGAAATGGCTAGGTCAACGATGACGGCCATTGGCCAATATTGTTGCGCGAGATGGATAAAGCCCGTTGGCGACAGCCACCGCTCGGCCCCATTCGGGCATGGTACACCATGTAAACCGGTGGTACTATCCGGAGTGACGCCCACTAGATCGCCGAGGAGCCCTCCAAGAGTGATGATTGTCGATCGGCTATTCGAACGGGTACCAGTGACGACCGAGAGCACGCGATGCGGGAATGGGTCCCGTCGAGGAGACTGCTAGTTATGGCCAGTGATGTCTCGCCGGACGAGATCCGGACGGCTGAAGAGTTCGAGGCCGCGATGGGAGACCTCTTGGCGGCCGCGACCAAGAACGATATCGACCCCCGGGGGAGCTGGGTCTACCGCAACGGTCATGTGGAGCTTGACGATTGGGAAGTCATGGTCTACGAACTCGACTGAACCCATTTTTCAGGCGCTCGGATCGGTGTACACACCGACTCAAATCAAAAATTCTCTAACACCTGTCAGGGCTCGGCTCCCTCCCGATCACCGGCGACTTCCTTCGACACCCGTATCCGAGTTGCCGAACCTGGGTGGACTGAAGACTCGCTTGCCTGACTCGTAGCAGCCGAATTCGCCCTCCGTGAGAAACACCAGTCCCGGGTCGGTCTGGGTATGACCACGATAGCTGCAGGGGAGCGCGGGATTCGGATATTCGACCGGTTCGACTGCAGCGCCCCATTCTAGCTCATCAGACCTTCTCGGAGCGGGTCCAAGCACCTAATCAGCGCCATCTACTCGGTCAACCGGCCGACTGCCGTTAAGTAACGGTCGCCTAAGGGGGCTGATTAAGCCAGTGGCAGCTGCCAGCTCGGCTGCGTCGATAAGCGAGCGCCGATACCATCAATCATCGCCCAGCTGCCGGTTCCCATCGAGGGAATCAGCAAGTTGCTCGATGGCCGAACGTATCTCCTCGATCTCCAACCCGATGTCGGTGTTACTGGCCACGATCCCGATCTGTTTGCTCGCCTCACGAAGGCGAGATGAATTGTCAACCATTGATTGTTACTGCTCTCCGTTCAGCATCGTCCTCGGCATTGTTCGCGGCCAGCCAGGCTGCAAGCTCGCCAGTCTCCGACCCTTCTATCCCTCCATGCCGCTGCCAGCGGGCGATACTTTTCTTGGTCACCGTTAGTGGTCAGAAGGCAGGGTTCCCGTGGGGGGTAATTCGGGAACCCCGTCGGATGACGTTGGTCCTTGTGATTGGTTCAGGGACAGGTCAGCGGGGTATGCCACTGTCCCGGACAGTACGACGACCCAACACCTTGTGATATTATAGCATGGCAGGTAATGGAGCTTTTATACAGTGGATTGGTCCTGAGCCGTCGGCTGGCTTAGAACACATGTTGTCTATCCGAGGACGTGGTCGTCGTTACCTCGCTGCTGACTAAGTGCCATATATACTACCTGAGGTACAATTCATCCAACGCATTTGCTACGATAGCCATGAAGAACGGAGGTCACACGTTCATCAGCCAGCCGATCGACCTATTGATACTACGATATATTCGTCGCGCTGCAGTCGCGCCATGGGTGTCGCATAATCGTTCTGACGGGGTGCGAGCAATTTGACTTGACTGGTTGGGCGATCCTCGAAGGCGTCGTGCTCGGATGGGGTGAGCGGTTACAGTACCTCAATCTCGGGCAGGTGATTGGTATGCTCATATTGGCCGTTCATTGCCACAATCAGAAACGCCGGAGAGGTGATTCCTCGTTGGGACTGGATTGATAACTAGCTATTGAGAAATCTCCTGGGATGGGGGAAGGGGAGTGGGGTTCTTCCCCGCCAGGAGACGATTGGGGGACGACGGATGACGGCGCGGTTCTGGGGCTTCAAACGCCCCGTGTCAACGAATTACATCCTCGAAGATACTCATTATGATGTTATTACATGTGAACGGGTTCCGACGGGCTTGTCTAAGACCCGACCCTGGATCAGTGTAGCCGTGATACTCGACACATGGCTTCCAGCGGGCCTGTAGTCCTAACTGTCTGGGGCTCGTAGTATCAAGCAGTAATGAACCGGCCCCAGGAGCTCCATGACCTGCTCGTTGACGGCAGCGAGATCAATATCGTCTGTCACGATAACCCCGACCCGGACTGCCTGGCGAGCGCGCTCGCCTTGGGCCGGATTGCGGCCGCGGCCGGCATCGACGATCGGCATATCCTCTACAGCGGCGATATCTCCCACCAGCAGAACCGGGCGTTCGTCAATCTCCTCGATATCGAGCTCAAACCGTTCGATGCCGCGACCGTCGAGGACCGACAATCGGACTCGTTACTGGCGTTCGTCGATCATTCGATCCCCGGCGAGAACAACCAGGTGCCCCCGGAGACGCCCGTGGACGTCGTGATCGACCACCATCCTGCTGAGGATATCGACGCCCGGTTCGTCGATCACCGGGCGGAACTCGGGGCCGCGGCGACGATACTGACCGAGTACGTGCGCGCGCTCGATATCGATCTCGATTCCGGCCTGGCTACGGCACTGATATTCGCCATCCGGACGGATACCATCGACTTCCTCCGCGGGGCGACCCCGGCTGAATACGACGCCGCAGGATATCTCCATGACCATGCCGATCAGGAGATGGTCCGAAAACTGTCATCGCCGTCGCTAACCGGGGGGACGCTCGATGCGATCGCCAGTGCGATAGCGAACCGATGGACCAATGGATCGGTCCTCATCTCACACGTCGGCCGGACGACCGAGCGGGATGCGCTCCCGCAGGCGGTCGATTATCTCGTTCGGCTCAAGGGCGTTGAAACGGCCATCGTCTTCGGACTCGTCAAGGACGTCGTTCACATCAGCGCCCGATCCCCCGATCCACGGGTCAACGTTGGGAACGTCCTGCACGAGGCCTTTGCGGACGTCGGCAGTGGGGGCGGCCACCACGACGTGGCGGGCGGAACCATCCCGCTCGGGATCTTTGCCGACTACACGTCCGATGACGATCAGTTGCTCAATATCGTCGAACAGGTTGTCACCGCTCGGCTCGTGGCGGAACTCAACCTTTCCGAGGAGACGGAGAAGCCTGACTCTACCTGAAACGAAGGGGACGTCGGTCCATTAAAAATCAGGGGTCGATTGAGTGTCGAGCGTGGGCAATAACTCAACGGCGTATTGGCAATAATTGTTGGAGGATACCCTAATCTGATGAAAGCAGGCCAGGCGTCTATCAGCCGATAGCTAATTGCTGACTAGCACTTCGTCACTGAGCGACTACTACCCTGCATTCCTCGGTCATCAGTCGTGGCTACGTATCATCCTCCGGCCGCCATCGACCCCCTAGCTCGTGGCGTTGGTAATCCTTATAGGAGCCATTGAGGAACGTGGTGACGCGGCCATCTTCCTCGCTCAAGGTAACCGCCCAAAGCACCTGATCCCGTGTCGATGCCTCTAGGGCACTCAGATGCTTCGTGCCCATCCAGTCGGCCGCGATAATGTCTCCACCGTCTATTTGTTCGGCCTCGCTGAGGTTCCGGACCCTGACCATCTGCTCCTGGATCGTCCCGTCCCCCGCGATCACAACCGCCCCGTCTCGGGTAAATGCCACGTGCCGAGCGGCCTCGATGAACGCCCCGGGGTCCTCGGTGACCACTGGACACCGATCGACGGGCCATTTATTCTCCCCTAAGGGATCGGTATAGTTCCCGAAATGAACGTCCGCGACGATGAGGAAGTAGAGCCCCGGGCCTTTGATGTGTTGCTCACTCCACCGATCGAACTCGATGCTCACCGTCTCGGCGGTATACCGGACCAGATCCATCAGCTTCTGGCTGGTGGAATAGTCGGCCTGTAATTCATCCATCTCACTCATTGCTACATAATCAGACACCAAGGAACAATACGGTGGCGAATCCACTCGTTTTCCGATGAAAGGATCAGTAGATAGACGTAATTGGCTTGTTGCGAACCCGTTGATGAATCCAGGCGATCAGTAGATCAACAGCCCAACCAACCTGTTGTAATACCGGAATATCTCTAGCGCTGCACTTGCGCCATGCCTCTCGCACGGCGAAGATCGGCTGTCTACGAACGGTGGACCCAGGGCCAGCTGAAGCGACCCGCCGATCGACTACTCGACGTCGATCGAGGCGGAGTCGCCGGCGCGGTCGAACCGGACCTCGAGGACGCCGTTGTTGTACTTGGCCGACCCCGTGGTCTCGTCGACCGTCGCGGGGAGCTGGAGCCGCTCGTCGTAGCGACGGCCATCGTTCTCGGCCTGGATGGAGAGGACGGTGCCGTTACACGAGACGTCGATGTCGGCCTTCTCGACGCCCGGGAGGTCGGCGATGACGGTGAGGTAGTCGTCGTACTCGTGGACGTCGATGTGGGTGTCGGTCCCGGTCGGCTCGGCGGCGCCGGGGCCGGCCGCGCCGGCGGCGCCGTGCATGCCGCCCTGCTCCATCACGTCCTCCATGAACTGCTCCAGCTGGCGGAACAGGTCGTCGAAGGGGTCGTCGGGGTTCCGTCTCACGGCGCGAGATAGGGCGAGCGCGCGCAAAAGGCTTCGGAAGCCGGGACTACAGCGCGCCGACGCCGAGGGCCTCGTCGGTCCGTCGCATGCTCTCCTCGCGGTCGGCCTCGCCGAGCACGGCCCGGATCGCGTCGACGTTCTCCGGGACCACGTCGGACTCCTGGTGGATGGCCTGGAACAGGTAGAGGTCGTTGCCCGCCATCGAGATCGAGTCCGCCCAGATCCCGTTCTCCCAGAGGTCGCCGCGGGGCCGGCCGGCGTCCAGGACGAGCTCCTTGAGCGCCCCCGAGCCGTCGACGTCGTCCCGGCCCTCGATGAGGAACAGCCGGCTCTCCTCGCCCAGCCGCTCGCGGACCTCGGCGGCGGCGGGCGTGGACTCGAGGCTGACGTTGACGCTGTGCATGTGCATCAACGTGGCCGGGACCTTGAGCCCGAGCGTGTCGATCGCCAGCTCGGGGAAGATGGTGTTGACGTCCGGCCCGTGGTGGGAGGGCAGCTCGATCGGGTTCGGGAGGATGTCGTTGATCGGGCCGCGGCCGCTCTGGGCGGGGTCGCCGCCGCGCCGGACCAGCGTCGCGCGGACCTTCTCGATGCCGTAGGCCTCCTCGAGCGGGGCCACCAGGCGGGCGAGCCCGGTGGTGTTACACGAGACCACGCGGACGGCGTCGGCGCCCGCGGCGGCGTCGTAGTTCCCGCGGGCGTTGAACGAGACGTCGACCGCATCGGCGTCCTCGCCGCCCTGGAGCAGCGCGGGGACGCCGTGCTCCTCGTACAGCTCGAGGTTCGCCTCGCCGACGCCCGCCGGGCAGGCGTCGACCACGATATCGGCCGCGGCGACCAGCTCGTCGACGAGGCCGGCGAGCTCGATGCCGGCCTCGGCGAACCGGTCGGCGCGCTCCTCGATGGCGGCGTAGAGGTCGTAGCCGTGGTCGACCGCGCTACGGGCCTCGAAGTTCGGCCGGGTCTTCGCGACCCCGACCAGTTCCATGTCGGGCTGGGCCGCCACCGCGTCGGCGACGCGCTTGCCGATGGTCCCGTAGCCGTTGACCGCGACCCGGATCATGGGCGAGGGTGGTCCGGGAGCGCCTAAAGACGTTTCGAGCGCCGGCGCCAGGTTCCCGAAGCGGTCATGGCGGCCCGGCGAGTGGGGACGCCCATGAGCCTGCGTGACGCCGCCGAGACCGCCGTGACCCAGTGCATGGCGCTGTCGGCCGGGGAGAGCTGTGCGATCGTGACCGACGACGAGCGCCTGGCGATCGGCGAGGCGCTCTACGAGGCCGCCCGCGGGGTCGGCGCGGAGGCGACCCTCGTGCGCTACCCGCCGGGCGAGCAGCACGCCGAGGAGCCCCCGAGCCGGCCGCCGCGGCGATGCGGGCGGCCGACGTCTTCCTCGCGCCGACGACGAAGAGCCTGAGCCACACCCGGGCCCGACAGGCGGCCACCGAGGCCGGCGCCCGGGGCGCGACGCTGCCCGGCATCACCGAGGCCGTGATGGTCGCCGGCCTCGACGCGGACTACGACGCGATCGCCGACCACTGCGATGACGTCCTCGCACAGGTCGCCGGCGCCGACGAGCTCCGGATCACGACGCCCGCGGGGACGGACGTCACCGTCGAGCCCGGCGGCCGCGAGTGGCTGGCCGACACGGGCATCAACCACGAGCCGGGCGACTTCTCGAACCTCCCGGCGGGCGAGGTGTTCGTGAGCCCGGTCTCGGCCGACGGCCGGGTCGTCGTCGACGGCACGATGGCCGGGCAGGGCCGCGTCGACGAGCCGATCACGTTCGAGGTCGAGGCCGGGCAGGTGACGGCCGTCGACCAGGCGACGCTGCGCGGGGAGCTCGACCGCGCCGCCGAGGACGTCGGCGACGCCGCGTACAACCTCGCCGAGCTCGGCATCGGCACCAACGTCGGCGTGACCGAGCTGATCGGCCACACGCTGCTCGACGAGAAGGCCGCCGGGACGGTCCACCTCGCCATCGGCGACGACGCGAGCATCGGCGGCGACGTCGAGGCGCCGGTCCACGTCGACGGCGTGCTGTGCGAGCCCACGGTGACCGCCGACGGCGAGCCCGTCGAGCTGCCGGCGCCCTAGGGCCAGTCGACCGCGTCGGTCGGCCGCAGCCGGGCCCGCCGGCCCAGGAGCCAGGCCGCGACGGCCAGCCAGGGGAGCATCGCGAGCAGCCCGGACGAGGTCGGGCCGAGCAGCAGCCGCGGCGGCGTCGCGAGGAACAGCAGCCCGAGGCCGGCCGCCCCATTGACCATCGCGTGGCCGAGCACGGCGGGCCAGACCGAGCCGCTCCGGAGCGTGAGCCAGCCCAGCACGACGCCCACGCCGACGGTGAACAGGGTCATCGCGGCGAGCCCGGTCCACGGCGCCCCGGGATACTCGAGCCCGTAGTTGTGGCCCATCGCGATGATCGGCCAGTGCCACACGCCCCAGATCACCCCGTGGGCGAGTAGCGCCCGCCGTGCCCCGAGCGGCAGCAGCTTCGGGAGCAGGTAGCCCCGCCAGCCGAACTCCTCGCCGAAGGTAAACAGGCTGTTGACCAGCGGGGCGACGATCAGCAGCTGCCCGAGCTGGAGCGCGAGGAACGTCCCCGGCGTGAACGGCAGCGGCGAGCCGGCCGTCACGCCGGCCCGATCGATGGTCCCCTGGACGGCGTCGAGGCCGCCCCACGCGTCGGGCGCGCCGGTTCGCGGGTCTTTTGACCGCGGGACCCCTGGATTCGATGATGACCGATACGAGCGAGCGGGTGGCGGCGGCCTGCCCCGCCTGCTCGCCGGGGGCCGAGACGGCCCACGAGGTGCTCAAGCCCGGCGGGCAGGCCACCGTCCGGTGTGGCGAGTGCGGCCACGTCCACAAGGCGGCGCTCGACGAGCCCGAGGCCGTGCCGCTCGACGTCGTCGTCTCCCAGGGCGGCTCGTCGTTCACCGCGACCGTCGACGCCCCCGCGGACCAGTCGATCGCGGTCGGCGAGGAGTTCGTCGTCGACACCGAGGAGGTGCTGATGTCGGTGCGGATCACGGCCATCGAGACCGGGCTCGACCGCCGGGTCGAGTCGGCCGAGATCCCCGACGTCGAGACCGTCTGGACCCGCGGCGTGGACAACGTCGAGGTCAACGTCACGGTCCACCCCTCCGACGGCCGCCGGGACGAGACCCGGAGCGTGACGGTGGCGGTGCCCGGCGACCACGACTTCGTCGTCGGCGAGACCCAGACGTTCGGCGAGGAGCGGTTCGTGGTCCAGCGCGTGCTCGTCCGCGACGACGCGAGCGGCTACCCGACCGGGAAGTTCGAGCGCGAGGGCGACGACGTCCCCGCGAAGGACGTCAAGCGGGTGTACGCTCGCGAGCAGGGCGGCCGCGGCTGGTCGGCGTGGTGACCGAGCACGAGGAGGCCCGCCGCCGGATGGTCGAGCGGCTCGACCACCGCATCGACCGCGAGTCGACCCGGGCGGCCCTGCTCGCCGTCCCGCGCCACGTGTTCGTCCCCGAGCCCCAGCGGAGCGCGGCCTACGAGGACCGCCCGCTGCCCATCGGGAACGGCCAGACCATCAGCGCGCCCCACATGGTCGCCATGATGCTCGACGCGCTCGCCCTCGAACCCGGCGACCGCGTCCTCGAGATCGGCACCGGCTGCGGCTATCACGCCGCCCTCACCGCCGAGGTCGTCGGCGCCGAGCACGTCTACTCGGTGGAGTACGACCCGGAGCTGGCCGAGCGGGCGAGGGCGACCCTCGACGAGCTCGGCTACGGCGCGGTCTCGGTCCGGGCGGGGGACGGCCACGCCGGCTGGCCGGCACACGCGCCCTACGACGCCGCCTACCTCACCTGCGCGGCCGCGGCGTTCCCCGAGGCGGTCGCCGAGCAGGTCCGGCCCGGCGGCCGACTGCTCGGCCCGATCGGGACCCGCCGGCAGACGCTCGTGCTGGCCGAGCGACGCGAGGACGGCTCGCTCGCCCGCGAGGAGCGCGGGGGCGTCCGGTTCGTCCCGATGCGCGGCGGCGAGTAGCCGCCGGCTCGCGTCGGCGCGCCGAGGGCCGGCCGCACGATTGAAGGCCGGCCGACCCCTCCCGCCGGCCATGGACCTCGCGGTGCTGCGGGACGACCTCGTCGACGGGCTGGTCGAGCCCCCGAAGGAGGTGCTCACCGGCGAGGCGCTCACGGTCGCGATGCGCGAGGTGCCCCGCCACCGCTTCGTCCCGGCGCCCGAGGAGTCGGCCTACGAGGACCGCGCGTTCGACTACGAGGGCACCACCGTGCTGGCGCCGAGCCTCGTCGCCCGGCTGCTCGAGGCGCTCGCGCCCGAGCCGGGCGACCGCGTCCTGGTCGTCGGCGCCGGGACCGGCTACACCACGGCGCTCGCGGCCGAGCTCGCCGGCGCAGCCAACGTCTCCGCCGTCGACATCGCCCGGGAGCTGGTGCTCGAGGCCCGGCGCAACCTCGCCCGCGCGGGCTACGGGGAGGCCCTCGTCGACTGCCGCGACGGCGCCGACGGGCTCCCGGAGTACGCCCCGTTCGACCGGATGCTCGTCGAGGCCGCGGCGGTCCGGCCGCCCCGGGCGCTCCTCGACCAGCTCGCCCCCGGCGGCCGGCTCGTCATGCCGCTGGGGACCCGCGACCAGTCGCTCGCCGCGATCGACGGCCCGGACGCCGAGCCCGAGCGCCTCGGCCCGGTCCGGTTCAAGCCGCTGCTCGTCGACGGCGAGCAGGCCGGCGGCCTCGAGCGCAACCGGACCGCCCGGGAGGAGTCCGAGCGCCAGGCGCGGGCGGCCGAGCGCCGCCGGGGCTGGGAGCAGGACTGGATCGACTGGGACGCCGTCGGCGACGATTGAGCCCGCCGGCGACCCGGGCCGCTTAAGCCCCGACTGGCGCTATCGGCGGGCAATCGGCGACGGAGTCCGCCGAACCCGCCGCGGGTCGTGCCAACGGCCGCGCCGGCGGATGGCTCCCCAGTCCTGCAATGCCGAACGAACACCCCCTTCGGACCGTCGAGGCGCTCGTGCTGGTCGCGATCGGCGGCTTCGCCGGCTCGAACCTCCGGTATCTCGTCGGCCTCCTCGTCCCCGGGGCCGGCGGGACGCTCCTCGTCAACGTCCTGGGCAGCCTCCTGCTGGGCGTCCTGCTCTACGCGGGGCTGTTCGGGGGGACGCTCTCGCGGGAGACCCGGACCGTGCTCGCGACGGGCGTGCTCGCCTCGTTCACGACCTACAGCACGTTCGCGCTCGAGACGGCCTCGCTGTCGCCGGGCTGGCTGCTCGCGAACGTCGTCGGGAGCTACGCGCTCGCCTTCGCGGCGGTGCTCGCCGGCCGGGCGGTCGCCCGGCGGCTCGTCGGGGAGGCCGAGCGATGACGGCGCTGGACCCCGCCCAGCTGGTCGGCCTCGGCGGCGCGGCGGGGGCCGTCCTCCGCTACGGCGTGAGCCGGGCGCTCGCGGGCCGGGCGTTCCCGGTCGCCACGCTGGCCGTCAACGCCGTCGGCTCGTTCGCCCTCGCCCTGGTGACGTTCGCGAACGCGGGCGACGCGGTCCTCCTCGCCGTCGGCACCGGCGCCTGCGGCTCGTTCACGACGTTCTCGTCGTTCGCGTTCGAGACGGTCCGGCTCTGGGAGGGCGGCGACCGACGGCTCGCCGCCGTGAACGCCCTCGGCAACCTCGCGGCGGCCGGCGTCGGGATCGGCCTCGCCTGGCTGCTGGTCGCCGGCTGAGCCCCTGGAGGACATGGGCACCCTTTTGGGCGCGACCGGGGTACCGCGGGCCGATGGACCCCCTCGCCCTCCTGCCGCCGGGCACGCTGCCGGTCTTCGGCGGCGCGGTCCTCCTCGGGCTCGTCCACGGCGCCGAGCCGGGCCACGGTTGGCCCATCGCCGCCACCTACGCCCTCGACCGCGAGCACAAGTGGGGCCACGGCCTCGCGGCGAGCCTCCTGCTCGGGCTCGGCCACCTGGTCAGCTCGCTCGCCGTCGTCGCGGTCTTCTTCCTCGCGAAGAACGCGCTCGACCTCGACCGGCTCAACGAGCCCTACGTCGTCGGCGACCTGGCCATCGGCGGGCCCGTCGGCATCGTCGCCGGGGCCCTCCTCATCGCCCTCGGCGTCCGGGAGTACCGCAAGGGTGGCCACGGACACGCCCACGACCACAGTCACCAGCACGACCACGGTCGTGGCCACTCTCACGACCACCACGACCACGGCGACGGGCAGCTCCCCGGCCGGGGCGAGGCGGACGCCGGCCGGCTCGCCCGGCTGCGAACCCGGCTCCCGCTCGTCGGCGACGACGGCCACGAGCACCCGACGCCCGCGGACCTCGACCGCAAGGGCCTCGCCGGCATCGTCTGGACCGCCTTCGTCCTCGGCTTCGTCCACGAGGAGGAGTTCGAGATCATCGGGCTGTGTCTCGGCTCGTCGTTCTGCCTCGAGCTGATGCTCGTCTACGCGATCGCCGTCATGGCCGCGCTCGTCGCCCTGACGATGCTGCTCATCGCCGGCTACTACCGGTACGAGGAGCGCATGGAGCGGTACGCGGAGCACTTCCCGACCATCTCGGCGGTCGTGCTGCTCGTCATGGGCCTCGGCTTCGTGCTCGGGCTGTTCTGACGGTCAGGCGTAGGCCTCGAACTCCTCGCCGAAGCCCAGGAAGTAGGCCGTCCCGACCAGGCCGACCGCCGACGCCAGCCCGAACGCGAGCGTCGGGTCCTGGCCGTAGAGCCAGCCGCCCAGCGCCGCGCTCGGGATGACGATCACGTTCCGGACGAGGTAGTACGCGCCGGTCACCCGGCCGCCGGCGCCCGACTCGGCGGGGCCGACGATGAGCGCCTTGTGCGCCGGCAGGCCGGCGAACCGGAGGCCCGAGAAGGCGAACAGCGCGACCAGCACCCCCGCGTCGGCCGGCGCCCCGATGAGCAGCGCCGGGAAGGCGGCGTAGACGAGAAAGCCAAGCCCGACGACCGGCTTCAGCCCGACCCGCCGGGCGAGGTTCGCGACGGGCACCATCGTGAGCAGCGCCACGGTCATCTCGACGCCCAGGAGGACGCCGAAGAACGCCGCGGGGGCGAGCTCGACGCCGAACGCCGAGTAGCCGACCGCCAGGAAGTCCGTCACCACGATGACGAAGAAGACGTACACCATGCCGTTCGCGAACCGCACGAGCGTGTCGCCCACCAGCAGCGGCCGGAGCGGCGACGGCAGCGACCGGAGGTCGGCCACCAGCTCGCCGAGGCCGCCGAACGTCTTCCCGAGGGTGTCCTGGCTGGCGTCGTAGCGCCAGTGCTGGAGCACGGTGGCCAGCAGGCCGAACGCGAGCGCGACGGCGAGCACGCGCTGGAAGCCGTCGACGAAGCGGGGCGTGGCCGCCAGCAGCCCCGCCGCCAGCAGCGGCCCGACGAGGAAGCCGACCCGCCGGAACGTCTCGGTGCTCGCGAAGCCGGTCGCGAGCCGGTCGGCCGGCACGCTCTGTTTGACCACGGCGAACGTCGCCCCCAGGCCCAGCGACTTCCAGGCCTGGGCGAACACGGCCCCGACGAACAGCCAGGCCCAGGCCGGCAGCGAGACCCCGGCGACCTCGAGCCCGGCGAGCGCCGGCGCCGCCAGCCAGAGCCCGAAGCCGACCGTCGAGAGCAGGCCGAAGGCCGTCAGCGCCGTCCGCGAGCCGATCCGGTCGGAGATCGCGCCGCCGGGGTACGGATAGAGCGCCCCCAGGAGGTTCCCCAGGCTGCCGTAGAGCCCGATGATGCCGGCGCCGGCGCCCAATAGGCGGAGGTACTCCGGGAGGTAGCGCCCGGTCATCTGGAAGGCGAGGCTGAAGCCGAACATCGCGAGCGAGAGGACGAGCACGTCCCGGCGCAGCGCGAAGAACTGCCGGAAGGTGCTCAGGGCGCCGAGCTCCCCCGCCGCGTCGGCGCCGCTAACCTCGGGGTCGCCCATCTCGGGACCCCCTCCCCCGGCCGAGCCCTTCAATCGTGCGGCGCGGGGCTGACGCCCGGCGTGCCGGCCCCGCTAACCCTTAATACCGCCCCGGGGCGTACGCCAACGCGACCGCCAGCATGGTATCGACGGCCCGCGCGTCAGCTGCGCCGGGGCCGGTCGGGGGGCGACCGTGACCCGGTATCCGCTCTCGGTCGAGGAGGGCACGGTCTACATCCGGGCCGACGTCGGGACGATCGAGGTCGGCGACGTCGACACCATCGTCGACATCGTCGGCGGGCACTCCTGGACCATCCAGTACGACGACTGGGAGCGGGCCAACCTGCCCGAGCTCGACACCTCCGACGAGGGGCTCACCGTCGACGTCGTCGACACCATCGAGAACATGACCCTCGGCGAGGAGTTCGTCCGGACGCTGCGCTCCCAGCCGCTCCACGTCCTCACCGAGCAGCCCGACGTCGTCTCCCCGCGGCTGGGGCTGTTCGTCGGCCGGCTCGTCGAGAACCTCGAGTACGGCGTGCGGTGACCGGCCGGCTCGAAAGATACAGGGGACCGCCCCCCGTCGACCCACTCATGGCCGCACACACCCGCCAGCGGGGGGCCACCTGATGCGCGACGAGGCCGCCGTCCGCGAGCGCATCGAGGCCCTGGAGGCCGAGTACGACGTCCACGACCCGCCCGTCTCGCCCGCCGAGGACGAGACCGAGGTCGCCCTGCTGCGGGCCATCGAGGAGCTCGAGTGGGTGCTCGAGGAGCGCGGCGACGAGAGCTCGTTCACCGCCTGAGACCCGGCGCTCAGTCGGCCACCGCCAGGGCGCGCCCGAGCGCCAGGCCGAGCGAGCCGACCACCGGCGTCGCCACCGCGAGGGCGAGCAGGGCGAGCAGGTAGAAGCCGTAGCCGATGCCCGAGGGCGGGTCGACGACCGGGACGACGATCACCGGGACCAGCGCGAACGCCCCGAGCGCGACCGCGAACCACCGCTGGGGCCACCCGGGTTCGGCGACCAGTGCGCCGCCGAGCGGAACCATCGCGGCGAGCGGGAGCGCCAACGCGGTCGTCCGGACGGCCAGCCTGATGGGGCGGGCCCACTCGTTGGCCAGCGCGGTGTGGATGGCCGCGAGCAGCCCGAAGCTCGCCAGGAGGAGGCCACCCACCGCGATGGCCTGCCGCCGGGGCGTGTCGAGCCTGACCCCGGCCTCCGGCCAGAGTACGAGGGCGGCCAGTCCGATCGCGAGCAGCTGCGGGCCCGCGATCCACTCGGGGACGTCAACGAGGAGCGACGTGACGATGCCGAGCGCGCCGAGGGCCCCCACGACCGCCGCGAGGGGTCGGACCGGCGGCCGGGGCTCGAACCGGCGGAAGCCGAGCACGACCACGCCCAGCAGCACGCCGAACAGGAGCGTCTGCAGCAGCACCAGCTCCTTCACGGCGCCGAGGACGATCGGGGCCGTCGCCAGGGCGACCGCCGCCGAGGCCCGGACCCCGGCCGCGCCCCCGTCACCGGGAGCGTAGACGACGTACGGCGAGCCCTCGAGGTCCGTGCCGCCGTACCACTCCTCGCCGGACTCGCCGATCCAAGTGACCGTTCCGCCGTCGACACGGCCACTCTCGGGCGTGTTGGCGACGATTGTGCCGTCCGGGCCATGGATGGCGAACCGCTCGGCGTTGACGTGGTACCACGGCTCGCCCCCGCCGTCGTGCAGCAGGTCGACGACGAGCAGCCCGGCGTGGCGCTCGGCGGCGTTCGGCGCCCGGTAGGTGAGACGTCACCCGGTCGCCGTCCTGGCGGGCCTCGACGAGCCTCGGCTCCCTGGGGAGGCCATACCCATCCTCGGCCAGCGCCCGGCCGATCGACTCGAGCGTGCCGGGGGATTCGGCCAGCGCCGCCGAGCCCTCGGCGAGCTCGAGGCCGACGACCCAGCGGGCGCTCCCGTCGGGCCGGACGTGGACGTCGACCTCGCTCCTCGCGACGGTGACGTTGACGCCCAGGTCCCCGGCGGCGTTCGCGAACTGACCGCCGCAGAACCGGCAGACTGGCGTGGGCTGTGGGCTGGCGGCCGCTGGCGCGGCCAGCGGGGCGAGGAGCAACGCGAGGACCAGGAGGAGGGCGAGCCGTCGCATGTGTTCGGTCCTCGTCGGATACCGGTAAGTGTCTTCTAGTGGGTCAAACTGGGGCTGTAGTCACCACGCGATCGGCGCGGCAAAGCGGTCGCTAAGCCAGCGTTTCGAAAGTAGAGAAGTCCACGCCCGAGGCGGGATTTGAACCCGCGTCACGACCGTGACAGGGTCGTATGATGGGCCACTACACCACCCGGGCAGACGCAACCAATCGTTCCTGTGTCCGGGGCATAAGGCTTTCCAAGACGGTCCGGTGGACGTCCTCGGGCGGAGCTACTTGAGGGAGAACGATCCAGCCTAGACGGGGCGATACCATCACCGAGCCGAACTCCAAAACCACGGGCGATCTGACCGAGACGAAGGTCCTACACGAGCTGGTCGCCAGGGGCTGTAACGCGTCCATCCCGTTCGGCGACAACGCGAAGTACGACCTCGTCGTCGAGGACGAGACCGGCACCCTCCACCGACTCCAGTGTAAGACCGGCTGGTGGTCCGAACGGGGCAACCTCCGCTTCAACACCCACTCCCAGACGACTCGTGACGGCGAGTACCACGAGACGGACTACGAGGAGGCCATCGACGCGTTCGTGGTCCGTGACCCGAGAGAGGAGCGCCTCTACTGGGTCGACATCGCCGAGGCGCCGACCCGGAAGATGGACCTCAATCCAGCGGCCGCCATCGACCACCCGGCCATCAACTGGGCCGCCGACTACGAGCTCGGCGACGAGATCCCGCCCCGCCGGCCCTGAGCGGCCCAACCTATATGGTACCGCCCGGCCAAGTCCGGGGCATCGGGTGTGAGCGCTCGGCGGTCGAGCTCGCCCCGGCTGTTAGTTAGCGGTGCGCCTCAGTTGGCAAGCCTTAAATGCCTCTCCCGAATAAGGCCCGTAGTCTCTAGAGTGCCTCTTTCCCCACCCACCAACCATGGTTGACGTAAGCCAGCACACCCTCGTCCCCGAGCACCGCATCGTCGAGGAGGACGCCCTCGACGAGGTGCTCGAGGAGTACGACATCGACCGGACGGACCTGCCCAAGATCAAGCGCTCGGACCCCGCCCTGCCCGAGGAGGCGACGGTCGGCGACGTGATCGAGATCACCCGGGACTCCCGGACCACCGACACCGCGACGGTCTACCGACTGGTGGTCGAG
>JAXHME010000017.1:0-95813 GCA_034521615.1 Halobacteriales archaeon
GGGCGTCGACGGGCGCGGCGCCCTCGTCGGCCGCGGGGTCGTAGGCCTCGACGGCCGAGACGAGCAGGTCCACCGTCGCGTTCGGTGTCCACCGGGCCGTGTTGACCGCCAGGTCGTAGATCGACCGGTCCGCGAAGTCGATGTCGTAGTACTCGCGGTAGCGCGAGCGCTCGGAGGCCTCGCGCTCCTCGGTCTCCGCCCGGGCGGCGTCGACGGACTTCCCCTCCCGGTCGGCGATGCGGGCGGCCCGGACGTCGAGCGGCGCGTCGAGCCAGACCTTCAGGTCGGCGTACTCGCCCGCCATCCAGCCCGACAGCCGGGACTCGAGCACGACGTCGTCGCGGTCGCGGGCCGTGTGCCGGAGCCGCCGGTCGAGGTCGCGGTCGATGGCGTCGTCCTCCTCGGCGAGGGCGTTGAACTCCGCCAGCGTGAGCCCGCGCTCCTCGGCGAGCGAACGGAAGATGTCGCCGCCGCTGACGTGGTCGTAGTCGAAGGCGTGGCCGACCGCGGCGGCGACCGTGCTCTTGCCGCTGCCGGGCGGCCCGAGATGGTCAGCAGCATGGGCAGTGTCGACGGGGCCGGGCCAAAGGGGTTTCCTTCGGCGGCTGTCGGCCCTAGCTCGCGGCCGTCGAGGCGGGGAGCTCGAGGGAGACGGCCGTCCCCGCGGGCTCCCGGTCGCGCAGCTCGACGCTGCCCCCCAGGTCGCGCAGGCACCACTGGATCGTCCAGAGGCCGATGCCGCTGCCGTGCTCGAGCGGCGTCTCGTACCCCTCCTCGAACACCAGGCGCTCGTTGGCCGGGAGGCCCGGGCCGTCGTCCTCGATGACGATCGACCGGCGGTCCGACTCGAGCCGGACCGCGACCCGCGCCCACGGCTCGGCCGCCGGGTTGTGCTTGATCGCGTTCTCGAGGGCGTTCCGCACCGCCGTCTCGAGCTGGTAGCCGGGGACCCGAACGGGCACGGGCTCCTCGGGCAGCGCCAGCTCGAGCGTCGCCGCCGGGTGGTCGGCCTCGATCTCCTCGGCGATGGACCGGACCATGTCGACCACGTCGACCTCCCGGGGCTCGCCCTGGACGGGCTCGCCGAGCTCGGCCATCCGCCGGGTCTTCTCGCTCATCGAGAGCAGCTTGTCCACGGTGTCGGTGACCTTCCGGCGGACCTTCGCGGGGTCGGCCCCGTCCCCGAGCGACTCGGCCCAGCCCCGGATCACGTTCAGGTCGTTCCGGAGGTTGTGGCGCAGCATCCGCAGCGCCACGTCGAGGCGCTGCTCGTTGAGCACCTGGTCCGAGATGTCCCGGCCGATCACCACGAGGCCGCGCACCTCTCCGGCCTCCTCGACCATCGGTCGCCCGCGGAACTCGTACTGGATTCGGACACCCGCCTTCGTGACGAGGGTCGCCCGAACCGGGCTCTGGCCGCCCTCCATGGCGTTCGTGATGCCGGCCTCGACCCGCTCGCGGTCCTCGATCCCGAACGCCTCGACCGCCTCCATCCCGAGGAGCTCGGCCTCCTCGTAGCCGGTCACCTCGACGGCCTCGTGGTTGACCCGCTGGATGACGCCCGCTCGGTCGACGACCACGAAGACGTCCCGGAGCGAGTCGAGCGCCAGCTCCGTGAAGTCGCGCTCGGCGGCGACCTGGCGCTCGTGGATCCGCACGAGCCCGAAGATCAGGGCCGCCGACGCGAGCACGAACAGCCAGCCCTTCAGCGTCTGGAGGCGGCTGAGCTCGGCCGCGGACTCCGCGAACCGCCCGGCGACGCCGTCGGTCACGACGATCCAGACCACGCCGAACAGGAGGTAGATCCCGGCGATACGGCCGCCCGAGTCCGCCAGCGGCTCGAGAAGCCGGCGCATCTCCCGGACTATAGTACCGGTTTATTATATATCAACCGGCCGTCGCCGGGGGCCTACCCCGTCGGCGTCGTCTGGATGTTCAGCGCCTTCCGGATGACCTGGGTGAACGCCATCGAGCAGATGAAGTACCAGACGATCCAGAGCTGGATCGGCCCGGCGACGCTCTGCCGCCAGGTCTTCTCGCCGGCGAGCGGCACCGTCAGCGTGTTCTCGAGCTCGGCGATGCGGCCCTCGAGGATCATCCAGTACATCCAGAGGAACACCGGGATGGTGAAGAGCATGATCCAGACCATCGGCCGGAACTGCGCCTTGAACATGCCCAGCTGGTCGCCCATGGCCTCCATCTGCTCCTTGCGGATCTGCTCGAGCTCCTCGTCGTCGCCGCGCTCCTTCGCGGCCTTCTGGCGCTCCTGGATCTCCTGCATCCGCGACTGGTACTGGCCCATGACCTCCATGTCCATCAGGTTCGCCTGGAGCAGCGTCGAGTAGAGCCCCGTGAGCAGCGCGAGCACCATCACGACGACGTAGAACGGCAGCGCGGCGTCGAGCGGGCCGAGCAGGATGTCGATCGTGCTCCCGATGGCGTTGCGGATCTGCGGCAGCGAGTAGCCGGCGAACAGGCTGATCGAGCCGACCGCGGCGGCCTTGTCCCAGGTGGACCACGACACCGACTCGGGCTCCTCGCTCGAACCGGTGCTCGTCGACGTGGGCTGGTCCGCGCGCTCGTAGGAGAGCGCCTCGGCGACCGCGTCGGCGTCGGCGAAGCGAAAGCCCGTCTCGCCGTCGACCAGGACGCCGGTCTCGATGAGCCGGCCCCACTGGCCGCTCGTGAGCTCGCCGCGGACGTCGGCCCACTCGACCTCGTCGTCGCCGGCCGACGAGACGTCGAGGAGGTGCTCGATGGCGGCCTCGAGCTCGGGCGTCTCCTCGAGGAGCTCGTCGACCTTCCGGGCGGTACGTCCCATTTGGCGGCTCTCAGGGGCCAGCGCTAATCAACCTTTTACTCCGCCGCCGAGACCGCCGACTCGAGCTCCGCCCAGACCGCGTCCGGCGCGCGGTCGCCGTCGACGCGCTGGAGGACGCCCCGGTTCGTCGTAGTGCTCGACGACCGGCTGGGTGTTCTCCTCGTAGACCCGGAGCCGCTCGGTCACCACGTCGGCCTGGTCGTCCTCCCGCTGGACGAGCGCCGTGCCGCAGTCGTCGCAGACGCCGGACTCGGCCGGCGGGTCGTACTCGACGTGGTAGTTTCGGCCGCAGTCGGGGCAGACGCGCCGGCCCGGTCAGCCGGTCGACGAGCTCCTCGCGCGGGACGTCGAGATAGACGACGACGTCGAGGTCGGTGATGCCGTCGAGGTACTCCGCCTGCTCGAGGTTCCGCGGGTAGCCGTCGAGCACGTAGCCGTCGGCCGTCTCGAGGGCGACCTTGACGATCTCGTTGACGACGGGGTCGGGGACGAGCTCGCCGGCCTCCATGTACTCGCGGGGCGTGCCGTAGTCGGTCTCCATGTCCCGGTTGGCCCGGAGCGCGTCGCCGGTCGTGACGTGCTCGAGGCCGAACCGCTCGGCCAGCCGGGCGCTCTGGGTGCCCTTGCCGGCCCCCGGCGGCCCGAGCAGGAGGACGTGTATGTCGGCCATACGCGGAGGTTCGCCGCCCCCCGTTAAAGATGTACAGAAACCGGCCCGCGCCCGCGGGCCCCGCCACGGTTAAGCCGGTCGCTGGGCTTGTCCAGGGCGATGGAGAAGGTCACGATCGACGACCTCGCGCTGGCGTCGAACCCGCCCGCGGCCGTCCAGCGCAACCTCACCCGACCGCTCGGGACCGAGGACGTGGCACTGAACTACTACGAGCTCGAGACCGGCGACTCGTTCGCCTACGCCTACCACAACCACGGGATCCAGGAGGAGCTGTTCTACGTGCTCGAGGGGACGGCGACGTTCGAGACCGAGTCGGGCGACGTCGATGTCGACGCCGGCGAGGTGATCCGGTTCCCCCCGGGCGAGTACCAGCGCGGGACCAACCGGGGCGACGAGCGCGTCGTCGCGCTGGCGCTCGGCGCGCCGCTCGACTACGGCGAGATGGACAAGACGCGGGCCTGCCCCGACTGCGGCGCGTTCACCAGCCAGGAGTTCGGGATGGACGGCGAGGACTACGTCGCCACGTGCACGGCCTGCGGGACGGAGACGGGCCGGTGGCCGCCGGCGACCAGTCGCTGAGCGACCTACATGTACATGCGGTCCTCGGGGAACTCCCGGCTGCCGATGGGCGCCTCCGCCTGGGCGAGCGCCTCCATGCGGTCGGCGAGCTCGGCGTGATAGCGGCCGAGCCGGTCGGCGAGCGCCTCGAGTTCGGCCGGATCGATGTCGAACCCGTACCGACCCTCCAGCGCGTCGATCAGCCGCAGCGAGGCCTCGACGTCCGGCCCGGGCGGGTGGGTCGGCGTGACGTACACCCCGACCTCGAGCGCGTCGTCCTCGAGCGCCCGACCCACCAGCTCGCCGACGACGCCGTCGAGGACCCCGCCCCCGAGCGGCGGGACCGCCTCGTCGTCGAAGTGCCGGTCGCGGTACCCCGGCGTCGCGACGTGATAGACCGCGTGCTCGGACTCGTCGTGGGGGTAGGGAACCCCGTGGAGCATCGCCACCTCCTCGACGCCCGCGCGCCGCGCCCAGTCACGGAGCCCATCGACGAACGGATGGGCGACCGGCGGCGGCACGTAGAGCTCCCCGACCAGCACCGCCAGCGGGCTCCCGACGAGGTCGAACAGCCTGGTGGGGTGGCGGGGGACGCCCGCCTCGAACGGCGCGATGGCGGGGAGCCCGTCGGGGATCACCGCGCCGATCTCCTCGGCGTCCAGGTGGCGGACCAGGTAGTCGGCGGCGGTCAGCCCGGCCAGGCCAGGCGTCGAAAGCCCGACCACGAGCGTCGAGCCCGGTCGGCGGTCGGTCGGGGCCGTGATCTCGAAGGACGGCTCGGTGGCCATGGGCCGACCAACGGGTGCCCGGTAGAAAACCCTACTCGACGGAGCCACAGCCCGAACTCGTCACCGGCGGGGTCGCTGCTCGAGTACGCGGCGGCCGGGGACGCGGCCGGCCTCGTGACGGCGGGCCGGAAGCGCTCGCCGGTCGGGAAGGTCCCCTCTCGTAGCGTGACCCAGTCGGTGCTGCTCGGGACGGACCGGCCGGTGCTGGCGTCGATGCTCGACGGCTGCGGCCGCCCTCAGCGCTCCGCGGGCGGCAGCCGCACCTGGTCGGCGATGGGCGCGGAGAGCGGGAGGCGCATCTCGAGGTCCAGATCGCCGGCGGTGAACCGGTCGCCGTCGCCCTCGAGCTCGAAGCCGACGTTCTTGTAGACGTGGACCGCCCGGCGGTTGCCCCGCGAGACCGAGAGCGTCAGCGCGTCGTACTCGCGGTCGGCGGCGTAGGCGACCGTCTGGTTGACGAGCTCCGTGCCGAGCCCGCGGTTCTGGCAGTCCTGGTGGACGAAGATGACGAACTGGGGGTCCTCGGCCTCGGCGGGCGCGACGCCGACGTGGCCGACCGCCCGGTCGCCCCGGAACGCGACGAGGTTCCAGCCGCGCTCGGCGAGGCCCTCGAGCCACTGCTCGATGGCGGGCCGGCCCGACGGGGGGAGCCCCATCGTCCGGGACTCGGCCTCGATGGTCTCGTACATGTCGACGAGCGCGTCGAGATCGCCCGGTCCGGCCGGCCGGATCACGTAGGCCGCCTCCTCCTGGTCGACGTACCGGGGGCAGCGCGGCGGGCAGTACTCCGTGCCCACGCACTCGGCGTTGTCCCAGCAGTCACACGCGGCACCGGTCTCGACGGCCATGCTCAGGGGGAACCAGGCGGCCGGCGCGCATATAGCTTCGAGCCGATTGCCACGCACCGAAAACCGCTAGCCGCCGGGCAGGTACCGTGCCTTGAAGGCCTCCCAGAGCGGCCGGTGGTCGCCGCAGGTCACGTCGGTGATCGAGCCGCCGGTCAGCTGGACCACGCGGTGCTGGGTCATCCCGTAGAACGGCCGACAGGTCTCCGACTCGATCGCCCGCCAGAACAGCGTCGAGCGCTCGGCGCCGCGGTAGGGCGCCGACACCGTGCCGGGGTCGGCGAGCTGGATCGGCGCCTCCGCCGCGTGGGGTCCCAGCGTGGCGACGGCGAGGGCCACCATGGCGAGCACGAGCCCGTAGAGGGCCAGCGGGCCGTCCCGGCGGTCGCCGAGGACGAGCCCGATGCCGAGGGCGACGAAGCCGAACGCCGGGATGAGGTCGGGGTAGGCGTCGAGGTCGAGTGCGAGCACCTGGAGGGCGAACCAGCCGGCGCCGACCGCCAGCCACCAGCGCCGGCGGGGCGCCCGGGCGGTCCCGGCGACGATCCCGAACGCCCCGAGGAGGGCCACCGGCAGCGTGCGACCGAACAGCGTGGCGGTTTTGCCGATCTGCGACGCGATCGACCCGCCGTCGTTGGTCACCAGCAGCGGCGTGAGCACGGCCTCCGCGACCAGTTCGTCGACGGCGCCCCAGTAGACCACCGGGGCGAGCATGAGGGCCGAGAGCCCCGCGACGCCCGCGAGATATCGGCCGACGTCCCGCCGGGTACCACGTCGGGCGACGAGCGCGAGCGCGATGGCCGGGAACACCACCGCGAGCTGCCAGAACCCGACGCTCGCGGCGCCGGCGACGCCGGCCGACAGCGGCCGGTCCCGCAGCGCGAGATAGACCGCGAACAGCCCCGCGGCGACCACGAGGTACTTCGGCTTGTAGCCGTAGGCGGCCCGCCAGGTGACCACCGGGAGGGCGTACCAGGCCAGGCCGGCCGCGAGGCTCGCGGCCTCGTCGGCGGTGAGCTCGTAGGTCACGAGGCCCACGACGAGTCCAGCGCCGACCACCGCGGCGTTGGTGACGGCGAGCGCGAGGGTGTGATACAGCGGGACGTCACCGCCCGCGAGCCACGCGAGGACGCCCAGCAGCTCGAACGAGAGCGGCGGCTTGACCTCCCAGACGTCGACGTAGAGCCGCCCGCCCTCGGCCAGGCGCCAGCCGATGTACTCGAAGATCACGGAATCCTTGAGCGGCGGGTAGGCGCCCGGGCCGACCGGCTCGAGCACGCGCCAGAGCGTGACGAGCTGGATCGCGAGGCCGGCGAGCCCGAGCCACACGTACCAGTGTTCGCGGGCGGCACCGCGGAGGGCGCCCCAGCGGGGGTCGGCGTCGTAGACGGCGGCGAGCGGCCGCGAGGCGGTGCTCATGGTGGAGGGCAGTCCGGGTGGAGGGCCGGGTCGCGTCAGCGGGGGGCTGCGGCTGTGGCTACATCGGGGTCTTGAATGGGCCTTCCGCTGGCTCAAATCACCGTTTCACCGTTCCCCGGCCCGCCCAGTCAGGTCACGAGCTGCAGCGCCTCGAGGGCGGCGAAGCTCAGCCCGAACGCGAGGCCGAAGGAGACGACCCACGCGAGGACCGTCCGGCCCATCTTCCCCCGACTGACGCCGCCGGAGCCCGCCGCGTAGCCGCTCCCGACGATGGCCGAGACGATGATCTCGTTGAACGAGACGGGGATGCCGAAGTGGACGGCGGCCTGGGCGATGACGAACGACGGGATCAGCGCGGCGATCGACCGGCGCGGGCCCAGCGAGGAGTAGTCCTGGGCGAGCGCCTTGATCATCCGCGGCGCGCCGGTCCAGGAGCCGATCAGGAGCCCGAGCCCGCCGCCGAAGAGGACGAGGGTCGTCGAGAGCCCCAGCTGGAGCTCGCCCAGCACGGGCAGGAGCGGGCCGATGGCCAGCCCGACCTGACTCCCGCCGGCGGAGAACGCGACCAGGCCGCCCAGCCCGAGCAGGAACCGCCGCTGGGCGGCCGCCGCGTCGCGCGACGCGTCCCAGTAGAGCAGGCCCGCGAGCGTGGCGGCCACCGCGACCGAGATCCCGACGCCGGCGACGTCGGCCGGGACGCCGGCGAGGTCGGCGATCGCCCGGCCCCCGGCGACCGCGACCGACGCCGCCGTGCCATCGGGGCCGAGCAGGGCGAACCCGACGTTCGCGAGCACGAGCCCAACGAACGCGCCGAGCAGTGGCACGAGCCGCCGTTCGGCGGTCCGTTCGGAGCGAAGCAGGCGGGCGATACCGTAGGCCGCCCCGCCGCCGACGAAGGGCGTCGCGACCCAGAGCGCGCCGATCTCGACGTACTTCGCCCAGGCCGGCCCCGCCCCGACGGCCAACCCGACACCGATCATCGCCCCGGTGACGGTGAAGGCGGTCGCGATGGGGTAGCCGATACCGACGCCGACGGCCACGAGCGTCCCGGCGACGAGGAGGCCGATGGTCGCGGCCGCCGGCGAGATGGCCACGCCCGTCGTCAGCTCCCGGCCCACGGCCTCGGAGACGTTCGCGCCCTGGAGCGTCGCCCCGGCGAGCCCGAGCAGCCCGACGACGAAGCCGGCCCGGAGCACCGAGATGGCGTTCGCGCCGACGGCCGGGGCGAAGGGGGTCGAGCCGGAGGAGCCCGCCCCGATCGACCAGGCCATGAAGAGGCTCGCGCCGCCCGCGATCAGCAGCGTCAGGGCGGTGCCGATGGCCATCGTTCACTGGTGCACACGGGTGGCGGTTTTTAGGGGTGCCGATGCCGGCCGATAGGCGGTCCATCGCCGAGGCTCCGTGAAACGACGGTCGAGCCCGAGCTGGCGGGCCCGAGCGGAAGTACAGCGGGGAGTCTGCCGAGCCTACCCGAACATCTGGCGCATCATGGGATGCATGTCCATGAGCTGCTCCTCGGCGATCTCCTCGTAGATCTTGTAGGTGATGGAGACCGTCAGCAGCAGCCCCGTGCCGGAGACGCCGCCGATGGTGCCGAGCATGTTCGCGAGCACGGCGAGCAGGCCGACGAGCGCCCCGCCGATGACCGTCACCGCGGGGATGTACCGCTCCATGACCTTCTCCATGACGCCGGGGTTCCGCCGGAAGCCCGGGATCTGCATCCCGGAGTTCTGGATCTGTCGGGCGGTGGCCTCCGGGCCCATGCCCGTGGTCTCGACCCAGAAGATCGCGAAGATCGCGCCGCCGATGACCATGAACGTCAGGTCGACGCCGACGCGGACGAGGATCTCCCAGGGTTCGGACCCGGTCGTCGCGAGCCACCACATCCAGTCGTTCGTGCTCCGGATGGGGTTGGTGTAGTAGAATAACCCGCTCACCGGCTGGCCGTTGGAGTACGTCCCCAGCCAGGCGGGCATGCTCTGGAGCTGGGCGTTCAGGATCCGCCCGAGGAACTGCAGGTTCGCCTGCAGCGCCCGGACGAGGATCATCGGCAGGACGCTGGCGTAGATGAGCTTCACCGGGAACCGGCCCCGGGCGCCCTTCACGCGGGCGTGGCTGAGCGGGATCTCGACCCGCACGGACTCCGCGTAGACGACGACCGCGAAGATGAGGACCGTCGTGAAGACGGCCAGGATGCCGGCCTCCTGGGCGCCGGAGCCGAAGACCAGCACCTCGAGGCCGCCCTGGAACAGCGGCGGCAGCGAGCCGGGGTTGAGCGCCAGGCCGACCCACCGCGGGATGAGCCCGGCCGCCTGCGGCCCGGGGCCCCACGAGATCAGCCCGCCGACGAGGCGCTGGCTGACCCCCGCGATGATGAACAGCCCGATCCCGGAGCCGACGCCCCACTTCGAGACGATCTCGTCGAGGTAGAGGATGAGGATGCCCCCGACGAAGATCTGGGCGAACAGCAGCCACTGGACGCCGGTCGTGCCGATACCCAGGCTCGCGCCGAGGTTCGGATCGGCCGGCAGGAAGCCGCCGGCGAACACCATCGGCAGCCCCGTCAGCACGACCATCACGACCACCAGCACCTTCTGGAGGCCCTGGTAGAGCACCTGGTCGCGGGGCTCGGAGGTGTCGAGGCCGAGCAGGTCGGCGCCGCCGAGCAGCTGGAGCACGATCGAGGCCGTGACGATCGGGCCGATGCCCAGCTGGAGCACCGAGCCCTGCGCGCCGGCCAGGATCGAGCGGAACTGCCCGAAGATGTCCTGGGCGTTCCCGCCCAGCCCGTAGAGCGTGACGTTCGTCAGGAAGAAGTAGATGACCAGGACGCCGGCCGTCCAGGTGAGCTTCCGCTTGAACGGCACGTGCCCCTCCGGGCGCGACACGGTGGGCATCCGGGTGAGCAGCGGTTCCGACGCTTCCTTCCAGCCCATCGGTGGTCAGTCCTCGGTCGGCGCTTCGTCGTCCTCGGCGTCCGCCTCGGCGGCCGCCTGCCCGCGCTCGGAGAGCGCGGTCGAGCCGCCGGCGGCCTCGATGCGCTCGGTCGCGGTGTCGGAGAAGGCGTCGGCGGTGACCTCGAGGGCCCGCCGGGCCTGGCCGGAGCCGAGCACCTTGACGACGTCGGCGTCGTGGCCGCCGTCGACGACGTCCCGGGCGTCGACCCGGTAGCCGTCGGCGGTCTCCTCGGCGAGCCCGGCCTCGGCCAGCTCGGGCGCGCGCTCGTCGAGCGTCCGGAGGTCGATCTCGGCGACCTCGCGCTCGACCGCCGAGGGCCGCTTGAAGCCGTGCTTGCCGAGGGGCTCCTGGCCGTGGATCTGGTGCTTCGAGCGCCCGGCGTTGCCGCGACCGCCGCGGTTGCCGGCGCCGCGTCGGTTCTTGTGCGTCCCGCCGCCGTGGGTTCGCGATCCGCGTGCGCGTCGTTTCTTGTCGGTCATGGTTATCGCATCGCCGTCAGCAGGTCGTCGATCCCGTCGGTGTCGTGCCGGCCCAGCTCGCCGCCCTCCGGGACGGCGTGCTTGATGCCGTCGTGGCCGCCGCGTGGCGGGTGCAGCCGGAGCACGGGCGAGAGGCCCTGGGCCGTGAGCGTGGTCTCCTCGGCCAGCAGCGCGGCCGCGAGCGCCTCGACGTCGTCGTAGTCGGTGTGCTCGGCGACCCACTCGTCGTCGATGGTCTCCGAGCCCTCGTCGGGCTCGGCGCGCCGCCGGATGAGCATCGCGAGGGTCTCCTCGGTCGGCTCGCCGAACGCCACGACGTCGTTGACCTTCGTCAGCATGCCCCGGTAGGTCTCGGACTCGGGCACGAGCGTGCAGTGGTTCACGCGGTGGAGGTTGAGCTGGCCGAGCGTGGCCCGGATGTCGTCGCGGACGTTGACCTCGCCGCGGAGCTGGACGACCGCCTGCATCAGGAGCTCACCTCGGCGGCGTCCTCGAGCGCCTCGGGGTCCCGGTCGGGACCGGCGTCGGCGTCCGCGTCGCGCCGCCGGTGGGCGCCGCGCGCGGTCGAGGCGTTCCGGAGCGCGTTGTACGTCGCCTTCGCGAGGTTCATCGTCGTCCGGGTGTTCCCGTGGCTCTTCGTCCACGCGTCCTCGATGCCGGCGAGCTCGAGGATGTGCCGGACGTGCTCGGCGGCCGCGAGCCCGAGCCCGCTCGGCGCGGGGATGAGCTCGACGGTGACGCTGCCGGCCTTGCCGGTCGTCCGCCGGGTCAGCGAGTGGGGCGCGTCCGAGCGGTCCTCCCAGGAGCCCGAGCCGCGCGGGACCTGGATGAGGTTCAGCTTGGCCACCTCGATCGCCTTCTGGATGGCGGCGCCGACCTGGTCCTCGCGGCCCTCGGCGTAGCCCACGAAGCCGTCGCGGTTGCCGATGGCCACGCAGCACCGGAACTTCACCCGGCGCCCGGAGTCGGTCATGCGCTGGACCATGTTGATGTCCAGGACCTCGTCCTCGAGGCCCGGGAGCAGGTGGTCGACGATCTCCGGCTCCTTCAGCTGGAGCCCGGAGTTCAGCGCCGCCTCCATGGTCGTGATCTCCTCGTCCTGTACCTTCCGTCCGAGCCGGGTCTTTGGCTCCCAGCCGCGCGAATCGCTCATGTGTCAGCCTCCAGTGCGTCGCGGATCTCGTCGAAGTGGCCGGGCAGCGCCGTGGCGTCGAACTCGCCGCTGTACAGCGGCTCGTCGCGGTCCTCGGCGTAGGCGGCGATGTGCTCGCCGCGGGTGCGCTCCCAGTCCGGGAAGACGCGCTCGTTGTGCGGGCTGTCGAGGCCCGCGTCGATCGCGCCCTGCTGGACCGCGAACACCTTCGCGCCCGGCGTCGCCGTGTTCAGGCCGATGTCGAGCACCGCGGTCTCGACGTCGGCCGCGACGGCACGCCGGCCGGCCAGGTAGCCGGTCAGGTACGCCGCCGGGAGGTTCCCCGTCGGGGCCTCCCAGCCGTAGTCGGCGAGCTCGCCGGAGTGGGCGCTCGCCAGCGTCCGGTCGCCGTCATCGCCCAGCGCCACGATCTGGGCGCGGGCGTGCTTGTTGCTGATGCGGGCGACCAGGCGGGGCTCGCCCGACTTGAGCAGGCGGAGCCGCTGGTGGTAGTTCGTGACGCCCTCGCGCCGGCGGCGCATCGGGACGTTGTAGCGCGGGCCGGTCGCCATCAGGCGTCACCTCCGTACTGCTGGTCGATGTAGTTGTGCAGGTAGCGCACGCTCCGGAACTCGCCGCCCGAGGCCTTCGCGTAGAGCTCGCGGTACTGCGTCGGCGTGATCTCGCCGCCGTCACGCAGCTCGCGCAGCTCGCGGCGCTGGGCGCGGATGTCGTCGGTCCACCGGGACTTCGAGTCCTCGCGGGCGCCGGCCCGGCCCTTCCGGGAGCCGGGGCCCTTGCGGTGGCCGTAGGCGCGCTTGTCGTTCCGCCTGCGCGAGCGGCCCCGCGAGTTGCCGCGGGCCGCCTTCGCCTGCACCGAGCCGTCGTTCACGAGGGCCCGGATGTCCTCACGGGTGATGGCCTCGGCGATGTCCGACTGGGCGTCCGGGTCGAACCAGACGCGGTTCCGGCCGACGTCGAGGACGTCGGCGGCCAGCCGTCGCTGGGCCTTGAGGTCGCTCATTCGACCTCCACCTCCTCGTAGGTCGGGTTGAGCACGCGGAGCTCCTCGTCGGCCGCGCGGTCCTCGATGCGCTCGCGCTTCCGGCCGCCGACGGCCGACGCGATGCGGACGGCCTGGCGGTCGGCGTCGAGCCCGTCGAGGTCCGCGGGCCGGTGGACGAGGACCTCCTCGAAGCCGCTGGGGTGGCGGCCCCGGACGGCCGCGGGCGAGCGGAAGCCCGACTTGACATGCTGGCCCTTGCCCTTCTGGTGCTTGCGCTGCTTCGAGTGGCTGCCGCGCGGGCGGCGCCAGCTCGAGGGCACGCGCTTTTTCTTGTGGTAGTCCTGCCGGTTGAACTGCGGCTTGCCGGCGGCGGCCTTCGCGCCGAGCAGCCGCACCTCCTCCTCGGAGAGCTCGGGCCGCTTGTCGGCGTGGCCGCGCGGCCGGAGCTCGGTCTCGACCGGCTCGTCCTCGTCGGCCTCCTCGGCCTCGGGCTCGTCCGGCTCCTCCTCCTCGACGGCGGCCTCGGCCTCCTCGGCGACCTCGAGGCCGCCGACGTCCGCCTTGATGCGCGCGGCGAGGGCGTTGCCGATGCCCTCGGCGCCGGCGAGCTCCTCCTGGGAGGCCGCCATCACGGCCTCCACCGTCTCGAAGCCCGCCTCGCGCAGCGCGTCCGCCTTCGCCGGGCCGACGCCCGAGATGTCCGTCAGTTCCGTGGGTTCGTCGTCAGCCATCTCAGACCTCCTGCTTGCCCGGCTTGCGGGTGATGTACACGCCGTCCTGGAAGACGCGCGTGTCCTTGTCGTTGATTCTCGTGAGCTGTTCGATGTCCGCGGCGGTCTGCCCGACGGCCTCCTTGTCGGGGCCCGTGAGCCGGATCGACTCGCCGTCGACCTCGACCTCGGTGGCCCCGTGGACGGTCGTCCGGCGGGGGGCGCGCTCGCCCAGGAAGTTCTCGATGACGACCGTGTCGTCCTCGACACGGACCTGCATCGGGAAGTGGGCGTAGAGGACCTGCATCTCGTAGGCCCAGCCCTCGGTGACGCCGTGGAACATGTTCTCGACGTGGCTCTCGAAGGTCCCCATCGTCGCGGCGGTCCGCTTGTCGCCCTCCTCGGACTCGATGACGACGGTGTCGCCCTCGACCGAGACGGTGACGTTCGGGTACCACAGCTGTTTGGTGACGCTGCCCTCGGGCCCGGAGACGGTGAGCTCCAGCCCCTCGAAGGAGGCGTCGACGTCCGCTGGGGTTTCGAGTTCGGTTCGTGGCATGGTCAGTACACGTACGCGATCAGTTGGCCGCCGACGCCCTGCGCCCGGGCCTCGTCGTGGGGGAGGACCCCGGCGCTGGTGGTGAGCACCAGCGAGCCGTAGTTCTGCGCCGGGAGGAATCGCTTCTCCCAGCGCTCGAACTCGTCGGCGCCCACGGCGTACCGGGGCTTGACCGCCCCGCACTCGTTGATGGCGCCCTTCAGTTCGACCTCGTACTCGCCCGCCTTTCCGTCCTCGACGTACTCGAACCCGTCGATGTAGCCGCGGTCGGTGAAGACGTTCAGGACGTTCCCGATGAGGTTGGAGGCCGGTCGGATCGTGTGTCGGAGGTGACCGACGCTCTCGGCGTTGTTCACGCCGGAGAGAGCGTCGCTCAGGGTATCGTTTCCGGTCATCGTCAGCTGTATTTCTTGAAGCCCATGTCGCGGGCAATCTCGCGGAAGCACTGGCGACAGAGCCAGATCTTGTACTTGCCGACGAGGCCCTGGTTGCGGCCGCAGCGCCGGCACTCATGGGTCTGGCCCGTGCGCTCGGCGGCGTCGTCCGCCGCCCCCGCGTCGCTCTCGCTCATCCGACGGTCACCTCGAACTCGCGCTCCAGGTAGTCGATGGCGTCCTGCGGGCTGAGCCGGTGGCCCGACGGGATGGGCCGGGCCTCCCGGTCGCGCTTGGCCACCCGGTAGCCCGGGCGGACCAGCGCCACCGTGACGTCCAGCCCGTGGATGCCCACGTCGGGGTCGTACTCCTGGCTCGGGAACGCCGTGTGCTCTGGCAGGCCGAACGAGACGTTGCCGGTCTCGTCGAACTGCGAGCGCTGGAGGTCCGCGAACGGCAGCGCCGTCTCGAGGAACTCCCGCGCGGCGGCGTCCCGGAGCGTGACCTTGGCCCCGATGGGCTCGCCCTGCCGGATGCCCCACTCGGGGATGGTCTCGGTCGCGGTCGTCCGGACGCTCTCCTGGCCGGTGACGGCCTCGAGGATCGCCTCGGCGTCCTGGAGCGCGCGGCCGCCCTGGCCGACGCCCATGTGGACGACCACCTTCTCGATGCGCGGGTCGCGCATCGGGTTCGCGGGCTCGGCCTCGCTCATTCGGCCTCACCCCCGGTGAAGTTCTCGTCGATGACGACCACGTACCCGGCGATGGTCTCGAACCCGCCGTCGTCGGTGTCGACGGTGACGATGTTCGAGCCCGAGCCGGGCGTGACGTCGATCTCGGCGAGGGTGCCGATCTCGCCGGCGTGCTGGCCGTCGACCGCGGTCACGAGCGCGCCCTCCTCGTAGGGGAAGTGCGCGACGATCGCCGCGTCGTCGTTCCCGACGACCAGCGAGTCGCCGACGTCGTAGGCCGCGTCGTCCTCGACGAGCAGGGTGCGCCCGTCGTGGAGGGTCAGCTGGGTCTCGCCGCCGGGCACCTGTCGCTTGCCGGCGATCTTGCCCAGCTTCGAGTCGGCCGCGTCGGCGTCGACCGGCGTCAGCGAGAGCCGGCCGCCCTCGTCCGGGAACACCCGGTAGTGCTCGCCGCGCTCGGTGAACGCCAGGATGTCGAACATCCCGATGGGCCGGCGGACGTCGCTGACGGCGTCGCCGTTGACGAGCACCGTGCCCTGGTTGAGCGCGTAGTTGGCCTCGCGCTTCGAGTCGACGTAGCCGAGCACGTCCCGCAGCAGGACGAGCAGCGGCACGCCGGACTCGCCGTGCGGGCCGGCGCCCGCCTTGACGGTCCAGGTGGCGGTCTTGCGCTCGACCGGCCACGAGTTCGGCACGCTGAGGCGCTTCTGGTGGCGCGTCATGCCTCGCCCTCCAGCCGGGCCTGCCGGCGGTCGTCGGTGAGGTCCAGGTCGGTGACCCGGAGGTTGCTCGCGTCGAGCGGCCGGGGGACCTCCTCCCCGTCGGCCTTCTCGACGGTGACGCCTTCGACGGTCACCGTGCCGGCCTTGAGGTCGACGCCGAGGACCTCGCCGGACTCGCCGGCGTAGTCCCCGCGCAGGACCTCGACCGTGTCGCCCGCGTTCACGCGGACGCTCCGGGTGCCGTACTCCTCGCGCAGGTCCCCGTCGAGCGTCGACCGGATCTGCCGGTGTCGCTCGTGGAGGGGTGCCTGCGCCGTCTGCTTGCGCTGCTTTCGTGGTTGCCGTGTCATACTATCATCGTCGCCGTGGAGGCGATGCTCCCGAAGCGTTCGGCCACTTCGCGGGCGATGGGGCCCTTGATCTCCGTCCCCCGGGGCTCCTCGGCGTCGTCGACGAGGACGGCCGCGTTGTCCTCGAAGGTGACGCGGGTGCCGTCGGGGCGCCGGATGGCCTGGCGCTGGCGGATGACGACCGCCTCGAGCACCTGCCGGCGCATCTCGGGCGTGCCCTTCACGACGGAGACGGTGATCTTGTCGCCGAGCCCGCCCTTGGGCTGGCGGTTCAGCGTGCCGTGGTAGCCGGCGACGCTGAGGAGCTTGAGCTCCCGGGCGCCGGTGTTGTCGGCACAGGTCAGCCGCGAGCCCTTCACGAGCCCGCGGGTGACGTCGGCGCTGATGGCCTTCACGCCGGCTCACCCCGCTTGGTCACCGCGACCACGACGTGGGACTTCGTCTTCGACAGCGGCCGCGTCTCGGCGAGCTGCACCGTGTCGCCCTCCTCGAGCTCGAGGCACGGCGGCGCGTGCGCCGGGACGCGCGAGCGCCGCTTCATGTAGCGGTCGTACTTCGGCACGAACACGTCGTACTCGCGCTCGACGACCACGGTCCGCTCCATGCGCGTCGAGGCGACCCGACCCTCCAGGCTCTGTCCGCGAACGGACAGGGACCCGTGGAACGGGCAGTTCGCGTCCGCACAATCCGTCTCCGGCTCCGGTACGTCTAATCCGAGTGCCATATGCTACCTCCTGCGGTCTGCGTGCGTCGTGCGGGCCGGGCGACCAGTCGGGCGCCCTCGACCGTGACGCGCTCCCCGTCGGGGAGCTCGAACGCCAGCGTCGCGGCGGCCTTCGGGACCGTCCGGACCCGGTCGTCGCCCTCGACGCGCAGCGTGTTCGTCGTCTCGCCGACGACCGTGCCGGCGAGCCCGACCAGGTCGGGGTTCGTCGATTCGACGACCGAGACCGCGAGGCCGACCAGCTCGTGGCGGACCAGCGACTGGGGCGTGATCGCCATCAGTCCTCGTCCTCCTCGAGGTCGCCTTCCTCGCGCCGGATCGTCTTGATGCGGGCGATGGTGCGGCGGACCTCCGAGATGCGACCCGGGTTGTCCGGGGCGCCACCGGCGGCCTGCACGGCCCGCTCGTTGAGCAGCTCGGTCTCGAGCTCCTCGAGCTCGGCCGACCGCTCGGCCGGCGTCATGTCGCGGATCTCCTCGGGGTGGAGGATCATCCGTCGTCCTCCTCGTCGGCCGCGGCCATCTGCTCGACGAGCGCCTCGGCCTCGGCCTCGATCTCCTCGTCGAGGGCCGCGGGCTCGTCGGCCGGCTCGTCGGCGTCGTCATCGGCGGTCGGGGCGGGCTCCTCGTCGAGCTCCTCCTCGACCACCTCCTCGTCGACGACCTCCTCCTCGACCGCGTCGACCGCCTCCTCGACGGCGGCGGCCTCGTCGGCCGCGTCGTCGGCGGTCGGCGCCGGGGCCTCGTCGTCGGGGCCCTCGATGGCGTCCTCGACGTCCTCGCCGTCGCCGTCCGACTCGTCGACGATACGGAAGTCGTCGGGCAGGTCGGCGTCCGGCGGGATGATCATCACGTTCACGCCGATCGTGCCGAGCTTCATGACCGAGACGCCCTTGCCCCGGTCGACGATGGTCTCGGCCGGCTCGCCGTTGTGCTTGACGTAGCCGTCGGTGAACTTCTCGACCCGGCCGCGGTTGCCCGTGACCTTGCCCGAGAGGACGATCTCGGCGCCCAGCGCGCCGGCGTCCATGATCCGCTCGAGCGTCACGTGGCCCGCCTTCCGGAAGTACCAGCCGCGCTCGAGCGCGTTGGCCAGCCGGTCGGCGACGATCTGGGCGTTGAGGTCCGGCTCGTCGACCTCCTGGACGTCGATCTGCGGGTCGTCCAGGTCGAAGCGGTTCTCGAGCTCGGAGGTGATCGCGCGGATGTTCTTCCCGCCCTTGCCGATGACCATCCCCGGCTTCTCGGCCTTGAGCACGATCTGGGTGCCCATCGGCGTCTTCGCGAGGTCCATGCCGCCGTAGCCGGCGCGGGCCAGCTCGGAGGCGAAGAACTCGTCGATCTGCGAGCGCTGGAGGCCGTCCTCGATGAACTGGAGCTCGTCGGCCATTACTCGGCCACCTCCTCGAGCACGAGTTCGACGTCGACCTCGGGCGTGTTCCACTCGTCGACGGTGCCGAACGCCCGGGGGTTCCGGCCGCGGCGCTCGCCGACCTTGTGGGCGGCGACGTGCTTGATCAGCATCTCCTCGCCGATGAAGCCCTGGTCGTCGGCGTTGCCGACGCCGTTCTCGATCAGGTCGAGGAAGGCCTTCGAGGCCTTCTGGGGGTAGCGGCCCGCGTCCCAGCCCTCGATGTCGTCGCGGTGGCCGACGCCGGAGTTGTGGCTCCGGAACGGCACCGAACGGTCGCCGGCGATCACGGCCTCGAGGTACTCGACGGCGTCGGCCGCCGTCATGCCCTTGATCTCGCGCGCGATCTCCTTCGAATGCTTCGGGCTGATGGGTCGCTCCCTGAGCATCGCTTTCGCCGTGGTGTCGGGGTCGGTGTCGACGGAGTAGCTGATGCCCATGTTATTTCAGTGGTACGAACTTCGAGGAGCGGGTCGCGCCGATGCCGGCCTGCCCGTGCTCGACGTCGGTCCGGGTCAGCTGGAACTCGCCGAGGTAGTGCCCGACCATCTCGGGGTCCACCTCGACGCGCTCGAACGACTGACCCGTGTAGACGGCGAACGTCTTGCCGACGAACGACGGGAGCACCGGCATGTCGCGCAGGTGCGTCCGGATCGGGTTCTCGGCGGTCTCCTCGGGGGTGCGCTCGGCGGCCGTCTCGAGGAGCTTCTCGTGCTCCTCGGAGAGGCCGCGCTCGATGCTCCGCCGCAGGCGGGCGGGTAGCAGTGCCGCGACTTCGTCGACGCTCAGCTCCTGCAGCTCCTCGATCGTGTGGCCGCGGTAGGTGAACTCACCCTCCTGGCCGGTGCGGTAGTCGGTGCTCATTTGCTCCCTCCCCTGCCCGTCCGTCGCGAGCTGATGGCGCCGACCTTGGCGCCGGGCGGCGCGTCGCGAGAGACGGATTTCGGTCGGCCGGGGTGCTGCCGGCCGCCGCCGCCGAACGGGTGGTCGACGGCGTTCATCGCCACGCCGCGCACCCGGGGATACTTCGTCCCCCGCGCGCGCATCTTGTGGTGCTTCTTCCCGGCCTTGACGAACGGCTTCTCGGTCCGGCCGCCGCCGGCGACCACGCCGATGGTGGCGCGGCAGTCCGGCGACAGGCGCTTGATCTCCCCGGAGGGGAGCTGGACGATGGCCGCCCGTCGGTCGTGGGTGATGAGCGTCGCGTTGACGCCCGACGCCCGGGCGAACTTGCCGCCGTCGCCGGCGCGGGACTCCACGTTGCAGACCGGGACCCCCTCGGGGATCTCGGCCAGCGGCAGCGTGTTGCCCGCCTCGATCTCGGCGGAGATGCCGACCTGGATCTCGTCGCCCACGCCGATGCCCTCGGGCGCGAGCACGTAGCGCCGGTCGCCGTCCTCGAACGCCACGAGCGCGACGGGCGCGCTGCGGGCGGGGTCGTGCTCGATGTCGACCACCTCGCCCGAGATCGTGTCGTCGGACTTCGGGTGGCTCAGCTCGGCCTTGTACCGGTGGGAGGGCGCCTGGAACGTCGAGCCGCCGCGGCCACGTCGCTGGCCCTGGATGCGTCGACCCATCTCAGAACACCCCGATCCGTGAGGCGATGTCCTGGGCCTCGTCGTCCTCGGAGAGCCGGACGAGCGCCTTCTTCTCGCCCTTCATGGTGATCATCGTGTTGACGGACACGACGGTCACGTCGTAGCGATCCTCCACGGCGTCGGCGATCTCGGGCTTGGCGGCGCCGAGGTCGACGACGAACGTGAGCGTGTTCTCGAAGTCCATCGCGTCCATCGACTTCTCCGTGATGATGGGGTGGCGGACCACGTCCCCGGTGGCGGTCATCGGTCGGCCACCTCCTCGAGCGCGTGCTCGGTCCAGACCGTCAGGCGGCCGGCGTGGGTGCCGGGCGCCAGGTCCTCGGCCGAGACCTCCCGGCCCGTCGTCACGGTGGCGCCCGCCAGGTTGCGGGCGGCCCGCGACGGCGCGCCGCCGGTCACGAACAGGACCGAGCTCGAGCGCTTGTGTTTCCGGCCCCGGGTCGTCCCGCGGCCGGCGCGCACCGAGGCGTCCTCGGCGCGCTCGACGTCGCCGTCGAGGCCGACGGCCTCGAGGAACGAGACGACCTCGCGGGTCTTCTCGAGCCCCTCGAAGGCGTCGTCGACGACGACCGGGAGCTCGAGGCCCTCCGGGAACCGGTGGCCCCGGCCGGCGACGAGCTCGGGATCCGCGGTCGCCGCGATGGCGCTGCGGATCGCCAGTTTGCGCTCCTGGTCGTTGATCTTCATGCTCCGGTCGGCCTCGGCCTTCGGCGGGTGGGCCCGCCGGCCGCCGACCGCGTGCGGGACGCGCCGCGCCCGGCCGTTCGACCGGGGGACGTGCGCCAGGCCCCGGCCGCTGCCGAGGGATTCGGCGGACGTGCGCTTGCCGGCGAACGCGTCGGCCCCGTAGGGCTGCTTCGCGTTCGCCTGGGCGGCGACGACCGCCCGCTGGATCAGGTCCGGTCGGTACGCGGCCTCGAAGGCCGCCGGGAGCTCCACGCTGCCCGCCTCGTTGCCGTCGGTGTCGATGAGTGTGGCCTGCATGGTCTACCCCTGGTCTGACGACGTGGAGACGAACCGGACCTCCGGGTCCAGCTGCGGTTGGCTCGTCGGGCGCACCGCGGGCCGGAAGCGGACGAGCCGCTTCTTCGGCCCCGGCAGCGAGCCCTCGATCAACGCGTACGCGCCGTCGACCTCGCCGTAGTTGACGAAGCCGCCGTCGGGCGAGGCGTCGTCGCCGTCGCCCATGGCGATGAGGCGCTTGTTGAGCTCGGTGCGCTGGTGGTACCCCGTCTGTCCCTGCTGGGGCACCGTCGAGCGCACCCGGCTCGGGTGCCACGGGCCGAGGTTGCCGATCCGGCGGCGTGCGCCCTGGCGGCCGTGTTTGCCCTTGCGCTTCTGGACGCCCCAGCGCTTGACCGGGCCCTGGGTGCCCTTGCCCTTCGTGACCCCGCTGGCGTCGACGTACTCGCCCGCGCGGAAGACGTCGCCCATCGAGTGGGCGCCGTCCCCGAGCAGCTCGAGCGCGTGGTCGAGGCGCTCCGCGACGGCCCCGCCGCCGACCCGCGTCTCCATGACGTCGGGCTTGCGGCGCGGGACGCTCGAGAGCGCCCCCGGGGCCGTGTGCGTGATCAGTCGGATGTCGGCGAGGTCGCCGGCCTCGGCGGCCTCGCGGATCTGTTCGGTCGCGGCGTCGGGGTCGTGGTCCTCGGGGACGGCGAGCGCGCGGCCGAGGTCGGGGTGGACGTCGTCGGTCCACGCCTCGGTCAGCGGTCGTCGGCCGTAGGCGGTGTCCTCGTACGCCCGGACGGCGACGGCGTGCATCGGCGGCGTCTCGACGATCGTGACCGGGACGGTCTCCTCCATCCCGGCCCGCGGCGACGACGCCGTGTCGTTGACGAGGACGACGTGCGTCATCCCCGCCTTGTAGCCGGCGAAGCCCTGGAGCGACGGCTGTCCGTCGTCCCCGGGCCACGCGTTGAAGCGCGGCACGGGGTCGGTCGCCCGCTTGCGTGGCCCGAAGGCCAGAGACCCTTTCCGTGGTCGGTGTGGTTGTGGCATTCGTTCACTCCTTGAGTGTCAGGGTGGCGAGCGTGGCGAACATCGCTTCCTCCGTTCGCACCGTCTCGCTGCCCTGGTCCGGAATCGTGTTGAGCCAACGGTCGAACCCGGTCCCGTCCGGGCCGTCGGTCGCGCCCGGCTCGACGCCGAGTATCGCGGGCAGCCCCCGTCCGGGGGCGCCGAAGGCGACGGTACACCCGTCGCCGTGAACGCGCTCGACGAGCTCCCCCAGGCGCCCCACGCTGAGCGGGGTCCCCTGGCGGGAGGCCGCGATGCGGAGCCCCGCATCGGGCCGGTCGAGCGCCGCGGTCAGGTCCGTCCGGGCGACGGTCGGCCCCGGGAGGGGCTCAGCCGTCAGCCTGGCGCGAACCGGTCGTCGCGAAGAGACCCTGACGGCCACGCGCTCCCCCTCCGTCACCGACATCGCGTCGGGGACCAGGAGGGAGACCGGGTGTTGCAGTCCGCAATTGACCCGAACGCGCCCGTCAGATCCGACCTCGGTCACGATTCCCTGTCTTAACGACCCCGAACCGTTCGATCCGGAGCCGGCCCGTGGCGACACCCGAAGCGGGGGAAGGGTACCGGCGAACTGGAGCTCGCTTCGACGCCCCCAGACCTCCTTTCGGAGATAGGGCGGCGTCGTCGCGTAGCCCAGCACGGTGGCGACGAAGTCGCCACCCCACTCGCCCTCGCCAGAGGGGTCCGGGAACACCACGAGGCGATCGACCCGGAAGACGGCCGCCGCGCGTGCGACGGTGCCGAGCTTCCGGGTGGCCGCGCGTTGATCCGGGGCCTCCCGAGCGAGCGACGAGGGGACCAGCACCGTTCGCGTCATCCCGCGACGCTTGGGCGCCTCGCCACTAGACTGTGCCGTTCTTACCCGAAGGGTCCGTATAAGGATGGCGTTTCATCACCGGCCTGTGAGCCGGTCACACGGGCCAGCGGACGGCGTCCGACCGGGCGTGGGGACCGAGCCTCGAGGGTCGGTTCCGGAAATCTTTTATTCGTCTCACGGGTTGGTTCCATCGCTGGGCGCTGATAGTGTAGTGGTATCACGTGACCTTGCCATGGTCACAACCGGGGTTCAAATCCCCGTCAGCGCACTCCGCCACCCTCTCCACCCCGATCTCGACCGACGGCTCGATCGGGATCGCCGACCCGATGGCGTGGCCGACCGGCGAGTGCGCCTCGGTCCACTCGACGAGCGACTCGAGCTGCTCGGCGGAGGCCTCCTCGGATTCGAGGCGGACGCTGAGTCGGACCGCCGTCGGCCCCGCAGGGATGTCGTCGTCCAGGCCGACCGTCCCCCGGACGTCCGACTCGCTCTCGACGGTCACCTCGAGCGTCGACAGCTCGATGCCCCGCCGGGCCGCCTCGATCCGGATCACGGTGGCGTCACAGGCCGCGAGCGAGGCCCGCCAGTACCAGCCGGGGTTGGGCGCGGTCTCGGTGCCCCCGATGTGCGAGCCGTGGTCGGTCGCGACGGTCCAGTCGTTCGGGCCGTCAACCCGCATGCGAAGGCCCTCCTCGAGGGTCGCCGTCGCGGGCGTGTCCGGCCCGCGCCCGAGCTCCGAATCGGCCTCGAGCCGGGCCTTGGTCTCCTCGACGGCTGCCCGGCTGCGCTCGTCGGACATGCCCTCGGGCTCGGCCGGGGGCACGCTAAAGCTGTTTTCGGCCGCGAGAGCCGCCTACAGGGTGGTCAGCCCTCGACCGCCAGCGCGTCGGTGAGGAAGGTGACCTGTCGTTCGACGACCTCCCCGACCCACGGCTCGGTCTGGGGCCCGAAGTGGCCAGCCGGCACCCGATGGACGGTGGCGTCCGGGAGCCGCTCGGCGAGGCGCTCCATCGGCCCGATCGGGAGCAGCCGGTCCTCCTCGCCGATCACGATCTGGACCGGGACGTCGACCCCCTTGGCCTCCACGCCCGGCCGGTGGAACGGGAGGTCGAGGACCACCCGCGCCGGCATCCGATTGACGACCGTCGCCCCGTCGGGAACCAGCTCGAGGAACCCCTCCATGGCCCCCGGCGTGTCCACCAGCCCGCCCTCGTGGGGCTCGGAGACGATCGGGAGCTCCATCGGCCCGAGCCCGACCGTCCCGAGGAGCCGGTCCGCCAGGGCCAGCCCGAACGTCCGGGCACGCTCGATCGGGCCGAGGTGGGCGGTCTGGTGGGCCATCACCGCCCGGCCGTCGACGAACGGCACCATCGCCACGACGGCCCGGACGGTCGGGTCGTCCCGGGCCACCAGGAGTGCGTTCCCCCCGCTGAACGAGCTCCCCCAGGCGGCGACCCGGGCGGCGTCGACGTCGTCGAGCGAGCGGACGTGGTCGATCGCCGCCCGCCAGTCGGCGAGCTGACGGCCAGGGTCGACCAGCCGGCGGGGCGTGCCCTCGCTCGTGCCGAAGCCGCGGTAGTCGAACGGCATCGCCGCGATCCCCGCCGACGCGAACTGCCGGGCGAACCGGTCGAGCCCCCAGGTCCGCGGCGCCCCGAAGACGTTGGCCAGCACGACCGCGGGCCACGGGGGGTCGGCCGACGCGGGCCGGTAGAGGTCGGCCTCGCACGTCTCGCCGCCGCTCTCGAAGGCGACCCGCTCCGGCCCGGCCGGCGACGACATGGGTTTCGGCCCTCGACACGGGGGTCGCAACTATAGCGTTTTTGGCCGTTCAGCGGGCCAACTCGCCGCTTCTCGGCGATTCGCGGCGTTGGCGCCGTCGCGGACACCCATACCTTTGCCCGACGGGCGCGTATCCCCCGCCGATGACCGTCATCGCGCTGCTCAGCGTCGCCCCCGTGGTCGAGGGCTCGATGTCCGGCGAGGTCGCGAAGGCCGTGGCCGCCCTCGACGACTTCGACGTCGCCTACGAGACCAACCCGATGGGCACGGTGATCGAAGCCGACTCCGCCGACGAGCTGTTCGCCGCTGCCCAAGCGGCCCACGAGGCCGTCGACGGCGACCGAGTCAGCACGTTCCTGAAGGTCGACGACAAGCGGACGAGCCGGGACGGCGCCGCCGAGAAGGTCGCCTCGGTCGAGCGCGAGCTCGGCCGGCCGGCGCGCTCGGCGGAGTAGCGGGACGCCCCGCTTTTATCCGGGCCCGACCGAGGGGCGGCCATGGAACCCCTCAACCGGACGGCCACGGAGCTGGTCGACGAGGCCATCGACTTCGCCGACGAGCTCCGCATCGGCGTCCACCACCTCGAGAACGAGGCGGTGGTGCTCGACTTCGGCGTCGAGGCGCCGGGCGGCCTCGAGGCCGGCCTGCTGCTCGCCGAGCTGCGGACCGGCGGCCTCGCGACGGTCGCCACCCGCCACGGGCGGCTGGCGGGCGCCCCCAGACGTTCGTCGAGCTGTCGACCGACCACCCCGAGCTGGCGCTGCTCGCGAGCCAGCGGACGGCCTGGCGGCTCCCGGGCGGCGGCTGGGCGAGCGGGCCCGGCCAGCGGCTCCGCGACGGCGCCCCGGCGGTCCCCGGCGCCCCCGAGGAGACGTTCGACTTCGCGGTGCTGGCGGTCGAGGCCGCCGAGCTGCCCGATGCCGACCTCGTCGGCGAGATCGCGGCCGAGCTGGGCGTCTCGACCGCCGGGACGTTCCTCGCGGTCGCCCCCGCCGCCAGCGTCGCCGGCGCGACCGCGCTCGCGGCGGGCGCCGCGGAGGTGGCGCTGCACCGCCTCGAGCACCTCGGCGGCGACCCCGGGGCGGTCCAGGCGGCCACGGGCCGGGCGCCGATCCCCCCGGTCGCCGGCGACGAGGCCGAGGCCGTCGCCCGGGCGAACGACGCCGTGGCCTACGCCGGCCAGGCCCACCTGCTCGCCGACGGGCCCATCGACCGTGCCGCGGAACTCCCGTTCGGCGCGACCGACCACGCGGGCGAGCCCTTCGCGGCGCTGCTCGACGGCGTCGACGGCGACCTCGCCGCCCTCGAGGGCGCCTTCGCGCCGGCCGCGGTGACGGTCGACGTCGCCGGCGGCGCCTCGGCGAGCCACGGCGAGCTCGACGGGGCGCGGCTCGCCGACGCCTGGGGCCGATGAGGCGCAAGCCGCTCCCGCCGCCGCCCGACGACCTGGCATCGCTCCGAACGGCCCAGGCCGCCGTGCCGCTGGTGGCCAGCTCCGAGGAGGACTGCTGCGCCCGCCTCCAGGGCCGGCTCGACCTGCCGGCGCGGGACACCGCCGCGACCTGGCTCGACTTCCTCCGCGGGCTCGGGCTGGCCGAGGAGGGCCCCTCGGGCTTCTCGCGCGTCCGCGTCGAGCCCGGTGACGCCGAGCTCGCCGAAACGTTCCTCGATCGGGTCTACGGCGCCCGCGAGGTCCGCGAGGAGCTCGCCGACGCCGACGAGCCCGATCGACGCGGCGACCGTCGCCGAGCGGACGGCCGAGCTCGTCAGCCCGTGGGAGCGCCAGCGCGACGGCCCCGACTGGCCGGCGGTCTGGGAGGCCCGGACCGAGGACCTGCTCGGCTGGCTCGTCCTGCTGGACCTCGCCGAGCGCTCGGGGGCGAGCTACACGGCGACCGGGACCGACTGACTTTTCGACCGCTGACCCATACGACCGGCCGGATGGACGCCGTCCTGTTCGACCTCGACGACACGCTCTGTGCCTACCGCCGCCCCGGCCGCGAGCTGCTGGCGAACGCGTTCGACACCGTCGGCGTCGACCCGGTGTTCGCCATCGAGGACTACCACGCGGTCTTCGACGAGTACGCCGGGACGGCCGAGACGATCGACGCCCAGCGCGAGGCCTGCTTCGAGGCGCTCGCCGAGGGGGCCGGCGCCGACCCCGCGGTGGGCCGGGCCGTCGCCCGGGCGTTCGCGGCCGACCGCGACCAGGGCAACGTCGAGCTGCTCGAGGGCGCCCGAACCGCGCTCCACGCCCTGGCCGCCGACCACCGGCTCGGCATGGTCACCAACGGGGCGCCGGGGATGCAGGCCCAGAAGCTCGACTCGCTGGGCATCCGCGACCGCTTCGAGACCATCGTCCACGGCGGCCACGACGCGCCGTCGAAGCCATCGCCCGAGCCGTTCCACCGGGCGCTCGAGGCCCTCGAGGTATCGCCCGACCGAGCGGTCCACGTCGGGAACTCCCTCGAATCCGACGTCGCCGGCGCGCAGGCGGCCGGGCTCCGGGCGGTCTGGCTGCGGAACGGCGAGGGGCCACCGAGCGACCTCGAGCCCGACGTCACCATCGACGCGCTCGGCGAGCTCGTCGACCGGCCCTGGTTGGCCCGCTGACGCGGGCGAGCCCCGACACCGGCCAGGAGCGGTGTCGCGGATGCGGATACCGTCAGGGACGCGCCGGTAGCGGCGAGTCCCGCGAGAAACGAACCGACCTCAGGGCTCGAGCGGCGTGACGTCCGTCACGGTCCCGACGCCCTTCGACTGGCCCTCGCGGAAGACGAACCGCTGGCCGGGCTCGACCAGGTACGGCCGGAACTTGAACCGGAGCCGGCTCCGGCCGGTGTCCCCCGGCAGGAGCTGGCCGTCGATCGGGTGGAACGAGGCCGCCTCGCTCACCGTCTCGAGGTGCACGACGGGCTCGTAGCCCTCGCCGATGCGGGTCGGGTGGTTGAGCACCATCACCTCGGCCTCGAACTCCCGGACGGGCGTCGGGTCCGCGTCCCGGGGGAGCAGCACCATCCCGCGCTCGAGCTCGGCCTCCCGCACGCCGGCGAGCGCGATCCCGACGATGCGGCCCGCCGTCGCCTCGTCGACCCGGTGGTAGTGCATCTCGATCGAGCGGGCCTCGACCTCGCGGAACGAGCCGTCCGGGAACGGCCCGAGCTGGAGCTGGTCGCCCGCCGCCACCCGGCCGGACTTCACGGTGCCCGAGGCGACCGCGCCCACGCCGGTGACCTGGTACGAGCGGTCGACGTAGAGGCGGAACGCGCCGTCCTCGGCCCGGGTCTTCGGGAGGTGCTCGAACAGGTAGTCGAGCTCCTCGAGGCCGCGGCCGGTGACGGCGCTGGTGGCGAGCACCGGCACGACGTCCGCGGAGACCTCCTCGACGGCGGTCTCGACGCCGTGGCGGTCGACCCGCAGCGGCGTGCGGCCGACGTCGCGGAGCAGCCGCTCGACCTCGCGCTCGACGGCCGCCGCGCGGGCGCCGTCGACGACGTCGGTCTTCGTGATGGCGACGACGGTCGGCAGCTCGGTGGCGAGCAGGATGCCGAGGTGCTCGCGGGTGGTCTGGGTCGGGCCGTCGTCGGCCGCCACCACCAGGAGGCCGTAGTCGAGCTTCTGGCCGACCAGGCCGCGGATCGTGGTCCGGAGCCAGGGCTCGTGCCCCACGGTGTCGACGAAGGAGACCAGCCGGTCGGCGGCCTCGACGACCGCGGCGCGGTCCTCCTTCCGGTCGGGGTTGTCCATCCGGACCGGCTCGCCGTCGCGGAAGCCGTAGACGCCGTACGAGAGGTCCGCCGACAGCCCCCGGTCGATCTCGTGGGGCTGGACGTCGAGGAACGACCGCGTGCCGCCCTGGCCGTCGTCGGCCTGGCCGGTCACGAGCGTCCCGACGAGCGTGCTCTTGCCGTGGTCGACGTGGCCGGCGGTGCCCACCACGATGTGGTCGTCGTCGACCTCGAGCACGCTGCCGTCGCGGACCTCAGCGACGCCGACCAGCTCGCCGTCGCCGACGCCCCAGGTGTCGACCGACTCGATGTGGGCGCCGGCCTCCTCGGCGAGCAGCGAGAGCACGTCCATCGACTCCGAGAACGCCTCGGGCTCGAGGCCGGCCAGCCCGCCGTCGTCGGTGACGCCGATCACGTAGGTCGCCTCGCCGTCGCCCGACAGCACGCGGTGGCGGAGCTGGGCCGCCAGCGATTCGAGGCGACCCCCGGCGAGGTGGACGTCCCGGCTGAGCCGCTCCTTGAACTCGATGGGGCCGCCCTCCTCCTCGCCGCGCTCGATGGCGCGCTCGAGGACGGCCCGGTCGGCGCTCATGGGCCGCGGTTGGCGGCTCGGCGGATTAACCCTTCCCCCGGCCCGGCCCCGACAGCTGCTCATAGGCGGCCCGCACGCGCCGGAACTCGTCCTCGTCGCCGCCGTCGGCCGCGTCCGGATGGACGGCCTTCACGCGGGTGCGATAGGCCCGCCGGATGGCGCGCTCGTCGGCCCCCGGCGGGAGGTCCAGCGTCGAGAGCGCCTCGTCGCGGTCCATCGACACCGACGGCCCGTCGCGGTCGGCCCTCACCCTCCCACCGGGTCCGGCGGGTCCGCTCGCGGCCCCGTGCAGCGGCCGCCCGGCGCCGTTCGTCGTCCCCGTCGAGGAACCGCCGTCGGATCCGCTTGTGGAGCTGGCCGGTCGCCTGCATCCAGAGGAAGTAGGCCGCGGCGGCGAACGGGAGCGCCACCAGCAGCAGGATGAGGTTGAAGACGGCCCCGAGGACCAGGAAGAGCGCGGCCGTGCCGGCGAGCACGCCGGCGATCCCGAGGAGGAGCCGCGACCGGGTCACGGCCGGCGGTAGCGGGCCGAGCTACATAGCGTTCCCGGCGGGTCGGCCCGGGGAGTCTTGTCGCCCCGGCGCGACGGGACGACCATGAGCGTCTCCGGGCTCTGCCAGCTCTGCCAGTCCGCCCCCGCGAAGTTCCGGTGTGGGAGCTGCGGCGCGCTGGTCTGCGACGACCACTACGTCCCGGGCGTCGGGCGCTGCACGGACTGCGCCGGCCCCGACGGCGGTCGGCAGCTGTAGCCCGCTATCGGTACTCGTTGAGCCGCGTCTTCGTCCGCTTGGCCGCCTCGCCCGCGGCCTTCGCGAAGCGGTCGTCCTCGCCCGCGTAGATGATCCCCCGCGAGGAGTTGACCAGCCCGACGCCGTCGGCCAGCCCGTGGGTCACGGCGGCCTCGACGTCACCGCCCTGGGCGCCGACGCCCGGGACGAGGAACGGCAGCTCGGGGACGCGCTCGCGGACCGCCTCGAGCTGCTCGGGGGCGGTCGCGCCCACCACGAGGCCGACGTTGCCGTGCTCGTTCAACGAGGCCGCCAGGTCGGCGACCCGCTCGTAGACGAGGTCGCCGTCGGCCAGCTCGAGGTGCTGGAGGTCGGCGCCGCCGCGGTTCGACGTCCGACAGAGGACGAAGACGCCCGCGTCGGCGCGCGCGAGGAAGGGGCCGAGCGAGTCCCGGCCCAGGTAGGGGTTGACCGTGATGGCGTCGGCCAGCTCGAGGAGCTCGGCATAGCGCCGGGCGCTCGGGCCGACGTCGGCCCGCTTGGCGTCGAGCAGCACCGGGACGTCCTTGCCCCGGGCGTACGCGACGGTCTCGACGAGGCTCCGCCAGCCGTCGGCGTCCTCGTAGAAGGCCGCGTTGGGCTTGTAGGCGGCCGCGTGTTCGTGGGTGGCGTCGATGATCCGGCGGTTGAACGCCCACCGGGGCAGGTCGTGGTCCAGGAGGTGCTCCGGCAGGCGGTCGAGCTGGGGGTCCAGCCCGACCGAGAGGACCGAATCGACCGCCGTGATGCGCCCGGCGAGCCGGTCGAAGAAGGCCATTGCCGGTCGGTCGCCCCCGGCCACCTCAAACGTTCCGCCCGCCGCCCGACGGCAGCTTTATCGGCCCCGGTCGCCGACCCCCGGGCGTGCCCCCCGCCGCGGTCGGCTTCGACCTCGACGACACGCTCTGTGTCCCCGACCGGGACCGCGGAACCCTCCTCGCCGACGCCGTGACCGAGGCCGACGCGCCGCCGCTCGAGGAGTGGGCCTCCCGGGAGGCCTACCAGGCCGCCCACGGCTCGAACCTCACCAGCGAGAGCCGCACGCCCGTCTTCGCGGCGATGCTCGACGGGACGGCGGTCTCGGCCGACCCCGCGGCGCTCGCGACCGCCTATCGTGAGACCGTCAACGACGCGCTCCGCCCGCTCGCCGGGGTCGAGGGCCTGCTCGCCGGGCTGCGCGAGCGCTACCGGGTCGGGCTGCTGACGAACGGCCCCCGGCGGGCCCAGCGCAGCAAGCTCGAGACGCTCGGGCTGACCGACGCCTTCGACGCCTCCTTCGTCACCGGGGAGCTCCCGGCCGGCAAGCCCGACCGCCGCGCGTTCGAGGCGCTGCTCGACGGGCTCGACGTCGAGCCCGACGAGCTCGTCTACGTCGGCGACGACGTGGACGCCGACGTCGGCGGCGCCACGGCCGCCGGCTGCCGGGCGATCCAGGTGCTCCACGACGGCGGCCCGGACCCCGACCCCCGGGCCGCGGCCCACGTGCGGTTCGACGAGCTGGCACGGGTGCTGCCCGGCGTGCTCGAGGAGTTGGACTGAGCGCCGCTACCGGGCCGGGAAGCCCAGAACCGCTACTGGTCGGCGAGCTCCGCCCTGGCCGCCGCCGCGGCCTCCGGTACGTCGACGCCCTGGCGCCGGGCGTAGAGCACGGCCGCGGCGCCGATGGTCAGCCCCGCGTCGGCCTGGAGCCGGTTGATCCCCGCGACGGCCGCCTGCTTCTCCTGGCCCGCCTCGACGAGCGCCTCGAGCGCCTGCTCGAACGGCGAGGGCGCCCGGAGGAGCTCCTCGTCGGGGGTGAAGCCCGCCGGGATGTCGACGTCGCCCACGTCGAAGCCCGGCTCGAGCGTGTCGCCGTCCCGCGCGAGCAGCCCCCGGCCGACGGCGATGTCGACCACCCGGGAGGCCTGGTCCGGCGAGTACCAGCCGCGGTCGAGCGAGAGGCCGACGACGAACTCGCTCTCGGGGAGGCGATCCCGACCGCGGCCACGGAACGGGGCGGCCACGACGGCCCGGAGCGACATGGCCTGGCGGGCGCTCGGCGGGGCCATACCGGTTGCGGTCGGCCGCCGACCGAACCCCTTTAGTACGCCAGCGGCGGTATCTGTGTCCATGAAATTCCAGGGTCGCTCGGACTCGAAGCCCTCCGGGGGGCGCCGGCGCACCGCCCGCAAGAAGCGAAAGCACGAGCTCGGCCGGGGCCCGGCCGAGACCGAGGTCGGCGAGCGCCGCGTCCGGACGATCGACGCCCGCGGCAACGCCGAGAAGCAGCGCGCGCTGGCCGTGGCGGTCGCCCACGTCACCGCCGGCGGCGAGACCGTCGAGGCCACCATCGAGGACGTCGTCGAGAACCCCGCGAACCCGAACTACGTCCGCCGGAACATCGTCACGAAGGGCGCCGTCATCGAGACCAGCGAGGGCCGCGCCCGGGTGACCTCCCGGCCCGGCCAGTCCGGCCAGGTCAACGCCGTCCTGCTCGAGGACTGACCCCACCCGTCTCCTTGGCGCCCCGAGCCGTATCCACGCCCTTTAGCGGCCGGGCCGGCCACGGCAGCCCATGGACGAACGGACGCTGGTGGTCACCTACGACGCCGACGACGAGCGCCGCCGGACCGTCGAGGCCGCGCTGCCGGCCGGCGTGACGGCGACGTACCTCGACGACCTCGACCCGGCGGCCCATCCCGAAGCCATCGACGGGGCCGACGCGGTCCTCACCTTCGTGCCCGAGCGGGAGCTGTCGGACGCCGCGTTCGAGGCGCTGCGGGCCGGCCAGGTCGTCCAGGCCGTCACCGCGGGGGTCGACCACCTCCCGCTCGAGGCGTTCCCCGACGGCGTGCGGGTGTTCTCGAACGCGGGCGCCTACGCCGAGCCCATGGGCGAGCACGTCGTCGCGCTCTACCTCGCGCTCGCCAAGCGGCTGCTGATCGAGCACCGGAACCTGCAGGACGGGGAGTGGAACCAGTTCGCGGAGAACCGCGAGGTCGACGGCTCGACGTGTGCGATCGTCGGCTTCGGCGCGGTCGGCGAGGCGGCCGCGCGGCGGCTGCAGGCGCTGGGCGTCGAGGTGCTCGGCATCAACCGCAGCGGCGAGTCCGAGACCGACGTCTCCTTCCTCGGCACGCCCGACGACCTCGAGCACGTGCTCCGGCGGGCCGACGGCGTCGTGCTCGCGGCGCCGCTGACCCCCGAGACCGAGGGGCTGATCGACGCCGAGGCGCTCGGCTGGCTGGCTGAGGACGCGATGTTGATCAACGTCGGCCGGGGCGGGCTGATCGACCAGGCCGACCTCTACGACCACCTCGAGTCAAACCCGGCGTTTCAAGCCGGCCTCGAGGTCTGGTGGGACGAGCCCGGCCGCGACGAGGCGTTCGAGCCGGACTACCCGTTCCTCGAGCTGCCGAACGTCATCGGCTGCCCGCACAACTCCTCGCGCGTCCCGGGCATCGGGCGGCGCGGGCAGACCGCCGCGGTCGAGAACGTCGTCCGGGCGCTCGGCGACGGCGCCGCCGAGAACGAGGTCGACCCGTCGCTGGGCTACTGAGCGCCGCTCAGGGCCGCGGCGCGGCCTTCTGGAGCGCGGTCTCGGCGATGTTGCCGCCGTAGTCGGCGCTGCGGGAGAGCGAGTCGACGATGAGCCCGAGGCTCCGGGCCTGCTGGGGCTCGAGGTCGCGCAGGAGCGCGTCGATCTCCCGGGCCTGGTCGTCGATGCCGAGGATGGCCTGGCTCGCCTCGTTGGCCAGCGCGGTGGCCCGCTCGGAGTCCTCGTGGGTCAGGGCGTCCATCGCGGTGTCCATCACGCCCGCGGCCTCGTCGTGGAGCGCCTCGAGGGCCTCGACGACCTCCGGGGGGATCTCCTCGAGTTCGAGCACCAGCTGGCCGATCTTCGCCGCGTGGTCGGCGATGCGCTCGAGCTGGCGCGCGCTCGAGTGGTAGTCGAAGCAGTCCTCCCGGGGCAGGCCGAGCTCCTCGATGGCCGACGGCGCCCGGAGGCTCGCCCGGAAGGTCCGCGAGACGACGAACCAGAGCCGGTCGACGTCGTCGTCGCGCTCGATGACGTCCCGGGCGAGGTCGTCGTCGTTCTCGGCGAGCGCGGTGATGGCGTCCTCGAGCATCGAGCCCGCGATGAGCCGCATCCGGTCGATGGCGTTCGTGATCGAGAGCTCCGAGGAGTCGAGCAGGTCCTGGACGACGACCCGGCCCGCGGTCTCCTCGAGCACCTCGAGGCCGACGAGGCTCTGGGTCGCCTGGCGGATGGCCCGGCGCTGCTCGGCGGTGATGCGGTCGGCCTCGAGCGCGATGACGTCGAAGCCGCTCACGTACATCGTCATGACCGCGCGCACGAGGTGTTCCGCGTCCATGCCCGAGACGTCGAGCGTCCCCTCCTCGGTGGCGTCCGCCTCGGCGGGCGTGAGCACCAGCGCGTCGCCGTCGGGGTAGAACGCCACCGCCGAGCCCGCCGCCACGTCGTTCGACCGGGCCCACTCCTTCGGCAGCGAGACGGTGAACGTCGAGCCGCCCGTGATCTGGACCTTCCGGGTCTCCATACCGATCGGGGCGACGCACCGGAGACAATAAATCACTCTCGTTTCTATATATGTCCGAACGTATCCGGCCGATCTCCGCATGGACGCACTGCCCGCCGATCGTGGCCTCCGGAGACCAGCTCGATTCGGGGAGGCGTGATTGCACCATCACCCGCAGTACTGTGTATTTGGCCCAGTTCTATCGACGCAAACAGGTGATGTCAATACTTGCCAAACACACTACTATATAGGCATCATAGCTATGTATTTATCCGTCCTCTTGCACCCATCTGTTGATGGCAAGCACCCCATCGGACGAACCCTCGAGGCGGACGTTCCTGACCGGCGCTGGCGCAGCCGGCCTGGCCGCCCTGGCGGGCTGTGCGACACAATCCGGCGGCGACGGGAGCGACGGTGGCACCGCGGACTCGCTCTCGGGCAGCATCGCCATCGCGGGCTCCTCGACGGTCTTCCCGCTGGCCACCCAGATGAAACAGGCGTTCCAGGAGGAGCACCCCGAGGTCACCATCTCCATCCAGTCGACGGGCTCCGGCGGCGGGTTCCAGAACCACTTCTGCCCCGGTGATACGGACTTCAACAACTCCTCCCGCCCCATCAAGGACGCCGAGAAGGAGCTCTGCTCGGACAACGGCGTCGAGTGGGTCGAGCTCCAGGTCGCGACCGACGCGCTGACCGTCGTCGTCAACAACGACAACGACTGGGTCGACTGCCTCACCGTCGACGAGCTCAAGCGGCTCTGGGTCGCCGACGGCGCCACGAAGTGGAGCGACGTCAACGCCGAGTGGCCCGACGAGGAGATCAACCGCTTCGGCCCGACGGAGGCCTCCGGCACCTTCGACTACTTCAAGGAGGAGATCATCGGCGAGGATGACGAGCACACCTCCGACCTCCAGGCGACCGAGCAGGACCGGACCATCATCCAGGGCGTCCAGAACGACCAGTACGCCCTCGGCTACTTCGGCTTCGCGTTCTTCGTCAATAACAAGGACGCGGTCAAAGCGCTCTCCATCGACGACGGCGACGGCTGCGTTCCGCCGACGCTCGAGAACGCCAAATCAGGTACCTACGCCCCGCTGTCCCGGCCCCTCTTTACCTATCCCGCGGTCTCCTCGCTCGAGAACAAGCCCCAGGTCAGGTCGTTCGCTGAGTTCTTCGTGAGACACACCACCGATCAAGAGATCGTCGCCGACAAGGTCGGCTACGTGCCCAACACCGAGTCGGAGATGCAGGACCAGCTGGCGAAGCTCGAGCCCTATCTTGGGTAGGTCGCGGACGAGCCGGCAGCCGCTGACGGATTGGGAAACGGCCAAGTGTACCCCTGTACTCGAGCGAACTGACCTGATAGATGGCCACTGACCTCGGCAAGGAGCTCTCCCGGCGGACGGAGAACTCCCCGCGAGAGCTGCTCGCCCGGTCGTTCTTCTTCGCCTGCGCGGCGCTCTCGATCCTCACCACGCTCGGCATCATCGTCGTCCTCGTCACCGAGTCCGCGAAGTTCTTCACCTTCTCCGCGCCACTGGTCGGCGTCGACGGCCCGACCGCCGGCCTGGTCGAGTTCCTCACCGGCACGAGGTGGTCGATCGCCGAGCAGGCGTTCGGCGTGCTCCCGCTGGTGGCGGGCACGCTCGTCATCGTCGTCGGCTCGGCCGCCATCGCCCTGCCGCTCGGGCTGGCGACGGCGATCTATCTCTCGGAGTACGCGAGCACGCGGACCCGCGCCTATCTCAAGCCCGCCCTCGAGATCCTGGCCGGCGTCCCGACGGTCATCTACGGCTTCTTCGCGCTGAAGTACATCACGCCCGCCCTCGAGGTGTTCTTCCCGGAGATCGACTTCTTCAACGCGCTGAGCGCCTCGATCGTCGTCGGCATCATGATTATCCCGATGGTCTCCTCAATCTCCGAGGACGCGATGAGCGCCGTGCCGGACGATCTCCGCCAGGCCGGCTACGGCCTCGGTGGGACGAAGTTCGACGTCTCCGTGAAGGTCGTCGTCCCCGCGGCTGTCTCGGGAATCGCCGCCTCGTTCATCCTGGCCATCTCCCGGGCGATCGGCGAGACGATGGCCGTGACGCATGGCGGCCGGCTCGACGCCGAAGCTTCCAGACTTCGGGACCCTCGCCCTCGGGGGGGTGACGATTCCCTTCCCGACGACGGGAACGCTCGGGATCTACCTCGAATCGATCCAGCCGATGACCGCGGCGATGGTCCAGCTGCTGTTCGGCGACATCACCGGCGGCGGGCTGGCCTACCGGAGCCTGTTCGCCATCGGGATCACGCTGTTCGTGATGACGCTATTCATGAACATCGTCAGCGACTGGATCGCCGCTCGCTACCGGGAGGAGTACGAATAGAATGGCGGCCGGTATCGAACGCGGTTACGTCGAGGAGGGATTCGGGGAGGTCTCCCAGCGGGTCGGCCGCGCCTTCCGGTACCTGCTGCTGGCGTCGACCCTGGTGGGCATCGTCGCGCTGGCGGCCCTGCTCGCGCTGGTGGCCTACGACGCCCTCCAGCCCGAGACCGCCGACGCGGGCTGGTACCTGACGCTGTTCGCGCTCTTCGTGCTACCGAGCATCGGCGTGGGCTGGTGGCTCCGGCAGCGGACGCCCCGCGGGCTGGTCACCGGGCTCATCGCCCTCGGAGGGCCGCTGCTCGGCCTGCTGTTCGGCTCGGGCGCTACTATGCTCTTCATCGACGTCATCCCGGCGACAACCTGGCTCGGCTACGTCGTCGCGGTCGCCTTGCCGTTCGCCTTCGTGGTTGCTCTCGAGCGCCGGCCGGGGCTCCCCTGGGCCGGAAAGCTCGTCGCCGTGCTCTTGGCGTTCGCGGGCTCGATCGCGGTCGTTCCGGGCGTGGTGACCGGCCTCCCGGTGCTGCCGGCCGATTGGCTGATCTACGTCCTAACCCTCGCGCTGCCGGCCGCAGCCGTCGTTTCGTGGTTGACGGGACGGCGCTGGCCGGACGGGGAGGCCGCGCGATACGGCGGGGCGGCGACGTTTGGCGCGGCCGTCGCGGCAGCATTCCTCGGACCCCTCGTGGGGCTGACCCCGACGCCGGCCATCATCCTCTCGCTGTCCGTCGTCGTCCCGGCAGGCCTCTACACGGCGGTAATCGTCCGGGAAGACCCGGCAACCGGGCGGGGCTGGTGCTTCCCATTGTGATCGTCGGTAGCCTCCTCCTCGCCCTGGCCGTGGCGGACCTGTTGGCCTTCGCCGGGCCGCAGTCCTGGGTCGACTGGCAGTTCCTCACGAGCAACCACAACAACGACCCCACCCAGGCCGGCGTCTACCCGGCGATGGTCGGGTCGGTGATGCTGATGATCATCGTCGCGCTGGTCTCGTTCCCGCTGGGGGTCGGGGCCGCGATCTACCTCGAGGAGTACGCGCCCGACAACACGCTCACCCGCATCATCGACGTGAACATCTCGAACCTGGCAGGGGTGCCGAGCGTGGTGTACGGCCTGCTCGGGCTCGGGCTGTTCATCACGTACCTGAACTCCCCGCCTGGGACGGTCTTCGTCGGCGGCCTGACGCTCGCGCTCCTCATCCTCCCGATCGTCATCATCTCCTCCCGTGAGGCGGTCCGGTCGGTGCCCGACGGCATGCGGGACGCCTCCTACGGCATGGGCGCGACCCGGTGGCAGACCATCAAGAACGTCGTCCTGCCCGAGGCGTTCCCGGGCATCCTGACGGGCACGATCCTCGCGCTCGGGCGGGCCATCGGCGAGACGGCGCCGCTGATCATGATCGGCGCGCCGACGGTCGTGTTCGGGTTGCCCACGAGCCTCTTCAGCCGGGTTAGCGCGATGCCCATGCAGATCTACACCTGGGCCACGACGTTCGCCGACAACAGGACGTCTACCAGTACGGCGTCGTCGCGGCCGGCGTCGTCACCCTGCTGGTGATCCTGCTCGCCCTCAACTCCGCGGCCATCATCATCCGGAACAGATATCAGCGGAGGACCGGACAGTGAATCGACAGCCCGATGGAGAATCGACCTAGCGCTCCGAGGTGCGAGACGCGACGAGCCGACCAGGCGGCCGCGCCAGCGCGCGGCGACGGTCGCTCGTCGAGACCGAACGCCATCGCCGGACTAGCCGAGGACGCCGAGGCCGAGCAGCCGTCAGCGAACCCGTCATCGAAGCCCGAGGACTCAACGTCTACTACGGCGACGATCGCGCGCTCTCCGACGTCGATATCGCGATTCCGGAACGCCGGGTGACGGCCATCATCGGCCCGTCTGGCTGTGGCAAGTCGACGTTCCTCCGTTCCATCAACCGGATGAACGACCTGGTCGAGAGCGCCCGGGTCGAGGGCGAGCTGCTCTTCAACGGCAAGAACGTCTACGACGACGACGTCGACCCGGTCGCACTGCGCCGGCGCATCGGGATGGTGTTTCAGACCCCCAACCCGTTCCCCAAGAGCATCTACGACAACGTGGCCTACGGGCTCCGCGTCCAGGGCCAGACCGACGATCTCGACGCCGCAGTGGAGACCGCGCTCCGCCGGGCCGCCCTCTGGGACGAGGTGGCCGACCGCCTGGAAGGGTCCGGGCTCGAGCTCTCGGGCGGCCAGCAGCAGCGCCTCTGCATCGCCCGCGCCATCGCCGTCGACCCGGAGGTCATCCTCATGGACGAGCCCGCCAGCGCGCTCGATCCCGTCGCCACCTCCCAGATCGAGGACCTCATCGAGGAGCTCGCCGAAGACTACACGGTCGTCATCGTCACCCACAACATGCAACAGGCCGCCCGAATCTCGGATAGGACGGCCGTCTTCCTCACCGGCGGCGAGCTGGTCGAGTTCGGCGACACGAACGCCATCTTCGAGAACCCCGAGAGCCAGCGCGTCGAAGACTACATCACCGGGAAGTTCGGCTGACCATGCCACGACAGAGCTACCAGGAGCAGTTGGCGGACCTCCGCGAGAACGTACTGTACATGAGCGAGGTCGTCCTCGAGCGCCTCCGGCTCGGGCTCGACGCCCTCGAGCAGAAGGACGACGACCTCGCCTGGGAGGTCATCGACGGCGACGACGAGGTGAACGACCTCTACCTCCAGCTCGAGCAGGACTGCATCGACCTGCTGGCGCTCCAGCAGCCGGTCGCCGGCGACCTCCGGTTCATCGCCGCGTCGTTCAAGATCATCACCGACCTCGAGCGCATCGGCGACCTCGCGGTCAACCTCGGCGACTACGCGCTCGAGGCCGACCGCGACGTCTTCCCGGACGTCGACATCCAGGGCCTCGGGACCGAGGTCCAGGAGATGGTCGAGGGGGCGATGGCCGCCTACGACGAGGAGGACACCGAGGCCTGCTTCGCGATCGCCGAGCGCGACGACGACGTCGACGCGGGCTGCAACCGGGCGAGCGAGGTCGTCGTCCGCGACCTCATCGAGACCCAGCTCGAGGAGGGCGGCGACGACGAGTCCGTCGAGCGGCTGCTGACCGACGTCCAGCGGCTGCTGTTGACCATCCGCGACCTCGAGCGCGTCGGCGACCACGCCGTCAACATCGCGGCGCGGACGCTCTACATGGTCGAGAACTCCGACGAGCTGATCTACTAGCGGTCGGCCGACGTCACGAGGGTGCTCACGCCAGCCGACAACCTCGACGGGATCACCCCGCCACCGAACAGATCCCGGACGTGTCCAGGTGCGCGACCACCACGCCGACGAGCGCCTCCGACGTGACCCGCTCCTTGACGTCGCGGTTGACCCCCCTGGCTATCACGTACCCCTCCTCGTGGGCGACCCCGACGACCTCGTGGACGATCAGCCCGGAGCCGCTCCGGTAGACGATGACGTCGCTGACGTGGACGGCCGGCGCGGTGTCCCGGATCGTGTCGACGATGAGGAGGTCGCAGTTCTGATATCGCGGCTCCATCGAATCGCCGGTGCCGACGACGACATCCACCCCCATGCTCGCGAGGAGGGCCACGACGAGCAGGGCGGCTATTACGAGTCGACGCCGCCCGATCCGCCCGGTGTCGATCACCGGCGGAAGCCCCCCTCAGATGGCGCGGTTGGACCCCGGTCAACCACCGGGAGAAAGTCGCCTGTGACCCTGTGGTCCGCCCGGAGACGGCCCCTCATCACTGAAGACGAGAAGAACCTAACCAATAGCCCTAGGGATGGCTGAAACGGCCCTTGTACATTGCGCCGGAGACGGATGCTGCGTCCCTAGTGGGGTCGACTTCGCACGCGGTGTGCGGGAGGACATTCGGGCCGATCTCGGAGGCCGGGCTGGAACAGTTGATTGACCCGGAGCCGGTGCCCTCGGACTCGAATCCGTGGGTGTCACCGTCGCTCACTCAAAGGGTCCTTTGGCCCTTGAGAACGCTTAATGGACCCACTCAAGAAGCAAAAGCATGGCTGCTGAATCCGGTGGCGCGTCGGTCACCGCACGGGACGTCCTCGAGGAGGGAGGTCGGATCATCGCCATCCTGGTCTTCTGGGGGCTGCTGGCTGCGCTCGCCCGCTACGGGGTGGGGAATATCGGCCTGGCACGGCCGGGGCACCTGTTCTTCGAGCTCGGGAGGAACCTCGCCATCATCTTCGTCGTCACCGGCCTCGCCAGCGTCCTCCTCTTCGTGATCGCCCGGGGCATCCAACTGTCCGGGGAGTCGCATCCGGTCGAACGGTGACCCCGCTGACGAAGGTGGTGACCGCGACCCGCGTCGGCCTCGTCGTCCTCGCCGCCGCAATCAGCGCCCTGACCGTCCGCCAGCTCACGTCGATGCCACCGCCGCCGTCCGGCAGCGACGGGTTCGCCCACGGGATGGCGGCCGCGTTCGGCGGCGGCCTCATCCTGGTGTCGCTCGGGGTGGCCACGATCGGCATCATCACCCCCTCGCTGCTGGGGCGTCACGATCCGCTGAGGTTCACCCGGCCGCAGCGGCTGGCCCTGAAGGCGGCCGGCGGGGTGGTCGGCCTGGGCGTCGTCCTCGCGCTCGTTGCCGGGCTCGAGGGAGTCTTCCTCCTGCTCGTCCTCGTGGTGCTCGCCTACGCCGTCGTCCTGGCGATGCTGCTCTGGCGGGCCGGCGAGCTCGTCGCCGAGCGCCGGAAAAGCAGGGCAGGGCCGAGCTGATCGTCCACCGACGAACGGACTACCGGTCTGGGCGGACGTGATGGCGGGAGGGCGGTCCGTTCGTTGGGCCGGCGTATTCCCCCCTCAGTGCAGTCGAACGGGACCGCTGAGGCGCAGACTCGTGCCGAAATCCGTTACTCCGGTACTGCGCAATCGGGAGCCCAGGATAGAGCCACCGCCAGGGGTGGCGGCCACACTGAGAATCGCCCCCCGACCGGCCGAGCGCCCCTACTGGAACCCGATCCGGCTGCCGGGCCTCCGGTCGGCCGGCCCCGACGACCCCTTGAACTCCTCCTTCATCTGCTCGTAGTAGTCGAGGATGTCCTCGGTGATGGTGGGCCGGACGCTCTCCATCGCCTTGCGGAAGTGGCGCATCTCGACCTCGTCGGCCTCCGGGTCGTCCCGCAGGGCCTCGATGGCGGCCTCCCGGGCGATGCTCTCGAGGTCCGAGCCGACGTAGCCGTCGGTGATCTCGGCGAGCTCGCGGAGGCTCACGTCGGCGGTGAGCGGCATCGACTCGGTGTGGATGCGGAGGATCTCCTCGCGGCCGCCGACCTCGGGCTCGCCGATCATCACGAGCCGGTCGAACCGGCCCGAGCGGATGAGCGCGGGGTCGATCATGTCCGGCCGGTTGGTCGCCGCGATGACCATCACGTTCTCCATCTCCTCGAGGCCGTCGAGCTCGGTCAGGAGCTGGTTGACGACCCGCTCGGAGACGTTGTTGCCGTCGTCGGCGCCGCGGTTCGGCGCGATGGCGTCGAGCTCGTCGAAGAAGATGACGACGGGCGCCACCTGCCGGGCCTTCCGGAACGTCTGGCGGATGGCCTTCTCGGACTCGCCGACCCACTTGCTGAGCAGCTGGGGCCCGCGGATCGAGATGAAGTTGGCGTCGGTCTCGTTGGCGACGGCCTTCGCCATCAGCGTCTTGCCGGTGCCGGGCGGCCCGTAGAGCATCACGCCGGCCGGCGGGTTGATGCCCATGCGGGCGAACCGCTCGGGCGTCCGCAGCGGCCACTCGATGGACTCCTTGATGGCCTCCTTGGCCTCGTCGAGCCCGCCGACGTCCTCCCAGGTGACCTTCGGGATCTCGACGAGCACCTCGCGCATCGCCGACGGCTCGACCTCGCCCAGCGCGCCGCGGAAGTCGTCGCGCTTGATGATCATCCGGTCGATGAGGCTCGGCGGGATGTCCTCCTCGTCGAGGTCGATCTCGGGGAGGTAGCGCCGGAGCGCGCGCATCGCGGCCTCCTTGGTGAGGCTCTCGATGTCGGCGCCGACGAAGCCGTGGGTGTCCTCGGCGAGCGAGGTGAGCTCCACGTCGTCCGAGAGCGGCATGCCGCGGGTGTGGATCTGGAGGATCTCGCGGCGGCCGACCTCGTCGGGGACGGCGATCTCGATCTCGCGGTCGAACCGGCCGGGCCGGCGGAGCGCCGGGTCGATGGCGTCGACGCGGTTCGTCGCCGCGATGACGATGACCTGCCCGCGCGCCTCGAGGCCGTCCATCATCGTCAGCAGCTGGGCGACGACGCGGCGCTCGACCTCGCCGGTGACGTCCTCGCGCTTCGGGGCGATGGAGTCGAGCTCGTCGATGAAGATGATCGCCGGCGACTCGTCGGCCGCGTCCTCGAAGATCTCCCGGAGCTGCTGTTCGGACTCGCCGTAGTACTTCGAGATGATCTCGGGGCCCGCGATCGAGAAGAAGCTCGCCGAGGTCTCGTTGGCGACGGCCTTCGCGAGCAGGGTCTTCCCGGTGCCCGGCGGCCCGTGCAGCAGGACGCCCTGCGGGGGCTCGATGCCGAGCTTCTGGAAGATCTGCGGGTGCTTCATCGGGAGCTCGACCATCTCCCGGACCCGCTGGATCTCGTCCTGGAGGCCGCCGATGTCCTCGTAGGTGATGCCGCCGCCGGTCTTCTCGAAGCCCGAGATGGGCTCCTCGCGGAGCTCGACGTCGGTGTCCTCGGTGACCAGCACGATGTCCTCGGGCTCGGTGTCGACCGCGATGAGCGGGATCGCCTGGCCCGGCGAGCGCATGAACGGGTGGTTCGTCGAGGACATCACGGGGACGATGTCGGTCTCGACGACGGGCCGCTTGAGGATCTGGCGCTTGACCATGCCGGCGGCGTCGGAGCCGAACTGGACGCTCGCCTCCTCGGGCGGCGCCAGCACGAGCTTCTCGGCCTTCGTCGCCTCGGCCTTGCGGATGGTCACCCGCTCGCCGATGCCGACGTCGGCGTTCTGGCGGGTGAAGCCGTCGATGCGGACGGTGTCGGTGTTCCAGTCCTGGCGGTCCGCGCGCCAGACCTTCGCGGCGGTGCGCTCGCCGCCCTCGATCTCGATGATGTCGCCGGGGCTGAGCTTCAGGTGCAGGAGCGTGTCGGGATCGAGCCGGGCGATGCCGCGCCCGGAGTCGTTGGGGTAGGCCTTCGAGACCTCGAGTTGGACCTCGTTCATGGTTCGCGGGGGAGTGCTATCAGAACTAGGGGTCCCGGCCGGGATAGTTCTTGTGTTGGCGGCCCCGCCGCCCGCCCGGGGTTTGGCCGCCGCTCGTCAGCCCGGCGTCGGCCGGGCGGCCGACGACCGGCGCGCTTTTCGCCCCCGGGCCCCGCGGCCCTCACATGCGAACGCTCGCCCTCGACGGCCGGACCGGCGCGAGCGGCGACATGCTGCTCGGCGCCCTGCTCGCGGCGGGTGCCGACCCCGGGGTCCTCGCGCCCGTCGAGGACGCCCTCGGCGTCGAGTACGCCGTCGAGACGGTTCGGAAGGCCGGGGTGACGGCGACCTCGGTGACGGTGCAGCGCCCCGACGGGACGCCGGTCGAGGGCGGCGACGGGCACCGACACTACGGCTCGGTCGTCGAGCTGGTCGAGGCGATGGGCCTCCCAGAACCGGTCGAGGAAGCGGCGCTCGGCGCCTTCGAGCGGCTCGGCCGCGCCGAGGCCGCCGTTCATGGCACCGACCTCGAGGAGACCCACTTCCACGAGGTGGGCGCGGACGACGCGATCGCGGACGTGGTCGGCGTCGCGCTGCTCGTCGACGACCTCGACGTCGAGCGGCTGGTCACGACGCCCGTCGCCGCGGGCGGTGGGGAGGTCGAGATGAACCACGGGACGTACCCCGTGCCCCCGCCGGCCGTCGTCGAGATCGCCGAGGGCGCGAGCTGGGAGCTGGTCGGCGGCCCCGTCGACGTCGAGCTGCTGACCCCGACCGGCGCGGCGCTGCTCGCCGAGCTCGCCGAGGGGGTGCCGTCGCTGCCGGAGCTCCGGGTCGAGGCGTCGGGCTACGGCGCCGGGAAGCGCGACCTGGAGGCCCGGCCGAACGTGCTCCGGGCGGTCGTCGGCGAGGCGACCGGCGGCCTGCGCCCCGACGCGGCGACCGTCCTCGAGACGAACCTCGACGACGCCACCCCGGAGGTGCTCGGCGGCCTGCACGAGTCGCTCGCGGCGGCCGGCGCGCGGGACGTCACGGTCGTGCCGACGACGATGAAGAAGTCCCGGCCGGGCCACCTCGTGACGGTCGTGGTGAAGCCGGCGGACGCCGAGCGGGTCGCCCGGCGGCTGGCCGAGGAGACGGGCACGCTCGGCGTCCGGGAGGTCGGCGCGGGCCACCGGTGGATCGCCGAGCGGCGGTTCGTCACCGCGACGCTGCTCGAGGCCGGCGAGCGCCACCCCGTGACGGTGAAGCTCGGGAGCGACGACGCCGGGGAGGTCTACGACGTCAGCGCGGAGTACGACGAGGCCGCCGCGCTCGCGGAGGAGCTGGAGCTGCCCGTGCGGGACGTGATGCGGCGGGCCGAGACCGCCGCCCGACAGGCCGGCGCGCTCGACGACACCCTGCTGCACGTGATCGAGGCCGACGACTGGGACGCGCTGGAGGGAGCCTACGCGCCGGCCTCGCTCGACGACGAGGGGTTCATCCACCTCTCGACGGCCGACCGGATCGTCGGCGTCGCCCAGTACAACTACCCTGACGCGGACGACCCCCAGCTGCTGGTCATCGACCGCGAGGCGATCGAGGCGGACGTCCGGTACGAGGAGCAGCCCTCGGGGGCGTTCCCGCACCTCTATGCGCCCCTCGACGTCGACGCCGTCGAGGAGGTCCTCGCGTTCCCCCGGGTTGACGGGCGCTACGAGCTGCCGGCGGCGCTCGAGGCCCGCTGAACGGTAACGCGTTTGCCGTCGTGGGCCCTGGGCGGGACATGGAACGGACCCGGATCGACTCCGGCACCGAGTGGGAGGCGCGGGTCGGCTACTCGCGGGCCGTCCGCGTCGGCCCGCACGTCCACGTCTCGGGGACGACGGCCACCGACGACGCCGGCGAGCTCGTGGGCGTCGGCGACATGGCGGCCCAGGCCGAGCAGGCGTTCGCCAACGTCGAATCGGCGCTCGAGCGCGCCGGCGCCCGGCTCGCCGACGTGGTGCGGACCCGGGTGTACGTCACCGACGTCGAGCGATGGGAGGCGGTCGGCGACGCCCACGGCGAGTACTTCGGGACCGTCCGGCCGGCGATGAGCCTCGTCGAGGTGTCCGGACTCGTCGACGAGCGGATGCTCGTCGAGGTCGAGGCCGACGCGTTCGTCGACGGCTAGCCCTCGCGGTGGGCCTCGAGCGCCTCCTCGAGGGTGAGCTCGCCCGCGGCGACCCGGCGGGCCAGCGCGGCCGTGATCTCCCGGTTCTCGGGCGATCGCTCCCGGGAGGCGGCCTTGATGGCGGTCAGCTCGCCCGCCGTCGGCTCGACCGTGCGCTCGGCCACCGGCTCGCCCGCCCGCCGGGCGATGTTCACCGCGGCGAGCACGTCGCCCATGCCCCGTGCGCCGGTCCCCAGGTGGGGCGTCGTCCCGGTCTCGTCGACCAGCTCCACCCGCACGTCGTCGAGGGCGTCGATGACCTGCGAGCCCACGCAGCCGGGCGCCGTCGCCGATGCGGACCACCGGGTCGACCGCCCCCTCGAGCTCCTCGCGGACGAGCGCCGGGACGTCCGCCAGCGGGACGTGGAACGCCGCGACGACGTCGTCCCCGTCGAGCACCGCGACGCCCGGGCGTTCGCCGGGGTCGACCCCGACCACGCGCCGGCCGGCGTCGCCCCGGCCGGCCGAGAGCGCGGCCTCGACCGCCGGCCGGGGGTCGTCGGGCTGGGCGACGACCACCGCCACCTCCTCGTCGACGGCGAGCTCGTCGTCGCCCGGGGCCGCGGACGAGCACGGCCGTCCCGTCGGGCAGCGGGTCGCCCGGCTCGACGGTCGTGAACGTCGCGTCCCGCTCCCGCAGCGCCGTCACCACGCCGTGATAGACCTCGAAGTCGGCCGTGGCGACGACGATCACTGGGGCCGGTAGCCCCGAGGCGCGCAAAAGCGGTTCGGTGGGGTTTAACACGCAACCCGGCCTACGCCCCGGCGTGACCGGGCCCGTCTCGACCGGCTGTGACCCCATCGACGAGCTGCTGGGCGGCGGGCTCGCCAGGGGCACCGTGACGCAGGTCTACGGGCCGCCGGCCTCGGGCAAGACCAACGTCGCCCTGTCGGCCGCCATCGAGGTCGCCGCTGGCGGCGGCACGGCCGTCTACATCGACACCGAGGGGCTCTCGCTGGAGCGGTTCGGACAGCTCGCCGAGGCCCGCGGCGACGCCGAGGCCATCGCCGACCGGATCATCATCACGAAGGCCCACGACTGGGGCGAGCAGGCCGAGGCCGTCCAGGACGCCGCCGAGTTCGCCGAGCGGGCCGAGCTCATCGTGCTCGACTCGGCGACGGGCTTCTACCGGCTCGAGCGCACCAACGACGGTGAACAGGCCGGCGAGTCGCTCCGGGCGGTCGCGCGCCAGCTCACGGGGCTGCTCTCGCTGGCCCGCCGCCACGACCTCGCCGTGCTCGTCACCAACCAGGTGTACACCGACCCGGACACCGACCGGGCGAAGCCGCTCGGCGGCTACACGCTGGCGCACTGGACGGGCGTCATCGTCCGGCTCGAGCGGTTCCGCGCCGACCAGCGCCGGGCGACCCTCGAGAAGCACAAGTCGAGGCCGACGGGCGAGGGCGCTCGCTTCGCGATCACGGGCACCGGGCTGTCGGGCGCCGAGGCCCGGCGGTAGGAAGGGGACTCTCGGACACGGCGAGGACGTCAACCGGACGGGAACCGGTCAGGGCTCGTTCTCGACGACGAGCGTCGACCGGATCCAGGCGTGCTCGTTGTAGCGGTCCTGGATCGTGCCCACGGTGATGCCCCGCACGGTCTTCTCGGTGTACTGCTCGCGGCCCTCGTGCTCGCCGAGCGGGGGGCGCCGGCGGGGCTGGCGGTCGCGGTTGTAGTCGTCGCGGGGCATGGGCGGTCGGGACAGCTGGATTTGCCGGAGCGGGACTTATACCTGCCGTCAGACCCGAGTCGGACGGGCCGCTGTCTGGCGATTTTTTCGAGACGCGTCAGACGGCTGTCAGGGGCGCGGGCTACAGCTCGCCGAGCTTCCGGAGCAGCTGGCCCTTGTACTCCTCGTCGTGGTTGAGCCCCTTCAGCTCGATCACGTTCCGCTCGAGCTTGTCCAGCGCGACGTGGAAGGCGTGGTCCGCGCCGTAGCCCTCGCCCGAGCCCGCGATCTGGCCGTGGTCGGTGCGGAGCCGGATCTTACACTGGATGAGCGGCGTCCCCCGGAGCTTCTCCTTGTGCTTGTGCAGCCGCACGTGGGCGTGCTGGACCTGCATGTCGGCGTACTTGTCGGCGACCGACTCGATGCGCTCGCGGATCGTCTGGCGGCTGAGCGTGTCGAGCAGCTTGACGTTCGTGATCTGGACGTCGAGGTGCTCCTCCTCGCGGATCGAGAGCGCGCGGAGCACGTCGGTCTTCGTGACCACGCCCACGATCTGGCCGTCGTCGCCCGGCGGCGTGACGATCAGGCCCGCGAAGTCCTGCTCGAGCATCAGGCCGACCGCCTCGTCGACACGGGTGTCCGGCGTGGTCGTCTCGACGGGGCTCGACATCAGGTCGTAGACCGGGAGGTCGAGCATGCGGTCGGAGTCGCCCGAGCGGTCGCCGGTCGTCGCGCGCTGCTCGTGGCGCGTCACGAAGTCCACGACGTCCTGGATCGTCACGACCCCGATCAGCGAGCCGTTCTCGTTGACGACCGGCAGCCGGGAGATGCCGTGCTCGCGCAGCAGGTTGATCACCCGGCCGACGTCGTCGTCCTCCCGGACGGTGACGACGTCCTCGGACTGGATGTCGCCGACCGTCAGGGCGTCGAGGCTGTCGAGGACGGTCTCGAGGATGTCGTCGGCCGTGATCATCCCGTCGAGGCGCTCGCCCTCGTAGACCGGCGCGACCTTCGTGCCGCCCTCGACGAGCATCCGCGCGACGTCGCGGATGTCGTCCCGGCGGTCGACGCTCGGCGCGGCCTGGTACATCGCCGCCACCTTGGTCTCGTCCTCGACGTGCGACCGCAGCAGCTGGCGCTGGGTGAGCACGCCGACGTACTCGCCGTCCTCGGTCGCGATGACCGCCTTCGGGTTCTGCGACTCGAAGATGGCCCGGACCTTCCCGAGCCGGTCGTCGACGTCGACCTCGACGGCGTCCGTGGTGGCGATGTCGGCGATGTCCATCGGTGGATGGAGGTTCGCCGCCGACGGTCTTGAAGGTTGTCTGATAGGGGCCCCGCCGCCGGGCCGGTCGAACCGCCAGCCGGCTACGCCCCGCCGCCCTCGACCGGGACGTGGGTCGCGACGAGCCGACCGTCGGCCCGCTCGACGGATTCGACCGCGTAGAGCCGCAGGTCCCGCTCCTGGGCGGTCACGACGGGGAAGTCGTAGTGGGTCGCCTCGTAGCCGAGCTCCCCGCCGTCGGCCCGGCGCTCCTCGACGAAGCGCTCGTGGGCCGCGAGGCGCTCCTCCGCCCGGCGGCGGCTGCGCTCGGGGGCCTCGGCAGCCCGCGCCTCGATGGCGTCGGCCAGCCCCTCGTCGAGCTCGTAGGCGACCGAGTCCCGCGCGCCGGCCATCGCCGCCAGCGTGGTGGTGCCGGTGCCCGCGAACGGGTCGAGCACCGTCTCCCCCCGCACGGAGTACATGTGGATCAGCCGGTAGGGGACCTCCAGCGGGAACGCCCCCGACCGGGCCCGGCCCTCGCCCTCGATCGCCTGCGACTCGCCCGCGACGTCCGCCCAGAGGTCCGAGAACCAGTCGTTGCGCTCCTCCCAGAAGTAGGCGCTCTCGTAGCGGGCCTCGTCGCCCGGCGGGAGCTCCCGGGCGTCGCCCTTCCGGAACACCAGCACGTGCTCGTGCTCGAGCGTGACGTAGGCGTTGGGCGGCAGCATCCCCGAGCCCATGAACTTCGTCCCCCGGTTGGTGGGCTTGCGCCAGCGCACCGGCGGCAGCGAGACGAGGCCGAGCTCGCCGAACGCCTCGCTGACCCGGACGTGGTTCGGGAACAGCCGGAAGGTGCCGTCGACGGTCCGGGTGGCGTCGCCGACGTTGACGCAGGCGATGCCGCCGTCGACGAGGACGCGCTCGACCTCCGCCCAGACGTCGTCGAGACAGGCATGCATGCGCTCGAACGCCGCGTCGCCGTCCCCCGAGGAGAGGGCGGCCTCGATCCCCGGGTCGAGCGCGGCGAACGTGTCGTCCCAGAGCTCGATCATCGGGTACGGCGGCGAGGTGACGACGAGCTCGACCGAGGCGTCGTCGAGCGTGCGCAGCTCGCGGGCGTCCCCGGCCACGACCTCGTGGGTCGTCTGCACGGTCGCGGGTGCTCCCGGGAGGGCAATGGGGGTTTCGTTCGGACTGGCCATCAGCGCGCCGTGACACCCTGTCGCCCGGTTGGACGACGCGACGCCCGATCCGAAGGAGCAGGCCCTGAGCCGGTAATAATGTCGAAATTACAGACGCAGTGACGTAGATCGAATGAGTGCACCGTAAAAAAACATATCAAATTTCATGGGTTCGGGCGGATTTGAACCGCCGATCTTCGCCATGTCAAGGCGATGTCATAACCAGCCTAGACCACGAACCCTGGCGCTCCGTCGGTACCCCGCCGGCATAGTTGAACGTTTCGCTGTCCGGCCGCCCGACCGCGACCGGCAAGCCTTAACCGGCGCCGCGGTGCATCGCCGCGCATGTCCGACAGCGCCTGGGTCAGCCACCTCGGCGGCACCGTCGAGCACGTCGAAGGCGACCGGTTCACCACCCGCATGATCGCCCACGGCGACGGCGACGAGCCGCCGCTCGTGCTGCTCCACGGCATCGGCGGCCACGCCGAGACCTACGTCCGGAACGTCGTCCCGCTGGCGGAGGCGCTCGGCGACCGGACCGTCGCCGCGATCGACTTCGTCGGCCACGGCTACTCGAGCCGGCCGGCCGACCTCGGCTACCACATCGAGGACTACATGGACCAGGTCGAGGGCTTCGTCGACGCCCTCGGCCACGACACCGCCCACGTCCACGGCGAGTCGCTCGGCGGCTGGGTCGCCGGCCGGCTCGGGCTGGACCGCCCGGAGCTCGTCGAGACCGTCGGGCTGATCACCACCAGCGGCGTCTACCACATCGACACCTCCGGCGCCGTCGAGGAGGACGTCAAGGACGAGAGCATCGAGGGCATCGAGAACCTCTACGAGACGAGCATGTCGATGCTCGACGCGGGCGTCACCCGCGAGACGGTCGCCGACCGGCTCCAGTGGCTGTTCGTCGAGGACGTCGACGAGGAGCTGGTGGACGTCCGCCACGAGATCTACTCCCAGGAGGCCAATCAGGTCGCGATGCGGACCATCTACGAGTCGTTCCTCGAGGACGTCAAGGACCCCGACCGCTACTTCACGACCGAGGAGCTCCGCGGGCTCGAGGCGCCGACGCTCGTGATCCACACCGAGCACAACCCGAGCGCGAAGAAGGAGCTCGCGAAGTACGTCCACGACCAGCTCCCGACCTCGACGTACCACCTCTACGAGCACTCGGCCCACTGGCCCCAGTGGGAGGAGCCCGAGCGCTACCACGAGGACACGCTGGCGTTCCTCGACTCGTACGCCGGCTGAACCGCCGGCCCTCGGTTTTCGGCGTTCGGACCACAGCTATAAGGCCGACTGCCCGTGAGGTAGCCACATGCCGGCACGCCGCAAGGACGAGTACCTCGAGGGGCTCCGCGACGGCCGCGAGGTGTACATCAAGGGCGAGCGCATCGACGACGTCACGACCCACCCCGCCACGGAGGGGATGATCCGGACCCAGGGCGAGCTGTTCGACCTGCAGTACGACGACGAGCACGGCGACCTGCTGACCTACGAGTCGCCCAGCTCGGGCGACCCGGTCAGCGTCTTCTACAAGCGTCCCGCGCTCGCCGGAGGACCTCGCCGAGCGCCGGGAGGCCTCGAAGCTCTGGATGGACTACACCTGCGGGATGAGCGGCCGGGCGAACGACTTCCTCGCCTCGGGGCTGACGGGGCTGGCCATCGGCCACGAGCACTTCAACACCGACGAGCGGGCGTACGGCGACAACATGCTCGAGTACTACGAGCACGTCCGCGAGCACGACCTCTCGCTCACCCACGCGCTCATCGACCCCCAGATCGACCGGTCGAAGGGCGGCTCGTTCCGGCTCGAGGACGAGGTCGAGCGGCCCGGGTCGGTCCGGGTCGTCGACGAGGACGACTCCGGCCTCTACGTCTCGGGCGCCCGGATGCTCGCGACGCTCGGCCCCCAGGCGGACGAGGTCATGGTCTACCCCTTCGGCTACTACGGCGAGGACGGCCCCGAGGTCGTCGCGTTCGCGCTCCCCGTGGGCGCCGACGGGCTCCGGCAGATCTGCCGGCCCCAGCTCTCGAGGAACGACGTCCGGAACCACCCCCTGAGCTCCCGGTTCGACGAGATGGACACGTTCGTCGTGTTCGACCACGTCCACGTCCCCTGGGAGCGGGTCTTCGTCTACGGCGATGCCGAGATCGCCAACGGCTGGCGCGACCGCGAGAAGACCGCCTACGCCCAACTGGCCTACCACCAGACCGCGGTGAAGGACCTCGCGAAGGCCGAGTTCGCCTGGGGCGTCGCGATGCTGCTCGCCGAGAGCACGGGCATCGACGAGTACTTCCACGTCCAGTCGAAGCTCGGCGAGATCGGCGTGATGGTCGAGCAGACCCGCGCCTGCATCCGGGCCGCCGAGGCCGACGGCTACTACTTCGACGACGAGTTCTACGTCCCCGAGCCGAGCTACCTGTTCGCCGTCAGCGGCAGCTTCCCGGACATGTACCCGCGCATCATCGAGATCCTCCGGGACCTCGGCGGCAGCGGGCTCATCGGCGTGCCGGCCTGGGAGGACCTCGAGGCCGACGGGCCCCTCGGCAGCGACGTGAAGGCGTACTTCCGCGGGAAGGACATGGACGCCGTCGAGCGGATGGGCGTCCAGAAGCTCGCCTACGAGATGGCCATCGGCGGGATGGGCTCCCGGGAGGCGCTCTACGAGCGGTTCTACACGGGCGGCCCGATGCGGGTGAAGTCGAACTTCTGGAAGAACCACGGCGCCACGGAGGAGTACAAGCAGAAGGCGGTCGAGTACGGCCTCCGGGGCGTCGAGACCGACGCCGACCCGACGTCGGCGCGCGGCGCCGTCGCCGACGAGGACGACTAGCCCTCCGGCGGCGCCTCGAACTCGTCGGAGTGGTCGTGTGAGCCGCTGAACTTCCGGCCCTTGCCCCACCAGTAGAGCGCCTCGGGCATGTCCGCCTCCGTCCAGGTGATCGGCTCCCAGTGGGGCTCGAAGATGAGGTAGCCGCCGGCGAACACCTCGACCTCGGTGCCGGAGGGCTCGTCGTGGTAGAGGTACTTGGCCTGGCTGATGCCGTGGTGGCCCGGGCCGCCCTTGAGGTGCACGCCGGCGTCCTTCAGCACGTCCGCCGCCCGGTAGAGGTCCGACTCCTCCTTGAGGTAGTAGGCGACGTGGTTGAACCGGTGGGCGGGGTCCTCGACGAACGCGATCTCGTGGACCAGCGGGCTGACGCTGAGCCACTTGCCGGCCGGCTCGCCCTCGAGGAGCAGCTCCTCGCGGAGCTCGAAGTCCAGCACCTCCTGGAACCATTCGGCACACTCGGCGACGTTCGGCGCGTAGCAGTTGACGTGGTCGATGCGCCGGGCGCCGACGCCGCGGGTCACCCGCTTCTGGGGCTGGTTCTTCAGCGGCGAGCGCTTTGCCTCGGGCACGTCGACCCAGTCCATCTCGCAGAACAGCTCGAACGTCTGGCCGGCCGGCGAGCCGAAGCGGATCGCCTCGCCCTGGCCGGGCTCGGCCCCGGGCTCGAGCCACTCGACGTCGTAGCCCGACGCCTCGACCCGCTCGGCGTACGCCTCGAGGTCCGCCGGCTCCTCGACCTGGAAGGCGATGTGCGCGGCGCCGGCCTCCTCGCCCGGCCGCAGCGCGAGCGTCCAGTCGTGCCAGTCGCCCCACCCCCGGAGGTAGACGGTGTCGTCGACGCGGCGGGTCTCCTCGAGGCCGATGACGTCGTGGAAGTGGTCGCGCGACGCCTCGAGGTCCGGACAGGTGAGCTCGACGTGGCCCAGCGTGGCGATGCCCATACCCGACGGGTTTCGACCCCCGGAAAAAGCGTTTTCGACGGCGGGGAACAGTCATACCGCTGGCCCCGGACACCGGCGCCATGGACGTGCTCGACCGGTTCAACGATCGCCACCCGTTCAACGACCACTTCGGCGTCGAGGTCACGGCCGCGGCCGACGGCCACGCCGAGGGCCGCCTCGAGCTCGCGGACCACCACTCGCTCTCGGAGACGATGCGCCTGGCCCACGGCGGGGTGGCGTTCAGCCTCGCCGACACGCTCTCGGCGGCCGCGCTCGCCTCGGTCGAGGGCAACCCCGGCCCGACCATCGACGTCCGGATCGACTACCTCCGCCCGGCGACCGGGGACCTCGAGGGGAGCGCGGAGGTGGTCCGCTACGGCGACGACACCGGCGTCGTCGAGGCCGAGATCACCCAGGACGGGGCGCCGGTCGCGACGACCCAGGGCGTGTACAAGACGAACCTGGTGGAGGGCCAGAACCCCTTCGTGGACTGACGGCCGGCTTCCCCGGAAGCGCAAGACCGAAGCCCGCCCCCGCGGGAGCCCGGGACGATGGACCGACGGCGGGACTGGGAGCTGCTGGGCGTGACGACCGCGGCGTTCTTCGTCACGATGGTCGCCAGGCTCGCCCCCAGCCCGCTGGTCCCCGACGTCATGGCGGCGTTCGACGTCTCGAAGAGCCAGGTCGGCCTCGCGCTCACCGGGATGTGGGCCGCCTACGCGCTGTTCCAGTTCCCGGGCGGCGTGATCGCCGACCGGGTCGGCACCCGGCGGATCATCGTCGTCGCGATGGTGGCCACCGGGGTCGGCAGCCTGCTGCTGGCGACGTCGCCGACGTTCGTCCTCTTCGCCGCGTTCGCGGTCGCCCTCGGCGCCGGCGCGGGCCTCTACTACACCGCCGGGACGGCCTTCCTCACCTCGCAGTTCCGGGACACCGGCCGGGCGCTGGGCGTCCACGAGATCGGCGCGTCCAGCGCAGGGCATCGTCGGGCCGACGGCCGCGGTGGTCGCCGCCGGCCAGTTCGGCTGGCGGGCGGGGCTGCTCGTCCCGACCGCGCTCGCGGCCGTGGTCGCGGTGCTGTTCTACCGGACGGCGCCCGAGACCCCGCCGGCCGACCCCGACGCCAGCCTCGCCGACCAGCTCGAGGTGGGCCGGCTCCTCGCGCTGCTCTCCCGGCCGCCGATCGTGCTCACCGCGGCCGTGGCGGCGGTGGGCTACTTCAGCTTCCAGTCGTTCGCCTCCTTTTTCCCCACGTTCCTCGTCGAGTTCGTCGGCGTCACCGCCACGCAGGCGAGCCTCGCGTTCGGCGCCGTCTTCGCGATCACGATCGTCGGCGCGCCGGCGCTCGGCCAGCTCTCCGACCGCGTCGGCCGGGACCCCGTGCTCGCCGTGTCGATGGCGATCGGCGTGCTCGGCTTCGCGACGTTCCTGCTCGTCGACGGCCTGCCCGCGCTCGTGGGCGGGACGCTGCTGCTCGGGGCGGGCCTGAGCTGGGCGGGCGTCCTCAACTCGCGGTTCATGGACAGCCTGGCCGTCCACGAGCGCGGCACGGGCTTCGGCCTCGTCCGCACCATCGTGCTGCTGGTCAGCTCGCTCGGGAGCGTCGTCACCGGGACGCTGGCTGACGCGGCGGGCTGGCTGCCGGCGTTCGGGCTCGTCGCCGCGCTGCTCGGGCTCACGGTGGTCGGGCTGGCGCTCAACCGTCTGGCCGGCCTCGGCGGCTGACCGGCGCCAGCGTTATGGCCCGGTGCCCGGCAGTGGCGGTATGCGCCACGACACCGGCTTCCTCGACGGCCTCGACCTCGAGGGCGCCGTGGAGACCGACCCCGACGGGCTCGCCGAGCACTCGACGGACTACGGCACCGCCGAGGCCGAGGGCGTCGCCCCCGACGCCGTGGTCTACCCCGCCTCGACCGCCGACGTCTCGGCCGTCCTCGCGGCCGCGGACGACCGCGGCGTGCCGGTGACGCCCTACGCCGCCGGCACGAGCACCGAGGGCAACCCCGTGCCGGTCGAGGGCGGGATCAGCCTCGACATGACCCGGCTGGCCGGCGTCGAGGCGGTCCACCCCGACGACTTCCTGGTCGACTGCGGCCCCGGCACGATCGGCGCCGACCTCGAGGCCGCCGTCGCCGAGCACGGGCTCATGTGCCCGCCGTTCCCCCAGTCCGCCCAGATCTCGACGATCGGCGGCATGATCGCCAACGACGCCAGCGGCACGCGGACGGTCAAGTACGGCGAGGTCGGCGACTGGGTCCGCGAGCTCGAGGTCGTCCTCGCCGACGGCACCGTGCTCACGGTCGGCAGCCGGGCCGCGAAGAGCTCCAGCGGCTACAACCTCCGGGAGCTCCTGGTCGGGAGCGAGGGCACGCTCGGCGTCATCACGCGCGCGACGCTCGCGCTGACGAACGAGCCGGCCGAGCGGGTCGCCGGCCGGGCGCTGTTCGACGACCTCGACGAGGCCGCCGACGCCGTCGCCGACGTGATCCGGGCGGGCGTCGACGTCGCGACGATCGAACTCATCGACCGCGACACCGCGGCCATCGCGAACGCCTACACCGGCGCCGTGATGCCGGACACCCCGATGGTGTTCGTCGAGGTCCACGGCCCCGACGAGGCCAGCGTCGCGGCCGAGCTCGAGCGCTGGCGCGAGTACTGCGTCGCGGGGGGCGCCACGTCGGTCGAGACCGGCACCGACGAGGCCGAGCGCGAGCGGCTCTGGCGGGCCCGCCGGGAGATCGGCCACGCCCTGCTCGAGTACGACCCCGAGCTGGACCCGCTGGCCATCGGCGACGTCACGGTCCCCATCGGGCGCTACCCGGCGATCCTGAAGCACGCCCGGTCGGTCGCCGAGGAGCTCGACCTGCTGATCCCCTGCTTCGGCCACGCCGGCGACGGGAACCTCCACTACGCCGTCATGGTCGACCGGGACGACGACGAGCACGTCGAGCGGGGCTGGGCCGCCTCCGACCGCATCGTCCGGCGGGCGCTCGACCTCGGCGGCACCTGCACGGGCGAGCACGGCATCGGCCGCGGCAAGCGCCGGTACATGCGCGACGAGCACGGCGAGGCGGGGCTGGCCGCCATGCGGGCCGTCAAGGACGCCCTCGATCCCAACGGCACGCTCAACCCGGGCAAGGTGTTCCCCGACCCCGGCGGCGGGGCGCACTGAGTCGCGCCGGAAAGGACCGGCAAACCCGGCCGGAAACGAACGCCGGCGTGTCGATGACCGACACGTGACGTGACACGTTCTCCCCTAGCTATAAGCGACCACACTGCCTGGGCACGTCCATGTCGTCGAGAGATGGTAACCGAAACGGGAAGCGCATCGACCGCCGGTCAGTCCTGAAGTCCGCTGGGGCGGCCGGCGTCATGGGGCTCGCCGGCTGCCTCGGCGGGGGCGGCGGAGACGGCAGCGGTGACGGGGGCGACGGCGGCGACGGCGGCTCGACCGCCACCGCCACGCCGACGCCCGGCAGCTCGATGGAGGAGCCGATCACGATCGGGGCCGTCCACCCGCTCACCGGCCCGTACGGCGCGCTCGCCGAGTTCCAGCAGCAGGGCCTCGAGCTCGCCGTCCAGGCGATCAACGACGAGGGGATGCTCGACCGCGAGGTCCAGAGCTTCCACGAGGACTCCCAGCTCGACCCGCAGACGGGCAAGCAGAAGGCCCGCAAGCTGCTCGAGGACGACGGCGCGGACATGCTGACCGGCGCCATCAGCAGCTCGGTCGCCATCGCCATCCACGAGTTCGCCGCCCAGGAGAACGTCCCCTACATGGCGCCCGGCGCGGCGAACTCGATGACGATGAGCAACTGCAAGCGGACCACGTTCCGCTACGAGATGCGGGCCCAGCAGACCGGCGTCGCGACCGCCCCGTGGGCGGTCGACAAGTTCGGCTCGAACGTCTGGATCCACAACGCCGACTACGCCTGGGGCAACTCCGTCGGGAACGCCTGGAAGGCACAAGCCGAGGCCGCCGGCGCGAGCATCGAGGGGCACACGAAGAGCGAGCTCGGCGCCACGGACTTCTCGTCGTACATCAGCCAGATCGCGTCCTCGGACGCCGACTGGGTCGCCACGGGCGTCAACGGCGGCGACGCGGTGAACTTCCTGAAGCAGTCCGAGAGCTACGGGCTGAAGGGCAACGTCGACATCGTGAGCCCGACCAACGCCTTCCAGTTCATCCGGAAGGCCGCCGGGGGCGCCGCCGAGGACACCTACGCCACCATCCGGTACTACGAGAACTTCGACAACGCGGCGAACAGCGAGTTCGTCAGCCTGTTCGCCGACGAGTACGGTCGGCCGCCGGACAACTTCGCCCACGTCGTCTGGGTCCACGCGTTCATGTACGCGAAGGCGGTCGCCCAGGCCGGCACGACCGACACCGACCCGGTCATCGACGCCCTCGAGCAGGTGAGCTTCGACGGCCCGATGGGGAACGTCATCTTCCGCGAGTGCGACCACCAGGTCGAGCGGCCGGTCCAGCTCGGCAAGATCGTCGCCGCGGACCAGTACGACTGGCCGGACGTCGAGATCGAGACGACCGTCGAAGGCGCCGACGCGATGTTGCCCTGCGACGAGACCGGCTGCAGCATGTGAGCCGGCGACGGGAGCCACCCGTCGTCCCGGTCGCCCGCCGCCAGTAGCAACCGCCTTCACGTCCGAACCTACCACGAAACCAAATGGCCGTCAACACGAACCTCCTCATCCTGCAGCTGCTCAACGGCGTCGCCTTGGGCATCCTCTACCTGCTGATCGCCTCGGGCCTCTCGGTCATCTTCGGGATGACCGACATCATCAACATCGCCCACGCGGTGCTCTACACCCTCGGGGCCTACTTCGCCCTCACCGTCCTGGACGTGACCGGCAGCTTCTGGATCGCGCTGGTCCTCGCCCCGCTGGCCGTCGGGGTGGTCGGCGCCGTGATGGAGCGATCGACGCTGCACCGCATCTACGACCGCGACCCGCTCTATCACGTCATCCTGACGTTCGGGTTCGTCCTCATCGGCACCGAGCTGATCGAGCTCATCTGGGGGAAGGCCCCCCAGCGGTTCTCCATCCCGGAGCTGTTGGCCGGGGCGCTCCCGCTCGGGCCGGTCTTCTACCCGAAGTACAAGCTGTTCCTCATCGGCATCGGCGTGGTCATGGCCATCGGGGTCTGGGCGCTGTTCGAGTTCACCGAGTTCGGGCTCGTCATCCGCGCCGGCGCGCAGGACGCCGACGCGGTCAGGCTGATGGGCCTCGACGTCTCGAACTACTTCACCGGCGTCTTCGCGCTCGCCGCCGTCCTCGCCGGCGTCGCCGGGGTGCTGGCGGGGCCGTTCCTCAACGTCATCCCGTCGATGGGCGAGTCGGTCCTCATCATCGCGTTCATCGTCGTCATCGTCGGCGGCATGGGCTCGTTCAAGGGCTCGGTGGTCGCGGCGCTGCTCATCGGCGTGGTCCAGACGCTCGGGACCGTGTTCGCCGAACAGCTCACCGGCTTCACCGTCTTCTTCCTGATGATCCTCGTCCTGCTCGTCCGCCCGCAGGGCCTGTTCGGCGAGTACAACATCCGCCAGGAGGCCACGAAGGTCGAGTTCGGCGAGACCATCCCCCCGGTGCCGCTCACCGACCGGCGGGCGCTGGGCCTGATCGCCGTGCTGGCCGTCCTCCCGCTCGGCATCGGGACCCTCTACTCCTCGTTCTTCCTCGCCATCCTGACCCTGGTGTTCGCCTGGGCGCTCCTGGCCCTCAGCCTCGACCTCGTCGTCGGCTACGTCGGGCTGCTCTCCTTCGGGCACGCGGCGTTCTGGGGCCTGGGCGCGTACGCGACCGCGCTGGTCGCCATCCACCTCACCAACTCGTTCCTCCTCGCCCTCGCCGTGAGCATCGTCGTCACCGCGGTCGTCGCCTGGGTCATCGGGGCGCTGTCGATCCGGCTGGCCGGCATCTACTTCCTCATCATCACGCTCGCCTTCGCCGAGATCTTCCAGGAGGCCTCGGTGACCTTCAACGACCTCACCGGCGGCTCTGACGGCCTCTCCGGCATGCCGACGATGGAGCTCCTCGGCGCCATCAACCTCGGGAACACGGTGATCTTCTACTACGTCGCGCTGGCCATCGTGCTGGCGGTGTACGGCCTCACGATGCGGCTGCTCGACTCGCCGTTCGGGCGGGCGATGGTCGCCATCCGGGAGAGCGAACGCCGGCTCTCGTTCCTCGGCTACGACACCGAGAAGTACAAGCGGCGGGCGTTCACCATCTCGGGGGCCATCGGCGGCATCGCCGGCGCCGTCTTCGCCACCTACCAGACGTTCGTCAGCCCGGAGTCGCTCTCCTGGATCATCTCCGGGGACGCCTTCGTGATCATCCTGCTGGGCGGCATGGGCACCCTGTTCGGGCCGATGCTCGGCGCCGCGGTCTACGTCGGCATCAGCGAGATGCTCTCCTCGTACATCGCCCAGTGGCGGCTCGTGCTCGGCCTGCTGCTCGTGTTCACCGTGATGTTCGCCCCGCGCGGCCTCATCACGCTGCGGATGGTCGCCGCGGACTACCTCGACCGGCTCCGGGCCGGCCCGGGGCCCGCCGAGACCGACGGCGGCGAGCCCGTCGACGACGAGCCCCGCCCCGACGGGGGTGAGCGCCGGTGAGCGTCCTCGAGGTCGACGGCCTCACCAAGCAGTTCGGCCAGCTGGTGGCCGTCGACGACGTCACCCTCGAGGTCGACCGCGGGGAGATCAGGTCGATCATCGGCCCCAACGGCGCGGGCAAGTCGACGTTCTTCAACCTGATCACCGGGCTGATGCTCCCGACCGACGGCACCGTCACGTTCGACGGCGAGGACATCACCGGGCTCAAGCCGTTCGAGATCGCCCGGCGCGGCGTCGCCCGGTCGTTCCAGATCACGGACGTCTTCGGCGGGCTGACCGCCTTCGAGAACGTCCGGATCGCGGCCCAGGTCGGCCACGACAAGCGCGACTCGTTCTTCGCGCACGCCGACGACATCGAGTCGGTCAACGAGGTCGCCCACCGGGTGCTCGAGGACATCGAGCTGGCCGATCGGGCCGACCAGCGCGCGGGGGACTTCGCCTACGGCGACCGCCGGAAGCTCGAGATCGGGCTGACCATCGCCAACGACCCGGACCTGCTGCTGCTCGACGAGCCCACCGCCGGCATGAGCCGCGAGGAGACCATCAGCGCGATCCGGATGATCCGCCGGCTCGCCGACGAGCGCGAGTTCACGCTCATGCTCATCGAGCACGACCTCGAGGTCGTCATGAACATCTCCGACCGGGTGACCGTGCTCCAGGACGGCGGCGTCATCGCCGAGGGGCCGCCCGACCGGGTCCGGCAGGACGAGATCGTCCGCGAGGCCTACATCGGGGGGGCGCTGTCGTGAGCGACCCGCTCCTCTCCGTCGAGGACCTCCACGCCGCCTACGACCAGACGCCCGTCCTCACGGGCGTCACCCTCGCGATCGAGCGCGGGCAGGTCGCCTCCCTCATCGGCCGGAACGGCGCCGGGAAGACGACCACGCTCCGCAGCGTCATGGGCATCCTGCGGCCGACGGGAGGCGCCGTCGTCTTCGACGGCGACGACGTCACCGGGCTGCGCGAACACCAGAAGACCAAGCGCGGCATCAGGCTCGTGCCAGAGGAACGCCAGCTCTTCCCGGACCTCACCGTCACCGAGAACCTCCGGATGGGCGGGCTCTCGAGCGACGGCGGCGTGTTCAGCCTCGACCAGGCGTTCGAGGCGTTCCCCCGGCTCGACGAGCGGCGGGAGCTGCCGGCCAACCACCTCTCGGGCGGCGAGCAGCAGATGCTCGCCATCGCCCGGGCGCTGATGGGCCGGACCGAGCTGCTGCTGCTCGACGAGCCGACCGAGGGGCTCGCCCCGCAGATCATCGAGGACGTCCTCGAGATCATCGGCCGCATCGTCGAGGAGGGCGTGACCGTGCTGCTCGCCGAGCAGAACATCCACGCCGCGATGGCGGTCGCGGACCGCCACCACGTCATCGACAAGGGCGAGATCGTCTTCGAGGGGTCGACCGACGACCTCGAGTCGAACGAGGAGCTCCAGGAGCGCCACCTCGGCGTCGGGGTCGAGGCCACCGGCCTGTTCGACGACTGAGCGGTCCCCCGGCTACGTCTCCAGCGCGCCCGCGAAGGTACAGCAGTCGGCCCGCCCCGTGGCGACCAGCGTGTCGACCGTGTCCCGGTCGGTCGCGAGGGGCGTCGCCAGCGTGCGGACGTCGGCGGCGTGTCTGAGGTGGTCGCTGGCGCCACCACGGTCGGCGGCGGGATCGGGCGGCTCGGGGCCGCCCGTGGGGTCCGGGATTGGGGCCACCAGGTCGACGCCGGCGTCGGCGAGCGCCGACGCGAAGGCGATCGTCTCCGTCATCGCGAGGCCCTCCTCGGCCCCGGACCCGACGGTCAGCGTCACGCCCAGGGGTGCGTCGGCCGGCCAGGCCTCGCTGACGGCCTCGACGACCTCGAGCGGGTACCGCCGGCGGGCCTCGGGTGAGCCGCCGTACTCGTCGTCGCGGTCGTTGGCGAGCGGCGAGTGGAACGCCCCTAGCAGCGTGCCGGGCCCGGCGTGGAGCTGGAGGTAGCCGAAGCCCGCTTCGTCGGCGCGCCGCGCCACGTCGGCGAAGGCGTCGCGGACTCGGGTCAGGGACGTCGCCGACATCGCCCCGGGAACGAACGAGCTCGGGGGGTGGGCGAACGCGTCGCGCAGCGGCGGCGCCCAGGCGCTCGAGTGGGGCGTCGACCCGTCGAACCCGAACACGCCCGGGTCCCGCGCCGACCGCGCCCCGGCGTGGACGAGGTGGGCCCCGAGGACGGCGTCGCCCGCCGCCCGGGCCTCCTCGACCGCCCCGGTCCACGAATCCCGCTGGTCGTCATCGTACAGCCCGGGGCTTCCGGGGGTCGGCCGCCCCGAGGCTTCGACGGCCAGCGGCTCCGTCAGCGCGAGGCCGGCGCCCGCCCGCGACCGGTCGACGAACGCCCGGAGCGCCGACGCCGACGGCGTACCCTCGCTCGACGACCAGCTCGGCTCGGCGACGCCGACGAACCGGTTGGGCAGCGTCGCGCCCGCCAGCGCGAGCGGCTGGTCGGCCGGCGGGCCCGGGGCATCGCCGATCGCCTCGGCCGGAAGCGGCGTCTCGGCGGCCGCGAACCACCGGTCGAGCTCGTCGACGTACCGGGGGTCCCGCGCCCGGAGGCTCCCGTAGGTCAGCCGGCCGCTCCGGGTCAGGTGATGGGCGGCAAAGCGCGGGCCGGGCGTCCCGTAGAACCGCCGGATCGACTCGAAGTGGCGCCGGCTCCGCTCGCCGGCGGCCTGCAGCGGCTCGACGAACGACTGGCGCCGGGACTCGTACTCCGCGAGCGCGTTCTCGAGGTCGCCGTCGTAGCCGTCGAACGCCCGGGCCAGCCCGATGCCGTCCTCGAGCGCGAGCGTCGTGCCCGAGCCGATGGAGTAGTGGGCGGTGTGGGCCGCGTCGCCGACCAGCACGACGTTGTCGTGGTACCACGAGTCGTTCCGCACCGTGGTGAACGTCCGCCAGCGGTCCTGCTCCGAGCGGAGCGCGTGGCCGTCGAGGTAGTCGGCGAAGGCGTCCTCGAGGTAGGCGAGGTACTCGGCCTCCGCCAGCTCGTCGAAGCCCGCGTTCGCCCACGTCTCGGGGTCGCAGTCGACGATGAACGTGCTCGTCCGGCCCGGGTAGGTGTGGGCACACCAGAGGCCGTCGTCGGTCTCGACGAAGACGTGGCTCAGCGCCTCGAACGGCTGGTCGGTCCCGAACCACGAGAACCGCGCGTCGCCCTCGACGGTCTCGGTGCCGAGGGCGTCGGCGAACGCGGCCCGCGTCGGGCTGTGCTGCCCGTCGGCGGCGATCAGCAGGTCCGTCTCGACCGCCCGGGCCGCCGGGTCGGTCACCTCGGACTCGAACTCGAGCTCGACGCCGACCTCCCGGCAGCGCGACTGGAGGATGTCGAGCAGGTCGGTCCGCATGAGGCTCGCAAACCGATGGCCGCCACAGCGGTAGCGCTCGCCGCGGTAGTGGATGTCGAAGGGCTCCCACTCGGTGAAGGCCTCGGTGATGTCCGCGTGGGTCTCGGGGTCGGCCTCGGCGAGGGTCGAGAGGCCCCGGTCCGGGAAGACGATGCCCCAGCCGTAGGTGACGTCGGGCGGGTTCCGCTCGTGGACCGTCACCGACCAGTCCGGGTGGGCCCGCTTGAGCAGCAGGCTGGCGTAGAGCCCGCCCGGGCCGCCGCCGACGGTGGTGACCTCCACGGCTACCGACCCCGCGAGGCGTCCGTCACTCGTAGAGCCGCCGGGCGATCACGAGCCGGTTGATCTCGTTGGTGCCCTCGTAGATCTGCATGCCCTTCGCGACCCGGAGGTACCGCTCGACGGGGTAGTCCGTGGAGTAGCCGCGGGCGCCGTGGATCTGGATGGCCTCCGAGGCGGCGTCCATCGCGGCGTCGGTGGCGAACGTCTTCGCCATCGCGGCGCGCTTGGTGACCCGCTCGCCGCGGTCGCGCTGGTCGGCGGCCGCGAGCGTCAGCAGCCGGGCGGCCTCGACGTCGGTCGCCATGTCGGCGAGCTTGAAGCCGACGCCCTGGAACTCCCGGATGGGCTGGCCGAACTGCTCGCGATCGTCGGCGTACTCGCGGCTGGCGTCGAGAGCGGCCTGGCCGACGCCGACGCCCTGGGCGGCGGTCCCGATGCGGCCGATGTCGAGGCCCTCCATCATGTAGCGAAAGCCCCGGCCGGCCTCGCCCACCACGTTCGCGGCGGGGACGCGGACGCCGTCGAAGCGCAGCTCGGTCTCGATCGACGCCTCGCCCTCCAGGCAGGGGATGTCGCGGACGACCTCGACGCCGTCGCGGTCGTGGGGCTCGGGCACGCCGACGAGCGAGAGCCCGCCCGCGCCCTCCCCGCCGGTCCGCGCGAGCACCAGCAGGAAGTCCGCGGCGGAGGCGTTCGTGCTCCAGACCTTGTGGCCGTCGAGCACCAGCTCGTCGCCGTCGCGGTCCGCCGTCACCGGGCCGGCCTCGAGCGCCTCGACGCCGTCGGCGGCCGGCCGGGCCGTCGTCGAGACGGCCGCCGCGTCGCTGCCCGCCTCGGGCTCGGTGATCGCGACGGCGGGCAGCCAGTCGCCCTCGTTGACGGGGGTGAGCCACTCCTCGCGCTGCCAGTCGGTCCCCCAGGTCGCGACGGGGTAGCCCGACAGCGCCACGGCGATGTTCACGGCGCCGCCCACGAGCTTCCAGGCCCGCGAGAGCTCCTCCATGCTGATGGCGTAGGAGCGGTAGTCGAGGCCGGCGCCGCCGATCGCCTCGGGGTACTGCACCCCGATGTAGCCGGCCTCGCCGACCCGGCGGATCACCTCGCGGGGGAACGTGCCCGTCGACTCGTGGTCGTCGACGTGGGGGGCGACCTCGGCCTCGCAGAACTCGCGGACGGCCGCGCGGTACTCGCGGTGGTCCTCGGTGACGGCCAGTCGCTCGATCATGTCGCGGGCGAGGGCCGACCGGGGCTTAACTGCTCGGCCGGCGGCAGGCCGTCAGCCGTCGACGACGGCGAAGCCCTCGAGCTCGACGAGCGCCTCGGGCTTGAAGAAGCCGGACACCTCGAACAGCGCCATCGCCGGGTAGGTGTCGATATACTCGCCGAACACCTCGCCGATCGGCTCGAGGTTCGCCCGGTAGGCGTCGGCGTCGGCGACGAACACGTTGAGCTTCACGATGTCGGCGGGCTCGCCGCCGGCCTCCTCGACGACCGCCGCGAGGTTCGCCATCACCTGCTCGAACTGGCCGACCAGGTCGCCCGGCGCGACGATCTCGCCGTCCGGGCCCGAGGCGTCCTGGCCGGCGAGGAACAGCAGCTCCCCGCCCTCGACCGCGATGCCGTGGTTGAACCCCCGGGGCTCGGCGAGCCCGTCGGGGGTGACGACGCGCTTTCGCATCTAGAACTCCACGACCGACTTGACGCCCTCCTCGATGCGGGGCGGGTTGGGGAGATACACGTCCTCCCGGGCGAGCATCGGGATCGGCACGTCGAAGCCGGTGACCCGCTCGATCGGCGCCTCGAGGTAGACGATGGCCCGCTCCTGGACGCTCGCGATGACCTCCGCCGCGAAGCCCCCCGACCGCGGCGCCTCGTGGACGATGCAGGCCCGACCGGTCTTCTTGATCGACTCGACGACCGTCTCGCGGTCCAGCGGCGAGATGCTCCGGAGGTCGACGACCTCCGCATCGATGCCCGCCTCGGCGAGGTTCTCGGCCGCCTCGAGCGTCGGCGACATCATCGCGCCCCAGGAGACGACGGTGACGTCCGTGCCCTCCCGGCGGACCGCCGCCTCGCCGATGGGCACGGTGTAGTCGCCCTCGGGCACCGCGCCCCGGGTCGACCGGTAGAGCAGCTTCGGCTCGAGCACCAGCACCGGGTCCGGGTCGCGGATGGCGGCGATGAGCAGCCCCTTCGTGTCGTGGGGCGTGCTCGGCACGACGACCTGGAGCCCCGGGATGTGGGCGTAGGCGGCCTCGAGGCTCTCGGAGTGGTGCTCCAGCGCGCGCACGCCGCCGCCGTACGGCGCCCGGATCACCATCGGCGCGGTCTGCTCGCCGCGGGTGCGCCAGCGGATGCGGCTCGCGTTCTGGACGAGCTGGTTGAACGCCGGCGGGATGAACCCCGAGAACTGGATCTCGGCCACCGGCCGATAGCCCCGCATCGCGAGGCCGATCGCCGTGCCGGCGATGGCGATCTCGGTGATCGGCGTGTCGAGCACGCGCTCCTCGCCGAAGCGCTCCTGGAGCCCCTCGGTGGCCCGGAACACCCCGCCCTGCTCGGCGACGTCCTCGCCGTAGGTCATGACGCGGTCGTCGAGCGCCATCTCGACGTGCAGCGCGTCGTTGACCGCCTCGACGAGGGTGAGGTTCTGGGTCGCGCCGTCGGCGTCGTCGGGGAGCGAGAGCTCGCTCATCCCTTCGGCCGCTCCTCGACGTGGTCCCAGAAGTCCGGGCGCTCCTCGAGGAGGGCCTCGAACTCCTCGAGCTGGCGCTCGAGCTCCGGCGGGAGCTCGTCGTAGAGGTGGGTGAACAGCTCGTCGACGTCGCCGGTCGCGTAGGCGTCCGCGGCCTCCTTGGCCTCGTCGAACCGCTCGTCGGCGGCCGCCCGGAGGCCCTCCTCGTCGATCTCCTCGAAGACGCCCTCGGCCTTGAGGTACTCCCGGAACCGGCTGACCGGCTCGCGGCCCTCCCAGTACTCGACCTCCTCGTCGGTCCGGTAGCGCGAGGGGTCGTCGTTCGTCGTGTGGGCGTCGAGCCGGTAGGTGACCGACTCGACGATGGTCGGCGTCCCGGCGAGGGCCCGCTCGCGGGCCCGACGGGTCGCGTCGTAGACCGCGAGGACGTCGTTGCCGTCGACCCGGATGCCGTCGAAGCCCCACGCCAGCGCCTTCTGGGCGACCGAGTTCGCGGCGGTCTGGCCGCTGAAGGGCATCGAGATGGAGTAGCCGTTGTTCTGGCAGTGGAACACCGCCGGGGCGTCGATCACGCCGCCGAAGTTCATGCCCGCCTGGACCTCGCCGGTCGAGGGGTGGCCGTCGCCGAACATGAGGCCCACGACGCTGTCGGCGTCGTCGCGCTGCATCCCCCAGGCGTAGCCGACGCCGACGGGGACGTGGGTCCCGATCGCGATGGCGATGGGGAAGATGTTCGCCTCGGGGAACCGGTTCGCGTCCATCACGCCGCGCCAGTAGAGCAGGAGGTCGCGCAGCGACATCCCCTTGATGAGCATCGCGGCCGCCTCGCGGCCGTAGGGGAAGAGCCAGTCGTCGGCCTCGAGGGCGGCGCCGAAGCCGACGATGCTGCCCTCCTGGCCCCGGCCGGAGGCGTAGGTGCCCATCTCGCCGCGTCGCTGTAGCTTGACCATCCGCTGGTCGACGACCTGCTGGGTGACCATCCACCCGTAGAGCTCGCGGTAGGTCTCGACGTCGAGATCGGGCGCCGCCTCGGGGTCGGAGGACCCGTCGGGGCCGACGATGCGATAGCGCGGGGGCGCGTCGTCCGGCTGGCTGAACGTACACTCGTCCACCGAGCCCGAGGGGTCGCCGACCGCCGCCTCGTCGAGGGGCTGCATGCGGCCGCGACTCATGACATCACCATGCCAGCGGGCTAGCCCCGTCCGGTCTAATAGCTTCCCCAGCCGGGGGTTGGTTCCGGCTTGCGGGTGACCGAGGATTTAGGTTACCCCACGCCCCAGCAGGTGACACGTGTCCACCCCGCTCTCGCCCCCGGATTCCACCGCGATCAGCGGCCTCGCCGAGCGCCTCCGAAACGGGGGGCTCACGGCCGGGCAGTGGCGCGCCGTGCTCGGCGTCGTCGGCCTCTGGCTGATCATCGATCTCGTCGGGTCGCTCGCGACCGGCCGGCTCTCGGCCTCGCAGTTCGTCACCTTCGTCTGGGACGGGCTCACCATCGGCCTCGTCCTCGGCCTGGCGGGCATCGGGCTGACCCTCACCTACAGCATCCTCCAGTTCGCCAACTTCTCGCACGGCGACGTCGTCACGGCCGGGGCGTTCTCCGGCTGGTCGGTGACCTACCTTGTCGCCGGGTTCGGGGCCTTCAGTTTCGAACAGCTCGCGCTCCTGGGGCCGACCGGGCAGCTCTACGCCAGCGACATCGGGATCAGGTTCCTCTCCGACCCGGTTGCCGTGTTCGCTGGCCTGGTCGCCGCCGCCGGCCTGACCGCCGGCATGTCCCTCGGCTTCGACCGCTACGTCTACCGCCCCCTGCGGAACGTCGGCGGGCTGATGCTGCTGATCGCCAGCGTCGGTGTCGCCTTCATCATCCGGTACACCATCGTCGTGGTCTACACCCCGACGACCCGGGCGGTAGCGGTCACGCCGGCCCCCGTGTTCAGCATCGGCGTGAGCGACGGCACGCTCGCCGTCGCCGCGAGCAAGGAAGCGTTCGCCGCCGGTCAGTGGGCCCTCACGCTCCCGCTCGGGCTCGCCACCGGGACGGAGCGGCTGTTGAACGTCAGCACCCACGAGGTGGTGTTGGTCGTGGCCGCGGCGGCCCTCATGTTCGGGGTCCACCTCCTGCTCCAGCGGACGAAGCTCGGGAAGGCCATGCGCGCGATGGCCGACGACGTCGAGCTCGCCCGCGCTCGGGGGATTCCCACCGAACGGGTCGTGCGGTGGACCTGGATCATCGGGAGCGCCACCACCGGGATCGCCGGGTACCTCATCGTCCTCGAACGCGGCACCATCGGGTTCCTGTTCGGCTGGCAGCTCCTGCTGTTGATCTTCGCGGCCGTCATCCTCGGCGGCATCGGGTCGGTGTACGGCGCGATCCTCGGCGGGCTCGTCATCGGGCTCACGAGCACGGTCTCGCTCGTCTGGTTGCCGGAAGCGACGTTCACCCGGCCCGTGGCGTTCTTCATCATGATCGTGGTCCTGCTCGTTCGACCGAAGGGCCTGTTCGGGGGGCGGGACGTCGGATGAGCGGTTCCGATCGAGCGCGCCGGTCGTGGAACCGCCTCGTCGAGCGCCTCGTCCGACGTGACGTCTACCTCATCGTCGTGACGATGCTGGTCATCTACGCCATCTACATCGGTCTGGGGGCGGTGCTCGGGTTCAACGTCAACGGCCAGGTGAACGCCCTCCGTCGACTCACCTTCCTCATCGCGGCGTACGCCATGGCGGGACTCGCGCTCAACCTCCATTGGGGCTACACGGGGCTGTTCAACGTCGGCGTCGTCGGGTTCATGGCGGTCGCCATCTACGTGATGGGCATCGCGACGGCGCCGGTCGATCCAGCGTCGACGATAGTCACTCCCGGGCTGGGGCTCCCCGTCGTGGTCGGTATCGCGCTCGGGGTCCTCGCCGCCGCCATCGCGGGGTTAGTCGTCGCGTTCCCGGCGCTCAGACTTCGGTCGGACTATCTCGCGATCACGACGCTCGGGTTCGCGGAGATCGTCAGGATCAGCCTCACCTCGAACACGCTCAAGTCGTTCACCCTGTTCGGCGTCGAGATGGGGACGGCCGGCAACCAAGGCCTCAACCTCGTTGGCGATCCCTCGAAGGCCGTCAGCACGCTCTTCGAAACGGGGTATGGGATCGGGGTGCTCCAGCGTGCCGCCGACGCGATCGTCGCGACGCTCGGTGCCATCGGGGTCCAGCCCCGCGTCGTCACCGAGCTGGCGTACGTCGTCCTGCTGGTCGGCATCGTCTGGGCGTTCTACTGGACGTTCATGCAGCTCGGTCGGTCACCGTTCGGTCGCGTCCTGAAGGCGGTCCGGGACGACGAAGACGTCGCGAACTCGCTCGGGAAGAACGTCCAGCTGGTGAAGATCAAGTCGTTCGTCATCGGCGCCGCCTTCCTCGGCCTCGCGGGCATCTTCTGGCACGGGAGCCGAGGCTTGGCGACCCCCGGGACGTTCAAGACCGAGGTCACCGTCTTCGTGTGGATCGTCGTCATCATCGGCGGCGCGGGGTCGAACACCGGCAGCGTGCTCGGGTCAGCGCTCTTCGTGGCGTTCCTCCTCCAGGGCCCCCGATACGTCCGGACCGTGCTCAACGAAACCATGACACTGCCGAACGCCCCGCTCACGATTGTCCGGGCCGGCGAGGCACTGACCACCGGCCAGCCGATCGTCTTCCTCTCCTTCGTGCTCGACCGTCTCAACTCCCTGCAGTTCCTCATCCTCGGGATCGTCCTCATCTACGTCGTCCAGAAGCGACCGCTCGGGCTGTTGGGCCATCGGAAGGAGATCGCCGCGACGATCAGCCTCGAACGGCCCGGCTCGGCCAGGACGGACGATCGTGAAACGGCCGGACAATCGGCGCCGAGGGGTGCGGACGAATGAACGCTTCCGCGTCCGGGACGACAGCGTCGGTCGAGGCCGACACGGAGACCGACGCGAACGAATCCGGGGCCGAACCGCTCCTCGTCGTCGACGGCCTCCGGAAGACCTTCGGTGGCATCGTCGCCATTGACGGCGCCTCATTCGAGGTCGAAGCTGAGACCATCACCGGCCTCGTCGGGCCGAACGGCGCCGGGAAATCGACGACCTTCAACTGCGCGACGGGCTTGCTATCGCCCGACGCCGGCTCGGTCCGATTCGCGGGGGAGGACATCACGGGGCTCCGACCCTACCAGATCGCGAACCGGGGCCTGGTCCGGACGTTCCAGCAGACCCGCGAGCTCGCCGACATGACGGTGCTCGAAAACCTGCTGCTCGCGTCCGGCGACCGCCGGGACGAGCAGGTGCTGCCAGCGGTCGTTCCCTCCCTCCGCCGTCGGGTCCAAGAGCGGGAGGCCGCGCTGTTAGAAGAGATCTGGGAGACGCTCGATTTCTTCGAGATCGACCACCTCGCCGACGAGTACGCGAAGCACCTCTCCGGCGGCCAACGGAAACTGCTCGAGCTCGCCCGGGCGCTGATGACCGACCCCGACATGCTCCTGCTCGACGAGCCGTTCGCCGGCGTCAACCCCACGCTCGAAGAGCAGCTGCTCGGGCGCATCCACGAGCTCCAAGCGTCCGGGTACACGTTCCTGCTCGTCGAACACGACATGGACCTGGTGATGGAGCACTGCGAGACCGTCATCGTCATGCATCAGGGGCAGGTGCTCGCGGAGGGTTCGCCAGCATCGGTCCGGAACGACGAACGGGTCATCGAGGCGTACCTCGGCGGAGGCACGTGAGATGAGCCTTCTCTCGGTTACGGCCCTCGACGCCGGATACGGCAACCTCCAGATCCTCGACGGGGTCGACCTCGAGGTGGACCAGGGCGAGTACGTCACGATCGTCGGGCCCAACGGTGCTGGCAAGAGTACGGCGCTCAAGTCCATCGTCGGGTTCGCCACGCACATGGGCGGGTCCATCTCGTTCGACGGGCAGGACATCACCGAGCTGGCCCCCGAGCGGATCGTCCACCGGGGCATCAGCTACGTCCCCCAATCGGGGAACGTCTTCCCGACGATGACCGTCCGCGAGAACCTGGAGATCGGCGCCTACATCTTGGACGAGATACCGCAGGAACGGCTCGAGGAGGTCTACGATCGGTTCCCCGTCCTCGAGGAACGCCGTGACCAGAAGGCGGGGACGATGAGCGGCGGCCAGCGACAGATGCTGGCGATGGGGCAGGCGCTGATGACCGACCCGCAGCTCCTCGTCGTCGACGAGCCGTCGGCCGGCCTCGCCCCGGACCTCGTCGACGACACCTTCGAGAAGATCCGGGAGATCAACGACACCGGAACGGCTGTCCTCATGGTCGAGCAGAACGCGAAGAAAGCGCTCAGAGAGTGTGACCGCGGCTACGTGCTCGCACAGGGCCGCAACTTCCAGGATGGCCCCGGAACCGCCCTCCTCGAGGACGAAGAGGTCCGCCAACGCTTCCTCGGCGGCTGAACGGATCGGGAGGGTCCTCGGCGGACCCGGCGCTGAGACGTCGACTTCCTCGATGATCTCGAACCCGCTCTCCGTATCGGGTGCGTACTTCCAGATGCCGAAGGTGCCGGCGACGAGGTCGCCGTTCTCGTCGAACTCGACGGGGCTCGCCGCACCCTCGTAGTTCACCGGATCGCCGGCGGCCGCGGCCTCGATCCCCTCGACCAGGTTGTCCGGCGTGACCACCATGGCGTCGTCCGCCTCGTTGGCCACTGCGCGCATCGCTTCGGCGATCGCGGGCCCGGCGTTCTCACGAGCTCGGGCGTTCGCGAGGAGCTCGATGGCGGCCGCGTCGTAGGTCTGGCCGTTGAACGGTCCGGGCGAGGAGTCGTACGTGTCCTTGTACAGCTGGTCGAACGTGTCCCGGGCGGGACCCGAGGTCGTCGGCGCCGTTCCGATGACGTTCGCCAGATCTCGGCCGACCTCGTTGGGGATCCGAGCCGTGTTCATGCCGTCGACGGTCATGATGGGTCGTTCCGCGTCGAAGTCGGCGTAGTAGTCCTTGAGCAGCTGGATCGAGGTGGACCCGCCCTTCGCGACGAGGACGAGCATGTCGGGGTCTCCCTCGACCGCCTGGGAGATACGCGAGGAGTAGGAGGCCCCGCCCGGCTCGTAGGTCACCCGGTTTTGGACGGTGCCCCCCCTCTCTTCGAAGGAATCGACGAAGGTGGCCGCGAGACCCGTCCCGTACGCGTCGTTGACCGCGAGCGTCGACGCCGTCGAGGCGTCGAGCTGGTTCAGCCCGTATTGGGCCATCACCGCGCCCTGGAAGGCGTCGCTCGGGGTCGTCCGGAAGGCGAGGTCCTTGTCGTCGAGCCCGGTGATGGACACGGCCGTCGCCGACGGGGAACACATCACGATGTCCGACGGGATGAACACCTGTTGGGCCGTCTGGAGGAAGCTATCGGTGATCGCGGCCCCGACCACGGACGGGACGCCCGCGTTCGCGAGGTTCTCCGCCCCGTCGATGGCTTTCCCGGGGTCGGACTGCGAGTCGCCGTAGTTCGGATCGACGCTCAGCATGTCGCTCCCGCCGTCCACCGCCTCGAAGGCGAGCCTCGCCGCGTCTTCCATCGTCTGCCCGATGGCCGCGAACTCGCCTGAGACCGGGAGCAGCGTCCCGATCTCGATGGTCCGGGCCTGCATCCCGCTGGTCGTCGTCATCGGGGTGTCGGTCGCGGTCGGCGTGCTGCCGCCGTCGCCGCCGTCCCCGTCGCCGCCGAGGCAGCCAGAGAGCCCGACTACGCCCGCCGCGCCGGTCGCCTTGATGAATCGTCGTCTGCCAATGTCTGTCATACGAACTGCACGTGGGGTCCGAGCGACAGATAAAGATACTGGGACCGGAAAACCGCCCGGCGGCGGGCGGCAGTGGGCCTACCTGTCGGCCGTTCTCGACGGACCAGCCGTCGTCCGGGATCACCGCGTCGGCGTCGACCTCCAGGCGCATCCCCTCGACGCCGACGTCGGCGGCCTCGATGACGGTGCTCGCGGGCTCGTGGCCGGGCTCGAGATAGCGCTGGCGGACCCGCACCACGTCGAGGTACTCTGCCTCGGTCAAGGGCTCGGTGATGAGCCGGAGGCGGACGATGTCCGCCAGCCCGCCGCCGGCCGCCGCGAGGAGCCCGAGAGAGTCTCGTAGATGTGCTCGGCCTGGGCGGCGGCGTCGCCCGGCGCCACGATGTCGCCCGCCTCGTCGATAGCGGCGGTCCCCGAGACGAACACCCGCCGGTAGCCCGGGAGGTCGACCGCCACCGCCTCCGAGTGTGGCAGCCCGTCCACGCCGTCGACCCCCTCGAAGAGGTCGAGGTCGTCCCCGACGTCGGCCCCGATGACCGTCTTTCGCATGCGTCAGGCAGAGCCCGCTCGGCCACTTGACGCTATGGGTCGCCGGGGCGGCGACGGCGAAGCCGGCCTTTATGTGCCGACGGCGGCTCCACCAGGGCGATGAGCCTGGACGCGTGGCGGTCGCGGTTCCCGGAGGTCGCGGAGACCGACCGGGTCCACCTGAACAACTGCTCGGTGGGGCCGATCCCGCAGGCCGCCCTGGACGCCTCTGACCGGTATCTGGAGGTCTGGCTGGAGGAGATGAACCCCTGGGACGAGTGGCTCGACGAGGTCGACCGGGCCGTCGAGAACTTCGCCCGCCTGATCAACGCGGACATCGACGAGGTCGCGGTCATGACGAGTGCGACCCAGGCGATGGCGGGCGTGGCGAGCGCCCTCGACTACGAGGGCCGCGACGAGGTCGTGACCTCCGACCTCGACTTCCCCACGGTCCCCCAGCTCTGGCACGCCCAGGGCCGCCACGGCGCGAACCTCCGATACGCCGAGTCGGGTGAGGAGCACCACGTGCCGCTCGAGGCCTACGAGGCGGAGCTGTCCGACCGCACCCTGCTGGTCAACACGGCGATGGCCTACCCGTTCACGGGCGGGCTGGTCGACGTCGAGGGGCTGGCCGACGCGGTCCACGACCACGGCGGCTACCTCTTCCTCGACGCCTACCAGGCCACCGGCGTCGTGCCGATCGACGTCAAGGCCCAGGGGATCGACATGCTGACCGCCGGGAGCCTGAAGTTCATGCTCGGCGGGCCCGGCCTCGCGTTCCTGTACGTCGACCGCGAGCTGGCCAACGAGCTCGAACCCACGGTCCGGGGCTGGTTCGGCGTCGAGGACCGCTTCGACTTCCCGATGCGCGACCCGGAGTACGCCGCCGGCACCCGCCGGTTCGAGCACGGCACGCCGCCGGTTCCCGCCGCCTACACCGCGAACCCCGGGATGGAGATCCTGCTCGAGTACGGCGTCGAGAACGTGCGCGAGCGGGTCATCGAGCTCACCGGCCGCCTCATCGAGGGCGTGGCGGACCACGGCTTCGAGGTGGCGACGCCGGCCGACCCCGACCGGCGCGGCGGCGTCGTGAACGTCCAGGTGCGCCACCCGGAGCGCACCCTGGAGACGCTGCACCACCGCGGCTTCAAGCTCAGCGAGCGGAACGGCGGGGTCCGGGCCGGCGTGCACTTCTACAACACGGCCGCGGAGATCGACCGCTACGTCGACGCGCTGGCCGACGTGGCGACACCCCGGTGACCGGGGGCCGCCGCCTCACCGGATGAGCACGTTGCCGCGGTCGGTGACCTCGGCGGTCGCCCCGGGCGGGACGACGGTCGTCGCGCTGGCCTCCTCGAGGATCGCGGGGCCCTCGACCGTCGCGCCGGGCGCGAGCGCGGGCCGGTCGACGACGCTCGTCTCGACGAAGCCAGTCCCGTCGAAGTGGACGTCCCGTGACTCCCGGGTCGGGTCCGCCGAGGCCGTGGCGGCCGCGGGCTCGTAGCTCGGCGAGTCGCCCCGGCCGGCGACCCGCAGGATGACCGCCTCCACCGACTCCGACCGCCGGGCGTGGCCGTACATGCGGCGGTGGCGTTCGTGGAACCCCTCCTCGATCGCCTCGACCGCCGGCGCGTCGACCGGGTCGGTCGGCGCCCCCGGGACCTCGACCGCGAGCTCGTAGGACTGCCCGACGTACCGGCAGTCGACCGTGCGCTCGATGGCGAACTCGTCGTCGGCGAAGCCCTGCTGGCGGAGCCGGTCGGTGACCTGCTCGACCAGCCCCGCGAACTGGTCGGTCAGCGTATCGGGGTCGAGGCCCGACGCCCGGTAGGAGTGTGAAGCGTCGACCCGGACGTCGGCGACGAGCAGCCCCGTCGCGGAGAACACGCCCGGGTTGCGGGGGACGAGCACCCCCTCCATATCCATCGCCTCGGCGACCGGCACGGCGTGCATCGGCCCGGCGCCGCCGAACGCGACCAGGGCGTACCCCCCGGGGTCCTCCCCGCGCTCGACGGTCACCCGTCGGATCTCCCGCGTGAGGCGGGCGTTCGCGACGTTCACCACGCTCTGGGCCGCCTCCGGGACCGACTGTCCCAGCGGCTCGGCGATCTGGGCCTCGAAGCGCCGGCGGGTCTCCTCGACCTCCAGCGTCAGGTCCCCGCCGAGGAAGTGGTCCGGGTCGATCCGGCCCAGCAGCAGGTTGGCGTCGGTGGTCGTCGCCCGCTCGCCGCCCCGGCCGTAGCAGATCGGTCCCGGGTCGGCGCCGGCGCTCTGGGGGCCGACCCGGAGCGCGCCGCCGTCGTCGACCCAGGTGATGCTGCCACCGCCCGCGCCGACGGTGCTCAGGTCGATCATCGGCGTCTTGATCGGCAGGTCGTTGATCTCGCCCTCGGTCGTGCGGACGATCTCGCCGTCCCGGACGATGCTGACGTCCGTGCTCGTGCCGCCCATGTCCATCCCGATGGCGTTCGGGAACCCCTCGCGGCCGCTCGTGTGGCGGGTGGCGACCGCGCCGGCCGCCGGGCCCGAGAGCACGGTGCGGATCGCGTCCCGGGTGGCCTGGTCGGCCCGGAGCAGCCCGCCGCCGCTGTGCATGATGTTCAGCGGGGCGTCGATGTCGAGCGCCCCGAGCTCGGACTCGAGGTCGTCGATGTAGTCCCGGATCGCGACCTTCACGGCCTCGTTGAGCACCGTGGTGATCGTCCGCTCGTACTCGCGCACCTCCGGGTAGACGGCCGAGGAGAGCGCGTAGGGCGTCTCGGGGGCGGCCTCCTCGATGACCTCGCCGACCAGGCGCTCGTGGTCGTCGTTCAGGTAGGAGTAGAGCATCGAGACGACGATCGACTCGACGCCCTCCTCGACGAGCGCCTCGACCGCGACCCGGGCCCGGTCCTCGTCGAGCGGCCGGATCTCCGAGCCGTCGTTGGCGAGCCGGCCGGGCACCTCCGTACGGAGGTGCCGGGGCACGATGGACGGCGGCTTGTCGGTGAAGAGGTCGTACAGCTCCGGCCGGGTCTGGTCGCCGATCTCGAGGACGTCCCGGAGCCCGTCGTTCGTGACCAGGCCGACCGTCGGCAGCTCCTCCTCGAGCACGGCGTTCGTGCCGACGGTAGTCCCGTGGCTCAGGAACGAGACGTCGCCGCCGGCGACGCCGTAGCGCTCGCCCGCCTTCTCGACGCCGTCGATCACGCCCTCGTCGAAGGCGTCGGGCGTCGAGGGCGTCTTGGTGGTGTGGACCCGGTCGGCCTCCACGTCGTAGAGCACGATGTCGGTGAACGTGCCGCCGATGTCCACCCCGAGGCGGTAGGTCAAGGCGACTCACCACCGTCGGCGGCGACGGCGTCGTCGGCCGCCCGCGCCTCCCGGATCGCCCGCCGGCGCTCCTCGGTCGCCCCGCGGTCGACCGTCCGGGCCACGGCGTCGACGACGACGCCGTAGGCCTCGCGGGCCCGCTCGACCGAGACCTTCTCGTTCACGACGTCCTGGAGCACCGCCTCCGGGTCGCGGTCGAGGGGATCGCCGTACCCCCCGCCGCCGGGCGTCTGGATGCTGCCGACGTCGCCGGGGTCGAGTCTGGTCGTCGACTTCGAGCCGACCACCTGCTCCTCGGCGGTGTCCGGGTTCACGACGTACCGCGCCGTCTCGGCGTCCCCGCCGCCGAACAGGCCCCAGGGCGCGAACTTCGACCGGTCCGAGAGGACGGTGAACGACGCCTCGTGGTCGTAGAACTCCATGTCCCGGCGGACGCCGAGCCCGCCGCGGAACTCGCCGGCGCCCTCGGAGTCCTCGCGCAGCGCGTACCGCCGGACGTACATCGGGATCTCGGCCTCGACCTCCTCGATGGGGCTGTTGGCCGTGTTCTGGAGGTGGGGCTGGACGGCGTCCATGCCGTCTTTCGTCGGGCGGGCCCCGTAGCCGCCCGCGAACGTCTCGTAGTAGACGTACTCCTCGTCGTCGCGGGGGTCGATCCCGCCGTAGGCGACGTTGACGACGGTGCCCTTCGTCGCCGCGATGACCCGGTCGGGGATGGCCTCCGCCAGGCTCCGGATGACGAGGTCGGGCACGCGCTGGGTGACCTCGCCGGTGCCCGCGATCGGGGCGTTCGCGTCGGGGTTCATCATCGTGCCCTCGGGGTGATCAGCTCGAACGGCCGGTAGAACCCCGCGTTCTGGGGGAGGTCCTCGCCGAAGAGGCTCCGGATGGCCATCATCACGGCCGCGAACACCGTCGAGGGGTTCGAGTTGAGCGGCCCGCGGTTCTGGGGCGCGGTCCCGGTGAAGTCGAACGTGATCTCGTCGCCGTCGATCACCAGCGTGAGCTCGATGACGACGGGCTCGTCGACGATGCCGTCGCCGTCGAGGTAGTCCGTCGCGGTGTACTCGCCGTCGGGGAGCGCCTCGATGGCCGACCGGACGCGCTGTTCGGTGTAGTCGAGCAGCTCGTCGAGGTGCTCGGCGAGCGCCTCGGCGCCGTACTCCGCGTGGAGCGCCCGGTGCCGGTCGGCGCCGATATGGTTCGCGCCGAGCTGGGCCTGGTAGTCCCCGACGCGCATCTCCGAGCCCCGGACGTTGCGGGTGAGAAAGCGCAGCATCTCCTCGTCGTATTCCCAGTCCTCGACGGCCCGCATCCCGGGCATGATGATACCCTCGCCGTAGAGGCTCGTGCTGTCCACCGGGATGCCCCCGGGCGTGCCGCCGCCGATGTCGACGTGGTGGGCGTCGTTGCCGACCCAGCCGATCACCTTCTCGTCGTCGAACACCGGCGAGATGAGCATGACGTCGGGCAGGTGGACGGCGCCGCCCTGGGCGGGGTCGTTGAGCAGGAAGCCGTCGCCCGGACGGACGTCGTCGCCGCGCTCCTCGATGAGCGCGGGCACCGCGTACCGCAGCGCCGCCACCTGCGAGGGCGCGGCCGTGAACTGGGCGATGTGCCGGCCGTCGGCGTCGAAGAGCGCACAGGAGTAGTCCCGCCGGATCTTGATGTTCGTGGAGTAGGCCGTCCGCTCCAGGGTGCCGCCCATCTCCTCGACGATCCCCGCCAGCCGGTGGCGGAAGATCTCGAGCTCGTCGCCGGAAACCATGGGCCACCGTTGAGAGGCGGGGGTTGTAACGCTAGCGTTGACCCCCGGCGATTGCAGGGGACCTCGGGCCGTCCCCGGAGCGAAAGCGGTTAGTCCCGAAGCGTCCGAGCAGCGGGTATGCTCGAGCCAGGAGACGACGCCCCCGACTTCGAGCTCCCCGACCAGGACGGGGAGCCGAGGAGCCTCGACGAGTTCCGGGGACAGACCGTCGTGCTGTACTTCTACCCGCAAGCCGGGCACCGACGGCTGCACCACCGAGGCCTGTGGTTTCCGGGACCACTGGGACGCGTTCACCGAGGCCGACGTCCAGGTCGTGGGCGTGAGCACGGACCCGGTCGAGGACAACCAGGCGTTCGCCGAGGCCGAATCCCTGCCGTTCCCGCTGCTCTCGGACCCCTCCGGCGAGGTCGCCGAAGGCCTACGACTCGTTCGCGACCGTCGAGCACGAGGGCCAGCAGCTCGACATCGCCACGCGGAACACGTTCGTCGTCGGGCCGGACGGGACGATCGAGGCCGTCTACGAGGACGTCGCACCCGAGGCCCACGCCGAGGCGATCCTCGAGGACGTCGCCGCCTGAGCGAGCCGCCCCACCAGTAAGTTTACCCCCGGCCTGAGCGAACCCGCCGTATGGACGTTCCGGACTTCACGAGCTTCCTGCCCCAGGAGGGATTCGTGATCGATGCCCGCGAGGTCGAAGGAGTCGATCTCTACGAGGACATGGACGCGGACGACGAGTTCGGCGAAAGCGACGAGCGGCCCCGGACTTCACCTCCCACGTCTTCCGGTCGAACGATTTCAACCTCTCGTACATGGAATCCGAGCCCGGCGGCGTGATCGACTGGCACACCCACACGCCCCACATGTACCAGATCGACATGCCGATCGAGGGGCGGGTCGAGATCTCCTACGAGGACGAGGAAGGCGAGATCCACACCGTCGAGGCGGGGCCCGAGGAGCTGGTCTACCTGCCCCCCGGCGCGAAGAACAAGGTGAAGGCGGTCGGCGAGGAGCGGCTCCGGCTCTACGTGATCTACCGCCAGATCGTGGTCCCGCAGGTCGAGCAGATGGTCGGCCTCGCCGACCAGCACTCCCGGACGAACCCGGGCCTCGAGATCGACACCATCCGCGGCATCGTCCACAAGGTCCAGGACGGCGCCGTCGACCCCTTCTGAGGCCCGCCGGATGCCCCGACGCGACGGCCGGCTATCGGCCCGCGCCGCCCAGGAGACCGGCTCGGAGATCCGCGTCATCTTCGAGCTGGCCAACGAGCTCGACGACGTCGTCCGCCTGGAGATCGGCGACCCCGACTTCGACACGCCGGGCCACGTCATCGACGCCGCCGCCGAGGCCGCCCACGGCGGCGCCACCCACTACACCTCGACGTACGGCCTGCCCGAGCTCCGCGAAGCCATCGCCACGAAGGCCCGCCGGGACAACGACGTCCCGGTCGACGCCGACGGCGTCGTCGTCACCAACGGCGGCATCGAGGCGCTCGCCCTCGCGCTGCTGTCGGTCGTCGAGTCCGGCGACGAGGTCGTGATCCCGACCCCGGAGTGGACCAACTATGCGGCCCAGGTGACCCTCGCCGGGGGCACGCCGGTCCGGGCGCCGCTCGACCCCGAGGACGGCTTCGCCCTCGACCCAGGGGCCCTGACCGAGCGGTTCACCGATGCCACCGCCGCGGTGCTGCTCTGCCGGCCGAACAACCCGACGGGCCGGGTCTACGACGAGGACGCCGTCCACGCCGTCGTCGAGGCCGCCGCCGACCGCGGCGCCTTCGTGATCGCCGACGAGGTGTACGAGCGGCTGACCTATGCGGGGAGCCGGCGGAGCGCGGCCGCGCTCGGCGAGCCAGACCACGTCCTCTCGGTGAACTCCTTCTCGAAGGGCTACGCGATGACGGGGTGGCGGCTGGGCTGGCTCGCCGGGCCCACCGACGTCGTCGACGCCGCACAGGTGGTCCGCCAGGCGCTCACGACCTGCCCGTCGTCCGTGGCCCAGCACGGCGGGCTGCGCCGCGCTCACCGGCCCCCAGGAGCCGTTCGAGGCGATGGTCGACACCTACGCCAGCCGGCGGTCGTTCGCGGTCGACCGCGTCGCGGCGATCCCGGGGCTGTCGTGTGCCGAGCCCGAGGGCGCGTTCTACCTCTTCTGCGCGCTCGACGGCGTCGACGAACCCTCGATGGCCGTCGCGAAACGGCTGCTCACGGAGTACGGGGTATCGGTCACGCCCGGCAGCAGCTTCGGCGACGCCGGCGAGGGCTACCTCCGGCTGAGCTACGCCCTCGACGAGGCGCGCCTGGGCGAGGGGCTCGACCGCATCGAGGCGTTCATGCGCGACACCCTCGGCGCCTGATCGGTCGGCTCAGTCGCCGTACTCCTCGACGAGCTCGCGCCACCGACGGCCGGCCTCGCGGCCGCCCTCGAGGTACGCCTCGGGGGTGTGGGGGTCCGGCGGGCGCACCGGGCCCGGCTCGAGGAAGCCCGCGGCGGCCATCCGCGCCTTGACGATCGAGACGGTGTGCCGGCCGAAGGTCTCCATGTCGCCGCCGGGGAAGAACGTCTCGAACGACCAGGCCATCCGCCGGGTGAGCTCGACGGCCCGCGCCCAGTCGCCGGCCTCGAGCGCGTCGACGAGCGCGAGCGTCGGCGCCGGGCCGCAGGAGACGCTCGAGGACCAGCAGACGGCCGGCAGCTCGGGGTCCCACGTCATCATCGCGGCCAGGTAGGCGTCCATCGGGACGAGCACGAGGTCGCCGTCGGCGGCCTCGACCTGCCGGCGGGCCTCCCAGTAGGCCGGCCCGACGCTGATGTACTTCACCGCGACGACGTTCTCGATCTCGGCGAGCCGGCCCCAGGCGGTGACCGGCCCCTTGAACGCGCCGGGGTTGTCGTAGACCATGATCCCCAGCTCCGGGACGGCGTCGGCCACCTCCCGGTAGAACCCGACCGTCGCGTCGGGGGTGAGCGCGTTCCACATCGGCCGGCCGAGCAGCAGGCCCTCGCAGCCGACGTCGCGGGCGAACCGGGCGCGGTCGATCGTGTCGCGGGTGTTCAGCGTCGTCGGGCCCGCGAGCAGGGCCATCTCGTCGGCGGCCTCGGCCGCCGTCCGGATGAACGTCCGCCATTCGTCCGGGGTGAGCGCGAACGCCTCGCCGGACGTGCCGGTCAACATCAGCGAGTCGACGCCGGCGGCCTCGAGCGCCCGGACGGCCCGGGTCGTCTCCTCGATATCGACCGTGTCGCGGGCCGCCGGGTCGTTCGCCTCGGGCGTCGCGGGCGTCGGCATCAGGCCGACCACGCCGCGGACGTCATCGGTCGTCAGGCGGAGGGTCACGCGTCGCACCCTCCCGGCGGTTCGACGGCGTCGGGGCTGCCGGCGTCCATGACGGCATCACGACCAGCCGGCCCAAATAGGTACCCGCCCGCGACCGGGCCGACTACGTCGACGCGTCCCGGTAGCGCTCCAGCGCCGTGGCGAGCCGCGAGAGCCCCTCGTCGATCCGTCCGGGGTTCTCGTAGGCCCAGGAGATCCGGAGGTGGTCCCGGTTCCCGCCGGTGGGGCTGAAGGCCTCGCCGGGCAGGTAGAGCACGTCCTCCGCCCGGGCGTACTCGAGCAGCTCGCTCGTGTTCACGTCGCCCGGCAGCTCGACCCAGCAGTAGTAGCCCCCGGCCGGCAGGTGGGCGAGCCGGGCCTCGGGCAGGTGGGTCTCGATGGCCTCGACGGTGGCCTCGCGCTGGCCGTGGAGGTGGTCGGCGTAGCGGCTCGCCCGCTCGCTCACGTACCCGGTCTGGTGGAGCTCGCGGATCAGCATCTGGGCGAGCGCGCTGGTACCGCCGTCCTCCTTCATCGGCAGCGTGCGCTCGATGACCGCCTCGTCGCCGACCATCCAGCCCACGCGGAGCCCCGGCGCGATCAGCTTCGAGTAGGTGCCCAGGTAGACGACCTGCCCCGAGTCGTCCAGCGACTTGAGCGGCGGAACCTCCTCGCCATCGAACCGGAGCTTGCGGTAGGGGTCGTCCTCGACGAGGAGGAAGTCGTAGGCCTCCGCCAGCTCGAGGAGCGCCTCCCGGCGCTCGAGCGGCATCGTCGAGCCGAACGGGTTGTGGAACTCCGGGACGGTGAACGCGAGCTTCGGCAGCGGCTCGCCCGCGGCATCGAGCCGTTCGAGCTCCTCGCGGAGCACGTCGACCTCGAGGCCATCGTCGCCCACCGGCACCTCGAGGAACTCGACCTCGTGGCTCTTCATGATCTTCGTGCCGGTGCCGTACGTCGGCGACGTGACGATCACGGTGTCGCCCGGCTCGACAAACGCCTTACAGAGCATGTCCAGCCCCTGCTTCGACCCGGTGACGATGCTGAGCTCCTCGAGCCCGACGTCGATCCCGTAGTCGCTCGCGAGGTAGTCCCGGAGCGTCTCGCGGAGCGCCTTGACGCCCTTGGCCGGGCCGTACTGGAACGCGACGTCGCGGTGCTCGGCCATCACCGCGTTCCAGGCGTCGGTCAGCTCGTCGGCGGGCAGGAGCTCGGGGCTGGCGTAGCCGTGGGTGAAGTTGACGATGTCCCGTTCGCGGAACTCCTCGATGGGCGGGATGGAAAAGCGGGTGTAGTGGTCGAGCGAGGCCCGCTCGGCGAAGGGGGGAACCATGCCCCGGCGGACTCGACGGACCGGGTAAAGTGTTCTCACTGGGGCAGGCTGGGACGGTGTGTTGGAGCCCCCGCCTCCCGAACGGGGCCGCCGGGGCGGACGATCGCCTAGTCGAACGCGTCCGGGTGGACCCGGCAGAGGTCCGCCCGCGCGGCGCCGACCAGCGAGTTGACCTCGTCGAACGAGGTGACGTAGTTGGTCGACATCGCGGGCATCCGGACCTCGTTTCTGACCGCCTCGCAGAGGTCCGCCAGCGAGGTCGGGTCGAACGACGGCCGGTCGACCGCGGTGGCCTGGCCGGCGCCGACGGCGAGGTAGTCGACGCCCCGCTCGTCGAGCGCCGCCGCCGTCCCGAACGCCTCCTCGACGCCGTGGCCCGCCGGGTGCCAGTCGGTCGCGTTCAGCGTCACGCCCAGCGGGCGGTCGTCGGGCCAGGCCGCGCGGACCGCCTCGACGACCTCGAGCGGGTAGCGCCGGCGGTCCTCGGGCGAGCCGCCGTACTCGTCCTCGCGGTCGTTGGCGAGCGGCGAGAGGAACGACGAGAGCAGGTAGCCGTGGCCGGCCTGCAGCTGGAGGACGTCGAAGCCCGCGGCGGCGGCCCGCTCGGCGGCGCCGACGAAGTCGTCGCGGACACGGTCCATCTCGTCGCGGTCCATCGCCGTCGGCGTCCGGCCGTCGGCGGTGTACGCCTTCGGCGAGGGCGCGAGCAGCTCCCAGCCGTCGCCGGCCGGCAGCGGGCGGTCCATGCCGACGGACCGTGAGCGCATCGCGCCCCGGCGGCCCGCGTGGAGCAGCTGGGCGCCGACGGCGGCGTCGGTCTCCCCGTGGAGCGCGTCGACGGCCGCGGCCCACGGCTCGGCGTGCGCGTCCTCGTAGAGCCCGGCGGTCCCGGGCGTGATCCGGCCGTCGGCCGAGACGGCCAGCGGATCGGTCAGCACGAGCCCGGCCCGGCTCCGGCCCTGGCGCTCGAACGTCGCCAGGTGGTCGTCGCTGGCCAGCCCGTCGTCGGCGTCGGTCCCGACCGACGGGCCGAGGACGGTCCGGTTCGAGAGCGTCACCCCGCGCAGCTCGAGCGGCTTGAACAGCGGCGGCGTCGAGACCACCGGGTCGGGCTCGTCGGCGCCGACCTCGCCCTCGTGGCGGGCGTACCACCGGTCGAACGAGTCGACGTAGCCCGGGTCGCGGATCCGGAGGTTGTCGTAGGTGATCCGTCCCGAGCGGGTCAGCAGGTTGAACGTGAACTGCTCGGGCGGGAGGTGGCGGTAGCGGTCGACGTGCTCGAAGTACGACTGGCTGCGCTCGGCGGCGTCCTGCAGCCCGTTGACCCGCGGGCGGCGCTCCTTCTCGTACCAGTCGAACGCCGCCGGGACGTCGGTGCCCTTCTCCTCGAACGCCTCCCAGAGCGCGATGGCGTCCTCCATCGCGAGCTTCGTCCCGGAGCCGATCGAGAAGTGGGCGGTGTGGGCCGCGTCGCCCAGCAGGACGACGTTCTCGAACGACCAGGTCCGGTTCTTGACGATCGGGAACTCCCGCCAGGAGTAGAGCTTGCTCTCCAGGGCGTGGCCGTCGAGGTGGTCGCTGAACAGCTCCTCGAAGTAGGCCAGCGCCTCGTCCTCGCCCTTCTCGTCCATCCCGGCGGCCTCCCACGTCGCCTGATTGCACTCGACGATGAACGTGCTCTTGCGGCCGGGGTAGGCGTGGATCTGCCAGAGGCCGTGCTCGTTCTCCCGGAAGATGAAGGTGAAGACGTCGAAGGGCTTCTCGGTGCCGAACCAGGCGAACTTGGCGTCGCCGAAGTCGATCTTCGGCTTGAAGCGGTCCTCGTAGAACTCCCGCATCATCGAGCTGCCGCCGTCGGCCCCGATCAGGACGTCGGCGTCCTCGCGGTAGGCGTCGGGGTCCTGCACGTCGTGGTCGTGCTGGAGCTCGACGCCGACCTCCCGGGCCCGCGCCTGGAGGATCGAGAGGAGGTCTGTCCGCATGATTCCCGCGAAGCCGTGGCCGCCACACCGGATCCGCTCGCCGTCGACGTAGGTGTCGATGGGGTCCCACTTCACGAACGCGTCCGTGATGGCGTCGTGGCTGGCGTGGTCGGCCTCCCGGAGGTTCGAGAGCGTGGCGTCGGAGAACACCACGCCCCAGCCGTACGTGTTGTCGGCCGGGTCGCGCTCGTAGACGGTGACGTCCCAGTCCGGGTACTCCTGCTTGAGCAGCAGGCTGGTGTAGAGGCCGCCGGGGCCGCCGCCGATGACGTTGACGTCCATCGTGGGCTCAGTCGCCCGCCCACTCGTCGCCGACGACCTCGGCGAGGCGCTCGTACTGCTCGAACTCCGGGACGGTGGGGAACAGGAGCAGCTCGTCACAGCCCTGGTCCTCGTAGCCCCGGACGAACTGGACGACCTCCTGGGGCGTGGTCAGCAGCCCCTCGGCGATGCGCTCGGCGAACGGCCCGGTGAACGCGTAGTAGTCAAGGAGGTACTCCTTGCCGGCCTCGGCGACCTCGTCGTCGCCGAGTGCGAAGTAGCCGTGGCCCCAGAGCGCCGGGTCGCCCGGCCGGCCGGTCTCCGACCAGGCCGACTTGGCCTGCTGGGCCTGCTTGGCGTACGCCCGGGGCGGGCCGCCGCCGTGGATGTAGCCGTCGGCGTAGCGCGCCACCCGCTTGAACGCGGGGTCGCTCTGGCCGCCGACGAGCAGCTGCGGGCCGCCGTCGCTGACCGATTCGGGACCCATCTCGTCGCCCTCCCAGTAGTCGCGCAGCGCGTCGAGCTGCTCGTTGAACCGCCGGCCGCGGCCGCGGTAGTCGACGCCGGCGGCCTCGTAGTCGTCCTCGCGGGCGCCGAGCGCGAGCCCGAGCGTGAACCGGCCGCCCGAGAGCGCGTCGATGGTGGCGGCCTGCTTGGCGAGCGGGGCGTGGTTCCGGAGCGGGCCGGCCACGATGGAGGTCGCCAGCTGGATCGAGTCGGTGGCGCCCGCGCAGGCCGCGAGGGTGCCCATGGGTTCGAAGCCGGGGTAGACGAGCCGGTCGAACACGCCGAGGCTCGTGAACGGGCCGTCGTCCGCGGCCCGGGCCCAGTCCATGACGAGGTCGCCGTCCGCGCCCTCGAGCGTGTTCGGGAGGCCGATACCTAGCTGCATGGTCGGCATCGTGGTTCGGCGCCACCTATAGCTACCGGGGTCGGTCGAGTTTGCCGTCGCCTCTCAGTCCTCGGACGCCCACTCCGGCTCGCGGTCCTCGAGCTGGGCCTCGACGCCCTCGCGGTAGTCGGGGTCGGTCCGGGCGGCCGCCAGCGCGATCTCCTCGAGGTGCTCGCGGCCCTCGGCGGGCGACAGCTCCATCGCGTCGTGGATGCCCGCCTTCAGCTTGCGCATGACCCGCGGGCTCTTCTCGGCGATCGAGGCGACCACGGACTCGACCTCGGCGTCCAGCTCCTCGGCGGGCACGCTCCGGCTCACCAGGCCCAGCTCGGCGGCCTCCGCTCCCGAGATCGGCTCGCCGGTGAGCAGCAGATCGAGCGCCTTCTTCTGGCCGACCGTCCGGAGCAGCACCGGCGGCGCGAAGTGGTTCACGATGCCGAGGCCCGACTCGGGCTGGCCGAGCATCGCGTCGTCGGCCGCGATCGGGATGTCGGTGTGACAGACGAGGTCGAAGCCGCCGCCCAGCGCGTACCCTCGGACCGCGGCGATGGTCGGCTTGCCGAGGTCGCGCATGGCCTCGAACAGCTCGCCCCAGGTCTCCGTGAAGTACGACAGCGAGTAGTCGACCTCGGGGATCTCCTTGATGTCGCCGCCGGCGCAGAACGCCCGGTCGCCCTCGCTCCGGAGCACCACGGCCCGGACGGCGTCCTCGTCGCGCCAGTCCCGCAGCCGCTCGGTGATCGCCGCCTTCGTCGGCGTGTCGAGCGCGTTGAGCGCCTCCTCGCGCTCGATCGTGACGTACCCGCCGCCGTCGTCGATTTCGAACGACGCGTTGACCATGGGCGCGCTCGGTCGGGCCGCGGCATAAAGGAACGGGCGGCCGGCTCAGCGCGCCGTCCAGCCGCCGTCGACCGTCAGGACGCTGCCGGTCACGAACGAGGCCCGGTCGCTCGCGAGGAAGCGCGCGGCCTCGGCGACCTCCTCGGGCTCGGCGAACCGGCCCATCGGCGTCCGGTCGAGCACCGACCGGTACAGCTCCTCGTTGGCCTCGAGGGCCTCGGTCAGCTCCGTCGAGACGTAGCCCGGCGCGAGCGCGTTCACCCGGACGTCGGGCGCCCAGTCGAGCGCGAGGCTCTTCGTCAGCCCGACGAGCGCGTGCTTCGACGCCGTGTACGGGTGCTGGCGCTTCAGCCCGACGAGGCCGACCACGCTCGCGACGTTCACCACCGAGCCGCCGCCGTCGGCGCGCAGGAGCGGCCCGGCGGTCCGGGCGCAGTCGAAGGCCCCGAGCAGGTTCACCGCCAGCGTCGACTCGAACGCCTCGGCGTCGACGTCGCCCGGCCGGCCCATGCCGGCGCGCGGGTTGATCCCCGCGTTGTTGATCAGCACGTCCAGCCGGCCGAACCGGTCCTCGACGGCGTCGAACAGCGCCGCCACGTCGTCCGCATCGGTGACGTCGGTCGGGGCCACGACCGAGCCCGAGCCGAGCTCCCGCATCGCCTCCACGGCCTCCTCGACGTCCGCCTCGGTCCGGGAGGTCGGGACGACGTCGGCGCCGGCACGGGCGAGCGCCTCGGCGATCGCCCGGCCGATGCCCCGGGTCCCGCCGGTCACCACGGCCACGCGGTCGGCGAGGTCGGGCGTGTCCGGGCTCACGGACGATCAGCCCTGCTCGCGCTCGCGGAGCTCGGCGCGCTGGATCTTGCCGGTCTCGGTCTTCGGGAGCTCGGCCACGTACTCGACCTCGCGCGGGTACTTGTACGGGGCGATCTGGCCCTTGACGTAGTCCTGGAGCGTCTCGGTGAGCTCGGCGTCGGCCTCGACGCCGTCGGCGAGCACCACGTACGCCTTCACGATCTGGCCGCGCTCCTCGTCGGGCTTGCCGATGACGGCGGACTCGAACACCTCCTCGCGCTCCTCGAGGACGCCCTCGACCTCCGGGCCGGGGACGTTGTTCCCGGCCGTGATGATGAGGTCGTCGTGGCGGGACTGGTACTCGAGCCGGCCGTCCTCGCGGTGGACGAAGATGTCGCCCGGCCGCGACCAGCCGTCGCGCACCGCGTCGGCCTGCACCTCCGGGCGGTCCCAGTAGGTGATGCCCGTCGGGCCGCGCACGAGCAGCAGCCCGGCCTCGCCGCGCTCGACCTCCTCGCCGGTCTCGGGGTCGACGACCTTGCACTCGTAGCCCGGCACCGAGAAGCCCGTCGCGGTGGGGTCCATCTCGTCGTCGGCACGGTGGCTGATGAAGACGTGGAACATCTCGGTCGTGCCGATGCCGTCGGTGGCCTCGACGCCGAGGTGCTCGGTGATGCGCTCGTAGGTGTGCTCGGGCAGCGGCTCGCCGGCGCTCACGCAGAGCCGCAGCGACGAGAGGTCGTGGTCGCCCGCCGGGTCGTCGCCCGCGAGCATCTGGTTGTAGGCGGTCGGCACCGACGCGAGCACGGAGACGCCGTAGCGCTCGATGGCGTCGAGCAGGTCGGCGGGCGCCGCGTCCTCGACGATGGCCGTGCTCGCGCCGAACCGGAGCGGGAACGCCACCAGCATGCCGTAGCCGTAGGTGAACGCGATCGGCGGGTTCCCGCTGAAGACGTCCTCGCGGGAGGGCTGCAGGCAGTACCGCGCGTAGGTGTCACAGCTCGCCAGCACCTGGCGGTGGGTGTGGATGGTGCCCTTCGGCCGGCCCGTCGTGCCGCTGGTGTAGGCCATCATCGCCAGGTCGTCCCGGCTCGTCTCGTAGGGCTCGAGCTCCTCGCTCGCGTCCCCGGTCAGCTCGGCGTAGCTGTGGTGGTCGTGCTCCACGCCGGTGTCCTCGACGACCACGATCTCCTCGAGGGTGTCCGCGGCGGCATCGGCGTCGAGCACCTCCTCGAGCAGGCCGTCGTAGACGACGGCCGCCGACGCCCCCGAGTCGCTCAGCACGTACTCGATCTCCTTGGCCCGGAGCAGCTTCATCGACGGCAGCGAGATGGCGCCGATCTTCTGGACCGCCAGGCAGGCGACGACGTACTCCGGCCGGTTCGGGAACCGCACGAACACCCGGTCGCCCGGCTCGACGCCGAGGTCCCGGAGGACGTTGCCCAGGCGGTTCGTCGCCGCCTCGAGCTCGGCGTAGGTCATCGCCGTGTCCTCGAAGTAGATGGCGACGTCGTCCCCGTGGCCGGCGTCGAGGTGGGGCTGGACGAGCTCGACCGCCGCGTTCAGCTCGTGGGGGTAGTGCAGCTCCGGGAGCGGGTGGATCAAGGTCGGCCCCGCCTCCTCGGCCGGCAGCTTCTCGGTGGGGATGTTCGGCTGCATGCGCGGGTCTACCCGCCGACACGGCCACCGCTCACTAATAGGTTGTCGGGCCGGCAACCGCGGGCGGGCGGGTTCGGCCCGCCACGGGGAGCCGAGAGGTTTAAGTGAGTGTACTTACTTGTACATCTCAGCACGAACCTGTACATCGGTGCCCACTATGCAACCCTACCTAGACCGCCTCCTCGACGGGGAGGACCTGACCATCGACGAGGCACGGACCGTCGCGACCGCCGTCTTCGAGGACGCCACCGAGGCCCAGATCGGGGCGCTGCTCGCCGCCCTCCGGCTGAAGGGCGAGACCGAGGCCGAGATCGCCGGCTTCGCCCAGGGCATGTTCGACGCGGCGCGAACCATCGACCCCGACGCCCGGCCGCTGCTCGACATCGTCGGGACCGGCGGCGACGCCCACGACACGATCAACGTCTCGACGACCAGCTCGGTCGTCGCGGCCGGCGCCGGCGCCACCGTCGCCAAGCACGGCAACTACTCGGTCTCCTCGCCGTCGGGCAGCGCGGACGTCCTCGACGCCGTCGGCATGCAGGTCGACGCCGAGCCCGAGGCGGTCCGCGAGCGCATCGAGGCGGACGGGCTGGGCTTCATGCTCGCCCCCGTCTTCCACCCCGCGATGAAGGCCGTCATCGGGCCCCGCAAGGAGCTCGGCGTGCGCACGATCTTCAACGTCCTCGGCCCGCTGACGAACCCCGCCAACGCCGAGCGCCGGGTGGTCGGCGTCTACGACCCCGAGCTCGTCCCGATACTCGCGCGCGCGATGGCCCGGATGGACGTCGAGCGCGCGATGGTCGTCCACGGCTCGGGGCTGGACGAGATCGCGGTCCACGACGAGACGACCGTCGCCGAGGTCGACGGCGACCGCACCGAGCAGTACACCCTCGAGCCGGCGGACGTCGGCGTCGGCACGCACGACCTCGCGGACGTCCTCGGCGGCACGCCCGAGGAGAACGCCGCCGACCTGGCCGGCCTCGTCCGCGGCGAGCGCAACGGCGCGAAGCGCGACATCGTCCTCGCGAACGCCGGCGCCGGCCTCTACGTCGCCGGCCACGCCGACTCCCACGCCGACGGCGTCGAGCTCGCGGCGAAGGCCATCGACGACGGCGACGCCGCCGACGTCCTCGACGCGCTCCAGCAGCCCCGCGTCACGGCATGACGCGGGTCAAGGTCTGTGGCCTCACGACGGCCGCCGACCGCGACGCCGCGATCGACGCCGGCGCCGACGCCCTGGGCTTCCTCGTCGACGTCCCCGTCGAGACCGAGCGCGAGCTGTCCCCCGCCCGCGCGGCCGAGCTGATCGCCGACGTCCCGCCGTTCGTGGCCAGCGTGCTCGTCACGATGCCCGACTCCGCCGAGCGGGCGCTCGAGCTGGTCGAGGCCACGGGCGCCGACGCCGTCCAGCTCCACAACGACCTCCCCGTCGACGCCGTGGCAGCCGTGGCCGACGGGGCCGACGCCCGCGTCCTGAAGGCGGTCGACGCCGACCTCGCGGCGGCCGAGCGCTACGCGCCCGTCGCCGACGCGCTCCTGGTGGACTCCCGGACCGCCGAGGGGGCGGGCGGCACCGGCCGGCGGGGCGACTGGGAGCGGGCCGCCGAGCTCCGGGCCGCGGTCGACGTCCCGGTCGTCCTCGCCGGCGGGCTGACGCCCGACAACGTGGCGGCGGCCGTCGACGCCGTCGCGCCGTACGCCGTGGACGTCTCCTCGGGCGTCGAGCGCGCCGAGGGCCGCAAGGACCACGACGCGGTGCGGGCGTTCGTCGCGGCGGCCGACCGGCGGCCGCTGGCCCCGTGAGCCACCGGTTCGCGACCGATCCTGCAGCGTTCGAGCGAGCCGTCGCGCCGGCGCTCGAGTCCGGCCCGGTCGTCGCCCGGCTCGAGGCGCCCCTCGACGTCGACGTCGGGCCGCTGACGGCCTTCGACGCCCTCGCGGGCGCGGCCGACGCCCCCGGCTCGGCGGAGTACGCCTTCCTGCTGGAGAGCGCCGGGAAGGTCGCTTCCTCCGACCCCGACGGCGCGTTCACCCCCGGCGCCTCGGGCGACCGCCACGCGCGGTTCTCGTTCGTCGGCTACGACCCGGACGCCGTCGTCACGGTCGGGCCGGACGGCGCCTCGGTCGAGCGGCTGCGCGACTCCGCGGCGGCCCGGGCCTGCGAGCCCGGCCGGGGAGACGTCCTCGACACCCTCCGTGGGGCCCTCCCGTCGGCGACCCGGGTCGGCTTCGACGCCGGCGACCGCCAGCGGCTCGACGGCGGGCTCGTCGGCTTCCTCGCCTACGACGCGGTGTACGATCTCTGGCTCGAGGAGGTCGGCCTCGAGCGGCCCGACGGCCCGGTGCCCGACGCGGAGTTCGTGCTGACGACGCGGACCCTCGCCTTCGACCACGCGGCCGGCACGGCGGCCCTGGTGCTGACGCCCGTGCTGGCGCCCGGCGACGACCCCCGGGCCCGCTACGAGGCGCTCGCGACCGAGGCCGAGCGGGTGGCGGCGACCCTCGCCGACGCCGAGGCGCCCACGCCCGGCGGCTTCGAGCGGACGGCCGAGCGCGCCGGCTCCCGGGCGGCGTACGAGGCCGCCGTCGAGCGGGCGCGGGAGCACGTCCTCGACGGCGACGTCTACCAGGCCGTCATCTCCCGGTCGCGGGTCGTCGAGGGCGACGTCGATCCGGCGGGGCTCTACGCCGCCCTCCGGGCGGTCAACCCGTCGCCGTACATGTACCTGCTCCGCCACGGCGGCCGGTCGGTCGTCGGGGCCAGCCCCGAGACGCTCGTCTCGGTGCGGGACCGCGAGGTGGTCTCGAACCCGATCGCCGGCACCTGCCCCCGCGGCGAGAGCCCGGTCGAGGACCGCCGGCTCGCCGGCGAGCTGCTCGCCGACGACAAGGAGCGCGCCGAGCACACGATGCTCGTCGACCTCGCGCGGAACGACCTCCGCCGGGTCTGCGGCCCGGGCACCGTCCAGGTCGCGGAGTTCATGAACGTCCTCAAGTACAGCCACGTCCAGCACATCGAGAGCACGGTGGTCGGCGAGCTCGCCGGGGCGGCCGGAGGCGACGAGGACCCGCCGGACGCCTTCGACGCCGCCCGGGCGACGTTCCCCGCGGGCACGCTGGCGGGCGCGCCGAAGGTCCGCGCGATGGAGCTGGTCGACGCCCTCGAGACGTCCCCGCGGGGGCTCTACGGCGGCGGGGTGGGCTACTTCAGCTGGACCGGGGACGCCGACTTCGCGATCGTCATCCGGACGGCCACCGTCGAGCGCGGCGAGCCCGACCGGGTGACCGTCCGGGCCGGCGCCGGGATCGTCGCCGACAGCGACCCGGCGAGCGAGTACGACGAGACCGAGGCCAAGATGGACGGCGTGCTCGCGGCGCTCGACCGCCTCGAGGCCGCGGGGCTGGAGGCGAACCGATGAGCGGGGACCGACCGCGGGTCCTCGTGCTCGACAACTTCGACTCGTTCACCTACAACCTCGTGGACTACGTCAGCGAGGGCGCCGAGCCGGTCGTCAGGAAGAACACCGCGTCGCTGGGAGAACTCCGCGACCTCGACCCGGCGGCGATCGTGATCAGCCCGGGGCCGGGCCACCCCGCCAACGACCGGGACGTCGGCGTGACGCTCGACGTGCTCCGCGAGCTGAGCCCGACGGTGCCGACGCTCGGGGTCTGCCTCGGGCTCGAGGCCGCGGTGTACGCCTACGGCGGCGCGGTCGGCCGCGCCCCCGAGCCGGTCCACGGCAAGGCCTCGCCGATCGACCACGACGGCGCCGGCGTCTTCGACGGGCTGGAGCCGGGCTTTCGGGCGGGCCGGTACCACTCGCTCGTCGCCACGGCGGTCCCCGACGAGTTCGCGGTCTCGGCCACGACCGACGCCGACGGGGCCGAGCTGGTGATGGGCGTCCGCCACCGCGAGCACCCGATCGAGGCGGTCCAGTTCCACCCGGAGAGCGTCCTGACCGCGAACGGCCGCGAGCTGATCGCGAACTTCCTCTCGCTCGCCGGCGCCGCCTGAGCCCGGCCAGCGACCGGCCGTCGGTCCCGGGTCACGAGGGCCGTCGCTCGGCCGCGAGGACCCCCATCGTGGGATCCGGTCACACGGCCGGCCGCCGGCCGTCCGACGCCCCGCTTCGGCGACCCAACCCGGACACCCCAGGGTTTCGATTGGACCCCCGCTCGCCCGCGGGCGGTCACCCCGGCCGACCACTCACTTTCACTCCGGACTACGTAGCCTTATACCGGGTGCTGCCGATGGTAGGGACCGGACGTGTCACGCCGCCAGAGAACCCGGAGCGCCGCCGACTATACGCCGAACTGACAACTATACCACGGCGTCCCGACCGCCCGATGGTCGGCGCTTCCGGCGAACGACGTGACCCGATATTTCAAAACGATGATGATGCTGACATCGCCCGTGCACGAGGGGCTTCGGCCCCGGGGGACCGACCGATGAGCGCGCCCGAGCTGACCGCCGACGAGCTGTCCATCCCGCGCAAGCGGACGACCGGCGACACGCTCGAGGACCGCCTCACCAGCAACGCCTATCACAACATCCTGCCGGCCCGCTACCTCCGCCGGGACGACGACGGCGAGCTGACCGAGACCCAGGAGGAGCTGTTCGTCCGGGTGGCCCGGAACATCGCCCTGGCCGAGGCCGTCTACGAGGCCGACCGGCGCGGCGTCGAGATCGCCGTCACGCCCGACCAGCTCAAGCCGAACCACCCGCGCCGCGACGAGCTGGCCGCCGAGGTCTTCGGCGAGGGGACGGCCGTCGGCGACGACGTCGAGACGACGCTCACCGAGCACAACGTCAACAAGTTCGCCTGGGAGACGGTCGTGCCGGCGCTGCCCGAGGCGATCCGCGAGCACGTCGAGGCGGTCGCCGCGGAGTTCAGCGAGCAGATGGAGTCGCTGTCGTTCATCCCGAACTCGCCGACGCTGATGAACGCCGGCGACGAGCTCCAGCAGCTCTCGGCGTGCTTCGTCGACTCGCCGACCGACGACCTCACCGACATCCACCAGACCGCGATGGAGGCCGCCGAGGTGTTCCAGTCCGGCGGCGGGATGGGCTACGCGTTCTGGCGGCTCCGCCCGTACGGCGACGCGGTCGGCTCGACCGGCGGCATCGCCTCGGGCCCCATCACGTTCATGGAGACGTTCGACCAGATGTGCGAGACCATCGCCCAGGGCGGCACCCGCCGGGGCGCCCAGATGGCGATCATGCGGGTCTCCCACCCGGACGTCATCGAGTTCATCCACGCGAAGAACAAGGACGTCTCGCTGGCCCACTCGCTGAAGCTCAACGACCCCGACGACTACACCTACACGAGCTTCAACGAGGCGCTCGACGAGGCCCGGGAGCTCATCGACGAGGACGGCCGCGTGCCCAAGCACCTCCGGAACGCCGTCGAGGGCCACCTCTCGAACTTCAACATCTCCGTCGGCGTCACCGACGCGTTCATGGAGGCGCTCCGGACCGACGGCGACTACACCTTCATCAACCCCCGCACGGGCGAGCCCCACGTCGCGACCGAGCACACCGAGGAGATGTACGCCCGGTACGACCTCGACGAGTACGTCACGCCCGGCGAGCCCCTCGAGCTGCCGGCGGCGGTCGTCTGGGAGCGCATCGTCGACGGCGCCTGGGAGAACGGCGAGCCGGGCGTGGTCTACCTCGACCGCATCAACCAGGAGCACTCCTTCCCCGTCGAGAGCAC
>JAXHME010000018.1:0-13630 GCA_034521615.1 Halobacteriales archaeon
CGCGGGGCATGGTCGTCCCTCCCGGCCCCATCGGGAAAAAGGTGCGCTCCGTCGACGCCGGGCTCAGCCGTGGCCGGCGACATCGCCGGACCCAGGGGCCCTGGGGTCGGGGGAGGCGGTCTACGGCTCCCCCACGAGGTCGGTCGGGGCGTCGGGCTCGGGCGGCTGGAGCGCGACGGCGTGCCCGGTGTGGCGGGCGTGAGTCTCGGCCCACCGGCGGGCCGGTCGCTCGGCGAGGTAGGCCTCGCGATCGGGACACTGTCGGCAGTCGACGATCCATGGCGTCACCTCGTCCGGGAAGTGCCCGGTGTGGCGCTCGTGGTCCAGCGCGAACTGCTCGAGCGCCCCGTTGCCGGCCTTGAGCGTCTCGAGCTCGAACCGCAGGTCCCACTCACGGCCGCAGCGCGAGCAGCCGACCCTGGGGATGCTGTCCGGCGAGTCTCCGTCCGATTGGTCGGTCATGGCCCACGATGGCCGCCGACCGCCTTCTAGGCTCGCGCTTCCGGATGCGGCCGCAACGAACGGTTATGTCGTTCCCCCGCCAAGCCGCACCAATCGATGGCCACGCGGGTGAACTACAGCGGCTTCGTGATCGCCGGCCTCGGGTTCTTCCTGACCCGGTTCACCGTCACGCTGGCCCTCTACGAGGACCCGATCCGGTTCCTGTTCGCCGGCCTGATCCCGCTGATGCTCGGGCTCGGGCTCGCGGCGTTCGGCGTCGCGCTCGCGGTCGCCGACGTCGACGAGGGGATCGTGCGGACCGTCGCCGCCTGGGCCGTCATCGGCGCGGTCACGATGTTCGTGCTCGCGTTGTTGACCCTGTTCGGCTCGGGGGCGGCGAGCTGCCGGCGCTCGCGACCGTCCGCTCGCGGGCCTACCTCTCGAACTTCCTCATCGGCGGCAGCGTCGGGGGCACGTTCACCGGCCTCTACGCCTCCCGGATCCGCCGGCAGCGCCGCGAGCTCGAGCAGCAGGCCAACCGGCTGGAGGTGCTCAACCGGCTGCTGCGCCACGAGGTGCTCAACGCGCTGACCGTCATCCGCGGCTACGCGCCCGGGAGCGGGGGTCCCGACGGGGACTCCGCGTCGGTGATCCAGCGCCACGCGGACTCCATCGAGGGGACCATCGAGGAGGTCAAGCACCTCTCGCGGGGCGCCCGCCGGGACACGCTGCGGTCCGTGGGGCTGCTGGCGCTGCTCGAGGACACCGTCGACCGCATCGGCGACAGCCATCCGGGCGTGCCGATCGAGTTCGAGGCGCCCCCGGACGAGCTGTCGGTCCGGGCCGACGGCCAGCTGGGGCTGCTCTTCGAGCGCCTGCTCGAGGCCGCGATCGCCCGGCGGCCCGAGGGGGCGGGGCCGATCAGCCTGGATGTGTCGACGGTCGGTGCCCGGGCGCGGGTGCGCCTGGAGCTCCCCGGCGTCGCGCTGCGCGACCGCGACCGGGCCCTGCTGGAGACCGGGGCGATCTCGGCCTACGACGACCCCAGCTCAGGCTTCGACCTGCACATCGCCCGGCTGCTCGTCGAGCGCTACCGGGGCGCGACTCGAGCTGACGAGCGGCGACGGGACGACGGCGCTCTCCATCGAGCTCCCCCTCGGGCCGGACGCCGACGCGGCAGCGGGCCCGCTCGTCCGGGGCGATGCCGGGCTCCGGCCCGCGGTCCCACAGCTGGCCGTCGCGTTCGTGGCGTCGATGCTCGCGGGGGTCGTCTGGGGGGTGGGCTCGGAGCTGCTCGGCGGCTCGGTGGCGGGGATCGGCGTCTTCTACGGGACCGCCAGCCCGGCCGTCGGCTGGTTCACCCACCAGTTCCACAGTGCCGTCTTCGGCTTCATCTACGTGGGCTGGCTCTCGCTGCTGCCCGCCGATCGGCGAACCAGTGCCGGCTGGGCCGTGGTCGTGGGGCTGGTCTGGTCGCTCGCGCTGTGGGTCCTGGCGGCCGGCGTCGTCGCCCCGATCTGGCTGCGCCTGCTCGGCATCCCCGCCTCCATCCCGAACCTGACCGCGAGCCTGTTCGTCGCCCACGTCAGCTGGGGGATCTCGCTGGGGCTCCTCACGGTGGCCGGCTACATCTACGTCGTCCCCTGGCTCGCCAGGCTGCGATCGCGGTCTACCAAGCCGAGCGCGATCTAGGGAGCTGCGCCGCAACCTGTCGCTCACACCGGGGCTGGCGCCGCTCGTCGGTTCGGTGCCATCGAACGACTTCCCGCGGCTCGAAGACGGCTCGCCCCCGGGCTCAGACCGGCACCAGCAGCACCGGGATCGCGTGGGCGTCGATGACCGCCTTGGTCATGCTCGAGAGGCTGAGCTCCTCGATGGCGCCGTGCTCGACGTTGCCCATCACGACGTAGGTGTACTCGACGCCGTCCTCGAGGATGGCGTCGATGAGGCGCTTGCGGGTGGAGACGTTCGACTCGTCGGAGTAGACCGCGCGGCCGTCGAGGCGGACCTCGTAGGCGACGTCGGGAGCGACCCGGTCGGCGGTCGCGGCGATCTCGTCCTCGATGGCGTCGGTCTCCTCCGCGTCGGTCTCGAGCACGTGGTGGACGAGCAGGTCGTCGCCGGCGGCCGCGGCCCGTTCGAGGGCGAACTCGAGGACCGCCGATCGCTCGCCGGGCTCGCCGTAGGCGACGAAGAGGGTTCCCATGGGGCGTCGTTGGGGAGGGGGTGGCTTAGGGGTTGGGCGGGGTCAGCGGTCCTGGCGGCCGATGACCTCGGCGAACGCCATCGTCTCGCGGGCCTCGGTGATCTCGACGGTGACGCGCTCGCCCAGCGTCGTGTCCGGGACGAAGACGACGTAGCCCGAATCGATGCGGGCCACGCCGTCGCCCTTGTCGCCGAGGTCCTCGATCTCGAGCTCGACGACCTCGCCGGCGGCCACCGGCGGCTCGGGCTCGGATTCGGCGGACAGCGGGGCGGGCTGGCGCGGCTCGTTCGCGTTCTGCCCGGCGGGCAGGAGGGCGACCCGATAGGTCGCTCCGGCCTCGAGCGGGCCGATGGTGACCTCGCTCCCCGGGACATCGATCGTCAGCGACTCGCCGTCGCGCTCGACTCTGGCCGTGAACATCGCGAGGAGCTCGTCGGACATGGTCTTCGGGTAGCGGGGCGTTCGTCCGGCGGGGCTTGAGGCTACCGTCTCCGGTCGATATCGATGGCGCTGTCGCTACGACACTGAGAACAGGGTGGAGGGCCGAAGCGGGACCGAATTCAGGAAGGAGGGGGTCAACCCTGGGCGGCCGAGCTGACGTCGTCGCCGGGGCTGTCGCCGTCACCGTCGAGGAACGACATGATCGCGTCGTGGATGGCGCCGACCGGGTCAGCGGCCTGCTGCGGGAGGTCGCCCGCGACGCCGGCGTTCTCGGCGTTGGACTGGCCGTGCCCCTGGGCCTGGTTGGACTGCTCGTCCGTGTTCTCGTCGGCGTTCTCGGACTCCTCGTCAGCCTGGCCGTCGGCCTCGTCGCTCCCACCGACGACGCCGCTGATGGCCTCGCCGAGGCTGGTGTTGCCGAGGTCACCGCCGAGCTTGTCACGGATCAGCTGGTGGATCGTCGAGACGTGGTCGGGAACGGGCTCGGGCTCGGGCATATCTGTCGGCGGGCCCTCGCTCGCGTTCTCGTCCGGTGTATCCTCGGTCTCCGTCTCGTTGGCGTCCGCGTCCGTCGCGTTCTCGTCGGCGGCCGTCACGTCGTTGCCGGTCTCGGTCGGCTGGTCCGCCTCGGCGGTGTCGGTGCCGTCGTTCGTGGGCGATTCGCCAGGGGTCGCCGCGGCTGCCCCTGCGGTGATCAGGAGGGCCGTCAGCGCGATCGCGATGAGCGTGTGTGCGTTCATGGTCAGGCTGCAGCCGGGGCTACGCCGACACGGCCCTATCAAGGGGGCACGCGCTGAAGTCGAGTTTCGGCCGGTTCAACCGAGCTGAAGCCCGGTTAAGCCGAGTTAACGGGGCTATCCGGGGCGGGGGTGGCGAACTGGCTGTTTTCGACCCCTCCGGCGGCACTCCAGTGGCGGCGCGCGCCGGTCAGGCGGCGCCACTGGCCCCTTTGTCAGCCATGCTCACGGGGCGACGGGTCGCGCCGCAATCCTCAGCAGTTAATGGTCGCCGGCTCGTTGGAACCCGTATGACCTCGCGAGCTTGGGCGCGGCCGGTCGACGGGGACGGGACCGCCCAAGTGAGCGTCGAATCCACGGACGAGTCGGGTCCGATCCGCTACCGCATCGAGTTCCCGTTCATGGTCGGTGATACGTCAACCGCGGACGTGCAGGTGACGGGGGTCGGCTCGCTGGTCGACCACGAGCTCCGGAGCGAGGACGGCCTGCCGGTCAGCGACCTCATCGTCTCGATCCCCGCCGAGGCGACCGTCGAACGGCTGCTGGTCCGGTCACGCGAGGAGCCCGTCGTGGTCCACCTCCCCTCGGGGCCCGTCCTCGAAGCCTGTGACCGCGCCCTCGACGGGGACGAGGACGCGGCGGGCATGCTGCTCGATCGCTTCGCCTCGCCGGTGGAGCTCCCGTTCGTCTGCGGCTCGTTCCTGGCGCTCGACGAGACGGTCGAGCTGGTCCGGGCGCTCGCCCGGGCCGACCGGTACGCGCGGAGCCTCCTGCACTCCTATCGGTACGCGATCGTCCGCGGGGCGGTCGTCTCGAAAGCCGGCCTCCACGTCCGGACGTACCGCGAGCTGGTGGCGCTGGCCGACGGCCTTGACGGGGTCGAGGAGATCGGCGCCGTCTCCGTCGTCGAGGCGCTGGGTGACGTCATGGCGACCGTGGCGGGCTCCCCGGGGGAGACCGAGGCGTTGCTCGACGCGCTCGGGGCCGACTTCGAGTCGGTCGACGACGAGAGCGACGGCCTGCTCACCGCGTGCTTCCTCGCCCAGCTCGCGTGCGTCGACGGCGTCGAGGCGGCCCAGCGGTTCGAGGTCCCCCGCAGGCTCCCGCCGAGGGGCAACTACGACCGTCGGAAGCGGGCGGTCTTCCACGCCGACTACGGCGAACGCGGCCGGGCGTGGCGCCGTCTGCTCAACGCCGCCCGCCGGCAGTCCGAAGACGAGATCGGCTACGTCCTCGCCTACGCGCTGTACTGGACCGGCGAGGAGTCCCGGACCGACTCGCGCATGGACGAGCTGCTGCTCCGGGGCGCCGAGACGGTCGCCGCCCACAAGCGCCTCGACAAGATCGCGGCCAAGGCCCGGTACAACCGGCTGATGGCGGCCGGCCACCGCCTGCGGGCTGCCCACTGCTGGGGGCCGTCCGCCACGGCCTTCGCCGACGCCCGCGAGCTCGCCGAGCAGCGCTCCTACCTCGCCGAGTGGGAGCCGATCCTGGCCGAGGGGATCGTGCGCTCGCGCCAGCTCTCGACGCGGGGTGACCACGGGGCGGCGGTCCAGTCGCTGGACCGGACCATCGAGGCCCTCCTCGCCGCGGGTCCCCCGACCGCCGTCGCGAACCGCTCGGTGCGCCACCTCAAGGCCCAGAAGTCGGAGATCGACGCCCAGCGCTACCGGTCCGAGGCGCCGGCGATCGCCCAGCACCTCCTCGAGGAGGCGCGCGCCCACTACGACGCGCTGGACTTCGAGCGCTCGCGGGCGAAGATCGACCGCCAGCTGGGGCGGCTCCCGCCGGAGGCCGCCGAGGAGGCGGCGCCGGGGCCGGCCGACGACGAGCCGCCGCTGGCGGAGGCGCCCGCACCGGCCGCCGCCGACGGTGGCCCGGCCGATTCGGGCGCCGCGGCCGTCGAGCCGTCCGAGGCTGACGACGACTGGCTGGAGTCCATCGAGTACCCCGACGAGGACGAGCCCCGCGGGGGGTACGACGACCGTTTCGAGGATCCCTACGTCTTCTGAGGGGGCCGGGGCACGGGTCGCCGGTGGACTCCCCAAGGCCCGTTCGTCTGGTGGGGGAAGGCGGCCGCATGGCTGACCCCCCGAGCGAGCTCACCGAGTCGCCGGTCGACTTCGAGAGCGCCGTCGCCTACGCGCTCCAGCCCGAGATGCGCCGGCTGATCATCCTGTACGTCGTGGGTGTCCTGCTGCTGCCCTTCGGGTTGGGGCTGTTCCTCAACCATGGCTTCCACATCTTCCTGTTCGGCCTCGTCGGGCAGCTGGTCGGGCTGGCGCTGGCGGTCGTCGGCGCCACGCTCCTCTTCGCCGGCCTCGTCGGCGCGGCGTTCAAGCTGGTGGCCGACGCCAACCGGCTGGCGATCGAGGCGTAGCGGCCCGCCGGAATCGCCGAGCGCTCAGGGCCCCGTGATCGACATCCCACCGTCGACGGGGACCACGGCGCCGGTCATCTGTCGGGCGTAGTCCGAGCAGAGGAACAGCGTCACCGCGGCGACGTCCTCGTCGAGGCAGATGCGGTCGAGCGCCGTCTGGTCGTAGAACGCCTCGAGCTCCTCGTCGGAGAGCTCCGCGGGCGTGCGCATGTAGCCCGGCGCGACGACGTTGGCCCGGATGCCGTGGGGGCCGAGCTCCCGGGCGGCCTCCATGACGAGCGCCTCGAGGGCGACCTTGCTGGCGTCGAAGCCCGCGAACTCGGGCCCTCGCAGCATGCCCGCCGACGCCGAAAGCGCACAGATGGCGCCCTTGCCCTGCGATTTGAGCCGCGGCGCAGCGGCGCCGAGCACGTGGTAGGCGCCGGTGGCGTTCGCCTCGAGCTGCCACGCCCACTCCGCGCGGTCGCCGCCGTCGATCGGCGTGTCGGTGAACACCCCGACGGAGTAGACCAGGCTGTCGATGTGGCGGTCGTCGAACGCCGCGTTCACGACCTCGTCGACCCGGTCGCCGTCGGTGACGTCGCACCGCCAGCTGGCGTGTCCCTCGCCCTCGAGCTCGTCGAGCAGCGCGTCGGCCTTCGCCTCGTCCTCGTGGTAGGTGAAGGCCACGTCGCCACCGTTGGCGGCGACCGACCGCGCCATGGCCCTGGCCGACCGAGCGGTCCCGCTGACGAGCAGCACGGACTGGTTCGCAAAGTCCATGGCCTCCCGGGGTCCGCCGTGGCCTAAAGCGTCACTCCCCGGGCGGGTGTGCGGCCACGACCGCGATTGGAAACGGTTAACCCGTTCAATCCGGCTGGTTGGACGTAGATGCCGACCTGCCAGAACTGCGAGTCCTTCGTCACGGAACGCTACGTCCGGGTGTTCGCCCCCGAGGGCATGGACCGCCCGCGGGTCTGCCCCTACTGCGAGGACCTGGTCCGAGAGGGCAACGACGTCCGCGAGGCCCGCTCGAAGCGGCGGACGTAGGGCCGATCGGGCGGCTTCGGGGTGGGGGTCGTCACCGAGCACGCGGCCAAACAGCCGGAGACGACGACCAGCGCGGCCAGGCCGAGCAGCCCGAACGCGCGCGCCCCACGCATCGATCGGGTCACTGGTCGGCGACTGCGGGCCGTTCGACCCGCCGGTCGCCGTAGCCGTGACCGACGATGAGCGCGACCAGGTGCAGACCCAGCAGGGCGACGAACAGCCCGAGCCCGCCGCGGCCATCGATCCCGCTGGCCAACAGCCAAAGATATGCGCCCGGGATCGTCACCGCCGCCCAGAACCCGATCGCCTCGACCCGGGGCTCCAGCCGGCAAACGGCTGCCCAGGGGACGCGGTCCGGCAGGTGGCGGGGGAGCATCGCGGTCGTTCTTGAGTCCATCAACGCCACCTCCGTCGATTCAGGCGCGGAGCCCCGCGGTCAGGCTGAGGATGCCGTTCCCCAGCTCGACGACGACGGTCTCCTCGGGACTCGGGCCGATCCGGCACTCGAGCGACGCCTCCTGGAGGTTGTCCAGCGTCGCTCGGACCTCGTACTCCCCGGGCGGCAGGGCGTCGAGCTCGCTCTCGATTTGGCCCGGTTGGAGGTAGTACCGGTCCTCGAAGACGGCGTGGCCGTCGGCGTCGACGATCTCGAGGGTGAGGTCGTACCCCCACTGGTAGTCGTGGTTCCTGATGTGGACGTGCTCGGTCCCGATGAGCTCGGGCCGGTCGGCGATCGTTTCACGCTCGAACTGGTCAGCAGCGGGCTGCTGGTTCATGGCTGAAGCGACGATAGCCATCCCCTAAGTACTGCTCAAGACACAAACGCCGATTTTAGTCTGGCAGGCAGTGACAGACGCTGACCGGCCCTCGCCACCCCGCCGCGGTCAGCCTGCCTCGGGGTCCCGCTCGTCGTGATCCGCAGCCCCCGGCGACGCGAGCTGCCGACGCACCTCCACGATGAGGATGCCGAGCTTGTCGCGGCGGGCCACCAGCACGGCGACCCCGAGGACCACGTACAGGGCGCTGAACGCGAGCAGGCCCTCGTAGCGCTGGAAGGCCGGCACGAACTGCAGCGCGAACAGCCCCAGGAGCGCGAGCGCCTCCCGCAGGCTGATCTCGAAGTCGACGAGCAGCGTCACCGCGAAGAAGCTCTGGGCCGCGGTCAGCCAGATCTCGCCCGCCTGCTTCTGGCTGAACTGGAGCACGTCGTAGAACCCGAGCGAGAGGCTGTAGACGATCACGAGCGTCCCGATGAGGAGCGTCCACTGGTTGAGCTTCGAGGAGATGAGCGCGTTGAACGCGGCGGTCGTGCGCAGTTTGCGGACGAGGTAGGCCGTCGCGATGAACTCGGGGCTCTCGCTCGCCAACGGGGCCACCCACTGGATCATGAAGAACGACGAGACGCCCAGCTGCGGGCCGAGCGCCTCGAGCCCCTTCGCGAACGGCTTGACGGCGATCAGGATGACGAACGCTGAGAAGGCGAACATCGCCAGGATCGCCACGGCCCGGCGGGCGCGGGTGAGCCCGTGGATGTAGCCCGGCACGCCGCCGTGGGCCGCCTCGCCGGCGTCGCCGCGGAGGATGAGGAGGATGTAGACGGCGTACAGCCCGACCAGGACCATCGGCGTCGACGACGCCGATGCCGCCGTTCAACGGGATGAGGAAGGCGTAGGCCGTGGCCGCGGCGAGGAAGACGATCTCGAGTGCTGATCCGGCGGTTCGAGCGCCACCGCGTCCGCGAGGAGGCCGTCGCGCCGGATCACCGCGCTATCGGTCCCCTGTCGGGCCCGGTAGATGGCGTACAGGGCGATCAGCGACCAGCCCAGGCCGATGAGGATGCGGTTCGCGCCGGTCATGTTGGCGACGGCGAGGTTGGCGGCCGTCTCCGAGGCCGGCGTCCCCGGGGCCTGGCCCGCCTCCCAGGCGTAACAGCGCGTCGACGGCGTACTCCGGGGCGACGGCGATCACCGCCAGCACCGCCAAGGCGAACGACCGCGGGACGTCCATCTCGGCGGACTCGGCCGCCCAGGTCAGGACGAACGCGGCGCCGATGACCGCGACCCCGCTGAGCACGATCACGGCGGGCGTCGACAGCGTCGACACGGCGCCGGCCGCCCGGACCCCGACCCAGGGGAGCGTGAGTAGCACGACGACGAGGAAAGCGAGCAGGGGGTGTCGTCGGGGCCGACTCATCAGCTCGTCGGAGCCGGTGCGACCGGAAAAAACCTTCTGACGCCGTCGACCCCGTCAGTCGTCCGCCGACGCGGACACCGGCGTCGGGATCTCGACGTCGGGGAGCCCCGACTCGATCTCCTCGCGGCGGGCCTCGAACGGGCCGGGCAGCACCAGCCGGCCGCCGAGCGACTCGAGGGGCTCGTCGCTCGCGTAGCCCGGGCCGTTCGTCGCGAGCTCGAACAGCACGCCGTTGGGCTCCCGGAAGTAGACCGACCGGAACCAGTGGCGGTCGATCTGTTGGGTCGGGCGCAGCCCCCGTGAGCTGGCGACCCGACGCGTCGCCGACTGGTCCTCGTCGCTGGGCGTCTGGAAGGCGACGTGGTGGACCGTGCCCGCGCCGGGGACGCCGCTCTCGACGGTCGGCAGCACGTCGACGTAGCTACCGACGGGGCCAGCGGCGGCGAACCGAGTCCGCTCGTCGCCGGGCGTGTCCCCCGGGGAGGCCTCGGTGCCGACGGCCTCGAGCCCCATCGCCTCCAGCAGCGATTCCGTGGGCTGGGGGTCGCCGAGCCAGAGCGTCACCGAGTGGAACCCGCGGATGGCGGCGTCCTCGGGCACCCACGCGGTCCAGGGCTCGACGGGGTCGTCGTCGGGAAGCTCGACGGCGACGAGCTCCACCGGGAGCCCGTCCGGGTCGCGGAACGGGAGCACCGTCTCGCCGAACCGCTCGAGGCGGCCGCCGTAGTCGACGCCGCGCTCGTCGAACCGGGCCTCCCAGAAGTCGAGGCTCCCCTCGGGGACGCGGAACGCGGTGCGGGAGACCTGGCCGGTGCCCACCCGGCCGTCCCGGGCGGCCATGCCCGGGAAGAACGTCATGCTCGTGCCGGGGGTCCCCTTCGCGTCGGCGAAGAAGAAGTGGTACGTGCCCGGGTCGTCCTGGTTGATCGACCGCTTGACGAGCCGGAGGCCGAGCGTCTCGACCCAGAAGTCGAGGTTGGCCTGCGGGTCGCCGGCGAAACAGGTGACGTGGTGGATGCCTGGGGTGGGCGGGGCGTCGGCCATGAAATCGCGGTACGGGCTCAGCGAACTTAGGTCCGTTCGAACGGTCACCCGGCCCGCGCTAGGCCCACCGGGAGTGCGCCCGGGCGAGCGCTGCCCAACCAGCCCTGTCGCTGCGGATTGCCCTCGAACGAGATCTCCGTCCGGGGCCTTTATTCGGCCGTCCGGCGTGGTCGGCCCAGGGAGCGTACACGCCATGTCCACTGACGACGTCCTCGCCGCGCTGGCCGACGCCGACGGCTCACCCCGGAGCACGCCCGAGGTCGCCGACGTGGTCGAGGTGTCCCAGCGGGCCGCCTGGGTCTACCTGACGAGGCTCGCCGAGGACGGGCTCGTCGACCGCCACCCGGGGCGGGACCTCAAGATGGATACCTGGACGCTGACCGAGGCTGGTCAGTCGTCCGTCGAGGAGTAGCTCCGGTCGCTCGCCTGGCGCGTCCCCCGGTCAGATCGGGGGCCTGAGGTCCTGCGGGCCGACGTCAACCGTCCCGCCGACGTCGAGCTCGACTCTGAACCGACCCCCGTCGCTCTCCCGGTCCTCGAGCGGGATGACGGCGATGACCTCGCCGTTCTTCCCGTGGTGTTTGTGCTCCGGGCGGGTCTGCGTCCGGGATGTCCACCCGGACCCGGTCCCCGACGTCGTACGGGCCGGCCCGGGTCGTGTCGTTCATGGCCGACCCCTCGTGGCCCCACCGTGTTGGGTGTATCGCCTTCCGAGGAGGCGCAGTCGGGGTCGACGGGCGTCCGAGGGGAGGGCCGCTCGGTTATCTATCGCTGGCATCTGGACCGCCGAGCGATGGATAGACCCCGGACCCCCGGGGTTAAGGAATCCCCGCCCGCTGGTACGGGGCGATGCGAAGCAACATCGTGGCGTCGGACCGGGTGAAGGGAGTGAAGCCGCCCGCCTCCGACCATCGGGCGTCGGTCAGCATGGCCCCTACGTACGCGCCTTCCGATCGCGGCGACTGCCCCCAGCGGGCGCTCTCCATCGGCTCGGGCCGTTTCGGCGGGGATCGCGACCCGACGGCATCGATGGATAGGCCGAGGAGGTCATCGAGCTCCAGGACGAGACCGCGCTCAGCTACAGCATGGTGGTGTGTGATTTCACCGAGTATAGCTACGACCGCGTGGCCGAGCGGCTCCCCCGCCGCTCGAGGCGGGCGTTCCGACCGTATCGACGCTCGAGCGCCTGGACATCGCCGACCTCGCCCCGGCCGGCGTCGAGGTCAGGGGCTGAGCGGATGGCCCGCCCGACGCGGCTCGGCGGCCAGTCCGCTGGCGACCACGACCCCGCCGTGCAGGGGGCGGCGCCGTGAGCGAGCTCCCGGGCGTCTACGGCGGCGAGGTGCTCCACGTCCACCTCGACACCGGCGAGGCCGAGGTGGAATCGATCACTTCACGCGACGCCAGGCGTTTCCTCGGCGGCAACGGCCTGGCGGCGAAGCTGGTCCACGACCACGTTTCGCCGACCGCGGGGCCGTTCGACGCCGAGAACGTCGTCGTCTTCGCGGTCGGCCCGCTGACGGCGACGTCGTTCCAGTCCACGAGCCGGGGCGTCGTCGGCTTCGTCAGCCCGATGACGGGTGGCTTCTTCGACAGCACCTTCGGCGGCACGTTCCCCGCGGGCCCAGAAGACGACGGGCTTCGAGGCCATCGCGCTCCACGGCGCGGCCGACGAGCTCTCCTACGTCCGCGTCACCGGAGGACGGCGCGACGGTCGAGCCCGCCGCCGACCTCGCGGGCGCGGGTACCTACGAGACCTGCTCGGCGGTCCGCGACCGCGAGGGGCAGGGCTACGACACCCACGTCGTCGCCGCGGGCCCGGCCGGCGAGAACCGGGTCCGCTACGCGTGCCTGCTCCACGAGTCCGAGCTCCGCGAGGGGGTCGCCGGCCGGGGCGGGGCCGGGGCGGTGCTGGGCGCGAAGAACATCAAGGCCGTTGCGGTCCGCGAGGGCGAGTTCCGGCCCGAGCCCGCGGCGGGCGAGGAGCTCCAGGAGCTGGCCGTCGGCCGGATGGGGACGCTCATGGGCGAGACCGGGATGCTCCAGGACTACGGCACGAGCGGGCTCGTCAACCCGATCAACGAGATGGGCAAGCTCGGCCGGCGGAACAACCAGTTCGAGCAGGCCGACGACAACATCGCCGAGGCGATCAGCGGTGAGACGCTCGCGGCCGACTACGTCACCGAGGATACGACATGTGCGAACTGCGCGGTGGCCTGTGGCAAACACGTCTCTGTCGAGGCCGAGGGCATCACCCAGGCGAAGATCCCGGAGTTCGAGAGCCTGTTCGGCACGGCGACGATGCAGGACGTGTTCGACGTCGAGCGGGTGATGAAGGTCAACGACCTCTGTGACCGGCTCGGGATGGACACCATCAGCTGGGGCGTGACGGTCGCGTTCGCCCGGGAGTGCGCCGAGCGGGGGCTCCTCTCCGAGGACAGCTCGGCGCACCTCGCGTTCGGCGACGCGGACGGCCTCGTCGAGCTCGCGCGGCAGACGGCAGCCCGCGAGGGCTTCGGTGACCGGCTCGCCGAGGGCTCGTTCCGGCTCGCCGAGTCGCTCGGGACCGACGAGGCCGAGCGCTACCTCCACGGCTCGAAGGGCCTCGAGTTCGCGGCGCACTCCCCGCGGGCTGAAGGGGATGAGCATCGGCTACGCCACCTCGACGCGCGGGGGCTCCCACCACGACACGCGCCCGACGCTGCAGTACGCCGGCGAGCACGACGAGACGACCGAGGGAACCGCCGAGTTCGCCGCGCGGTCCCAGCACTTCACCGCGCTGGGCGACTCGCTCACCCAGTGCCGGTTCGTGAGCGAGGGCGGCTGGGGCAAGCGCGTCAACGACCGCTACCGCGACGCGATCAACCTGGCGACCGGCTGGGAGCTCACCACCGAGGAGGTCGAGCGGATCGGCGAGCGGGTCTACAACCTCGAGCGGCTGATCAACGTCGAGCGCGGCGTCGCGGGCCGGGTCGGCCGACACGCTCCCCTACCGGGTGCAGCACGAACCGATCCCGGAGGGGCCGGCGGCGGGGATGTACTGCCCGCCCGGCGAGCTCGAGGGGATGCTGGACGAGTACTACGCGTTCCGGGGCTGGGACGAGTCGGGTGCGCCGACCGAGGAGCGGCTCGCCGAACTCGACCTGGCGGAGCTGGCCT
>JAXHME010000019.1:0-1553 GCA_034521615.1 Halobacteriales archaeon
CGCCGGTAGCTCACGCGGCCTCCGGCGTAAAGGGTTCCCCTGCGTTCAGCGCCGCAGCAGGTTCGAGAGCCGGTCGGCGAGGCCGCCCTCGCCGAGCCGGAGGTAGAACGCCGCCCCACCGTCCTCGTAGTAGTTGTCGATGCGGCGGACGCGCTCGAAGCCGAGCGCCTCGTAGAAGCCGAGCGCGGCGCCGTTGGACGTCCGGGCGTGACACGATACGCGGCGGTGCTGCTCGGCGACGGTCGCGACGAGCCGGCCACCGAACCCCTGGCCGCGGTGCTCCGGCGCGACCGCGAGGAAGAGGATGTAGCCGTCGCGCCGGACGGAGGCGAAGCCGATGAGGGTGTCGGCCTCGCGGTCCCGATAGGCGTAGGTGGTCGCCCGGCGGTAGGCCCGGGTGAAGAAGCCCCGCTGCTGGCGGAGGACGCCCTCGGCCGCCCGGATACGCTCCTTCAGGGCCCAGGCGGGCTCGAGCAGGTCGTCCTCGCCCGGATCGATGACGACCTGCTCGACGTTGACGCTCACCGGCCGCCGGTACTGCACGGTCGACCATAATTCCACCGTCGGCGGCCGTGACGGCCGCCTGTCCGGGCCTCGGCGCCGAACGCCAACCCCTTTCTACCGCCGGCGACTCGCCCCGCCATGGTCGACGCCCCCGCCCACGAGTGGCCCTGTCAGGACGCCCGCCGGGCGGCCCCATGAGCTTCGAGCTCCGGGACCACACCGCCGACGTGGCCGTCGAGGCGACCGCGGCCACCCTGGGCGGCGTCTTCGCGGCCATGGCCGACGGGCTGGCGGCGGCCCACCTCGAGGCGGTGCCCGAGGCCGGCGAGCGGTTCGAGCTCGAGGTGGCCGCGGAGTCCGCCGAGGCGCTCCTGTTCGACTACCTCGACCGGCTCATCTACGAGCGTGACGTCCGCGACGTCCTCCCCGTCGCCAACGAGGCGGCCGTCAACGAGGTCGCCGGCGAGTGGCGGGTGGCCGCCTCGGCCCGGGGCGTCCCCATCTCCACCATCGACGCCCGCGAGGTCAAGGCCGTGACGTACTCCGAGATGGCCCTCGAGGAGACGGCCGCGGGCTGGCGGGCCTACGTCGTCTTCGACGTGTAGCGACGGGGCGCTCGGACAGGGACGAAACCTATTCCCGGGCCACGAGGGTATGTGTACGCCATGACAGACACCTTCGAGGCCAACGGGATCACCCTGAAGAAGGTCCGAGACTATGTCTGGGAGATCCCGCGGGAGGGCGACATGCGGGTGCCCGCACGGGTGCTGGCCAGCGAGCCGCTGCTCGAGGAGATCGCCGACGACCTCACGCTCACCCAGCTCAAGAACACGACCCACCTGCCGGGCATCCGGAAGCACGCGATCTGCATGCCGGACGGCCACCAGGGCTACGGCTTCCCGGTCGGCGGGGTGGCCGGCATCGACGCCGAGGACGGCTGCATCTCGCCGGGAGCTGTCGGGTACGACATAAATTGTGGCGTCAGATTGATACGTTCTAATCTGACCTATAGTGACATACAGGGACGGGAAGAGGAGCTCGTCGAGGCG
>JAXHME010000020.1:0-1707 GCA_034521615.1 Halobacteriales archaeon
CGGGGAGTGGAGCGCCGAGGAGGAGATTTGAACTCCTGTGTCCGTGAGGACAGTTGCTCTCGAAGCAACCGCCTTGGCCGGGCTAGGCTACCTCGGCTCGGACGGAGATACCGCCGACGCGTGTTTAGCGGTTTCGGTTTCCGGAGGGCGCTTCCGTCTGCGTATTACGCGGCCCTCGAACGGCCCCGTTCGACGGCCGATCAGGGCTGCTGGCGCCACGGCGTGTACGACGCCGCCATGGCCGTTTACACGGGCGTCGAGGGCCGCGGAGGAGGTCGGACGATGAGGACCGACCAGTTCTCCGTGGTGGGGCAGCGGACGGTCAGCACCGGCCCATCGAGCGGCGCCGGGCGGTCCCGACGTGCTCGAGGCGGCCTGAGCGCTCAGTCGACGTCCAGCGAGGTCGTTCCGGCGGGCTCGGTGGCGGACCGTTCGCGGTTCGGGTCGGCGACGAGGTAGCCGTCCACCTCGGCGGGGTCGTTCGGCGCAACGTCCTGGACGCGCACGCGGCCCGCCGAGGAGATGTCCTGGGCCCACGCCCGGGCGTCGGCTTTCTCGGCGAAGGTGCGGCTCCGCCCCCTACGGCCGACCCACTCGCCAGCGACCCGGTTGAGCCGGCGGGCCGAGGGCTTGATGGCCACCTCGTATCCGGGCATGTACGGATGGTCGCGTCGGGAGCCCTTAATCGCTCGCCGCGACCGTCACGCGGTCGCCCGCCGCGACGGCCGACGCGGCCCCCGGGGCGAGCTCGACGATGGTGTCCGCGCGGGCGATGCCGAAGCCGGTCCACGGCGAGAGCGTCTCGCGGCGCTCGACCCGGCCGTCGGCCACCCAGAGCACGTCGATCGGCGTCCGCATGAACAGCATGTTGACGTCCCGCCGCCGGGCGCTCTCGAACGGGAAGACGAGGGCGTAGTCCGTGGGCACCTCCCGCCGGAACATCAGCCCCTTGAGCTTCGCGGGGAGCGAGCGGGCGACCTCGACGTCCCCGGCCAGCTGACTACCCTCGTGGCGGACCTCCACGGCTCGGGCTCGTCGGCGGGCCGCAAAAGGGTTTTTGCGCCGCCGGGCCCCGCCACCGCCATGGAGCGGACCCCGCGGGGCACTTCGGTCGGCGTCGACGACCCCTACGCCCACGCGGGGCGCTGTGACCACCTCACCGACGACGGCCGGTGCCGGCTCGCGGCCGAGCGGCCCGGGGTTGACCTGGGGTTCGCGCGCGCCCGGGCCGCCGAGGACTACGCCTGCCCCGTCGGCGCCGGCGACTGGGACTGGGCCGACTGCCCGCAGTTCCGGTCGCGGTCGACCGCGGGGGAGTGCGCCCGCTGCGGCCTCGAGGAGCGCCGGAACGCCCACGAGGACGACCGGCCGCTGCTCGAGGCCCACCACCTCTCCTACGCCGACGCCGAACGGCTCGCCCACGAGATCACCGTCCACCTCTGCCGGTGGTGTCACGCGAAGGTGCACGGCTCGTGGGCACGCATCGACGACGACGTCGCGCCCGACCCCGAGGCGCTCGCCGCGCGGGAGGGCCGGCGGAGCCGCGAGCTCGACGAACTGGAGTTCCAGTCGGCGGCCGACCGCCGCGACGGCTGAGGACCGGCGGCGAATCACCCGAGAACCGCCACCCGGGTCGCCGATGGCCACGCCGGCGCTCCTCGAACGTCATAGCCGGACTTTTAACTGCTCCTGGCCTACCCGACCGGT
>JAXHME010000021.1:0-104558 GCA_034521615.1 Halobacteriales archaeon
GCGACATCCCGTACTACGGCCTGATGGAGGCCGAGATCGGGGGCGCCGAGGTGCTGGTCAGCCAGACCGGCTTCTCCGGCGAGAAGGGCTACGAGGTCTACGTCATCGACGCGATGGAGAACGCCGAGCGGGTGTGGGACCCGGTCCACGAGTCCGTCGTCGAGCACGGCGGCATGCAGATCGCGCCGGGGCACCACCGCCGGATCGCGGCCGGCATCCTCTCGTGGGGCCAGGACATGGACCACGAGACCTCGCCGTTCCAGGTCAACCTCGGCTACCACGTCCCCGACGACAAGGCGGGCGACTACATCGGCAAGGAGGCGCTCGAGGCCCAGAAGGAGCAGATCGAGAACGGCGAGTACCCGTTCGAGCACAAGCTCATCGGCCTCAAGTACGCCGGCGAGCCGGTCACCGACTACGCGCCCGACTTCTGGCTCATCTCCGACCCCGACACCGGCGAGGAGTGCGGCTACCTGACGTCGCCGTGGTACAACCCGGACCTCGACACGAACATCGGGATGGGCTTCGTCCCGGCGGAGAAGCTCCAGGCCGTCACGGATACGCCGCTCAACGACGAGATCTACACCGAGGACCTCGACCTCGAGTTCCGGGTTCACCTCCCCGACGAGTACGCGGAGACCCCCGGCGAGCCGGTCTTCGCCACCGTCGCGAAGGTGCCGTTCAAGGAGTCGGTCAACCCGAGCGCCCGCGAGCAGGCGATGCTCGGCGCGAAGGACGAGTAGGCGCCCGCTCGGTTCTCCCTTTGTTCGCGCCTCCCGAGCCGAAGCGCCACCCGGCGCGCGCACCGAAAGCCGTACCCCTGCCGGGAGAGGACTCGCGGCCGTGAAGGAGTCGACGACGGGGACGCTGCTCGTGCTCGGCGCGGCCGCCGGCTTCGGGACCATCGGGATCTTCGGCGAGCTCGCGGCGGCCATCGACCTCCGGCTCGCGACGCTGCTGCCGACGCGGTTCGCGCTGGCGACCCTCGTGGTGCTCGCGCTCTCGCGGCTCCGCGGCTGGCCGCTGCTCCGGACCCGCCGCGACCTCGCGACGACGTTCGCGCTCGGGCTCGTCTACACCGGCCTGACCCTGTTCTTCTTCGTCTCGCTGCGCCACCTGACGGCCGGGCTCGCGACGATCGTCCTCTACACCTACCCCGCGATCGTCTTCGCCCTCGCCGCGACGTTCCTCGGCGAGCGGGTCACGCGGGCGAAGCTCGCCGCCCTCGCCGCGGTGCTGGCCGGCGTGGTGCTCATCGTCGACGCCGACGCCGCCGGCGCGGACCCGCTCGGGGTGGCGCTGGCGCTGGGCGCCGCGGCCTGCTACGCGCTCTACACGACGGGGAGCCGGACGCTCGTCTCCGACCTCGACCCCCGGGCGCTGATGCTCGGCGTGCTCCTCGGCACGACCGCAGGCATGGTCGGTTTCGCGTTGCTGACGACGGGCCTGGCCCTCCCCGACGGCCGCACCCAGTGGGGCGTCGTGCTCGGGCTCACGCTCGTCGGCACGCTCGTGCCGCTACTGCTGTTCTACGAGGGCGTCTCGCGGCTCGAGGCGAGCCGCGTCGGCGTCATCAGCACCGTCGAGCCGGTGGTCACGGTCGCGCTGGGCGCGCTCCTGCTCGGCGAGGCGGTCACCCCGGCCGTCGTGGCCGGCGGCGCGCTGGTGCTGGGTGGGGTGCTGCTCGTCCAGCGCGGGGGCGATCTCCGCCGCACGGTCGACTACCTGCGGGCCTGAGCGGGCTCAGCGGCCGAGGCGGTCGAACCGCCAGTCCTCGGAGTCGGGAACCTGGTTGAAGGTGTAGATGTGAACGCCGGCGATGCCGTACTCGGGGTCGGTGGCGTACGGCGCCAGCCCGTCGATGAGCGTGTCGGGCTTGTACTGGCCGCGAGAGCCGATCAGCTCGCGGAGGAAGCCGAACACGCCGGAGGTCTTCCGGAGGAAGTTGACCGAATCGCCCACTCCCACTTTCTGGGAAATCGACAGCAGGCGCTGGTACTTCAGGACACCCGGGATGCCGACCTCGACGGACAGTTCGATACCCTGCGCCCGGACGTGCTCGATCCAGTCCACGACCGCCTGCGGGTCGTAACAGAGCTGGGTGACGATGTAGGTGGCGTAGGGGGCCTTCTCGGCCATCGCTTCGTCTAGCGTCTCCTCGGAGAGGAACTCGTGGCCCTCCGGGTAGCCCGTGATCCCGATCTCCTCGAACTCGTAGTCGAGCTCGTCCAGGGCGACGAGGAGGTCGTAGGCCGACTCGAACTCGCCGACGGGCTCCTCCCGGTCGCCGCCGGGGACGAACAGGTCCGTGACGCCGGCCGCCTCGAGCCGGGCGGCCACCTCGTCGAGGTGGTCGGGCCCCTCGACGTACCGGGCCGCGATGTGCGGGATGATCTCGTAGCCATCGGCCATCGCCTCCTCGGTCCAGTCGAGGGTGGCCTCGAGGCCGAGCGTCGGCGAGGTCGTGATGGCGACCTGGGCGCCGTCGGGCAGGTGGCCGAGCTGCTCGCCGATGCTGTCGAACGGCATCAGCTCGAACCGCGGGTCGGTCAGCAGCGCCTCGACGCCGTCAGCGGCCATCGACGACTCCCCCCGCGCCGGACGCCTCGAACCCGCTGGTTGCTCCGTCCATACCACGGAGAACCCCCACCAGGCAGTTAGAGGTTTTCAAACGCCCGTCGCCGCCGCGGCGACCAATCCAGTGAATTGATTACGGCCCCGTGGGGAGGTTGAACACGAGACGCGGCGGCCCCGTCGTGACGGGCGCGCCGCGGGACTCCCGTGATCAGACGATGACTCCCGACACAACACCACGTTTCGACGGACCGGACGGTGACGCGCCGTGACCACGGTGCTCGACGGCAACGCGATCGGCGACGAGATCCGCGGCGAGCTCGAGGGCTGTATCGAGACCCTCGACGACGCGGGCGTGACGCCGGGGCTGGCGACCGTGCTGATGAGCGAGGACCCCGCCAGCGAGACCTACGTCTCGATGAAGCAGCGCGCCTGCGAGGCGATCGGCATCACGGGCATCCACGAGGAGCTGGACCCCGAGAGCCCGGCCGAGGAACTGTTCGAAACCGTCGACCGGCTCAACGACGACCCCGAGGTCCACGGCATCCTCGTGCAGATGCCGGTCCCGGACCACGTCGACACCCGGCGGGTGCTCCGGGCCGTCTCGCCCGAGAAGGACGTCGACGGCTTCCACCCGGAGAACGTCGGCCGGCTGGTCGCCGGGAACGCTCGATTCAAACCGGCGACGCCCCACGGCGTCCAGCGGCTCCTGGCCGCGGCCGACGTCGAGACCGAGGGGGCCGACGCCGTCGTCGTCGGGCGCTCGGACATCGTCGGCAAGCCGATGGCCAACCTGCTCATCCAGAAGGCCCCCGGCGGGAACGCCACCACGACGGTCTGTCACTCCCGCACGGCGGACCTGGCCGAGAAGACCCGCGGGGCGGACATCCTCATCGCCGCCACCGGCGTCCCCGAGATGATCGACGGCTCGATGCTGTCGGAGGGGGTCGCCGTCGTCGACGTCGGCGTCAACCGCGTCGACGCGGACACCGAGAAGGGCTACGAGCTCGTCGGCGACGTCGAGTTCGAGTCCGCCAAGGAGAAGGCCTCGGTCATCACGCCGGTGCCCGGCGGCGTCGGGCCGATGACCATCACGATGCTGCTCTACAACACCGTGAAGGCCGCAAGCGAGCAGTCCGGGGTCGACGTCGAGCTGCCCTGAACGCGTCCTGAACCGCTACCCCATCAGTTCCGTGTAACCGGGGCCGGCTGTGTGGTTCGTTGACACGCCCTAAACCACTCGTTAGCGGCTGAAACGTGTGATTATCACCTTGGCGAAGATATACTTCTACACAAACCTTTATGCCGGTCCTTTCGTAAACCGTCGCTTGGTTACGTCGGATGCCACGCGATGACACAGATGAACTCCCCGCGGCGATTCCAACACATCGGGGAGCGGTAGCGATGGTGCGTGTCGGAGGGGGCGGCCGGTCGCGTTCGGGCGGCTGGCCCGCGCTCGCAGGCGAATTCGGCGTATCGGCACAGGGACACCCCGGGACGGGGCCTGTAACCACCGCGTACGACGAAACGGATACACCAACCATGTTCAGACAACAGACGAAGGGGGCGACCCATGGCTGACGGCGACGAGGACGTCATCGGCGAGTCCAGCCAAGGGTTGCAGGTAGAACTGTTCCATCCGGAGTCGGATCGGAAGCCAGGGGACACGAACATCGAGATCGGCGGCTGGTTCGACATCCATCCGGTCGTGTTCCCGGTCGGCGTGGTACTGATCCTCGCCTTCATCATCGGGACGCTCGCGCTGGGCGACGCGGCGTCGTCCGTATATAGCGGTATCTTCGACTTCATCAACGTCAACTTCGGCTGGTTCTACATCCTCGTGGTCAACATCTTCATCGGCGCGCTGGTCTTCTTCGCCCTCAGCAAGTACGGCAAGATCCGGCTGGGCGGCGTCGAGGCGGACCACGAGTTCACGATGTTCAGCTGGATGGCCATGCTGTTCAGCGCCGGCATGGGGATCGGCCTCATGTTCTGGAGCGTCGCCGAGCCCATGTGGCACCTCGGCACCGGCGGCGGCAACCTGTTCGCGGCCGCGCCCCAGTCGGGCGAGGCCGCCGGCGCCGCCATGGCGGTCACGTTCTTCCACTGGGGGTTCCACCCGTGGGCCATCTACGGGCTCGTCGCCCTCGGCCTCGGGTTCTTCTCCTTCAACCGCGGGCTGCCGCTGACCTTCCGGTCGGTGTTCTACCCGCTGCTCGGTGACCGCATCTACGGCTGGTGGGGCCACATCATCGACCTCGTCACCGTGTTCGCCACGCTGTTCGGCCTCGGCACCTCGCTGGGCCTCGGTGCCCAGCAGATCAACGCCGGGCTGAACATTGTCGCGGGCATTCCGCAGGGGACCACCTCGCAGGTAGGCGTCATCGCGGTCGTGACCGCCATCGCGACGCTCTCGGTCGCGGCCGGCCTGGACAAGGGGGTCAAGCGCCTCTCCACCATCAACGTCTACATCATGGTGATCTTCCTGGCGTTCATCCTCGTCGTCGGGCCCACGCTCGTGCTGCTCGACGGCATCGTCCAGAGCGTCGGGATCTACCTGCAGAACTTCTTCGAGATGGCGTTCTACACCGAGGCGTTCAACGGCGACTTCGCCGGCGTCAAGGAAGGCGGCTACGCCGGCTGGGCGCACTTCTGGACCGTCTTCTACTGGGGCTGGTGGATGGCGTGGTCGCCGTTCGTCGGCCTCTTCATCGCCCGCATCTCGAAGGGCAAGACCGTCCGGCAGATGGTGCTGGGCGTCCTGCTCATCCCGACCGCGTTCTCGTTCGTCTGGCTCGGCGCCTTCGGCGGCGCCGGCATCTACGCGCAGACCCAGCTCGGCGCGGAGATCTACCGGGTGACCACCGAGGTCGGCACGGCCTTCGCCATGTTCGAGATGCTGGAGTCCTACCCGCTGACGACGCTCACGTCGCTGGTCGCCGTGCTGCTCGTGGTGACCTTCTTCGTGACGTCCTCCGACTCCGGTTCGCTGGTCATCGACCACCTGACCTCGGGCGGCAAGCACGACGTCCCGCGCGCCCAGCGCATCTTCTGGGCGGTTTCTGAGGGCGCCGTCGCGGCCGTCCTCCTCATCGGTGGCGGCCTCAGTGCGCTGCAGACCGCCTCGATCACGACCGGCCTGCCGTTCGCGGTGATCCTGCTCGTGATGGTGTACTCCGTGTACGTCGGGTTGGACACCGAGTACAGCATCCTGCAGTCCCAGGAGTTCCGCGAGCGCGTCTCGGAGATGTCCGAGTCCGGGGAGGTCGACGTCGACACCTCCGGCGGCGACATCGTCACCGGCGTCAGCGACGCCGAGTCGGACGACTGACCGCGCGCCGTTTTCCTTTTCGCCGATCGCCGAGCGCCAGCTCTACCGATCGTTGCTAGCCAGGTCACCTCGGCCGTCGACGCCAGCCGCTGACGCTCAGTAGTAGTCCCACTCGTCGTCGTCGTCGCCCTTGCTGAGGGCGTCGGGGTCCTCCTCGCGCTCGTCCGGCCACTCGACGCCGCCGGTCAGGCTCTTGTAGGCGAAGCCGCCCAGTGCGACGACCATCAGGAGCAGCACCACCGTCCCGGCGATCCCGACGAGGTCCGGGATGATCTCGGGGATGCCGAGCTGGAGGACGGCGGTCGAGGAGAGCATCGCCGGTATTACGGGCTCCAGCCGATTGAACCTTGCCCACCCGGGCGGCCGCTCACTCCGCCCGGACGGCCTGGGTGTCCTCGGCGGCCCAGACCCAGTCGCGCACCGGCCCGCCGACGCCGGTCGAGACGGCGACGAGCCAGATGACGCCGCCGATCAGCGGGTCGAACGCGGCGGCGACGCCGGCCAGGGCCGCGCCCACCGCCAGCCCCTGCCACCGCGATTCGGCGCCCCGTAGCTCGATCAGCACCGTGCCGACCACGGTGAACCCGAGGGCGGCGGTCACCGCGAGGATGAGGCCGCCGATCCAGAGGCCGAGCACGCCGAGCGACCGGCCCGACAGCGTCAGCTGGGCCAGTTGGCTCGTGAGGTAGGCCCCGGCGAAGAGCAGCGTCGCGTGGGCCGCGACCCCGTAGCCCAGCGCCGCGACCGGTCGGGCGGTCGAGGCGTCGATCGACCGTTCGACCACGCCCTCGTACCGCCAGAGGAGCACCGCCCCGAGGGCGACGACGAGGCCGACCGCGATCGGTACCCGCACGAGCGGCGACAGCTCCAGGACCGAGGCTAGATCGGCTATCTGCATCGGCGCCAACGCCGCGTGTCCCAGCATCACCGCCCCGTAGCGAGCCGACCACCGAATAGCTGTCGCAGCGCCCGTCGACGGATGCGGGCAGCACCGTCGACAGCCCGTTTACTTATGGTCTCACCTTCCCTAGCGCGGTCGTGATGTCGGCCGCGTCGAAGACGTATGGCTACCTTCGGACCCTCCTGATCGCCCTGATCGAACCCCTCAAGGCGGACGACGAAATCAAGCACTTCACGCTCTCGATCCCCGACGCCCAGACGACGACCGTCGACAGCGTCCAGGGCTGGTCGAAGCGGCCCGCGGCGCTGCTGCGCTGCCCGGGCTGTGACGCTCAGATCCCCCAACGGCGGTCCTCGAACCGGATCGACTGCCCGAACTGCTACCGGGAGTTCGGCTCGGACCAGTTCTCGGAGCTGGAGCTGCTCGGGATGGTCTGCCCCCGGTGTAACACCGAGATGGCCCACGGGATCCGCCACCCGAACCTGTTCGACATCCCCGAGTGGGCCACCTGCCCGGACTGTCAGTACCACTGGGACCTCGACCACTGGTTCCGCCGCAAGAAGCGCCGATGAGCGGCCGCCCGACGACGGGAACGGCTTTAGGTCGGGGTTCCCTACCCGCCCGACATGAGCGAGGAGGAGGAGGGCGAGCCCCTCGACGTCCGCCGGGTGCTGTCAGTCCTCATCGTGCTGCTCGTGCTCGCCGCGGCGTTCATGTTCATCATCGGCGAGCTGCTGGTGGCCGGCGTGATGATGCTCAGCCTGACCTTCGCGATCTACCTGCGGGAGATCTGGTAGGCGGTCGCCGTCGGCTCGAACCGGAGCGCGTCCCGATGGGCTCAGTCCGTCTCGCCGCGGCGGAGCACCGTCACCGGCACCCGCGCGGTCCGGAGCACCTTGTCCGCGGTGCTGCCGAGGACGCCGCCCATCGAGCCCCGGAAGCCCGAGCCCATGACGATGGCGTCGACGCCCTCCTCCTCGACGTACTCGTTGATCCGCTCGGCGACGCTCGCCCCGATCACCGTCTCGGTCACGCAGTCGACGCCCGCGTCGGCCGCCAGCTCGGCGACTTCGCCGGTGAGCTCGTCGCCGTACGCGCGGGCCTCGTCCATCTGGTCCTCCAGCGACTGGGGGTTCCAGGGGTTCGTGCCCTCCTTGATGACGTAGACCGCGTGGACCGTCGAGCCCAGGGCCGCCGCCAGGTCGATCGCGTGCTCGGCGCCCTTGCGGGCGTCGCTGCTGCCGTCGGTCGGTACCAGGATGTTGTCGTACATGACGGCTTACGTCATACACCCGGAGAGGTGATAAGTGTCAGCATCCTTTCCCAAACGCTGGGAGTCGCTGCCGGCTCACTCCTCGCCCGGCGGGTCGAGGTCGATGTGGTGGCCGGCGGCGGGCAGCCGCTCGGCGACCTGCCGGACGATCGAGGTGTGGCCGCCCTCGTGTCGGCGGAACGTGAGCGTCAGGCCGGCCAGCGCCACCAGCGAGAGCACGGCGAACGGGCCGCCCGTGAGCACGGCCATCGCCTGCAGGGTCTCGCCGCCGCCGAGCACGAGCACGGCCACGGCGACGGCGCCCTGGAAGACGCCCCAGAACGCGATGCTCGCCGACGAGGGCGCGAGCCCCCGCTGGGAGGCCAGGATGGAGACGACCAGCGTCGAGGTGTCCGCCGACGTCGAGATGAACACGACGATGAGCGCGAGGAAGAGGAAGATGAGCAGGTCCGAGAGCGGCAGCGCGGCGAAGATCGGGAAGCCGGCGACGGCCACCGAGCCGCCGCGGGCGCCGATCGCCCCGAGGATGTCGGCGGTCCCGGTCAGCTGGAGCTGCAGCGAGGTGCCGCCCAGGAGCAGGAACCAGACCAGCGTCGCCGCGGAGGTCGCGACGACGCCCGTGAACACGACCGTCCGGACCGTGCGGCCCCGGGAAAGCGCGGCGAGGAACAGCCCGGCGAACGGCGCCCAGGAGAACCACCACGACCAGTTCCAGACGGTCCACGCCGACACCCAGTCCGGGCCGATGTACAGGCTCATCGGCACGAAGTTGACGGCGTAGCTGGCCACGGCCGCCCCGCCGCGGTCGACGACGAACGAGAGCGGGCCGATGGCGGCGAGGATGAGCGCGAACACGGCGAACAGGACGACGTTGAGCCCGGCGATGCGCCGGATGCCGCGGTGGATGCCCGTGGTGGCGGAGAGGATGTAGATGAGCGTCAGCCCGCCGACGAAGACGAGCGGGCCCAGGCCGCCCGTCGAGACGCCCCACTGGTAGTTGATGCCGGTCAGGAACTGCTGGCTCACCAGCGCGACGGAGGTGGCGATGCCGCCGATGGTGGCGAACACCGCGAGCGTGTCCACGAGCTTGCTCCAGCCCGACTCGAGGCCGTCGACGCCCAGGAACGGCGTGAGGATGGTCGAGACCCGCAGCGGCGCGCCGCGCTGGTAGACGAAGTAGGCGATCGGGACGGCGATGACGGTGTAGGCGCTCCAGGCCGAGATGCCCCAGTGGAACAGCGCGTAGGTCAGCGCGGGGCGCACGGCGGCCTCAGTCTCCGCGCCGGCGCCGAAGTACGGCGGGGGCGTCTGGAAGTGAAAGAGCGCCTCCGCGGGGCCCCAGAAGACGATGCCGGCGGCGATGCCGGCCGTGAACACCAGCGAGAAGTACGTCGGATAGGTGTAGCCGGGCTCCGCGTCGGGCCCGCCGAGCTTGATCTCCCCCCACGGACCCAGCAGGAGGAACAGGCAGTAGAGCACGGCGAGGAACATCGCCCCGAGGAACAGGAACCCGACGTCCTGGAGGAGCACGTCGCGGACGGCGTTCACGGCGCCGACGGTGAGGTCCGGGACGACCGCCTGGAGCCCGAAGAACAGGGCAAAGACGGCCACCGGGACGCCGAAGGTCACCGCGTCCTGGCGGGCGGCGAACCCGGCGAGCGTCCCTCGCCAGTTCAGCCGCCGGATCTGCAGCAGGTACTCGGCCCCGGTGGTCGGCTCGGCGGGGTCGTCGACCCCGGGGAGCACCGCCAGGTAGCCCAGGCCCGAGCCGAAGAACAGCAGCGAGACGGCCAGCCAGGCCTCGCCGCTGAACGTCGCCCCCACGGCCGAGGGGAAGAAGAAGCCCGCGAGCACGGCGGCGCCCGAGAGCACGGCGAGGGGGACCAGCACCCGCTCGAGGAACCGCTCGATGGCGGAGGCCCCCTCGACACCCATGCCCGCGACCTACGGCGCTGATACCATATTAGTACCGCCGGCCACGGCCCGTAGCCGCCCGGATCCGTCGGGGCCCGACGCTCACTCGGCCTCGTCCGGCTCGGGGTCCTCGCCGAACAGTTCGCCGGCCGTGGATTCGCCGAGGACCGACTGGCCGAGCAGCCGGCCGGCGATGCTCATCGGGCTGAGCACCTCGTCGGCGCCGACCCGCTCGAGCTTGTCGGCGTGCTTCGCGCGGTTCGCCGCGGCCACGATGCGGATCTCCGGGTTGGCCTCCCGGGCCGCCAGCACGCTCAGGACGTCGCGGGCGTCGTCGCGCGTGGCGATCACGACCCCGCGGGCGTCCTCGATCCGCGCGTCGATCAGGACGTCCTCGTCGGTCGGGTCGTCGGTGAGCACGTTGACCTCGTCGTCGTTGAGCTTCGACGCCACGTCGGCGTCCGGGGTCACCACGACGACGTCGGCCCTTTCGTCGAGTTCCTCGAGGAGCGATTCGGTGATGTCGCCGTAGCCGAGGACGAGCACGTGGTCCTCGAGCAGTTTCAGTTCTGAGGCAGTCATGTTGCCGAAGGCGGCCGCCATGCGGGATTCGATCGCGGGGACGACGAGGGCGCCGATGGCGGCCGTGAAGGCGCCCGTCCCCAGCAGGATGACCGTGAGCGAGAACCACTTCGCCTCGGGCGAGAGCGGCGTGATGTCGCCGTAGCCCACGGTCGCGATCGTGACGATGACGTAGTAGAACGAGTCGGCGAGCGTGTCCAGTTCGCCGAACTCGGCGCGCAGGGCGTACGAGCCGACGGTGCCGTAGGCGACCACGCCGAGGATCGACGACAGCGACGCGATCTGCAGCGGCGAGAGGTCGAGCGACTGGTCGAACCGGTCACGGTTCCAGACCAGGAGCGGCTCGGTCGCCAGCACCAGCACCAGCAGCGGGATGTCGGTCGTCAGCAGCGTGGTCAGGGGAAGCAGCGCGAGCAGCGGCAGGACGACGACGGCGGCGTACCAGGCGATCCGCTTGCGCCGCTGGAGCAGCACCGTCACGATGCCGAGGACGAACGCGAACAGCACGCCCGCGAACCGGGCGTAGAACCGAGCGCCCGGGAGCACCCCGGCCAGCGGGCCCCCGAGCGTCAGCGTGGGCTGGCTCAGGTTCGACAGCCCCGTGACGAACGAGAGGACCGCGATGATCCCCATGAGCAGCACGGTTGGCTTGGCGCCCGAGAACTGCCGCCAGTAGATGAACCGGACGCTGTCCGACCGGTAGAACAGCTTCTCCAGGGCGGACTGCTCTGGCGCGTCCCCCGACACGGTGGCCTCTCGACGGGGCGGGGGGATAAAACTGTGCGGCGGCGCGAGCCCGGCCGTTCGGGCCTAGAACAGGCCCGAGACGCTGCCGTCGGGGTCGACGTCCATGCCGGCCGCGGCGGGCACGTTGGGCAGGCCCGGCATCGTGAGGACGTCGCCGGTCAGCGCGACGACGAAGCCGGCGCCGGCCGACGGGTAGAGCTCGCGGACCTCGAGCTCCCAGCCCTCGGGGACGCCCTTCAGGCTCGCGTCGTCCGAGAGCGAGTGGAACGTCTTCGACATGCAGACCGGGACGTCGCCGAAGCCGAGCGACTCGAGGCGCTCGATGTCGTCCTCGGCGTCGCCGGTGTAGTTCACGCCGTCGGCGCCGTAGATCTCGGTGGCGACGGTCTCGATCTTCTCCTTGAGCGAGGCGTCGAGCTCGTAGAGCGGCGCGAAGTCCGAGGGCTCGTTCGTCGCGGCCACGAGCTCGTTCGCGAGGTCGGCGCCGCCGGCGCCGCCGTCCGAGAAGACGTTCGACTCGGCGACCCGGATGCCGAGCTCGTCGCGGCAGAAGTCGACCACGGCCTGGACCTCGGCGTCGGCGTCGCCGGGGAACCGGTTGAGCGCGACGACGACCGGGACGCCGAACTTCTGGATGTTCGTCGCGTGGTGGGCCAGGTTCTTGAGGCCCTTCTCGACGGCCCCCACGTCCTCCTTCTTCAGCTCCTCCATGTCCGGCGGCCACATGTCCTGGCCGTGGTACTTCAGCGCCCGGACCGAGGCCACGAGCGTGACGGCGTCGGGCGACATGTCGCCGAACCGGCAGACGATGTTCATGAACTTCTCGGCGCCGAGGTCGGCGCCGAAGCCGGCCTCGGTGATGACGTAGTCGGCGAGGCTGGTCGCGACGTCGTCGGCGAGCAGCGAGTTCGTGCCGTGGGCGATGTTCGCGAACGGGCCGCCGTGGACGAACGCCGGCGTGCCCTCGATCGTCTGGACGACGTTGGGCTGCAGCGCGTCCTTCAGCAGCATCGCGGCGGCGCCGGTGGCGTCGATGTCGTCGATCGTGACCGGGTCGCCGGCCTCGTCGTAGGCGACGATGATGCGGCTGATGCGGGCCTTGAGGTCCTCGATGCTGTCGGCGAGACAGAGCACGGCCATCATCTCGGAGGCCGCCGTCAGCAGGAAGCTCTCCTCGCGGGGGACGCCCATGTTGGGCCCGCCGAGCCCGACGACCGTGTCGCGGAGCGCCCGCTCGTTCATGTCCAGCGCGCGCGGCCACCGGACCTCGCGGATGTCGATGTTCAGCTCGTTGCCCTGGTGGAGGTGGTTGTCGAGCATCGCCGAGACGAGGTTGTGCGCGGCGGTGAGCGCGTGGATGTCGCCGGTGAAGTGGAGGTTGATGTCCTCCATCGGGAGCACCTGCGAGTAGCCGCCGCCGGCCGCGCCGCCCTTCACGCCGAACACCGGGCCCAGCGAGGGCTCGCGGATCGCGATGAGGGCGTTCTCGCCGATGTGGTTGAACGCCTGGCCGAGGCCGACCGTGGTGACGGTCTTGCCCTCGCCCATCGGCGTCGGCGTCATCCCGGTGACGAGGATCAGCTTGCCCTTCTCGCCCTGGGCCGTGAGCCGCTCGATGGCGTCGAGGCTGACCTTCGCCTTGTGCTCGCCGTAGAGCTCGAGGTCATCCCGGGCGAGCCCGAACGGCTCGACCACGTCGGCGATGGGTCGCTTCTCGGCCGCCTGCGCGATGTCGTAGTCCGATGGTATCGACTCTTCGGATGTCATCTCCCTCGGAGTTCTCCCGGCCGGGTCTTGAATGTTTACGAACGGGTGGCTCCGGCCCGATTCCCGGCGGGCCCCACGCCGCCGCCGGCCGGCTCAGGCCGGCGAGAGTCGGCCGGGCACCGGGCACGAGTAGCTGAGGACCGCCCCCCCGCCCAGCGGACGTGGCTCACGGGGAGTCGAGGGAAACCGCCCTCGAGCCGAACCCCCGGACGATGGGGAAGCACGGCGGGGCGACCACGGGACCGCTCGTCCGGACCCCGACGGATCACACTCGCCCGGTGTTCCCGGGCGTCGGGCCGACCGTAACGAAGCCTGCGCGGGACCGGCCACGCTCGGCGCCGTGGCGGGGGCGGTCGACGACCCGTCAAGCGCCAAAACCCCGGGGTATCGGACCCAGCAGGTCGGAAGTAGCGAGTCTTTTATCACGAGGGGGAGTGTCCGTTCCAAACTGTGTATGCACTCGGTCGCTAACCTACCCACTCGGAGCGCGCAACCCGCCACCAGCAGCCGGTCGCCAACGGCCTGCACCCCGCCGCGGGGGCGCCGATGAGCGACCAGGACCTGCCGGAGTACGCCGAGACCGTCGTCATCGGCGCGGGCATCGTCGGGAACAGCCTCAGCTACCACCTCGCCCGCATGGGGCGCGACGACATCCTCCTCATGGACAAGGGGCCGCTGCCGGACCCCGGCGGCTCGACCGGGCACGCCTCGAACTTCCTGATGCCCGTCGAGCACTCCAAGGAGATGACCCACCTCACCCGCCGGGCCATCGAGATGTACGACGAGATGGACACGTTCAACGAGTCGGGCGGGATCGAGGTGGCCCGCACCGAGGAGCGGATGCAGGAGCTCCACCGCCGGATGCAGTCGGCGAAGGCCTGGGGCGAGAAGGGCGAGATGCTCACGCCCGAGGAGGTCAAGGAGCTCGTCCCGTACATCAACGAGGACATCATCAAGGGCGGCTTCCACAGCCAGGGCGCGGGCGTCTGTGACCCGCTGCGCGCCGGCGAGATCATGCGCGAGCGCGCCGACGAGGAGTCGGGCGGCGGCCTGACGATCTCGCCGAACACCGAGGTGCTCGACCTCCACGTCGAGGACGGCGCCATCGCGGCCGTCGAGACCGACCGCGGCACCGTCGAGTGCGACGAGGTCGCCATCTGCACCGGCCTCTGGAGCCCGAAGATCGCGAAGATGGCCGGCGTCGAGATCCCGCTCACGCCCGCGGTCCACCAGATGATCTCGGTCGGCCCGATCGAGTTCTTCCAGGACCACGAGGGCGAGATCAGCTTCCCGGTCGTCCGCGACATGGACACCCAGATGTACGAGCGCCCGTCCGGGAACGACATGGAGGTCGGCTCCTACCAGCACCGGCCGATCCTCTGGGACGTCGACGACGTGCCCTCGATCGACGAGGCGCCGCTCTCGCCGACCCAGCCGCCGCTCACCGAGGACGCCTTCGAGCAGTCGATCGGCGGACGCGCTCGAGCTGATGCCCGAGGTGCTCGACGACCCGAACGCCGGCATCCGCCTCGAGATCGACGGGCTGCTCAGCGAGGCGCCGGACGGCGCGCCGCTGCTCGGCCCGCTCCAGGACGTCGAGGGCCTCTGGTCGGTCGCCGCGGTCTGGATCAAGGAGGCGCCGGCCATCGGCGAGGCCGTCGCCCAGCAGATGACCCGGGGCTGGTCGGACATCGACATCCACGAGTCGAACATCAACCGCTTCTACGAGTACGGCACCTCGCGGAAGTGGGTCAAGGACCGCGCCCACGAGCTCTACCAGGAGATCTACGGCATCATCCACCCGTCCGAGCAGTGGCAGTCCGGCCGACCGCTCCGGACGAGCGCCGTTCTACGAGGCCCAGGAGGAGCTCGGCGCCGAACTTCTTCGAGACCGCCGGCTGGGAGCGACCGCAGTGGTTCGAGTCCAACGAGCGACCTGCTCACGACGTACGCGAGCGAGCTCGCCGGGCCTGACCAGCGGCCCAACGAGTGGGACTCGCGCTGGTGGTCGCCGATCATCCTCGCCGAGCACCTCCACATGCGCGACAACGTGGCGATGGTGGGCGACATGGGCTTCACCATCTTCGACCTCGTCGGGCCCGGCGCGACCGAGTTCGCCGAGAAGATGGCGGTCGGCCGGATGGACGTCGACGTCGGCAAGTCGGTCTACACGCCGATCCTCGCCGAGAACGGCGGCTTCGTCTCCGACCTCACGATGGTCCGGCTCGGCGAGAACCGCTACCGGGTCATCACCGGCGGCGGCATGGGCGGCCAGGACAAGGCGTGGTTCAAGGGCCACCTGCCCGACGACGGCTCGGTCCAGCTCGTCGACCAGACCTCGGCGCTCTGCACGCTCGGCGTCTGGGGCCCGAACGCCCGCGAGATGGTCCAGTCGGTCGCCGAGGAGGACCTCTCCGACGAGGCGTTCCCGCCCTACACCGCCCAGGAGATCACCATCGGCGACGTGGACTGCTGGGCGCTGCGCATCTCCTACGTCGGCGAGCTCGGCTGGGAGATCTACGCCCCGATGGAGAAGGGCGCCCGGCTCTGGGACACCCTCTGGGAGGCCGGCCAGGAGCACGACGTGCGCCCGGTCGGCATGGGCGTCTACGGCACCACCGGCCGCCTCGAGAAGGGCTACCGGCTCTACGGCCACGAGCTCGAGCTCGACTACAACCCGGCCGAGGCCGGCCTGACGTTCCACGGCGTGAAGGACGCCGACTTCATCGGCAAGGAGGCCTACGCCGAGTCCATCGAGGAGGAGAACACCGCGACGCTGTGCACCCTCTCGGTCGACGACCACTTCAGCGCCGAGGGTGAGCGCCGGTTCATGCTCGGCAGCGAGCCGGTCATGGACGGCGACGGGAACGTGCTCGTCGACGACGAGGGGCGGCGCTCGTACGTCACCAGCGCGGGCACCGGCCCGTCGGTCGGCAAGCACCTCCTGCTGAGCTACCTGCCCCAGGAGTACGCCGAGGAGGGCACCCAGCTGCAGGTCGAGTACATGGGCGAGCAGTACCCGGTGACCGTCGAGGTCGCCGGCAGCCGCCCGCTGTTCGACCCCGAGAACGAGCGGATCCGCTCGTAGGCGGCCCGCTCGTCGCACCGCGCCACGGCTTCCCCCGACCCGGGGTCATGGGTCCGAAACCACGGAGAACCAACGAACACCAATGGTCACCGCACTGGCGTGCATCAAGCGCGTCCCGGACACGGGGGCGAAGATCGTACTGACCGACGACCAACAGGACATCGACGCGGGCAACCTCGGCTACACGATGAGCCCGCACGAGGAGTGCGCCATCGAGGAGGCCGTCCAGCAGGTCGAGGCCCACGGGGGCGAGTCCACCGTGCTCACCCTCGGGCCCGACGAGGCCACCGAGCAGCTCCGGACCGGCCTCGCGATGCAGGCCGACGACGCGCTCCTGCTCGAATCCGGCGGCGCCGAGTGGGGCCCGCGGGAGACCGCCCACGCCATCGCGGCCGAGGTCGGCGGCGACGGCGACCTGGAGTACGACGTGCTGCTGTTCGGCAACGAGTCCGCCGACCAGGAGAACTACCAGGTCGGCGTCCGCGTCGCCCGCCAGCTCGGGATCCCCTGCGTGACGGGCATCAAGGACCTCGAGATCGACGGCGACCACGCCGTCGCCAAGCGCGAGGTCTCCGGCGGCGAGGAGGTCTACGAGGTCGACCTGCCCGCGGTCATCACCGTCAAGGAGGGCATCAACTCGCCGCGGTACGCCTCGATGCGGGCGCGGATGCAGGCCCGCAAGCAGGACGTGCCGGCGACCGAGCCCGACGCGGGCAGCCACGGGGGCAGCCTCGAGATGGTCCGCCTCGAGTCGCCCGAGGAGGGCGACGAGGAGACCGAGGTGCTCGGCGAGGGCCCCGAGGCGGCCCCGGAGGTCGTCCGCGTGCTGCAGGACGACGTGGAGGTGCTCTAGATGGTGCTCGCGTTCGTCGAACACGACGCCGGGGCGGTCGACGAGGTCGCCCTCGAGCAGTTCACGCTCGTCCGGGAGCTGGCCGCGGCGGCCGACGAGCCGGTCCGCGCGGTCGCCTTCGGCGAGGGTGGCGACGCCGCGGCCGACGCGCTCGGCCCCTACGGCGTCGAAACCCTCTACCACGTGACGATCGACGGCGCCGACGGCTACGCCCCGGAGGCGTGGGCCGAGAGCCTCGTCCAGCTCGCCGACGAGCACGACCCGACGGCCGTCGTCGCGGCGGGCAGCGACCGCGGCCACGAGGTGCTCGCCCACGTCGGCGCGAGCCTCGACCTCCCGATGGCCGCGAACGTGCTGTCGGTCGAGGCCGGCGACGACTACGAGCTCACGCGCCAGCGCTGGGGCGGCAGCCTCCGGGAGGTCGCCCGGCTCGACGCGGAGACGAAGCTGCTCACGACGGCGCCCCACGAGCTCGGGCTCGCCGAGGCCGACGCGCCGACCGACCCGGCCGTCGAGTCGTTCGCCCCGGAGCTCGACGACGACCTCGGCGTCCGCGTCGACCGGTTCGAGGAGGCCGACGAGGAGGGCGTCCCGCTCGGGGAGGCCCGCGTCGTCGTCGGCGGCGGCCGCGGAGTCGGCGGCCCCGAGGGCTACGACCAGCTCGAGGAGCTCGCCGAGCTGCTCGACGGCACCGTCGGCGCCTCACGCGCGGCGGTCTACGAGGGCTGGCGGCCCCACGACGACCAGGTCGGGCTGACCGGCGCGAAGATCAGCCCCGAGATCTACATCGCCTGTGGCATCAGCGGGGCCATCCAGCACATGGTCGGCTGCAAGGGCGCGAAGAACATCCTCGCCATCAACACCGACGCCGAGGCGGCCATCATGGGCAAGGCCGAGTACGCGGTCGTCGGCGACCTCCACGAGGTCGTCCCGGCGATCATCGACGAGATCGAGAGCTCGGCGTAGCCCAACCGCCCGCCGTCAGAGCGCCTTCTCGTACGTGTACCCCTCGACGTCGAGCCGGTCGTCGTAGAAGTCGTCCACCCGATCGTAACCCGCCGACTCGTAGAACCCGACGGCGCGGTCGTTCTCGACCATCACGCCGAGGCGGATCCGCTCGCCGCCCCGGTCGGTGACCGCCGACTCGGCGTGGTCGAGGAGCTGTCGCCCGACGCCCTCGCCCCACCGGTCCGGATCGACGTAGATCCGGCCGAGATTGAACCGTCCGGGCGCGTCCTCGTCCGGACTGACGGAGACGAACCCGACCACCTCGGCGTCATCGTCCTCCGCCACCGCGAGCAGCGCCCGGTCGGCCGAGAGGTAGGGCTCGAACGACTCGCGGCCGTAGTGCGCCGCGAGGAACGACGCGACCGCGTCGGCCCCGACGATCGGCTCGTGGGCGACCCCCCAGGCGGCCTCGGCGATCTCGGTGACCCGTCCGAGGTCCGCCTCGGTGGCCTCGCGGACGTCGACGGCCATCCCGCCCGGCGCCACTCGGGCCGACACAAAAAGCGGCGGGGCCGGCCGCCGGTGGCGGTGCTTTTGGTGCCCCGCCACCTCCGACGCGCCATGGCAGCGGAAGACCGGCGTGAGTCCGGATTCAAGGACGTGACCCGGGTCGACGCGGCGCGCGAGCGGCTGCTCGACGCCGTCTCGCCCCACGGCCGGGTCGAACGCGTCCCGCTCGCGGACGCCGACGCCCGGGCGGTCGCCGAGCCCGTCGTCGCCGACCGGCCGGTCCCCCACTACGACCGCGCGGCGATGGACGGCTACGCGGTGCGGGCCGAGGACACGTTCGGCGCGTCGTCGCGGTCGCCGGTCGTGCTCGAGCCGGCCGACCAGCCCGGGCCCCACCGGGCGGTCCGGGTCCACACCGGGAGCGAGCTCCCCGACGGGGCGGACGCCGTGGTGATGATCGAGCAGGTCGAGGCGGTCGGCGGCGAGCTCGAGGTGTTCGACGCCGTCGCCGAGGGCGAGAACGTCGGCCCGGCGGGCGAGGACGTCGAGGCCGGCCGGACGCTCTACGAGCCGCCCCACCGGCTCCGGCCCTCCGACCTCGGCCTGCTGAAGTCCGTCGGCCTCGACGCCGTCGACGTCTACGAGCGGCCGCGGGTCGCCGTGGTCCCGACCGGCGAGGAGCTCGTGCAGGCCGACCCGAAACCGGGCGAGGTCATCGAGACGAACGGCCAGACGGTCTCCCAGCTGGTCGAGCGCTGGGGCGGCGAGGCGAGCTACCGCGACGTCGTGACCGACGACCACGACGCCCTGCTGGCGGCCGTCGAGGCCGACCTCGACCACGACGCCGTGGTGACGACCGGGGGTTCCTCGGTTGGCGCCCGGGACCTCATGCCCGAGGTCGTCGAGGAGCTCGGCGAGGTGCTCGTCCACGGGGTGGCGCTCAAGCCCGGCCACCCGGTCGCGCTCGGCGCCGTCGAGGACACGCCCGTGCTGATGCTCCCCGGCTACCCGGTCGCCTGCATCGTCAACGCCGTACAGTTCCTCCGGCCGGTCGTCCGGCGGCTCGGCGGCCTGCCCGAGACGGCCCACCCGACCGTCCGGGCCGAGCTGACGCGGAAGATCCCCAGCGAGCCCGGAACGCGGACGTTCGCCCGCGTCCGGCTCGAGCCGCGCGAGGGCGAGGCGCTCCCCGCGGCGACCCCCACCCGAGCGAGCGGCTCGGGCGTGCTCTCGAGCGTGGCGCTGGCCGACGGCTGGGTCGTCGTCCCGGAGGCGACCGACGGCTTCGGCGAGGGCCGGACGGTCGACGTCGAGCGCTGGGAGTGGTCGGCGTGAGCCGGCGGGAGTTCCACGAGCTCGCGTCCTACGAGGAGGCCGTCGCGACGATCGAGGGGCTCGACCTCGCGCCCGAGCCCGAGCGGGTGCCGCTCAGCGAGGCCCGGGGCCGGGTGCTCGCCGAGCGGATCGAGGCGGGCCGGGACGTCCCCGGCTTCGACCGGGCGAGCATGGACGGCTACGCCGTCCGCGCCCGGGACACGTTCGGCGCCGACGAGGTCGACCCCGTGACGCTCGAGCCCGTCGGCGCGGTCCACGCCGGCGAGGCGCCCGACGTGACGGTCGAGCCGGGCACGCTCGCGGAGGTCTCGACCGGCGCCGTGCTGCCGCCGGGGGCGGACGCCGTGGTGATGGTCGAGCGGACGGACCCCGTCGACGGCGGCATCGCGATCCGGAAGGCGGTCGCACCCGGCGACAACGTGATGCTCGCGGGGGCGGACGTCGCCGCGGGCGCCCGGGCGCTCGGCCCGGGCACGCGGCTCACGCCACGGGAGATCGGCCTGCTCGCCGCGCTGGGCGAGGAGACCGTGCCCGTCCGGGGCCGGCCGACGGTCGGCATCGTCTCGACCGGCGACGAGCTGGTCCCGCCGGGGGAGCCCCTCGACGACGACCGCGGCCAGATCTACGACGTCAACTCGGACACGCTGCTCGCGGGCGTCGCGGAAGCGGGCGGCGAGCCCGTACGCTACCCCCACGCGGGCGACGACCTCGAGGCGCTCGAGGCGGTGCTGCTGCGGGCCGCCGACGAGTGCGACCTCGTGCTCTCATCGGGCTCGACCTCCGCGAGCGCGGTCGACGTCATCTACGAGGTCATCGAGGAGCGCGGCGAGCTGCTGCTCCACGGCGTCGCCGTCAAGCCGGGCAAGCCGATGCTCGTCGGGACGCTCGGCGGCGCGGCCTACGTGGGGCTGCCGGGCTACCCGGTCTCGGCGCTGACCATCTTCCGGACGTTCGTCGCGCCGGCGATCCGAACGGCGGCGGGCCTGCCGGAGCCGGCGACGGCGACCGCGGCGGCGACGATGGCCGTCCAGGAGCGCTCGCCCCAGGGCCGCCACCGGTTCATGCCGACGGGCCTGGTCGAGGACGCCGACGGGGCGCTGCTGGCCTACCCGGTCGACAAGGGCAGCGGCGCGACGACGAGCCTCGTCGAGGCCGACGGCGTGGTCGAGGTGCCCGCGGACGTCGAGTACCTGGCGGCGGGCGAGGCGGTCGAGGTCCGGCTGTTCTCCCCGGACGTCCGGCCGCCGTCCGTGCTCGGCGTCGGCGAGGACGACCCCGCGTGGTCGCGGCTGCTCGACCGGCTCGACCGGCCGCGATACCTCCCGATCGGGAGCCGCGAGGGCCGCCGCCGGCTCCGCGACGGCGTCCCGGACGTCGCCGTCGTCTCGGGCCCCACGGACCGGGCGGTCGAGGCGGAGACGCTCGGGGGCTGGCGCCGGGAGTGGGGCCTGCTGGTACCCGAGGGCAACCCCGAGGCGATCGAGTCGGCCGGTGATCTCGTCGACCGCGACCTCCGGCTGGCCAACCGCGACCGGGCGGCCGGGCTCCGGGCGACGTTCGACGGCCATCTCGAGGCGCTCGCCGACGAGCGCGGCGAGGAGCTCGCGGCCCTGACCGAGGCCGTCGACGGCTACGAGCTGACGGTGAAGGCCCACGAGAGCCCGGCCCGGCTCGTGGCGGCGGGGAAGGCCGACGCCGGCCTCGGCCTGCGGGCCACCGCCGAGCCGCTCGGCCTGGCGTTCGTCGGCCTCGGCGAGGAGTCGGTCGAGGTGCTCGCCAACCCGGACCGGTCAGGCAAACCCGGCGTCGAGGCGGTCGCGTCGGCGCTCGACGAGCTGGACGGGCTCCTCGGCGGGCTCGCGGGCTACCGCGGGTGACGCCGGGGTCGCGGGCTCAGTCCTCGGCGGGCCGCGGCGTCGCCCCATCGATGGAGGAGGAGTCCTCGACCAGGTCGGCCATCCCGAGGCGGTCCAGCAGCGCCCGGCGGGGCCGACCCTCGGCGTCCCAGCCCCGCCGGTCGTAGTAGGCGTCGAGCATGGCCTCGAACCGGTCGGGATCCACCGCCCGGCCGTCGTCCTCGGTCGGCTCCGTGAGCGCCGCGGGGAGGGCGTCGTCGGCCCGACCCCAGCCCTCGCGCCGGTTGAACAGCCGCGTGAGCGTCCAGACCCGTTCGCCGAGGGAGTCGAGGGCCGCCTCGTCGGCGGGGTGGCCGATCGCGGCCAGCCACTCGGCCGCCTCCTCGCCGAGCCCCGCGTCGACGAAGTCGTCGGCGATCAGGCACCAGCTGGCCGCCCGGCGGTGCTGCTCGTCGATGACGGCCTCGGCCGCCTCCGCCGGCGACCACTCCGCGTCGAACGGCTCGCGCTCGATCGGCCGGGCCCGGCGGTGGCAGGCGCCGCGGTCGCTGGTCGCGTAGGCGAGCGCCATGCTCGGGGCCGCGCGGGGGTCGTAGTTCGGCAGCTCGAGCCCCTTGACCGACGGCACGAGACCCTCGCCCCCGAACCGGGCCGCGGCCGCCTGGACGCCATCGGCGAGGGCGTCGGCCAGCGGCGTCTCGCGGCCGGCGATGGCCTCGAGGGCGCGCTCGGCGCCGTCGGGGTCCCCGAACGTCAGCGGCGCGTCGAGGTGGCCCGCCTCGCCGGCCCGGACCAGCCAGGCCAGGACGTTCCCGCCGCTGACGAGGTCGATGCCGAGCCGGTCGCACGTCGCCTCCAGCCGGGCGACGGCGTCGGCGTCGTCGATGCCGAGCCCCGCGCCGAGCGTCATGCCGGCGGCCCCCCGGTGGAGCTTCTCGCCCAGACCGATCCGGAAGTCGCCGGGCACGTCCTCGCCGTCGCGCTCCCTCGTAGCGGCCTGGCCACGCACGGCCTCGACGCCGACGCCCTCGGCGCCCTCGAACCGGCCCGACCGCCAGCCCCGGGTGGCCAGCCCGCCGACGGCGTCCGCGAAGTCGACCGATTCCGCCGTGCCGCCCGAGCGGTGCCACCGGCCCGGGCCGGACGCGGCATACCGCGCCTCGGCGCGCTCGCGGAGCGGTTCGAGCGCCGTCGGCAGCGCCGCCGGCTCGCCGCGGGCCACGACGGCCTTCAGCCGCTTCGCGCCCATCACCGCGCCAGCGCCACCCCGGCCGGCGTGGTGGTCGCCGCCGTCGGAGGCGATGGTGGCGTAGGTCACTCGGCGCTCGCCGGCCGGGCCGATGCCGGCCACCGAGGCGCCTGACGCTCGCGAGCCGAGCTCGACCGCGTCGAGCCCCCACCAGTCGTCGGCCGGCTCGATCCGCGCCTCGCCGGCCTCGACCACGATCCTGACCGGCTCGTCGGCGGCACCGGTCACGAGCAGCAGCTGGTGGCCGTCGAGCGCGCCCGCCAGCCGCCCGGGGAACGACCCCCCGCCGTAGGTGTCGAGGAAGCCGCCGGTCTGGGGCGACTTCGTGACCGCGGCGTACCGGTCGTCGCCGGGCAGCCAGCCGGTGAGCGGGCCGACCGCGAACAGCAGGACGTTCTCGGGCCCGAGCGGGTCGACGCCCGGCCTCGAGCTCGTCGTAGAGCACCCGCGCGGCGAGCCCCTTCCCGCCGACGTACTGCCGGCGCCAGTCGGCCGGCAGGGCCTCGGTGGAGACCGTCCGCTCCGTCAGGTCCACGCGGAGCAGCCCCGCCGCCGACGGGCTCGTCATCCCCGCCAGCTCGGCCGTCGGCGGAAATAAGGATTGGGCTACGGGCCCGACGGCGCCCGGGCCCGCCGCCGGGGGCGGTTACGTCGGTGGACCGGCCGCGACGGCCGCTTCGTCGGCGGGGTCGAGCGTCGAGAGCGCCCACGTCACGCCGTATTCCCCGCACGCGTCGGCGTAGTCGGGGTGCTCCTCGGGGTCGAGCCACGGCACGAGGACCTCGCCCGGCTCGTCGGCGACCTCGTGGTAGTACGTCAGGCAGTCCCGCAGCTCCTCGGTGGGCGTCCCGACGGCCTCCTCGCCGCGGGGGCCGCCGTCCTCGCCGACCAGCGACGTCCAGAACGGCATGATGCCGTCCCAGCGCGCGCCGCGCCGGATCGGCTTCCTGTTGGGCCACCACGCCCCCGCGAGGATCGGCACCCGCGGCTGCTGGACGGGCGACGGCTCGACGGTGGCCGCCTCGAGCGTGAAGTGCTCGCCGTCGTAGCTGAACGGCCCGTCGCCCCACAGCCCGTCGATGACCTCGAGCGCCTCGTCGTACCGGGCGCCCAGCGCCGGCGGGTCGTACGGCCGGCCGTAGGCGGGGTACTCGTCGTCGTTGCCCAAACCCGCGCCGAACAGCACCCGGCCGCCCGAGAGCCGGTCGAGCGTCGCCAGCTCCGCGGCGAGCTCCCAGGGCTCGCGCCGCGGGACGGGCACGACCCAGGTCCCGAGCGTGACCGTCTCGGTCCGGGCGGCCATCCCCCCGAGCAGCACCCAGGGGTCCGGGTACTCGCCGTAGGGCAGCGAGTCGCTGACGAAGACGCCGTCCCACCCGGCCGCCTCGGCGTCGACCGCGCGATCGACGAGGGCGGCGGGGTCGAGCTCGCCGGTGTTCCGGAGCCAGAGGCCGTGCTGCATGGCCGCGACGCCGCCCGCGTGGCACTTAGCTGTTGACGCCGCCCGGGGCGTTTTGCCGCTCGGGCACCGATGGATGGCCGACGCCGATGGCCGCCGACCGCCCCGTGACCCCGGAGAGCGACCCGCTGGTGCTCGACACCATGCTCGGGAAGCTGGCCGTCTATCTCCGGATGTGCGGCTACGACGCCGCGTACGCCGGCGACCGGGGCGTCGAGGCCGACGACGCGGTCCGGGCGCTCGCTCGCGAGGAGGGCCGGCGCCTGCTCACCCGGGACGCCGAGCTGGCGGCGTCGCTCGAGGACGCCGTGCTGCTGGTCGAGCGCGACCCCGCCGACCAGCTCGGCGAGCTCCGGGCGGCCGGGTTCGAGCTCCGGCTGCCCGAGACCCCAACCCGTTGCGGGCGGTGTAACGGGCGGCTCGAGCCGGCGCTCCCGGACGCCGAGCGGCCGGCCTACGCCCCGCCGCCCGGCGAGTTCGACTGCTGGCGCTGTGTCGACTGCGACCAGTGGTTCTGGCGGGGCAGCCACTGGGACCGGGTCGCCTCACTCCTCTGAGGCCTCGTCCCCGGCGAACAGCCCCGCGAAGTGCGCCTCGTAGCAGTCCCCGCAGACGTAGCCGTCGCGGACTCCCTCCTCGGCGGCCGGGTTGAGGATGACGTGGGTGGTGACGCTGAACGGCACCCTCGTGCCGCAGACGCCGCAGTCCTCTTGCACGGCTCTCGTCGGCCGCTACGGGCTCCAGCGCCATAGCTGGTGAGGCTGCGGCGCCCCACTGCCAACGCTCAAGGCCGGGGCGGCCCGAGCCGCGGCCATGCGCGCCGGCGTGATCCTGGCCGGGGGCCGCTCGACCCGGTTCGGCGAGGCCGACAAGGCCGTCGCCGAGCTGGCCGGGACCCCGATGATCCGCCGGGTCGCCGACCGGCTCGTGGGCGCGGTCGACGAGCTGGTCGTCAACGGCCGGGCCGACCAGCGGGCCGCGATCGAGGCCGCCCTCGACGGCGTCGCCCTCCCGGTCGAGTACGCGCCGGACCCCGCGCCCGACCAGGGCCCCATGGTCGGCATCCGCACGGGGCTGGCGGCCGCCGACGCCGAGTACGCGGCCGTGGTCGCCTGCGACATGCCGTTCGTCGAGCCCGACCTCCTCGAGCACCTCTTCGACCGCGCCGCCGGCCACGACGCCGCGGTCCCCCGGGTCGGCGACGGCTGGTACCAGACCACCCAGGCCGTCTACCGCGCACCCGGCGATGGTCCAGGGCTGCGACCGAGCGATCGACCGGGGCGACCGGAAGATCATCGCGGCGTTCGAGGGGCTCGACGTCGTCGAGGTGCCGGAGGCCGAGGTCATAGAGCACGCCGACCGGCGCACCTTCGAGAACCTCAACACGCGCGAGGAGTTCGAGGCAGCGCAGGCCGGGTTCGAGTAGGCCGTCACCGCTCGACGACGCCGACGACGGGCTCCTCGTCGAGCAGCCGCGTCAGGACGACCCGCGGGACGTCCGCCCGGGCGAGCAGCTCGTCGGCGATCTCGCGGGCCGTGGCCTCGAGGGCCGCGTCGTCGACCATGTTCAGCAGGGGGATCGCCGTCGCACCCTCGGGGACGTCGGCCAGGCCCCCTTCGTCGCTCGCGAGCACCGCCGCGACGTCCTCGGGTCGAAGCCGGTCACCGAGCGCCAGCCCGGCGACGTCGGCCACCCGCTCGGGGCGGTGCACGCGAGCCTCGTCGAGCGGCTCGCCGACCACCCGGGCGCTGGCGATCGGCACGACGACGTCCGCGCCGGCCGGGATCCGTGGCTCGTGCTCGCCGGGCGCCTTCAGCCACCGCGTCCGGGCGCCGTCGGCCTTCACCAGCACGGCGTCGGCGACGCCGGCGTCGGCCAGCCGGTCGACGACCGCGGGCTCGTAGCCCTCGTACCGGTCGCCGTTGCGCTCGGCGACGACGCCGACGGGCCAGCCCGCGGCGGCCCGGACGGCGCCGACCGGGTCGTCGGTCGCGGTCACCGAGGCCACCCGCTCGTCGAAGATGGGGATGCGGACGGTGGCGGTGACGACCGCCCGGTCGATCGCGCCGGCGAGCGCGTACAGCGTGCTCTTCTTGCCGCCGGCGCCGACGACGCAGGTCAGCCCCTCGCGGGCCTCGAGCGCCTCGACGAGCTCCATGGCCCGGGCTCGGGGCGAGTCGGGCAAAACCGTTCCCCATCGCGGCGCGGGAAGCCGATGGCCGCGGGGCCGTTCAGTCGTCCGCCGAGGCGACGTCGTCGCTGGGCTCGACGCCGACGGCGATCTCCGCGGCGGCGGCCTTGTACTCGGGGATCTTCGCGCGGTCGTCGAGGACGTCGTTCGTGAGCCGGTTCGCGGAGGCGGCCGCGAAGTGCGGCGTCGTCCAGATCGAGCCCTCCTTGATGTCCTCGGTCACCTCGGCCTTGACGGTGATCTCGCCCCGGCGGGAGGTGAGCTTCACGTAGTCGCCGTCCTCGATGCCGTAGCGGTCGGCGTCGTTCGGGTGGACGTGGACGAAGTTCTCGGGGTGCTGGCGGCTGAGCGTCGGCGAGCGCCGGCTCATCGTGCCGGTGTTGTAGTGCTCCTCGAGCCGCGCCGTGGTGAGGATGAGCGGGTAGTCCTCGTCGGGCACCTCCGCGGGCGGCTGGTGGCGCACGCCCTCGATCTGGCCGAGCCCGTTCTCGGTCGTGAACTCGTCCTCGTAGAGGAACGGGTCGCCCTCGTCGCCTGGCTCGAGGCAGGGCCAGTGGATGCCCTCCTCGCCCAGCAGGTCGTAGGTCATCCCGTGGTAGCTCGGCATGACCTGGCGCATCTCCTCGAAGACCTCCTCGGGGCCGTCGAAGGTGAAGCCGCCGTCCTCGCCGAACAGCCGGGTGCCGACCTCACAGAGGATGTCGAGGTCGTGCTTCGTGTTCTCGTGAACCTTCTGGACCCCACGCATGAGCTGGACGTGGCGGTCCGTGTTGGTGACGGTCCCGCCGCGCTCGGCCCAGGTCGTCGCCGGCAGGATGACGTCGGCGAACTTGGCGGTCTCGGTCATGAAGATGTCCTGGACCACCATGAACTCGAGGTCCTGGAGGCGCTTCTCGACGTTGTTGCCGTCGGGCTCGCTCATCACGGGGTTCTCGCCCATGATGTAGAGCCCCTTGACGGACTTCCCGGCCTCGTGGGAGATCTCGACGTTGGTGAGCCCGGGTTCGGACGGCACCTCGAAGCCCCAGACCTCCTCGACCGACGCGCGGGCCTCGTCGTCGTCGACGAGCTGGTAGTCCGGGAGCACGTTCGGCATCGCGCCGACGTCGCAGGTGCCCTGGACGTTGTTCTGCCCTCGGAGCGGGTTGACGCCCGTGCCCGCCCGGCCGAGGTTCCCGGTGACGAGCGCGAGGTTGATCTCGTTCTGGACGTTGTCGACGCCGCAGGTGTGCTGGCTCATCCCCATGCCGGTGAAGATGGCCGCGTTCTCGGCAGTGGCGTACTTCTCGGCGGCGAGCTCGATGTCCTCGAGCGGGACGCCGCACTCCTCGGCGGCGGCCTCCTTGTCGAAGTCCTCGAGGGTCTCGACGAGGTGCTCGTAGCCCTCGGTGCGCTGCTCGATGAACTCCTCGTCGACCCAGTCGTTCTCGAGCACCGTCTTGAGGACGATGTTCAGCAGCGGGATGTCGGTCCCGGGGTTGAGCTGGAGGTGCTGGTGGTCGTTGTCCTCCTCCTGGATCTTGAACGACCGCGTCGTCTTGTTGGCGTGGGGGTCGACCTGGATGACCGTCGCGCCGTCGAGCACCGCCTGCCGGAAGTAGACCGAGTTGGCGATGGGGTGCTGCTCGCCGGGGTTCGCGCCCTGGATCCAGAAGACGTCGGCCTCGTTCTTGAGGTCCTCCATGCTGTTCGTCATCGCGCCGGCGCCCAGGCTGGTCCGCAGCGCCCAGACCGTCGACGCGTGGCACATCCGGGTGCAGTTGTCGACGTTGTTGGTGCCGTAGCGCCGCGCGAGCTTCTGGAGGAGGTAGTTCTCCTCGTTCATCGTCTTCGAGGAGCCGAAGAAGCCCATCGCGTCGGGGCCGTGCTCCTCGCGGATGCGCTGGAGCTCGTCGACGATCCGCGAGTAGGCCTCCTCCCAGCTGGCCTCGCGGAACTCGCCGTCCTCCTTGATGAGCGGGTCGGTCAGGCGGTCCTCGTGGTCGACCACCTCGGTGGCGGCGCCGCCCTTGATGCAGATGCGGCCCTCGTTCACCGGGGCGTCGCCCCAGGGCATGAACCGCATGTCGCCGGGCTCCTCGCCGGGCATCACCGAGATGCCACAGCCGACGCCACAGTACGGACAGATCGTCTTGACGGGCTCCTGGTCTTCGGTTGACATCGTGTGGGCTCTCCTTCCCCCGTTCTCGTGCCGCCAGTCGCAAGTATCTTTCTGCGCGCGAACCGGGCGACGACTGCCGGATTCGGTCGCCAGCGGGCCGGAGACGGCGCCAGGGGACAACGTTCAGGGCGGTGGCCGGCCAAGCCCGGGCCAGCATGACGCTCACCCGCGCCGCGGTCGAGGAGGCCGCGGCAGCCTACGCCGAGTCGGAGCCGCTCTACACCGTGGAGGCCGAGGAGATCGAGGGCCTCGGCCCGGCGCTCGCGTCGGGCGAGTTCGGCTGGCGCGACGCCGAGTGGGTCGTCCAGTGGTACTACCGCCGGCGCCTCGGCGAGGTCCCGAACCGCGAGCGCCGCGAGCGGGAGGCGGCCTACGACGAGAACGACTACGAGGCGGTCCGGGACGCCCTCGCGGCGGCCGCCGGGGCCGACGACGACCTCGAGGCCCTCGACGCGCTGACCGGGCTCGCCGGCGTCGACGTCGGCGTCGCCTCGGCGTTCCTGCTCTTCCTCGACCCCGAGCAGTACCTCGTCGTGAGCGACCGCGAGTGGCGCGCGCTCGCGGCGGCCGGCGAGCTCGACGGCCCCGTCCCCGACCCGCTGACGCCCGAGGACTACGGGGCGTACCTCGAGGCCGCCCGGGCGGTCGCCGACCGGCTCGACTGCACGCTCTGGACGCTCTATCGCGCGCTCTGGCGGCTCGGCGCCGAGGAGTGAGCGCGGCGAGCTCGCGGGGCCGCGACCCGCCCCGCCGAGCGACGGAACCCTAGACTTATGGCCGGCTGCGCGTCGTTATATCTATGACGACACAACGGAGGCGGTTCCTCCAGGCCGTGACCGCGGGGACCGCGGTCGGGCTGACGGGCTGCGCCGGCGCCGCGCCCGGGTCGACACGGACCGACGGGAGCGTCACGGCGACGAGGGCGGGCGGCGACGGGCGGATCGGCGACGACGAGCTCGTGCTCGCCACGACGACCAGCACGTGGGACACCGGCCTGCTCAAGGCCATCCACCCGGCCTTCGAGCGCCAGTACGGGCTGACGGTCAAGGCCATCCCGAAGGGCACCGGCGCGAGCATCCGGACCGCCCGGGACGGCGACGCGGACGCCATCCTGGTGCACGCCCGGGGCGCGGAGGACCAGTTCCTCCGCGACGGCGTGGGCGTCAACCGTCGGGACGTCATGTTCAACGACTTCGTCATCGTCGGCCCCGAGGGCGACCCGGCGGGGATCGAGGGCATGGAGAGCGCGGCCGGCGCGTTCGAGACCATCGCGAACGCGGAGGCGACGTTCCTCTCCCGGGGCGACGACTCGGGGACCCACAAGAAGGAGCAGGCCATCTGGGCCGAGGCGGGCGTCGAGCCCGCCGGCAACTGGTACCGCGAGATCGGGAAGGGCATGGGCGACACGCTGGTGCAGTCGAGCCAGACGGACGCCTACACCCTGGCCGACCGCGGGACCTTCCGCTCGATGCGGACGGAGATCGACCTCGTCGTGCACGTCCAGGGGCCGCTGAAGGGCGGGCCGGTGCTGCTGAAGAACCCCTACGGCGTGATCGCGGTCAACCCCGCCGTGCACTCGAACGTGAACTACCAGGCGGCGATGGCCTACGTCGGCTTCCTGACGAGCCCGCAGGGCCAGTCGATGATCCAGCACTACACGGCCAACGGCTCCCAGCTGTTCTTCCCGAACGCGCTGACCGAGGACCCGGACTTCGCGGAGTACGTCCCCCGGGACTACGGGGGCGGCGGCTCCGCCTCGCGCTCGCGGGGCGACCTGCGCTACCGCCACGGGGTCGAAACGTTGGTACCCAGGGACTACTGACGAACCGTGTCCATGCTCTCGCCGGCGCTGGTGCTCGCGACCCTCGCGGCGGCCGCCGCGTCGGCGGCGCTCGGCCTCCTCGGCCTCCCCGGGGTCGAGTCGACCTACCTCGGCAGCACCATCGCGGTGTCGCTGCAGGTCAGCCTCACCGCCGTCGCCATCTCGACGCTCGTCAGCGTCCCGCTGGCCGTCGGGATCGCCTTCGCCGAGTTCCCCGGCAAGGCCGCCGTCACGACGGTCATCAACACCGGGATGGGCTTCCCCAGCGTCGTCGTCGGCCTCCTCGTGCTCATCATGCTCTCGGCGAGCGGGCCGCTCGGCGCGCTCAACCTGGCGTTCACCCCGCGGGCGATGATCATCTCGCAGTTCGTGCTCGCGACGCCGGTCATCACGAGCGTGAGCCTCTCGGCGGTCGCCGGCGTCGACCAGCCGGTCCGCGACGCGGCCTACGCGCTCGGCGGCACGCGCCTCGACGTCGGGCTCACCGTCATCAAGGAGGCGCGCTACGGCATGGTGACGGCCGTGCTGGCGGGCTTCGGGCGCGCCATCAGCGAGGTCGGCTCGATCCTCATCGTCGGCGGCAACATCGTCTACAGCGACGGCACCTCCTACACCCGGACGCTCACGACGGCCATCACCGTCGAGGCCCGCCAGGGCCGCTACGAGACCGGCCTGGCGCTCGGGCTCGTCCTCCTGACGCTCGTGCTGCTCGTGAACGGCCTCGGCGCCTGGTTCCGCCGCCGGGGCCGGGGGGAGGGTCGGCCGTGACCCTTGCCGCCGACGGCGTCTCGGTCGTCCTGGACGACAGCCGGGTGCTCGACGACATCTCCCTCGAGGTGAGACCCGGCGAGGTCGTCACCGTAGTGGGCCCCTCGGGGGTGGGGAAGACCACGCTACTGCGGCTGCTCGCGCTGTTCCGCCGGCCCGACGCGGGGACCGTCACCTGGGACGGGGCGGACGTCTGGGCCCGACCTGAGGCCGAACGGCTCGAGCTCCGCCGGCGGTCGGCCATGGCCTTCCAGGAGCCCAGCCTGTTCAACGCCCCCGTGGCGACGAACGTCTCCTACGGCCTGCGGGTGCGGGCCGACTGGGGCGACCGGCTCCGCGCGCGGCTCGCGGCCTGGCTCGGCGACGACCGGCCCGCGGCCGTCACCGAGGCCCTCGAGGTCGTGGGGCTGGCCGACGCGGCCGACCGGAACGCGCTGACGCTCTCCGGCGGGGAGGCCCAGCGGGTGGCGTTCGCCCGGGCGCTCGCCGTCGACCCGGCGATGATGCTGCTCGACGAGCCGACGTCGAACCTCGACCCTCGGAACACCGCGGTGCTCGAGGAGGCGATCGGCCGCGCCGCCGACCGCGGCGTCGGCGTGCTCGTCGCGACCCACGACATGCACCAGGCCCGGCGGGTCTCCGACCGCGTCGGCCTGCTGCTCGGCGGCGAGCTCGTCGAGGTCGGCCCACCCGAGCAGTTCTTCGAGGACCCGGAGGACCCCCGCACCCGGCGGTTCGTGGAGGGCGAGCTGCTGGTCGAGGAGGCGACGGTGGCGTGACCGACGACGGCGAGCTGGACCGCCCGTCCCGGGCCGGCTTCGAGGCCCGCCTGGGCCGCGGCGACACCGGCTTCGACGCCCGCGACGCGGCGCTGCTCCGGGCCGTCGACGAGCACGGCTCGCTGAACGCCGCGGTCGAGGCGCTCGGCCGGTCGTTCGCCCACGCCCAGCGCCGGGTCGTCGCGTTGGAGGAGGCGTTCGGGCGGCTCGTCGAGCGCCGCCGCGGCGGCGCCGGCGGGGGCGGCAGCGAGCTCACCGACGCCGCCCGGGACCTGCTCGCCCGCTTCGACCGCCTCCGGGCCGAGTTCGCCGGCGTCGCCGGCGCTCCCCACACCGTTCTGGCCGGCGAGGTCGTCGACCGCGACGGCGAGCTCGCCTCCGTCGACACCCCCGTCGGGACGGTGCGCGCGCTCGCGCCGCCGGACGCCGCGGCCGTCGAGGTCAGCGTCCGGGCCGACGCCGTGACGCTGACCGCGCCCGGCGAGACGCCCGCGGACGACGGCACCAGCGCCCGGAACCGCTTCGCCGGGACCGTGGCCGAGGTCGACGCCGGCGAGACGGTCGCCACGGTAACCGTGTCGCTCGACGGCGGCGCCGAGCTCGCCGCGCTGGTGACGCTGGCGAGCGTCGAGCGGCTGGGCCTCGAGCCCGGCCGCGAGGCGGTGGCGACGTTCAAGGCCACCGCCACGCGCGCCGTCCCCGTCGACTGACCGGCCCGTTCGGGATCAGGACGCCACGGCGGCGGGCTCGCCGTCCGCGATCGCCACCAGCCGGTCCGGGGCGATCGGGAAGACGCCTTCCGGCGTGCCGGCCGCCGCCCAGACCTCCTCGTGCTCGAGCAGCGTCTCGTCGACCAGCACGCGGAGCTCTGACTCGTGACAGAAGGGCGGGACGCCCCCGATGGCCCAGCCGGTCGCCGCGCGGGCCTCCTCGGGCTCGGCCATCCGGACCTCGTCGGCGTCCAGCGCGGCGCCGAGCCGGTCCTCGCTCACCCGGTTCGCGCCGCTGGTGACGACCACCACGGGCTCGCCGTCGGCGACGAAGACGAGGCTGCTGGCGATCTGGGCGACGTCGCAGCCGATCGCCGCGGCCGCGTCCTCGGCGGTCTTGGTGCCCTCGGGGAACTCGTGGACGTCGACCTCGAAGCCGTAGCGCTCGGCGGCGGCCGCCGCGAACTCCTCGGCGCGCGGGTGCATGTTCGGGGGCGGGACGGCCGGGCGCTTGAACGTTCGGTCAGAACAGCTGGGCGACCTGCCGGCGGGTGGTCTCGAGGTCGCCGGAGTTGTCGACGGTCAGGTGGTCGCCGACGAAGGGCTCGAAGGAGTCGCGGTACTGCTCGTAGACCGCGAAGTCGGCCTCGCTGGCGTCGTCCTCGCGGGCGGCGATGCGGTCCTCGACGACCGCCTCGTCACACCGGACGTTCACGAGGTCGAAGCCGGTGTCGAGCTCGGCGGCGAGGTCCCGGGCCCGGTCGCGGTAGGTCCGCCGCCGGTAGGTGCCGTCGAGGACGACGGTCCGACCCTCGCCGGCGTGCTCGCGGGCGCGCTCGAACAGCTCGTCGTACACCCGGCGCTTCTCCGCCGCCGTGTAGACGGGGTTCTCGACGATCTCCTGGCGGATGACGTCCGTGCGGAGGACGACGCCGTCGACGGCGTCCGCGATCGCCCGGGAGACGGTGGACTTGCCGACGCCCGGCAGCCCGCAGACGACCACGACGTCGCCGGTCTCGACGACCTGGCGTTGCTCCTGGATCGCGTCGCCACGGGACGCCATCAGGCCACCCCCACGGCGGGCGGTCGGCTGGTCGGCGGTACCCTCAGCCCGGGCCCTGGCCTCATGGACGGGCCATCTCGAGGCGCCCGATTAAGGGGGCGCCAAGCGGAGTGAAACTGAAAGTCGTCGGGCGCCGCCAGCCTTTTGGCCCGGATGCGCGCAGTCCGGGCCGATGGAGCGCGCCGACCCGGCCTTCCCGGAGGTGGTCTGCCTCTGTGGCAGCACCCGGTTCAAGGAGGCCTACCGCGCGGAGAACAAGCGCCTCACGCTCGAGGGCGCGGTGGTGCTCTCCGTGGCGTTCTTCGGCCACGCCGACGGCGAATCGGTCGCGATCTCGGGCGCGGAGAAGGAGCGCCTCGACGCCGTCCACAAGCGCAAGATCGACCTCGCCGACCGCGTCCACGTCATCAACGTCGACGGCTACGTCGGCGACAGCACCCGCTCGGAGATCGCGTACGCCCGGGAGCGCGACATCCCGGTGACCTGGCTCGAGCCCGAGCACGCCCTCGGCGACGGGGAGCTCGCCGACGGCGGCTGAGCCCGGGGCTCACCGGGTCAGCGCGGCGCGGACCCGCGCTAGGCCGCCCCGGTAGACGAGCACGTAGGCGGCGACGTAGGTCGCGAACAGCACCGCGAACTCGAGGACCGGGATGGTCTCGTCGACGCCGATCGCGACGTAGACGCTGGCCTGGGCGAGGATGGCGACGAAGTAGAGCGCGACGAAGACGCCGACGAACTTCCCGACGCGACGGGGCTCCCGGTCGGAGAAGACGAACTCGATGCCGGCGGGGAACGTCGTCACGATGCTGATCGCGAGCACGACCGGGCCGCTCAGCGAGCCGTCGAACACCGAGGAGTCGACGGTCGCGACCAGCGGGAAGACGGCCAGGGTGAACCCGAACCACGCGAAGAAGAACGTGTACACCGGCTCGAACGGGTCGTCCTCGGCCATGTCCCGGCCCACACAGACGGGGGAGGTAAACGGTTCCCCCGGCGCCCGTGACGGCACCACCCCTTCGGGAGCCGTTCGTGGGGGGTTCCAGGGCCCCGTAATCGCGCCAGACGCGTACGTCGGTCCGCCTCGGTGTCCCCGAGATTCGAGGCATCGAAGCGGTCCAGCCCCGGCTCACGCATGCGCTCGTCATCGTGGGGACCGTCGGTTCATCGGTCGGCACGAAGGGATCCCGAACGACCGCGGCCGGTTGGTCGGCCATCGCAGCCCGAGCCGGTCCAGCACCGTCCGAACCCGCTGCAGCCGAGGGGCTGGGACTCGGGCTGCCTTGGCCGGGCTGATCCACGGACGCACGTAGTCACGCCCGCCGCTCAGACGTCCTCGGGGAGCCAGCCCCCGGCGACCTCGAGGTTCGCGCCCGAGACGTACCCCGCCGCGTCGCTCGCGAAGTAGCCCACCGCGCCGGCGAGGTCGGCAAACTCGGCTGGGCGACCACGGGGCAGCTCCTCGGGGAACCGATCGGAGTTCTCGACGACGTACGGCGAGACCGCGTTGACCGTGACCCCGTCGGCCTGGGTGTCGGCGGCCAGCATCCGGGTGAACATCAGGACGCCGGCCTTCGCGACGAAGTACGGGAAGTTCTTCGGGCTCACGAGCCCGCGGTCGGCGCCCGCGTAGCCGATGTTGACGATCCGGCCCCAGCCGGCCTCGCGCATCGGCCCGAGCGCCCGCTTCGAGCAGAGGTAGGTGCCGTTCAGGTTGGTCTCGAGGACGCGGTTCCAGGTCGCGTAGTCGAGCTCGTCCCAGCGGACGGGCGCGAAGTCCCCGACGTTGTTCACGAGCACGTCCACCGGCCCGAGCGTCTCCTCGACCGAGTCGAACAGGCCGTCGACGGCCTCGGGGTCGGTGACGTCGCCCTGGGTCAGCGTGGTCGTCGGCGCGCCGCGCTCGAGCGCGGCCGTCGCCGTCTCCCGGGCGGGCCCCTCGCTGGAGTGGTAGTGGACGGCGACGCTGGCGCCGGCCTCCGCGAGCGCCAGCAGGATCGCGCGGCCCACCCCCTTCGCGCTCCCGGTCACCATCGCGGTCCGGCCCTCGAGCTCGCCTCCGTCGCTCATGGCCCGTCCGACGGCCGCCGGGGTCATCACTGCCGCGGTGGTTCGGGCGCCCGATTGGCGCCCCCTCTTAAAGGGGCTAGGGGGTTGTCGCGAACCCTCAGGGGGCCGGCCTGCCTCTATCCAACTGCATCATGAGCACGCAATCCCCCACGACGACGATCGACAGCTACCTGCCCGCCGGCTTCCAGCCGAACACCGAGCCCGGCCCGGTCGAGCGCTTCGTCACGAAGCCGTTCCGCCGGCAGGCCGAGATCTGGCTGAGCGGCGAGTAAGCGACCCCGTTCGCCCCCTTCTACCGTTTTCGTGCCGCCGAGCGACGGCTACCCGTCGGACTCGGCGAGCGTCGCCGTCAGCAGCCGCTTGAGGCCCCGCCGGACCAGCCGGCTGGCCGACGGCTCGGAGATGTCGAGCTCCTCGGCGAGCCCCTCGAGCGTCACGCCGCGGGGCTCGTCGAAGTAGCCCAGCTCGAGAGCGGCGAGCACGGCGTCGCGCTGGGCCGGCGTGAGGCCGTAGCTGCCCTCGAGGACGCTCCCGTACTCGTTGATCCGGACAAGCTCGACGTCGACGTCGTTGGCCCGGCCGAACTCCCAGATCGCCTGGGCCGCCGCCCGGTCGGGGAGCCAGTTCTTGAACTGCCAGGCCGTCCCCTCGTTCTCCATCTCGAGCACGACGCCGTTCTGACGGGCGACCTCCGTCGAGAACAGCACCGCCTGCTCGGTGTACCGGAGCGAGTAGACCGCCTCCTCGCCGAGCCGGACCACGCGCTCGAACGCGTCGACGGTCGGGTCGCCCGCGAGCCCCTCTTCGAACCGCTCGAAATCGGCCGACCGGACCGAGAACAGGTGGCGGTCGCCGCTCGGGTCGGTGCCGGCCCCGCGGATGGGGTGGACGATCGCCGAGCCGTCGTGGCCGACGGTCTCGGTCAGCGCGATCGTGGGGCCTTCGACCCGGAAGACGGCGAGGATGTCGGTCATGTGATGGGGGAGCGTGGGTGGGGCCCGGCGGTCTCGCGGGCGTTACCGTCCCTCGGCTGCTCCGACCGCATAGGCCCATCGAGACGACCATGCTGGCGACCCCCGCGAGCGGCGAGCGCGAACTCGAACCCCTGGCGGAGGCGCTGATCGAGCCGGCGGTCCCGACTCGAGGAGGTGGACCTCGAAGCCACCCATCGCCGGCTGGTCGGCGTCGGGAGGCCGGTCCAGAATCGCCGGCTCGAGGCGCCCTGCCCGGTCGAGTCCGTGCCGACGGGACTGAGGCCGGAGCCGCGAGTTTCTTCCCCGGGGCCCCCCACGGCGGGGTATGGACGCGACCATCGACCACCGACCCGCCTTCGCCCTGCTGACCGTCGACCTCGAGGCCGGCGAGGCCGTCCGCGCCGAGGCCGGCGCGATGGTCGGCAAGGACGACGGCATCGACGTCGAGACCGGCGCCAGCGGCGGCCTGCTCGGCTCGCTGAAGCGCTCGGTGCTCGGCGGCGAGTCGTTCTTCCAGAACACCTTCACCGCCGAGCGCGCCGGCTCGGTGTCGCTCGCCCCGCCGCTCCCCGGCGACGTCGTCCGCCACGACCTCGACGACGAGACCGTCTACGTCCAGTCGGGCTCGTACCTCGCCTCCGAGCCGTCGATCGACCTCGACACCGAGTTCGGCGGCGCGAAGACGTTCTTCGGCAGCGAGGGGCTCTTCCTGCTCTCGCTGACCGGCACCGGGCCGACGTTCCTGGCCTCCTACGGGGCCATCCAGGAGCGCGACCTCGACGCGGGCGAGCGGTACACGGTCGACACGGGCCACATCGTCGCGTTCGAGGGCTCGGCGTCGTTCGACGTCCGCCGGGTCGGCGGCCTGAAGTCGACGCTGTTCAGCGGCGAGGGGCTGGTCTGTGAGTTCGAGGGGCCCGGCCGGGTCTGGCTGCAGTCCCGCAGCCAGGACGCCTTCCTGTCGTGGCTCATCCCGCAGCTGCCCACCCAGCAGTCGGGGAACTGAGCCGCCATGGCCCTCGTCGGCGGCGTCGACCTGGGCGCGACGAACCTCCGGGCCGCGGTGGCCGATGGTGCCGGCGAGCCGACGGCGACCGAGCGGACGGCGACGCCGACCGGCGACGGCACGGCGGTCGCCCGGGCGGCCGCCGAGGCGCTCGAGGCCGCCGCCGAGCGTGCCGGCTACTCGATGGCCGGCCTCGACGCCGTCGGCGTCGGGAGCATCGGCCCGCTGGACCGCGCCGCCGGCACGGTCGTCCGGCCCCCGAACCTCGCCGGGCGTCGACCGGATCCCCCTCCAGGACGTCCTGATCGCGCTGCTCGGCCACCCGCGGGTCTACGTCGAGAACGACGCCGTCGCGGGGCTCGTCGGCGAGCGGGCCGCGGCCGAGGGCCCCGCCACGGACCTCGTCTACCTCACGCTCTCGACCGGGATCGGCGCGGGGGTCGCGGTCGACGGCCACGTGCTCCGGGGCCGGGCGGGCAACGCGGCCGAGGTGGGCCACCTGGTGGTCGAGCCCGGCGGCCGGACCTGTGGCTGTGGGGGCGCCGGTCACTGGGAGGCCTACTGCTCGGGCGCCGCGATCCCCGGGCTCGCCCGCGACCTCGCCGAGGACGGCGTCGACAGCTCGCTGCCCATCGGGAACGAGGGGCCGCCGGCGCCCGACGTGTTCGCGGCCGTCGGCGACGACCCGCTGGCCGACCGGGTGGTCGGGGCCGTCCAGCGCTACAACGCGATCGGCGTGGCGGACCTCGTCCACGCGTACGCGCCCGATCGGATCGCCGTCGGTGGCTCGGTCGCCCTCGAGAACCCGGGACTGGTGCTCGAACCGCTCGCCGCCGCTGTCGACGAACACACCATGCTGGCGGTCCCGACGATCGGTCCGGCGGCCCACGGCGACGACGCCGTGCTCCGCGGGGCGCTGACGCTGGCGGCCCAGGGCGGCCTCGAGCGCTGACGGGCCGGGCTCAACGCTCAAGGCGCCCGGCGCCGAGGGGTGGACCATGCCGGCCCACCAGCCCGTCGAGTCGCCGGACGCGACGACGGTGTTCGACTACCACGACCTGACGCCCCCGACGCTCGCGGACGTCTACGCGGCCCGTGCGGTCGTCGGCCGGCACCTCCCGCGGACGCCGCTCGTCAGGAGCGAGCCCCTCTCGGCGGAGCTCGAGGCCGAGGTCTACCTCAAACGCGAGGACACGCTGCCGACGGGCGCGTTCAAGGTCCGCGGCGGGCTCGTCCTGGTCCACGACCTCCCGGCCGAGTTCCACGACGTCGGCCTCATCGCGGCGAGCACGGGCAACCACGGCCAGTCGGTGGCCTACGCCGGCCGGGTCGCCGACGTGCCCGTCAGGATCATCGTCCCCGAGGAGGCGAACCCCGCGAAGGTGGCCGCCATCGAGCGCTACGGCGCGACGGTCGAGCACCACGGGCGGGACTTCGACGAGGCCCGCGAACACGCCGAGGCGTTGGCCGAGGCCGAGGGGTTCCGGTACGTCCACTCGGCGAACGAACCCCGGCTGGTCGCCGGCGTCGCCACGGCCGGCCTCGAGGTCGTCGAGGACCGGCCCGAGGTCGACACCGTGCTGGTGCCGGTCGGCGGCGGCAGCGGGGCCTCGGGCTACTGCCTCACCGCCGGGCGGCTGGCCGGCGCCCGGGTGATCGGCGTCCAGTCGGCGAGCGCGGACGCGCTCCATCGCGCGTTCCACGAGGGGCACCTCGAGCCCCAGGCCGCCACCGAGACCTTCGCCGAGGGGCTCGCGACGCGGACGCCCTTTGCGGTGACGATGGGGATCCTCCGCGAGGGGCTTGCCGACTTCCTGACCGTCGAGGACCGCGAGCTCAGGCGGGGGATCTTCGACCTGCTGGACCGCGATGGCGTCCTCGCCGAGGGCGCGGCCGCCGCCGGGGTGGCCGGCGCGCGGGCCCTCGGGGAGGAGCTCGCCGGCGAGACCGTCGTCATCCAGGTCTCCGGCCGGAACCTCTCGACGGGCAAGCTCCGGTCGGTGCTCGATGAGTTCGGCCGCTGAACCCGGCGGCGCTCACCCGTCGAGACCGCGCTCGATCGACGACGCGACCTCGCGGGCCTTCGCCGCCAGCGGCTCGGGGACGTGGCCCGAGGAAACGGCCGCGTCGAGCTCGTCGTCGTCCAGCCGCTCGACCCGGCCGTCCGCGTGCCTGACGACGTCGACCTCGAGGTCGACGTAGGTCGCCGCGTCCGGGAACAGCTCCACCGGCGTGCAGACGTTGACGTAGGTGCCCTTGACCTCGCCCGAGTCGTCGCGGTAGACCGTCGGGTACCACCACTTCCCCTCGGTCAGGCGGGTGACCGCGACATCGTCGGCGGCACGCTCGACCCCGAGGCCGTCGTAGGCGCCGCCCGCAGTCATCCCGCGGCGCACGGTGACGGTCGCCCCGTCGCGCTCGGTCACCTCGCCGACGCCGAGCGCGAACCGCCGGCCGTCGGGCTTGCCGTGGGAGATGGCGAGCCGGTCGCCGACGCGGGGGCCGAAGCCGTCCGCGACGGCCTCGAACGGGAACCCGCCGTCGTCGAGAGGCTCGCCGCCGTAGTGCTCCCAGAGCGCCTCCACCAGGTCGACGGCCGGGCTCGCCTCGGCGGCGCCCGCCTTGATCCGGTGGTGGCCCGGCATCGTGGTCGTCGCCGCCCGGCGGTCGCCGTCGAGCGCGAACCGGGACTCCCGGCCGAACCAGACCCAAACCGTCGCGAGCGGGTGCGCCCCGTCCTCGAGCGACCCGAGGACCCCCGCGGCGCGCTCGGCCGCGAGCGCCAGCGCCTCGTCGAGCACCTCGATCGTCGCGTCGGCCGCCGCGCGTTCGAACCGGACCGTCCAGCCCTCGGGCACGTCGGTCGAGAGCAGGTCGAGCGACCGCACCAGCTCGCTCGCCCGCTCCCCGTCGGAGACCTCCGCGCGGGGAGACGCCCGACCACGCACGAGTGTGACTGGCCCCGCCCCAGCCTCGAGTCCCGTCGCGACCTCGGGCCGCCGGTCGGCCCACGGCGGCGCGGGCTCGCGGACCTGCACGCGATACTCGTCGCCGGCCTCGACCCGCCGGTCGACGACGTCGTATGGCAGGAACCCCTCGCGGGGGCCGAGGTCGACCACCGCGCCGCTCCCGAGCGGCTCGGTCACCGTGGCCTCGAACGTCGCGGCGCGCGGGGCCGGGTCGGTCCACGCCAGCGCGTCACGGGCGACGGCCGTCAGCTCGCCCCGGACGGCCTCGACGGCCGACGGCGCCCCGGTGAGCCCGACCCCCGGCGGTCGGGCGCGTCGGTCAGCGCCACCTCGGGCGGGCCGGCGCCGAACGCGGCGTCGAACCGGCCGGCGATGGCGTCGGAGGGGTCGACGACCTCGAGGGGGCCGCTCAGCCGCTCGGTGAGCGCCGTAGCGTAGATGCCGCGAAGCCGGACCCGGGGCATGCGTCGACCGGCGATAGCCCCCGGGGGCCCATAACGTCGGCCGGTCCGGCCCCTGGAGACAATAGCCTGATACGGCCCGGCGGGCAACGGCGGGCATGGCCGACGGTCGGGACCCGGTGGAGGCCGCCAGCGACGACGGGCGGGACCTCTACGACATCGCGACCTGGGAGCCCCGGACCTGGGTCGACCGCCAGTCCGTCCGCGTCTACCGCCTCCTGGTCACCACGACCCGGAGCGTGGTCGTCCTGCTCGCGCTGGTCATCCTCTTGAGCCAGTTCGCCCTCATGGGCGCCGCCGCGGCGTCGAACCCCGCCATCGCGGTGTTCATCGCGCTCTCGGTCGTGCCGGCGGCCGTCATCGCCGCCTACGTCCGGCGGTCGGACGTCACCGGGCGCGAGCCGCTGGGGCTGCTCGTCGGGACGTTTCTACTGGGCATCCTGTTCGCGAGCTTCGCCGCCGTGCTCAACGCCGCCGCCGAGCCGGCGTTCCGCGGCTTCGGCCTCGTCGGGATGGCGCTGTTCTTCTTCCTCGTCGTCGGGCCGGTCGAGGAGACGGTGAAGTGGCTCGCGATCCGGCTGCACGCCTACCGGAGCGACTCGTTCCGGGCCGTCGTCGACGGCGCGGTGTACGGCGCCGCCGCCGGCCTGGGCTTTGCCACCATCGAGAACGCGCTGTTCATCAGCCAGCAGTTCCTCCAGGCCGCCCAGTCGGCGGGCACCACCGCGGCCCTGTTCGATGCCGCGCTGCCGACGGCGGCGGTGCGGACCTTCGCCGGGCCGGGCCACGTCATCTACTCCGCCTTCGCGGGCTACTACCTCGGCCTCGCGAAGTACAACCGCGAGAACGCGGGGCCCATCGTCGTCAAGGGCATCCTCGTCGCCGCGTTCATCCACGGGCTGTACAACATCTCGGTGACGGTCCTGCCCGGGCTGGTGGCCGGCTCGGGCCTCGGGATCGGCCCGGGAGTGGCCTTCCTGGGCTTCGTCGTCGTCTACGACGGGCTCTTCCTCTGGATCCTGCTCCGGAAGCTGCGGCGCTACGGGGACGCGTTCCACGCCACCGGCGCCGCCGCCTGACTCAGGGCCGCTCGGCCAGCTGGCGCTCGACGTACTTCGCGAGCACGTCCACCTCGACGTTGAGCCGGTCGCCCGGCTCGCGCTCGTCGAACGTCGTCTCCCGGTAGGTCGTCGGGATGATCGCGACGGTGAACCGGTCGTCGAGCCGGTCGGCGACCGTGAGGCTCACGCCGTCCAGCGCGATCGAGCCCTTCTCGACGATGTAGCGCTCCAGGCCCTCGGGCATCGCGAACGTGAACGTCCAGTCCTCGCCGACGGGCTCGACGTCGAGCAGCTCGGTCGTCGCGTCGACGTGGCCCTGGACCAGGTGGCCGTCGAACCGCCCGTCCGCCGGCATCGCCCGCTCGAGGTTGACGCCGTCGCCGGCCGTCAGGTCGCCCAGACCCGTCCGCGCGACCGTCTCCGAGGCGAGGAAGACCGCGAACGTCCCCTCGGCGGCGGCCTCGACGGTGAGGCAGGTCCCCGAGACGCTGACGCTCTCGCCCGGCGACAGCGCGTCGGCGAACGGGGCGGCGACCGTCAGCCGGCGGCCGTCGTCGTCGGCGTCGACCGCCGTCACCTCCCCCACGGCCTCGACGATGCCGGTGAACATGGCGACGGCTACCGCGCCGGGGGCCGAAAGCGTTCCGTCACCGCCGCCCGCCCGGCCACGGCACGGTCGGCCCATGCCCGGGCGTCCCCGCCAAGCGGCGCCCTTTTGCCCAGACCGCCCGGACGTCGGGGCATGCGCGCGCCCGGGGTCATCGGCACCCTCCAGCTGGCCGCGGTCCTCGCCTTCGCCGCGCCGCTGCTGTTCTTCGGCGCCGAGTCGCTGGTCGAGGGCCGGACCCTCATGGGCGGCGCCTTCCTCGCGCTGGGCGCGCTGATGCTGTTCCTCCAGTGGTGGCTCACGAACCCGCTCGACCCCGCCGACCTGGCGGAGGCGGCGGCCGAGCGCGTCGCCGGCGATCCCGAGGAGTGAGCGGCCTGGCTCAGTCGGTCGACGGCGCCGTCGCCGGCGCCTCGAGCGTCTCGGCCAGCAGGTCCTCGAGCGAGAGGTCGTCCCGGAGCTCGTTACAGAGCAGCACGTCGATCGGGAGCGTCGGGGCGCCGCCGATGAGGTTCTCCATGACGACCAGGCGCTCGCGGGCACGGCTCATGCCGACGTAGAAGACGCGGCGCTCGTTGTCGGTCAGCACCGGCACGGGGTTCGAGGTCGGCGTGAACTCGACGCCCTCGGGAACGGCGCCCTCCGGCGCCGTCGAGGCCATGTGCTCGACGACCTTCTCGGTCAGGTCCGTGGCGACGTAGACGTGGTCCGCCTCGCGGCCCTTCGCGGAGTGGATGGTGCCGACCCGGACGCGGTCCTTCGGCTCGTCCTTGTAGCCGTTCGCGAAGAACGACCGAAGCCCCGTCTTCTGGAACTTCGTGACCTTCCGGACCATGTCGGCCGCCGACGCCCGGTCCGGCATGAACGGCGCGTGATCGCGCACGAACGACGGGTCGACCTCCATCTCGGCCAGATCGTCGACGCCCTGGGCCTCCTGGAGGTCGTCGATGGCGTCGAACAGCGCGTCGCGCTCGTTCGAGCCGAACGCGGAGTCGACCAGCATGTCGGCCAGCCGCCGGGCCTGCAGCCCCGTCAGCGGCTCGCCGTCCTGGAAGTTCGCCACCGCGTCGGCGTAGTCGCCGAGCCGGTCGGTCCACATCCGGCCGTCGGTCATCACGCTGAACGGGATGCCGGAGGTGACGAACTCGTCCATGAAGTCGAACATCTGGTATCGGGCCCGGAACAGCACCATCACCGAGCCGTCGGTGGTCTCGACGGCGTTCCGGACGTCCCGAACCAGGTCGAGCACCGACCACGCGTCCTGGAACTCGACGTCGCCGCCCTCCATGCGCGGCTTGAGGTCCTTCTCCTGGCGCTCGTCGATGTGGCGGATGACGCGCTGGACGACGTGGAGGACGTTCGACGGCAGCCGGTAGGAGTTGTCGAGGATGACGTCCTCGCCGCCCTCGTTGAGCAGCAGCCGGGGGTCGGCGCCCTGCCAGGCGTAGACGACCTGGTCGTCGTCCCCGGCGATGAGGACGTGGTCCATGTGGGGCTTCCACTCCTCGTAGACGCTGTACTGGAGCTGCGTGATGTCCTGGAACTCGTCGATGACCAGGTGGTCGACCGACGGGACGAGCGAGCGCTGGGCGACCCGTTCGAGCATGTCGGCGAAGCCGACCAGGCCCTCCTCGCCCTTGTGGGCCCGCCAGCCGCGGATGGCCTCGGGGACGCTGATCCGGTCGTCGTCGGACGTCCAGGTCGGCGTGTACTTGTTGCCCTCCTGGGCGTGGGGGTCGATGTCGGGCGGGAGCCGGACCTCCTCGACGTTCCAGTGGAACGGGACGTCGTACCAGTCGGCGACCTCGCGGTTGGTGCGCTGGAGCCACTGGCTGGTGGCGATGATCTTGTTCCCGATCGCCGTCGAGCGGGCCGTCCGCCGGCCGCCGGACTTGTACTCGTCCTCGTAGTCCAGGCCGAAGTTCTCGCAGAACTCCTCCTTGTCGGACTCGTCGACGACGTCGCCCCGCGAGAGGTTCAGCAGGTTGTACGCCGTCGCGTGCATCGTCCCGACGTTGCCCCGGAGCGACCGCGGGGTGACGTCGCGGCGCTCGGCGAGCCGCTCGCGAACCTCCGCGGCGGCCGCCCGGGTGTACGAGACGAGCAGGAGGTCGTCCATCTCGACCCCGTCCTCGTCGAGCATCGTCTCGACCCGGTCGAGCAGCGCGGTGGTCTTCCCGCTGCCCGGGCCGCCGAAGAGGCGGGTCACGGGCGTGTCGTCGGCCTGGCTCATTAAACCGCGACAGGGGACCCAGCGGGATAAACCGTGTGGCTTCCGTCTGCGGGAAAACGGGCCGCCATGGAGCGGTCAGGCGGCGATCGATGGGGCGCCGCTCGGCCGTGGCAGGCGCTGGGCATCGGGTCGCCGAACGAGGGTGGTCGTGACGGGCTGGCTCGGGTCCTCAGTCGGCCGGCCCCGGCCAGCCGCATACCGTACACGACGACGCGCCGAGCTCGTGGAGCCCGCCGCACTCCGGACACTGTTTCTTGTTGAACGACTGCTCCCAGGACTGTGGGACTTCGTGACCCCGGGACGTCAGGAACCGGTCGAAGACGTCGTCGGTCGGCGCGGAGGCCATACGTGGTACGCTATGACATACCACTACTTAACCCTACTGGCGTCGGCCCGACGACAGAAACGGCGCCCGTCAGGGTTCGGGCCCGATCGATCCCCGAGGACGTTCCCACGAACCGGGAGCGACCGCGGCCGTTGAAGCCCTCCGGGGACCATGTCTCGGACGCCATGTCGAACGAACCCACCACCCACCGGTACGAGGTCCACCTCGAGGCGGCCGTCGCGGAGGAGCTCGGGGTCGAGAGCCCGGTCGAGACCGAGCGGATCGACTACTACGACAGCGGCTGCTGGCTCGCCACCGAGGAGGGACGCGACTTCGTCCCCTACGACCGGCTGCTGGCGATCCGCGAGCGGCCCGCCGAGCCGGAGGCGGCGGCCCGAACGGCCGAGCCCGAAGCCGAGGGACCGTTCTAGGCCGGCGGGCTCAGAGCCCGTACAGCGCCTCGAACTTCTCGGTGGCGTACTCGATGAAGTAGTCCGCCGTCAGCGGCTCGCCGGTGGCCACCTCGACGAGCTCGCCGGTCGGGTACCGGCAGCCGTGGCGGTGGACCTGCTCGGTCATCCACTCCCGGATCGGGCCGTACTCGCCGTCGCGGATCAGCGCGTCGACGTCACCGAGGTCCGCCCGGAGCGCGTGGTCGAGCTGGGCGGCCAGCACCGACCCCAGCGTGTAGCCGTGGAACGCGGCGAACCGGGTCGTCCAGTGGATGTCCTGCAGGCAGCCCTCGGCGTCGGTCTCGGGCACGACGCCGAGGTACTCGTCCATCTTCTCGTTCCAGACCTGCGGGATCTCGTCGACCCCGATGTCGCCCTCGACGAACGCCCGGCCGACCTCCGATCGCAGGATGATGTGCAGGTGGTAGGTGAGCTCGTCGGCCTCGACCCGGATCAGGTTGTCCGGGTAGATGCGGTTGAACGCGCCGTACACCTCGTCGACCGTCAGGTCGGCGTGGCCGTGGTGCTCGACGAACGTCGGGAGGAACCGCTCCCAGAACGGCCTCGTCCGGCCGACGTGGTTCTCCCAGAACCGCGACTGGGACTCGTGGACCGCCGACGACCGGGGCTCGCCGAGCGGGTTGGCGTACTTGTCGTCCCGGAGGCCGAGCTGGTAGGTCGCGTGGCCGAACTCGTGGATCGTCGAGCCGAGCGACTCGAGCGGGTCCGACTCCTTGTAGCGCGTCGTGATCCGCGCGTCGAACTGGTTGCCCGACATGAACGGGTGGGGCGCCGTGTCGAGCCGGCCCCGGTCGCGGTCGTAGCCGAGCTCGTCGAGCGCGGCCTCGGAGACCGCCCGCTGGTCCGCCTCGGGATAGGTCCCGTCGAACGGGCTCGGCTGGGGCTCGCCGTTGGCCTCGATCCGCTCGATGAGCGGCACCAGCGCGTCGACGAGGTCCTCGAAGATCCCCTCGACCAGCGAGAGCGGCAGGTAGGGCTGGCTGTCCTCGTACATGACCTCGAACGGCGACCGGTCGGGGTCGATGTGCTCGGCGCGCTCGACCCGGAGCTCGCGCAGGCGCTCGAGCGTCGGCGCGAAGCTCGCGTAGTCGTCCTCGGCCTTCGCCTCGCGCCAGACCGGCTGGGCCTCCGAGGCGGCCCGGGTGAGCTCCTCGACCAGCGCCTCGGGGACGTTCGCGGCCCGCTCGTGCTGGCGGCGGACCTCCCGGACCACCGCGGCCGCCTCGGCGTCGAGCTCCTCGGCCTCCGCGCGGTCGAGCAGCCGGGCGGTCTCGTCGTCGGTCAGGAGCTCGTGGCCCACCGCCGACAGCGTAGAGAGCTGCTGGGAGCGGGCCGGCGTGCCGCCCTCGGGCATCATCACCTGCTCGTCCCAGTAGAGCTGTCGCGCCGCGTTCTGGAGGTTGGCGTACCGGGCGTAGCGGTCCTCGAGGGCCGCGTACGCCGAGCCGCCGTCGTCACTCGCCATGGGCGCATCGTCGGCCCTCGGCGCATAATACTCCGGGGTCCCGTGACGCGACCACGCGAGCCGCCGGGGCTCAGAGGTCGTAGAGCTCGCCGTACTTCCCGGTGACGTAGTCGACGAAGTGGTCGGCCGTGTACGCCTCGCCGGTGGCCTCGCGGACGAGGTCGGGCGTCGTGTAGCGCGCGCCGTGGCGGTGGACGTGCTCGGTCATCCAGTCGTAGAGCGGCGCGAACTCGCCCGCCTCGACCATCGCGTCGACGTCGCCGAGGTCGGCCCGGAGGTGGTGGTCGAGCTGGGCGGCGAGCACGCTGCCCAGCGAGTAGGTCGGGAAGTAGCCGAAGTTGCCGTGGCTCCAGTGGATGTCCTGCAGGCAGCCCTCCGCGTCCGTCTCCGGGCGGAAGCCGAGGTACTCCTCCATCTTGTCGTTCCAGACCTGCGGCACGTCGGCCACGTCGAGCTCGCCGCGGACGAGGTCGCGCTCGATCTCGTAGCGGAGCACGATGTGGAGGTGGTAGGTCAGCTCGTCGGCCTCGACGCGGATCGGGTTGTCGTCGTACACCTCGTTGGCGCCGCGGTAGAACGCCTCGGGGTCGGCGTCGACGCCGAGGTGGTCGGTCACCGTCGGGGTCGCGAAGCGCCAGAACGCCCGGGTGCGCCCGACGTGGTTCTCCCAGAACCGCGACTGGGACTCGTGAACCGTGAGGTCGCGGGACTCGCCGAGCGGCGAGCCGAACGCCTCGCCGGGCAGCCCGAGCTCGTAGGAGGCGTGGCCGAACTCGTGGATCGTCGCCATCAGGGCGTCGAGCGGGTCGTCCTCGTGAAAGCGCGTCGTGATCCGGGCGTCGAACGGGTTGCCCGACGTGAACGGGTGGGTCGAGGTGTCGAGCCGGCCGCGCTCCCAGTCGTAGCCGAGGTCGTCGAGCAGGTCGCGGCTCAGCGCCTCCTGCTTGTCCGGATCGTAGGTGCCGCCGGCGAACGGCGACTCGACCTCGACGTCGCTCTCGGCGACGGCGTCGACGAGGGGCACGAGCGCCTCGCGGAGCTCCTCGAGCACGGCGTCGGCCGTCTCGAGCGGGAGGTAGGGCTCGTAGCCCTCGAACAGCACCGCGTAGGGGTCGCGGTCGGGGTCGATGTGGTTCGCGTACTCCCGGCGGAGCTCGACGAGCTCCTCGAGGGCGGGCGCGAACTGGTCGAAGTCGTCCTCCTCGCGGGCCCGCTCCCAGACGCCGAGGGCCTCGGTGGTCTTCTCGGAGATGGTCTCGATGAGCTCGCGGGGCACCGCGGCGCTGCGGTCGTGGGCCCGGCGGATCTCGCGGACGACCGCCGCCCGCTCGTCGTCGAGCTCGGCGGCCTCGAGCTCCTCGAGCCGGTCGGCGACCGCGTCGTCGGTGATGACCTCGTGGCTGAGGCCCGACATCGCGGACTGCTGGAGCGACCGCGCGGGCGTGCCGCCCTCGGGCATCATCACCTGCTGGTCCCAGGAGAGCAGCTGTTGGGTCGTGCCCAGCGCCGTGTACCGCTCGTAGTGCTCGAGCAGCGCCTCGTACGCGTCGGGGGCCGCCGCGTCAGTCGACATGGGTGAACTGGACACCGCGGGTGGAATAAGGCCCCCGAAACGACCGCGGCCGCTGGCCGCGCTGGCGTCAGTCACCCGACCGTCGACGACGCTGGCGTCGCCCCTCCCGACGGTCCGCCGCGGTACGGTCGGCCCCGCTTCCGGCCGTCGGACACGAGGGTGGTAGTCGGCTCCCGCGGCCGGGCGCGAACCTACGTCCCACCCCGACGGAGCGTGACGGTCGTCAGCTCGCGGCCCGCCGAGTAGTACGCCCGGGCCAGCTCGTCGGCGGTCTCGAACGCGTCCGCCCGGACCGTCCGCGACGGGATCGACGCCTCGAGCGGCTCGCGGTCGAACGGGTACGGCTCGACGGCGAACGCGCCGTCACCGGTGGCTTCGATCGTCAGCTCGACGTCCTCCACGTCGGGGCCGGCGGGACGTTGCCGATCGTCCCGTACCCCGGTGGCGAGGTCGTCGTGCAGAACGCCAGCGACAGCGTGTCCCAGGCCTGGAGGAGCTCGTACGCCTGCCAGAGGGTCGATCGGGACCCGTCCGGCGGCCCGCCCGAATCTTGGAGCGCCGAGAGGAGGTCCGCGTCCGCCGGGCCGAGCTGGGGCTCGGCGCCGTCGTCCAGCAGCTCGTCGAGGAGCCGGGATTGGCGGGCCTCCTGGCGCTCGACGAACGCCTCGTAGGTGGGCGGCGTCGCGGGCCACCCGGGCGATAGGCCGTAGCGGCGCTTCCGGAGCCCGGCCCCGTGCATCGACACCAGCAGCCCGGCGAGCGGGTCCAGCTCGGCGGCTGACTCGATCCCGTCCTCGTAGAGCTCGATCCAGGCGTCGGCCGGGGTCTCCCGGAAGTCGATCGGCCGCCCGGCGCCGTCGAGGCGCGGCCGGCGGTCGAAGGGCTCCCAGCCCACGTCGTGGAGGTAGGCGGCCATCACCAGTCGCGGCCCAGCCGCGGGGCGCCCGATGGCATCGTTGCCCCAGTGGTCCGCGAACCGGCCCGCCAGGGCGGCGTGGTCGGGCTGGGTGACAAAGCGGTAGCCGTCCGCGGTCTCGGCAACGATCACGATAGCCGGGCCGATGGGCTCGAAGCCTATCAACCGCCCGCCCGGCCGATCAGCCGACGGCCGGCCAGCGCTCGGCGACCGCGCGGTAGATCGTCTCGCAGCGCTCGAGCACCTCGAGCCCGACGCTCTCGGTCGCCGTGTGCGCCTCGCCGCGCTCGGCCGGCCCGCAGATCACGCAGGTCACGCCGGCCTCGGCGAGCCAGCCCGCGTCGGTGGCGTGGGGCTTGCTCACGAGCGCGGGCTCGCCCCCGTCAACCGCCGACGTCGCCGCCTCCAGCACCGCCGCCGCGAACGCGTCGTCGTCGCAGGCCATCGGCGGGAGGTCCTGGTCGACCGTCCACTCGATTCCCTCGAGCTCCGCCACGCGCTCCAGCGCCGCCCGCTCCCCAGGTACAGTTCGCTCGTCGACGGTGATCGTGCACTCGTCCGGGATCACGTTCCAGGCCTCGCCGCCGTGGATCTCCGTGACGGCCACGCTGCCCCGCACCGGCTCGCCCAGCACCTCGACCGACGGGAACGCGAGGTCCCGGACGGCCTCGACCGCCTCGCAGGCGCGGTAGACGGCGTTGACGCCCTCCTCGGGGAGGCTGGCGTGGCTGGCCTCGCCGCGGGCGGTGAGCGTGCTCGCGCGGCGGCCCTTGTGGGCCACGACCACGTCGGTCACCCCCGGCGCGGAGTAGTTCGTCGAACCCTCGCCCACGACCGCGAAGTCGGGCGCGAAGCCGTCGTCGATCGCCGCCCGAGCCCCCTCGCCGCCGAGCTCCTCGCCCACGAAGGAGGCGAAGACCAGCTCGCCGGCGGGGTCGGCGTCCCGGAACGCGCGCATCGAGGCCGCCACGGCGCCCTTCATGTCCGCCGCGCCCCGGCCGTACAGCCGGCCGTCCTCCTCGCGGACCACGTACGCCTCGCCGTCGACCTGGCTATCGTCGGGCGGGACGACGTCGTGGTGGCCCACGAGCGCGAGCGAGGGCCCGATCCCCGGCGGGCGATGACGTTCCCGACCGCGTCCCGGCTCACCGCCGCGTCGGTCTCCCGGCGGAGCCAGTCCTCGATCCGGTCGCCCGCGGCGGTCGGGTCCTCGTGGCTGGGGACGGCGACCAGCTCGCGGGTCAGGTCGGCGACGGTCATGGTCGGGGTGGGCGCGGGCCGGGACAAAAGCCCTGCCGCCGGCGCTTGAACACCCTTATGGACGCACGGCGCCGACTGACTGACATGAAACTGGTCCCGGACACGAGCGCGATCGTCGACGGTCGCGTCTCCGAGCGGGTCGCCGACGGCGCGTTCGCCGGCGCGACCGTGCTCGTCCCCAACGCCGTCGTCGCCGAGCTCGAGGCCCAGGCCAACGCCGACCGGGCCCGGGGCTGGGACGGCCTCGAGGAGCTCAAGCACCTCGTGGAGCTGGCCGAGGACGGCGAGATCGAGCTGGAGTACGTCGGCCGCCGGCCGAGCGACGTCGAGGTCGACCACGCCGAGCGGGGCGACGTGGACGCGCTCATCCGCGAGCTGGCGGCCGAGCACGGCGCGACCGTCCTCACCAGCGACGGCGTCCAGGCCGAGGTCGTCGCGGGCGACGGGCCTCGACGTCGAGTACGTCGAGCCGTCGGTCCGCGAGATCGGGGAGCTGCCCATCGCCGAGTTCTTCGACGAGCAGACGATGTCGGTCCACCTCCGGACCGGCGTGGCGCCGATGGCCAAGCGCGGTGACGTCGGCGACATGCACTACGAGACCATCCGCGACGACCCCACCACCGAGGAGCAGATGGTCGACTGGGCGCGACAGATCGTCGAGATGGCCGAGGCGGACCCCGACGGCTTCGTCGAGCTCGACGAGGGCGGCATGCGCATCGTCCAGTTCCGGGACTACCGCATCGCCATCGCCCGGCCGCCGTTCGCCGACGGCTGGGAGATCACCGCGGTCCGGCCGATCGTCAAGACCGACCTCGAGGCGTACGAGCACGCCGACGAGCTCAAGGCCCGGCTGCTCGAGCGCCAGCGCGGCATGCTCATCGCGGGCTCGCCGGGCGCCGGGAAGACCACGTTCGCCCAGGCCGTCGCCGAGTTCCTCTCGGACAGCGACTACGCGGTCAAGACCATGGAGAAGCCCCGCGACCTCCAGGTCGGCCCGCAGATCACCCAGTACACCGCGCTCGCGGGCGACATGGCGAAGACCGCCGACGCGCTGCTCATGGTCCGGCCGGACTACACCGTCTACGACGAGGTCAGGAAGACCGAGGACTTCCAGGTGTTCGGCGACATGCGGCTGGCCGGCGTCGGCATGGTCGGCGTCGTCCACGCCACCCGGGCCATCGACGCGCTCCAGCGGCTCATCGGCCGGGTCGAGCTCGGCCTCATCCCCCAGATCGTCGACACCGTCGTCTACATCGAGGCCGGCAAGGTCCACACCGTCTACGACGTCAAGACCGAGGTGAAGGTCCCGAGCGGGCTCACCGAGGAGGACCTCGCCCGGCCGGTCATCACGATCGGCGACTTCGAGACCGGCGAGCCGGCGTTCGAGATCTACACGTTCAACCGGCAGGTCGTCACGGTGCCCGTCGGCGACATCGAGCCCGTCGAGTCGGGCGTCGACCGGCTGGCGAGAAACGAGGTGGCCCGCGAGATCGAGTCCATCGCCAAGGGCCGGGTCGACGTCGAGCTCACCGGGGGGAACACCGCGACGGTCTACGTCTCGGAGGGCGACATCTCGCAGGTCATCGGCAAGGGCGGCGACCGCATCTCCGCGGTCGAGGACCGGCTCGGCATCAACATCGATGTCCGGACCCACGACGAGCGGGTCGACGACGCCCGGGCGCGTGACCCCGAGCCGGCCCCCGCGGGCGGCGACGACGGCTCGGCCGCCGGCGAGATCGTCACGCCCGAGATCACCGACCGCCACGTCGCCATCCCCGTCGAGGACGGCGTCGGCCGGACCGTCGAGGTGCTGGCCGACGGCGAGTACCTGTTCACGGCCACCGTGGGCGGGGGCGGGGAGATCCAGGTCTCGCGGGGCAGCGCCATCGCCGAGGAGCTGGAGGACGCGATCGACCGCAGCCGACAGATCACCATCTCGCCGGCGTAGCCCGGCCGGCGAGCGCGCCGCGCGGGGGGCTAGTTGCCCTGTTCGGCGGGCTCGGCCGCCTCGGCGTCCGCCTCGCCCGCGGTCAGCTCGTAGAGGTTCTGTCGGGCGTCCGCGAAGTAGACGTCCTCGGTGATGGCGTCGATCTCCGACAGCCGTTCGAGGGCGTAGCGGACGGTCCGCGGCGAGAGCATCGATTCCTCGACGATCGCCTTCTGGGTCAGCGGGCCGTTGTACTCCAGCACCTTGTAGACGAGCTTCGCGCTGGGCGGGAGGTCAGACAGAGCCTCGGGGTCAGCCATCGACGGCACAGTTCGTGTGGTCCATTATAAAGGTGAGCGACCATCGGTCACCGTAATCCCCCTTCGGGCGGTAGTCTGTCGAACGGGCACGGAACGAACCGCTTTTGGGCGGGCCTCTCCGAGAGGGCCCCATGGCCACCGAGACGGCTGACCGCGGGGCTCAACACCGACGGAGCCTCAAGGTCACCGCGACCGCGTCCCTGGCCGGCGTCGCCGCCGGGGTCGTGACGCCGATGCTCACGAGCGGCCCGTCCGACCGGCTCGGGGTCGCGGTCGTGATCGGCGCGGTGCTCGCCGTCCTCGGCCTGCTTCGCCTCATGGGCGTGGACGTCGACGACTTCTCGACGAAGGACCACCTCTACGTGGCCTTCATGGCGTTCGCGCTGTGGTTCATGACCTGGACCATCATGCTCGAGACCGGCGCCACGCTGTAGCCATGGCCCGCGACAGCATCGCGGTCGTCGACCTGGACCACTGCCAACCCGACCGCTGCAACTACGAGTGCTCGAACTTCTGCCCGCCGAACCGGACGGGCAAGGAGTGCATCGTCACCCGCGAGGAGCGCCACGGCAAGGAGGGCGAGTACGAGGGCGAGCCCGAGCAGGTCAGCATCTCCGAGGACATCTGCCTGGGCGAGTCCTGTGGCATCTGCGTCGTGAAGTGCCCGTTCGACGCCATCGAGATCGTCAACCTGCCCCAGGCGCTCGACGACGAGCCCGCCCACCGCTACGGCGAGAACACCTTCGAGCTCTACGGCCTCCCGGTGCCCCAGGAGGGCCGGGTCACCGGCCTGCTGGGCCCGAACGGCATCGGCAAGTCGACCGCCGTGAAGGTGCTCGCCGGGGAGTTCCCGCCGAACCTCGGGCGGTTCGACGACCCGCCCGGCTGGGAGGCGGTTCGCGACGAGTTCCGCGGCACCGAGCTCCAGGACTTCATCGGCGGGCTGCGCGACGGCGACATCAGCGTCGCCCGCAAGCCCCAGTACGTCGACCACATCCCCGACCAGTTCGACGGCCTGACCAGCGAGCTGCTCGAGCGCACCGACGAGCGGGGCGCCCTCGACGAGCTCGTCGACCGGCTCGACATCCGACCGGTGCTCGACCAGTCGATCGACACCCTGTCGGGCGGGGAGCTCCAGCGCGTCGCCCTGGTCGCCGCGCTGGCCCGCGACGCCGACTTCTACTTCCTCGACGAGGTGACGCCGTACCTCGACGTCAGCCAGCGCGTCGCCGCCGCGCGGCTCATCCGCGAGATCGCCGAGCACGGGGACCGGTCGATGCTGGTCGTCGAGCACGACCTGGCCATCCTCGACCTGCTCGCCGACTCGATCCACGTCGGCTACGGCGAGCCGGGCGTCTTCGGCGTCATCACCGACCCGAAGTCCACCCGGAACGGCATCAACGAGTACCTCAAGGGCTACCTGGAGAACGAGAACATGCGGGTCCGCCCGAACGCCATCGAGTTCGAGCGCCACGCGCCCCGGGCGGACACCGGCGCGGGCACGACGCTCGCGACCTACCCCGACCTCGAGGTCGACTACGGCGCCGGCGAGTTCGGGCTCACCGTCGACGCCGGCGAGATCCGCGAGGACGAGGTGCTCGGCATCGTCGGGCCGAACGGCATCGGCAAGTCGACGTTCGCGAAGCTGCTCGCCGGCGAGCTCGAGCCCGACGCGGGCGAGCTCGACCTCGACCTCGAGATCGCCTACAAGCCCCAGTACATCGAGGCCGACGACCCCATCCGGGTCGACGCCTACCTGGCGTCGATCACGAGCGACTTCGGCTCGTCGTACTGGGAGACCGAGGTCGCGAACCCGCTCCAGCTGGGCCGCATCATGGAGCAAAATCTCACGGACCTCTCGGGCGGCGAGCGCCAGCGGGTCGCCATCGCGGCCGCCCTCTCGAGCGAGGCCGACCTCTACCTGCTCGACGAGCCGTCGGCCCACCTGGACGTCGAACAGCGCGTCCGGGCGACCCAGGCCATCCGGCGCTACGCCGAGAACCAGGGCGCGACCGTGCTCGTCATCGACCACGACATCTACATGCTCGACCTGCTGGCCGACCGGCTGCTCGTCTTCGACGGCGAGCCCGCCGCCCACGGCCACGCCAGCGAGCCCCAGGCGATGCGCTCGGGCATGAACGAGTTCCTCGCGAACCTCGACGTCACCTTCCGCCGCGACGAGCGCACCGGCCGCCCGCGGGTCAACAAGCCCGACAGCCAGAAGGACCGCGAGCAGAAGCGCGCGGGCGAGTACTACTACGCCCAGTAGGCCGGCCGGATCGCCTCAGCCGTCCTCGCCGTAGAGCGACGTCTCGGGGTGGAAGTCGAGCCACGAGAACCAGAACAGCGGCGGGAGCTCGTTCGCCGCCGACAGCGTGCGGCCCTCGTGGGGACCGTCCACCGCCGGCCCCGTACTCCGCCGCCACCGGGAGCCCCCGCCGGCGAGGTGTTCGGCGTCGGCCGCCTCGAACTCGAGCGTGCCCCCGTCGACGGTCCGGTCGTAGGCGACGAGCGAGTCCCCGGGCGCGGCGGCCACGACGACCGGCTGGTCGCCGACGGCATCGTTCACCGACGTCTGCCTCCTGGACCGCGGGCAGCGGGTACGCCCTCGCCGCGATCTCCCGGTCCGTCACCCCGATCACGATGGTCTTGGGGTGGAGCCGGTCGTCGTCGAACGTCGAGCCGCCCCGCACCTCGCCGGAGGTATCGTACCCCCCGTACGGGTCGAACGTGTAGTCCCGGGTCGCGTCCCGGCCGGCGACCGTGTTCGAGTCGGGCGGGGGCAGCAGCACGGGCGAGTCGGGGTGGTCCTCCCGCCAGGCCCCCAGCGTCGTGATGGTCGACGGCACGAGGTCGAGCGTGTGGCCCGTCATCGGCCCCCGGATGGCCGTCGCGGCGACCTGCGCCCACCGGCTGTCGGTCAGCCGGTCGTACATCACGAGGTTCGACCGCCAGAGCAGGCCGCTCGCGCCGAAGACCGTCGGCTGCCGCTGGACCCGTTCGGCCGGGCCGTGAGCCCGCTCCGACAGAGCGGGCAGTAGGACACGAGCAGCGGCCCGCCGAGCGTGTCGTTGACGAGCTCGTGCCAGTTCAACAGCCGGAGCGGGTAGGCCCGGGCCTCGCCGCCCCGCTCGACGCCGATGACCCGCTCGTCGTCGTCGAGGCGCGGCCGGATCGTCTTCTCGTTGCCGAACAGGTCCTTCGCCTGGAGCTCGACGCCCGACCAGTCAGCCGCGAACGCCGGCTCGGTGATGGCCGGGATGCCGTCGCGGGGCACGCTCCGGACGAGCTGGTCCGCCGGGACCGGGAGGTCGACGTCCGCCACCGAGCCGACCGCCGGGGTCCGGGTCGGAGAGGCCGTCTCCGTGCCGGCGCCGGGGAACCCGCCGGCACAGCCCGCCAGGCCGGCGGCCGCGCCGGTCAGCAGCCCCAGCAGCCGGCGCCGTTGCATACCGGGCCCTCGCCCGTGGGCGATAAAACGCGACAGCGGTTCGGCGATGCCATCGCACGACCACCGCCCGCCGAGCGGCGGCCTTTTTGGTCCGGCCCGCCCGTCGGCTCGGGTATGCCCACCCGCTGTGCCCGCTGTGGCGAGATCGCCGGCCGGGGGCGGAGCCTGCCGGTGCCGGCCGACTGGCTGCGCTACCTCGAGGCCGAGCGGGGGCTCTCCTCGCCGGTCGGCCGGCTGACGATGCCGCTCTGTCCGGACTGCTACCGGGAGCTGGACGGCCTCGACGAGGCCGACGACGAGGCCGACGTCCACGCCGCGCTGGAGGAGCTCGACCTCGACCAGCTGGTCGATCAGGGCGCCTGAGGGACGCGGAACGACCGACGGCCCGGTGGCGGCTCAGTCGAGCGTCCGGTTGCAGGTCCCACAGAGGTTCTGCTCCTTGACGTCGACCTCGCGGACGGTCGGCGAGAAGCTCATGACACAGCGGTGGTTGTCGCAGTGCTCGAGGCCGAGCGTGTGGCCCACCTCGTGGACGACCTCCTTGCGGACGCGGTCGGCGAAGATCTCCCCGGAGGAGCGCTGGGAGAAGCCGCCGTCCGAGGAGGTCGAGAGCCGGTAGGTCGAGACGACCGAGGCCTTGCCGTCGAGGTAGGCCAGCCCGAAGACGTAGTTCCGCCGGCGGTAGAACAGGTCGGCCGGCGTGATGGCGAGGTTCTTCGCCCCGTCGCCGATCCGGGCGGCGAGCTCGATGAACGGCTCGGCCAGGTACTGGTCGCGGGACTCGTCGTACGCGTCCTCCGGGAGCGGCTCGGGGCCGTGCAGCGTCACCTCCGCGTCGTAGACCGAGCGGAGCGCCGAGGAGGCCTGACGCTTGACGGGCGCCGGCACCTCGCCGATGGGGACGATGTCGACGAGCATGGCCAGCGTTATGCACAGCCGTGGCATAAATATCTCGACAGTGGACGCCGCCACACGGGACGCCCTCGCGGCCCGCCTCCGCCCGTTCGACCCCGTCGTCGAGCTGGCGATCGGCCGGCGGCCGGCCGTCGCGGCCGCGCTCGCCGAGACCAACGCGGTCATCGCGACCGACCTGGTCGACCGGCCCGTGCCCCCGGGCGTGCACTTCGTCCGGGACGACCTCACCGCCCCGGACGAGCTGCTCTACAACTCGGCGGCGGCCCTCTACGCCCTGAACCTCCCCGAGGAGCTCCACCGGCCGGCGCTCGACCTCGCCGAGGCGGTCGACGCCGCGCTGGCGTTCACGACCCTCGGGAACGAGTCGCCGACCGTCCCGGTTGGCCGCCGGGAGACGCTGCCCGGCGAGACGCTGTTCTGGGTCCGCGAACGGGCGGATTCCGGCTGAGCTTCCCAGGGCTGACCTCGCCTCCCGATGGCGATTTTCGGACCTAGAACGGTGGGAAGCTACTTCACGGCACGGTGCGTACCCTAGTGAATGGTCGGGGGGCCGTTGGGCTCGGGCGTGCTGGGCCTCATGATGGGGACTCACCTGGTGGCGGCGGCCGCGTCGGGAGGCATCGCGGTCTTCGTCCTCCGTCGACACCGCCAGCGGCGACTTGGCCGGGTCTTCGCGCTCCTGATGGCCGCCCTCACCCTCTGGACGGTGGGCTCGCTGGCGAAGCTGTTCGCGCCCGAGCCGGGGCTCTACGTCGGGCTCTCGCTGATCCAGTACGTCGGCATCGGCCTGTCGACGGCGTTCCTGTTCGCCTTCGGGCTCGTCTACCTCGGCCGGGAGGACCTCGTCGAGCCCCGCACGCTGCTGGCGCTGCTCGTGGTCCCCGGGCTGACCCTGCTCGCGCTCGGCACCACCAACATGCACGGCCTGTTCTACTCCGGCTTCGAGGTCGCCACGATCGGCGACGCCTCGGTCCTCCACGCCCGGGTCGGGCCGCTGTTCTGGGCCTGGACGGCGTACGGCTGGACCCTGCTGTTCGCGGCCTCCGCGCTGGTCGTCTACGGCGGCATCCAGCGGTCGCCCTACCACCGCGTCGAGGCGGCGGTGGTCGTCCTCGGCGTCGGCGTGGCCTGGGCGGTGAACCTGGCCTTCGTGGGGTTCGACTGGCCCCACCCGGCCATCGACCCCACCCCGATCGGGCTGACGGCGGCGGGCCTGCTGTTCACCGTGGCCGTGTTCACCACCCGCCTCGAGGGCGTCCTGCCGGCCGCCCGCTCGCGGGTGCTCGACGCCATCGACGACGCCGTCATCGCGGTCGACCCCGACGGGCGGATCGCCGACGTGAACGCGACGGCCCTGGCGCTGTTCGACGACGAGGTTCCCTACCGGCGGCCGGAGAACGAGGTGCTGCCCGAACCGATCCGAGCCAGGTCTGACGGCGACGACGGCATCGTCGAGATCGGGGTCGACGGCGAGGCGAAGATGTACCGGTACCGCCGGCTCCCGGTCGGCCCGGAGGGCATCCACGGCGACGTGATCGTCCTGACCGAGCTCACCGAGCTCATCCACACCCGCCGGGAGCTCGAGCGCCAGAACGAGCGCCTCGAGGAGTTCGCGAGCGTGGTGAGCCACGACCTCCGGAACCCGCTCTCGGTCGCCGCGGGGAACCTCGAGCTGGCCCTCGAGGAGCACGACGACGACCACCTCGAGAATGTCCGGACCGCCCACGACCGGATGGAGCGCCTCGTCGAGGAGCTGCTCTCGCTGGCCCGCCAGGGTCGCACCGTCGGCGAGACGGAGCCCGTCGACCTCGGGCTTTCGGCCCTCGACGCCTGGGAGACCGTCGAGACGCCGGAGGCCACCCTCGACCTCGGCCCGTCGCTCGGCCACGTCGAGGCCGACCCGGATCGGCTCGAGCAGCTGTTCTGGAACCTGTTCACGAACGCCGTCGAGCACGCCGGGCCGGCCGTCACGATCCGGGTCGAGCGGACCGAGGAGGGGTTCGCCGTCGAGGACGACGGGCCCGGCGTCGACGACGACGCGCTCGACCGGCTCTTCGAGCACGGCTACACCACCTCGGCCGGCGGCACGGGCTTCGGGCTCGCCATCGTCCGCAGGGTCGCGGAGGCCCACGGCTGGACCGTCGACGCCATGGCGTCCCGCGAGGGCGGTCTCCGTCTGGAGTTCGGCGGCGTCGAGGCCGCCTGAGGCCGGCCGCCTCGCAAGGCCCATTACGGCGCCGACCCGAGCCGCCACCATGCGCGTCGACGCGGTCGTGCTGGACGTCGACGGCGTGCTGGTCGACGTCGCGGACTCCTACCGGCGCGCCGTGGTCGACACGGTCGACCGGCTACACGGCGAGACGGTCCCGAGGGACGCCCTCCAGGCGCTGAAGGACGCCGGCGGGTTCAACAACGACTGGGAGCTCACCGACGCGGTCTGCCTCTACGTGCTGGCGGGGCGGTCGGGCTACGACTCGACCGTGGCCGCCTACGCCGACGCCATCGCCGAGCGTGGCGGCGGGATCGCCGGCGCCCGGGAGGCGCTCGCCGACGCCCTCGGCCTGGAGTCCGCGGCGGGCGTCGAGGCCGACTGGGACCCCGACCGCGTCCGGGCGGTCTTCCAGCAGCTCTACCTCGGCAGCGAGCGCTACCGGGAGCTCGAGGGTGCAGAGCCCGCGCTCGACGTCACGGGCTACATGGACGACGAGCCGGTGCTCGTCGAGCCGGCCACGATCGACGAGCTCCTCGGGCGGTACGCGGTCGGGGTGCTCACCGGGCGGCCCGCCGCGGAGGCGAGGATCGCGCTCGAACGGGTGGGGCTGGCCCTGCCCGAGGACCGGGTCGTGACGATGGACTCCGAGTACCCCGGCAAGCCGGCCCCCGACGGGCTGGTGGCGCTGGCCGAGCGCGTCGGCGCCGAGTCGGTCGCCTTCGTCGGCGACACGCTCGACGACGTCCGGACCGCGACCGCGGCGAGCGACGTGGACCCGGACCGGCGGTACCACGGGATCGGGGTCCTGACCGGGGGGCTCACCGGCGAGGCCGGCCGGGCCGCCTACCGCTCGGCGGGCGCGGCCGCGGTCCTCGACTCCGTCAACGACCTCCCGGGGCTGCTCGAGCCGCTGGCGTGAGCACCCTCCCGACATCGTCACGGCCATAAGCGGCCGGGCCGTCGGCGTCGCCATGCGAATCGCACTACTCGGCGGCACCGGCGACATCGGCGAGGGGCTGGCCCTGCGGTGGGCCCACGACACCGACCACGAGGTCCTCATCGGCTCGCGCGACCCCGAGCGGGCCCGGGAGGCGGCCGAGCGATACGACGAGGAGCTGGCCGACCGCGGCGTCGAGGCCGACGTGAGCGGCTTCGCGAACCCGATGGCGGCCGACCGGGCCGACGTGATCGTGCTGGCGGTCCCCGCGGAGTACGCCGTCGACACCGTCGAGGCCGTGGCCGACCGGCTCGACGACGATGACGTCCTGGTCTCGCCCGCGGTGCCGATGCGGCGGGCCGAGGCGGGCTTCAAGTACGAGCCGCCGGCGGCCGGGAGCACGACGGAGGCCGTGGCGGCGGCCGCCCCCGAGGGCGTCCCCGTGGTCGGCGCCTTTCACAACCTGGCCGCGGGGCGGCTGGCCCACCTCGACGCGCCGCTGGGGGTCGACGTCCTGGTCGTCGCCGACGACGGCGACGCGGCGGCGACGGTCAGCCGGCTGGCCGAGGAGATCGAGGGGCTGCGGGCGCTCGACGGCGGGGGGCTGGCCGCCGCGGCGGAGGTCGAGACGGTGACGCCGCTGCTGGTGACGGTGGCCGTCAGGAACGAGGGGTTACACGACCTCGGCGTCCGGTTCGACTAGGCCGTTACGCGCCGGCGCTCTGGAGGGCGGACTCGATGTCCTCGCGCTGGGTGACGCCCACGAAGCGCTCGACGACGCCGTCGTCGTTCTCGACGACGAGCGTCGGGATCGAGCGGACCTGGTACTGGTTGGCGACGTCCTGGTTCTCGTCCACGTCGATGCGCTCGAACTGGACGTCGCCCCAGTCCGTCTCCATCTCCTCCAGGATCGGTTCCTGGGTCTTGCAGGGCCCGCACCAGTCGGCGTAGAAGTCTTTGAGGGTGACCGTCATTGTCTGTCCACCGGGGATAGTCGGCCCGGTGGGTTAAGGATTTCTCAGTTCGAGCCGCCTGCCGGTACGTGTGAACGTATCACCCACCCGTCGATGGTGCCCGCGACAGCGCGGCGCCGGTTGACGGCGCGCGAGGGGCCGGGTCCGCCACAACGCAAGGTTTAGGGCCGGCCGACGCCCAGGCCCGGCCATGAGCTCCTCGGACAGCGGCGGGCTGATGAGCAGTGCCGGGCTGGTCCGGTACTTCGACGCCGAGGACCGGAACGCCATCCGGATGGACCCGCGGACGGTGATGGCGTTCGGCATCCTCTTCGGCCTCGCCATCGAGCTGCTGAACGTCGTCGGGTAGGCCCCGGCGAGTCGCCCGACGGCGCCCCGACCCCGCGCGAACGCCAGCTTTTCGTACGCGCCCCGCTCAGGACGGTCATGGACGTCAGCATCGACGCCGTCCGGGTCGCGGGGACGCCCGACGGGCCCGTGCCCGTGGTGCTCCTCGCGCCCGAGCCCGACAGCGCGTCGGTGCTGCCGATCTTCATCGGCTTCGACGAGGCCGTCAGCATCGCCCGCGGCCTCGACGCCGAGGGCATCGGGCGGCCGCTCACCCACGACCTGCTGCTCGACGTCGTCGAGGAGCTCGGCGGCCGCGTCGAGCGGGTCGAGGTCTCCGAGGTCGTCGACTCGACCTTCATCGCCGACCTGCACCTCAACACCCCGCGGGGCGACGACGTCGTCGTCGACGCCCGGCCGTCGGACTCGCTGGCGCTGGCCGCCCGCACCGGCGCGCCGCTGTCGTGTGCGGACGACGTCTTCGAGGACGGCGAGCGCCCCCGCGAGGAGTTCGACGAGCTGGACGACATCCGGGAGGTCGTCGAGCTCGTATGACCGAGGACGTCCTCGAGGAGCTGTTCGACGTCATCGAGTCGAGGAAGGCCGAGCGGCCCGAGGGCTCCTACACCGCCGAGCTGTTCGACCACGAGAAGGGCGAGAACGCCGTGCTCGAGAAGCTCGGCGAGGAGGTCACCGAGCTCGTGCTGGCCGCCAAGGACGGCGACGAGGACGCGGTGGCCCACGAGAGCGCCGACCTCGTCTACCACCTGCTCGTCCTCCTCTCGATGCACGACATGCACCTCGAGGACCTGCTGGCGGAGCTCCGGGCGCGGCGATAGTCCCGGTCACGACCCCAGCCGGAGGGTGGCCGACGTCGAGATCGGCCGGCCTACTCCGCGAGCAGCCCGCCGACGAGACCGCCGAGGGCGCTGTCGAGCGCCAGGAAGAACGTGATGAACAGGATCACGAACGCGAGGCCGCCGCCGACCATCGCGCCGACCGGGCCCAGCGCGAGCCCGCCGATGCCGATGATCAGCGCGAGCAGGAAGCCGGCGAGGCCGCCCGCGAGCAGGCCGTGCCAGGCGCCGCTCAGGAGCCCCTCGTCGGCCCGATAACCGGCCACCAACCCGCCCGCGAACCCCGCGATCAGCTGGCCGATGCCCGGCACGACGACGCCGACCAGGCCGACCACGACCGTCACCGCGAAGCCGACGAGCACGGCGCGCCAGTTCGTCATGGCCGTCCGGACGGCGAGCGGGCCGTAAAAGCCCGCTGGCCGGGGCGAGCCCGGAACGGACGCCTTTTGGGGAGCCGCCGTCTACGACCCCGCAGTGATCTTCGAGTCGCTGCCGACCACGCCCACCGCCGACGAGCTGCTGGACCAGGCGTTCAGCCGGGCGGCGCGGGCGGGCCGGGCGAAGACGGGGATCGAGGCCCAGCAGTCGATGCTCCAGACGGCCTCGAACGTCCTCACGGACAACCTTGGCCGGGTGTCGACCGACTGGCCGGACTTCGACGCGATCGACCCGTTCTACCGGGAGCTCGCCGACGCCATCGTCGAGGTGGACCCGCTCCGGGCGAGCCTCTCGGAGGTCTCGTGGGCCTCGCGGAAGACCAAGGAGCTCGGCCGGGAGTACCAGCGCCGGGTCGCGAACACGAACCCGGACGCCGCCAGGAAGCTCCGCAAGCAGGCGTTCGCCCGGATGGCCTCGGTCGTCGAGGAGGTCGCGGAGGACCTCGAGCGGGTGGGCGCCGCCCGGAACGACCTCCGGGACCTCCCGGACATCCGGCCCGACGACCCGACCATCGTCATCGCGGGCTACCCGAACGTCGGCAAGTCGTCGTTCGTCAACGCGGTGACCCGGGCGTCGAACCGGGTGGCCGAGTACCCGTTCACGACGACGGGCGTCCAGATCGGCCACGTCGAGCGCGACCGGATCCGGTACCAGCTCGTGGACACGCCCGGCCTGCTCGACCGCCCGCCAGCCGAGCGCAACGGGATCGAGCGCCAGGCCGCCAGCGCGCTGGCCCACGTCGCCGACGGCGTCCTCTTCCTCGTCGACGCGAGCGGGACGTGTGGCTACCCGCTGGACGACCAGCTCGAGCTCCGCGAGGCCGTCGAAGCGGAGTTCCCGGACGTCCCCCTGCTCACGGTCTGGAACAAGGCCGACCTCGAGCCGGTCGACGGCCACGAGCGCGCCGACGAGGTCGACCCCGACGTGGCCATGAGCATCACCGAGGGGACTGGCGTCGAGGCGGCGCTCGACGCCATCGTCGAGGCGATCGGCTACGAGCCGAAGCTGCCGTTCGAGGAGTCGTAGACGGCCGGCTGTGGACCCATAACTGGGGGAAAAGCGGAGAAAAGTCGGGAGGTCGCTACTCGACCGCGTAGACGACGCTCACGTGGGCCGAGACCGTCACCGGGCCCGACTCGATGGTCGTCGAGCCCGCGGCGTCCTCGGCCATGGCGACCCGTCCGGCGAACGGCGAGACGACGGGCGCGCCGGTCGAGACCGACCGCACGCCGTCGATGCTCAGCCCGCCGGCGTCGGCGATGGCGCCCGCGTCGGCCGCGGCGTTGCCCATCGCGGCGGCGAGGGCCTGCTCGCGGGCGGACTGTCGGGACTCGTCCGTCAGCGTGAACTGCACGCCCTGCACCCGGACCGCGCCCGCCGCGACGGCGGCGTCGATGACCGCACCGGCGCCGTCGACGCCGGCCTCGACGGTCAGCGCGTGCACGGCGCGGTAGCCGACCAGTTCGCGGGACTCGCCGCTGTAGTCGTACTCCGGCTGGAGGGTGAAGGAGGCCGTCGTGACCGCGTCGCCCTCGAGGCCGAGCTCGGCGAGGGCCTCGCGGACCGCGGCGACGTCGGCGGCGACCTGTTCGCGGGCGGCGTCGGCGGTGTCGGCCCGCGCCTCGGCGGCCACGCGGACGACCGCGAGGTCGGGCTCCATCGAGACCGAGCCGGACGCCGAGACGCTCACCGACGGCGAGTTCCCATCGCCCGCGTCGGCCGCGCCAGTCCCCGTGGCCGCGGGAGCGGCGCCGAGGCAGCCGGCCGTGATCAACAGCAACGCGAGTCCGACGATCCCGAAGGTGGTTCGAGTCATACCACGAACAGGTCGGCGGAGAATATGAACCTCGCGAAGAGTCAAACGGCGGTTTCAGTCCACCAAGTAGGTCGGTTTTCCGCCGAAACGCGTCAGCCGCCGTGACGTATCAGTATATCCTATGTATCCGGCGGCCGGTCCACCGTGAGGAACCGGACCTCCACGGTGACGCCGTATGGTGACAGCCGCACGGCGAGCGTCTCGCGGAGCTCCGGGAACGTCTGTCCGGGCGGGTGGCCCACGGTGACCACCACCGACTCGGGCTCGGTCGTCAGGAGGTCCCGCTCGGTCAGGACCTCGAGCTCCAGCAGCGTGACCCGGTCCCGATAGGGCTCGCCGTCGAGCGTGGACTCGACCGTCCGACGGACGTCCTGCTCGACGACGGCCGACTGGTAGGTGTCGTAGGTCACCCCGCCCAGGAACGTCGAGAGCACGAGGATCGCGGCGAGGAGCACCGCCGCCAGCCGGATCGTCTCGGTCCGCGCAGCCTCCTCCCGGAACCACTGCTCGGGCCGGTACCCCTGGTACCAGAGCACCCCGAGCGCGGCGAGGTTGATCGAGAGGAAGTTCAACAGCACCAACACGGTCGCCCCGGTGACGACCGCCGGCATCCCCCAGGCCATGCCGATGCCGATGACGGCCGTCGGGGGCACGAGCGCGACGGCGATCATGACGCCGACGAGCGAGCTCGAGACGTCGCCCGAGAGGCTGTAGGCGCCGGCGACCCCCGCGCCCAGCGCGACGACCAGCGAGAGGAAGTCCGGCGCGAGGCGTTCCTCGACCTGATCGATCGCAAGCACGTCGATCCCGGGCGGGACGAGGTGGACCGTCTTCACGAGGTAGGCGAAGACCGCCGCGGTGGCGATGGCCAGGAAGAACCCCAGCACCTGGAGCTTCGTCCCGCGCCAGAAGAGGTCGCGGTCGCGGATCACCGGTCCCCGCGCTGGTGGCCATCGCCGGCCCGATGAGCGGCGCGATGACCATCGAGCCGACGACGACGGCGGCGGAGTCGAGCAGCACGCCCGCGGTCGCGATCGCGACGCTGGCGACCGTCATGACGACGAACGCCTCGAGGTCCGGCGTGAGGCCGCCCGCCCGCGCCCGGAGCTCCTCGCGCGCGATCCGGTCGGGGGAGTCGTCCTCCTGGTAGCGCTCGACGAGGCGATCGAACCGCCGGGAGACGACCGTCTCGGCGTCGAGCACGACCCTGAACGCGTCCTCCGGGAGCCCGGCCTCGCGGAGGTCGTCGAGCACGGGCTCGACCGCGTTCGGCGGCAGCGGGAACGAGACGACGGCCGTGTAGTCGCGGTCGCTGGCCTCCTCGGCCAGCACGTAATCGATGCCCTCGTCGTCGAGGACGCCGAGCACGGCGCCGCGCTTGCCCGCCGGGACCGAGACTTCGACGTACCGCACGCCCGTGGCGTCGGCCGCCCGGGGCATATACCCAGCGGGCGAGGCGGCGGGCGGATGGACACCGCTTTGGGGCCCCGGCGCCGACGCCCGAGCATGTTCGAGGGCCGTCCCGACCGCGACGCGGAGGTGGTGTTCGTCGGGCGGTCGAACGTGGGCAAGTCGACCGTGATGCGCGGGCTGACGGGCCACCAGATCCCCACCGGGCGCAAGCCCGGGGTGACCCGCCAGCCGAACTTCTACGACTGGGCCCCCGAGAGCTTCGTGCTGACCGACCTCCCCGGCTTCGGCTTCATGTCGGGCGTGGCCGAGGAGCGCCGCGAGGCCATCAAGGACGACATCGTCGCCTACCTCGAGGCCAACGCCGACTCGGTGCTGGTGGCGGTGTTGGTGGTCGACGGCAAGGCGGTCGTGGACGTCATCGACCGCCACGCGGGCCGCGACGACGTCCCCTACGACCTCGACATGTACGGCTTCCTCGCGGACCTCGGGCTGCCGACGGTCATCGCGGTGAACAAGATGGACAAGGTCGACGACCGCGACGAGCGCCTCGACGCGATCTGCGACCGGTTCGGGCTCGTGCCGCCGTGGCAGCAATGGCGTGACCATATCGCGCCCATCAGCGCCAAGCGGGGCGACCTCGACGCGCTGAACGAGGCGCTGCGGACGCACCTCCACGAGGCCGGCCGGGACGACCTGTTCAAGTTCTTCTGAGCGACGGGTCCAGATCGTCCAGGAGCAAACGGCGTCCGCGGGCGGCGCCTCCCGCTGGTCCGGTTCGACGCCTGGCCGTCGGGAGGTGGCGAGATGGTTCTCGGAGAGATGAGATCAGAGTGGGCGGCTCGGGAGAGATCGCCTCGTCACACGGGGCTCGGAGGGGGTAACGTGTCGTCACCGCCGCCCGGCCGGGGCTTCGGGCCCCCGCGAGTTAGCCCTTTTCCAGCCGGGGCTCAGTCCCGCCAGTCGGCGAGCGACCGGTGCTCGGCCGCGACGGCCCGCACGGCCTCGGCCGTCAGCCGGCCCCGCTCGGTCAGCACGGCCGTCACGAACGCCGGGGGCGTCAGGTCGAACAGCGGCTCGTGGGGCGGCTCGATCGACCCGGCCGGGCGGACCTTGTCGCTCGCGCAGACGGCGTAGAACGGGACGTCGGCGCACCCCGCCGCCAGCGCCGCGGCGCGGCTGCCGACCTTGTTGACGACGCCGCCGTCGGGCGTGACCGCGTCGGCCCCGACGAGCACCGCATCCACCGCGCCCGAGCGGCACCGGTCGTAGACCGCCGCGTCGGGGTGGGACCCGACGGTCAGCCCGGCATCCGCGAGCGCCTCGGCGACCCCGTGGCCCTCCCCACCGGGCAGCGACGCCAGCACCTCCACCGCCGGGCGGGCCGCCAGCAGCGCCCGCCGGACCGTGCCCGACCGGGAGAGCGTCAGTACGCGGCCCCCGTCGATCGTCCCCGCGGCGAGCTCGGCGGCGCCCGCGTCCGCCTTCGCCGCCCGGACGAGCCCCTCGGTCGCGGCCCGCTCGACCGCCGCCGGCGATCCGGCGCCGGCCATCGCCCGGTTGACGCGGTTCCGGAGGGCCGCCATGGCGGGGCGTGCGTCGAGGAGCGCCTCGGCGGCGGCCTCGACGTCGTGGCGGTCGCCGTCCACCCCGGCCTCGGTCGCCGCGTCACGGAGCGCCCAGAGCGCGTCGGCGGCTATGGCGGCCGACCCCCGCTCGCGGTCGGCCCCGACCGTCCCGGCCGTCGGCGCGACGGCCCGATAGCGCCGCCAGCTCGGGTCGCCCGGGGCGAACAGCTCGGCCGGCGGCGCCCAGGTCGGGTCTCGACACCGGTCCCTGCCATGCTGCCGGCCCGTCCTCGGCGGTCACCAGGTGGACGACGTCGCCCTCGACCACGACGCGGCGCTCGACGTGGTAGCTCCCGATCCCGAGGTCGGCCAGCAGCGTCTCGATCCCGGCCGCGGGATCGCCGTCTATCGGGGCCGACGGCAAGGCGTGGCCGTCCCGCCCCGCCGCTCGACAGCCCAGCACCGCCTCCCGGCGGCGCGCGACCGCGACGACCCGGTCCGCCATCACCCCGACCAGGCCGGCGGCGGGCTTGAAGCTGTGGCCGGTCGCGGCCCGCGCGACTTTTCACGGGGGCGGGCGAGGGGCGCCCATGGAGGTGACGGCGGTCGAGGGGTTGCCGGAGATCGCCCCCGACGACGACCTGGCAGGGAAGATCGAGTCCCGCGCCGACCTCGCCGACGGCGACGTCCTCTGCGTGGCCAGCACCGTGGTCTCGAAGGCCGAGGGCCGGCTCTACACGCTCGGGGACTTCCCCGCTGGCGAGCGGGCGCAGGCCATCGCGGCGCGGCTCGAGGCGCTCACCGGCGACGAGAAGGACCCCCGGTTCGCCCAGGCCGTCCTCGAGGAGTCCCAGGCGCTGGTGCTCGAGGAGCCGTTCCTGCTCGCGGTCACGCGCTTCGGCCACATCGGCGTCAACGCCGGCATCGACCAGTCGAACGTCCCCGAGCGCTACGACCTGTTGTTGCTCCCCGAGGACCCGAGCGCGAGCGCGGCCCGGCTGCGGGCGGCCCTCTCGGCGGACGTCGGCGTGGTCGTCACCGACACGAGCGGCCGGCCGTTCCGCCACGGCCAGCGCGGGGTGGCCATCGGCTGGGCCGGCCTCCCGGCCATGCGCGACTGGCGGGGGGAGACCGACCGCGTCGGCTACGAGCTCGCGGTGACCAACGAGGCCGTCGTCGACGAGCTGGCGGCGGCCGCGAACCTGGTGTTCGGCGAGGGCGACGACGGCGTGCCCGCCGCCGTGGTGCGCGGGTTCGAGTTCGGCGACCACGCCGGGAGCGACCTGCTGTTCCGCGACCGCGAGTCCGACCTCGTCCGACAGGCCCTGGAGGCGTGGCAGTATGCGGGGGATTGAGCTCGCGCCCGACCGGCCGGTCGACGAGCTCGTCGAGCTCGGCGCGGCCGCCGAGGACGCCGGCTTCGACACCGCCTTCGTCGCCAGCCACTACAACAACCGCGACCCGTTCGCCGCGCTGACCCGGCTGGCGACCGCGACGACCGACGTCCGGCTGGGCCCCGGCGTCGTGAACCCGTACGAGACCCACCCCGTCGCGCTGGCCTCGCGAGCCGCGACGCTCCAGGAGCTCAGCGGGGGGCGGGCGGTGTTCGGCATCGGCGCCGGCGACCGCTCGACGCTCGCGAACCTCGGCCTCGAGCGCGAACGCCCGCTGGCGCGGGTCGCCGAGTCCATCACGGTCAGCCGGCAGCTCTGGGCCGGCGAGCGCGTCGACCACGACGGCACGTTCGCCGCGAACGACGCCGGGCTCAACTACGGCGTCGAGCCGCCCCCGGTCTACGTCGGCGCCCAGGGCCCCGGCATGCTCCGGCTGGCCGCCCGGTTCGGGGACGGCGTCCTCGTGAACGCCTCCCACCCGCGCGACGTGGCCTGGTCGGCCGAGCAGCTCGCCGACGGGCTGGCCGACCGCCCCGACGAGCGCGGCGAGCTCGAGGTCGCCGTCTCCGCCGTGGTCAGCGTCGCCGAGGACGCCGACGCGGCCCGCGAGGCGGCCCGGCCCCCAGTGGCCTACATCGCGGCGGGCGCGCCCGAGGCCGTGCTCGACCGCCACGGCCTCGACGCCGAGCTGGCGGGCGAGATCGGCGCGGGGATCGGCGCGGGCGCGTACGGGGAGGCCTTCGCCGCCGTCTCCGAGCCCATGCTCGACGCCTTCGCCGTCGCGGGCACCCCAGAGGCCGTCGCCGAGCGGTTCGGGGCGCTGCTCGAGCACGCCGACAGCGTCGTGGCGGGCTCGCCGCTCGGGCCCGAGCCCGACCGGGCGGTCGAGCTGCTCAGCCGGGCGTACGACGCGGTCGGCCAGTGAGCCCCGACGCTACGGCGGCTGGCTGCCGAAGAGCAGCTCCTCGCGCGCCCGCTTCGCGCAGTCCCGGCCGCCCCGGCCGAAGTGGAGCGTGTTCGCGTCGACCGGCGCGGAGAGCAGCCCGCCGCCGTCGTTCTCGAAATCGACCTGCTCGAGCTGGAGGTAGCTGATCGAGCCCGAGGAGTAGGTGACGTCGGTGATCTCCGAGCGGGCGATGGCCTTGTCGTCGAACTTCGAGGGGCCGGCCCGGGCGATGTAGACGTGGTCCGGATAGACGTAGAGGGTGCCGTCCTGGAACGCACAGACCAGCTCCGGCTCGGCGTCGACGTCGTCGCGGGGATCCGCCAGGGCGTCGTCGTCGTGGTCCCGGCTCCAGGGCCACCGTACCATGGCGGGGCGGAGGTGCGCGAGCGTCGAAAAGCTACCGGGCGGGCGGCAGCCTTAGGGGCCGGCCGCCGTAACGGGCCGGCGTGACCGACAACCGCTCGCTCGACGAGTTCGCGGGGGCCGACGAGCCGGAGGCGGGCGAGCCGGGCGAGGCCGAGGCTATCGACCCCGAGCCGGCTGAACCGGACGAGATTCGAGAGACCGAGCCGGCCGACGAGCCCGAGGACGAGGGACCGGACGAGCCCGTCGAGCCGATGGCCGAGACCGTCACCTGGTCGTCGGCCGGCGGCGACTGCGCCCGGTGTGGCGCGACGGTCGAGGAGCGCTGGCGGGACGACGACGCGCTGGTCTGTGGCGACTGCAAGGCCTGGTGAGCCCGCCCGGCGGCCGTGCCGCAACCCGGGGCCTTATCAGAGCCCACCCCACCGGTCCCGACAAGCCTATGCGGCGTGCGGACCGGTATCAGGCCACGTGACCACGGCGGCTACCACGCCGCCCCCGTCCCCACGAACGGGGACCCCGTATCCATGACAGACGGCACGACAAACCCGACGGCCGTGACGACGACCGACGAGCCGATGCCGGTGGCCGAGGTCGCCGCGGTGGCCGAGGACGTGATCGAGAACATCGAGCAGGTCATCGTCGGCAAGCACGACGTCGCCGAGCACATCCTCTCGACGGTGTTCGCCCGGGGGCACCTGCTGCTCGAGGACGTGCCCGGCGTCGGGAAGACGATGCTGGCCCGTGCGGTCGCGAAGTCGATCGACTGTAGCTTCAAGCGCGTCCAGTTCACGCCCGACCTGCTGCCCTCCGACGTCACCGGCGTGAACGTGTTCAACCAGCAGACCCGTGAGTTCGACTTCCAGCCCGGGCCGGTGTTCGCCAACATCGTCCTCGGCGACGAGATCAACCGGGCGCCGCCGAAGACCCAGAGCGCGCTGCTCGAGGCGATGGAGGAGGAGCAGGTGACGGTCGACGGGGAGACCCACCTCGTGCCCCAGCCGTTCACCGTCTTCGCGACCCAGAACGCGATCGAGCGCGACCGGACCTACGAGCTGCCGGTCGCCCAGGTCGACCGGTTCATGAAGAACCTCCAGCTCGGCTACCCGACGGCCGAGGAGGAGTCGGAGATCCTCGAGCGCATCGTCGGCTTTCACCCCATCGAGACCCTCGAGGCGGTCACGACCGCCGAGGACGTCCGTCGGGCCCGGGCGACCGTCGCCCAGGTCGCCGTCGAGGCCCCGGTCCGGGAGTACGCCACGGCCCTCGCCAATCACACGCGCGAACGCGCGGAGCTGGGGGTGAGCCCCCGCGGGACCATCCTGCTGCTGCGGGCGAGCCAGGCCCGCGCCGTTCTCGACGGCCGGGACTACGTGCTCCCCGACGACATCCAGGCGGAGGCCGGCCCCGTCCTCGCCCACCGCATCCGCCGGAACCCCGACGAGCAGATCGGCGAGGGCGGCCGCGAGGTCGTCGAGGCGGCGCTGGCCGAGACGCCGGTCGAATGAGGCCGACCCGCCGGGGGTACGTGGTCGTCGCCGCCGTCCTCGTCGCGGCCGCCTCCGCGTCGCTCTTCGGCGCCCGCGGGCTGAACGCCGTCGCGGGCCCCGGCGTGGTCGCGCTCGGCTACGCCGCGTTCTCGGTCTGGCGCGTCGACGAGCCGACGGTCCGGCGCGAGCTCCCCGAGCGGGGCGTGCAGGGCGGCTCGGTGACGGTGACGCTGACCCTCGACGTCGACCGGCCGTACAGCGCCCGGCTCACCGACGCGGTCGGCGACGGCCTGATCGCCACCGGGAACGACCGCCCCGTGACGGTCGGCGGCGACCCCGTGCGCTACGAGCTGTCGCTGCGCCGGCGCGGCGACCGCGAGGTCGGCCCGGCGACGGTCGAGGCCCGCGACGTGCTCGGGCTCGTCTCGACCTCGTTCACGGTCGAGGGGACCGACACCGTCCTGGTCCGGCCGCCGGCCTACCCCCTCGCGGGCGCCCGCGCGGACGAGCTGGTCTGGACCTTCGGCGGCGGGGACGACCGCCGCGAGTTCGACTTCCTCAGGCACTACCGCCGGGGCGACCCGCTGCGGGACATCCACTGGCCCTCGAGCGCGAAGGTGCCCGACGAGGGGCTCGTCGTGAAGCACTTCAGCGCCGACGAGGACGCCAGCAGCGTCCGCGTCGCCGGCGAAAGCGAGGTCGGCCACGCCGACCAGATGGCGGCCGCCACGGCGAGCATCGCGGCCCACCTCCTGACCGCGGGCCTCCGCGTCGAGCTGGCGGTCTCCGACACGACGCTCGACGCCCGCGGCGGCCACGAGCAGCGCGACCGGGTGCTCGACGCGCTCGGGCGCACCCGCGGGGGCACCCTGCGGGAGGGCGACCGGCAGGGGGCCGACGTGCTGATCAGCGCCAGGGAGTCGGGCGTCACGGTCCGCGTCGCCGACGCCGTCTCGCGGTTCAACGAGGTCGCCGGCCGGGAGATCTCGGTCCCGCCCCGGGACGAGGCCGACGCCGGCCTCGTCGAGCGCCTGGGGGGCCTCGCGTGAGCACCGCGCTGGGCTCACGGGTCGCCCTCGCCGAGCGGCTGGGGACGGTGCCGACCGCCTACCGGGCGTTCGCGCTGACGGGCGCGGCGGTGCTGACGGCGGCGTACCTCGCCGCGCTGTACCACGTCGTCGACGTCGTCGGCGGGCCGGGCGGCATGGAGCTGTTCGTCGCGGTGGTCGCGGGCTCGCTCGGCCTGGCCATCGTGCTCGCCCGGACGCTCCGGCTGCGCCACGCGGTCGTGCTCGGCGCCGTGCTGCTGGTGGCCGGGCTCGGCGTCTACCTCGGCTCGATCCCCAGGGGGCGCTGGACGTCGACCGCCAGCTCCAGGACACCATCGCGCTGCTGACCGGGCTCTCGGTGCTCCGGATGACCAAGGCCGCCGTCTGGGCGCTCGGGTTCACGCCCGGGCCGCTGTTCGTCTCGACCTACCTCTTCGTCCGCAAGCGCTACGCGCTCGGCGTGCTGGTCGGCGGCGGCGCGCTCGCGTTCTTCATCTCGACGGGCGACGTCGAGGTCGTGCACGGCCTCGTCGGGGCGCTCGGCGCCGTGGCCGCGCTCGGCTTCGGCCGGCTGGACCGCGAGGGCGGCACGACCGCCCAGCGCGACGCCGTGGTGGCCCTGCTCGTCGCCGTCCTCGTGGTGACGACCTCGGTGAGCCTCGTCCCCGGCGGCCAGGCCCGGCCGCTGCTGCCGGGCGACACGGGCGCCACCATCGAGAGCAGCCTCGTCGGCGGCGGTGACAGCGTCACGGTGCAGGGCAGCATCGAGCTCTCGCCGACGGTGCGGTTCTCGGTCACGGCCGACCGGCCGGCCCGGTGGCGCTCGGGGGCGTTCGACCGCTACACCGGCAGCGGCTGGGTGCGGTCCGGGCAGTCCAAACCCTACGCCGGGCCGCTCAACCGACCCATCGCGACCGACCGGGTCCGGAACCGCCAGACGTTCCAGGTCCGCTCGGATACCCAGGTGATGCCCGCCGCCTGGAAGCCGACGCGGGTGACCGAGGGCGCCGACGCCGCGCGGGTGACCTCGATGGGCGCCCTCGAGCCGGCCGGCGGGCTGCGCGAGGGCGACCGCTACAGCGTCGTGAGCGTCCAGCCGACGCCGTCGCCGTCGGCGCTCCGGAACGCCGGCACGACGTACCCCGAGGGCCTGGTCGATCGCTACACCCAGCTGCCCGAGAGCACCCCCGACCGGGTCGGCGAGTTCACCGCGCAGCTGACCGCGGAGGCGGACAACCCCTACGACACCGCCCGGGTCATCGAGCAGTGGCTCGAGGCGAACAAGGAGTACTCCCTCGAGGTCGACCGGCCCCGCGGCGACGTCGCCGCGAGCTTCATCTTCGAGATGGAGGCCGGCTACTGCACCTACTACGCGACCGCGATGGTGACGATGCTGCGCTCGCAGGGCATCCCCGCGCGGTTCGTGACGGGCTACACCGCCGGCGAGCAGCTCGGCGAGAACCGCTGGGTGGTCCGCGGCCTCGACTCGCACGCCTGGGTCGAGGTCTACTTCCCGGGCCAGGGCTGGATCCAGTTCGACCCGACGCCCGCCGGCCCGCGCCGGAGCGCCGAGCAATCCAGCCTCGCACAGGCCCAGGCCGCCGGCGCGCCCAACGTCGAGGCCGGGGTGAGCACGCCGACCGACCTCACGCCGGCCGAGGGGCCTCAGACCACCGCGCCCTCGGGCGCGACGCCCGGGGAGGGCGCGGCTGGCAGCGCCGGCACGCCGACCATCCCGCCCGGGCTGCTCGGCGCGGGGGGCGGGGCCGCCGGGGACGAGGGCGGGCTCGGCGGCGGCCTCCCGGACGGCCAGACGATGCTGTACGGGCTGATCCTCCTGCTCGGGGCGGCGACCGCCGCCCAGCGGACGGGCGCGCTGGACCGGGCCCGCCGGCTCGTCTGGATCCGCCGGGCCCCCGACGGCCCGCCGCGCCGCCGGGTGGAGGCGACCTTCTCGCGGCTCGATTACCTGCTCGGCCGGCGCTACCGGCCGCGCCGTCGCGACGAGACGCCGCGGGCCTACCTGGCCGCGCTGCGGTCGCGGATCACCGGCGACGCCGCCTCGGAGGCCGCCGGGCGGTCCGGCCCCCACGACCGGCGGGTCGATCGGCTGTTCGAGCTCTACGAGCGGGCCCACTACGCGGGCCGGGTCGGCGAGGCCGAGGCCGACCGGGCGTGGCAGCTCCTCGGGGAGCTCCGCGAGGAGTGGTCGGCCTGGTACTGAGGCGGCGGGAATCGGGGCTCCCGACAGGGTTTAGTAGAGCGGTCGTGTAGTCGCGTGTCGTAATGGCGGAAGTCTGCTCGACGTGCGGGTTACCCGAGGAGCTGTGCGTCTGCGAGGACGTCGCTCGGGAGTCCCAGGAAATCACCATTCACGTCGACGAACGACGGTACGGCAAGGAGGTCACGGTCATCCAGGGGTTCGATCCGAAGGACGTGGATCTGGACAGCCTGTCGTCCGACCTGAAGTCGAAGTTCGCCTGCGGCGGCACGGTGGAGGACGGCTCCATCGAGCTGCAGGGCAACCACACCGGGCGCGTCGAGGACTTCCTGCGCGAGAAGGGCTTCAACCTGGCCTAAGTCCAGGGCCCGCCGTTAGATCCGACCCACGAGCTACAGGTAGCCGTCGGCCCGCGCGACGAGCAGCCCCTCGAGCGTCGCGTCGTTCGCCGGGCGCTCCCGGGCGGCCTCGATCGCCGCCTCGACCGGCAGCGTCCGCACCTCGATGAACTCGTTGCCCTCCCGGTTCGGCTCGCCCGGCGTCAGCCCCTCGGCCACCACGAGGCCGCGCTCGTGGCGGAGGACCCCCGTCGCCACGTCGAACGCCTGCAGGAGCGTGGCCTCCCCGGCCGCGTAGCCGGTCTCCTCGGCGAGCTCGCGGGCGCCCGCATCCTCGTAGGACTCGCCGTCCTCGACGATGCCCGCCGGCAGCTCGAGGTGGTGCTCGCCGACCACCGGCCGGTACTGCTCGACGAAGACGACCTCGCCGTCGAGCAGCGGCACCACGACGACCGCCGGCGGCAGCTCGGCCCAGTAGTAGCGCTTGGTCGAGCCGTCGGGCTGCTCGACCGCGTCGTAGCCCCCCGTGTACCACGGGTTCTCGTACTCGGCGACCGACTCGCGGACCGGCCAGTCGTGCATGGCCCGGCGTCGGCGGGCCGGCGGGATGAGCCTCCCGGTGTCTAGCGGCGAAATACTCAAGAAGTGGGGCCTGTAGGGGAAGCCAGACACTTCCCATGCAGGACTACGCAGCCCGGGTCAAGGCCGTGCAGCCGGCCGCCCCGTTCGTGATCGGCAATCTCGTCACCGAGCTCGAGGAGGCCGGCGAGGACATCGTCGACCTCAGCGTCGGCCAGCCGGACTTCGACACGCCCGAGAACATCGTCGAGGCCGCGAAGGACGCGCTCGACGCCGGCCACACGACCTACACCGAGTCCAACGGCATCTCCGCGCTCCGCCGGTCGATCGCCGAGCACAAGCTCGGAGAGCGGGACGGCCTCGACTACGGCCCCGAGCACATCATGGTCACGCCGGGCGGCAAGCACGCCCTCTACGAGACCATCCAGGCGCTCGTCGAGCCCGGCGACGAGGTCGTCATGATCGACCCGGTCTGGTCGTCCTACGAGCCGATGGTGAAGCTCGCCGGGGGCGAGCCGGTCCACGTGGACCTGGCGCCGTACGACCTCAAGCTCGAGCCGGGGCTCGACGACCTGGCGGCGGCGATCACCGACGACACCGCGCTGGTGATGGTGAACTCGCCGAACAACCCCAGCGGGATGGTGTTCTCCGACGCCGCCTTCGACGGCGTCCGGGACCTCGCCGTCGAGCACGACGTCCGGGTCATCTCCGACGAGATCTACAACGAGTTCATCTACTCCGGCGAGCAGCAGACCAGCCTCGCGTCGCTCGACGGCATGTGGGAGCGCACGATCACCATCAACGGCTTCTCGAAGTCCCACTGCATGACGGGCTTCCGGCTGGGCTACCTCGCCGCCCCCGAGGCCCTCATCGACCAGGTCGGGAAGGTCCACTCCCACTCGGTCTCGTGTGCGGGCAACTTCATCCAGCACGCCGGCATCGAGGCGCTCGAGGGCACCGACACCGACGCCTTCACCGGCGGCATGGTCGAGACGTTCCGCGAGCGCCGTGACCTGCTCGTCGAGCTGTTCGAGGAGCGCGGCTTCGACATGCCCGTCCCCGAGGGCTCGTTCTACGCGATGATCCCCATCGAGACCGACGACGACATGGACTGGTGCAAGCGCGCCGCCCGCGAGGCGAAGGTCGGGCTCGTTCCCGGCAGCGCGTTCAACACCCCGGGCTACGCCCGGGCGTCGCTGGTCGACTCCACCGAGCGCATCCAGGAGGGCGTCGACCGGCTCGCCGACGCCGGCTTCATCTAGGCGAACCGCTCGCGGTAGATCCGACCCAGCGCCTGCCGGCGGAGCGTCTCGACGGCGGCGTCGGGCTCGTCCTGGAACGTCGCCGCGACCGCCTCGCCACAGAACGGCGCGGCGTGCCAGGCGGCGTTGTCGACGTGCTCGCTGCCGATGACGGTGACCGCGAGATCCGTCGAATCCCGCCACGCCTCGAACTCCTCGGCCGTCCCGACGGTCACCGCGAGCCGGCCGGCGAACACGACGTCACGGACGGTCTCGACCACCTCGGGCGTCACCCGCTCCTCGTACTCCTCGCGCGGGAAGCCCATCGCCTTGGTCGCCTCCCGGACGGCGATCTGAGCCGTCGGCCCGGCGGCCTCGAACGCCTGCCGGGCCGCCGACGCCGTCTCGAACTCGTCGCTGCCCCGTCGCTCCACGGCTCACTCCTCCGCGTCGTCGCCCTGCTCGAACAGCTTGCGGGCCTCCTCGATGACCCGCTCGGTCTCGGCATCGAGCGTGTCGTCATCGAGCGCCCCGACGTCGAACGGGGCGTCGCCGGGTTCGCTCCGGCCCGCCACGCCGCCGTGGCCCATGCCGCCGCCCTCGGTGGTGTCCTCGAAGGCCTCGTCGTACTCGGCCTCGTCGGCGTGGGGGACCAGCTCGACCGCCAGCTCCGGCGGCGTCTTGTCCTCCCAGCCGTCGACCCGGGCGTCGAGGAACTCGGCGTGGTCGTCGCCGTGCAGCATCGCGGTGAACGCCAGGTGGTTGGCGAGGTGCTCGCCGTCGGCCTGCGGGGCGTCACAGACGGGGCAGGCGTAGCCCATGCCGGCGGGGTACGGGGGTCGGGCACAAGGACGCTCCGGTCCCGGGAGGCCCACGTTGGCGGGCGGACAGCCACCCGACCGTCGAACGGGCCGCGGTCGACAACGAGGTCCACGGGAACCGGTTCTCCGACAACGTGGAGGGCCCGGTGAAGTTCACCGGACGGAGTTGGGGCCAGGGGCCTGATGCCCAGCGCGTCATCTGCGGGAACGAGTTCGAAGCGGAGCCACCCGAGTTCGCCAACGCCTCCTGCGCCGACTCCCTATCGGAGGGGGAGGGCATTGGCCACACCGTCGGCGCTGGTGATTGAGAGTTCTCCGCAGCGTCGCCTCGGTCAGTTCGAGACGGGCGGGCTGTCGAATGCCTGAGACGCCTCACTGATCGACGCCTCGGATTTCGTCGCGATCACGGTAAGCCGGTCACGGGAACTCGAGGGAGAATCAGCGGATTCGGCGGGGTCGCCAGCCAGAGCGCGCTAGCTCCCGTGCTATCGTACCGGCCGGACGCGTTTTGAAGCCCGTCCGTCGCCGAATTCGATATAGCGACAGCTGGTTCATCGGGCCGGTACCGGCAATCCTATCCGCGGTTACTTTACCACCGCCGGCATCGACCGGTCGGTAACGAGGACCGCCAGTGACCAGAACGAGCGATTCCGGAGATCCGCCCGACGCCGCCACGAGCGGCGACGAGGCACGGGTCCTGCTCCTCATGCGTGACAGCCGGGACCGAGAGCTGCTGGCCGAGACGCTCGCCGGGCGGTACGCGGTGGAGGCGACGGCCGATCCCGAGCGATTGGCGGGGACGTTCGACTGCTGCATCTTCGACCTCGGGCAGTTCGAGGCGGTCGAGGGACAGCTCGCCGAGAGGGTGCCGGATGAGCCGTCGGCCTTCCTGCCGCTCGTCCTGCTGGTCGCCGACCGCGATGTCGCCTCGCTCCCGGCCGACCACTGGGCCCTCGCCGACGACGTCATCTCGCTGCCGACGCATCCCGAGGCGATCCAGGCCCGGATCGGGAACCTGGTCGAACGCCGTCTGGCCTCGCTGGCGCTGGCGGAGGAGCGCGCGGCGCTCGAGCGACAGAACGAGCGCCTCGAGGAGTTCGCGAGCATCGTCTCCCACGACCTCCGGAACCCGCTGAGCGTCGCGGAGGGCTACGTCCAGCTCGGCCTCGACGACGGCGAGGCGGAGCTCGAGGTCATCGACCGGTCGCTCGGCCGGATGCACGAGATCATCGATGACCTCCTGACGCTCGCGCGGGGCCAGGCCGACGGGGCGGCGTTCGAGCCGGTCGAGCTGGCCGCCTTCCTCGAGGAGTGCTGGCTGGCCGTCGATACGCCCGAGGCGACGCTCCGGGTCGAGACCGACGCCGCGATCCGCGGCCAGCCCGGCCGGCTGCGGAAGCCTCTTCGAGAACCTGTTCCGGAACGCCGTCGAGCACGGCGGCGCGGACGTCACGATCGAGGTCGGCCTTCTCGACGGTGGCCTCTACGTCGAGGACGACGGCCCCGGCATCCCGGCGGCCCACCGGGAGTCCGTCCTCGAATCGGGCTACTCGACCGGCGACGGCGGGACCGGGCTGGGGCTGGCCATCGTCCGGCGGATCGCCGAGGAGCACGGCTGGACGGTCGAGGTCACGGCGGGGTCGTCGGGCGGGGCCCGCCTCGAGTTCTCGGGCGTCGAGTTCGAGCAGCCGTAGCCTACCCGAACGGCCGCCAGCGCTCCGCGAGGTCCACCACGAGCACGGCGGCGGCCTCGCCGTCGGCGTAGTACGACGACATGAGGTGGTGGGGTTCGAACCCGAACCGGCGATAGAGCGAGATGGCCCGCTCGTTCGTCCGGCGCACCTCGAGCTTCACACGGCTCACCCCGCGCCGCTCGAGCACGCCCAGCGCCCGGTCGAGCAGCCGGGTCCCGAGGCCCTGCCCCCGCCACTCCGGGTGTACGGCGATGTCCTTGACGTGGCCCACCGATCGGCCACCCTGGCTGACCGTGTCGGCGACGACGTACCCGGCCACGCCCGCCCCCGCCTCGGCCACCAGGAAGCCCGCCGCGCCGAGGAAGCCCTCGAACGCCTGGAACGGCCACGGCTGGGCGAACGACTCCTGCTCGACCCGGGAGACCGCCAGCAGGTCGGCGCGCTCGGCCGGCCGGATGGCCACGCCGTCGTGCGCGTCGCCGCCCGGCGCCGTCGTGGTCACGGCTCGCGGTAGGCCACTGGTCGCCATAAGGCCGTTGGGCCAACGTTGAAGGGCGGCGCCGCCCGAACGTGGCCGATGTCCGCGCTGACCGCCGCCCTGTCCCTCGTCGTCCACGTCGCGCTCGCCGCCTGGCTCGGAATCATGGCCTTCTTCTCGTTCGTCGGCGCGCCCCGGGCGTTCGCCGTCTTCGGGGACGAGGGCGGCGCCTACGTCAACGACGTGTTCCCGCGGTACTATCGGATGGGGATCGGCCTCGGGGCCGTGGCGGCCGCGGCCGCGCTGGCGCTCGGCGCCACCGCCGGCTTCGACCTGGCTGGATGGGTGCTGGTCGCCGGCGCAGCTCTCTCGGCGCTGCTCCCGGGCTACTCGCTGGCCGTCCTGATTCCGAAGATGGAGGCCGCGGGCGACGACGCCTTCGAGCAGTACCATCGGCAGTCGGTGCTGCTCAACGGCCTGGCGATGCTCGCCGCGGCGGTCGGCGTGGTCGCAGCGCACTGGCCGGCTTAGGCCGGGCTCGCCCTCAGCACAGGCGCTCGGTCGCCACTTCGGCGCCTTCGACGAGGGCCTCGAGCTTCGCCCACGCGATCTCCGGGTGGACCATGCCCAGGCCGGCCTGGGTGTCGAAGCCGCAGTCCGGCGCGGCCACGAGCCGTGCGGGGTCGACCCCCGCGTCGGCGACGCGCCCGAGCCGGTCGGCCACCGTCTCGGGGTGCTCGACGACGTTCGTCTTGACGTCGACCACCCCCGGCATGAGGTACCAGCCGTCGGGCAGCGGCTGCTCGGCGAACGCGCGGTACTCGTGCTGGTGGCGGGGGTTGGCCTGCTCGATGCTCAGCCCGGTGACGTCCAGCTCGTAGAGCTCGCCGAGGACGTCCGCGAGCGGCCAGTCCCGGTGGTGGGGCCCCTCGTAGCTCCCCCAGCAGGTGTGCAGCCGGAGCTGCTCGGCCGGGATGTCGGCGACGGCCTCGTTGAGCGCCGCGACGTGGAGCCGGATCAGCCCGACGAGCCGGTCGCGGGTCTTCTCGCCCGGGCCGCGGTGGCCCGACGCGAGCAGCTCCGGGGCGTCGAGCTGGATCGTCGCGCCGGTCTCGGCGATGAGCTCGTACTCCTCGCGCATCGCCTCGGCGACGGCGAAGACGTACTCCTCGTGGGAGTCGTACTGCTCGTTGACGAGCGAGACGGCGGCGATGCCCGGCGAGGCGGTGGTCACGAACGTGTCCTCGAACGTGGCGTCCGTGGCGGCCAGACACTCGGCGAAGGTGTCGAGCTCCTCGCGGCAGGCCTCGGCGCCGACGTACTCGACCGGGCCGGTGACCGCCGGCTGGGTCGTGAGGTCGATGACGTCCGTCGAGAACGCCGCCTCGGCGTACGCGGGGTAGTCCTTGAGGTCGTCCCAGAGCGGCGCCTCGCGGGTGCCCTCGATGCCGCTCAGCCGGTCGGCGACGTACCAGTTGAACGAGACCCGGGGCTGCTCGCCGTTGTTGATGACGTCGAGGCCCGCCTCGGCCTGGCGCTCGATGACGGTCGCCGTCGCCTCCGAGGCACGCTGCTCCCACTCGTCGGGGTCGACGGGCTCGCCACGGGTCCGGCGTTTGAGCAGCTCGCGGAGCTCGGGCGGCCGCGGGAGGCTCCCGATGTGCGTGGTCACGATCCGGTCGGCGTCAGGTCGCATGCGGGTTTCCGAACCGACCCGCGGAGCCATAGATGCTCTGGCGGTACCGGACGACGCTGCCTACTTCGGCGCCAACGTGTCGACGAACGCCAGACACCGGTCGACCCAGGCCTCGAGGGCCGCGTCCTCGCTCAGCCCGGCGGGGTCGACGTAGACCCACCCGCGCATCTCGCGGCCGGTGAAGTCGAACGGGCGCGCGTGGGGCTCCTCGAGGGCGGCCTCGTACTCGTCCGGGCCGACCCGGGCGATCATCGACTCCTCGATGACGCCGCAGGCCATGTTGCCCTCGAGCATGAACCCGAGGCCGCCGAACATCGCCTTCTCGTGGAGCCCCGGCTCGTCGTCGAGCCGCCGGCGGAGTCGGTGGGCGAGCCCCTCGTCGTAGGTCATGGGGAGTTCGTCGTCGATAGGTACCGGGCGGGCTTAACTCGACCTGCCCGGCGCGGGGCAGGGGATAGCGGGAAGTAGGGCGCCGCTGAGGCGACCGTATGGGCATCGACGAACCCGACATCGAGCCGGGCGCGTTCCTCGAGGACGTCGAGATGCGGGTCGGCGAGGTCACCGCGGCCGAGCCGTTCCCGGAGGCGCGCAAGGAGCTCTACAAGCTGACCGTCGACTTCGGGACCGAGACCCGGCGCTCGGCGGCCGGGCTCGACGGCCAACTACGAGCCCGAGGAGCTGGTCGGCCGGCAGGTGCTCGCGGTCGTGAACCTCGGCCGGGTACGCATCGCGGGCTTCGAGAGCGAGTGTCTGGTGACGGGCGTCGACGACGGCGAGGGCGGCGTCGTCCACCTCGCGCCCGAGCGCCCGGTCCCGAACGGCGCCCGCGTGTACTGACGCATAGGCGACGTCGAGCCCGGGACTCCGCGTCCGACGCGTGGCCGCGGGGGGAGCCGGGCGGTCAGCGACCCCTCAGTCCGCCGACGGGCTGGCCGTCCGTCGCCCGTCCTCGCGGGGCGCGTGGACGAACAGCCGGTAGACGTAGTAGAGCCCGAAGATCACTAGGTCGCCGCGTCGATCCCGGCCACGAAGGTCGGCGGTCCCGTCGAATCGCCCTCGACGCCCGACTGAAACCACGATTTGAGCCTTCCGAAGGCCCATATGCCGCGTCGTGCTCGGTGGGGACAGCCACGATGCGACGACGCACGCTGCTCGCGGGCGCCGGGCTCGCCGTCACCGCCGGCCTGGCCGGCTGCGCCGCGGCCGTCGATCCCGACTCCGACGATCAGACGATCCAAGCAACGACTCCGGCGGCCGGAGCCTGCGACCCCGATCCGTCGCTCAGGCCGACGCCCGACTCGTCCCGGGCAAAGTCCTACCCGACTCTGCCCTCGTCGGCGACGGCCGACGCGGCCGAGTCGTTCGCCCGAGCCCACGAGCGAGCATATCGGTACAACGCGCGGCTGGCAACCCACGGGAGCATCCAGGTCGAGCTCGAGGTGCCAGACTGGGCGGGCAGCGAGACGGGGGACGGCTACCTCGTCGGCCTCGAGGGCCGCGTCCAGTTCGACGAGCCGAAGACGCCCGACGGCGACGCCACCCAGAGGCCGTCTGGCTTCCTCGAGTACTCGGTCTGGTACCTGGTGACCGAGCGGTTCGCGCTGCGCGGCGGGGAGACCGATCGGGAGTTCGAACAGGGCCGCGACGTCGACCTCGCCGACGCCCAGCCGGTCGCCTGCGAGGACGACAGCTGAGGGGCGGGCGATGACACGACGTCGCTTGGCCAAGCTTTTGTCCCCGTCCCGGCTACCTCGGCTCCAGTGACGGGTATCGACGACGTGCTGGACGACCTCGACCGCTGGGCCGACGGCCGGGACCTGACGGTCCTCGCCGTGCTCGGGATCGCCGCCCTGGCCCTGGTCCTCCGCTTCGTCCTGCTGGGCGACCGCATCGCCCACTGGGACGAGGGGCGGGTCGCCTACTGGACCCTCGACTACCTCCGGACCGGCGAGTTCCACTACCGGTTCATCATCCACGGCCCGTTCGTGCAGATCGTCAACCGCCCCGTGTTCGCCGCCCTCGGCCCGACCGACTTCAGCGCGCGGGCGATCGTCGCCGTGATCGGCGGGCTGCTCCCGGTGAGCGCGCTGCTGCTCCGCGAGCACCTCCGGGACGTCGAGACGGTGATCGTCGCCGGCCTGCTCGCGGCGAACCCGATCCTGCTGTACTACTCGCGCTTCTTCCGGTCGAGCGTGCCGGTGGCCGCGTTCATGTTCGTCGCCTTCGGCCTCTTCGTCCGGGCGTACGACACCCGGCGGCCCCGCTACGTCCACGCCGGCGTCGCCTTCGTCGCCCTGGGCTTCACCGCCAAGGAGAACGCCGCGGTCTACCTCCTCGTCTGGGCCGGCGCGCTGGTGCTGCTGCTCGACCACGAGCTGTTCCTCCCGCGGGCCGTCGAGACGGGCTTCGACCGCCTGCGGGCGCTCGCCGGCCGGGTACGGGCCCGCCGCGATGACTGGCGGTCGGCCGGCAGCCGGCTGGCGCTGCACGCCGCCGTCGCCGCGGCCCTCTTCGCGCTCGTGATCGCCTTCTTCTACGCGCCCCGCACGAGCGACCCGGCGGGCGTCGGCCTCTGGCAGGCGGTCGCCCACCCGGGCCGGTTCCCGGCGCTCGTCGACGCCATGGCGGCCGACATCGTCGAGGGCTACACCTACTGGTTCGGCGGCGCCACGGACGCCGGCTGTAACCAGTCGAACGTCATCGACGGCTACCTCTGCTTCCTCGGGCGGTCGCTGCTCGTGCTGGCGAGCTACGGCGCGGTGGTCGTCCCGTTCGCCCTGCTGGGCTTCTTCGCCGAGCGCTACGGCGCCGAGCGGCCCCGGCGGCTCGTCACGTTCACGAGCTACTGGGGGTTCGTCAGCCTGGTCGGCTACCCGCTCGGCGCCGACATCTTCGGCGCCTGGTTCCTGGTGAACGTGATCGTCCCGCTCACGGTGCCGGCGGCCGTCGGGCTGGGCATCGTTGTGCGGTGGGGCGAGGAGGCGCTCGAGGACGGCGACCAGGTCTCCGCCTGGATCGCCGCGGCCTTCGCCGCGCTCGTGGTCGCCCAGCTCGTCTTCGCGGGGGCCACCGGCGTCTACGCGTCGCCCCAGGACCCGGAGAACCGGCTCGTCCAGTTCGCCCAGCCCGGCGGCGACTTCCGCGCCGAGCTCCAGGCCATCGAGCGCGCCTCCGGGAGCACATCGGGCCCGGACGTCGTCCTCTACGGCGAGTGGCTCGTCGACGGCGACGCGGAGGCCGAGCGCCACCCGCCGTGTGCGGACTGGTTCAACGCGCTCCCGCTGCCGTGGTACTTCGCGGCGAACGACTGGACGGTCGAGTGCGCCAATAACGCCTCCGAGCTGGACCGCCTGCTCGACCAGGAGCCCACGGCCGTGATCGTCCGGACCGGCGACGTCCACGACCTCCCCGAGACGCTCGGGGCCTCGGACCCATTCGCTGGCTACACCGGCGAGAGCTACGCCATCCGAGCCTCGGTGGACCCGCCGGCCACGGAGATCACGATCTACCTGCGCGAGGACGTGGCCTCGACGGCCTGACCGACCGGGGCGCGATCAGTCCGCGGCGGCCGACGAATCGCCGCCCGCGGCCCGTCGCTTGGTGTGGGTCAGCTTCCCGCCGTCGGCGAGGATCTCGCGCTCCCGGGCCGAGGCGTCGAGCTGGGCCGTCGCCTCCCAGCTGCCGTTGACCTGGATCGTGAACTCCTCCTGGCCGCGCCGGACGGCCTCGGCGACGTCGTCGAGCACCTCGATCTCGTCGCCCTCGCTGAGCTTCTCGTAGGTGCTGTCGTCGATCGTGAGCGGCAGCAGGCCGAAGTTGAACAGGTTCGCCTTGTGGATGCGCGCGAAGCTCTTCGCGAGCACGGCCTCGACCCCGAGGTACATCGGGCAGAGCGCGGCGTGCTCGCGGGAGCTGCCCTGGCCGTAGTTCTCGCCGGCGACGAGCACGCTCGCGCCGGCCGCCTCCGCCCGCCCGGCGAACGACTCGTCGACCCGCGAGAGCGTGAACTCCGAGAGCTTCGGGATGTTCGACCGGTACATCAGGATCTCCGACGTCGCGGGGATGATGTGGTCGGTCGTGATGTTGTCGCCCATCTTCAGCAGCGCCTCGCCGGCCAGGTTGTCGTCGAGGGGGTCCTTCAGCGGCACGTCGCCGATGTTCGGCCCCTTGATGAGGCCGTCGTCGACCGCCTCGTCGGGCGCGATGAGGTCGGCCTTCGAGCCGTTGTAGGCCTCGGCGAGCTCGAAGCCGGGCGCCTCCAGGCCGAGCTCGTCGGCGAGGTCGCGCGGGTCGACGATCTCGCCGGCCAGCGCCGAGCAGGCCGCCACCTCCGGCGAGCAGAGGTAGACGTTGTCCTCCTCGATGCCCGACCGGCCCTCGAAGTTGCGGTTGAAGGTCCGGAGGCTGACGGAGTCCGACGCCGGCACGTGGCCGATGCCGATGCAGGCGCCGCAGGTCGCCTCCGAGAAGTTGACCCCGGCCGCCATCAGCTCGGCCGACCAACCCTCGCGGGCGAGGAGCTCGGAGGCCTGCTTCGAGCCGGGCGCCACGATCATCTCCGTCTTCATGTCGATCTCGCGGCCCTCGAGCAGCTTCGCCGCCGGGAGGATGTCCTCGTAGGCGCCGTTCGTACACGAGCCGATGATGACCTGGTCGACGTCGGTGCCGGCGACCTCGCGGACCGGCACGACGTTGTCCGGCATCGAGGGCGTCGCGATGAGCGGCTCCAGCTCGCTCAGGTCGACGACGATCTCGTCGTCGTACTCGGCGTCCTCGTCGGGGCCGAGCTCGACGTACTCGTCCTCGCGGCCGAGCCGCGAGAGGTAGTCCCGGGTGCGCTCGTCGGTCGGGAAGATCGACGTCGTGGCGCCGAGCTCGGTGCCCATGTTGGTGATCGTCATCCGCTCGGGCACGCTGAGCGTCTCGACGCCGGGGCCGGTGTACTCGAGGATCTTGCCGACGCCGCCCTTGACGGTGAGCCGCCGGAGCAGCTCGAGGATGACGTCCTTCGCGGTCGCCCAGTCGGGGAGCTCGCCCTCCAGGCGGACGTTGTGGATCTCGGGCACCTCGATGTAGTAGGGCCCGCCGCCCATCGCGACGGCGACGTCGAGGCCGCCCGAGCCGATGGCGAGCTCGCCGAGGCCGCCGGGCGTCGGCGTGTGGCTGTCCGAGCCGAGCATCGTCTTGCCCGGCGCCGCGAAGTTCTCGCGGTGGACGTTGTGGCAGATGCCGTTCCCGGGTCGGCTGAAGTGCGCGCCGAACGTGCCGGCGGCCGAGCGGAGGAAGCGGTGGTCGTCGGAGTTCTTGAAGTCGAACTGGTAGGTCTGGTGGTCGCAGTACTGCGCCGCCAGCTCGGTCTGGACCTCGTCGAGGCCCAGCGCCTCGAACTGGAGCCAGACCAGCGTGCCCGTGGTGTCCTGGGTGAGCACCTGGTCGATCGAGATGCCGATCTCCTCGCCGGTCTCCAGCTCGCCCTCGACGAGGTGGTCAGCGAGGATCTGTTCGGAGAGCGTCTGTCCCATAACTGGTTGGGCAGTTGGTAGCCACGGATATAAGTCCGGCGAGAGAGGCGGGCGGGACCGGGAGATTTTCCGATAGACGGCGTCGGGGTCTACGCTGTGGATGGCGCGAGTCGTCGGGAGGTGAAGCCCAGCAACCGAGGTACCCCCTGGCCACGCCGGACTCGCGTGTCGCCTGGGTCCCGTGATAACCTGACCGCGAGGGCCGACTATCCCGGCCGCCGGTCCGGCTTCGCGTCCTCGATCCGCAGCCGTTGCTCGATGTCGCCTCCCCGCGCGGACTCCAGCTGGGAGTCGACGATGCGGTTCTGTTGGGGCCCCCAGACCTCGACCGGCTGCTCCTTCACGTATTGGGCCCAGGATTTGACAGCCTGCAGCCTCTGCTCCCGGTTCCGCTCGTGTTTCGCGCGCAGCGCCTCAAGCTGATCTGAGTCGGTCATACGCCTCGTGGACCTCGAGTTCGTCGACCCAGTGTTCGAGCTCCGGCGTGCTAAGGGTTTCCCCGAGCAGATCGTAGAGGTAGAGGGCGTCCTCGAAATCGCGTTGTCCGACCATCCACAACTTGTAGGCGATCTGTAGCTCGAGGGGGCCGATCGGGAGTGTGGCGTCGGCCGTGCTCAACCGGGCGTCGAATCGGTTCTCGAGGGAGGATCGGTCGAACCGGTCATCGGCGAACTTCACATCCAGCCGCGGGGCGATCTCGTCGGTCCGGGCGACCCAGATGTGATCGTGCTCCACATCGTGGAGCGTTTCGAGCGGCATCGCCGGCCCCCACAGCTTGGCCTCAACAAGCCGATCGACGAGCCGGTCCACCGTCTCGTCGTCGAGCGGCTCCAGGATCACGTCGATGTCCTCGGTTGACCGGGCGCGGCCGGCGAGGAGGGCCACGTAACCGGAGACGAACACGTGGCCGATGTCGAGATCGTCGAGGATCGACGAGAAGCTGAGCGCGAGCCGGTCAAGCTCGTTGAGCCGTCTGTCGACGACGAGTTCACCGTCGACCATCCTGACGCCGCCCATACGCCCACTAGCCGAGGCAGCAGGATAAGTGGCCAGCTCCTGATGGAAGTGGTTCTCGATCCCCCAGGGGCCCGGGTGACTCTGACGAAATGGTTATCCCAGAGCCATCGAACCGGGGCCCATGTACGCCAGCGGCGAGGCCGTCGCCGAGCACGTCGAGCCGGTCGCGGCCGAGCAGATCCAGCCCAACGGCGTCGACCTGACCCTCGACGCGGTCCTCGAGCCGGCCGGCACGGGGCGGATCGGTCGTGACGGCAAGTCGATCGCCGAGCGTCGGGAGCTCGAGCCAACCGGCGAGCCCCCGGCCTATCGCTTGGCGCCCGGCGGCTACGTCGCCCGGTACGCCGAGACGGTCCGGATCCCGGCCGACCACGTCGGCTTCATCTACCCGCGGTCGTCGCTGATGCGCAACGGGACGATGGTGAACACGGCGGTCTGGGACGCCGGCTACGAGGGCCGCGGCGAGGGGCTGCTCCAGGTGACCCACCCGATCGAGATCGAGCGGGGCGCCCGGGTGGCCCAGCTGGTGCTGGCGCGGGCGGACGCGTCGGGGACGTACGACGGGAGCTACCAGGGCGAGAACCTCTGAGGAAGCCCCCGGGGCGTCACCCGGAGAGCTCGGCCTCGATGGCGGCTTCGGCCCGCTGGATGGCCTCGGTGAGCCGGGGCTCGAGGACGGCCACCGCGCCGTCGCTGTAGCCGCCCTGGCGCTCGCCCGCGAGCACCTCGAGGCCGGCCTTGAGCTCCTCGATGACCCGCGACAGCCGCTCGTTCGCCGTCCGGGCGTCGCCCCGCTCGGACGAACTCACGGCGCCGTCGGCGGCCTCGATGGCGATCGACAGCCGCTCAAACAGCTCGCCGCTCGTCTGTGCCCCCGCCAGCCGCTCGGCCAGGCTCCGCAAATCGACGAGCCCGTCCCGCAGCGCCCTGGCGAGGGACAGCTTCCCGGTCCCGATCCGCTCCCGGATGACCTCGTCGCCGTCGCCGAAGTCGGCCGGCCCGACCCGGAAGGCGCCAACCTGACCGTCGCGATCGACCACCTCGACCCGGTAGCGACCGGCGCGGTGGACCGCCACCGCGAACCGGTCGGCCTCGACCGGCCGGCCGTCGAAGACGACGCCGGCGAACCGCTCGACCACGGTGACGCGGTCGATCCCGACCCCGTCCGGGACCGCCCCGCGGATCCACCCGGCGTCCTCGTTCGAGACCAGCGTCAGCTCGCCGGCCGCCCCCGCCCGGACCAGCCCGCCGTCGTGGTCGAACCGGACGGCGAGCGGGGCGTACCCCGGGCCGTTGATCGTCAGCTGGTGGCCGCCCGGCGCCACGTGGAGGAAGCCGAACACGCCCGACCGCGTGACGGTGGCGACCGGCTCCTCGCTGGCGAGCCGGACCGCGGCCTCGACCGGCAGGCCGTACAGCGAGGCGTCGACCAGGTCCCCGAGCGCCGCCTTCGCCGCGTCGGTCACGCCGTCGAGCGCGCCCTCGCCCCCCGAGCCGAGCCGGCGGATCCGACCCACAACCCGGTCGCCGAGCGAGTCCGGCACGTGCCCGTCGATGTGCTGGCGGTGGCCGGGATCGGTGACGTCCTCGAGGGGCTCGCTGAACCGCGGCTGCTCCCACGGGATACCGACCGACGTGATGTGGGAGGCGAACTGGTCCTCGACGAAGCCCGGGATCGCGAACTCGAAGCTCAGCTGCGGGCCGACGAAGTCCTCGACGGCGTCCCGGACGAGGCCGATCGGGAGCAGCTCGTAGGTGACGTCGGCCCCCGAGGGGCCGTCTGGCGGGCCCATGACGAGCCCGGGCTCGCGCAGCGGCAGGTCCGCCGGCGGCCGCGGGAGCCCCAGCCAGGAGCCCACGGTGACCCGCTCGTCGACGAAGGCCTCGGGGCCGACCGACAGGTCGGGGTGGTCGTCCAGCCGGTGCCCGCCGAGCTCCGGCATCACGAACGGCAGCCGCGCGCCCTCGTCCCGCGGGAGGCCGTAGGCCAGCGGCGCCGTCAGCGTCGCCGTGAGGTCCAGCAGGTCGTTCGTCACGTCGGCGTCGACGTCGCCCGTCGGCAGCCGCTCGAAGCTCGGCCCGACCGCGTTGATCTCGCTGGCGCTCGAGTGCGAGCCGACCTCGGTCAGGACGCCCGGGCGGCGGTCTCCCGGCGGCTCGAGGAACTCGTTGTTGGGGACCGCCCGGGAGTGGGCGCTGGCCGAGAGCAGCAGCGGCCGACCCGAGGCGCGGTCGACGAACACCTGGAGCAGCTCCCAGTCGTGCCAGTGGAAGTTGACGGTGAACTGGTCGAAGACCGAGTAGCACCAGTACTGCACCGCGTCGACGCCCTCGGCCGCCTCGACGACGCGGTAGAAGACCGTTGGGTTCGGCGGCTGGCCGGTCTCGGCGTACGCCGCCGAGTACGCCTCGAGGGCCGTGAAGCCGTCCACGACGGGCCCCTCGTCGGTCTCGACGACGTACGGTCGGGGGTCGGTCGGGAACCACTTCTCGAGCCGGCCGAAGAACAGCTCCGGGGCGAACCGGCGGACGATCTCGGGGACCCCTTCGGTCGGTTCGCTCGGTCGGCGTCCCGGCCGCGGGAGTTGGGGTGGCCAGTGGAGGGTCCGCCGGTCGGGTCGTGTACCACGCGCCCGCCGCTCCGATCCCCCCGAGGCCGGCCAGGCCGAGGAGGGCGAGGAGCCGGCGCCGGCGCTCGTCGGGGGCCTCCGACTCGGGCTCCTCGGATCCGGACATGCCTGTTGACTGTCCGGTACGTCCCGGAAGGAGGTTAGCCGTATCGGTGCGGTGGCCGGGGGCCGCGGGCGGGTCGGGGGTTCAGAAACGTTATACCCGCGAGCGGGCTACCACGGACGAGGGCCCGTAGCTCAGTGGATAGAGTGCTTGGTTCCGGACCAAGATGTCGCGGGTTCAAATCCCGTCGGGTCCGTCACAATTTCGAACGGTTAGGATTTCGGGGACTGCATAGGGGCAGTTAAAAACCCGCTTGGCCGTTCAGATTTCATTACGGACCATGGCGGGGGTCGCCGGTGTCGTGCGAAGCGACCCCTTGGCAACTCCTACGAGATGGTCGGCATATGCCCATAGCGGACCAGCTATGGCCGTTGCCCCTCAGGCACATCGGGGAGAAGGGGGGAACGATATCGTAGATCACCCTCCGAAAACCCACACAGGCACATCGGAGAATGGAATTCGGTCATTGAGGTGATCGGACAAACTGGCTGAATTGATTCGAAAATATCACCCGTCAAATGATCGGCCGGAGCAGGTTCAAAAATCATCGAGTATCTCAACAAAATATTCGGCCGTGGAACTGATTCGCTCAATTCGTTCCTGAATCGTATCGGCCTCCTCGCCCTGCCACGCCGCCAGGTAGAAGGCCGAGTTCGAGGTATCGAGCCCGAAGTGCCGCCCGATGATGTAGGCCACCGCCTCCGCCTCGACCTCGCGTTTGGCTCGTTCGTCCACCTCAAAGTCATCGACGTGGAGTTCGGCGTGTACGTACTCGTGAACGAGCGTCGTCGCGAGGTCGGCCTCATTCTCACGGTCGATCACCTCAACGAGAGCACGTTCTAAGTCCGAGTCACTAGCTCTGCAGATACCCTTCGCGTTATCGTGACTCCAATTTACCCGGTCCACGAGTCGCACCTCAATCTTAAGTTCAGCCGCCGCCTCGAGCAGCGCCTGCACGAGTCCTTCCGCATCACCTCGCGCCCCGGTCTCGAGCTCGGGGAGCGGCTCGCCCTCGGTCTGTGAGACGTCGAAGACCGGAACGGGCCGAAAGCCGACGAGCCCCTTCGACCACTGCTCAGGCGGCGTCTCGTCGTACTCACAGTCGCTTTTCTCGTGGTAGGTGGTCGCGTTCTCACACGACGGACACCGCTTCGTAATGATCGGCGCCCAGATCCAGATCGCCCGCTCACCTTTCTTCACCTGCCGGTCGAACTCCTCCTGCCAGGTCCGATAGCCAGCGACCTTGGTGGCCCCGGGACACTGTTGCTTGATGAGTAGCGTGTTCCGGAAGGAGTAGTCGTGGAACCGGCTCTGGACATCGAGCCATTCCTGGAACTCCTCGCTCGCGGCTGCCGCATCCACGAGGTCGACGAGGTCGTCGACCCAGTCTTCGATGGTGCTGTGCATCTCGTCATATCGGTCGTCCGATCGGTCGAACGATACCGTCGCATCGCTTGTTGTAGCCATGTGAATCATCCTCGAAACTGGTGGCGGATCCGTCTGGATTGGATGCGCCCCACCTATCGTGGGCGCGAAAACGACTTCGTCGGCTTCCGGGTGCTGGCCGACCGCGATTCGTGATTGGGTAATCGGCTGAACTTGAGATCGGTCGACAGCCGGTACTCGAGTTCCAAGCCATCCATCAGGCAGGTTCCACTACTAATTCCTCAATGGCCATCGAGAGCGATCCTTCGAACTGCCACGTCGCCCGCTCGAACGCCGCCTCCGTGGGCCCGTCCCACCGCGGAAAGCCGCCGTGCTCGCTCACTCTGACCGACCACTCGCTGACCTCGCCGAACTCGACGCGTGGAATCTCTATTATGTAGAGGAACTCCTCGTCGCCGTGGATGCCGTCGGTGGGGTTTTCGATCCCGTGTCCCAGTAGGAACATCGGCTGGTCGAGGTGTTCGAAGCTCGCCGGATCCGTCATCGCCTCGGGCTCGAGAACGGAGATGCTCCGCTCGGGATCGGTCCCGATGTAGAAGCTCATCGCCCGGAGCTTCTCGAGGAAGACGAACTGCGCGGCCGCGTAATCCGGGCCGCGCTCGGTTCGCGTGGTATCGAGCAGCCGCTTCAACCGAACGAGGTCTGGTAGGACGCTCTCTGGATACCCATCCGAGTGCCGACATACACCCTGTGCAACGCGTTGGCGCGTTCTCTGACCACGATGCCGTCATCATTTTCGAACTCGTTGCGCTGGACGAACCTCAGTTGACTTCTGGTTGACAATGTAAATCAGCCGATGCGTGTGCGCCGGCACCCGTCGCCGGCGCACTTACAGAACGGTCGGTGAACGCGGCTGGCCCAAGGGTATGCCCATGAGCCAGATCTTCGATTCCACTCCACTCGGAGATCAGTCGAGGAGCTCCCGAAGTTCCTTTCGCCGTGACCGGATCGTCGCCGTCGAGACGTCTGCGATCGAAGCCAGCTCGTCTTGCGTGTAGAGCTGACCGTGCTCGTGCCCGGCGATATAGACACACGCGGCGGCCAGCCCGCCCGGGTGTCGGCCGTTGTGAAGTCCGTCGGCTTCGGCCACAGCCGCGAGTTCAAGCGCCCGTCTTCTCACCGGCTCCGGGCCCTCCACCCCCGATACCAGTCGTGAGACGTACGCCTCCAGGTCGACGAGCCGCGCGGCCAGGCCGAGCTCGTGGTTGAGCAGCCGATACCCGGCCTCGACGTTCTCGACCGAGCACTGGGCCACGGCTGCCACCTCTCCAAGGGTTCGGACCAGCCCGCCGCACCGACACGCCGCGTAGACGCTCGCCGCCGCCAGCGTATCGATCGACCGCCCCGGCAGCATCCCCAGCCGACGGCCATCGCGGTAGATGCGAGAGGCACGCTCGCGAGTTGAGAACGACAGCTCCAGCGCCGCATTGATCCGCGCGATCTGTCCCAGCGCGTCCGCCAGGTTACGTTCGTCCTTCGAGCCGAACTTCGAACGGGCGTGTTCACGGCGCATCCCAGACAGCCGTCTCCGAAGGTTCCCGTTGTAGACCGCATCGAGCCCGATCTCCGTCGTGAGCCCGCGGTCGTGACGCGACGGCGTGATCGGCCGGCCGACGCGTAGACGTGACTGGACGTCATTCTCGGATCGGCGCCACTCCGGGCCACGGTCGATGAAGTCGGAACCGACGACGAGGCCACAGTCGGCACACACGGTCTCGTATGCCTCTTCTCGGATTCGCCCATCGCACTCCGGACAGGCGGTTCCTCTCCGGAGCTCGGTCTTCTCGAGCGGTACAACGGCGACTGGACTGACGTCTCTTCGAACTCGTATCTGAATCTACGAGGTGAGGACGGATGCTCGCCCCGTGCCCGTCAGGGGCGAGCAATACCTACCGGACGAAGTGACCGTCCGGCCCGGGGAGCTCACCCGATCGGATGGTTTCCTTCACCTGGGACAGATGGACGCATGACCGACCGGAATCAGGAGACATCTCACAGCTGCAGGATGCATCCTCGATGTCGACGATGTACCGATCACCGTTCGGAGTCAGAACGGCGTAGCCCGGCCCGAACGTGAGGAACCGTACAGTCAACTCGTTCGAGGGCACTCTCGTCTCGACCGAATCCTTCGACGAGAAGCCGCCGTCGGTGAGGATGGAGATCGGCTGGCAAGCCCGGACAGACGGTATTGAACTGTTCTGGCCGGTCACGCTCGGCCCTACAGGCGCGACACCGCCAGAACCGAGTTCGATACTCGGATCCGTCAGTGAGGTCGATGTCGTAATCAGACGGCTCCGAGCCAGGCACCCACACCTCGACGGCGATGAGGTCGTGGCCAGTCGGATGCTTGGCCGCCGGGATGGTCGGGACGATGCGTCGTCGGTCGATATCGAATGTCGAGTTCACGATGCTCACGAGGACGCTATCAGACGCGCCCTCGCCCGCGAGGGCGCGGGAAATACGAACCGTTCGGATACGAGCTCTGACGTCTCGTCGGCCCTCACCCGTACAAGAGCTGCAACCCGGTATTGGGCCGTTATTACTCAAACAGATTCGACTGGATCAGGCGACGACCACGACCCGGCTCGACCCCGTTAGCGCCACCGACACCCGCCCCCGGTACCAATTCATCGCCACGTTCCGAAAGCGCACCTGCTCACCCTCCTCGACCCTCGGCACCTTCGACTTCTTCCAAGCCGTGAACTTGATGCGTTCCGTCTCGTCCTTCAGCAGCCCGACCTGTTGGATACTCGGATGCGATGGTTTCCACAGTTTGACGACCGTTCCCTCGATGTCGATCTCTCGCTGGCTGACCTCGTCAACTAACCCGATCGGCACCACCTGGCCAGGCGCTGACCGCAGCTCTTCGAAGACGGCCAATGCCGCGTCTCTAACGTCCTGCCCATCGACCACTCGTTGGGCTACCAATCGGCTTATCGCCGCCGTCGAGAACCCTCGTAACCGCTCGGCGATCCGTGCCGATTCTCGATTGACCGCCGCCAGCACCTCCCTCGAGAGTTGCGCTCTTGCGTCCACTTCATCAGGATCCACCCACGGGTCGACACTCGCCGCTCGTTTACCGAACTCCGATCGGCGGGCTTCATTTACGGCCACCACCGTGTTCCGACATCTCGCCTCTCTGTCCGAGTCCTGACTGCGATCCCACCGCTTCCGCGTCCGCTCGATCTCCCACTCTCGCGCCCGCATCCGCTCCTCCGCTTCGAGCGTCTGGCCGAACAATCGACCCTCCCATTCCCGATCATCCGCGTAGTCGACTTTCGCTTGCGTCTCCTGCTCGACGCTCGGTTCCAACCACTGCTCTCGCTCACGGACCTCATCGACTACCGCCGCCTGGAGTTCGTTCTCACGCTGTCCCTCGACCGTCGCCTTATCACCGATGACGCTCTTACTGTTCATTGGAGTCTCATGGCTCCGAAGGCGTCTGCGATGCCCGACCGACCGCGGGTCCTCCCGCGGTCTCCTTCCTCACCTGACGACGGTCACGTCCATGCGCGCCGCTCGCGCCTTCGCGAGCGCCCCCGGGGCGCGAGCGGCGCGCTCTCATGAGATAATGAACGAGCCACGCGCGGCCGACCCGCCCGAAGCGAGCGGCCAGCGGAGTGGGCCTGTCGCCGAGCGCAGCGAGGCTCCGGTTCCGAGCACGCGAAGCGCGCGCAGGAACCGACTGGCTGCACCCGCTGGCGCCCGACGAGCGCGAGCGAGCGGAGGGCGGGCGGCGAGCCGAGCGGGGCGGGCCGGGTTGACGCCGCGGCCGAGCAAGCTATCGTGGTCGGCATCGGTCGAGAGAACACCATGGCCGGATAGCGCGGCAAACCGGCCGAACGGCTCCGGGTCGAGGATTCCAGTCCCGTCGCTTCCGACCGCACCACTCACGATGCTGCGATCCACGAGACTAAACCGGCAAAACGAGCTGATCGACGTCTCGTGGCCGCTCTGGGGGTGGATTATCAGCCCCGTGGACCTCCTCGTCGTTGGGCTGCTCGCCATCAGCCAGGAACACGTCTTCTACATGGGCTATCATTTCGAGGAGGATGGATGGCTGGAAGTCTCGAGATTCCACCAGCGCGACTTCTTCGACCCTACCTACGTCTGGGATGCTGCAGCAACCCTCGAAGCCTGGCTTCACGAGCGGTATGAGTGGGATGAGATCACGCGGGTATGAACATCCTCGAACCTGCTGGATCCCTTGCATAGCGAGTTAAGCTCCCTTACTGTCCATACCGGCCATGCGGGCCGCCCGCTTCCTCCCAGTGAGACCGCGACGGACCTCGAAACGCCTTGCCACTGAGCGCGGACTCACGGCCCCCAATCCTTCCATCCGCACCGAACCTACCAAAGCCACATCTGCAAACACCCGTCCACGAGACCAACCCGGATCCCCCGCCTGATGGCCACCGACGACCGGGCCCCACCGAACACCCCCGTCGAGTATCGACCACGCTACGCTGCCCAACACCTCAGCGCCGGAAACATCGCTCGTCCCAGCGGAGCCCGCCTACACCGACGCCGACGAGCTCCCCGAACCGATCGAACCCCGCCCGTATATCGAAATCCGCCCCGCGGAGACGTCGGTCGACCCGGTCGCGGTGAATCACGCGATGGGGCTCCTCACCGACCTCCTGCGTTCGAACTCGCGGACCGGCCGCTGGAAGAGACTTCGCGGGAAGCAACGCATCCCGACGGTCGAGTGGCTGCTCGTCTCAGACGGCCGGCCGGACCCAACCATTCGGTATCTCGTCGGCTGTACGGTTCCGGACCTCACACCGGACGTCGAGGGCGTCCTTCGGATGGCCTTTCCAGATAGCTATGAGTTCCACCAGCTCCTGTACCACCCCCGATTCGTCGAGGGACACCTCCCGATCGTCACCAGCGATGCTCGCTCGTTCGATCGGGACGACTGGGACAGCCCGCTGCACCCGGCCATCACGACAGCACATCCATACGCCGCTGGCGTCGAGTTCGGTGGCCGGGCGAGCCGCAGCAACGATTGGCAGACGCCGCTCAAACCGTTCGAGGCGTTCTGCCGCCCAGCTATCAACCGTCGCCACTCCTCCGAAGCCACCCCACGCGTGCCGCTGGCGGCCGTCATCGAGACCATGCATGACGCCCAGGTACCAGTCGTCTTCCAGGTCATCTGCCGACCGCTCGGTGACTGGACCTCTTCCGCCGAGCAGTACCTCATTGACCTCAACGAGGGGACCGTTCCGGCGGGCGAAAAGGTCTGGGAGTTCTTCGACCCACGCGACCGCGAAGCTCGAAACGCGTATCGGCCACCGCCGGCCGATGCCGAGCGCATCGAGGGCATCATGGCGCGCGACCCCACCCAGACGCTGACCGTCCTCGGTCCGCGCCGCTGCCCTCACTACCGACGTGCCATCGCGTGCCCGGGCGACCGCCGAGCGGACTCTCTAACGCGCTCTCGAGCTTAAATGGAAGATTCCACACCGTCGTCGGCCAGGTCCGCACCGACGACGAACTCTATTCCGGTATCGGCCACCCGCCGGGATCCGAGATCTACCACGACCTCCTCGACCGCCGCATCTACCGAGGCGTCTACCACCGGCTCGGCGACCACCTGCGCCGCAAGACCCGACTGAGCCGCGCTATTGTCGTCAGTCCAGAGGAGCTCCCGGGCTTCTGCTTCGTCGACGGCACCGGGCTGACGCCCAACGGCCGGCGGGCCGTCGCCGCTCGCCCCAGCGAACGCACTGGCTTGCCGCTACCGCCGGCCGGCCAGCTCGCCCGCTATCGTGGGCCGGGCCTCCCGCTCTGCCGCCCGCTCACGCATGACCGCCAACCCTACGACGGCCTCGTCGCCATCGCACCGTCGCTCCAGACGCGCCACCTCGTCGTCCTCGGCGCGACCGGCGCGGGCAAGTCCGTCAGCATGACGGGCGCCATGCTCGGCAACGCCCGAACCACGCCCGGCGCCTCGATCCTGTTCGACCTCAAGGGCGACGGCATGGCCAACGAGTACCTCATGAGCCACTACGCGGCCTGGGGCTCGCTCGAAGACGTCACCTACTTCGACCTCACGAACGTCCTCCCCGCGCTGTCGTTCTTCGATATCGGGCCGCTGCTCGACGCCGGCGTCCCCCGCGAGGAGGCTACGGCACGCAAGGCCGGCCACTATGAGGAGATTCTGAAGGGCGTCATGGGCACCGAGCGGTTCGAGCAGGCCGTCGTCTCGCCACAGGTCATCGCGACGCACGTCAAGGCGCTGTTCGACCCCGTCCACGGCTCAGATGCGTTCAGCCACCGCGACCTCCTCGAGGCGCTATACCGCACCCAGACGAAACATGCCGGCCCGCCCGTCTCGGACGACGACCTCGAGCGCCACTTCGAGAGCCTTGTCGAGGACGACCCGCGGATGTTCACGAACGTCATGGCCGGCGCGCGCACCCGCGTCGAGCGTATCGGCCTCGACCGCCGGCTCGCACCCGTGTTCAATCACGTGCCGACCTCGGAGCACACTGACGAGCCGCAGTTCGACTTCGCAGACTTCCTTGATTCCGATCACGTCCTCGTCTTCGACTTCGGTGATATGGAAGCCGCCGCCAAGCGAACGCTCACCCTCGTCCTGCTCTCCGCGCTCTGGTCGGCGCTCCGCGCGCGAGCAGCTAATCAGACCAACACGAATGACGACCGCCCGGTCGTCAATCTCTTCCTCGAGGAGGCCGCCTCAGTCTGCGATACCGAGCTCGTCGATACCTTGCTCTCCCAGGGCAGGTCGTTCGGCCTCTCGGTCACCCTTGGACTACAGTTTCTCGGCCAACTGCGCACCCGTAGTTCACGCACCTACTTCGAGGTGCTCAACGAGACGGCGAGTTTTCTCTGTGGCAACGTCGCCGTTGACGCCGACCTCGCCGCCGCGCTCGCGACCGATGCCATGCCACCCGCGGAGGTCGAGAACCGCTTGCGCGCGCTCGGCCCGGGCGAGTGGCTCGTCCGGCTCGGCGCCCAGTTCGCCGAAGCTACCCCGCGGACCTTTCTCGGGACGTCGCTTCCAGCACCGCCTGGCCATTCGGCCAGCACCGAGCCGCTCGGCGCTCCGAAACTGCCCCGTTCAATCTGGCGTTCGACGACCTCCGCGACCGCGATACCTCCAACTACGGCCTCGTCCATACCGAGCCTTCAACGGTCGAATCGGACCCCACTAACGATCCCGAAACCACTCCTGTCCGACCACGCGTCGACTCCCTCCTTCCGTTCACCAAGCGCCTCCCCGACTGCGTCCGCTTCGATGAGGACCGCTTCGCCCTGCGCTGTCGAGCCTGCGATAGCCGGTACAACCCCGACAGCGCGGGCATGCGCCGTGCCATCGAGTGCTGTCACTCCCTCGAGGCCGTCGACCACGATGACATCCCGGTCAATTCGGCACCCCTGTAACTCAGCCCCGAGGAGCGCGCGACCGCGTCGTACTCCGAGCGCCAGCTCCACTTCGTGCAGGTCGTCCACGACGCCCGCCAGTTCCGGATCGATCCCCTCGAGTACGACCTCTGCATCGACAGCATGCTTCGCCTCCAGGAATACGTCGGCATCGAACCCGAGGAGGTTGACGAGCTTGATCGAGGCCGGCCTGCTCCGTGACGATGGCGCGCATCCACACCGAACTCTTCACCGTCACGGCCGCCGGCACGCGAGGCCATCGGCGAGCCCTACCGCGAGGGGCTGGAGTACACGGCACGGCCGAGGCGCGATCTCGACGAGTCGAGCCCGCACATCGTCGGCGTCGAACTCCTGAAGCGCTATTTCGAGAAGGCGTTCGTCCGCGATCCCGCCTCGGCGGCCGCCAGTCGATGTCGTCACCGTACTCCGAGCTCGATGACGGCCATCGTCCGCTCTGGACGTCGCCGGCATAGACGATGATGACGGCACGGTCGTCGTCTGGTGGCGAAGTCGAGCGGCTCAATCACGACTACCGCCGAGGCCGTTATCGTCGATTCCGATCAGCGATGGCCGCCTGTACCCCAGAGGCCGCCATCTGGGTCGTCATGACCCAGCGCGATGGCCACAAGCTGGTCGATGCCCTCCGAGTACGCATCCGATGGCACCTCTCGCGTCCACAAGGAGTACGGCCACAAGACGCCACCCCGGCAGTACCGCATCGACGAACCTGGATTCACCGCCGCATACTCAGCTCAGTTCCTGCCCGCGGCTGGCTCCTCGCGGATGGCGCGGTAGACCCCGAACGCCCACCCGATTTCAGCGATACGCACGCCGCCAACGCGCCAAACTCTCCGTCTACCAACGGCGCTGAACCCTCCTCTGCGACCGGTTCAGCTACAGCCCCACCCTCCGCAAGTGCAGGTACAAGAGTCGATGCTGAGATCGACGGCGGCCGTCGAAGCGAGGGAGTTCAAGGGGAATGCTGAGCGGGTTTCGCTGGCAGCCGAGATTCGGCGAAATCGACTGCCGGCGCGCGAGTTGTCATCGACCCCCCAACGGGCACATTGCGTCTCGACTGCTCACCGCTCGCCACGCTGATACGAATCGTGAGTTGATCAAAACCGAGGGACACGCGCCGATGCTTGAACCTCGAATCCCGCCGATTCGACGCTGAATAGTAGCATGTCCATTAGGTTTCCAATCGACGCTTCCTCGATAGCGCACCACAGCTTCGAACAGGCCGCTAACCACAGCATTCAGCCGAATCCGTCACTCTCGGCCCCTCGATTCAGCCCCCGTAGCAAACCAGCTGCCCCTCAGACTCGATCCGACAGAGACACCAAAACCCCTTCTTGCGGGCAGTAGAGCCGATGCTGAAAACCGCAGAAGACCCTAGCCCGACCATCGGCCTGTTTCTAAGGCTATTCGAAGGTATTCAAGGCTGATTTCTCGGTTCGTATAGCATGGAATTCGGTGAATCCCAGCCGTCCGCAATTTGGAGGGGACCGATCGATTGAGTGGCTCAATTAAATCGGATCAAAGGTCAACGAATTGATATTCCCACTGCCGGCAAATTCGGCTACTGATTCTCGACCCTTTGTCAGTAAATAGGAATTCGTCCGATCATTTGATCTTTTTCTTCTCTATATAGGAGTGAAGAGATCAATCTTCTTCGATGGGTGGTCAAACTGAGATGTCCGAGATGCGCCCCCATGGACGGTGTTGAATTCGCCCGTCATTTGCTCACCCAAATTCAGATCACGAAGGTCTGAGTCAGTAGTCGAACTCCCGGCAAACACCCACTGGGCTAGTTTCCTTGGCTTCGTGATCAATGAGTTTGATTTCCCCAGTCACCTCGATCCGTTTGCCCCGCCCAGTTTCTTCTTGGCTCTTGGAGATGAATCCCCGTTTCTTCTCTAGCCTTTCGCCGCCCGCAGATATTTGTTCTGCTGTTAATTGGACCGTGTCAGAGACCAGTCCGGAAGTAGAAACACTAATCTCAGGTGATTAACGATTCCGATATGCTGTCTGTTGGGTACAAATGCTTATTCCCGGAATACCCATGGCCTGGATGGCACCTTGTTTCCGGTAGTTCAAAGACCGAAACGACAGGCCGTCGAACGACTTGGTCGAAACCTCCTTCGGCGAGTTCAGCCGTCGTCACCAGAATCAGTGGTTTGACGTCATTGATGTTCCGGACCGGGAGGTGATATCGGACCAATCCAGCAAGGTGAGGAGTACCGAGTCCGCTCCGTTCTGGTCTTCTCTACTTCTCGTCCGAATGCTTCGCATGCTCGAAGGGCCGCTCTCCTCGGTGGAAAACCTCGCGAATCGCTTTCATCGAAGGCTGTCAAGGACCAGGATGGGGACGGATTCTAGGGAAGAACTCGAATTCAATTTCGACCCAGGCGATCCTTAATGCCCGCTTTGGAATGTTCGCATCCCATCAGCACTCGATCCGTGGCAAGCGCTGGGAAGTCTACCTCAAGGGATTGGTAGGCATATTCGAAGAAGGACGGCGCATCGTCGGCCATGTTACTCGCGCATTGGATTTTTCCGGATGTCTTCCTGTACTGGCTTCGAGGGCCTCAGTCACGAGGAGTACGGGATTCATGCCGTCCTCGCCAGTTCGGCCCACCGGTCATGGAGCGCCGAGTCTCTCGCATTCGTACAGCTTGTCCGGGGTGGAACGCTGACAGGGCCGAGTAAATCCCGCTGAACGTTTCATCGGCATCTGTCGAGCGACGCTTCCTCCCGTGATAGCGATCCGCATCTAGCGCGTCACGTCCGTCGGACGGGTCCCGGGGCTTTGGAGACCAGCAAGGCGCTGTGAGGCCGGGAGACAGTTCACTTGCCGTGGAGACAGCCGTCGCGACGTCTGGGCCAAACTCCGCGGCCACGTGCTCCGTCAACGTCTCTCCGCACTCCTCCTCGTAATGTGGGACCGCCATCACGGTCTCCCGAGCAGGCCGCCTTGACATCGTCGAGGGCGTTCGTTGACGGGGACCTGGCGTCGCCAACATCGCCGTGACGCCACCCGTCGCCGATGGCCTCGGACTCGGCTGGGTGGTTCGCAGGCAGAGTCGGGCAATCCAAGATTCGCGAAAAACGACTGAAACGCCGCGCGTCTCAGCGGCGGTTCGTGATTGTTCTTGGTCGAGGTTCGCCTCGGGCTTCTTTGAGATAAATCAGGGTCCCGATGATGAGTCCAACGGCAAAGAGAACGGCCACGAGCATCCAGAAGTCCGAAATGATGGACGAGAGCTCACACGACCAGCTGGAGACGCACAGCTCCTCGAATCCTGGATCAACACGGTCGGCATAGACCGGAACGCGTGGCGGTGGTCATGGTCGCGGCCTGGTTAATGAGTTGTTAAAACATACCACACATAACTCTTTCGCGGGTGGACCACCGTACTGCCTGAGAGAAGAGTTCGGGCGACGCAGTCCCCTCCTACGACGGTCGTTCATGGACCGGCGGGGGCTATGGCGATCCAGGACGGAATGGCTCATCCCCGCTGGCGGCCGTCCCAGGCCCGTGATGGCGCTGGTCTCGACCCCCGTATCCCAGTTCGAGGGATATCCGATCCCATTCCAGCGGATATCTGGGTATTGTAAGCCAAGAATTTGGACGATAGAAATAATGAAGAAGACGGTAACGCACAATCGGCCAGAGCTACGTCTCCGAGGTCGTCG
>JAXHME010000022.1:0-105547 GCA_034521615.1 Halobacteriales archaeon
AGATTAGAATTTGAATCGAATGACCCGGTTAGGGCAATGAAGTAGGGTTACACCCCTTATATTGACCCTCATAAACGCCTGTTTAACCGGCTCACGGACTATTCTACTCTATCGGTAGGGCTGAATTTTTACCCCTAATCGCGTTGCCCGCTGAAAGCCTTCGATTCGGTTAATCAAGAGTTCAGCTTTCCTCATGACATGTCCTTTCACCCGATTGGATTGGGAGGACCATCGCGAGGTGCCCGAACCTGCCGAGGAAACGCCTGATTCCATGGCTGAGATCGGCCCGCTAGTGTCCCAACCTTCCAAAAGACTCATATCTTTACTCACGTTATACGCCGTATAGCATGAGCGCCGACACCGACTCGGAGATGCGGCAGCTGAACACTCGCATCCCGAAGGTCCTCGACGAGGAGATCGACGACACGTGGCAAGCCCGGGGCTTCGCGAGCAAATCCGAGTTCGTGCGAGCACGCCCTCCGGGCGGCCATCGGCCCGGTCGAACTCTCAGAGGAAACGCGAGCAATCCTCAAGGAGACTGAGGGCGAGCTCGAACGCGGCGAGACGGTATCCCACGAGGACCTCAAACGCGAGCTCGGCCTCGAGTGAATGGCCGATATCGAGTATTCGACGCGGGCCGCTGACTGGCTCAGGGACGCCGAACCGGACGTCAGCGAACGGATCATGTCGAAGCTGGAGCAGGCGGCCGAATGGCCCGACCACTTCCTCGATGCGACTCTCTGGCGTACCTTACTACAAACTCAGAGTCGGCGACTACCGGGCGATCATCGACTGAGCAGACGGGACGAGGACGTGCTACTTCGTCCGACGAATCGGCCATCGCCGAAACGTCTACGACAGGTAATCGGACTCGGAAGTTCGTTGCAGCAGCCATTCCAGAAGTTCCTGACCACCCGGTCTGCGACCTACGGATCCAGATTCTCCATGTGACCGAGGGCTTTCTCGGTGTACTCGACCTGCGAGCCATCAAGCCCGAGCCGCTCCCGCGCCTCCTCCGCCGACACCGTCTCGCCACGGTCCGCCTGCTCGCGGCTCGTATCCAGATCCCTCGAGCGTCTCCTCCGAGAGCTGCGCTGGCGGGTTCCACCGAGTCGCGAAGCGCGTCTCGAATGGCCTCTGACTTGCTGGAGTAGCCCCGTCGTTCCCACTCCTCGTCGAGCCGATCGAGAAGTGTCTGGGGGACTCGGACGTTGATCTTCTCCATCCGTTCGTCGTCCGTTTCCGAATCGGCGCTCATACGCCGCTGGGTAGAGCTGTATCTCGAAGACCGACTCCGGTAGATTGGGTATCGGTGTGGGGGACTCCACAGTCACATTGAACGAACCGGCGGTTCAGCTGAGGCAATTGTGCATCTCCGACAATGAGACTCCCCGGAATCAAGAACTACTCAATCAGTATACGAAACGTCTCGGAGCGGAACGTCCGAGCCGATCCGAGCAGGTCACTCCTCGAACAGTCCCTGTACTCGCTCCTCGATCCAAGCGAGGACCGCGAAGAGAACGTCGAAGGGATGTGATACCTCCACCATCGACGGTTCGATGTCATCGCCCGCATTCGGCGGCGGATGGAAGTGTGCCATCGGTGCCTCGGGCTTCGGGTGTCGATCCCATCGGCACTGCCAAACGGCGTCATCCCGGATCTCGAGGTAGTGAACCGTATAGGCACCGCCCTCGAACCAGCGAACGTCCACTCTGGCCTCGGTAACCTCGTTCGGGTACTGACTGGCATCGAGCTCTACTTCCAGGACCCGAGGAGAGATACCGTCCGGACGGAACCGCCATCGGACGACCAGGGGATGGGACGTCGCTCGTCGACCCATGACCTCTAGCGTCGCGATGTCCAGTGGGCCTCCCGAGAGATCGTCGGTCGTCACGCGAGAGCAGCGTCGTCCACGGGTGATTCGGCCCGCTGGATCGCACGCCGGAGGAGCCTGATGTCGCGCCGAACGGTGCGCCACTCTTGCAGGTCCTCCCAGCGTTCGTGAAGCGCTTCGTGGTCGTCGACGGGCAGGTCATCGGTCGACACCGCGTCGGGCTCGGGCACCCCGTACGCCTCCTGGAACGCTTCATCGTCCTGGATGAGCTCGGCTATTCGCTCGCGGAGCTCCTCCGCGGTGTACTCGCGGGCGAGCGATTCGACCCGCCGCCAGGTGAAGTACGAGTCGTTACGTCGGTATCGGGCGGGGCGTGCGTCCTGTCGGGACGCGATGCCCATCTCGGCGAGCTGCTCGAGCGCGCGGCGGGCACCGTTCTCTGAACAATCCGCACGCTCGGCGAATTCCGCCGCGGTCAGGAACTCCCTGGTGGCGACGAGGACGTCATACACACGCTGGAACGTCGTCCGGTCGCCCTGCCACCGGTCGGCCTCGTTCGCGGGAGCCATGGGAGCTGGTTAGGACTTGTGGAACATATATCTTCGTCTCGGAGCCAATATATGCGTTACAGCCGTGAGGGGATCGTTGCATTGGCCACACATGCCAGCGTCTCCCCGCCAGACATCGGTGTCGTGGTTTAACCCTCAACGGCGGGTTCGTTAACCCTTGCTGCGGTTCGGATACCGATTGAAGGAAGCCTTTTGACAGTGGCGCGGCAAGAGACGGTACGAACCATGAGCACTGGCGCCCGGATCATCCTCACCGAGGAAGACGACTGGTGGGTCGCCGAAGACGAGGAGACCGGCGTCACCTCGCAGGGTCGTACCCGCGAGGCGGCCCTCGCGAACCTCGACGAGGCGCTCGACGGGTTCCACGGAGCCGGGGAGGCGCCGACCGACGAGGAGCTCCGGGGAGGCGGGTCTGACCCAGAGGTCAACCGGCGAGCCGGAACCGGTGAACTCCCGGAAATTCTGAAATAGTCCTGCCGCCTCATGGTAACCCGGGACTTCCAGCGGCTACGACATAGCAAAGGCGCTCGTCAACAAAGGGAACTTCCAGTGGGTTCGGACGCCCGGAGACCATGCGATTCTGAAGTGGGCCCACCCTGATGGCCCCGACGTCGAATCGGGGACCGGTGAGCGTACCGCTACACGACCGAGTTCGAATCGGCACGCTTACGGGGAATCGCCGAGGATGCCGGCGCAAACGATTTCGACGAGTTCTGTAAGTGGATCGATCGGACCGACCTGATTGTCCTGGGCCTTGAGACGCCTCTGGGGCCTTCCTTAGACGACGGGACACGGTTGGTTAACGGTTCTATCCGGATTGGTCGACTTTGTGCTAATATGAAATGTGCCTGACCAGTGATCGGTGATTGCGCTAAATCGGAGATGCCGAGATTCGCCTAGGTTCGTCCATCGGAATAGATGGCCTCTGCGGACTAATAACTATTCAACTCTCCTCTGATGGCTTGGGAGCTACCTGAGCCGGCAGGAGGACCTGGCGGCGACAGTGGCACAGCTGCGACACAAGTCGATTCTGTCGACGATGCGGTATGACAAGGCGCCCGTTCGATGGATCGACGGAAAGCGCTGAGCGGATGGGTAAGAACCACTGCGATGGGAATCGAACTATGAGCCTCACGCAATATGTCTCCTAAAGGATTGCTGATTTTCTTCGGGAACCCGCGTTCGGTGGCTGCTGGGGATAAGCGAGCTCGAGGCCGAGGCTCAGAGATGGCGTCCATCGGCGGGCCGCGTTCTTGGCTTCGGAAATTCGATCACCGAGCACCCCTTCAAGGACGGGATCAAGCGAACGGCATGGGTGACAACACGGCGTGGCTCCACCTCGAATCGAATGCCCTACGGCCTCGACGTGGGACTCGGCACTGAACGCGTTGCTTCGACGATCGACGTCGGAGGCGTGAGTCCGTCGGCTATCGCAAATCGCGTCGAGCAATCGCCTGATGGCGCCGATTCGGCGAGTGTCGATGATGAATCTGACTTGCATCGGACTCGAGAGGTCGGTCACGAGGCACTGATCCGACGAGCATCAACTGGCTCAGCGTAGTACGCCGGTATGAGCCAGAGAGGAGCCGATGACGAGCCCAACGACGGCCCTCGAGGAACTTACGGCGGGAGGCGAGATCGCCCGCGACGATCGTCGACGAGGACCGTGATATCCTCGACGCGATCGCACGACGAGTGAGCCTGTCGAGAAGCGCATGGAGCCAGGCAGACCTCGACGGATTTGCCCGTAAAACTCGTACTCGAATCCCCGTCGGAGCGATCTTCTTGCTTCGAGAACCGCCTTCTAGGGGCCTCGCCGCAGTGGTTGCGTTGAATTCCGGAACTTCCACGGAGGGGGTCGGAAGCAGCCAGATCACTTTCAGTTCTCGTACTGAGCCTCATCAGTCAGGACGGGGCCACCGTCCGGTGAGGTCCCTCCGACAGGGGCCGACCCGTCATGGTCCCCACGAACGACGCGGTGGTCGGGCAGGCCACCGTCACGCTGTGGAGGTATCGTGCATGAGCTACCAGGTCGGCGATCGGGTCAGCGTGGCGATTCCTGATGCGGCTGACCCCGACCATCGGTATCACGGTGAGACCGGTCGGATCGAGGAAGTTTTTCAGGACGACCTGAGCGGCATCACCGACGACCCCCGGGATGACTTCCTCTACCGCGTCGCGTTCGACGACGAGGCGCTCGGGCGGATGTCGTTCCGGCATCACGACCTCCGGTTGGAGAACGAGGATGAGAAGTAGGGGGCGTCGTGGCCAGTCTTGAGCGTTCTCAGGTCAGGCACGGGAAGGCTGCGATCGATCAGCGGAAGTCGTCATCGCCAGGGGTCCGTGATGTCGACGCCGGCTGAACGGTCGCTGTCGTTGACCGAGGCCGAGGATCGCACGGAATCGATGCATCGGGCGATCGGGGACTGGCTCACGGAGCTGCGCGAGCTCGTCGAGGAGGCTCGGGCCACCGAGGAGTTCGAGGCCTGGCTCGACATGCAGAGTCGTTTCCACGACTACTCCTTCCGGAACACGCTACTCATCAGTCAGCAGTGTCCGTCGGCGACGAAAGTGGCTGGCTACCGGACCTGGCAGGAGGAGTTCGACCGTCACGTCAGAAGGAGGGTCGAGTCGGCGATCCTGGATCTGGGTGCCGATCATCGCCAAGCGCTGTCCCGAGTGTGAGAACTCGAAGTCCTACCATGCGGATAGCGAGTGTGAGTACGACTCGACCCCGCCCGAGGAGTGGTCGAAGGGCCTGGTCGGGTTCAAGCCGGCGCCGGTGTTCGACATAAGCCAGACTGAGGGCGAGCCGTTGCCCGAGCTGGAGACGGCGGCGACCGGCGAGGCCGGTGAACTGGTGGACAGGCTGCTCGACGCGGCCGATCGATTAGCGTTGGATGTTCGGATCGTCGACCCGGCGGACTGGCGCCACGGCGACGCCACGGGAGTCTGTCGCCGTCAGGCTTCGGGGCAGCCGCTGGTCGAGGCCAAGGACCGGGAGACCGACGCCGACCTCGCGGCGACGCTCGTTCGCGAGTACGCCCATCGCGAACTCCACTTCGACGTCGACGACCCCGGCGAGCGGGCCAAACGGGAGATCGAGGCCGAGGCCGTCGCCTACGTGGTCGGACGGCACTTCGGGTTGGACACCTCGAACTCGGCGTTCTATCTGGCGGCGTGGGCTGGAGAGGGGACCGAGGGGCTGCAGGAGCGGCTGGAGCGGATCGGTACGACGGCCGGTCAGCTGATCGAGTCGATTGAAGAAACTCGGGCTTCGGGTCGGTGAGATCGCTCACTCGGCGTTCAGCCCATCCGGTCGACGTACGCCGGACAGCATCTCGAGGAACTCGGGTTCGTAGGACGCTGGGACGTGATCGACGTTCCAGAGGCCGGATTCACGGATCTCTTCGGTCGGGCTGAACTGCCCGAGCCAGGTCGTCCGCTCTGGGATCGATCGGTTCCCGGTCGTTGTTGCTCACCTGCGCGATCGCGTCTCGCTCCAGATAGGCCCGGTCGCTCCCGGGCCCCGGCTCGTCGTCAACGGCGACCCAGACGAACGGGAGCTCCCGAACGTAATCGCTGACGGCGCGTTCGAGGTCGAGCTCCTCGAGACGGAGCTCCCTGGCGGCCGAGGAGCCGACGTCGTCCACCATACAGGCCGTCCGGGTCGAACTCCATGAAAGCGTAATCATGGCGGCCCGGTAGTCGATCTGGATGGCGTCGATGTTCGGGTCGTAGGCGGAGTTGGATGACGCTTGCGGCCGGTGGCCGACCCGGGCCGCCGAGCTGAGTCCGCCGGTCGAGGAGGGGCAAAGCGTGGTCTTGCGACCGCTATGCCGGGGCGGCTGAGCTATCGATGCGGTCAGTATCATGATTCGGACGAGCATCGTTCGAGGCGGCTCAGGTCTGCTCGGTAATTAACCGGCTGCGTTGGGCGTTAGGCGGTCCCTCGGCGACGGATGGGTCGAGGTAGGTCCATGGCCGTGCTCGGAGGATGGGAACATGGACTTGCCCTTATCAGTGATACCGCCACAAACCCCGGCGATGTGGGTGAATCATGCAAAATGCCCCTGCCTTTGATGGCAATCAACGCCAGACAGTTACTAAGTTGGCCTTCCACCAACAATCGACGACGGACCTCGGCGAGCGTGACCACCAACGCTCGTCGACGAGCGGTATACCCGACACCGGAATGAATCACAGCATCGGGCATCGTCGCGGTCCCGAAATCGACGACGAGTTCCCGGACCGAATCAAGTACGCCTTCCACTCGACGGACGGACCGACTGAGACCACGAGCTTACCTCCGCTACGGACAACTGCTCGCACGAGGGGCTGACGCCTGGCGAACCGGCGGGCTCGAGCGACTCGAGGCCGGCGAGGTGACCTTTCCCGGGCCGCGGAGCTCCGCCGATCCGAACGTCTCCGACTTCGCCGAGGTGGAAGCGAGAGGGGGACATTGCCTGGATTCTACGAAGACAACGTCGACACTGACATCCGTGGCTGGAGACCTCCGACCGATGCCATCTTCGACGCGATCGGCTCATCGATCGGACGCGTCCAGAACCGCTCCATGTCGTCGACGTCATCGACGAGGCGCCGACGAATTCTTCGACCGCGTCTACGAGGAGGTGGTGGACGGTGGCTTGAAGCAGGTGACCGGACGGCTGACGCGTGAGCGCGCTGTCGATTGACGGTCTTCTCTCGCTCCCCGACGTAGACAGGCGCTCTGCCCGAGCGTGTTCTCGCGATAACCCAAACCTTGAGCACGGTCGATTCGGGCAATCGCCAGAGCAGAACCCGGGGAGCGGAATCGCCGTCTGGACGATCGGTACGCCGAGCAGTGACCGACACCGAGGAGGTCGATACGAGCCGGAACGGCGTGGCTGTCGAGCGTCGGTATCAGACTGGCAGCCTGGTGACGAAGCGGTCGGAATCTTGGATGACAGGATCGTGGCCAAACTGGCCTGGTCGACTGATCTGTACATGCGCATTATCGAAGAGTTTCGGACGCTGGCTTCTCACGGTTCGCTAGTCGCGACCCGTGAATGGCCGACCGGCTGAAGGAGTCGCGATTCGTCCGCCTTCGAACTCACGTTCACCCCGTGGTTCGCTGGACCCGCAATAACCGGCCCAGGGCCTCCGTCGATAGCGGCTCGATCGGGACGGCCTCCCCTGGTGGACGTGTAGAACAGCTGGACCTCGACTCTCCCGGCCGGGAAACGCCGCCGCCACCACGTGGTAGTAGACGCTCACCTGCTTTCGATATTCCTCTGCTGCGCGCCGGCTCCGATCCGTCTTGTAATCCACCAACGTCACGCGCTCGTCGCTTACGGCCACCAGGTCCACCACGCCGGAAATGGCGACGGTCGCTCCGTCGACCTCGAGCGGGAGGAGGGCCGGCTGCTCGGCGTGGAGTTCGCCATCCAGCGAGTCGATGAAGGCGGCCGCGTTCGCCTCGTCGTCGTTCGACGGCTCGACCGTCGCTTCGCCATCGAGCGTACGCTTCGGCGAACTCGTGGACCTGCGTCCCGAACACGGTCCCCCGCCCCTCGTCCGTCTCGCCGAACACGTCGTCGGCCATCAGGTCGTGGGGGTTCCACCCGACGGGCCCCGCGGGCAGCGGCACGGAGATGTCGAGCCGCGTCTGCACCGTCTCCCCACCACGATAGTCCTCGACATCCGGCTCCAGCTCCTCCACCCCGACCGGCAGCTCCTCGAGGAACGTGTTCGGCTCCTCGCCGGCCGTGAACACGAGGTGGTGCTCGGCCCGCGTCATCGCGACGTACAGCAGCCGGCGCTCCTCGTCGTACTCGTTCGAGAGACACTTCCGGAGCACGTCGGCCCGCCAGTTGTCGTAGACGTGCGGGTAGCCGCCGGCGTCGTCGAAGACGTCCCGCTGGCGCAGGCCGATCGGCTCGTCGAACGAGATGGCCGACCCCCCGCCGCCCGATGGCGGGAACCGGTAGCGGTTCATGTTCGCCAGCACGACGATGGGGTACTCGAGGCCCTTCGCGGCGTGGATGGTCTGGACGGTCACCGCGTCCGCCCCCGCGGGCGCGCTCACCTCCCGGGTGGCGCCCTCCTCGATGCCCCGCTCGATGAACCGGATGAGGTCGCCCCGCGTCATCGTCGTCGCGTCGTGGGCGTCCTGGAGCGTCTCGATGACCACGTCGGCGTAGGTGCCGTCGTAGCCGTAGCGCGCGAGCACCTGCTCGGCGACGCCGCCGACGGTCTCGAGCGACTCGAGCTCGGCCCGGAAGGCCGCCATCGCCTCGGGGTAGTCCCCGGTCTCGAGGACGTGCTCGATCTCGTCCTGGGTGTAGCCCGCGCGCTCGAGCACGACGGCCCAGCCCCGCTCGTGGTCGGCCTCGAGGATCCGCAGCCACGCCAGCACGAGCTTGGCCTGGTCGGTGCGGAACAGCTCGATGCCGCCCTCGTAGGCCATCGGGACGCCGTACGCCTCCGCGGCGTGCAGCAGCTCCCGGCCGAAGTCCTTCGTGCGGGTGAGCACGGCGATGTCGCCGAGCTCGGGCGGCCGGAGCTCGCCGTCGTCCTCGACGGCGTACTCGTCGTTCCCGACGATCGACTGGACCTTCGTCAGCAGCGCCTCGGGCTCGTCGTCGTGCTGGATCGCCTCGATGCGGGTGTTCTCGTGGTCCTTGTTCGAGTTGAGCGAGACGACGTCGTCCATGACGGCGGCCGCGTCGACCTCGTCGCTCCCCGTCGCGGGCACCACGAGGCCCTCCTCGGCGAAGTCCAGCAGCGCCTGCGTCGACCGGTAGTTCTCCTCGAGCTCGATCCGGTCGACCGACCAGTCCTCGAACGTCACCCGCTCGGCGTCGGTGTTCAGCTCGTCGGCGAACCGGTCGAGTCGGGCCTCGAACTCCCGGATGTTCTCGACGGCGGCGTACTGGAAGCCGTAGATGCTCTGCTTCCAGTCGCCGACGGCACAGAGGTTGTCCGAGCCAGCGGAGAGCAGCGCGAGCTTGAACTGGATCTCCGAGGTGTCCTGGAACTCGTCGACCATCACGTACTCGAAGGCGAGCTCCTCGCGCAGTTCGTGGTCCTCACAGAGGAGGACGAAGGCGTAGCCCTGGAGCATCCCGAAGGTCAGGTAGTTCCGCGAGAGCGCGTACTCGAGGTAGCCGAGGTAGACGTCGTGGACGAACGCCTTCAGGTGCTCGCGGTCCTCGCCGAACGCCTCGGCGGCCCACTCGTCGGGCACCGCCTTGCCGTCGCCGCGGAGCTCGTACTCGCTCGGGGCGTCCGGCCGGTAGCAGTCGTCGCGGCCGAACCCGCCCAGCTTCGCCCGCAGCTCGGACTGCTTGTTGCCGTCGTTCCGGGGCCGGTTCGCCTCGTCGAACAGGGCGCGGAACGCCTCGACGCTCCCGTCGAGCTGCTGCTCGCCGTCGCGGTACCAACCAGCAGCAGTCGGGAAGACGCCCTTCGCGGCCAGCTCGCGGAGCAGCCCGAGCAGCTCGCCGGGGCTCCCGACCACGCGGACGAGGTCGGCGTACTCGGGGTGGTCGTCGGCGAACCGGTCGAAGAACGCCCGGAACTCCTCGCCCTCGACGAGCTCGTCGTCGAGCACGCGGGTCCCCTGGGTGATCCGGTCGTCGATGCCCAGATGCGTCGGCGCGTCGAAGCCGTGCTCGAGGAGGAGGTCGTGGGCCCGGCTGTGGAACGTCCCGATCGGGGCGTCCCGGAGCTCGCGCATGCCGTAGCTCGACCGGGCCACGACGCGCTCTCTCATCTCGCTCGCCGCGTTCCGCGTGAACGTCACCAGCAGGACGTCCTCGGGCTCGACGCCCGGCTGCTCGACGATCTCGGCGTACCGCCGGGTCAGCGCGAACGTCTTGCCGGTGCCCGCGCCGGCGTCGACGAGGGCGAGCCCCTCGGTCCCCTCGATGAGCTCGCGCTGGCGGCGGTTCGGTTCAGGCATCGCCCTCGAGGAGCATGTCGCGGTGGTCGACCCGCCGCCAGTTCGGCTCGCCGTCGAGGCCCTCGACGGGGAAGCGCTTCTCGCCACTTCGGTACGTGTTCAGCTCCTCGAGGCGCTCGTCGACGAACGCCTCGAACGCGTCGAGGTCGTCGGCGAAGAAGTTCGCGTCGCGGACGTCCGCGAGGTAGCTGAGCGCCTGGGCGCAGCCGTTCTCGACGTAGCTGTAGTCGCCGACCGCCGCGCTGAGTCGGTGGTGCAGCGCCTCGCCGAGCGCGGAGTCCATCACCTCGGCCTTCGTGCTCCCCTCGGGGAACGGGTGCTCGGCCAGCACCTCGGCGTAGCTCCCGTACTCGATCTGGTCGAGCGTCTTCCGGCAGTCGCCCGAGCCCGCCTCGCGGAGCTCCTCGAACACCGCCTCCCGGGCGATGTACGCCTCGAACGTCACCGGGTGGTAGGTGACGGTCGCCAGGCAGTCCTCGAGGTTCGCCTCCCCGGCCACCACGTCGTCGAGCGTCTCGAGGAAGTGGAAGAAGGTGAACGAGAGCGTCTCGCCGGGGTTCAGCTCCCGGAGGTACGCCAGGTAGGCCAGCGCCTGGAAGTTCGGCGTGTCGCTCGGCGGGTCGAGCGTCGAGTTCGAGACGACCTGGCTGGCCGAGTAGTGCTTCCCGCTCTTGTAGTCGAGCAGCTCGGCCGGCGAGTGGACGAGGTCGATCTTGCCCTTGAGCCCCAACTCGGTGTCGTCGAACCACCACTCGGTGTGGGGCGCGTCGACGTCCAGGCCGAGGTGGTCGGCGACGTCGTTGGTCCACCAGCCCCGGCTCCCGGCCAGGAAGCCCGCGCCCTCGGGCGGGTTCGCGTCGAGGAACTCGACGATGGTCTCGAGGCCGATCCGGTAGCGCGTCTCGTTGGTCTCGCGGTCGACCTCGCGGTCGAACGGCCGGGTGGTCTCGAGCATGAGCTCGAGGACCGACTCCATCGAGCGTCGCCTCGTCGATCTCCTCGGGGTGGTTGACGTACACCTCCGCGAAGTCGTGGAAGAGGTTCCCGACGGCGAAGTAGTCCTTGTCGGGGCCGTCGACGAGCCGGTTGAACAGGTGGTCGCGGGGGCAGTTGGCCAGCCGGTTCAGCCCGGACTGGCTGATCGAATCGACGGGGTCGTGCTCGATCCCGAGCGGTTCGCGGTCGAAGCCGTCACGGGTTCCCTGGTAGGTCCGGGCGTGCTCCACCGACTCGAGGTCGGAGAACTGCTCGAAGGACTCGTCGAGCAGCTCCTCGAAGTAGAGACACGGCGTCACGGCCCGGCCGCCGCGCTCGTCGAGGACGAGGTAGTACTGCTCGACGCCGTTCTGGAGCAGCCGCTGGAACTGCTGGAGGTTCCGGGTGTACTCGGCGTCGCGGTCGACCCAGGGCCGCCGCGGCGAGGCGTGCGTCCAGCCCTCGTCCATCCCGAGGTAGAACACCGCCGGGCGGTCGACGGTCGCGGCGGTCGTCGCGTCGGCGAGCAGCACGCCCTCGTTGTCCCGGTCGACGGGCACCTCGTAGCTGTCGAGGTAGAACGCCAGCCGGTCGACGGCGGCCTCGGTGACGGGCTCGCCAAGCAGGCCCAGCTCGTCGAGCTCGTCGTGGAAGGCATCGAGGTCCACGGTCGCGGCGTCGTCGAACGCGTCGACGGCCCCCTCGAAGGTGCGGTCCCCGATCCCGGCGCAGAACTCCCTGAGCCACGCGACCTCGGGCCGGTCGAGGGCGTGCAGGCGCTTCTCGTCGTGCTCGACGTCGACGTCCGCGCCGAGGCGCTCGAGGATCGGCCGGACGTCCGCGATGCGTGTTCCGCTCCCCGAGTGCGCGGTCCGGAGCAGCCGGAGGAACGCCCGGTGGTCGGGCTCGTCGGTGAAGCCCGGGCCGCCGTAGAAGGGGATCTCCGCGGCCTCGAGGGCGGCCTCGACGAGCGGGGAGTACTCGCTCGACCGGTCGAGCACGATCGCCACCCGGTCGGCGTTCTCGGCGGTCACGCTGTCGAGGATGGTGTCGACGATGGCGGCCGGCGAGTCGAACAGGCGGAACGGCGGCAGGTCGAACGGCTCGTCGGTGAACGGATCGACGACGTCGTACTCATCGGGCAGGATCGACCGCTCGAGCGCGGTGAACTCCTCGAGGCCGACGACCGCGACGTCCTGGTCCGCGTCGATCTGGTAGCCGGCCAGCCGGCTCGACGTCGTGTCGAGGTCGCGCATGATCTCGAGCACGGCCTCCGTGGCCGGCGTCGCGTAGGCGTCGTACTCCAGGATGGCGTCCAGCTCGCCCTGGTTGTCCCAGCACTGGAGGACGTTCCCGATGGCGTGGGCCGCCTCCTTCCACGACAGCTCGGTCTCCTGGATCACCTTGAGGAAGGCGACGCGGTCCTCGGCGGTCTCCCGGCGGCCCGCGGCGAGCCGGCGCGGCGTGATCGCGAACGGCCCGAAGTGGGCGTGGTCGAGCCGGCGGTTGATGGCGCTCGCCAGCGGGGGGTCGGGGACGAGGACGAGGTCGTAGCCGGCGACCTCGTCGTAGAGTTCGTCAACCGGTTTCGCCCGGTCGATCGTCACGGCCTACCCAGATTCGTTCGGTGGTAGTAGTTTGGAGGGGTGCTCTAACGGCTGACCGCGGCATCTATCGGATCGAGTTCATTCGGGCCTATGGTTAGTGCGATATTCAGCTGGTGCAGTTCAATCTCCAGTAGGCTTGCACGATTGCCGTGCTGCATGCATGGCGCGAGTCTTGCACGGGCATTGGGAGTCCTTGAGCGATATCTACACCCTCTGTAGTGATCACTGATTTCAGATCGACTCCGTGCGCGACGTATGGTCTGAGTGGAACAAGTCCAAAATAGTATGGCATAAATCGATTGTCGACTTCGTGGGTAATCGTCACACGGTCGTCGATATCGCCAAGAAACCACCCTTCACACGAAGACGCGCTAATGCCGCGACTGGCAGGTCGATCCTTTCAAAATATACTAACTAGCGTGATAGGTCACCGTCACCGTTGCCGTTACGGTCACCGGCCCAGGATCGAACGTCGTCCCCGCACCTTGTCTCAGTTCGGCCACGAACGGGCCGTCCCAGCTATCACTCGTTTCGACAGAGACCACGGCATCGATCTCGATGTCGTTGGCGTCAGCGATGACGTCCGCATCAGCCCTCGCGTTCGACATCGCCGCCCGGAGGGCATCGTCTCGAAGCTCGCGTCGTGTCTCGTCGGTTAGGGTGAACTCGACTCCGTCGATACGAGTCGCGCCGACTGTCGTTACGGCATCGACGATCTCTCCAGCCTCCTCAACGGAAACTCGGACCTCGAGCCCGTGGACCGCGCGATAGGTCACAGAGCCGTTCTCTGATTTCTCCGAATCGATGACGAAGAAGGTCGTCCGGACCTGTTCACCTGAGACGTTCATTTCACTGAGGGCTGACCTGACCTCGGACGTATTGTTAGCGACGAAATCACCGGCGGACTCAGCCGATCCGGCGGATGCCTCGATGGCGAGGTGGATGACAGCTACATCCGGGGGCGCACTCACGGCACCGTCGGCCCCGACGGTAATGGAGACGTTGCCGGCAGCGCCCATCTCCTGCCCACCCGCGGGACCGACGGCGGCGAGGCTCGCGAGTAGCACGATACTGATCGTGCCGATGACGATGAGTTTCCTGCGTGGGTGCATACCCTACCGGACGACATCACCCGGCATTGTTCGCGCCTGCTTATCCGAGGTACCGCCGGCTTACCGGCGAAGATTGCGGAAAGAAGTCTCAGTCGGATTCGATTTCGATGCGGCGCGCCTCTTCCGTCGGTTCGGCCTTCGGAACCGTGATGGTGAGGATGCCGTTCTTCAGTCGGGCGGTAACGCCCTCGGCAGTGACGTCCGAGGGAAGCGGGATGGATCGGGATTGGGATACCCGGCGCCGTTCGCGCCGGAGATACTTGTCGTCTCCTTCCTCCGCCTCCTCGCGGCGTTCCGCTTCTATCCACAGCGTTCGGTCGGAGACCCGGACGTCGATCTCGTTCCGGTCGTACCCCGGCACATCCACCGTGATGACGAACTCATCGCCCTCATCGAGGATGTCCAGGGCCATCTCGTGCTCGCCGAACCAGGAGTCTTCACCCTCGTCACGCCACCACGATGCGTCCTGGACCTGGCGGTTCAATCGATCGAATACCCGTTCCAACTCGTAGAACGGGTTGATCCGCGAGCTCATGTCGACCCACGCCCCGCTTCTGAACAGTTTTGCGACATTGCTTCTTCCCCTTCATTCGACCGAATACTCGTTATTTCACTGGTACTCGACCCCTGGAGCCAGTACGGTTCACCTATCACTCCCCGGTGAACGGCGTCCAAGATCACTTTTCAGTAATATCGGAATTATCACATATGAGGTCAGCCACGCGTTTACGTCGAGCCGACAGCTCCGATTGGAGTGATTCGAACGTCAGGGGTACGGTCGAGCGAGTCTCTCGAAGACTTGCGTCCGCGCCTTCGAACTGGGTTCCCGAAGCGTCCACTGAGGGCTCGTGTCGCGCGTGGTTATCGCGACGTTCTTCCACCATGGCTGGCACCTCTTACTCGCCTCCAGGCGGAAGCTGCCGTAGTAACGGTGGGTCTAACGGCTTGGTAGGATGTTCCTACCGTGCTCAGGATTCATCCATCATCGCCTATCGATGGATAGAGGGACCTGCTCATCTCGGGAAATCCTTCGTGGCAGGATGCCCCTCGCTCATCGAGAGTTTATAGCGGGGCACGAATCCCTGACCCTGAGGAAGACCTGATTGCCGATGAGCGGGAACTGTCCCGCTAACTAATTCCTCACGGTCGCTTGGTCGTTGGCGATGGCCCATCGACGGAGCCGCCTCAAGCTCGACCATCAGGGACTCGTCGTCAATGCGGACATCCGAACGGCGAAACTCTCGCCCGAGTCGCTCGTCGAGCAGCCAGAGATCGTCCGACGGGATCAACAGTCTGGCTCGTTGGTCATCCGACAGATTCTACGACAAAGCGAGCGGCGAACCCCTCGAGGACGGGTACGGATACCGGTGGGTGAACGAAGACGGCGAGGAGGTTCCATCCGAGGACCTCAAGCTCTACGCCGTCGAGGACGATGAGGAACGACCGTTCTCGATGGTCGAGCCCGTATCATCTCGGAACGCGGTCGGCCCACTGGCAGAAGGTGAAGGCGTTCACGGAGGCGGATGTCCTCATCGTCGGGATCACCGAGGGCGAAGGCAGGCGGTCGGTGACGTTCGGCGCGCTGGTGATGACCGACGGCACCCGATATGTGGGTCGAGTCGGATCCGGATTCTCCGAGGACGAGCTGGAGTCGATCGCCGAAACGGTGAGGCCGACCGACCAACGTCGAGTCTCTCCCGCGAGGTCGGTCAGCCATATACGCCCGTGGAACCGTTCGTGGCCGCAGTGAAATACCAGGCCGTCACGGATTCCGGCACCCTCAGAGCACCCGTCTTCCTCCGATTGCGGCCCGATAAACCGATCGGGGACGTGCAGGAGATCAGTTACTGACCATCTGGAGGCGGATTGGCCCTCAGTTGCGACTGGAGAGGCCCTGGTCTCCTTCGGACCGGGAGGTCGGTCTTTCCTCAGTCGGTGATAAATTCGCCGAGCGGGATACCGGGGTGGAATTACCCCTGGAATCCCGACAGTATCGGACTCGTGAGTTCTTCGGATCGTCAGTCGTCTGCCGCCGCCTGCTGTTGTTGTTCGATGTGCGTTGCGATCTCGTCACACTCGGTCCTGAAGGCATCCAACTCGACTTCGTTGCCGTGGAGAATCGTCGAGAAGTATTCCGTTGTACCGCCGAGGTTGACGGCTTCCTTGAGTTCCGCATCCGTGACGCCGGCTAACCCGGCCTCCACTTTATGGAAATAGGCACAGTACGGACAGCTGATCGCGGACGCGACGCCGACACCGATGAGCGCCTTTTCGCGGGGGGAGAGGTCCGTGACCTCGCCGAGCTGGAGATCGCGGAAGATCCCCCAACTGTGGTCACTCGCCTGGTCGGCGAGGTGTTCCATGAAACTGGGGACTTGGCCGAGTGTTTCTTCCATTTCTTGCCGTGATTGTTCGGACATCATGGTCGACATATACCCCGGGAACCCCGCATCAGGACGTGGGTGTCCAGGGGTATGAGCTCCCCATACGCGACGCGCCACTATCGTAATTTGATCGCTTCATCGGGTAGGAACGGCTTGTGACGCAAACGCATTGATAGTCGGTACGGCTTCCTCCCACGCTGCAGTTCGGTTGTTGGACTCCTCCATGCCGGGAAAGCATTCAGGACGCCCTTTCGGCTCAAGCGGCCTCTTAGCTCCCCGATCCAATGGACCCAATCGGGTCAAATACGCGGAACATACCGAGAAAGGAAACCAGCACGTGAGGACATAACGAAGAATGTCGATATCCACCCTGCCCGTGGGTGGCGTGCAGCACCCAACCACAGGTTGATACAGATGTCCGACACCACCGTAGAAAACGAACGGATCGCCCGGCGCGTTCCCGAGGAAATCGCAACAGAAGGGAAGATCGACCTCGTTGACGAGGTCTACGCATCGGATGCCGTCGACCACCTTCCCTTCGGCAATGACGCGACCGGCCCCGATCAGATTCGGGAATCCATGCAGACCTACCGGGCCGCGTTCCCGGACTTCGAGGCCAACGTGGAGGACGTGGTGACCGAGGGAGATACGGTGGCCATGCCGGTGACGCTGAGTGGTATCCACGAGGGCGAGTTCATGGGCCACGAGCCGACGAACAAGTCGTTCGAGGTGCAAAACATGGTGTTCAACCGCATCGAGGACGGGAGAGTCGCCGAACGTTGGGTCCAACCTGACACCCTCGGTATCTTCGTCCAGCTCGGCCTGGTCACTCCTCCTGTCGGGACGTCTCCAACTCCCTAAGGTCAAACTCGGGACCGTCATCGAATGGGTCGGGTGGACTCCCATCGATTTCGGTCGCAGGGAGGGTTCCCCCGGTATCGCCGCCACGAACCCCTCACTGATCTCATCATCTACCGCACTGAGTGCGCGCCGATAGGGCGGGCAACGACCGCGGTGATCGACGCGTCGGCTGTCCCTGACAGCGGGATTGCTGACCGCGATGTTCCATCCTGGGCGGTACTACCCTAATCGCGTCCCGAGCGCCCCACTGTTCTCGTTACGATACACCCGAACATCGATCTCCGCCGCTCCCGAGCTGTCGGGGATGAAATGGTGGTGATCCCAGTCGCCAGCGCCGAACTTCAGGCGGACCCGGACGAGGTACCGCTGCAGGGGCGCGATGGCGGGTTTCCGGACGACTCCCGCCGACTCCGATTCCGACGGCGGGGGCACCTCGAACTCGCGACGCAGCACCCGGGCCTCGGCTTGGTCAACCCCGTCCTCCCGGAGCAGCTCGACCTGCAGCGGCGTGGCTCGGCGGTGTAGTTCCGGAGCACGAGCCCGACGTCCTGCCCACAGCCGGTAAGCCCGTTCAAGCAGTCGGTCAGGGGCCCGGTCAACCCGGCTACTCCCGCCAGGATCACCCTCCGTCGAAGCGGCCCTATGGAGATAGTTCGGTCGCGACCCTTCGAGCTGGCTTGCCCCGTGACTGGATTGACGCCGGCCGCGTCGCGTCGGTTCTCGGGTTCGGCGTTTCGGGTATTTTCCTCGTATCCTGGTTGCCTCATGGAGGGGGGTGATTCCGGCGGGTACTCACAGGTTCGTGGAGCGGTACCGGCCAAGGGGGTTCGATCAGAGGCGGTTCGCTTGGGGGCCGTTCGTCCAGGCGGCGCCTTGAGTTCGATGAAGCCTGAAAGAGCGACTTTCGCCACCGTCCCTTGCCAGCGGAGGGCCGCCGTGTCCCCCGATTCCTACGTCCACACCGGCGTGTTCGGAACCCCACAGTTTAGGAGCGTACGGAGCCTCGGCAGGGTAATGGACGCGATCCCCTCCGCCGGCGAGCAGGCCCTGGGCTGGGTCCGGGACTTCTCGCCGGTCCTGACCGCCATCGCCGAGGAGTACGAGGACGAGGCGCCGTTCGACGGCTACACGTTCGCCGTGTCGGCGCCGCTGACGCCGCACACGGGGGTCTTCATCGAGACGATCTGGCGGGCCGGCGGCGAGGTCGCCTTCGTCGGCGAGCCGGGGACGAACCACGCCGGCGTCATCGAGGAGCTCGACGCCCGCGAGGGACTCACCGCCTACGTCGAGCCGGACATGCCGCGGGAGGGCTACAAGGAGGCCCACCGAAAGCTGCTCACGGAGGCCCGGCCCGACTTCATCTTCGACGACGGCTGTGCGCTCACCGCGACCGCCCACGCGGAGCTTCCCGAGATCGCGGCCGACGTCCTCGGGGGCGCCGAGCAGACGACCTCGGGGATCACCCGACTGGAGGCCATGGAGCGCGCGGGCGCGCTCGAGTTCCCGGTCTACGGCGTGAACGACACGCCCATGAAGCACTACTTCGACAACGTCCACGGCACGAGCGAGAGCACGCTCGCGAGCATCTTCCGGACGACGAACACGATGCTCTCGGGCAAGACCGTCGTCGTCGCGGGCTACGGCTTCTGCGGCCGCGGGCTCGCCCGGAAGGCGAAAGGCATCGGGGCGAACACCATCGTCACCGAGGTGGATCCGCGAAAGGCCCTCGAGGCGCTCACCGACGGCCACCGCGTCATGCCGATGGCCGAGGCCGTCGCCGAGGCGGACTACGTGCTGCCGGTCACGGGGAGCGTCCACGCCGTCCGGGGCGAGCATTTCGAGCGGATGGCCGACGGCGTGATCGTCGCGTCGGCGGGCACCGGCCACGAGATCGACGTCGGCGAGCTGGCGGAGCTGGCGGCCGATACCACCGAGCCCCGCGAAGGCGTGACCCGCTATCACCTCACGGACGGTCGGCGGATCAACCTGCTCGCCGACGGCCTGGTGGTGAACCTGGCGGCGCCGGGCGCCGAGGGCAACCCCTCCGAGGTGATGGACACCACCTTCGCGATGATGGTCGTCGCCGCCTACGACGTCATCGCCGGGGAGGGCGGCCGCCCGCCGGGGCTCTACTCGATCCCCGACCGCCTCGACCGCGACGTCGCCGAGACGAAGCTGGAGACGATGGGCGTCTCGATCGACGAGATGACCGACTGCCAGGTCGACTTCGTGGACGACTGGGCCCACGAGGGCGACTACGGCTGGTCGTAGGCCGCCTCCGGCAATCCGGCGACTGACCCGGCCGCCTGGTGAGGGTCGGCCCGCCCGGCCGATGGTTTAACGACGCCGCCCGCGAGGCGACGGCATGGCCGACGCCGATCGACCGAACGTGGTGGTGTTCATGGCGGACCAGCTCCGCCACGACCACCTCGGCTGTGCGGGCAACGACGTCGTCTCGACGCCGAACGTGGACCGGCTGGCCGCCGAGGGGGTCCGGTGCAGCCGATCGTACGTCGGCAACCCGCTCTGCATGCCGGCCCGGGCGTCACTCTTCACGGGCCTGCCGCCCCGCAGCCACGGCGTCCGCACCAACGGCATCCCGGTTCCGACCGGCGCCCCCCACCTCGCCGAGGCGTTCCGCCGGGCCGGCTACCGGACCCACGCCGCCGGCAAGCTCCACCCCCACAACTACTCGCTGCCGCTGGACCACACCGCCGCCCTTCTGGACCGCGGGGAGCTGACGCTCGACGAGATTCCGCCCGCCTTCCACGACCGGATCGAGCGCGTGCGTCGGCGGTTCGCTGAGACCGACCCCGAGCCTCCCGTGCCCCGGTGCCCGAGGCGTATCCCGAATCGTCGTTCATGTGGTCGTGCCCGGGAATTTCGGCGACGAGTTCCGCGACGCCATGGCGGCGTCCGAGTTCACGGAGTTCGAGGTGCTTCGCCAGCGGGTCGGCAACCGGCTCTACCTGGTCACGAGGGTGTCCGATCCGTCGGCCCAGCGGGCCGTTCTCCTGGCCGGCACGGTCGATCTGACCCAGGCGTCAGCGCTCATCGAGGCCGCCGCGGCCGAGGGCCGCATGTACACCCACGTCCAGCGGCTCGACCAGACGCACCTCGGCTCGTTCCGCCACGACGACCCCTCGCTGTTCTTCGACGAGCTCGGCTGACCCCATCAGGTGATGGAGGTGGTGCGTCGGCCGGCCCCGCCGAAGCGCCAGCCGGGCGGTTCCACCAACGTGCCGTCTCGGGGGACCGAGCGGTCAGCGACCCGCCCGGTCGGCGGGGACGAGGCGATCGAGCCCGCGGCTCACCACGAGGTTCAGGGCGAGGAACGCCACGAAGGCGACGGCGATCCACGTCCATTCGGCCAGCGCGAGCGGCCGCACGCCGAAGAACCGGTTGGCGGGGGTGTAGAGCACGAGCAGCTGGAGGACGACCGTGACGCCGATCGCCGCGAGCAGCCACCGGTTCGATCGCCAGGAGAGGGCGTAGCGGCGCCGGATGACCTGGATGCGGACGATCTCGACGACCACCAGGAACGTGAACAGCAGCGTCTGGGCGGCCACCAGCGAGCCGGTGACCGACAGGCCGTAGAAGAAGAGCCCCAGCCCCGTGGCGGTCATCAGGAGCCCGATCGCCAGGATCGAGGCCAACAGGCGCCGGTCGATGACCGGCTCGTCGGCGCCCCGGGGCGGCCGGTCGAGGATGCCCTCGGCCTTCGGGTCGACGCCCAGCGCGAGCGCCGGCAGGCCGTCGGTCACGAGGTTGATCCAGAGCAGCATCACGGGCGTGAGGATCAGCGCCTCCGATCGCGACGCGAACTGCTCGGGGAACAGGAGGCTCCCGAGCAGCACGCCGAGGAAGACGACCAGCACCTCGCCGGCGTTCGCCGAGAGCAGGTAGTTGACGAACTTCCGGATGTTGTCGAAGATGCCCCGGCCCTCGGCGATGGCGTCGCGGATCGTGGCGAAGTTGTCGTCCTGGAGCACCATGTCGGCGGCGCCCTGGGCGACGTCGGTGCCGCGGATCCCCATCGCGATGCCGACGTCCGCCGAGCGGAGCGCCGGGGCGTCGTTGACGCCGTCGCCCGTCATCGCGACGTCGTGGCCGTTGGCCTGGAGCGCGTCGAGCACGCGGACCTTGTGCTCGGGGGCGGCCCGCGCGAAGATGTCGACCGACTCGACGGCCTCGGCGAGCGCGTCCTCGTCCATCCCCTCGACGTCGGCGCCGGTGAGCGCGCCCGCGGGATCGAAGCCCACCTCCTCGCCGATGGCCTTCGCCGTCCCGGCGTTGTCCCCCGTGACCATCACCACCCGGACGCCCGCGCGACGGCAGTCGGCGATCGCCCCCGCGACCTCGGGCCGCGGCGGGTCGAGCATCCCCTGCAGCCCGAGGAACGTCAGGCCGGTCTCGAGGCTCGCCTCGTCCGCGTCGGGGTCGTCGACGGGCTTCGAGGCGAAGCCGAGCACGCGGAGCGCGTCCGCCGCGAACGCCTCGTTGCGCTCGAGGATCGCCGCCCGGCGCGCATCGGTCAGGTCGACCGCCTCGCCGTCGATCAGCACCCGGTCGCAGCGGTCGAGCACCTCCTCGGGCGCGCCCTTCATGTAGGCCGTCGGCGGGTCGCCGTCGGCGACGACGGTCATCCGCGCCCGCTCCGAGGAGAACGGCAGCTCGCGGAGCCGGTCGTGGTCGGCGTCGACCCCGGCCTTCGCCGCCGCGGCGAGGACGGCGACCTCCGTCGGGTCGCCGTGGAACCCTCGATCGTCGTCCCCGGCCCCGAGCTCGGCGTTGTTGCAGACGGCCCCGCAGCGCAGGACGGGTTCGAGCGCCGCCGGGTCGATCTCCTCGCCGTCCCGCGTGAACGCCCCGTCACGTTCGGTGCCCGCCCCCGACACCTCGTACGTCGCCTCCCCGACGGCGATCCGGCGGACCGTCATCCGGTTCTCCGTCAGCGTGCCGGTCTTGTCGGTCACGATGACGTCCACCGAGCCCAGGCTCTCGACGACCGGGAGCCGGCGCACCAGCGCCTTCCTCGCCGCCATCCGTCGGGAGCCCAGCGCGAGGGTGAGGGTCACGACGGCGGGGAGCCCCTCCGGGACGGCGGCGACCGCTAGCGTGACGCCGACGAGCAGCACCGAGATGGGCGAGGCCGCCGTGAACAGCAGCTGGACGGCCGCGATGAGCACGATGAGCCCGACGACGCCGAGGCCGATCTGCCGGCCGAGCTGGTCGACCTCCACCTGGAACGGCGTCGGCTCGTCCTCGGTGACCGCCAGCTGGGTCGCGATGCCGCCGACCTCGGTCGCCATCCCCGTCGCCGTCACCACGGCCCGGCCCCGGCCCTTGACGGCCGTCGTGTGCATGTGCAGCAGGTTCTCGCGCTCGGCGAGGGGCGCCGCGGCGTCGACCGGCCCGGCGGCCTTCGAGACGCTCGCGCTCTCGCCGGTCAGCGCCGACTCGTCGGCCTGGAGGCTGTGGCCCTCGATCACCCGGGCGTCGGCGGGGATCGCGTCGCCCTGCTCGACGACGAGCACGTCACCCGGGACGACCGCCGTGGCGTCGACCGTCCGCCGCTCGCCGTCCCGCAGCACCGTGGCCTTCGGCGCCGCCATCGCCCGTAGCGCCTCGATCGACCGCTCGGCCTGGTAGTCCTGGACGAAGCCGAAGACGCCGTTCGCCAGCAGGATGAGGGCGATGAGCGCCGCGTCGGTGTAGTGCGGGTCGAACCCCGGCAGGAGCCCGACGACCAGCGACAGCGCCGCGGCCAGGATGAGGAGGTAGATCAGGACGTCCTGGAACTGCGAGACGAACAGCGCGAGGACCGAGGCCCCCTCCTCGCGCTCCAGCTCGTTCGGGCCGTACCGCTCGAGCCGCCTCGCGGCCTCCTCGTCGGTGAGGCCGGTCGGGCCGGTGTCGAGCCGGTCGTAGACCGCCTCGAGCTCGAGGGCGTGCCAGTCGGCCGTGTCGGCCGCCTCGTCGTCGGCCATCAGCCGAGCGCCGCTGCGGCGTGGCCAGCCCGTCCTACCGCTCCGCCCGGTGTCATTGGGTCGGTAGACCCGCCACGGGGGGATAAAGCCGGGTGCCGGTTCGCCGCCTCGTGAGAGCCGCGTCCGTCACTCGCCGCCGGCGCCGCGCCAGCCACCAGAGCCCGGCCGCGGCGCCGGCGAGCCCAGCTTCGATACGTTCAGGCTGGGAGTTCGGACCGCGCCATCGAGTTCCTCGACTGGTTCACCCCCTCCCCCATCGGAGAACGCTCCTTCATCTGCTGGGCTTCGCCACCCATACTGCAGACGTCCCCCGGGAGACGAGCGATCCGCGAACTCTGGCGCTGTTGCAGCACTCCCGGAAGATGCGGGGGAACACTTAGCAGCCGCCGAGCCCGTTACTGGTGTTGTCAGTCAATCGTCGGTCACGCCGGCCACCGTTGGTGACTCGTTGATCGAGGGAGCGGGGTAGCTCTCGACGACGCCCTTCGCCACGAACGCGGCTGCGGCGAAGGCGAAGAGGCTCGAGCCGGCGAACGCGATCTCGTAGCCCCAGATCGTCGCCACCGCTCCGAGCAGGAGCGGCCCGATGACGCCGCCGATGCCCTTCACCGTCGAGAGCATCCCCATGAGCTCGGACTCGCGTTCGATCGGGGCGACGTCGCCGATGAACGCGTACGTGCCGGCGAAGATGGCGGAGACCGCGATCGCCCGCACGACGAAGCCCGATCCGACGATGATCTCGCGGAACAGGAGGCCCCCGGGCAGGGTCGCCCCGGCGGCGAAGAGCGCGAACGCGCCGCTGCCGACCATCCCGTAGACCACGAACGACTTCCGGCCACGGGCGTCCACGACCCGGCCGAAGGCGGACATGAAGAGGATCTGGAGCGCCGACCCGAGCCCGAGCAGCAGCCCCATCTCCGTCGCCGAGGTCCCGACGACGACGATCAGGTAGACCGGGAGGAGGCTCATCAATCCCGAGATCGTCATGTTCCGGAACCCGTGGGCGAGGTAGAGCCAGTGCAGGCCGTTGGCCGTCAGCGCCGTGCGGCCGTCACCGACCGGGATGAGCCGACGTCGGACCTCCCCGAGCAGCGTCCGGAGCGTGGGCAGGGGCCGCCCATCGGCCGTGGGGTCGTCGACGAACACCACGGCGATCGTCGCGACGAGGCTGCCGATGGCCATGACGAAGAAGAAGCCCGCCGACGTCAGCAGCGCGAGCAGGACGCCGACCAGGAACCGCGCGCCGGTGGCACCGACCGATTTGGCGCTGTTGAAGTTCCCGATCGCGCGCCCGCGGTTGGTCGCGCCGCCGTGCTCGCTCACGATGGTCAGGAGGACCGGCAGGAAGCCCGCCGCGAAGGCGGCGTAGACCGCGACCATCGCGATGGAGAGCCAGATGTTCTGCACGACCGACAGGAGCAACAGCGAGAGCGTGGCCAGGACCCCGGTCCCGATGAGCACGGTCCGTCGACGTCGGGTGATGTCGGCGATGGCTCCCCAGATCGGCGAGAACAGCATGACGCCGAACGAGTACGCCGCCAGGACCGACGCGACCGCGAAGGGGGAGGCCTCACGGCCGACGTAGACCGCCAGGCCGGTCGCCACCAGGATGCCGATCGCCGTGCGGGTGGCTCCCGCGAGCCCGATCGTCGCACCCTTGCTTCCGTCGACTGGTAGGGAGATACTGGTAATCCATTCGCTCGTCGTATCAGCCAAGCACCATCCGACGTCCGACCACATCAGCGCGATTGAAACCGTGGAGGGGAGACTGACCGTATGGTTGAAGGAAATCCTGCGGGAGGTATATGTCTTCGTAATTATATGTCTGTCAGTGAAACACACTCACGGTCGTTCGAACCGATGAGGTTCCGACCGACGGCTCACGAACGCCCTCCCAGTCGGTGAGTCGTTCCCCTCAATCCCGCGAGGACGGTTCGGACCCACCCCGCCGCCGGAGCCAGCCCAGCCCCGCCGTGACGCCAGCCACCCCGGCCAGGAGGCCGAAGCCGGGCTGGCCGTCGGACTCGGTGGTCGTCGGGGGCTCGGTCGCCGTCGGCGACGGCGTCGGCGAGGGGGTGGGTGTCGGCGTCGGTGTGGGTGTAGGCCTCGCGGTCGCGATCGAGGACGCGGGCGTGGCGGCCGCCGGCGTCGCCGGCGGGCTCGCCTGCTCGGCGGGCGCGGTCGGGAACGTGAACAGCCCCTCGGTGAGGTTCGGGGCGATGCCGCTGCCGGTCGCCGAGGCGACGAAGACGTCCTCGGTCGCCCGGACGGCCGACCAGAACGCCGCCCGCTCGGGCTCGCGCCACCAGGCCAGCTCCGTCGGCGCGCCGGGGTCGCTGATGTCGTGGATCTTCACGCCGCCCTGGTACCACGAGCTGTAGAGGCGGTCGCCGACGATGTCGAAGTTGTGCGAGGTGGTCCAGGTGCCCCGGCGGGTCTCGTCCGCCGCCCGGGGCGGGTGGATCTCCGAGAGCTTGATCGGCGAGCCCGGCTTCGAGACGTCCCAGAGCTCGATGCCCGACGGGCCGCCCTCGTCGTCGCCCGACTCGGCGTCCCAGGACTCCTTGCCGACCGCGAGCACGCGGCCGTCGGCCGTCGCCTGGGCGTAGTGGTGGTTCCCCGGGGGCTCGGTCGACTCCTTGTCCGTGGCGTCGAACGGGATCGACGCGACCTCGCCGAACGGCCGGCCCTCGACGTGGGTCAGCAGCTCGGGCGACGCGGGGTCGCTGGCGTCGACGACCCACGTGCCCGCCTCCCACATCGGCACGTACGCGATCTGCTCCTGGACCCAGACGTCGTGGGGCCGCCGGAGGAAGAAGTTCACGTCCGACCACTTGCCCTCGAACTCGGTGATGTCGATCTCGCCGACCTTCGCCGGCTCGTCGTCGGCCACGTCGACGATCGTGACCTCGCCGCCCTGGGTCAGGTAGACCCGGTCGCCCTCGAGGTGGGCGTTGTGGATCGGCGACGGCGTCTCGTGGAACGCCAGCTGCTCGGGCGCCGCCGGGTCCGAGACGTCGTAGAGGACGAAGCCGGTGGCGACCTCGCTGCCGGTCGCGTTCCCCGGCCGGGGACCACGAGCCGGTCGCCGTCGACCTTGATGTCGATGATGCCCGCCATCGGGCCGTCCGCACGGTCTTCGAGCAGGTCGCGGCGCTCGGCGAGCACCGTCGGGCTCGCGGGGTCGCTGACGTCGACGGTGGCGAACCCGGAGGTCGCCGCGAGGTAGGCCGTCCGCCCGTCGTCGCCCATCACGGCCTCCGCGGCGCCGGCGACCTCGACCTCGCCGAGCGGCCCGTAGCCCGCCTGGGTCGCCCGCGCGGTCGGCACGCCGAGCGCGGCCGCGCCGGCCATCGTCCCGAGGAACTGGCGGCGTCGCATACCCCCGGCGAGGGCCGAGGCCGTCAAAAAACGTTCCCCGACGCCGCCTCAGATCCGGACGAACACGTCGCCGTCGACGACCCGGCAGTCGAAGGTCGCGATCCGCGAGCCCGAGGCCGGGTTCTCGCCGGTCTCGAGGTCCCAGCTCCAGAGGTGCCACGGGCAGGAGACCGTCCCCGCGTCGGCGTTGACGCCGCCGCGGGTCTCGGTCCAGGTGTGCTCGGCGTTGATCTTGCGCTCGCCGGCCTTGCAGAGCGGCGCCGACTGGTGGGCACACCGGTTCGAGATGGCGTGGTACTCGCCGTCGGCGTTGAACACCGCGACCTCGATGCCGCCCACGTCGACCCCGATGCCCCGGCCGTCGGCGATCTCGTCGGCCTCGGCGACCTTCCGGAACCCGTCGGGGACGTCAGCGCTCGGCCATGGCTCAGAGGCGCAGGAGCTCCCGGGCGTTGCCGTGGAGCACCGCGTCGCGCAGGTCGTGGTCGTCGGTGAACGCCCGGTTGGTGAAGAACCAGGTCGGCGGGTCGAGCGTCTGGTGGGGCCAGTCCGAGGAGTAGACGAACGTGTCCTCGGCCATCGAGAGTCGGAGCATGTCGCGGGCCTCGCCGGCGTTTCGCGGCAGCGCGAACGGCTGCGTGCAGACGGAGATGTTCTCCCGGAGGTACTCGCTCGGCGAGCGCTCGAGGTAGCGCTCGCCGGCCTCGAACTTCCGCGGCGTGATCTTGACGTCCTCGGGGTGCATCTCGTAGAACTCGTCCATCCGGTAGCGCGCGAACGGCAGCCACCAGTGGCCGCCCTCCTGGAAGACGACGTCCAGGTCGGGGAAGCGGTCGAACACGCCGGACATGATCAGGTTGACCGTGTTCACCATCGTGTGGTACGGCCAGTCGAAGCCGAGGATCTCCGTCCAGGTCAGCATGTTGTCGCCGACGTAGCTGTGCTGGGGCCAGAACGCGAGCGAGCCGTGGAGCAGGAGCGGCAGCCCCAGCGACTCGAGCTTCTCGAACACCGGGTCGAACTTCGTGTGGCCCCAGGGCTCGCGGGGGTCGAACCAGGAGTAGGCGGCGACCACGCCGTCCTCGTCGCCCCAGCGGTCGAGCTCGTCGAGCGCGTGGTCGACGTCCCACTTCGAGATCGACAGCGCCGTCCAGATGCCCGCGTCGACGAAGTGGTCGAGCATGTAGTCGTTCCCGGCCTGCAGCACGGCGTTCTTCAGCACCGGGTGGTGCTGCTGGGGCAGGCCGTTGATGCCCGCGTTGACGACCGGCTCGTCGATGGCGAGCGTCTCGCAGGCCTGGTGGACGTCCTCGGGGTACTCCGCCCGGCCCTGGGTGAACAGCCCCTCGTTGCCCTCCTCGATGGCGTAGGCGGCGTCCCACTTGTCGGGGACGGGCGTCATCCCGAACTCCGTCGTCAGCCGGTCGAGCGCGACGTCGTTCTCCACGTAGTTCTCGAGCTCGGCCTCCATCGGGTTGACGTGGAAGTCGAGGTCGATGATCTCGACGTCGTAGGCGGCCTCCGGGACCTCCGCGGTCGCGTCGAGGCGCCTGATGGACGAGCCCATGCCGATGACGGCGGCACACGGCCCAATCAATACTTCGCTTGCGGGGATCGCCCGGCTCAGTCGGCGTCGCCGCCGGCCTCGCTGAGCCGCTCGAACTGCTCGTCGCTGAGCTCGACCTCGGTCGCGGCGATGTTCTCCTCGAGCTGGTCGACCGTCCGCGCCCCGATGATGGGGGCCGTCACGTCCGGATGGCGCAGCAGCCAGGCCAGCGAGACGTGCGCCGGGCTGGCGTCGACCTCGTCGGCGACGGCCTCGACGGCCTCGACGACGTCGAAGTTCTCGGGCGTCAGGTAGCGCTCGGCGTAGCCCGGGTCGTCCGCGGCCCGGGTGCCCTCGGGCGGCTCCTCGCCCCGCTCGTACTTCCCGGTGAGCACCCCGCCGGCCAGCGGGCTCCAGGGCACGACGCCGAGCCCGTAGCTCCGGCACATCGGGAGGTAGTTCGCCTCGACCTCGCGGTTGGCGAGGTTGTACCGCGGCTGGGTGACGGTGAACGGCTCGTAGCCCTCCCGGCGGGCGAGCTCGTTCGCGCGGGCGACCTGCCAGGCGTTGGGCGCCATCGTCGAGGCGCCGAGGTAGTTCACCCGGCCGTCGTCGACGAAGCCGTCGAGCGTGCGCATGAACTCCTCGGCGGGCGTGTCGTCGTCCCACCGGTGGATGTACAGCAGGTCGAGGTAGTCGGTGTTGAGCCGGTCGAGCATCACCTCGAGCTGCCGGCGCAGGTGGTTCCGGTTCAGCCCGCCCGCGTTCGGGTCGTCCTCGTCGGTCGGCCAGTAGATCTTGCTCGCGAGGACGTAGCGGTCGCGGTCGTGAGTCTGGAGCCAGTCGCCGATGATCGACTCCGACGCGCCGCCGCCGTAGACGTTGGCGGTGTCGATGAAGTTCCCGCCGGCCTCGGCGTAGGCGTCCAGCAGGTCGAAGGCGCTGCCGCGGGGCACTTCGAGGTCGCCGTCGGCCGTCTCCCGGCCGAACCGCCAGGTGCCGAAGGCGAGCTCGCTGACCTGTGCCCCGGTCCGTCCCAGTCGCACGGTGTCGAGGGCCATAGTCGAGCTTCGTGGCTGGGCCGGTTAAGCGCCCGCATCCCGCCCGCGGGCGGGCTCAGAGCAGCACGAAGCTCGGGAGGTAGAGGGCCAGCGGGACGGCGGCCCAGCGCCGGCGGAGCCCGCGCTTCCAGTACAGCAGGCCGAGCACGACGACCGACACGACGACCATGTAGGCGGCCGACAGCTGGATCGTCGCCAGGTCCGTCACGACGACGTCCGCGACCAGCGCCCCGATGCCCAGCGAGAACACCGGGTCGGTGATGTTGCTCCCGAGCAGCGCGCCGATCGAGGTGCCCGTGTCACCGCGCTTGGCGGCCAGGCCCGCGACCATGATCTCCGGCAGCGTCGTCCCGAGGCCGGTCAGCAGCCCGACGAGGTACTCCCCGACGCCGGCCAGCCGGGCCAGCGCGACACCGTTGGTGACCAGCAGCTGGCCCCCGACGACCACCATCGCGAGCCCGAGGAGGATCCACGGGACGGTGCGGCGGGGCGGCTCGAGGTCGTCGATGACCTCCTCGGCGATCTCCGCGCCGCCCTCGTTGGAGTAGAGGTCGTGGATGAAGATGACGTAGGCGAGCATCATCAGGACGCCCTCCGAGCGGATGATCCGGCCGTCCTCGAGCGTCAGGATCATGATGATCATCGCGAGCAGCATCCCGCCGCCGTAGACGACCACGTTCGAGCGCGTCGCGACGATCGGCGAGATGACGGCCACGATGCCGATGGCGAGCGTGATCTGGGCGATCTCCGAGCCGACGATGTTGCCGACGACGAGGTCGCCCGCGCCGTAGGACGCCGCGTAGAGCGACGTCGTCATCTCCGGGATCGACGTCCCGATGGAGATCACCGTCACGCCGACGAAGAACGTCGAGACGCCGTAGTACAGCGCCAGCTGGCCGGCCTCGGTGACGACCGTGTTCGCGCCGTAGAGCAGCAGCGCGAGCCCGGCGAGGAAGAGCCCGAGTTCGACCAGCATCCCGCCCGCGGCTACTGGGGCCACCCGGATAGTCGTTCCCAACCCCGACCGGCGGGCGCCCGCTCAGTCGGCGGCGGGCATCACGTGGACAGGCACGTCGGCGTGGGTGACGACGTAGTCGGTCACGCTCCCGAGGAGGCGTTTCGGCAGGCCGGCACGCCCCCTGGTCCCCATGACGACGAGGTCGACGTCGTTGGCGTCGACGTACTCGAGTATGGAGCGGGCGGGGCGGCCCAGCTCGATCTCGCTCTGCACCGCCACCCCCGCCTCGGTCGCCGTCGCCACGCACCGCTCGACGTAGGTCTCGGCCTCCTCCCGGAGCGGGATGACGGCGCTCTCGATGGTCGTGTCGTACCGCCAGTCGTCGATCACGTGCAGGACGTGGACCTCGGCGTCGAACTGCTCGGCGAGGGCGATCGCCTCCTCCATCGCCGACGTCGCCGAGTCGCTGCCGTCGGTCGGCACCAAGATGCGCTGATACATGGGATAGAAACGCGCTCGGACACGGTAACCGTTCCGCGACGGCCGGGGTCGTCGCCGCTCGTGACCGTCCCGGGACGGCCGGTCCGGCGGATCGCGCTGTCATCGGGCGGGAATCGCGACTCACCTTTAACCAGCGCGCGACCGTCCGTCCGACCCATGAGCCACAGCCGGGTCGTGATCATGGGCGCGGCGGGCCGCGACTTCCACGACTTCAACACGGTGTTCCGGGACGACCCCGACGTCGAGGTGGTCGCGTTCACCCAGGCCGCCGGCCAGAACCTCGGCGAGCTCGCCGACCTCCCCGAGCGGCGCTACCCGCCCGAGCTCGCCGGCGACCGCTATCCGAACGGGATACCGATCCGCCCGGAGGCCGAGCTCGAGGCCGTGATCGAGGAGGCGGACGTGGACGAGGTCGTCTTCTCCTACTCGGACGTCTCCCACGAGCACGTCATGCACGCGGCCTCCCGGGCGCTGGCCGCTGGCGCCGACTTCCGGCTGATCGGGCCCGACCGCATGATGCTCGAGGCCGCGGTGCCCGTCGTCGCCGTCGACGCCGTCCGGACCGGCTGCGGGAAGTCACAGACCGCGCGCAAGCTGGCCGACGAACTCGTCACCCGCGGTGTCAGGGTCGCGGTCGTCCGCGAGCCGATGCCCTACGGCGACCTGGCGGCCGAGCGGGTCCAGCGGTTCGAGTCGCTGGCGGACCTCGACGCGGCGGGGGTCACCATCGAGGAGCGCGAGGAGTACGAGGGCCACATCGAGCGCGGCCACGTGGTGTTCGCCGGGATCGACTACGCGGCGATCCTCGAGGCCGCGGAGGCGGAGGCCGACGTCATCGTCTGGGACGGCGGCAACAACGAGCTCCCGTTCTTCCGGCCGGACCTGCATTTCGTCCTGACCGACCCCCTCCGGCCAGGGGCCGAGCGCCGGTATCACCCCGGCGAGACCAACGTCCGGCTCGCCGATTACGTGGTCATCAACAAGGAGAACTCGGCGGAGCCGGCGGGCATCGACGAGGTCGCCGCGAACGTCGCCGAGCTCAACCCAGACGCCGAGATCATCCACGCGGATTCGGTCATCACGGCCGACGGCGAGGCCATCGAGGGCCGGCGGGCCCTGGTCGTCGAGGACGGCCCGACGCTGACCCACGGCGACGCGCCGTTCGGCGCGGGCCTCATCGCCGCCCGGCAGCACGGCGCGTCCGAGATCGTCGACCCCGAGCCACACGCGGTCGGCTCGATCGCGCGGCTCTACGAGGCCTACCCCCACCTCGACCGCGTGCTCCCGGCGATGGGCTACAGCGACGACCAGGTCGAGGAGCTCGCGGCGACGATTCGCGCCGCCGACCCCGAGGTCGTCGTCTCGGCGACGCCGTTCGACCTCGGCCGGCTGATCGACGTCGACGTGCCCATCGTCCGGGTCCGCTACGAGCTCGAGGAGCGCGATCTGACCCTCGGCGCGGTGCTGGACCGCCACGCCGACGTCCTGGGACTCGACCGCGGAGCCGGCACGTGAACCGGGGGGCTTTATTGACGCGTTGGGGGAAGCCGAACTGATGGTCGTGCTGACCGGCCTGTTCGCGCCCGACCGGGTAGCCGTCGTCGGCGCTACGGCCCGGGAGGGCTCGCTGGGCCGCGCGCTCATGGAGAACCTGCTCGCGGACTTCGAGGGCGAGCTCGTCGCGGTCAACCCGAACTACGACGAGGTGCTCGGGGTGCCATGTGTGGGGTCGATCGGCGAGACCGAGGACGTCGACCTGGCGGTCGTCGCGGTCCCGGCGGCGGCCGCGGTCGCCGTCGTCCGGGAGGCCGCGGAGGCCGGCATCGAGAACGTCGCCGTGATCACCGCTGGTTTCGGCGAGACGGACGAGGCGGGCGCCGAGCGCGAGCGCGAGCTCGTCCGGATCGCCGCCGAGCACGACCTCAACCTCGTCGGCCCGAACAGCCTCGGCGTCATCGGGACCGCCGTGGGCCTCAACGCGACGTTCGCGCCGATCAACCCCCAGCCGGGCTCGCTGTCCTTCCTGAGCCAGTCGGGCGCCGTCGTCACGTCGGTGCTGGACTGGGCCGAGGACGAGGGCATCGGCTTCAAGGACGTCGTCTCGCTCGGGAACAAGACCGTCCTCGACGAGGTCGACTTCATCGAGGCCTGGGAGGCCGACCCGGACACCGACGTCATCATCGGCTACCTCGAGAGCGTCGCCGACGGGCGGGCCTTCCTCGATCGCGTCGGCGAGGTCACCCGGTCGACGCCGGTCGTCCTGCTGAAGGCCGGGCGGTCGGCCGCCGGCGCCCAGGCCGCCGCCTCGCACACCGGCGCCATCGCCGGCAGCGAGCGCGCGGTCGAGGCGGGCCTCCGGCAGGCGGGCGTGCTCCGGGCGCGGTCGCTGCTCGACCTCTTCGACATGGCCCGGGCGCTCGCGGGCCAGCCACTTCCCGACGCCGACGGGGTGGCGGTGGTCTCGAACGCGGGCGGGCTGGGGGTGCTCGCCACCGACGCGATCGCCGACACCTCCCTCGAGCTCGCGAGCCTCGGCGACGACACCGCCGAAGCCCTTGAGGAGGTGCTGCCCGAGACGGCCGAGGTCCACAATCCGGTGGACATCATCGGCGACGCGGACGTCGCCCGCTTCGCCGGGGCGCTCGACGCCGTCCTCCCCGACCCCGCGGTGGGCGCCGCGGTCGTGCTCTCGGCGCCCAGCGCCCTGCTGGACTTCGACGGGCTGGCCCGCACCGTCGCCGAGGCCCAGCGCGAGCACGGGGTCCCGGTGGTCACCTGCCTGATGGGCGGCGATCGCGTCCGGTCCGCCGAGCGGCTGCTGCGCGACTGTGGGGTGCCGAACTACCCGGACCCCTCACGGGCGGTGCGTGGCGTCGAGGCGCTCGCCCGCTACCGGGCCGTCCGGGCCCGGCCCCCGCCGGAGCCGGCGCCGTTCGACGTCGACCGGGCGCGGGTGCAGGCCGTGCTCGACCGGGCGGCCGACCGGGGCGTCAGCACGCTCGGCGTCGAGGCCATCGAGGTGCTCTCGGCGTTCGGCGTCCCGACCGCGGCCGGCGAGCTGGTGACCAGCCCGTCGGCGGCCGAGGCGGCCGCGGCCGAGCTCGGCGGCCCGGTCGCCCTCAAGATCGTGAGCCCGGAGATCTCCCACAAGACCGAGGTCGACGGCGTCGCCGTCGGCGTCGAGCCGGCCGACGCCGCGGCCCGCTACACCGAACTCGTCGAGCGGGTCGAGGCCCACCGGCCCGACGCGGCGATCGAGGGCGTCCTGGTCCAGGAGGGGCTCGACCTCGAGGCCGGCGTCGAGACGCTCGTCGGCATCACCCGGGACCCCCAGTTCGGCCCGCTGGTGGCGTTCGGCCTCGGCGGCATCTACGTCGAGGTGTTCGCCGACGCCGCGGTCCGGGTCGCCCCCGTCGACGCGCCGACGGCCCGCGAGATGACCGAGGAGCTCACCGCGGCGCCCATCCTCCGCGGCGCCCGGGGCAAGCCGGCCGTCGACCTCGACGCCGTGGTCGAGACGGTCCAGCGCGTCTCGCTGCTCGCCGTCGAGTTCCCGGCCATCCGCGAGCTCGACGTGAACCCGCTGATCGCCACGCCGGACGGCGTCGTGGCCGTGGACTTCCGCGCCACGCTCGACCTCGACCGGGTCTGAGCGCCCGGGGCGAACGCCACCGTTTTAGCGTCGCCGGGCGCGTAGGCGAAGCATGGCCCAGGTTCGCCGGCTCGTCGTGGACGTGCTCAAGCCCCACGACCCCCCGCTGCTGGAGTTCGCCGACTCGCTCGCCGACCTCGACAGCGTCGAGGGGGTCACGGCCACGCTCGTCGAACTCGACGAGGAGGTCCAGAACGTGAAGCTGACGTTCGAGGGCGAGGACGTCGCCTTCGACGCCATCGAGTCGGCGGTCGAGGGGCTCGGCGCGGCCGTCCACTCCGTCGACGAGGTGGCCTGCGGGGCGTACATCGTCGAGGACCGGGACACGCCCCAGGACGGCTGAGGCCGTGCCCTCGATCCTCCGCCGGCTGCGACGCCTGCTCGGCAAGGAGGACGTCCAGGCCATCTCGCGGCGCTACTTCATCTCCAACGGCTTCGACGGCACGCTGACGAGCATCGGCGTCATCGTCGGCGCGGTGCTCTCGGGCGTGCCCGACGGCCTCGTGGTGGTCAAGATCGGCCTCGGCGCCGCCGTCGGGCTGGGCACCTCCGCGGTCTGGAGCGTCTGGGAGATCGAGCGCGCCGAGACGAAGGCCGAGATCCTCCGGATGGAGCGCGCGATGCTCACCGACCTTGACGACACCCGCATCCAGCGCGAGCAGAGCGGCGCCCGGCTGCTCCACGCCGTGATGAGCGGCCTCGGGCCCCTCATCGGCGTCCTGGTGCCCCTGACGCCGTTCCTGTTCGAGGGCTCCGCGTTCACGATGGTCCAGGCGGCGGTGATCGCGGTCGCGCTCGGGGTCAGCGTCCTCGGGGTGTTCGGCGCCTACATGGGCTCGATCTCCGGCCAGCGGTGGTACGTGGCGGCCGGCCGCATGGGCCTCGCGGGCCTCGTCGTGGCCGTCATCAACGTCTTCCTCCCCGGCTGAACCCGCCCCGAAGCGGGCGCGTTTATGGGTCGCCCGCCCCTCCGGCCGGTATGGAGTTCGTGGCCGAGGAGATCGACATCGGCACCCGGACGCCGACGGTGCTGGTGCATTCGGCCGACGTCGAGGAGCTGGGCGCCCACCCGCTCGACCGGGTGCTGATCCGCCACGGCGACCGCGTGGCGGTGGGCATCGTCGAGGTCACCGACGAGCTGGTCGACCGCGGGACGCTGGCGGTGACCCGGCCGCTGGGCCACATCGAGGGCCAGGTCGACGTCACGCTCGCGCCGCGGCCTGACTCCGCCGAGTACATCCGCAAGAAGCTCGACCGGATCGAGCTCGAGGCCGGGGAGATCGGCGCGATCGTGGCGGACATCAACCGGGACCGCCTCAGCGACGTCGAGCTGAGCTCGTTCGTCACGAGCCTCTACACCAACGGGCTCTCCCGGGCGGAGATCGGCTCGCTGACCCAGGCGATGGTGGACGCCGGCGAGACGCTGTCGTGGGACCGCGAGGTGGTCGCGGACAAGCACTCCATCGGCGGGGTCGCCGGGAACCGGGTCACGCCGGTGGTGGTCTCGATCGTCGCGGCGGCCGGGCTCACCATCCCGAAGACCTCCTCGCGGGCGGTCACGTCGGCGGCCGGGACGGCCGACACGATGGAGGTGTTCTGCGACGTCGCGTTCGACACGGCCGAGCTGCAGGCCATCGTGGAGGCGACCGGTGGCTGTCTGGCCTGGGGCGGGGCCGTGAACCTCTCCCCGGTCGACGACAAGATCATCCGGGTCGAGACGCCGCTGTCGCTCGACCCGCCGGGGCAGCTCATCGCGTCGGTGCTGTCGAAGAAGCGCAGCGCCGGCTCGACCCACATCGTGATCGACATTCCGTACGGCGAGGGGGCGAAGGTGGCGAACCTGGGCGCCGCGCGGGAGCTCGCGGAGGACTTCGGCCACGTCGGCGAGCAGCTCGGCCTGCGGGTCGAGTGCGCGCTCACCCGGGGCCACCAGCCCATCGGGCGGGGCATCGGGCCGGTGCTCGAGGCCCGCGACGTCCTGGCGGTGCTCGAGGGGGAGGGCCCGGCCGCCCTCCGGTCGAAGAGCCTCCGGCTGGCGGAGATGCTGCTCGCGGCCTGCGAGGCCGAGGCCTCGGCCGAAGCGGTGCTGGACGACGGGCGCGCGCTGGCGAAGTTCCGGGAGATCATCGCGGCCCAGGGCGGCGACCCCGACGTCGCCAGAGCGGACCTCGAACCGGGCGAGGAGACCGCCGCCGTTCGCGCGGAGGCCGACGGCGTCGTGCGCCACGTCGACAACCGGCTGGTGAACGGGACCGCCCGGCGGGCGGGCTCCCCGAAGGACCGGCGGGCCGGCCTCGAGCTCCACCTGGGCGTCGGCGACGAGGTGGCGGCCGGGGACCCCCTGTTCACGGTGCACGCCGAGACCCGCTCGAAGCTCGAGGAGGCGCGCGAGTTCGCCGCCGACCGGCCGCCCGTGCGGGTCAACAGCGCCGACGAGACGGTCGTCGAGCGGTTCTGACCCGCGGTCGGAGGCCGGCCGATGCGGCGGTGGCGGGCCGTGGGCCACTACCTTTAAACGCGTCACCCCCCTCGGTTGACCTGACTGTTCAATGGCTGCCGCCAACGCTCCCCAGGTGCTCGTCGTCGAGGACGAGCCCGACCTCGCGGACCTCTACTCGGAATGGCTCTCCGACGCCTACGACGTCCGCGTGGCCTACGAGGGGAAAGCCGCCCTCGAGGAGCTGAGCGATGCGGTGGACGTCGTGCTGCTCGACCGCCGCATCCCGGATCTACCGGGCGACGAGGTGCTCGAGCAGATCCGGGCCCGCGGGTTCGACTGCCGGGTCGCGATGGTCACCGCGGTGACGCCCGACGAGGACATCGTCGAGATGGGCTTCGACGACTACCTCGTCAAGCCCGTCTCCCGGGAGGACCTCCACGAGGTGGTCGAGCGCCTGCTACGCCGCAGCACTCACACCAAGGACGTCCGGGAGTTCTTCTCGCTGGCCTCGAAGAAGGCGGTGCTCGACGCCGAGAGTTCGGCGACCGAACGCGAGTCCAGCGAGGCCTACCAGTCGCTCGAGGCGGAGCTCCGCGAGATGTCCGAGTCCATCGACGCGACCCTCGAGGACCTCGAGCACGACGACTTCGAGGTGCTGTTCTACGACCTGCAGGACGAGGCCGCCACCGACCCCTCGTAGGTTACTGAGTTCACTCCAGCAATCCCGGTAGCGAGCGGAGCGTCCCGACGCCCTGCTCGTCGCGGGTGAGGTGGACGAACCGCATGCCGGTCGCCTCGGCGAACGCCCGGTCGGACTCGGTGTCGCCGACGTACACTGCGGGGGCCGCGCCGTCCAGCTCGTCGACCAGCTGGTGGTACATGTGTGGGTCGGGTTTCAGGCGGCGGAGGTCCTCGAGCCCCTCGGCGCGGCCGATCTGCCCGTCGAACAGGTCCTCGTAGCCGTAGCCCTCGACGAACGCCCGGACGACCCGCTCGGGGGAGTTGCTGATGACGTGCAGGTCGTGGCGGTCGGCGAGGCCGTCGAGCGCCGCCACGTCGTCGAACGGGGCCAGTTCCCCGGATTCCATCGCCGCGAGCTTCGCCTCGACGTAGTGGTCGTTGCGTACCTGCCAGAGCCGCTCGGCCGGCAGCCCGAGCTCAGCTGCGGCGGCCTGGATCCGCTCGACGGTTGGGGGATAGAGGGCCTCGAGCGCCTCGTCGGTGGGCTCGACCCCGAGCGCCTCCAGGGCGTCAACGAGCGCGCGGTCGAGCCAGCCGAGGTCGCTCTCCGAATCCAGGAGGACGCCGTCGAGGTCGAACGCGAGGTGCATCGGGGAGTTGGCCACCCTACTGGGTCGCCGGGCTTAGCCGCGTCGTCCGCTCACGTCATCGGCCCGCCGGCCGCCTCGGGGTTCGCCCGGACGTAGTCGACGAGCGTCCCGAGGTAGCTCGACAGCGGCGGGCAGCTGACGTCGGCCTCCGCGAGCGCCTCGACGGTCTTCGAGGCGTCGTACCGCGTCGGGAGGTCGAAGTAGTCGATCAACGCCGGCTGGACGCCCGTCGCCCTCGCGAGACCGGGCGTCGCCTCGAGGGCGCCCTTGAGGAGCCAGCGCGGGAGCCTGATGCGGACGACCCGCTTGTCGAGAACCTGGCTCAGGTCGCGGACGAACTCGTCGACCGTCGGCGGCGCCGGATTCGCGAGCTGGTAGGTCTCGCCCACGGCCTCGGGTCGGCGCCGCAGCACGTCGATCGCGTCGATGACGTGGTCCCGGGGGACGACGTTGAGCTCGGTCGCCGTTGGATCGCCGACCAGCGGCGCGACCGCCACGCCCGGCTGACGCAGGAGGAGGCGGATCACCTGGTAGGGCCCGTCGTACTTCCGGGTCGCGCCGGTCTCGCTGTCGCCGACGACGATGCCGGGCCGGTAGACCGTCGCCGGCAGCCCCCGGGCCATCGCGTGGCGGACGGCGACCTCCGCCTGGAACTTCGTCGCCTCGTAGTGGTTGTTGAACGTTTGGCCGACCAACAGGTCGTCCGGGCCGAAGCGACCGTCGTACCGGCCGCTGACGTAGCAGGTGCTGACGTAGTGCAGGCGGTCGAACGACGGCGCCCCCTCGAGGAACTCGAGGACGTGCCGGGTGCCGTCGACGTTGACGCGGGTGGCGAGCGTCCGGTCGACCCCGAGGTCGTAGACGGCCGCGAGGTGATACGCCTCGGTCGTTTCGGCCTGGAGCCCGTCGTAGCGATCGCCGAGCCCCAGATCCGGTTCGACGATGTCGCCGCCGACCAGCTCGATCGCCCCCGCGGCGCCGTGGGCGGCCTCGATCTCCTCGGCCCGGTCCTCGGCGAGCCGGCGATAGCGGGGCTGGACCAGACAGGTCAGCTCGGCCGCCTCGGGGGCCTCGGCGACGAGCCGATCGACGAGTGCCGAGCCCAGGAAGCCCGGAAATCCCGTGACGAACGTCGTCATCGAAGCCCCCGGGGGAGCCGGCGCAGCAGCCGGAGCCCCGCGGTCGTCAGGCGGACGAACCGCGTGGGCGGCAGCCACCGCGAGGGGGCGAACGGGTGGTAGCGCTGCTCGGCGATGGTCTTGCCCTGGGTGTACTTCAGGAGCCCCTCCCGGCCGTGTCGTCGCCCGATGCCCGAGTCCTTCATGCCGCCCATCGGCGCGCCGACGGTCCCCCAGGCCGTCGCGTAGGCCTCGTTGACGTTGACGGTCCCGCAGTCGATGCGCTCGCCGACCGCCCGGCCCCGGGCCCGGTCGGCCGTCCAGACGCTCGCGTTCAGGCCGTACGCCGAGTCGTTGGCCCTCGCGACCGCCTCGTCGACATCGTCGAACGGCTCGACGGTGACCACCGGCCCGAACGTCTCCTCTCGGGCGACCGCGGTGTCGGGCGGCACGTCGGTGAGCACGGTCGGCTCGTAGAAGGTGGGCCCGAGCTCCGGCCGGCGCTGGCCCCCGGTGACGACCGTCGCGCCCGCCTCGACCGCCTCGGCGACGTGGGCCTCGACCTTCTCGAGCTGGGCCTCGTCGAGCAGGCAGCCCATCTCGACGTCGTAGCCGAAGCCGCCGCCGAGCTCGAGCGATCCGACCCGCTCGGCGAACGCGTCGAGGAACGCGTCGTGGAGGCCCGACTGGACGTAGCAGCGCTCGAAGGAGATGCAGAGCTGGCCCGCGCTGGAGAAGCAGCCCCGGACGGCACCCTCGACGGCCGCGTCGAGGTCCGCGTCGTCGAGGACGACCAGCGGGTTCTTCCCGCCGAGCTCGAGCGAGCAGTCGATGAGGTTCTCCCCGGCCCGGGCGGCGACCTCCCGGCCCGTGGCGGTGCTCCCGGTGAACGAGACGTAGTCCGAGCGGTCGACGAGCGCCGGGCCGACTTCCGGCCCCCGGCCCGTCACGACCTGGAACAGGTCACGCGGGATGCCGGCCTGCCGACAGAGCCGGACCGCCGCCAGCGCGGTGAACGGCGTCTTGTCGTCGGGCTTGAGCACGACCGCGTTGCCGGCCAACAGCGCCGGCAGGGCGTCCGAGACCGCGAGCGTGAGCGGGTAGTTCCACGGCGCGATGACGCCGACCACGCCGTAGGGCTCGCGGGAGACGGTCGCCCGCATCATCACCGGCACCGTGCCGTGGACGCGCTCGGGGGCGAGCAGCGACTCGAAGCGGTCGGCGTAGTGGCCGGCCGTCCCGGCGACGTCGAGCACCTCCTCGTAGGCGCGGATGCGCGCCTTGCCGGTCTCGAGCTGGATCAGGTCCAGCAGCCATTCCCGGCGGTCGAGGACGAGCTCGATCAGCCGCTCGGCGGCCGCCCGGCGTTCGGCCGGCGCCCGCTCGCGCCAGGCCGACTGTGCGGCCCTGGCGCGCTCGAAGGCCGCGTCGAGGTCGTCGGACGTGGCCGCGGGGATCGAGCCCACCGCCGCACCCGTCGTCGGCTGGTGCACCGCGATCTCGTCCCGGCCGTCGTCGGTCGGCACCGAGAGCTCCCCCAGGAGCCCGTCGAGCCGCTCGGCGTCGACCCGCTCGGGCCAGCGGGGCGCCGTCGTGGTGGCCATCTGCCGCGCCAGTTCCGCCGGTGCGGACGTAAAGGCTCGCCCCGGCGGGCGGGCGAACGGGAGAACCGGACTGGCGGGCGTCCTGCCTAGAAGTCGTCGAAGTCGTCCATGCCGTCGCCTTTCGAGAGGTCGCCGGCGGCGATGACGTCGTCGATGCGGAGGATGAGGTCCGTCGCCTCCTGGGCGCTGGCGATGGCCTGGGTCTTCACGCGCAGGGGCTCGACGACGCCCTCGGCGTGCATGTCGGCGACCGTCTTCTCGCGAACCGAGAGGCCGGCCGACGCCTCGCCGGCATCGTGGGCCGCCCGGAGTTCGACGAGGGTGTCGATCGGGTCGAGGCCGGCGTTGATAGCCAGCGTGCGGGGCACGACCTCGATGGCGTCGGCGAACGCCTCGACGGCGAGCTGCTCGCGGCCGCCCACCGAGTCGGCGTAGTCCCGCAGCGAGAGCGCGAGCTCGGCCTCGGGCGCGCCGCCGCCGGGCACCACGCGGCGGTCCTGGATCGTCACGCGGACGACCTCGAGGGCGTCGGTGACCGACCGCTCGACCTCCTCGACGACGTGCTCGGTGCCGCCCCGCAGCAGCAGCGAGACGCTGCCGGGGGTCTCACAGTCCTCGACGAAGAACCGCTCCTCGTCGCCCACGTGGCGCTGTTCGACGAGGCCGGCGAAGCCGAGGTCGTCGGCCTCGAGCTCGTCGAGCTTCGAGACGACGCGGGCCCCGGTCGCCTTCGCGAGCTTCGTCACGTCGCCCTTCTTGACCCGGCGGAACGCCAGGATGTCCGCCTTCGCGAGGAAGTGCTGGGCGAGGTCGTCGATGCCCTTCTGGCAGAACACCACGTCGACGCCGGCGTCGACCAGCGTGTCGACGTAGCCCCGGAGCTCGGCCTCCTCGCGGTCGAGGAACTGCTGGAGCTGCGCGGGGTCGGTGACGTTGATCTCGGCGTCGGTCTCGGTCTCGTGGACCTCGATGGCCGTGTTCACCAGCGCGACGGTGGCGTCCTCGACGCGGGTCGGCATGCCGTCGTGTACCGGCTCCTTGTCGAGGATGACGCCCTCGATCAGCGCGGCGTCGTCGATGTTGCCGGTGGCCACGGTCTCGACCTTGATGTCGTCGAGGTCGAGCCGGCCGTCGGTCGCGATGGCCTGGACGGTCCGGACCACGAGCTCGGCGAGGTGGTCCTGGGCGCCGCCGACACCTTTGCCGGTCATCGCCGTGCGGGCGATCGCCGTCAGCGTCTCGGTGTCGTCGGGGCTGACGTCGGTCGCGTACGTCGTCGAGGACCTCGAGGCAGTGCGCGACCGCCATGAGGTAGCCCGCCGAGATGGTCGAGGCGTGGACGTCCTCGTCGATCAGGTCCTCGGCCTTGGCGAGCAGCTCGCCCGCGAGGACGACCGCGGTCGTCGTCCCGTCGCCGGCCGCCTCCTCCTGGGAATCGGCGACCTCGACCAGCATCTGGGCGGCCGGGTGCTCGATGTCCATCTCGTCGAGGATGGTCACGCCGTCGTTGGTGATGACGACCGAGCCGTAGCTGTCGACGAGCATCTTGTCCATGCCCAGCGGGCCGAGCGTCGTGCGGACGGCCTCGGCGACGGCTCGGCCGGCGGCGATGTTCATGTGTTGTGCGTCGCGGCCCCGGGTCTGCCGGTGGCCCTCCGAGAGCACGTAGATCGGTTGGTAAGCCATAATGATGCCACTCCCGAGTCGGGGTTGGTCGACGTCCTATGGGGTTGTACGACGACATAACTGTTTCTACGCCACTCCGGAATATGACACGTGCTGACATCGGGTCGAACCCCCGGAAGGCGAACCGGCCGTGGGCTGGTTAATCGGGCGTCTATCAGCCATCCCGAATAACTTCTCCCCGGGACCGATAGCCCGCGACGACCGCCCCTCGGTCACGTCCCGCACCCGCCGGGCGATGCCTTTTCCACCCCGCCCGTCGAGCGGCCCCTATGGCGGCGCTCGGGGCCTACGTGCTCGTCTTCATCGCCGGCTTCATCACCGCCCTGGCGACCGGGCTGGGCGCGATCCCGTTCTTCCTCACCGACGACATCAGCGACCGCTGGAACGTGGCGCTCTGGGGGCTCGCCTCGGGCATCATGCTCTCGGCGTCGGTGTTCGGGCTGATCCGGGAAGGGCTGCTGATCGGGGGCCCCCTCGCCGTCGCGATCGGGCTGCTCGCCGGCGTGGCCCTCGTGGTCGGCAGCCACCGCGTCATCTCCGGGGCGGAGCTCGACTCCCGGCAGTTCGAGCAGGCGGACTACCGCAAGCTCGTGCTCATCCTCGGCATCCTCACGGTCCACTCGTTCCCCGAGGGGGTCGCGATCGGCGTCTCGTTCGCCGAGCTGAACTTCCAGGGCGCCGAGGGGCTGATGATCGGGGGCTTCCTCGTCCCGCTCCTCGCGGTCTTCATGACGGTCGCCATCTCCATCCACAACGTCCCGGAGGGGATCGCCATCTCCATCCCGCTGCGCGCGATGGGCGTCTCGAACTGGCGGATGGTCTGGTGGGCGGTCTTCTCGAGCCTCCCCCAGCCGATCGGCGCCGTCATCGCGTTCGCCTTCGTCCGGCTGGCCCGCGAGTTCCTCCCCTTCGGCTTCGGGTTCGCCGCGGGCGCGATGATCTACCTCGTGCTGACCGAGTTCATCCCGGAGGCGCTCGAGGCGGGGGAGGGGCTGCCCGGCGGGGCACGCCGCGAGCTCGGCGCCGGCCTCGTCGTGGGCTCGGCCGTGATGCTCCCGCTCGTCTTCCTCTGACCCCGGCGGCGGGCTGTCGGAACCACTTTGTACCGGCCGGCGTCCGTTACGGCAACGATGGCACCCCAGCAGCCGGCCGAGGCCGACCCGCGGCCCATCCCCCACTGGCTGTCGGCCGACGCGGACGTGATCGACGTGACCGAGGGCGACGGCGCCTACGTCACCGCGGCCGACGGCGAGCGCTACCTCGACTTCATCTCCCAGCTCTACTGCGTCAACGCCGGCCACGGCAACCAGGCCATCGTCGACGCGATGGTCGAGCAGCTCGGCCGGATCCAGTACGTCTCCTCGGCGAAGCACAACGACACGCGGAGCCGGCTCGCCGACCGCCTGGTCGACGTCGCGCCGGCCGGGCTCTCGGACGTCTACTTCGCCATCTCGGGGTCGGAGGCCGTCGAGACGGCGGTCCAGCTGGCCCGCCAGCACCAGGACGCCCCGAAGGTGCTCACCCGCTGGCGGTCGTACCACGGCGGCACCTACGGCGCCGCGAGCCTGTCGGGCGACCCGCAGATGCGCGCCACGATGGAGTCCCACGTCGCGACCACCGGGGCGACGAAGTTCCTGCCGCCGATGGGCTACCGCTCGCCGTTCAACGCCGACTCGCCCGAGCAGCTCACGGAGCTCGCGGCCGACCACCTCGAGTTCGTGATCCGGAACGAGGACCCCGACTCGATCGCCGCGATCGTGATGGAGCCCGTCGCGGGCACCAGCGGCGCCTACCCCGCCCCGCCGGGCTACTTCGAGCGGGTGCGCGAGCTCTGCGACGAGCACGACATCCTGCTCATCGCCGACGAGGTCATCACCGGCTTCGGCCGCTGTGGCGACTGGTTCGGCATCGAGGGCGAGGGCGTCCGGCCGGACATGATCACGTTCGCGAAGGCCGTCACGAGCGCCTACGCCCCGCTGGCCGGCGTGCTCACCTCCGAGGAGCTCAGCGACTGGATCCGCGAGGAGGGCACCGACCTCGGCCAGACGTTCGCCGGCCACCCGGTCGCGTGCGCGGCGGGCATCGCGGCCCTCGACGAGTACGGCGGCGACGACGGCCTGATCGAGCAGGGCCGGGCCGTCGCGCCCTACCTCGAGGACCGCCTCGGAACGCTGGCCGACGCCCACGACGCCGTCGGCGACGTCCGCGGCCGCGGCCACCTCTGGGCCGTCGAGTTCACCGACCCCGAGACCGGCGAGCCGTACGTGGACCCGTGGGTGTCCGACGAGCCGAACCCGGTGGGCGACGTGGTCGAGGCGGCCCAGGACGACGGCGTGCTCCTCGCGACCGGGCGGCCGGGCTTCCAGATCATCGTCGCGCCCCCGCTCGTGATCGACGAGGCGGACGTCGACCGGGCGGTCGAGGCGCTGGACGGCGCCATCGAGGCCGTCTTCGGCTGAGCCCGACCATGTGCGGGCGCTTCTCGCTGTTCGTGCCCCAACCCGACGTCGAGCGGCGGTTCGAGGCCTCGGCCACCCGGCCGCTCGGCGAGCGGTACAACATCGCCCCCCGGACCGACGTCCCGGTGGTCCGCGCCGACGAGCCGGACGTCATCGACCAGATCCGGTGGGGTCTCCGGCCCGGCTGGGTCGACGACCCCGGGGAGTGGCCTCACCCGATCAACGCCCGCGCCGAGACCGTCGAGGAGAAGCCCAGCTTCCGCGAGGCCGCCGCCGAGCGGCGCTGCCTGGTGCTCGCCGACGGCTACTACGAGTGGACGGGCACCCGCGGCTCGAAGCAGCCCTACCGGATCGCCATGGGCGGCGAGCCGTTCGCCTTCGCCGGGCTCTGGGACGCCTGGCGCTCGAACGGGGACGCGCTCCGCACGGTGGCCATCGTCACCACCGCCGCCAACGAGACCGTCGGCGAGGTCCACGACCGCATGCCGGTCGTCCTCGAACCCGACGAGGAGGCCGCCTGGCTCGCGGCCGACGACCCCGACGAGCGGGCCGCGCTGCTCGACCCCTATCCGGACGACGGCGGCCTCGAGGTCTACCCGGTCTCCCGGGCGGTCAACGACCCCGCGAACGATCGACCCTCGCTCGTCGAGCCGATCGACATCGGCGAGCAGGCCGGCCTCGAGGAGTTCGCCTGAAGCCCGCCGACGACAGACCTTCCCCTGCGGCGTTCACGAGGGCGTCGACCTCCTGGCCCCGGTGTCGAACTGCACGTCGCTGAACGCCATGCTGACGGGTCGGGCGCCGCGCCCAACCGCCTCAGTGCTGGCGGGTGTACTCGAGGGGCTCGACCCCGGTGTAGAGCGAGCCGCCGAGCCGGCCGACGGCGTCGACCGCCCGGGCCTCGACCTTGCCGTCGACCAGCAGGTCGTCGTCGACGTAGACGTGGCGGACGTCGCCGAAGACGACCGTGTGGCCGCCGACGTCCACCGACTCGCGGACCTCGCACTCGAGGCAGGCGTGGGCCGCCGCCACGCGCGGGGGCTCGACGACCCGCGAGTCGGCCCGCTCGACGCCCGCCGCGTCGAACTCCGAGCCGGATACGCCGGCGGCCGTCGCGTCCATCGCCCCGATGACGTCCTGCGTGACGAGGTTCGCGACGAACTCGCCGGTCTCGAGGGCGAACCGCGCGGAGTCCTTCGGCTCGCCGTCGCGCCGACCCGCCGAGAACAGGACCACCGGGGGCTGGCTGCTGACCGCGTTGAAGTAGCTGAACGGCGCGAGGTTGTCCCGGCCGTCGGCGCCGAGCGTGCTGATCCACCCGATGGGCCGCGGGACGACCAGGCTCGTCAGCGTCCGATACATCGAGTCGGCGTGGGCCTCGGCGTCGGCTTCCATTACCGGCCGCTCGGGGGCGTCGGCGTTAGTCGCTTCCGGTTACCGCCGCGGCCCCGGCGGGCTTTTCCCGGCCCGCGGGGAAGGTCGGGCCATGACCGCCGTCTCCTACGAGGTGGCCGACATCGATCACGTCGCGCTGCGGGTCGCGGACCTCGACAGCGCGCTCGAGTTCTACCACGGCCTGCTCGGACTGACCGTGCGGGACCGCGAGGCGTTCGAGGCCGGCGAGCTGCCGTTCGTCGCCGTCGCCGCCGGGGGCCGCCACCTGCACCTGGTGCCCGTCGACGAGCCGTTCGAGACCGGGACCGAGCACGTCTGCCTGCTGCTGCGCTCGGACGACATGGACACCCGCGAGGCGATGGCCGACCTCCTCGACCAGCTCCGGGACGCGGGCGTCGAGGTGCTCGACGGCGAGCCCCGCGAGCGGCTCGGGACCTACGGCCGCGACTGGGCGGCGTACGTCCGGGACCCGGACGGCCGGATCGTCGAGCTCAAGCTCCACTGAGTCGGAAGGTTTTCGCCGGCGCGGTCGGTGGGGCCGACATGGACGAACAGGCGCGCGTCGCGGCGTTCGTCGAGGCCCACGACCTCCAGGCCGACCCGGCCCACCGGGTGCTCGACCTCGCCTCCGAGGTCGGCGAGGTGGCCAAGGAGGTGAACCGCTCGACGGCGTACGGCGCGACCGACGACGTGGCGGTCGCCGCCGACGAGATCGGGGACACCCTGTTCGCGCTGCTCGCGCTCGCCGAGGCGGTCGACGTCGACGCGGGTGAGGCGCTCGAGTCGGCGATCGCGAAGTACGAGGCCCGGCTCGAGGAGCGCGGCGACGCCGGCTCGGCCTAGGCCCGCCCGCGAACGGTCAGGTAGATCCCCGCGAGGACGACCGCGCCGCCGACGACCGTCGGCGCGCCCGGGACCTCGCCCAGCAGCAGGACGGCCAGCACCGTGCTCCCGACGGGCTCGCCGAGCAGCGTGACGCTCACGACGCTGGACTCGACGTGCTCGAGCGCCCAGTTGATCACGGTGTGGCCGAGCAGCCCGGGGCCGACCGCCATCGCGAGGAAGAGCAGCCACTCGCGCGGCGGGTAGGCGCCGAGCCCGACGGGCGCCCCGTCGACCAGCGCGAAGGCGAGCAGCGCCGCCGCGCAGGCCGAGTAGACGACCATGACGTACGGGACGAGCGCGACCTCCTGGCGGAGCGACCGCCCGGCGAGGAAGTAGGCGGCCAGCATCAGGGCGCCGAGCAGCGCGAGGGCGTTGCCGTACGCCGGCCGGACTCCCGCCAACGACGCGCCCGGGAGCGTCATCGCCACGGCGCCCGCCAGCGCGACGGCGATGCCGGCGACGATCGTCCGGTTCAGCCGCTCGTCGAGGAGGAGGAACGCGCCGACCGCGACGAACACCGGTTGGGCCTGGACGAGCGTCACCGAGGCCGCCACGCTCGTCCACTCGAGGCTCTCGAACCACGCCCCGAAGTGCACCGCGAGCGCGACGCCTGTCAGCCCCGCCGAGAGCAGCTGGCGCCGGGAGAGGTCGACCAGCTCCGCCCGGTACCGGACCAGGGCGACGGGCGCCAGCAGGCCGACCGTGAACAGGACCCGGTAGAACGCCTTGACGAGGCTGGGCGCGTCGCTGAAGCGGATCAGGATGGCGCTCGTGCTGACGGCGAGCACCGCGACGGCCAGCGCGGCCATCGGCGGGGTGCGGTCGTCCAGCCGCGCGGTCAGCGACGACACGGTCGGGCGGTCGGCCGCGGCCGGCTATACGCCTTCGGTGTCAGGCGTCGTCCGGCGTGTCGAAGTCGTGGAAGTGCTCGCCCTTCTCCTTCGTGAGGACGTTCAGCGCCGCCGCCCCGCCGTCGCCCGCGGAGATGACGGCCTGGTACTCCTCCTCGCGGACCATCGCGCCCGTGGCGTAGGCGTCCTCGACGGTGGTCTCCATCGTGACGTCGACCTCGACCAAGCCCTCGGCGGAGATCGCACAGCCGAGGTCCTCCGCGAGCGCCGTGTCGTCACCGGTCGCGAGCACGACGTAGCTCGCCGTGTGCTCCCCGTCCTCGGTCGTGACCGCGAAGCCGTTCTCGGTCGCCTCGACGCCGGTGACGGCCTCGCCCTGCCGGCGGTCGGCGCCGAACCCGTCGACCTGCCGCCGAGCGGTCTCGAGGAACGCCTCGCCGTCGACCGACTCGATGCCGAGGTAGTTGAACAGGTGGGCGTGGTGCATCCAGGTGTCGTCGGTGTCGAAGATGACCGTGTCGAGGCCGTTCTTCGCGGTGAACAGCGCCGCCGAGAGGCCGGCGGGGCCGCCGCCGACCACGATCACGTCTGTGTCGACCATGGGTTCCGTTCAGCGTCCACCGACATAAGCGGCCGACAGGGCGCAGGTACTGCCGGCGTCGGTTACGCCCGCTCCTCGAGGGCGCGTCGGGTCGCGCGGTGGCGCGCCGCGAACATCGCGGCAAAGCCCGGCCAGGCCGCCCAGGAGAGCCCCGCGGCCGGCCCGAGCGGCAGCTGGTACTCGATGCGGTCGGTGAGCCGCGTGCCGCCGTCGACCGCCTCGAACCGGTGGGTGTGGCGCCAGCGGCGGAACGGCCCGTCGGCCATCTCGTCGGTGAACTCGCCGTGGCCGTCGCCGCGTTCGCGGTTCGTGATCTCGGAGGTCCAGGACTGCCGGGGCCCGACGCCGAGGGGCCGCATCGACAGGTGGACCGCCGAGCCCTCGACGAGCTCCTCGGGCTCCGGCTCCCCGTCCGGGCCGACGACCCGATCGACGTCGAGGTTGAACCAGCCGGGCGTGACGGCCTCCAGCCCGCGGACCGTCGAGTGGAACGTCCAGACCGCCTCGAACGGCGCACGGATCAACGACGACCGCTCGAACACTGCCATGGGCGTCTTGGGCGCTCGTCGGCCAAGGGGCTTGCGTCGGGCCTGCCTACCCGCCGAGGACGTCGTCGCTCGACATCGTGGCCGGCAGGAGCTCCCCGAGGGTGTACGTGTGGTCGTCGTCGCCCAGGTCGACGATCACCTCGAACTCGGGGCCGCAGAACTCGGCGAGCGTCTGTCGGCACATGCCACACGGGGTCAGGCCGTCGTCGTGGGGGCCGGAGACGGCGACGGCCTCGAACTCGCGATGGCCGTCGAACAGCGCCCGCGCGAACGCGACCTCCTCGGCGTGCAGCGAGTTGCTGTAGTTGACGATCTCCATGTTGGCGCCGCCGTAGACCGAGCCGTCGGCCGTCCGGAGCGCCGCGCCGACGGGGAACTCGGAGTACGGGGCGATGGATTTCGATCGCGCCTCGCGGGCCTGCTCGAGCAGTACGTCCATGGCGTCGTCATCGGCGGAGGGGCTAATGAAAGGGGGCGGCCGCTACTTCAGGCGCTCCTGGAGGATCGCGGGGTGGGCCGCGGTCACGCCCTCGACGCTCAGCAGCTCCCCGCTGATGACGTCCCCGAGGGCGTCGCCGTCCGGCGCGCGGACCTCGGCCATCAGCATGTGGTCGCCGCTCGAGGAGTAGAGCGACTCGACGGCGTCGACCGCCCGCAGCGCGCGGGTGGCCTCGACGTAGCGCTCCGACTCGACGTCCATCCCCACCAGCGCGATGCTCTGGCTCGAGAGCTTCTTCGGGTCGACCTCGGCGGAGTAGCCCACGATCACGCCCTCGGACTCGAGCTTGTCGATGTACTTGCGGACCGTCGGCTTCGAGACGTCGGCGCGCTCGGCGAGCTCCGCGATGGAGGCCTGGGCGTCCGATTCGAGGAGGCGCAGGATGCGGGCCTCGGTCTCCGCGCTGGTCACGCTCGGCAGTTGGCGTTCCCGCAAAAAAATCTTCCGAACCGGAAAAACCGGCTACCGGTGGACGTCGAGGAAGTCGAACGACCGCTCCCACTCGGCGTCGGGGTCGAAGTAGCGCTCGGCGAGCGGCGTCTCCGGGAGCTCGCCGATGGCCTGCTTCTCCGCCTCGTAGGACGGCCGGTCGGCGTCGTGGTAGAAGACGCCGGTCAGCACCTCGCCCTCGTAGAGCGCGGACTCGACCTCGTACATCAGCTCGGCGGCCTCCTGCCGGCTCGTGGGGTCCCACTCGTACTCGTCGGACTCGTTGACGTCGGTGTACGGGACGTACTGCTTGGCGTCCTTGTTCCAGGTCGGACACTGGGTCAGGAAGTCGATGTGGGCGAAGCCGTCGTGCTGCATGGCCTCGACGATGACCTCCTTGGCCTGGTTCGGGTTGACCGCCGCCGTCCGGGCGATGTACGACGCCCCCGAGGAGAGCGACAGCGAGAGCGGCCGCAGCGGCGCCTTCGCCGAGCCGTGGGGCTGCGTCTTCGACTTGTGGCCCATCGGGCTCGTCGGCGAGGTCTGGCCCTTCGTCAGGCCGAACACCTCGTTGTTGAACACGATGTAGGTCAGGTCGTGGTTCTCCCGGGCGGTGTGCATGAAGTGGTTCCCGCCGATGCCGTAGCCGTCGCCGTCGCCGCCGGCGGCGATGACCTCGAGGGCGGGGTTCGCGAGCTTCGCGGCCCGGGCCACGGGGAGCGACCGGCCGTGGATCGAGTGGAAGCCGTAGCTCTCGAAGTAGCTCGACAGCTTGCCCGAGCAGCCGATGCCGGTCACCAGCAGCGTCTCGTCGGGGCCCCGGCCGACCTCGGGCATGGCCTGCTTGAGGGCCTTCAGGACCCCGAAGTCGCCACAGCCCGGACACCAGGTGGCCTGGGGCTCGATGCCCGGGGTGAAGTCGTCCGAATCGATCTCCGCGTCGCCGCCGATCGCGCTGAATGCACTCATGGGTTAGTCACCGGTCGCGGGCTCCATCCGCGTGTTGAACTCCGGCTGGGTGTCGACGCCGCCGTCGAGCCGGGTCTCGAAGCCGTCGACGACCTCGACGGGCTCGAACGGCTCGCCGTCGTACTTCAGGAGGCTGTACAGCTTCTCGCCGTACCGGCCCAGTTCGCGCTGGACGAGCCCGCGGAACTGGCCGGTCGCGTTCATCTCGACGACGAGCGCCTCGTCGACGCCGTCGATGAACGCCGCGACCTCCTCGGCCGGGAACGGCCGGAGGTCGCTCACCGAGAGCGACTTCACCCGGTCGCCGTCGGCGTTGAGCCGGTCGACGGCCTCCTCGACCGTGCCCTGGTTCGAGCCCCAGGTGATGATGCCGTAGTCGGCGTCGGCCGGGCCGTGGGTCGACTGATTCGACTCGGGCTGCTCGTCGAGGAACGCCTGGATGCCCTCGTACTTCGAGAACCGCCGGTCGGACTGGGTCACGCGGTTCGTCGTGTCCTCGGAGATGTGGCCGGCCGGCCAGTGCTCGTTCCCCGAGGCGAGGAACCGGCCGCCCTGCTGGCCGGGGATCGTCCGCGGGCTGACGCCGTTCTCGGCCTCGTAGGCGTAGCGCTCGAACTTGCCCGACGGGTGGTGGGGCGCCTCGGCGACCTCGGCCTCCTCGAGCGTGCCGCCCATCGCCGGGTTCGGCTCGCGGTCGAAGAAGGCGGCGTCGAGGTTCCGGAACTCGCCGCCGAGCTTCTGGTCGTAGAGCAGGATCGCGGGGACGTTGAAGTCGTAGGCGATCCGGAACGCCAGCCGCGTCTGCTCGTACGCCTCCCGGGGCGTGCCCGGCGCGAGCACGACGCGCGTCGAGTCGCCCTGGCTCGTATAGAGGACGTGCTCGAGGTCGCCCTGCTCGGTCTTCGTGGGCATGCCCGTCGAGGGCCCGGCCCGCATCGCCTCGATGAGGACGACGGGCTCCTCGGCCATCTCGGCGAGGCCCAGCGGCTCGGACATCAGCGCGAAGCCCCCGCCCGACGAGCCGGACATGGCCTTCACGCCGGCGTGGGAGGCGCCCAGCGCGAGCGCGGCGGCCGCGATCTCGTCCTCGACCTGCTCGGAGATGCCGCCGACCTCCGGCAGCCGGTGGCTCATGATGGTGAAGACGTCCGTCCAGGGCGTCATCGGATAGCCCGAGATGAACCGGCAGCCCTCGTCGATCGCGGCGTAGGCGATCGAGTGGCTGCCCGAGACGAGCACCTGCTCGCCGTCGTGGCTCCCCTCGGGCACCTGCACGTCGCTCGCCTCGACGTCGTACTCCTCCAGGACGGCGTCGCGGGCCGTCTCGAGGATCTCGAGGTTCTGCTCGAGCACCTCGCCGCTCATCGCCTCGCTCATGAGGTCCTCGATGGGCTCGAGGGACATCCCGGTGATCGCGGCGGTGGCGCCGACGCCGGCGGTGTTCCGCATCACCTCGCGGCCGACCTCGCGGGCCAGCCCGCGGAGGTCAAGCGGGTAGACGTGCCAGTCGTTGGCCTCGACGCGCTCGTCGAAGTCCTCGATCTGGTCGACGTCGATCAGCCCCTCGTCGTAGACGATGACCCCGCCCTCGCGGAGCTCGTCGAGGTTCTCGCTGAGCGGCTTGATCTCCTCGTTGCCGTAGACGGCGTGTTCGCCCGTCTGGCTCCGGCCGAACGAGTCGCCCAGGGCCAAGAGGAAGTTGTAGCCGTCGCCGCGCGACCGGACCGGCGTGGCCGCCGCCCGGATCTCGGCGTAGGTGTGACCCCCGCGGATACGCGAGGGGTAGTGGCGGTGCGTGAACACGTGGAGCCCCGACCGCATCAGGGCTTTCGCGAAGTTCTGGCTCGTCGAGTCGATCCCGTCGCCGGAACCGCCTGCGATTCGCCAGTCGAGCTCTTCAGTCATGTGAGGTCACGGCCCGGAGGGCCAGCGTGCTCCGCATTTCGAGGTCGAACGCCTTGTCCTTTGCCATAGGTTGACATGCATTGATGATGACAGACCGGCCGACTGCGGCTTCCATCGCCGATAAATCGTGGGCCGAGAACTCGCCGTTCGACTCAGCGTGGCTCGGGCGTCGTCGCGCCCTCGGCGTGCCGTCGCCGGGCCACGATCCCCACGTTGTCCGCGACGTTCCCGGTCACCTCGCGGAACGCCGCGCCGGCCTCGAAGCCCTCCTCGAGCACCGCCGGCGCCCCCTCGTCGCCGCCCGCCCGAACCCGCGGGTCGAGCGGCACCGACCCGAGGAACGGCATCTCGGCGTCCTCGGCGAACGCCTCGCCGCCGCCCCCGCCGAAGATCTCGTGCTCGCCGCCACAGTCCGGGCAGATGAACGCGCTCATGTTCTCGACGATGCCCAGCACGGGCGTGTCGTGCCGGCCGAACATCTCGAGGCCCTTCCGGGCGTCGTCGACCGCGACGGCCTGGGGCGTCGTCACGACGACCGCGCCGGCGATGGGCAGGGTCTGGAGGACGGTGAGCTGGGTGTCACCGGTGCCCGGCGGCATGTCGACTACCAGGTAGTCCAGCGGACCCCACTCGACGTCCTCGACGAGCTGGGTCAGCACCTTGTGCACCATCGGCCCCCGCCAGATGACGGGGTCGTCCGGACCCACGAGGAAGGCCATGCTCATCAGCTTCACCCCGAAGCGCTCGGGCGGGATGATGGCGCCCTCGCCGGTCGCCTGGGGCCCCTCGTCGGCCGCGACCATCCGGGGGACGTTCGGGCCGTAGACGTCGGCGTCGAACAGCCCCACTCTGGCGCCGCGATCGGCCAGCCCGGCCGCGAGGTTCACCGCGACCGTGCTCTTGCCGACGCCGCCCTTCCCCGAGGCCACCACGACGACGTTCTCCACGCCCGGAAGCACCTCCTCGTCGGGCGGCGCCGGCCGGTCGACCGACGCCGAGAGCTCGGCTTTGAGGCCGAGCTCGTCGAGCACGGCCCGGACCTCGTTCGCGATGGCGGTCTCGGCGGGCGAGTACGGGGCGCCCAGCGCGAGCGAGACGTGGGCCACGCCGTCGTCGACGCTGACCTCGTTGACCAGGCCCAGCGAGACGATGTCGTCGCCCAGCGCGGGATCCTCGACCGACCGAAGCCTCTCGCGCACCGCGTCCGCGTCCATGGGGCCGCTATCCGGGAGCCGTGGATAAGGGTTGTGGAGGGGTTCGGGCGGGGAGGCGGGTAAACGATTATGTTAACTGTCCTCGTTTAACTACCCGATGACCGACCGGGCGCCGGACGCCGCGGACACGTTCCTGACCGAGCGCCAGGCCGAGGTGCTCGAGCGGCGCCGGGAGGGGCTGACCCAACGGGAGATCGCCGAGCGGCTCGGCACCACCGTCCCGAACATCAGCGCCATCGAGCGCGCCGCGCGCGATAACGTCGAGCGGGCCCGCCGGACGGTCGACCTGGCGAACCGCATCGAGACCGACGTCTGGTTCGAACAGGGCGCCGGCGACCATCTCCGGGACGTCGTCGAGGCGATCTACGAGGCCGGCGACGAGGCGGGCGTGAAGATCACCTACAGCGACCCCGAGCTCGCCGCCTATCTCCACGTCCACCTCGGCGACCGGCTCGACGGCCGGCGGCTCACCGACCCGGTGGAGGTCGGCATCACCCCTGATGGCGGCGTCGTCACCTACGGCCCGGACCCGGGCTGAGGTGGGCCCGGGCGACAACATGTTAACCGGATGTGCCTAGAACCGGGTGACAGGTTTAACACCCGTGACGCCAACTCCCAGTCGAATGCTGGTCGACGACTTCGGTCGGGAGCTCACCGGGATCCGGATCTCGCTGACGGATCGGTGCAACTTCGACTGTGTCTACTGTCATAACGAGGGGCTCGGCGACACCCGGGGGCCGATGGAGCCGGCCGAGGACGAGCTGAGCGCCGACGAGGTGGTCCGCTTTCTGGAGGTCGCCGCGGAGGTCGGTGTCGACGCCGTCAAGTTCACCGGCGGCGAGCCGATGCTCCGCGAGGACCTCGAGGAGATCATCCGGCGCACGCCCGACTCGATGGAGCCCTCGCTGACCACCAACGGGACGTTCCTCCCGGGCCGCGCCGAGGGCCTCGTCGACGCCGGGCTCGAGCGCGTGAACGTCTCCCAGGACGCGATGGAGCCCGAGGCGTTCGCCGAGCTCACCCGGAGCGGCGCCTACGACCGGGTGCTCGAGGGCGTCGACGCGGCGCTCGACGCCGGCCTCGCGCCCGTGAAGCTGAACATGGTCGTCTTCGAGCCGACGGCCGGCTACGTGCCCGGGATGGTCGAGCACGTCGCCGAGAACGAGGGGCTCCAGCTCCAGCTCATCGAGTACATGCCCGAGCTCGCGGGCCACCCCGAGTGGGCGATCGACATCGAGCGGGTCCACGGCTGGCTCGCCGAGCAGGCCGACCGGGTCGAGCACCGCGAGATGCACGACCGACGGCGCTACTTCGTCGACGGCGGGATGGTCGAGGTCGTCGACCCGGTGGGCAACGCGGAGTTCTGCGCGAACTGCCACCGCGTGCGGGTCACCCACGACGGCTACCTGAAGGGCTGTCTCAACCGCAACGACGACCTGAAGTCGCTGGGCGGGCGGTCGAAGGCGGAGATGCGGGCGGCGCTGCGGGCGACCGTCGACGAGCGCGTCCCGTACTACGGCGAGTACCTGATCCAGGACGAGGAGGGCGACTGGGCCTTCAACGAGGCGTACCAGGACGCCGAGGGCGACCGGACGCCCTACGAGTACCACGACGACGCCGCCGAGGGCGTCGACGCGATGGGCGAGGAGTCCATCGAGGCGGCGTCGGACTGAGCGGATCCGGACCCCCGTTTGAGCCGACCACCGGCGCTCCCCGTTCGTCCGCGAGCCGGCCCGAGACGCCCGCAAACCGCGGGCTCGCGCCGCCGGTCGATTCGTTGGCCTTAAGTACCGGCCTCGGGTACTGTCGGTCGCAATACACTGCAGGGGTGTGGCGCCCCGAGTCCGCGAGGGCGACGAGACACGCGAGTCGAGGTAGCCAAGTCTGGCCCAAGGCGCAGGGTTGCTAACTCTGTGGCGTCAAGCCTCCGGGGTTCGAATCCCCGCCTCGACGTCTCGCGCAATCGCGGCCGACGCCGCACGCCCCCAGCCAACACATGAGCACGGAAGAAGAACCCCAAGACGAGGACGAGGACCTTCGCTACTTCGTCCGGATCGGGCAGACCGACCTCGACGGCACCGCTGCCGTCGAGCGCGCGCTGACCGGCCTCGACGGGATCGGCCGACGCACCGCCCGGGTCATCGCCCGGGAGGTCGGCGTCGACCGGCGCGCCACGTTCGGCGCCCTCGACGACGAGACGATCGACGGGATCGTCGCGGAGGTCGAGACGTACGTCGACGACGTGCCGGAGTGGCTCGCCAACCGCCGGAAGGACTACTTCTCCGGCGAGACGGTCCACCTGACCGGCAACGACGTCGAGCTGGTCCGCCAGCAGGACATCAATCGCATGCAGAAGATCGGCTCCTACAAGGGCGTCCGCCACCGCCGCGGCCAGAAGGTCCGCGGCCAGCGGACGAAGTCCACGGGCCGGTCGGAGGGCACGATCGGTGTCAACGTCGAACGGATCCGGGAGGAGGCGGCCGAGGAGGCCGAGGAGGCTGAGGACGAGTAATGCCGCTCGGCACCAACACCAAGTCCTACGAGACGCCGAACCACCCCTTCCAGGGCGGCCGCATCGCCGAGGAGCGCGACCTCCTCGCGCGGTACGGCCTCAAGAACAAGGAGGAGCTCTGGCGCGCCCAGTCCGAGCTGCGTTCCTACCGGCGGGAGGCCCGGAGCCTCCTGGCGCAGTTCACCGACGAGGGCGATGAGGCCGAGCCGTTCCTGGCCCGGCTTCGCCGCTACGGCATCCTCGGGGCCGACGACGGCCTCGGCGCCGTCCTGGCGCTCGACGTGACCGACATCCTCGAGCGCCGGCTCCAGACGGTGGTCTACCGCCGCGGGCTGGCCCACACGGCCAAGCAGGCCCGCCAGTTCGTCAGCCACGGGCACGTCACCGTCGAGGACCGCCGCGTTCGGATCCCCTCCTACAAGGTCGCGGTCGAGGAGGAGGGCGCCATCGACTACGACGACCACAGCCCGCTCGCCGACGACCTCCACCCCGAGCGGACGGAGGCCGAGCAATGAGCGGCGAGGAGGGCGAGGCCGGCGCGCAGTGGGCCGTCGCGCACGTCCACGCGTCGTACAACAACACGCTGCTGACCGTGACCGACGAGACGGGCGCGGAGACGCTGGCGAAGTCCAGCGGCGGCTCGGTCGTCAAGCAGAGCCGCGACGAGGCGTCGCCCTACGCCGCGATGCAGATGGCCGAGCAGGTCGCCGAGACCGTGCTCGCCCAGGGCATCTCCGGCGTCCACGTCCGCGTCCGCGGCCCCGGCGGGAACTCCCGCATGGGCCCGGGCCCGGGCGCCCAAGCGACCATCCGGGCGCTGGCCCGTGCCGGCCTCGAGATCGGCCGGATCGAGGACGTCACGCCCCACCCACACGACGGCGGCCGCGCGCCGCGGCCGGGGAACTGAGATGGCCGAGGACTTCGACGTCGAGTTCATCGACGACGACGACCGCGACGACCGGAACGCCCGGTTCGTCGTCCGCGGGCTGACCCCGGCGTTCGCCAACGGCATCCGGCGGGCGATGCTCGCCGACGTGCCGACGGTCGCCGTCGAGGACGTCCGCGTCATCGAGAACACGAGCGTGATGTTCGACGAGATGATCGGGCTCCGGCTCGGGCTGGTCCCGCTGACCACGCCCGTCGACGAGTTCGAGCCCGGCGAGGGCGTCACCCTCGCGCTCGACGTCGAGGGCCCCGCGACGGCGTACTCCGGCGACATCGAGTCGTCGGACGACCTCGTCCAGCCCGCCGAGCAGAACGTCCCGATCATCGAGCTCAAGGAGAACCAGCGGCTGGCCTTCGAGGCCGAGGCCGTGTTGGGCCGTGGGCGCGACCACGCCAAGCACCAGGGCGGCGTGGCCGTCGCCTACCGCCACCTCCAGCGCGTCGAGGTCGACGGCGAGCTCGACGACTACGAGGACCGCGAGCCCCAGATCGTCCGGGGCGTCATCGAGGACGACGGCGAGCTCGTGCCCGCCGAGACGTTCGGCAACGACATCACCAACCGGTACCCCGAGCAGGCCGTCACCGTCGAGGACGTCCCGGGCGCGTTCGTCTTCCACGTGGAGACGGACGGCTCGATGACCGTCGACGAGCTCGTGACCGGCGCCGTCCGCTCCCTGGCGGACCGCGCCGACGAGCTCGAGGCCGCCGTCCAGCTGTAACGACCCATGAGCCCCCACACCCCACTGCCGACCGCCCGCGGAACCCCGAGCGGCGCGACCGGCGGAACCGAAACCCGTTTCAGGGGGGCCAGCCAACCCCGATTCGCGTGCAGGGATAGCCAAGTCAGGTCAACGGCGCGGCGTTCAGGGCGCCGTCCCGTAGGGGTCCGCAGGTTCGAATCCTGCTCCCTGCACTCCACCGTTCTACCACACCAATGAGCAAAGCGAGCCCACGACTGACCAGCCTCATCGCCGAGCTGAAGGCCGTCGCCCGGGAGTCCGGCAGCGACGTCTGGCTGGACGTGGCGGACCGCCTCGAGCGGCCCCGGCGTACCCACGCCGAGGTCAACCTCGGGCGCATCGACCGCTACGCCCGCGACGACGAGACCGTCGTCGTTCCCGGCAAGGTGCTCGGCTCCGGCGTCGTCCGGACCGGGTACACCGTCGCGGCCGTCGACTTCTCGACGTCCGCCGCGGAGAAGATCCGGCAGGCCGACGGCGAGGCGATCCCCCTCGAACAGGCGATCGAACGCAACCCCGACGGCAGCGACGTGCGGGTGGTCCGATGAGCGTGGCCGAGTTCGACGCCGACCTCGTGGTCGACGGCGCCGGCTGCATCCTCGGCCGCGTCGCCTCGGGGGTCGCCGAGCGCGCCCTCGACGGCGAGGCCGTCGCCATCGTCAACGCCGAGCACCTCATCGTGACCGGCGACGAGGCCGACGTGGTCGGGAAGTACCGCAAGCGGACCGAGCTCGGCTCGGACCGCGGCCCGTACTACCCGAAGCGCCCCGACGGCATCATGAAGCGCGCCGTCCGCGGCATGCTCCCGCACACGACGACGCGGGGCCGCGAGGCGCTCGAGCGCGTCCGCGTCTACGTCGGCAACCCCTACGACGACGACGGCGAGGAGCTCGAGGGCACCTCGCTGGACCGGCTCTCGAACATCCGCTTCGTCCAGCTGGGCGAGGTCAGCGAACAGATCGGAGCGAACGTCACATGGTAACGAACACGTCCGGCAAGAAGAAGACGGCCGTCGCCCGCGCCACGGTGCGCGACGGCGCCGGCCGCGTGCGCATCAACGGTCGACCCATCGAGCTGGTCGACCCGGAGACGTCCCGGCTGAAGATGGCCGAGCCGTTCCGCATCGCGGGCGATGAGCTCCGCGACGCGGTCGACATCTCGGTCACCGTCGACGGCGGCGGCATCAGCGGCCAGGCCGACGCCGTGCGCACGGCCATCGCCCGCGGGCTCGTCGAGTTCACGGGCGACATGGAGCTCCGCGACGCGTTCATGACGTTCGACCGCACGCTGCTGGTCAACGACGTCCGCCAGCGCGAGTCGAAGAAGTGGGGCGGCCCCGGCGCCCGGGCACGCTACCAGAAGTCCTACCGGTGATCTCGCCATGATGGTTCCCGTCCGCTGCTTCACGTGTGGCAAGGTCATCGGCGAGCACTGGGACGAGTACACCGAGCGCGCCGCCGGCCACGAGGGCGACGAGGCGCCCGACGAGGTGCTCGACGACCTCGGCCTCGACCGGTACTGCTGCCGGCGGATGTTCGTCTCGCACACCGACCTCGTCGACGTGGTCTCGCCCTACCAGTGATGCAGCAACACCACAACCGCTACGAGAAGGCCCGCATCATCGGCGCCCGAGCGCTGCAGATCGCCTACGGCGCGCCGGTGCTCATCGAGACCGCCCAGTCCGAGCCGATCCTGATCGCCGCGGAGGAGTACGACGCTGACGTGCTCCCGTTCACGGTGAACCGACGGCGCGGGCGGTCGGCCAGGTGAGCATGTCGCGGATCGAGGACGTCCGGCTCCGCCGCGTGCTCGATTCGAGAGGCGACGCCACGGTCGAGGCCGACGTGACCACCGAGTCCGGCGGCTTCGGGCGCGCCATCGCGCCGAGCGGCGCGAGCACCGGCGCGTACGAGGCCGTCGAGCGACCGCCCGACGAGGCCATCGCCGCCGCCCGGGAGCACGCCGTGCCCCGGCTGGAGGGGAGCTGCTTCGCGGGCGACCAGCGCGAGGTCGACGCCGCGCTCCGGGCCGCCGACGGGACCGAGGACTTCTCGACGATCGGCGCGAACAGCGCCGTCGCCATCAGCATGGCCGCCGCGAAGGCCGCGGCGGACCTGCTCCGCGTTCCGCTCTACCAGCACCTCGGCGGGGCGTTCCGGGGCGACGCGTTCCCGGTCCCGCTGGGCAACGTGATCGGCGGCGGCGAGCACGCCGCCGACGCGACGGACATCCAGGAGTTCCACGCCGTCCCGCTGGGCGCCCCCAACGTCGCGGACGCCGTCTTCGCCAACGCCGCGGTCCACGCGGCCGTCGGCGAGGCGCTCACGGCGCGCGGCACGCCCGCGAACAAGGGCGACGAGGGCGCGTGGGCCCCCCAGGGGCTCGACGACGCGGCGGCGTTCGAGCTGCTCGCCGAGGCGGCCGACGCCGTCGGCGACGAGTTCGGGTTCGAGATCGCGCTCGGGCTCGACGTCGCCGCCGCGGAGCTCTACGACGCCGACGCCGGCGTCTACCGCTACGCCGACGGCGAGCGCACGCCCGCCGAGCAGGTCGACTACATGGCCGAGCTCGTCGAGGCACACGACCTCGCGTACCTCGAGGACCCCCTCGACGAGGACGACTTCGAGGGCTTCGCCGCGCTCACCGAGCGCGTCGGGGACCGCACGCTCGTCTGCGGCGACGACCTGTTCGCCACCAACGTCGAGCGGCTCGAGCGGGGCATCGAGGCGGGCGCGGGCAACGCGATCCTGGTGAAGCCGAACCAGATCGGGACGCTCTCGGACGCCGTCGACGCCATCGAGACCGCGACGCGGGCCGGCTACACCCCCGTGGTCTCCCACCGCTCGGGCGAGACCGAGGACACGACGATCGCCCACCTCGCCGTCGGCACCGGCGCGCCGTTCGTCAAGACGGGCGCCGTGGGCGGCGAGCGAACCGCGAAGCTGAACGAGCTGATCCGGATCCAACACGAGGCACCACTATGACCGACGACGAACCCACTGACACCGGGGCGGCCGAGGCCGTCGAGGTCGACCCCGACGACGAGCCCGCCCCCGCGGGCGAGGACGAACAGCCCGCCGAGGCCGCCGCGGCCGAGGCCGAGGAGGAGACCGAGGACGAGGCCCCCGGGCCCGCCATGGACGACGACGTGCTCTCCGACGAGGAGGCCGACCTGCTGCTCCCCGTCGAGGATTACCTCGGCGCGGGTATCCACATCGGCACCCAGCAGAAGACCAAGGACATGGAGCGGTTCATCCACCGCGTTCGGACCGACGGGCTCTACGTCCTGGACATCTCGAAGACCGACGACCGCATCCGCACGGCCGCGGACTTCCTGTCGGGCTACGCGCCCGAGGGCATCCTGGTGACGTCCTCGCGACAGTACGGCCGGTTCCCGGCCGAGAAGTTCGCCGAGGCCATCGGCGCGCGGGCCCGCACCGGGCGGTTCATCCCGGGCACGCTGACGAACCCGCAGTACGACGGCTACATCGAGCCCGACGTCGTGGTCGTCACCGACCCGATCGGCGACGCACAGGCCGTCACCGAGGCCATCACGGTCGGCATCCCGGTCGTCGCGATGTGCGACTCGAACAACACCACGTCCAACGTCGACCTCATCATCCCGACGAACAACAAGGGCCGCAAGGCGCTCTCGGTCGTCTACTGGCTGCTGGCCAACGAGACGCTCGACCGCCGCGGCGCCGAGCCGAGCTTCGCCCTCGAGGACTTCGAGGAGCTGTAGGCCGGCCGTCGGTCGTGGTGCCGCGTCGCGGCCCGCCGGACGACATCCTTTAAGCCGAACCGCCACGCGTCTCAGCCGAATGGCGGCCTCGAGTGCGCCGGGCAAGGTCTACCTCTTCGGCGAACACGCCGTCGTGTACGGCGAGCCCGCCGTCCCCTGTGCCATCGAGCGCCGGGCCCGGGCGACGGTCGAGCCCCGCGACGATGGCCGCGTCCGCGTCGAGGCGGCCGCGCTGCCCCTCGGGGGCGGGGCGATCGAGTATGACGTGGGTGGCGAGGGGGCATCCGAGGCCGGACCCGAGGCCCGACGAGCGCTGCGCTATGTCGACGGCGCGCTGGCGGCGGCCCGCGAGGCCGCCGACGCGCCGGGGGCCGGCTTCGAGGTCACGCATCGAGAGCGAGCTCCCCATCGGCGCGGGGCTCGGCTCCTCGGCGGCCGTGACGGTCGCGGTGCTCGACGCTGCCGCCCGCGCCGCGGGCCAGACGCTCGACCGTGACGCGCTGGCCGACCGGGCGTACCGCGTCGAACGCGAGGCCCAGGGCGGCGAGGCCTCGCGGGCGGACACGTTCTGTGCCGCCACCGGCGGGGCGGTCCGCGTCGAGGGCGACGACTGTCGAGCGATCGGCGCGCCGTCGCTCCCGTTCGTGATCGGCTACGACGGCGGCTCGGGCGACACCGGCGAGCTGGTCGCCGGCGTCCGCGAGCTCGCCGGCGACTACCCGTTCGCCGCGGACACCGTCGCCGCGATCGGCGACCTGGTCAGAGAGGGCGAGGGCGTGCTCGCCGACGGCGACCTCGCCGAGCTCGGCCGGCTGATGGACGTCAACCACGGCCTGCTGTCGGCGCTCGGCGTCTCCGCGCGGAGCCTCGACGAGATGGTCTGGGCGGCCCGCGAGGCCGGCGCGCTGGGCGCGAAGCTCACCGGGGCCGGCGGCGCCGGCTGCATCGTCGCCCTGGACGAGAGCGATGCGGTCGAGCGGGCCCTTGAGGCCACCCCGGCGTGCGAGTCGGTGTTCCGGGCCGAACTGGACGAGGAGGGGGTCCGGCCAGCGTGACGGTCGTCCTGAAGCTCGGGGGGAGCGTCATCACCGAGAAGGACCGGCCCCAGACCGTCGACGACGCTGGCCTCACGGCCGCAGCCGACGCCATCGCGACCGCGGCCATCGACCGGCTCGTGGTGGTCCACGGCGGCGGCTCGTTCGGCCATCCGGCCGCCGCCAGCTATGGCGTCACGGAGACCGCGGGGACCTACGACGTCGAGGCGATCCGCGAGATCCACGGCGCGATGCGCCAGCTCAGTGATGCCGTCGTCGGTCGGCTGGCCGACGCGGGCGTCCCCGCTGTCCCGATCCACCCGTCCTCTGGGGCGGTCCGGAGCGCGGACGGCTCGCTCACGCTGGCCACCGACGTCGTCGAGATGGTGCTCGACGAGGGCTTCGTGCCGGTGCTGCACGGTGACGGGGTGGTGACCGCCGGTGCGGGGGTCACCGTCCTGAGCGGTGACGAGATCGTGACGTCCCTCGCCGGCACCCTGGGGGCCGAGCGGGTCGGCCTGTGCACGACGGTCCCCGGCGTGCTCGACGACGGCGGTGACGTCATCGGCCGGATCGAGGCCTTCGAGGACGTGGCGGCGTCCGTCGGCCAGAGCGAGGCCACGGACGTCACGGGCGGGATGGCGGGCAAGGTCCGGGCCCTGCTCGAGCTCTCGATGCCGGCGCATGTCTTCGGCCTCGGAGAGCTACAGGCGTTTCTCGACGGCGAGGAGCCCGGCACGCGCGTCGGCTGAAGCGTGGCGCAAACCGGGAGACTGGTTGCCGGCTCACCGGCTCCGAGCGGGCCGATCCAGCATCGACGGTCGGCGCGAACGTTTCAGACACTTTTTAAGAGTGCGGACCAAAGCCGCAGGTAACCGAGCGTCAAGTCGCCCAGGGAACTGATCGTGGGCGCTGGCGAGCCTCTGGCTCTGCCGACGTCTGCTTTCGACGGTTCGTTCGGGCGGCTCCTCTCGGAGCGACAACCATGGAAATCGAAATCGCAACTATCGGCGGCTACGAGGAGGTCGGCCGGCAGATGACTGCCGTGCGGGCCGGGGACGAGATCGTCATCTTCGACATGGGGCTGAACCTGTCGAAGGTCCTCATCCACGACGACGTGGAGACCGAGCGGATGCACAGCCTCGACCTGATCGACATGGGGGCAATCCCCGACGACCGCGTGATGAGCCAGCTGGAAGGCGACGTGAAGGCCATCGTGCCGACCCACGGCCACCTCGACCACATCGGGGCCATCTCGAAGCTCGCCCACCGGTACGACGCGCCCGTCATCGCGACGCCGTTCACCATCGAGCTGACGAAACAGCAGATCCAGTCCGAGAGCAAGTTCAACGTCGAGAACGACCTCATCAAGATGGACGCCGGCGAATCGACGAGCCTGTCCGACCGCTTGGAGCTCGAGTTCGTCAACGTCACCCACTCCGTCATCGACGCGATCAACCCGGTGTTGCACACGCCGGAGGGCGCCATCGTGTACGGCCTCGACAAGCGGGTCGACCACACGCCCGTGGTCGGCGATCCCATCGACATGGACCGGTTCCGCGAGCTGGGCCGCGAGGGCGACGGCGTCCTCTGCTACATCGAGGACTGCACCAACGCCAACAAGAAGGGCCGCACGCCCTCCGAGTCGGTCGCCCGGGCCCACCTGAAGGACGTCATCTATTCGCTGGAGGACTACGACGGCGGCATCGTCGCCACGACGTTCTCGAGCCATATCGCCCGCGTGACCAGCCTCGTCGAGTTCGCCCGGGACATCGGCCGCCAGCCGGTGCTGCTCGGCCGGTCGATGGAGAAGTACTCCGGCACCGCCGAGCGGCTCGACTTCGTCGAGTTCCCCGGCGACCTGGGAATGTACGGCCACCGCAAGTCGGTCGACCGGACGTTCCAGCGGATCATGAAGGAGGGCAAGGAGAACTACCTCCCTGTGGTGACGGGCCATCAGGGCGAGCCACGGGCGATGTTGACCCGCATGGGTCGCGGCGAGACGCCCTACGAGCTCGACGACGGGGACAAGGTCATCTTCTCGGCCCGGGTCATCCCCGAGCCGACCAACGAGGGCCAGCGCTACCAGTCCGAGCAGCTGCTGAAGATGCAGGGCGCGCGCATCTACGACGACGTCCACGTCTCCGGCCACCTCAACCAGGAGGGCCACTACGAGATGCTCAAGGCCATCCAACCCCAGCACGTCATCCCGAGCCACCAGGACCTCGCCGGCCAGTCCGGCTACGTCTCGCTGGCCTCCAACGAGGGGTACAAGCTGGGTCGCGACCTGCTCGTCACCCACAACGGGAACCGGATCCAGCTGGTCGACTAGCATGGCCGACGGGGTCGAGGCGCGGGTCCGCGACGCCATCGAGCCCCGACGAGCCGCGGTGAACGAGGCGCTGGAGGAGTCCCTGGCGGTCAGGCCGCCCGAGCGGCTGTACGAGGCCGCTCGCCACCTGTTCGTGGCCGGCGGCAAACGCCTTCGACCGGCCATCGTGCTCCTGGCCGCCGAGGCCGTCGCCGACGTCGACCCCGGCGAGCAGTCCTACGAGGCGTTCCCCGACGCCGACGGCGAGCCGATCGACGTCATGACCGGCGCGCTCGCCGTCGAGGTCGTCCACCTCTTCACGCTCATCCACGACGACATCATGGACGACGACGACCTCCGCCGGGGGGTGCCCGCCGTCCACCGCGAGTACGACCTCGAGACCGCCATCCTCGCCGGCGACACGCTCTTCTCGACCGCCTTCGAGATCCTGCTCGAGTCCGGCGCGCCGGCCCCGCGGACGGTGCGCGCGGTCCGACGGCTCTCGCGGGCCTGCACCGAGGTCTGTGAGGGCCAAGCGTTCGACGTCGGCTTCGAACGCCGGTCGGACGTCGGCGTCGAGGAGTACCACGAGATGATCCGGCAGAAGACCGCGGTGCTGTTCGGCGCCGCGGCCTCGATCCCCGCGGTGCTGCTCGGCGCCGACCGGGCCGCCGTCGACGCGCTCGAGGAGTACGGCCTGAAGGTGGGCCAGGCGTTCCAGATCCAGGACGACGTGCTCGACCTCACGGTCCCGAGCGACGAGCTCGGCAAGCGCCGCGGCTCGGACCTCGTCGAGGGCAAGCGGACGCTCATCACCGTTCACGCCCGGGGGCAGGGCGTCGACGTCGAGGGACTGCTGCCCGACGGCGAGGTCACCGACGAGGAGATCGACGACGCCGTCGCCACGCTCGAGGACGCGGGCAGCATCGAGTACGCCCGCCGGACCGCCCACGAGCTCGCCGACGAGGGCGTCGCGGCTTTGCAGGCGCTCCCCGAGAACGCCTCGCGGGACGTCCTCGAGGACGTGGGCATCTACCTCGTCGAGCGCGGCTACTGACGTGACGCCGGGCCGCCGGGCCGTGCTCCTCGGCGCCGGGGCCTCGGTGGCGTCGCTCGCCGGCTGTGGCGGTCCTTCGGGCAATGGACCGGCCTTCGAAACCACCCGCTCGGTCACAGCCACGGGGCTCGCGATGCCCGACGGCGGCCCGTTCGGCTTCACCCACCATCGGCCCGACGGCAACCGAGTGGTCGAGGGGACCGGCTCGCTGCCGGCCGGGCCGCGCACCCGGGAGCTCGGCTTCGAGCCCGCCTGGGTCGTCGGCCTCCCGGCAGCCGACGGGATCGACTGGGCGGTCGTAGGCACCGACGGGGAGATCGCGGCGTACCGGTCGGGGGCCGACGACCTCAGCGAGATCACCCCTACTCCCGACCGGCTCCCGCGCGGCGTCCCGCCGGTGCTCGCGGCCGGCCCCGACGGCCCGCGGCTCCTCGTCCCGCCCGGCGGCGACGCTAGCCGACTCACCCATCCCTTCCCGCTCGGCGACGGGCGAACGCTCGTGGTCGGGGGCGATGGTGACGTCTGGCTTTGGGATGGGACGATCGTCGACCGGCTGTCGGTCGGGGCGCTGCCCGACGCCCGGATCGTGGCGGCCGCGCCCGGGACCTACGCCGTCCTCGGCGGCGCCACCACCCGCTACGACCACGGAGCGCTGGGCGACGATATCGAGGCGGCCGAACTGGTCGTCTTCGAGGTCGCCGACGGGCTGGTCGAGCGTTCGCGCGCCTCCTTCGACGGGGCCGTCGCCGAGGGACTGCTCCCCATCGCCTCCGAGCTGGGTGGGGACGAGCCACTGCTGATCGTCACGCTGACGGACGCCGACAGGGGCGCTCGGCTGGCCGCGTTCGACCTCGACGGGATGCGCGTCGCGACCGGGCCGGCGATCGGGACCGGGTTCCGGTGGCGCCACCAGCTCTGCGTGGCGCCGTTCGCCCCGGACGGTACGGCCGAGCTCGCCGTCGTCAAGACGCCCCACATCGGTGGCGTGGCCGAGTTCTACCGGCGGTCGGGCGACGCGCTCGAACTCGTCGCCGAGCGGGCCGGCTACTCGACGCACGCGTTCGGCTCCCGGAACCTCGACGGGGCGCTGGCCGGCGACCTCGACGGCGACGGCGCCATCGAGCTGCTGGTCCCGACGCAGTCGCGCGAGGAGCTCGCGGCGATCAGGCGGACCCCCGACGGCACCGCCGAGCCGTGGCGCCTGCCGCTTCCGGCCCGCCTCGCGACCAACCTGGCGGGCGTGACCACGGCGTCGGGCCACGCGGTCGTCGCCGCCGGAACGGCCGACGGCACGCTCCACCTCTGGGGCTGAGGCCGAACGCCGACGCTTAAGCCGCGGCCGGCCCAACCGGCCGACGACCCTCCGATGGCCGACCTCGAGATCCACCTGCGCTGCACGGCCTGTGAGGCCTACCGCGCGTTCGAGCGGCCCAAGCGGGGCACGAACGCGGTGGCCTGCGCCGACTGCGGCAAGCGCCACTCCACCGACAGCCTCTACCCGGTCGACCCTGACGACCCGCCGTCGTACGACGAGCCGCCCTGACGCGGGCGAACCCCAACCGCTTTTTCCGCCCCCGCGAAAGGGCGGGCCGATGGACGACGCCCTGGCCGACCGGGTCCGCGAGGCCGCCGAGCGCCACGCCCTCTACAACGCGCTCAAACACGACAGCGAGGCCCAGGTCGGCGCCGTCATGGGGCCGCTCATGGGCGAGCACCCGGAGTTCCGCGAGCACGGCGACGAGATCCCGGGCCTGATCGGCCCGGTCGTCGCCGAGGTGAACGGCCTCGACACGGCCGACCGCCGCGACCGGCTCGAGGACCTGGCCCCCGAGCTCGTGGAGGAGCTCGACGCCGAGCCCGAGGCCGAGGAGCACACGCTGTCCGACCTCCCGAACGCCGACGAGTACGACGAGATCCGGATGCGGCTGGCGCCGAACCCGAACGGGCCCTGGCACCTCGGCCACGCCCGGATGCCGGCCGTCATCGGGACCTACAAGGACCGCTACGACGGCTGGTTCGTCTGCCGGTTCGACGACACCGACCCGGAGACCAAGCGGCCCGACCTCGACGCCTACGACCAGATCCTCGAGGACGTCGGTTACCTCGGCTTCGAGCCCGACGACGTCATCAGGGCCTCCGACCGGCTCGAGACCTACTACGACCACGCCCGCGAGCTCATCGACCTCGGGGGCGCCTACACCTGCTCGTGTCCCGCCGCCGAGTTCTCGGCGCTGAAGAACGACGCCGAGCCCTGCCCGCACCGTGGGAAGGACGCCGCGACCGTCCGCGAGGAGTTCGACGCCATGGTGGCTGGGGAGTACGACCCCGGCGAGCTCGTGCTCAGGGTCCGGACCGACATCGAGCACCCGAACCCGGCGCTGCGGGACTGGGTCGCCTTCCGGCTGATCGACACGCCCCACCCCCGCCCGGCGGCCGCGGACTACCGGTGCTGGCCGATGCTCGACTTCCAGAGCGGGATCGACGACCACCTGACCGGCGTCACCCACATCATCCGCGGGATCGACCTCCAGGACTCCGCGAAGCGCCAGCGGTTCGTCTACGACTACTTCGGCTGGACGTACCCGGAGGTGCTCCACTGGGGCCACGTCCAGGTCGACGAGTACGACCTCAAGCTCTCGACCTCCCGGCTCCGCGAGCTCGTCGAGGCCGGCGAGCTCGACGGCTGGGACGACCCACGGGCGCCGACGATCCGGGCCGTCCGCCGGCGGGGCATCCGCGGCGAGGCGCTCACCGAGGCGATGGTCGAGCTCGGCACGTCGACGAGCGGCGTCGACCTCTCGATGTCGACCGTGTACGCGAAGAACCGCGAGCGGGTCGACGACGGCGCCGACCGGCTGTTCCTCGTCCGCGACGGCGTCGAGCTCCCGGTCGTCGGCGGCCCCGAGGCCGGCGAGCCGCCGGTCCACCCGGACCACCCCGACCGCGGCCGGCGGGAGCTCCCCGTCGCCGGCGCCGTCAGGCTCGAGCCGGACGACGTGCCGCCGAACGGCGAGCGGGTCTGGCTCAAGGGCTTCGGCGGCGTCCGACACATCCGGGACGCCCTCGAGTTCGTGAGCGACGACCTCGACCTCGTCCGCGAGGAGGGCGTCGACGTCGTCCACTGGGTCCCGGCAGACGGCACGCGCCGCGTCACGCTGCGGACGCCCGATGGCGACGTCGTCGGCGAGGCCGAGGCGGGGGTCGCGGACTACCCCGCGGACGAGCTGGTCCAGTTCGAGCGGGTGGGCTTCGCCCGGATCGACGAGCAGGCCGACGGGGAGACGATCGCCTACTTCGCCCACCCCTGACGGGGTCGAACAGGCCTCATATGCAGCGCGACCAGCGACTACCCACGGGTCGTCGACCAAGGCGGCGGCCGCGTCGGGGTTCCATCGGAGACGGTTCGCGAGGACGGGGGACGTCAGAACGTAGGCCTCGCCGACTGGCCGTCCTCAGTCCCGGTACCGATCGCGCTCGTCGAGGGCGACTGGGGGCCCGTAGGCGTCCACGAGCGGCCTGAACGCCTCCCCGGTGGCCCGCATGCACGCCGCCCGGGAGACGAAGCCGAGCTCGTCGGCCACCGCCCCCCACGAGTGGCCCTGGAGGACCCGGCGGACGAGCAGCCGCTCGGCGTCGGCGTCGAGCAGGTCCGGGTCCACGGGGTCGAGCAGGTGGGCGGCGACCAGCTCACGGAACGGGCCGGGATCGACGTCGAGCAGCCCCGGGCCGTAGGCCATCCCGGCGACGAGCCGCCAGTCACGTTCGTCGAGGTCCGGTGCGTGTTCGACGCCAGCCGACCGGAGCGCGCCGGTGACGACGTCGGGGTCGAGCCCCCGCAGCGCGTCGGGGAGCTGCTGGAGGACGCGTCGGGCGAACCAGTCGCCGTGACGCTCGGCGAGCCCGTGGCCGGCGTCGCTCGTCGGTCGGAGCATGACGGCCGAGTGCTCGCCGCTCTCGGCGTTCCGGGTCGTCGAGAGGTGGACCGTGCGGTAGCCGGCGTCGGCCCAGAACGAGAGCAGCTCCGGGGTCGCCCCGAAGCCCGTCCCCAGCCAGTCGACGGCGGCCGCCAGCTCGTCCTCGACCGCCGCGAGCAGCCGGCTTCCGAGCCCCCGGGAGCGCACCGCGTGGTGGGTCGCGATGCGGAGCACCCGCCAGCCGATGGGCTCGCCGGCGGCCTCGTCGCGGAGCTGGCTCGTCAGCACGTCGGGGAGCATGTTCCCGCGGACCCGCCCGCCCTCGTACATCTGCCGCCGAAGGTCGGCGGGGAGGTCGCCCTCGCGGGCGAGCAGCGCCACCGAGACCACGTGGCCGTCGTGAAGCAGGGCGCGCATCCGGACGTTCGGCGCGTCGAGCAGCCGCACGAGGTCGTCGGGCTCGGTGCGGTAGTGCGCCAGCACGAGCAGGCCGAACGCCTCGCGCAGGAGCGCCTCGTCGGCGAGGAGGTCGTCGGGCGTGAGCGTCCGGTACCCGACCGTCTCGGGCATGGCCTCTGCGACAACCTCGTCGACGGCCGGCCGGGCGTCGAGCAGCAGCGCCCGGAACGCCCAGACCTCGACGGGGTCGCCCGGCGCGTACCGGATCGGCGCGCGGAGCTCGACGTCGGTGACCACGTGGTCGCTCGCCGCGAGCCGGTCGCGAAACCGGACCGAGAAGCCCCGACCCGCGCCCTCGTAGCCGTGGACGGTCGTCGTGAACGCCACGCGGTCGGCGCCGAGGCACTGGGTCAGCCGGGGGACCCCGAGTCCGGCCGCCTCGTCGACGAACAGGACGTCCGTATCAAGTTCTCCGAGTTCCGACGCGGCCACGAACCGGACGCACCCGTCGTCGGGGAGCGTCAGGCGGTGTGGATCGTCTTCGTCGTCGGCCGCGGCGTCGGCGCCGAGCGTCTCGAGCAGCGCGGCGGCCCGGGCGAACAGCTCGCGGGCGCTCCGGTACCGGGGCGCCGTGACGGCGACGTCGTCGCCCGCGGCCGCGAGGCAGGCCGCCGCCAGGCCCGCGACGCTGGACTTGCCCCGGCCTCGGTCGGACTCGATCACGACCGCCTGTCCCGGATTTTTGAGCGCACCGAGGGCGCCGAGCGCGGTTGCCTGGTCCTTCGTGCGGCAGGCCTCGTAGGCCGCGTCGGGGAACGCGGCGCCCGGGGGCGCGGTCGGTCGGGCGACCTGGTCGGGTGCGTCGGCCCCGGTCAGGCCGTCCGCCTCGACGGTACCGGTGTCGACGTCGACGATGGCGACGCCGCGGTGGGCCCGGAGCGTGTCGACGAACCGCTCGCGGAACCGGCCGGTCACCTCGTCGACCCCGAACGGGGGGACGGCGAGCCGCTCGTCCGCGGGGTCACGGCGGGCCGGCCACTCGTCCAGCGGCGGACAGCAGAGCACGAACAGGCCGCCGCCGTCGACGGCGCCGACGACCCGGCCGAGCGCCGTCGCGCGCAGCCCGGCGTGGGCGTCGAACACCACGGCCTCGTGGGTCGTCCCGAGCAGGTCGCCGGCCCGGTCCATCGGGACCCGCTCGCAGCCCAAGCCTCCCCTCGTCGCCGACGTGGACCGCCGCGGCCCGATCGATCCCGGCCCCATCGAGGGCCTCCTCGGCCGCCTCGAGCGTCGTCGCGTGCCCGCCGGCCAGGACGAGCAGCCGGCGCTCGTCGGCCGTCCGGGCCTCGTCGCGGAGCGCGGCCGCCAGCTCGGCGGGCATGGGCCCCGGGAGGCGTGGCGCCGCCAAGGGTCCACCGGTCCCGCGGTCGGAAGCTACTCAACGCGGGCGGGCCGAGCGGCGGCCATGGACGACACGAACCGCCAGTACCGGCTGGCGAAGCGGCCGACCGGCCGGCCCGGGCGCGACGTCTTCGAGCTGGACGAGGGCCCGGTGCCCGAGCCCGACGACGGCGAGGTGCTCGTGCGGACGCTGCTACCTCTCGGTTGACCCGTACATGCGCGGCCGGATGCGCGACGCCGACTCGTACGCCGAGCCGTGGGACGTCGGCCAGGTGCTCGAGGCCGGCGTGGTGGGCGAGGTCGCCGAGTCGAGGCACCCGGCGTTCGACGCGGGCGACCTCGTGACCGGCCACCTGCGGTGGGCGGACTACGCCGTCGCGCCGGGCCACCGGCTCGAGCCGGCCGACGTCGGCGACGCCCCGGTCTCGACCGCGCTGGGCGTGCTCGGGATGCCCGGCCGGACCGCCTACTTCGGCATGTACGACGTGGCCGAGCCGCGGCCGGGCGACACCGTGGTCGTCTCGGCGGCCGGCGGCGCGGTGGGCTCGGTGGCCGGCCAGCTCGCCAAGCGCGCCGGCGCCCGGGTCGTCGGCATCGCCGGCAGCGACGAGAAGCTCGCGTACGTCACCGAGGAGTGCGGCTTCGACGCCGGGGTGAACTACCGGACCGATGACGTGCGCGCCGCGGTCGCCGAGGCCTGCCCGGACGGCGTCGACGTCTACTTCGACAACGTGGGCGGGGAGATCACCGACGCGGTGGTCCGGGAGCTCGCCGTCGGCGCCCGGGTGGCCGTCTGCGGCCAGATCGCGCTCTACAACGCGGACTCGGTGCCGACGGGCCCGCGGCTCATGCCTCGGCTCATCACGAAGCGGGCCCGCGTCGAGGGCTTCCTCGTGGGGGACTACGACCACCGACGAGCCGAGGCGACCGAGCGGCTCGCGCGGTGGGTGGCGGCCGGCGAGCTCGCCTACCGGGAGACGGTGAGCGAGGGGCTGACGAGCGCGCCCGACGCCTTCCTCGGCCTGTTCGACGGCGAGAACATCGGCAAGCAGCTCGTCCGGGTCGGCGAGCCCCGCTGAGCCGCCGCGGGCTGTGCGCGCGGGTGGCACGCCGTCCGTCGTTTGAAAGCCCTTTTATGCGGTGCCACGAAAGGAGCGGCTACGACCCACGCGCGGTCGATGACCCGCCCCGCCGTTAGGGACCGATGCCGGCGGGGCCGGGCGAGCCGACGCGTGGAGCGGTGATCCACCATGCCAGTATACGTAACCTACGACGTCCCGGCGGACCTCCAGGAGGACGCCATCGCGGCCCTCGAGGTCGCGCGGGACACCGGCGCCGTGAAGAAAGGAACCAACGAGACGACCAAGGCCATCGAGCGCGGCAACGCCGAGCTCGTCCTCATCGCCGAGGACGTCCAGCCCGAGGAGATCGTGATGCACCTCCCCGAGCTGGCCGACGAGCGCGACGTGCCGTTCGTCTTCGTGGCGACCCAGGACGACGTCGGCCACGCGGCCGGCCTCGAGGTCGGCTCCGCCGCGGCGGCCATCGTCGACCCCGGCGAGGCCCGCGAGGACGTCGAGGACATCGCGACCAAGGTCGAGGACCTCCGGTAGACCGCCATGAGCGCAGAGGACGAGGACGAGGGTGGCTCGACCCCGGCCGAGGTCATCGAGATCGTCGGCAAGACGGGCATGCACGGCGAGGCCATGCAGGTCAAGTGCCGCATCCAGTCGGGGTCGAACAAGGGGCGCATCATCACGCGGAACTGCCTCGGGCCGGTGCGGGTTGGGGACGTGCTCCAGCTCCGCGAGACCGCCCGCGAGGCGGACTCGATCGGGGGCCAGTAGATGGTTCAGACGCGGGAGTGCGACTTCTGCGGCGCGGACATCGAGCCCGGTACGGGCACGATGTACGTCGAGGTGAACGGGACGGTCACCCACTTCTGCAGCTCGAAATGCGAGAGCAACGCCGGGCTGGGCCGGGAGTCCCGCGACCAGGAGTGGACCTCGGCCGGCCGCGAGGCCAAGGGCCCCGCGGTCCCGGAACCCGAGCCGGAGCCGACGACCGACGAGGTCGAGGACGCCGACGAGCCGACCGAGGCTGACGAGGCCGACCAATCGGACGCGTCCGAGGAGGACGACGCGGCGGCTCCCGACGAGGAACCGGCCGCGGACGAGTCGGCAACGGACGCCGACGAGAACGATGACGAAGCCACGGAGGACGAGGCGGCGTCCACCGAGGATGACGTCGAAGATGACGGGGCGTCGGACGATCACGATGACGACGTGGCGCCGGAGGACGACGGGGAGTCGGAAGTCGCCGAGGATGACGAGGAGCCGGTCGACATCGAGGACGACGTGGTGCCGGACGACGAGGACGAGGAGACCGAGGAATGAGCGGGCGCGAGGAGCGCACCTTCGTCATGGCCAAGCCCGACGCCGTCCAGCGCGGGCTGGTCGGCGAGCTCGTCTCCCGGCTCGAGGACCGCGGGCTGAAGCTCGTCGGCGGGAAGTTCATGCGGATCGACCGCGAGCTCGCCGAGGAGCACTACGGCGAGCACGCCGACAAGCCCTTCTTCGACGGCCTGGTCGAGTTCATCACCTCGGGCCCGGTGTTCGCCATGGTCTGGGAGGGCCAGGACGCGACCGCCCAGGTCCGCTCGATGATGGGTGCCACCGACCCGGCCGACGCCGACCCGGGCACCATCCGCGGCGACTACGGCCTCGATCTCGGCCGGAACGTCATCCACGGCTCGGACACCGAGCCGGGCTCGAACGAGCGCGAGATCGACCTGTTCTTCGACGACGACGAGCTCGTCGACTACGAGCGCGTCGACGCGGCCTGGCTCTACGAGGACTGAGCCGCCGGGGCCCCGCGCCCACCTATCACCATCGCGAGATTTATTGGCGCCGGCTCGGCAGGTGAGCCATGGACATCGACCGGCTCCGACGCGGCGTCGTCACCGCCCTCTTCGCGGGCGGCCTCGGCGCCACCCAGCTGCCGGCCGTCCGAGGGCTCCCCGAGCAGTTCGCGCCCCTCTCCGGCGAGACGTGGGCGGCGGGCCGCCGGAGCGTCCCCGACACCGTCGAGAGCCCGTACGGCGAGGCGACGGTCACCTACGACGACAACGGCGTGCCGACGGTCGAGGCGGCCGAGGACGCGGCCGCGAGCTTCGCGGTCGGTTACGTGCAGGCGGCCGACCGGCTCTTCCAGCTCGACCTCCTGCGCCGGCTCGTCGACGGCTCCCTGGCCTCGGTCGTCGGCGAGCGCGCCGTCGAGTCCGACGTCTTCAACACCCAGATGGACTTCCGGGGCGCCGCGGCGGCCGGCTGGGCGAACCTCGAGGGCACCGACGACGGGGTCCTCCTCGAGGCGTACGCCGACGGCGTCAACCGCTACATCGACATCGGCCCGACGCCGCCGGAGTTCGGCCTCCTCGGCTACGAGCCCGAGCGCTGGGCGCCACCGGACACGCTGCTCATCGAGAAGCTCATCTCGTGGGGCCTGACGGGCTCGTTCGCCGCGCTGCGGGAGGCGGTCGCCCGCCGCGAGCTCGGTGACGAGCTCGCCGAGGCGCTCTACCCCGACCGGTACGACCACGACGTCCCGATCCTCCGCGACGGCAGCGACGCCGGCTCCTCGGGTGACCGCCGGCCCCCGGCGGGAGCGCCGCCCGAGATCGGCGGCGACCTCGTCGGCTGGCTCGGCCAGTTCGAGTCCCCGGAGGGCATCGGCTCGAACAGCTGGGTCGTCGCCGGCGACCACACGGCCTCGGGCGCGCCGCTGCTGGCGACCGACCCGCACCTCCAGCTCTCCGTGCCGCCGGTGTGGTACGAGCAGCAGCTCCGGACCGACACGATGGATGTTCACGGCGTGGCGTTCCCCGGCGTGCCCACGCCCGTGATCGGCACCAACGCGGCCGGGGCGTGGGGCTTCACGAACGCCGGGACCGACACCATCGGCTTCTACCGGTACGAGATCGACGGCGAGCGGTACCGGTACGACGGGGCGTGGCGCGAGTTCGAGACCGAGACGCGGACGGTCGAGGTCGCCGACGGCGACGACCGCGAGGTCACGATCCGGAAGACGGTCCACGGGCCGCTGATCGAGCGCGCGGGCGAGCGGGTCGGCGTCGCCTGGGTCGGCCACACCGCCACCGAGACGATGTCGTCGGTCCTCGCGCTCAACCGGGCGGACGACCTCGACGAGGTCCTCGCCGCCCTCCGGCAGTGGGACGCGCCTGCCCAGAACTTCGTCTGGGCGGACCGCGACGGCCGGACGCTCTACTACCTGGTCGGCCGCCACCCGATCCGCCGGGTCGACGGTGAGCGCGTCCCGGGCGACCGGGTCTTCGACGGCTCGGCCGGCGAGGGCGAGTGGGACGGCTTCGAGCCGTTCGGCGCGAGCTCCTGGGAGGGGTTCGTCGGCTTCGAGGACAAACCACACGCGATCGATGCCGACTACGTCGGGACGGCGAACCAACGGATCGTCGACGACGACGCGCCGTACCTCCGGGGCCCCTACGCCTCGCCCTACCGGGCACGCCGGCTCTATGGGCTGCTCGACGAGCGGGCGGCCGCCGACCGCCCGATGGACGTACCGTTCATGAAGCGGCTCCAGCGGGACGTCCGCGACGGCCGGGCGGACGACCTCGTCCCCGCGCTGGTGGAGGCAGCCGACGGCCGGTCCGACCTGGCGGGGGCGGCCGCGGCCCTCGAGGAGTGGGACCACGAGATGCGGCCCGACTCGCGCGGCGCCCTCCTCTTCGAGCGCTGGTTCGATCACTACGCCGACGCCGTCTACGACCCCGTCTTCGAGAACGCCGGCCTCGACGGCTCGTTCCAGCCGTCGGCCTGGGTGACGGCGACGCTCGACCCCGACGGGCCGGTCTTCGACGGCCGCGACCGCTCGACGGTGATGGCCGACGCCCTGGAGGCCGCCCTCGAGGAGGTCGAGGCCGAGGGCTGGGAGACCTACGGCGACTACAGCCACACCGGCAGCCTGACCCACCCGTTCGAGCTCGGCTTCCTGAACTACCCCTCGATCCCGGCGCCCGGTTCGGCGTTCACGCTCCGGAACTTCGACGCCTCACGCCCGACGGGCAGCAGCTGGCGCATGGTCGTCGACCTGGCGGACGGCTCGGCGGAGGGCGTCATCCCCGGCGGGAACGACGGCGTCTACTTCGGCGAGCACTACGACGACCGGCTCCGGACCTGGGTGGACGGCGGCTACACGCCGCTGGGGCGCAATCCCGACGGCGATCCCGACCTGACGTTCGAGGGGGAGTCGTCGTGAGCCTGGAGCGTACGTACGAGCCCGACGGCCTCGACGAGCGCCTGGCCGCCGTCCGCGCGGACGACCGCCAGCGCCGACTGGTCATCGCCGGGGGCCTCCTGCTCGGGCTGGGCCTCGGGTCGCTCCACTGGCTCGGGCTCGTGCTCGGGGGCGCGCTGGTCGCGCTGCCGGCCCGGACGTTCCCCCGCGGCCTGGCGAACGGGCTCGGGCTCGGGCTGGCCGGGCTCGCCGTCTTCGGCGGCCTCCTGGCCGTCCAAGGCGCGCTCGGGGCCGTCCTCTCGACGGGGATGGTCGGCGGCGTCGCGGTGATCGTCGGCCTGGCGGCGCCGCTGCTGGGCGCGCTGCTTCGCGGCATCGGCTGACCGCCGCCGGGGCTCAGTCGGCGCTCGCGGGGGCGGCGACGTCGACCTCGCCCGCATCGAGGGCGGCCTCGACCTGCCGGGCCGCCGCGACCATGTTCGCGGTCTTCTCGTAGGCGACCTCGCGGGGAAGCAGCTTCAGCCCGCAGTCGGGGCTGACCGTGAGCCGCTCGGGCGGCACGACCCGCAGGCCCTTCCGGATGCGCGCCGCGATCTCGTCGACGGACTCCACCCGGGCGTCGTGGACGTCGACCACGCCGAGGGCGAAGTCCTTCGTGAACGCCGGCTCGGTGAAGACGTCGAGCTGGTCGTAGTCGCCGTTGGCGAGCTCGACGTCGTACTCGTGGACCGGGAACTCGAGGATCTCCGGGTAGATGCGCGAGTAGTCGCCGTAGCAGACGTGCAGCCCGATACGCACGTCGTCGGGGACGTCGGCGACGATGCGCTCGAGGCAGTCGCCGACGACCTGGTGGTCGTCCTCGCGCTGGGCGAGCGCGGGCTCGTCGATCTGGATGTACCGGGCGCCCGCCTCGACGAGCTGCTCGATCTCCTTGTTGACGAGGTCGGCCAGCGCGAACGCGGCCGCCTCCGTCGAGTCGTAGGCCTCGTTGAACGACCAGCGCGCGAGCGTGTACGGGCCCGTGATCGGGACCTTGACCGGCCGCTGGGTGACGTCCGTGGTGAACCGGTACTCGTCGACGAGCCAGGGCTCGTCGTAGGCGAGCTCGTCGACGATCGAGGGCTTGTCGAAGTAGTTGTGGCCCCAGACCTTGACCGGCCCGTTGAACTGGTAGCCGGGGATGCGCTCGGCGAAGTACTCGACCATCTCGGTCCGGCGCATCTCGCCGTCGACGACGACGTCGAGGCCCGACCGCTCGTGCTCGGCGGCGACGAGCCGGGAGGCGTCGTCCGCCGCCTCGGCGAAGTCGTCGCCGTCGAAGTCCCGCTCGGGGTCGTCGAGCCAGTCGCGGGCCCGGTGGAGCCAGGTCGGCTTCGGGTACGAGCCGACGACCGTCGTGAGCAGGAAGTGGTCGTGGGGGTGGTCCGGCGGCCGGAACTGTTCGCGGGTGTCGGTCACGCCGCCACCTCCGGCCGAGCGGCCTCGCCGAGCACGGCCAGCTTCGCCTCGGCCTTCGAGACCGGGAGGTAGAACAGCTCGGTGTTCGGCGCCACGTAGACCCGCTCGGGCGCGGCGTCGAGCTGGGACTCGAACCAGGCGACCTGCTCGCGGACCCCTTCGGGGGTCTCGACGAGCGTGTTCTGGCCGTCGACGACGCCCAGGGCGACGCTGTCGGCCGTGCCCTGCTCGCGGACGAGCGCGGCGGCCGCTTCCGGGGCGGACACGAGGTCGTAGCCGATCGCGTCGACCGGCGCGTCCAGCAGCGCGGCGTGGGTCGCCTCGTCGTAGGCGCCCCAGTAGCCGTGGACGACGACCTCGCCGTCGAACGCGTCGCTGACGGCCGCGATGGCGTCCGCGGCGACCGGTCGGGTGGCGTCGTCGGGCGGCCGGCTCACCAGCGACGGCTCGAGGAGGAACAGGGTCTCCGCGTCGGGGAACGCCCCGACCTCGCCGGCGAGGAACTCGCCGACGGCCTCGACGAACGCCGCCTCGTCGCCGTAGTGCTCGTCGGTCGCGAGGTCCGCGAGCGAGTACGGCCCGGGCAGGACGGCCTGCAGCGGCGCGTCGGTCAGCGCCGCGGCGGCCTCGAGCTCGGCGGCCACGTCGCCGCTCGGCGTCAGCGGCTCGACCACGGCCGGGTCGCGGTAGAAGTTGTTGTTGTCGTAGTAGCGGACGATGCCGCGGGTCTCGACGGCGTCGTGGACGGCCAGCGGGTGGGCGAGCATGTCGTCCCAGCGGAGCTGGCCCTCGACCACGCGGTCGAGGCCGGCCGCCGTCTGGGTCTCGACGAGCTCGGCCCGCGCGGCGTCGTACTCGTCGACGATCGCGTCGGACTCGTCGCCGCCGATGAGGTCGTGCTTCTGGTGGCCCTTCAGGTCCGAGAGGGACTCCTTCGCCCAGTCGGGGAGCGGGAAGAGCCCGGGGGTCGTCGCGACGTATTCCGGCATATATCGGGCAATTGTGATGCACCAGTATAATAATTACTACTCGAACCTATGCGCTACAGTTATTAACGGTGCTGGCCGCACCCATGCCCCTACCGCACCAGCTTCAGTGCCGTCAGCGTCTCGCCCGGATAGGTCGCGTCCGTCAGGGCGGCCGCGCTGAAACCCTGGGCCGCGGCGTGCTCGACCACCGCGTCGACCCCGGTGAGGCTGCTGACCAACAGGTAGACGGCGCCCCCGGTCCGCAGCACGCGGCCCACCGCCTCGAGGAACCGCTCGACGAGCTCCCGGCCGGTCTCGCCGCCCGTCACCGCCACCTCGAACCAGTCGTCCCACTCGGCCTCGGCCGACGCCGGGAGGTACGGCGGGTTGAACGCGACGGCGTCGAAGGCGTCGTCGGCGAACGGCGCCACGAGGTCGCCCCGCACCGACTCGACACCGTTCTCGAGTGCGCGTCGGCAGGCGGCGGGGTTCACGTCCACGCCGACCACGCGGGCCCCCGTCGCCTCCCGGAGCCTCGCGCCGACGTAGCCGCTGCCGGTCCCGACGTCGAGGACGGTCGCCACCCCCGACTCGGCCAGGTCCTCGGCGGCGGCCCCGGCCAGCACCGCGGAGTCCTCGGCCGCCTCGTAGTACTCGTAGGTCTCCCCGCGGCGCTCGGCGAGGTCGGCGGCCGTGTCCGGATCGTTCGCGCCCACGGCTCAGTCGGCCGCCGCGGCGGCGCCCTCGAGCTCGGCCGGGTCGACCGACGCGAACCGGACGATCGCGTCGAACCACTCATCGGGGAGCCGGTCGCCCGCAGTGATTCCTCGGGCCGGCCGGTCGCGGAGGTGGTCGTCGACGAACCGCCGGGCGACGAGCGCCTTGCGGCCATCCCCCGCCTCGAGCTCCTCCTGAGCCTCGTGGAGGAGCAGCGCGCCCGCGTAGACGTCGTAGAGCAGGTTCGCCAGCGCCTTCGCGTGGAGCTGGGCGTACGCCTCGCCCGACTCGGCAAGCGTCCCGAAGGCGGCCTCGAGCTCGTCGGCCGAGTCCCGGACGACCTCGACGAGGTCGGCCAGCACGGGGTGGTCGGCGCCGTCGAGGTACGACCGGATCCGGTCGAGGACGGCGGCGTGTGACCCCGCCGTCGCCATCGCGCGCAGCAGGTCGAGCGAGAGCACGTTCGAGGTGCCCTCCCAGATCGGGAGCACCTGGGCGTCGCGCAGGAGCCGGTGGGTCACCCAGTCCGCGACGTAGCCGTTGCCGCCCTGGATCTCCATGGCGTAGGAGGCGACGTCGACCGCGAGCCGGCCGGTCCGGTGCTTCGCGACGGGGACCAGCGCCCGCATGAGGGCGAACGCCTCGTCGTCCCCGCCCCGGAGCGCGTCCTCGTAGGCGACCCCGGCGTCGAACGTGAACGCGGTCGCGGCCTCGTGGGCCACGGTGAGCTCGACCAGGTCGCGGCGCATCAGCGGGTGTTCGTCGAGGCGCTTGCCGAACGTCTCGCGGTTGGCGGCCTTGATCCGGCTCTCGAGCAGCGCCCGGCCGATCGCGCCGCAGGCGGCGAAGGCGTTCGACAGCCGCTCGAGGTTGAGCATCTCCGCCATGTACCGGAAGCCCCGCTCGGGCTCGCCGACGAGGTAGGCCTCGGTGTCGTCGAACTCGACCTCGCCGGTGGGCACGCTGACGGTGCCGAGCTTGTCCTTCAGCCGCCGGGCGAACATGGGGTTCCGCTCGCCGTCACGGGTCGTCCGCGGCACGAGGAACAGCGAGAGGCCGCCCGTTCCCTCGGGGGCGTCGGGGCGTCGGGCGAGCGTGAGGATCACCCCGGCGTCGATGTTCGAGCAGAACCACTTCTCGCCCGTCAGCCGGTAGACGTCGCCCTCGACGGGCTCGGCGACCGTCTCGGTGACGCCCAGATCCGAGCCACCCTGCTTCTCGGTCAGGAACATGGCGCCCTCGAGCAGCTCGTCGTAGTCCCGCGACACCAGGCCCTCCAGATACGCGTCGTTGGCGCCGTCGTCGAACTGTTCCAGGACGAGCGCGGCACCGGCGGTCATCGCCACCGGGCAGGTCAGGCCGATGTCGGCGTACGACAGGAGGTAGTCCATCGTCAGGTTGTGGACCAACGGCAGCCGCTCGTCGCGGTCCGGGCGGCGCCCGGAAGCTGTCGGCGACCGCGCCCGCCTCGTAGACGGCCCGCTCGTTCTCGCGCTGGGCGGGGTGGTAGACGACCTCGTTGACGACCTCGCCGTCGCGGTCGTAGGTGTGCAGCTCCGGCCCGTTCCGGTCGATGACGGCCGCGTTCGGGTCCACGGTCGCGCCGACGAGCTCGCCGAACGCCTCCAGGCGGGGCTCGGCCCACTCGCGGGCGGCCGCCGGGTAGGTCCGCTCGACCTCGAACCGCACCACGGGGTCGTGCTCCCAGAAGTTCAGCCCCCGCCCGCGGTCGAAGCCGGCGTAGTCGACGGGCATGGCCGCGCGTACGGGCGCCGGCGAGATAATACGTGGGTTCCGCCGGGACTCAGTCGCCGTCGTCGGGCGCGGCCGGGGGCTCGCCGAGCTGGAAGCCGCCGGTCTCCTGGCGGCCCATCAGCTCGCGCTGGGGGAACGGGATCTTGATCCCGGCCTCGTCGAACGCCGACTTGATCGACTGGACGACGGCCGTCTTGGCCCGCCAGCGCCGTCGGGCGCTGGGCTTGTCGATCCAGAACCGGCAGTCGAGCGTGATGGCCGAGTCGTCGAAGCCCGTCAGCACGATGCCCGGCTGGGGCACCGTCAGCACCTCCTCGACGTCGGTCACGGCCGCCTTCGCGGTCTCCCGGGCGAGCTCGAGGTCGGTGTCGTAGTCGACGCCCACGGAGACGTGGAGGCGGAGCCGGCCCTTGCGGGTGCGGTTGATGATCTGGCTCGAGCCCACGAAGTCGTTCGGGAGCATCGCGTACTCGCCGTCGAACGTCTGGATGCGCGTGTTGACGATCGAGATCTCGGTGACGATGCCCTCCTGGTCGCCGATGGCCACCCAGTCGCCGATCTCGAACGGCCGGGCGAACATCAGGACGAAGCCCGCGATGAGCGAGCCGAGCGTCTGGCGGGCCGCCAGGCCGACCACGATGCCGAGGAAGCCGGCCCCGACGAGCAGCCCGCCGAGGTTGACCTGCCAGAGCCCGAGCACGACCACGGCCGACATGACGTAGATCGCCACCTGGGTCGTCCGGAAGATGAGCTCGGTCTGGTGCTGGGAGATGGAGGTCCGCTGCTGGGTGAACTCGTAGATGAACCGCTTGACGACGCCGGTGCCGAGGTAGACCCCGATCAGGACGACCAGCGTCACGGTGACCCGGGTCGCGAACAGCGCCGGGTCGCCGAACAGCCCGCTGATCGAGAGCTCCCACAGCACGATGTAGCCCCAGCCCACCGCCAGGGTGATCGCGAGCAGTCCCGTCGCGATCGCGGCGTTGGCCACCCGGGTCGCGTCCACCGAATCCGCGCGCACCCGGAGGTAGCGGGCGAGCCAGCCGGCGCCGCCCAGGACCCCGAGGAGGACGACGCTGAGGAGCGCCCGCCCCTCGAACGTCGTCATGCCGCCGAGCAGCCAGTCGAGGCTGTGGAGGCTCACGACGTCCAGCCCCCGTGGTCGGCCGCCAGTCGGCAGAGGGCGGCGAACTCCGCGGGCGTCACCGTCTCGGGCCGTCGCGAGAGCAGTTCATCGTCGGCCGCCGCGACGACCGCGTCGGGCTCGGCGAGCCCGGAGATGTGCGCCGTGTTCCGGATGGCGTTCCGCATCGTCTTCCGGCGCTGGGTGAACGTCGCCGTGACGAGGTCGAGGAACCGCTCGTCGTCGGGCACGGCGTAGTCGGGCGTTCGCGGGATCGCCCGGACGACCGCGCTCTCGACGGCCGGCCGGGGGTCGAACGCCGTGGGGGGGACGACCTCGAGGCGCTCGATGTCCGCGTAGTGGCCCGCCGTCACCGAGAGCCGGCCGTACTCGTCCGTCCCCGGGTCGGCCACGAGCCGGTCGGCGAACTCGCGCTGGACGAGGAGCACCGCCGGCTCGCCCCGCGGGAGCAGGCGGAACAGCAGCTCGCTCGAGGCGCTGTAGGGGAGGTTCGAGACGCAGGCCGTGTACGCGGGCCAGTCCACGTCGAGCGCGTCACCCTGAATGACGTCGAGCCGGCCGTCGTCGACGGCATCGCTGAACTCCGTCCGGAGGAACGCCGCCAGCCGTCGGTCGCGCTCGATGGCGGTCACCGCGCCGGCCCCAGCGAGCAGCCGGTCGGTCAGGCCGCCGGTCCCGGCGCCGATCTCGAGGACGTGCGTCCGGTCGAGCCCCTCGGCGTAGCCGACGATGCGGTCGAGCACGCGGGCGTCGAGGAGGAAGTGCTGGTCGTGGCGGGGGTCGCCTCGGACGCCGGCCCGGTCGAGCAGCGCCGCGGGCTCCCGTCGACCCGCCGGCTCGGCGACGTCGGTGTTCGCCTCTCGCCCCCCGGGACCGGCCATTGCGCCGGGGTTACCGCCCCCGCGCCGTAAAGTCACTGTTCGCGCACGAACAGCTTGTACTTCACGTCCTCGTCCCGGAGCTCCTCCAGGACCCGTTCGACGACCGTCCCCTTCGGGTCGTGGAGCCCGGAGACCCGCTCGTCGAGGTCGGCGAGGCCCTCGAAGGGCTTGCGCTTGCGGGCGTCGAGGATGTTGTCGCGGAGCTTGTCCCCGACGCCGGGCAGCAGGTTGAGCTGGTGGAGCCGGAGGGTCACCGGGCCGGCCTCGTTATAGAACTCGACGAGGCGGTCCTCGTCCGCCTCGATCGTCTCCCGGACGACGTGCTCGAGCTCGGACCGGGCGCCGCCGGAGAGGTCCTCGTAGGCCATCGGCCTGGCCAGCTCCACCGGCGGCTCGCGGGGGTCGACCCCGACCTCGTCGCCGATGTTCAGGTCGGCCTCGTCGGCGAGCACGAGCTCGAGCAGCCCGAAGCGCTCGACGTCGAGCGCCAGGGCGAGCGGGGACTTGCGGTACCGTGGCCGGTCGTCGTCGGCCCGGCCGTGGGGGAGCACGTCGAGCACAACGGCGGTGCGGGGGCTCGACTCGGCGGCTTCGTCCGCGCTCATGGCCTGCGCTACGCGGGTGAGTGACTTAAACAGTCGCCGGCCCGGCCGGCGCTTAGACGTACTTCGCGACGACGTCGAGGACCTCGTCGAGCTCGTCGCCGTCCATCGAGTAGCGCTGCTGGGCGAAGACGGCCCGGACCTCGTCGCGCGAGCGGGGCAGCAGGTCGGCGATCTTGTAGGCGGTCTTCTCGTCGATCTTCTCGAGGGCCTCGAGCTCCTCGACGAGCTCCTTGGACTCCTCGGGGTCGAGGACGGCGAAGCGGTTGGCGTGTTCGATGGTCCGGGCGAGCTCGTAGGGGAGCTCCCGGTCCTCGTCGAGGGCCCGCTCCTCCTCGATGTCCGCGAGGAGCTCCTTGACCTCGGCGACGGTGAGGTACTCCTCGTCGAGGGTCTCCTTGAAGATGGTCATGGCTCGACCGAAGCCGCCGGGTCACTTAAACCAGTTGAAGGGACGCGCGCCCGCATGGGTGGCTCTCAGGAGCGGTGGCAGTCGCAAATGGCTTTCGGAACCCCGGACGGCCGGGTCGGTCAGCCCTGCTGGCGGCGCAGGTGGGCCGGCTTCGCGATGATCGTCTTCTCCTTGCCGCGGTCGTTGATGCGGATCCGGTAGGCGGCGCCCTGCTTGTCGATGACCTCGCCCGTGTGGCCGTTGAACCGGTGGTTGAACTGGCCGTCGGGCACGCTCGGGTCGAGCTTGAGGTGGACCTTCTCGCCGGCATCGAACGCCTGGACCGCCCGCTGGGGCGGGGAGGTACCGCGCTCACGCGGCGCGTTCGAGAGCTTCCCGCGGGAGCCGCGTCGGGGACCTTTCGAGTTGGGCATGGTCGTTGGCCTCGATTGCGCGCAGGCGCACATAAACTACACGTTCGGCGGCGGGGCGAACGACCGCCGACGGGCTCAGGGCGGCGTCTCCTCGGGGATCGCCACGTCCACCGTCGCCAGCGGCCGGCGCCGGCCGCGCCGATCGAACGCCGCGACCGCCTCGGGCTCCCACGGCGGCACCGCCACCAGGGCCACCTCGCGGAGCTCGTCGCGCTTCGTGAGCTCCCGGCGGCCGTCCGGGTGCGAGAGGAACACGCCGGGCGTCGTCCCCGAGGGCGTCCCGAGGTCGACCCCGAACACCTCGCGGACCGAGCGGCCCGTCTCGGGGAGGTAGAAGTGGGTGAACACCGGGCCCTCGGCGCCGTCGAGCTCGTCGGCCGGGGTGACCGCCAGCGGCACGGTGAGCGGCTCGGGCTCCCGGTCGGCCGACAGCTCACAGAGGACCGCGAGCAGGTCGGCGGCGACCCGCACCGGCTCCTCGTCCGCGGGCTCCATACCGCCCCGTGGCGACCCGGCCTTATCACCTGCCGGGTCAACCGCTCCCGGCAGGTTAAGGCGGCGCCGGCCACACGGTCGTCCATGGCCGACGACCACCGCTTCGAGACCCGGGCCATCCACGCCGGGCAGGCCCCCGACCCGCGGACCGGCGCCGTGATGCCGCCCATCTACGCGACCTCGACCTACGCCCAGGACGCGCCCGGCGAGGACCGCGGCTACGAGTACTCGCGGACGGGCAACCCGACCCGGACGGTCCTCGAGGAGAACCTGGCGAGCCTCGAAGGGGGCGCCTATGGACGCGCCTACGCCAGCGGGATGGCGGCGATCAACTCGGTCTGTAACCTGCTGTCGGCCGGCGACCACCTCGTCTGCGGCCAGGACGTCTACGGCGGGACGCGCCGGCTGTTCACGCAGGTCTACGAGCAGTACGACGTCGAGGTCGACTACGTCAACCTGACCGACCCCGAGGCCCTCGCCGAGGCCTGCCGCCCGGAGACCCAGCTCGTCTGGGTCGAGTCGCCGACGAACCCGCTGATGCGCGTCGTCGACATCGCGGCGCTGGCCGACGTCGCCCACGACCACGGCGCCGTCTGTGCGGTCGACAACACGTTCGCGACGCCGTACCTCCAGCGGCCCCTCGAGCACGGCGCGGACGTCGTCTGTCACTCGCTGACGAAGTACCTCGGCGGCCACTCCGACGTCGTCGGGGGCGCGCTCATCACCGACGACGCCGACCTCGACGAGGCGTTCGGCTTCTCGCAGAACGCCGTCGGCGCCACACCCGACCCCTTCGGCTGCTTCCTCGTCCTCCGCGGGACGAAGACGCTGCCCGTCCGGATGGACCGGCACTGCGAGCAGGCCCAGGCGCTCGCCGAGTGGCTCGATGGTCACCCGGCGGTCGACCGGGTGTACTACCCGGGGCTCGAGTCCCACCCTCAGCACGAGCTCGCCGCCCGGCAGATGGACGCCTACGGCGGCATGCTGAGCTTCGAGCTCGACGGCACGCTCGAGCAGGCGAGCACGGTCGTGAGCGAGACCGAGGTGTTCACCCTCGCGGAGAGCCTCGGCGGCGTCGAGAGCCTCATCGAGCAGCCCGCGGCGATGACCCACGCCACGATCCCGCGCGAGGAGCGCCTGGCGGCCGGGCTCACCGACGGCCTGATCCGGGTGAGCGTCGGGCTCGAGGCGGTCGACGACCTGACGGCGGACCTCGAGCGGGCGTTCGACGCGGCGCTGGGCTGACGGGCTAGCGGCGAAAACGAGGGGCCGGTTGGCTCAGATCCGGGTGACGTTCTCGACGCCGACGGACTCGACGCCCTCGACCTCGGCGAACGCCTCCTCGACCACGTCCGTGCCGCCCGCGTCGTCCGGGATGAGGACGGTCGGCAGCAGCGCGACCAGCCCGAAGGCCACGTCCTCGCGCTTGACGTTGTTGATCTTGGCGCCCTCGGGGAGGGAGTTCGAGAGCCGCTCCTCGAGCGTGTCGAGGTCCAGCTCGGGGCTGTTCGGCATCACCTTGAGCGTCGCGGCGACCTTCGCCATGCTCAGGGTCCCGTGAAGCCGCAGGTCGGGCACTCGTAGAGGTTGCTCTGCTTGCGGCACTTCGCGCAGCGCGAGATGGCTTGGCCGCAGTCGGGGCAGGCGAACGACGCCGCGGAGGTCCCGGAGATGCTGATCCCGCAGGACACGCAGCTGCTCGCTCGCTGGGCCGATTCGCTCATGCCCGTCAGTGGCCGGTCGGGCGGTTTAACGGTTGTCAATCGCGACGGGCCGGCCGACGCCCCGGCGAGGTCCGGGCCTACGCCCATTGCGCCCGCGACTTGGCCCGGTCAGAGCTGGGCCAGCAGCCGATCGACGTCCGACTCGTCGTTGAACGCGTGGACCGACGCCCGGACGCACTCGGGGTCGGGGATGGTCCGGAGGACGATGCCGGCGTCCTCGCAGGCCGCCTCGAACGCCTCGGGATCGTCGACGCGGAAGGAGACGAGCCCCGTCTCGTACTCGCGGGGGCTGAGCAGCCGGTCGTCGGGGATGCCGGCCTTCAGCCGGTCGGTCAGGTGTTCGATCCGGTCCTGGACCGCGTCGACCCCCAGGTCGAGGTGCAGGTCGATCGCGGCCTCGAGCCCCGCGTAGACGGCCGCCTGGCCCGTCGTCAGGTCGAACATCCGCGCGCTCTCGTGGTACTCCGGGTGCTCGGCGGCGGGGTCCTGCACGCCCTTCGGCCCGATGCGGAGCGGGTCGAGCGCACGCCGACCGGCCTCGCTCAGGTAGAGGAAGCCCGCGCCCCAGGGCCCGAGCAGCCACTTGTGGCCCGCGCCCGCCACGAAGTCGGCGCCCCAGGCCTCGACGTCCACCGGGAGCTGGCCCGGCGCCTGGACGGCGTCGACGAGCACCGTCGCGCCCGCTTCGTGGGCCAGCTCGGTCACCGCCTCGACCGGGAGCCGGGTGCCCCGGTTCCACGTCACCGCGCTCAGGCAGATCAATCGGGCGCCCTCGATGGCCTCGGCGAACGCCTCGAGCGAGTAGCGCCCGTCCTCGCGGGTGACCACCCGGTGCTCGACGCCCCGGACGTCGGCGAGCCGGGCCCACGGCAGCCGGCCCGAGGGGTGCTCGGCGTCCGTGCTCACGACGACGTCGCCGGGCTGCCAGTCGAGGCCCGTCGCGACGAGGTTGATGCCCGCCGTCGTGCTCTGGGTCAGCGCGATGTCATCGCTGTCGGCGCCGAGCAGTCGGGCGACCGCCTCGCGGGCGTCAGCCTCCGCGCCCCAGCCGGCGTCGTACATGCCCTCGCCGCCCGGCGAGTCGTAGGCGTGGTAGGCCGCGAAGTCGGCGATGGCGTCGACGACGGGGCGCGGGCTGGGGCCGCTGGCGCCCGTGTTGAAGTAGGCGACGTCGTCGGTGACGGGCATGGCGGCGCGGAGGGCCTCGGGGTCCATGCCTGAGGCTAGCCCGGGCCGCCGGTTAGCCGTTTCTCCTCGCGCTCAGACGGGTTCGAATCGGTAGCCGTCCCAGGCCTGGCTCTCGGCCGCCCGGATGCCCGCCTCGGGATCCCGGAGCTCCTCGACGTGGACGGGGCGAACGGCGTCCCCGGTCTCGACGTCCTCGGTCGTGAGCCCGCCGATGGCCCGGACCGGCTCGCCGTCGACCTCGAACTCGACGATCGCCAGCGGGTTCGGCTGGCGGACGCCCGGCGGCGTGGCCGTGCTGACGGTCCAGGTCACGACCGTCGCGGTCCGATCGGCGAGCTCGACCGTCCCGTCCTGGGGCTCGCCACAGTCGGGACACCGGGGGTGGGTCGGGTAGCTGAGGTGGCCGTTCGCACAGCGGCCCGCCTCGAGGCTCATGCCGCGGCCTCCATGAGCGTGGTCGTGACGCAGTTCCCAAAGCCGCCGACGTTGCAGGCCAGGCCGACCTCGGCGTCGACCTGCCGCGGGCCCGCGTTCGACGTGAGCTGCTGGTAGAGCTCGTAGAGCTGGGCGACGCCGCTCGCCCCGAGCGGGTGGCCCTTCGACTTCAGCCCGCCCGAGGTGTTGATCGGGAGCTCGCCGTCGCGGTCGGTGACGCCCTCCTCGACGGCCTCCCAGCCCCGCCCCTTCTCGAAGAAGCCGAGGTCCTCCGACTGGAGCACCTCCAGGATGGTGAACATGTCGTGGAGCTCGGCGACGTCCACGTCGTCGGGCCCGCGGCCGGCCATTCCGTAGGCCCGCTCGCTCGACTCGACCACGCCCGCCATCGTCGTCGGGTCCGTCCGCTCGTGGACGACGTGGGTGTCGGTCGCGCCGGCGACGCCCGAGACGACGGCGTACTCGTCGGCCCGCTCCTCGGCGACCGACTCCGGGCAGAACAGCAGCGCCGCCGAGCCGTCCGTGATCGGGCAGAAGTCGTAGAGCCGGAGCGGGTCGGCGACGATGGGCGACTCCATCACGGTCTCGACGTCGACCTCCTTGCGGAACTGGGCGTGGGGGTTGTCGACGCCGTGGCGGTGGTTCTTCACGGCGACCTTCGCGAGGCTCTCGCGCGGGGCGTCGTAGGCCTCGAGGTAGGCCCGGGCGGTCAGCCCGGCGAAGGAGGGCAGCGTCACGCCGTGCTTGTACTCGACGGGGTGGGTCAGCGACGCGATGACGTCGGTCGCCTCGGCCGTCGAGACGTGGGTCATCTTCTCGCCGCCGACCAGCATCGTGAGCTCGCTCGCGCCGCTCGCGACCGACTGCCAGGCGGCGTACGCGCCGGCGCCGCCGCTGGCGCTCGTCTGGTCGACCCGCTGGGTGTACGCCCCGAGCGCGCCGAGGTCGTGGGCGAGGGCGTTCATGACGCCGGTCTGGCCCTCGAACTCGCCGCTCGCCATGTTCGATACGTAGAGGTGGTCCAGCTCGCCGGCCTCGACGCCGGCGTCCTCGAGGCAGGCCTCGCCCGCCTCCGCCAGCAGGTCACGCAGCCAGCCCTCGCGCTGGCCGAACGGCGTCATCGAGGCCCCGATCACGGCCACGCGGTCCATACGACCGCCGCGACTGGGGCCGCCTTAGGCGTTCGGAAACCCGCGGTGGCTCCCGGCCGCCGCGTCGGACACCCGTCAGACAGAAAACCGCGGGCCGGCGACGCCGTGCGGTTTCACTTTCGCCGCGCTAGCCTCGCGTTTTAGGTCGATACTCCCGCATCGCCGGTTGCATGTTCCAGACCGCCCGACCCGTCGCCGCACCGACCCCCCAGCAGACCGACGGCGTGAGTTGTCCCCGCTGTGGGACGCCCGTCACCGGCATCGCGGCGACCGAACCCGGCCGCCACGAGTTCGTCGACTGTGGCCACGGCGCTTCCGCCCGCGCGATGGCCTCGCTGACGCTCCGGTAATCCGCCTCCCTTCTTCGGGTTCACCGCGTCTATCTAGCCGCTGTCTCCGGAGCCGATGGCGACCCCGGCGAGGTTTTAGGACGGCCTAAATAACGACAGGTACTTTAGGGCGCCCTAAAAAGTGGGTTCAATGACCGACGACGTCTGTGTCGTGATGCCCACGGTCCGGAACCACGAGGCCTGTCGGGCGTACGTGGCGAACGCCCGGGACCACGGGTTCGACACCGACCGGCTCGAGTTCGTCCTCGTCACCGAGGACCACTGCGACGTCGCGGCGATGGAGGCGATGCTCGACGAGCTCGACGTCGAGGGCGAAGTCTTCGACGGCACGCGTCGCGAGCGCTGGTTCGCCGAGCGCGGCCTCGAGGACTACGCCGAGCTCGTCCCGGCCCGCAGCCACGCCCAGACCTCCTTCGGGCTGCTCTACCTCTGGGCATCGGGCGCGGAGTACGGCGTCTTCCTCGACGACGACACCCGGCCCCACCCCGAGACGGACTTCTTCGGCCGGCATCTCGCGAACCTCAACCGCGAGGGCTCCGTGGACGCCGTCCGCTCCGACGAGCGGTGGGTGAACGTGCTCCACCAGGCGTTCGACGACCACGGCCTCTACCCGCGGGGCTACCCGTACGGCGCGATGGGCGAGCGCGTCGAGACGGGGACCGCACAGGTCGACGACGTGGTCGCCTCCCAGGGGCTCTGGACCGACGTCCCGGACCTCGACGCGGTCCGCATCCTCCTCGACGGCGACCTCGAGGGCCAGGCCCAGACCCGGCTCGACGCGGCCCACTACGGCGCGGACTTCGTAGCGGCGCCCGGGCAGTACCTCACGGTCTGCTCGATGAACCTCGCGTTCCGCCGGGAGGTGATCCCGGCGTTCTACCAGCTGCCGATGGACGACAACCCCTGGGACGTCGGCCGGTTCGACGACATCTGGAGCGGCGTCTTCCTCAAGCGCGCCTGCGACGTCCTCGACAAGCAGGTGCTGACCGGCGGGCCCCTCTGCGTCCACGAGAAGGCGCCCCGATCGACCTTCGCGGACCTCGCCAACGAGGCGCCGGCGCTCGAGCTCAACGAGCACCTCTGGCGCATCGTCGACGACGTCGGCGGGGACGCCGACTCGTTCGCGACCGCCTACATGGCCATGGCTCGACGGCTCGCCGACGGCGAGTTCGACCTCCGGAACGGCGAGTTCCTGAACTACGTCGGCGAGCACATGCTCGCCTGGCTCGACTGCCTCGAGGCGCTCGACGCCCGCGCGGTCGGCGCGACCGCGGAGGTGCCGGCCGATGACTGATCGGGGGCACCCCTCGCGGCGCCGGTTCCTCGCCGGGGTCGGGACGGCCGGCCTCGCGGGCCTCGCCGGCTGTTCGGGCCTCCTCGGTAGTGGGCCAGCCGAGGGGACGCCCACGGCCGACGCCGAGCCGGGGCTCATCGGGTCCGCGCGGACGGGCCGCGGGCTCCCGGGCGGTACGCCGATGGCCGAGATGCCCGAGCTGTCGGGCGAGCTCATGGTCTACTCGGGCCGCGGCGAGTTCCTCGTCGGCCAGCTGCTCGACTTCATCCGCGAGCGCAACCCCGAGCTGGATCTCCGGGTCCGCTACGGCGGCGCCGCGGACCTCGCGAACCAGATCCGGACCGAGGGCCAGTCGACCCCCGCCGACGTGTTCTTCACGGTCAACGCCGGCATCCTCGGCCTGCTGGCCGGCGAGGACCGGCTCGTCCCCCTGCCCGACGACGTGCTCGACCTCGGCCGGGAGGGCTACCAGCACCCCGACGGGGTCTGGATCGGGACCTCCGGCCGGGTTCGGTCGCTTCCGTTCAACACCGACGCGCTGTCCGCCTCGGACCTCCCGACCGACATCCTCGACTTCCCGGCCCAGAGCCAGCTCGAGGGCGAGCTCGGCTGGGCCGTGACCTACGGCTCCTTCCAGGGATTCGTCACCGTCATGCGCATCCTCAACGGCGAGCAGCGGACCAAGGAGTGGCTGCAGGGGATGGTCGAGCTCGACATCCAGGAGTACTCCAGCGAGTTCCGGGTGGCCCAGGCGATCGCCGACGGCGAGATCAGCACCGGGTTCACCAACCACTACTACCCGGTGCGGGTGCTCGACGCCCGGCCCGACGCCCCGCTCGACATCGCGTTCACGCAGAACGACGCGGGCTCGTTCTTCAACGTCGCGGGCGCCGGGGTCGTCGACGCCAGCGAGCGACGGACGCTCGCCTCGAACTTCGTCCGGCACCTGCTCTCGGCGGAGGCCCAGGACTACTTCGCCCGGTCGGCCACCTTCGAGTACCCGATGATCCCCGAGGTCGACCCGATCGAGCGCCTCCCGAGCTTCGACGAGCTCAACCCGCCGGACCTCGACCTCGCCGAGTTCGCCCGCGCGGACATCAACGACACCATCGACCTCATGGAAGAGGTCGGCGTCCTGTAGATGGCGGTCGGCGTCGGCGCGGAGGTCGGGACCGACGCGGCCCCGGACGACCGGCCGGTCGGCCTCACGCTCCTCGCGGGCGGCATCGCCGCGGCCGTCGTCGTCCCGCTGGGCTGGCTGGTCGTGACCGCGCTGGGCATCGAGCCCGGCGTCGCGGTCGAGACGATGCTCCGCCCGCGGACGCTCCAGGTCGTCGTCAACAGCGTCCTCATGGTCTCGCTCGTGACCGCGCTCTCGGTCGCCATCGCGGTCCCGCTCGCGTTCCTCACGGTCCGCACCGACCTCCCGTTCAGCCGGTTCTGGACCGTCGCCGTCTCGATGCCGCTCGTGATCCCGAGCTACATCGGCGCCATCGCGTTCGTCTCGATGTTCGGCCCCCGCGGCGAGCTCCAGTCGGTCCTCGCCCCGCTCGGCATCGAGTCGCTGCCCCCGATGTACGGCCTCCAGGGCACCGTGGTCGTCATCACGCTCTACACCTACCCCTACGTCTTCCTCTCCGCGCGCGCCTCGCTGCTGACGATGGACGAGCGCCTCGTCGACGCCGCCCGGACGCTCAACCGCTCCCGGTGGGAGGCCGTCCGCTCGGTCGTCCTCCCGCAGATCCGGCCGGCGGTCGCCGCGGGCTCGCTGCTCGTGGCGCTCTACGCGCTGTCGGACTTCGGCACGCCCGCGATCATGCGCTACGACGTGTTCACGCGCGTGATCTTCGTCAACCGGTTCGAGCTCGACTTCGCCGCCCTGCTCTCGCTGCAGCTCGTCGCCGCGACGCTGTTCATCCTCGCCATCGAGTCCCACGTCCGCGGCCAGGGCGTGCGCTCGAGCGGCGCCGGCGGCCACCGGCGCGTCCGCCGGCTCGGGCGGTGGCGCTGGCCGGCCGTCGCCGCCCCGGTCGGGGTCGCGGGGTTCGCGCTCGCGCTCCCGATCGGCATCCTCGGGCTCTGGCTCGTCCGCGCCGGCCCCGCGGGCAACAGCGGGGGCTTCCCCGTCGCCTCGATCGTCAACTCCGTGAGCGTCTCCGCGGCCGCGGCGGTCGTCGCCGCGGCGGCCTCGCTCCCCGTCGCCTACCTGGCGGTCCGCTACCGCGGCCGGCTGCCCTCGGCGTTCGAGCGGGCGACCTACGTCGGCTACGCGGTCCCCGGCGTCGTCATCGGCCTCGCGCTGGTGTTCTTCGGCGCCCGGTATCTCGCGCCGATCTACCAGACCCTCCCGCTGCTGGTCTTCGCCTACGTCGTCCGCTTTCTCCCCGTGGCCGTGGGCTCGACCCGGTCCACCCTGCTCCAGGTGGACCCCGACCTCCCTGCCGCGGCCCGCGTGCTCGGCCGCTCGCCCACCGCCGCCTTCCGGGACGTCACCCTGCCACTGGTGGCGCCGGGCGTGCTCGCCGGCGCCGCGCTGGTCTTCCTCACCACGATGAAGGAGCTGCCGGCGACGCTGATGCTCCGGCCCACGGGCTTCGACACGCTCGTCGTCCGGATCTGGCGGGCCGAGAGCGCGGGCTACTACGGCGCGGCCGCGGTGCCCGCGCTGATCCTCGTGGTCGTCTCCGCGCTCTCGATGCTGGTCCTGCTCTCCCAGGAGGGGTCGGGAACGGCGACGCTGCGCGGTGGCCGCGATGGCGAGTGACCGGCTCCGCCGCGCCGTGACCCGCCGGCCCTACGGGCTTGCGGCGCTGCTGCTCGCCGTCGTCGCCGGACTCCTGGTCCTCCTCCTGGCCCACGACCTGTTCCCGTACCACTCCCGGAACCACGACGAGGGGGTCTACCTCCAGCAGGCTGCGATGCTGCTCGAGGGCCAGCTCTTCCTCCGACCCGGCTCCGAGGCGCTCGCCGAGGCGGTCCACCCCTGGTTCTTCGTCGAGGGCGACCGGGGGCTCTACCCGAAGTACGCGCCGGTCCCCGCCGCGGTGTTCGCCGTCGGGAAGCTGCTGGGTGGCTACCGGCTCGCGCTCGGTATCGTCGCGGCCGTCAACGTCGGGCTCGGCTACCTGCTCGCGTCGGCCGCCTTCGACCGGCGCACGGGGCTGCTCGCCGCGGCGATCCTGGCTGGCGCGCCGCTCTTCCTGGTCAACTCGGCGACGTTCCTGCCGTACGCGACGACGACGGCCCTGAACCTCCTGTTCGCCGTCGCCTACGTCCGGTCGGTTCGCCGGGGCGATGGCCGGTACGCGGTCCTCGCCGGCGCGGCGATCGGCCTCGCCTTCTTCGCCCGGCCGTACACGGCCGTGCTGTTCGCGCTGCCGTTCATGGGCCACGCGATCTGGCGCCTCATCCGGGCGCTGCCCGACGACCGGGCGGTCCATCGGCGGACGGCGCTCACCGCCGGCGTCGGCCTGCTGTTCGTCGCGGTCACGCTGGGCTACAACCTCTTGACGACGGGTGCCGCGGTACGGTTCCCGTACCAGGCGTTCGCCCCGCACGACGGGGTCGGGTTCGGCCGACGGGCCCTGCTGGACTACGAGGTGCAGTACACGCCCGGGCTCGCCCTCCGGGCGAACGGCGCCGTGCTCGGCCAGCTGCTCACCGAGTGGTTCACGGCGGGGGTGCTCGGCTCGGTCGCCGCCGGCGTCGGCCTGCTCGCGGTCGGTCGACGACTCGTCCGGGAGGGCCTCGATCGCCGGTCGTCGCTCTCGCGAGCACAGCTGCAACTGCTCCTGGCGGGCGTGATCGTCACGGTGACCCTCGGCAACGTCGCGTTCTGGGGCAACCTCAACATCCTCGGCCGGCTGGGCGTCCCCGACGACGGGTTCATCAGCGTCCTCGGCCCGTTCTATCACTTCGATCTCCTGCTGCCGCTCTCGGCCTTCGCCGCCCACGGCGTGCTGTCGACTGCGCGGGGGCTCCGGGAGCGGGCAGCGGACCGGCTTACCGACCGCACGCTCCGGCTCGCCGCCGTCGGGCTCCTCGTGGTCGCCCTCCCACTCGTCGGAGCCGCCGAGGTCGACGCGCTCGCCGAGCCCCTGGACCGGAACCGGGCCCAGACCGAGCGGCTCACCCAGGCCTATGCCCCGTTCGAGGAGACCACTCTCGAGAACGCGCTGGTCTTCCTCCCGCCGACCTACGGCGAGTGGCGGAACCACCCGTTCCAGTGGCTCCGGAACGAGCCAGGGTTCGGGGGGCCGGCCGTCTACGCCCTCGAGCGCCATCCCACCGACGACTTCGCCGTGATCGACGCCTACCCCGACCGGGCGCTGTACCGGTACCGCTACCACGGGGTCTGGAGCCCCGACGAACGGGTCACGCCCCTCCTCGAACGCGTCCGGCTCGTCGAGGGCGAGGCCGTCACCGCGCGGACGACCGTCGCGGTCCCCGACCGGATCATCGACCTCCGGGCCGCCGTCCGGGTCGGCGATCGGGTGCGCCGATACGAGTACAGGGGCGAGCTGGCCGGCGACGTATCGTTCAGACGTGGACCATCAGCCGGTCGGGCGTGCGCCTGTCCCACCCCGACGTTGTGACGGTAGGTGACGGCGACGACCTCTCGATCGACGCCCCGACCGAGGTCGTCCTCACCGTGACGATCACCGAGCCCGGCGGGGGGACGCTGACCTATCGCGAGACGGTGGTGGTCCGCCCGACCGAGGCGGGCGTTGAGCTACTCTGGCCGCCGGCGTCCGGGACGTGCACGCTGGTGACCGACTGTGGCACCGAGGGCACCTACCTGCCCGAGCATCCCGAGACCCGACCACAGGGGATCACGATGAACACGACGCTCCTCGAGGTGCGCCGCGGATGAGGCGAGCACAGCCGACGCGCGGCCCGCCGAACCGGGTCGCTCTTAACCGCCGGCGGCCCCACGTAGAACACGACCACGGGCACGACGCCCGGGAGCTCAACCGATGGCGAAGTCTGACCCTGGCGAGGAGGCGGCGGCCACCCCCAGCGGCGAGCCCGTCCTGGAGCTCGAGGGCATCACCAAGGAGTTCGGCGGCCAGGCCGTCGTCGACGACCTCTCGCTCACGGTGGGCGACGGCGAGCTCCTGACGCTGCTCGGCCCTTCCGGCTGTGGGAAGACCACCACGCTCCGGCTGCTGGCCGGCCTCGAACGGCCGACCGTCGGCACCATCCGCATCGACGGTCGGGTCGTGGCGGACCCGACGACGTTCGTCGAGCCCGGAGGACCGCGGCGTCGGCATCGTCTTCCAGGACTTCGCGCTCTTCCCCCACCTCACGGTCGGCGAGAACGTGGCGTTCGGGCTCACCGACCTCGCCGAGGAGTCGACGAACGAGCGCGTCGACGAGCTGCTCGACCTCGTCGGCCTCGAGGGCTACCGGGACCGCACGCCCGAGCAGCTCTCCGGCGGCGAGCAGCAGCGGGTCGCCCTCGCGCGCTCGTTGGCGCCCGAGCCGGCCATCCTCCTGCTCGACGAGCCGTTCTCGAACCTCGACGTCCGGCTGCGGGTGGAGATGCGCGAGGAGGTCCGCCGGATCCTCAAGGCCGCCGGGGTCACCGCGGTCTCGGTCACCCACGACCAGGAGGAGGCGCTCTCGATCTCCGACCGTGTGGCCGTCATGAACGCCGGCCACGTCGAGCAGGTGGGCCAGCCCGAGGAGGTGTTCGAACACCCCCGCTCGCGGTTCGTCGCGGGCTTCCTCGGCCAGGCGTCGTTCCTCTCGACGCGGGTCGACGACGGGACGCTCCACACGGCGCTGGGCACCTACGACGACGACCGCCTCAAGGGGCTCACTGGGGAGTACGACGGCGCGGACATCGACGTCCTCGTCCGCCCGGACGACCTGCGGGCGACGGCCGCGCCGCCCGACGAGGCCAACGGCACGATCGTCCACCGCCAGTACAACGGCCCGACGTTCGTCTACCGCGTCGAGCTCGGCAACGGCGACGTCGTCCACTGCCAGCACAACCACGTCAACACGATGACGATCGGCCAGCCCGTCACGGTGGAGCTCGCCGCGGACCACTCGCTGGCGTGGTACCCGGCCCGGTAGGATACAGCGGGATGGGGTTTATGGAAGATCCAAGGCTAAAACCCTGCCCTTCAGGGCGGGGATACAGCCGACAACTCCTCCACTACCCTATCCAGATAGCACTGCTGGATATTCCACGCATCAAACACCACTTTTACTAAACGAATTCTCATAAGTGCTTATGTACACAGTCCGATGCTGGAAACAACCCGCACCTATCGAGCGAAAATTGTCAACCAGCAACAGGTGTGCGGCGATCTCGACCAGTGCGGGTTCTCGGCATCGAAACTGTGGAACGTCGCCCGATACCACACCCAGCAAGAGTGGGATGATACCGGCGAAATTCCGTCTGAAGCCGACCTGAAGCGCGAATTAAAAGACCACGAACGATATAGTGACCTTCATTCTCAGTCAAGTCAGCGAGTTCTAGAAGAGCTTGCTGAGTCGTTCAACAGTTGGTTCAAAAAGCGCAAGAACGGTGGCACAGACGCGAATCCCCCCGGCTATCGAAAGCGAGGTGACAATCATCCACGCTCCACCGTGACGTGGAAGCAGAACGGCATCAAACACGATTCCAAACACAACCGGCTCCGTCTGAGCAAGGGCTTCAACCTGAAGAACCACCGCTCGGATTTCATCCTCGCCGAGTACGAGACGCGCCCGGACGTGACCGTGGAGACCATCCAACAGGTACGAGCCGTGTGGAACGGCGACCGCTGGGAACTCCACCTCGTCTGCAAAGTTGAGATTCCCGTTGAGGACGTCCCCGGTGACAACACCGCGGGCATCGATCTCGGTATCAAGAACTACCTCGTCATCGCCTATGACAACGGTGATGCAGAGTTGTATCCGGGGAACGCGCTGAAACAGGATAAGCACTACTTCACCCAAGGTGAGTACGACACCGAGGGTGAAACTGGCCCGTCACGCCGTGCGCTTCGCGCCCGACAGAAACTCTCGCGTCGGAAAGACCATTTCCTACACGCCCTCGCCAAGCACACCGTTGAACAGTGCATCGAGCACGAGGTTGGTCGCATCGCAATCGGTGATTTGAGCGAGATTCGAGAGGATCGATGCCGGCGAGCCTCGGAACTGGGGCAAGCGCGGGAACAAGAAACTCCACGGTTGGGAGTTTGACCGCTTCACGAACTTGCTTGAATATAAGGCCGAAGAACACGGCATCCTCGTAGACCGCACGAGCGAGCGCGACACGAGCATGACATGTTCGTGCTGTGGACGGAAGCGTGATGCGAACCGCGTGGAGCGTGGGTTGTACGTCTGTGAGTCGTGCGGTGCAACGATGAACGCAGACGTGAATGGCGCGGTGAATATTCGCAGAAAGATAACTCAGAATCCTCCGACAGAGGATATGAGTAACGGTCGTTTGGCACGGCCAGTAGCCTACCTGTTCAATCAGACCTCGGGGCATTTCGCACCGAGCGAACAGGTCAGGTTGCGAACCCTAATATCCCAACGCTCGGGAATCCTCGCCCTTCAGGGCCGGGGAGGATGTCAACGGAGCCGCTCCTCGACGCCGACCTTCAGGATGGACCAGGCGATGGCGAGGCCGCCCTCGATCGGGTCCAGGGTAGTCTCGCCGAGCCGTTCGCGGTACTCGATGGGCACCTCGACGACGTCATACCCCCGCATCAGCGGCCGAAGGAGGAGCTCGGCCGACAGGCCGGTGTTCTCGGTCCACTCGATGTCCTCGATGACCTCGCGACGGTAGGCCCGCATGCCGGTCGTGGTGTCCCGCACCCGACGGAGGCAGAGCACGGAGGCGAGGAGCGCGAAGAGCCGGTTCCCGAGGCGGTTGAACGGCGGCATGGTGTCGGCGCCGAGGGTGAGCCGGTCGCCCGAGACGACGTCGGCGCCGTCGTTGATCGCGTCGAGGAACTCCGGCAACCGTTCCATCGGGTAGGTGTCGTCACAGTCCGTCGTCACGACGACCGGTCGGTCGGCCGCCTGCAGCGCCCGGTGGACGGCTACCCCGTAGCCCTGGGGCTCCTGTTCGATGACCGTCGCGCCGTGCTCGCGGGCGATGTCGGGCGTCGCATCGCTCGAACCGTCGACGCAGACGACGGCCGCCCGCCCGTCAGTGACGGCCTCGATGTCCTCCAGGACATTGCCGATAGCCGCGGCCTCGTTGTACGTGCCCATGACGACCGTTACGTCGTCGAAGGTGTACTCGGAATCGCCAACAGGCGCCGGGGTTGCCATTGGTCTGAGACGGGGCTCAAACCAGGTCAGTGTTCCTATTTCACCTGGTTTCCGGGGTGCAGATCGTGCATCTGGCACCGGTACTGCAGGATGAACGTGATCGGTCGAGAAGTCCGCCCATAGTGGTTGATTGTCTGAAATGAATGGTCGATATCGAACAACCCTTTCAATATAGCAGTATAAAGTTTACAAGTCGGCGATGCGACAACGGTCCGACCGTGTAGAACCATGATGAAATAGCTGTTACAACGAGTTCCTCACGTCATTCGGTAGATGTTCGCCTCGTAGACCTCGCGCACTCGATCGCCCCAGTTGTGGGTGTAGGTGTCGATGACGTCCTCCGCGACGTCGCCGCGGAGGTACTTCACGATCCCCCGGTCGCCCGTCCGGTCCCGGAGGTGCGTGGTGAAGAAGTGCCGGAAGTAGTGGGGAGTGACGTTCTCGGCGGCCCCGCCGCCATCCCGGTACCAGCCGGCCTCACGGGCGTGGTTGGTGACGATCGAGCGGGCCCACTCGGGCTTGAGCCGGTGGCCCCACTGGTCCTTCGTGCTGAGGAAGAGGGGCTCAGCCTCGGAGACAGCGTCGGGGCGGATCGCCAGCGCGTGCTCCAGGACGCGGGCCAGCTCGGCGTCGATCGGCACCAGCGTGTCCCGCTTTCGCTTGTTCGAGGCCGTCCGTTCCTCGCCGTTCACGACGGCGCCACGGGCCACGTCAGCGGCCACGTAGAGCGTGTACGGTCGGTCTTCGATCTGGACCCGCGGCTCGACGTCGTACTCCGCAAGCACGGCGCTATCGCCGAGATTGACGTCCCTGAGGTCGAGGTTACAGAGCTCGCCTATCCGCATGCCGGTCTTGAGCAGGGTGACGACGACGGCCCGCTCGAGCGGATGGGTGATCTCGCCCACGAACGCCCGCATGCGGTCGATCGGGATGTCCCGCCGGGCGGGGTCCTTGTCGATCGACTCGTCGAGCTCCTCCATCACGAGCGCCATCGGATTCCCCTCGAACTCGCCGACCTGCGTCATGTAGGCGTAGAAGCGGTGGAGGTAGGAGGCGTAGGTGGCGATCGTGCTTCGAGAAGCATCACCGCGAAGCTCGTGGACGAACGCGAGGCAGTCACGGCGGACGGCGCTGCGGGGGCCCTGGACGCCACGTTCCTCGTCGAGGAACCGCTCGAACCGACGGAGGACGCGTTCGTAGGCGTCCAGCGTGCGCTCGCTCTTGCCATGGTAGGTGAGATCCTCGAGGAAATACGCGACAGCGTCCTGCTGCTCAGCGGTTGCCATCCCTGCCCTCCGAAAGCCGGACCCCACTTCGGGCGCTGATCTCGATGTCACCTTCGTCGTTCAACGACTCGAGGGCCTCCTCGACCAGATCGATCGAGCTGCTCGGTGACCGATTCAACGATCTCGTCGAACTCCCGGTGCTCCCCCGAGGAGAGGGCCTCGAGGACGGGCTTGCTGAGCCCGTTACCCCGGGGGTTCGCGTCGGGAGAACCGGTCTCCAGTGGATCGGGCTCAAATCCCCGCCGGCCGGCCTGCACCATCGTCCGGACGAACTCGCTCTGGGACATGTCGAGGGCGTCAGCGTGCTCGGTCCAGGCCTCCTTCTGGTATCTGGGGACCGAGGTCTTGACTCCGACCCGCTCGTCGGCGCTCATAGCACCTGCTTCAGGAGGTGTTTACATATACTTTGTCCCAGATACTGGGATAAGAGCCCTTATCATAGAATATGGGTTGCCAAAAATGACCTATATTCTCGGATAAGTACTTGGCAAATCATTAACGGCTTGTCCGAATTGTCGGCACAGCTACAACAAATATACATCGTATCTGTAATACAATATTTAATACTTACACTTTATTATTGTCGTTTCGAATAGGTCGTTTTCCTAGTCGGTACCGCGGCCTGGCCAAGTCGGGGACATCATACTCTCGATACCTCCGGATGGTCTGCACGAACCCAGTCGCCTGTACACTCGCGCTAGTGTTGGATCTCGAGGCGTGCATCGAGGAGTTTTGTTCAGGGCCCGTTAGACTTCGATCACTGAAACAATCTACAGGGTGGTGATGGACCGGTTACGCGAGGGATGGTTCCGTCGAGTCATCGTGGACGCCGTCAGCTCATCATCGTCATGCCACACTCCGTCGAGGCAATCACCTTGCGTCGAGGTGCTCGGTAATCGAAGTACCCGGACGGGTACGTGCTTCGTCCAGATCGGCGGGCAGACGGTCCTCGTCGACGTTTCGACGTTCGAGAGGGCATGAGTTTCAGACAGCACCGTTGGTTCCTCGATTGTGCGTTTCGAACAACCACCGCCTCCTCGAGGCGCATCGTCGCCATGTCGAGTAAATGGCGTTGGATTAGATTCGTTCTCTATCGCGCATTGATGGCGCTACTGCCGCGCTCTAATCGCGAATTGCAGAGTTACCGACGGTCGGGCTGGCAGACACCCGTTTCCACAATGATCGCAAATCAGCTGATTTTCGGTGAAATACCGGTAGTAGTAATATAATCGATATGATTGGAATGTCGAATTCCTCACCTTGTAAACTGTATGCCGCTATATGTTCGCTACGCGACTTATTTAACGTTGTACTGACAGGTATGGTGCCGTTGTATCGCTCCTGTCTGACGCATTGCCAATCGTCCGAAGCTGATTGTGAAACTCGCGGATCTCTTCGGTTCCGGGTAGTTCATGTGGTGCTCGGAGTAGCCGTAGGGGAGCGTTGGCAGCCGGACGATGTCCAGGCCGTGGTCCGGCGCGGCCTCGGCGAGCTTCCGCGTCAACGTCTCCGCGCGGAGGGTGTCGACGGAGACCGGCAGGTGGCGGGAGTGCTGCTCGATGCTGCCCAACGGGAGGAGGACGAAGTCGGCCGCTGCGAGCCGTTCGCCGGCGTCGGGCCAGGTCATGCTGCCGAGATCGTAGTCGGCGTACTCCAGGGAGACCGTCATAGCACGCGCTCGTCTGGCCGACGGAGCCGCATGGCTCTTTACATCTTCCCGAGGGCGCGTATCGGCCCCCGGGCCGTTCCGTTAACGATAACCCATCGCTGCTCATTCGGGGCCCATGAACGTGCGCGGTGTCGCGGTCGCGGTACTCGGGGTGCTGAGCGTCGTGGTCGGCCTCCTGTTCCTGCTCTGGCCGGGCGGGGCGTACCTCGCCGGTGACCGGATCGCGGTCGCGCTCCTCTTTCTCATCCCCGGCGTCATCGGACTGGATAGCGCCCGGCGGACGCTTCAGTAAGGTCCTGCTGCCGCCGGTGATCGCCCTCGCGCTCAGTCGCCGTCGGTCGGCGCGCCGCCGCCGAGCTCGGCCTCGATGAAGTCCGGCGTGCGCTTGTCGAGGAACGCGTCGACGCCCTCGATCGAGCCCGGCGTGTCGAACAGCTGGTTCTGGAGCTCGCGCTCGTGGGCCAGCGCGTCCCACAGGGGCAGCTCCATGCCCTCGTTGACGGCCAGCTTCACGAAGCCCAGCGCCTTGTTGGGCTTCTCGGCGAGGTCGTGGGCGAACGCCATCGCCTCGTCCTCGAGGTCCGCGGGGTCGCGGAGCTCGTCGAAGATGCCGAGCTCGGTGGCCTCCGCCGGCGTGATGCGCTCGCCGGTCGCCATGAGCTTCATCGCCGTCGACCGGCCGACGTAGCGCGGCAGCAGCTGGGTGCCGGCCTCGCCGGGGATGAGGCCGAGCTCGATCTCGGGCACGCCGACCTGGTAGTTGTCGTCGTCGCCGACGAACCGGAAGTCACACGCGAGCGCGAACTCGAGGCCGCCGCCCATGCAGTGGCCGTTGACCATGGCGACGAACACGGTGTCCGTCGTCCGGATCTTCATGATGACCTCCTTGGAGGTCTGGCTGGCGCGGCCGATGTGGGTGCCCGACTCCTCCTGGATCGACGAGATGTCGTAGCCCGACGAGAAGAACTTCTCGCTCTCCGAGCCGAGCACGGCGACGCGGACCTGGTCGTCGAACCGGATCGCTTCGACGGCCCGCTGGAGCTGCAGGATGACGTCGAGGTTGTGGGCGTTCGCCGGCGGGCGGTTCAGGCGGAGGATGCCGACGTAGCCGTCCATCTCCGTCGTGAAGTGGTCGAGGTCGAGGTCGCTGAACGAGTCCATCGTGGCTCAAACGACTCCGGGGACGGCCAAATAACTGCCGTTGCCGGCATCGCATCGACCGGCCCGAAAGGGTCATTCCTCGCCCCGGCGTCGCCCGGACCATGCCCCGGGACTACGGCAAGATCGCCCTCACCGAGGCGGCCCGCGCCGAGCTGCTCGAGGAGGCCGACGCGATGCGGTTCGCCTCGGTCGGCGCCGACGGCCTGCCCCACGTCGTGCCCGTCGCGTTCTGCGAGCTCGACGGGACGGTCTACTTCGAGACCGACGCGGACGCGGTGAAGACCCGAAACGTCCGGGCGACCGGGAAGGCCGCCGCCGTGGTCGACCTCGGCGCCGACGACTACAGCCAGCACCGCGGGCTCCAGTGGCGCGGCGACGCGTTCGTCGTCGAGGACCGCGAGACCGAGAAGGCGGTCGAGCGCGCCCTCTTCGGCACGGAGAAGTCGGTGAGCGACGCGGGCGGCCACGAGCGCGTGAAGATCGGGCTCGAGCCGACCCGCGAGGTCTCCTGGGACTTCC